>NZ_WWCU01000009.1 GCF_009857595.1 Pseudoduganella aquatica | reverse complement strand
TGTGCGGGGCGGTGCGCGCCAGCCATGGCGACGGATCGCCGGAGCCGGGCGTGGTGCTGCTGCCGCGCGCCGGCGCCGCGCCGCTGTCGCTGCTGGTGACGCCGCTGCAGATGGGCGAGGGAAGCGCGCTGCCCGGCGCGGCGCTGGTACTGGCCTATGATCCGCTCAGTACGCCGGTGGTGCAGGCGGACCTGCTGCGCCAGCTGTTCGGCCTGTCGGCCGCCGAGGCGGCGCTGGCGTCGGCACTGTGCGGCGGCAAAACGCTGGAAGAGGCGGCCGGCGAGCGCGGCACGGCCATCAGCACGGCGCGCAGCCAGCTCAAAAGCATCTTTAACAAGACCGGCACGCGCCGCCAGGCCGATCTGGTGTCCTTGTTGCTCACCAGCCCCGCCTATTTCCTGGCGCAGCGCGGGCAGGAATAGATACCGCATCCGGCGCCCGGGCCGCCGGGTTTGAAATATTTTTGCCTTTTTAACCCCGTTCGGCGCATCGCACCGTTTCACTCCCATGCCGGAAGAAGCCGGGTCAAGGAGAGTGCCATGCTGTTGCGATTGCTAGTCCTGTTATTGATGCTGTGCGCGCTGCCATGCGGCGCCGGCGCAGCTGTCCCCATGCCGCGCATGGAAACCCTGAACGGCGAGCGCCCTGTGCGGCTGCAAAGCGTGAGCATAGCCGGCGCCGTCAGCGGCGGCATGGCGGAAACCACGGTGCGCATGGTGTTCTTCAATCCGAACGGCCGCGCGCTGGAGGGGCATCTGCATTTCCCGCTGCTGGAAGGCCAGCAGATCAGCGCTTTCGCGCTGGATATCGACGGCAAGCTGCGGCCTGCCGTGCCGGTGGAAAAGAGCCGGGGGCGCGAGATACTGGAGGCGGTGGAGCGGCGCGGCATCGATCCGGGCCTGCTGGAACGCACCGAGGGCAATAACTTCCGGCTGCGGGTGTACCCGATACCCGCGCAGGGAACGCGCACGGTGGAAGTGAAATACAGCGAGACGCTGGCGCGCGACGGTACAGGCTGGATCTACCGCCTGCCGCTGGCTTACGGCGAGCGGGTGCGGGATTTTGGCCTGAGCCTGCAAGTGAACGGCGCCAGCGCCGCGCCGAGCACCAGCGGCGCCCTGGGCGAGCTGCATTTCGAAGGCATGCGCAACGGCTACCGCGCGCAGGTGGCAAAGCAGGATTACACCGGCGCGGCCAACGCTGCGCTGGCGCTGCGCCTGCCGGGCAGCGCGCAGCCGCAAGCCTATGTCCAGCAATTCGACGGCGAACGCTATTTTGTGGCGGAGATTCCGGTGGCGGCGCGGCGCGTGGCGCGCAAGCTCCCCAAGGTGGTGGGCCTGCTGTGGGATAGCTCGGGCTCCGGCGCCAACCGCCATATAGACGCGGAACTGGCTGAGCTGGACCGCTATTTCAAGGCGCTGGGCCGGGCCGAAGTGCGGCTGCAGCGCCTGCGGGACAGGCCGGAGGCGGCGGTCGCTTATCAAATCGAGCGTGGCAACTGGAGCGCTTTGCGCAAGGACTTGCTGTCCACCGTGTACGACGGCGCCAGCGCGCTGGCGGACTGGCAGCCGCAGCGCGGCGTGGACGAATACCTGCTGGTGAGCGACGGTTTGCTGAACTACGGCGGCGCGAAGTTTCCCGTGCTGGCGTCCGGCCAGCGGCTGTATGCCATGAACTCCGCCGCCAGTGCGGACACCGGCAGGCTGGCGGCGCTGGCTGAGCGCAGCGGCGGCCAGCTGGTGCAGGTGCAGGCGGACCGCCCCGGCGCGGCGGCGGAGATGCTGCTGACCGACGGCCCGCAGCTGCATGATCTGCACGCGGACGGCGCCAAGGACCTGCTGGCCGACCTGTCCGGTGCGCGGCAAGGCATGCTGCGCGTGGCGGGCAAGCTCACGCAGCCGTCGGCGCAAGTGGCTTTGACCATCGTGCAGCAGGGGAAAGCCACCGAGATCAAACTGGCGGTCGGGGAGAAAGCGCCGCTGCATCCGCAGGCGGCCCTGGTGTGGGCAGGCTACAAGCTGCGCGAGCTGGAGGCGGAGTTCGATCTGCATCGCGGCGCCATCCGCCGCCTGGGCGCGCAGTTTGGCCTGCCGACGCGCGAGACCTCTCTGCTGGTGCTGGAGCGCCTGGACGACTACGTGCGCTACGACGTAACGCCGCCTGCCGAATTGCTGGCCGACTACGAGAAGATGAAGGCACGCTTCGGCGCCCAGCTTGCGCAGCGGCGCGTCAAGCAGCTTGATGACGTGGTGCGTCGCTTCCAGCAGAAGGAGGCCTGGTGGAACAAGGATTACCCGAAAGAGGCCGCTGCCAAACTTGCGCAAGTGCTGCCACGCACTGATAGCGGCGCGGGCCTGGGGCCGATCAAGGTGACGGGTAGCAGCGTCGGGCCATTGCGGGACGTCGTGGTCGCCGAGGATATCGGGGCGGCGCCCGGTAACGTCATTGCCAACGCCACCAACGCGGCGCGGCGGGCATCCGCACCGCTGGCGTTTGAGCGCGCGCCTGAGGTGCCAGCTCCGGCGCCAGTCTCTCCGCGACCACCCCCGCCTCCGGCCCCTTTTTCGGCCCCGGCTCCTGCTTTGGCTTATGCCCCCGCCCAAACTTCGGCCCCGGCTTCGGCAACGCCGCAGGCCGGCACGGCCGGCGCGGGCACGATCTCGATGAAAAAATGGTCCGCGAACGCGCCCTACATTGCGCGCATGAAGGCGGCGAGCAGCGACGCGCTGTATGCGATCTATCTGGACGAGCGGCCGTCATGGAGCGGCAGCAGCGCCTTCTACCTGGATGTGGCGGACATGCTGATCGAGCGCGGCCAGCGCGACCTGGGCTTGCGGGTGCTGTCCAATCTGGCCGAGCTGGAACTGGAGAACCGCCATGTGCTGCGCATACTGGGCTACCGGCTTTTGCAGGCGGGCTTGCCGCAGCTGGCCGTGCCGCTGTTTGAGCAGGTGCTGCTGCTGGCGGGCGAGGAGCCGCAGTCCTATCGCGATCTGGGGCTGGCATATGCCGCGGCAGGCAAGCCGCAGCAGGCGGTGGACCAGCTGTATGAAGTGGTGCTGCGGCCATGGGATGGGCGCTTTGCGGATATCGAGCTGATTGCGCTGGCCGAGATGAACGCCATTATCGCGGCTGCGCCCAAAGGCACGGTTGACACCGGCCGTATCGATGGCCGTCTGCTGAAAAACCTGCCGCTCGATTTGCGCGCGGTGCTGACCTGGGATGCGGACAACAGCGATATGGACTTGTGGGTGACGGACCCGAACGGCGAGCGCTGCTACTACGCGCAGATGATTACCGTGCAGGGCGGCCGCATTTCGCGCGACTTCACGGGCGGCTATGGCCCGGAGGAATTCTCGCTGCGCAAAGCCAAGCCGGGCAAGTACCAGGTGCATGCCAATTTCTTTGGCCACCGGCAGCAGCTGGTTGCGGGCGCCACCACGGTCCAGCTGCGCCTGACGACGGCGTTCGGTACGCCGGACGCGAAAGAGGAGATGGTGACGGTGCGCCTGACCGGGCGCGGCAGCACGGTGCTGGTGGGCGAGTTCGAAGTGCCCGGCAGCTAGTCCTGGGCTATTCGGCGGCTGGCGGGAAATTGGAGGACAGCTTGTCCGGCACCGGATAGGCTGGATACGCGGCGCGGAACTTTCGCCATTCGGCGAGGGCCGCGCCGCTTTCGTTTTGCTTCAGCAGTTCTTCAATTTTCTGCAGCCAGGCCTGGGGCGGGATCTCACCCTGTGCTTCGCCGGGGGCCATGATGCGCGATCCCGTGACGGACACGGTTTGCGGCGCGCGGCGCAGTGATTCGGGACGCACGTTTGTGGCGTTGGCGATGACCGTGCCAGGCGCATAGCCAGCCGGCGCTGGGGCAGGAGGCGCAGGAGGCGCCGGTGCCGTTGCTGGTGCAACGACTGGCGCAGGCGCAGGCATAGGCGGCGCTGCCGGCGCAGGCGCGGGTGGCGGCGCAAACATAAGCGCGGGAGGGCGCGGCGTCACGGGGGCGGGCTCGGGAATGAATATGGGCGGCAGGCCGACGTCCTCGGCAACCACGGCGTCCCTCGGTTCGGATGCTTTTTTGGCCACCGGCGCCGCCTGTTCCCGCTTCGCCGCCTTTGCCGGCACGGGCTCCTGCCTGGGCTCGGCGGAAGGCGTGGCGACGGCCGGCGCGGTGGAGGCGGCGGGCACGGTAGGCGCGGCGGGCGGAGGAGGCGCTGCAGGCTGGGCTGGCGCCGCAGCCACCATGGCCTCGGTGACTGGATCGTGCGTTTGCCACAATGGCAGCGCGACGGAGATGGCCGCTACGCCGGCGGCCAGCGCCAGCGGCAGCTGCCAGCGCGATTGCCAGCGCGATTGCCAGCGCGATTTTCGGCTGAGTACCGTGGGCGCGGCGCCGCCGCTTGCGGCAGTGTCCACAACGGGATCGTTCGCGGCCGGCTGCGCGGCAAGGCGCTCGGCGGCGAGGGCGGCGGCGATGCGGGCCTGGATGGCAGCGTCCAGCGCCGGCGGCGGCGCAGGCTGTTCAAGCGCGGCCAGATCGCGCGCCAGCGCATCGTCGCCTTGCAGGAAGGCTGCGAATTCCGCATCGTCGAGTTGATCGTGGTCCTTGCCGCTCATGCCTGCTCCTCCTGCGCATACTGCCCGCGCAATTTCTTCATCGCATAGCGCAAGCGGCTCTTCACGGTTTCCACCGGCGCCGCCACCAGCAGGGCGATTTCCTCCAGCGACATGCCGCTGAATTGTTGCAGTATAAGCGCTTCCTTCTGTTCGCCGGGCAGCGCATGGATGGCCGCGTGCAGCGCGCTGTTCTGCTGGCGCGACTCCATCGCCGCGTCGGGCGCGGCGGATGCGTCAATGACCGGCGCCGTCAGCTCGTCCTCTACCGCCGCTTGCGGCTGGCGCAGCAGGTCGATCAGGCGGTTGCGGGCGATCTGGTACAGAAAAGTGCGGAAAGTGGCTTGCGGGGTGTAGCTGGCGCGCGCCTGGTGCAGGCTGAACCAGCTGTCCTGGGCGATTTCGTCGACCCAGTCGCGGCGCGGGGAGCGCCAGCAGAGAAAACGGTACAGGCCGCGGCTATGGCGGCCGTAGAGCTCCTGGAAGGCGGACAGGTCGCCTTCGCAGTAGCGCAGCATCAGCGCTTCGTCGGAAAGATCGCTCATGCTGCGCGGTGAGCGCAACTTACTGGTAGTCGCTGGCGTTCAGGCCCATGACGTGCGAGAAGCCGCCGTCCACATAGGTGATTTCGCCGGTGATGCCGGAGGCCAGGTCGGACAGCATGAAGGCGGCGGTGTTGCCCACTTCTTCAATCGTCACGTTGCGGCGCAGCGGGGCGTGCGAGGACGCGAAGCCCAGCAGCTTGCTGAAGTCCTTGATGCCGGACGCGGCCAGGGTCTTGATCGGACCGGCCGAGATGCCGTTGGCGCGGATACCCATCTGGCCCAGGTTTTCCGCCAGGTAGCGTACCGACGCTTCCAGCGAGGCTTTGGCCAGGCCCATGGTGTTGTAGTAAGGAATCGCACGTACCGCGCCCAGGTAGGACAGGGTCAGCACCGACGACCCCGGCTTGAGCAGCGGCAGCGCGGCCTTGGTCATGGCCGGGAAGCTGTAGGCGGAGATGTCGTGCGCGATGCGGAAGTTCTCGCGGGTCAGGCCGTCCAGGAATTCGCCGGCGATGGCTTCGCGCGGCGCGAAGCCGATGGCGTGCACCAGGCCGTCCAGCTGGCTCCACTCTTTGCCCAGGTCGGCAAACAGGGCTTCGATCTGCTCATCGCTGCTGACGTCGCAATCGAACACCAGTTTGCTGTTGAATTCAGCGGCGAACTCGGTGATGCGGTCTTTGAAACGCTCGCCGACATAGGTGAATGCCAGTTCCGCGCCTTCGCGCTGGCAGGCCTTGGCGATGCCGTAGGCGATGGACCGGTTGGACAGCAGGCCGGTGATGAGGATTTTCTTGCCTTGTAAGAACGCCATGTTCACTCCAATTGCTACTGCTGCGATGGCACGCGCGCGCGGGGCGGCGTTAGCGACAGTATGGGTTGTTTATTCTAGTGGTGGGCGGGAGACCCGATACCGTGAGATCGAGATTGTAGGGGGTAGCTGCCGGGACTGCAACTTTTGTGGCACCGCGTGGCGGGTTACGCACTGCGTGCTAACCCGCCCTACGGTATCGCATCGGTATGCGTAGGGCGGGTTAGCGTAGCGTAACCCGCCAACCCGCTTAATTCTGCTTGGTTTTCTTTTTGCCGGCGGCGTCGCGCGGGACGCGGGCCTTGACCAGGGCTACCGGAGCATCCTTGGCGGTGCCGGATTTGGCTTGTTTGTAATTGCTGGCGCGCTTGCCGCCACGGTCGGCTTCGAAGGCCACCACGGCGTTGTCCGCCACTTCCGGCGCGATGTCCATGTGCAGCGAGGACGAAGTCTTCGGCACCAGGATGGTGGAACCGGCTTTCAGCACCGATTTGCTCGGAATATTGTTGGCCTGGCGTATCACTTCCGGCGTGGTGTGGAACTTGGACGCCAGCGTTTCGATGCGCTCGCGCGCGCTGGTGATCTTGTGCGTGGTCCAGCTCGACAGCGCGCGGCCCCATTGCGCCAGGTTCAGGTTGAACTTTTCGGCGTTGGCCTTGGGCAGCAGGATGCGGGTCTGTTCGCCGCCGGTGATGACAGGGCGGTTGAACTGCGGATTGAGCGCCTTGAACTCGTCCACCGGCATTTCCGCCAGCTGGGCGGCGATGGCCAGGTCGATATCGCTGGTCTTGTCGACGGCGGTAAAATAAGGCTGGTTGTCGATCACGGGCAAATGCAGGCTGAACTGGGCAGGATTGGCCACGATGTTCTTCACGGCTTGCAGTTTTGGCACGTAGTTGCGGGTTTCGGCCGGCATCAGCTCGGCCAGGCTTTCGAAATCGGTGGGCTTGCCGGCTGCCTGGTTGCGCTTGATGGCTTTCTGCACATTGCCTTCGCCCCAGTTGTAGGCGGCCAGGGCCAGCTGCCAGTCGCCGAACATATCGTACAGGCGCTGCAGATAGCTGAGGGCGGCGTCGGTCGAGGCCAGGATGCCGCGCCGTTCGTCCTTGAAGGCGTCCTGCTTCAGGTTGTAGTCGCGCCCAGTGCCGGGCACGAACTGCCACATGCCGGCCGCGTTGGCGCTGGACAGGGCTTGCGGGTTGAAGGCCGATTCAATAAAGGGCAACAGCGCCAGTTCGGTCGGCATGCTGCGCTTTTCCAGCTCGGTGACGACGTGGAACAGGTAGCGCGAGGCACGCTGCGTGGTGCGGGCAATGTAGTCCGGACGCGTGGCGTACCAGGTAACGTGCTTGTGCACCAGTTCGTTGTTAATATCAGGGATGGCGTAGCCGGTGCGGATGCGGCCCCAAACGTCGGTTTCCCGGAACGCGTCTTCGCTGACGGCGGGTTTGGCTACAACTTTGGAGGCGGGGAGCAGTTCGGAGGTCGGCAGTTTTGCCGTGGCGGGCGTGGTCAGCGGGATCAGGGGGAGGCTGGCCGATGGCGCCGCCGGGGGCGCGCTGTCGAGTGCCTGGCTGATCGCCGGCGCCAGGCCAATCAGCGCCGCCAGCAAGGGTAGGAATTTAAATCGTGCTTGCATAGTATTCCATTGTTGTCGTCGAGAAACACGGACGAACCATGAATAATGGGGCAGTGTACGTAGGTTGGACCGGCTGAGTCAAGAATTATGTCGTCCGGATGACAGTTTCTTTTAATGTAATAATGTCGGCAAATATATCGCAGTTGACGGAAGTAGACGGCATTTTGCCGGAGTGCGTACAATGCGCGCTCGCCGCAAGCATTTACAAGGAAGACCCCTATGAGCAAGCCCATCGCCGACCACGCCACCGTTATCGCCCAGACCCAGAAATGGCTGGAAAAAGCCGTTATCGGCCTCAATCTGTGCCCCTTCGCCAAGGCCGTGCATATCAAGAACCAGATCCGCTACGTGGTGACGGACGCCGCCACCGATGAGGAACTGATGGAAGTGCTGATGGACGAGCTGGAGCTGCTGGCCGAAACGAACCCGGAAAAGATCGACACCACGCTGATTATCCATCCGCAGGTGCTGAACGACTTCGAGGACTATAACGACTTCCTGGACGTGGCCGACGGCGCGCTGGAGGAAATGGACCTGGACGGCATCCTGCAGGTGGCCAGCTTCCACCCGGACTACCAGTTCGCCGACACCGACAAGAACGACATCGGCAACTACACCAACCGTTCGCCTTACCCCACGCTGCACCTGCTGCGCGAGGAAAGCGTGGACCGCGCGGTGGAAGCCTTCCCGGAAGCGGAAGACATTTTCGAAAAGAATCTCGAAACCATGGAAAAACTGGGCCACGAGGGCTGGGACGCACTGGATCTCGACGTGAAGCGCCAGGTGAAGGAATGACGGAAATGGAACTGAAGCGCATGGCGGCGGCGGTGCACGAGGCGGCAAGCCCGTCCGCGCCCGCGCCGCAGCGCCCGGACACGCCCTGCGTGGCCGTCTGCTCCACCACCTTCGACGACATCTGCCGCGGCTGCGGCCGCACTTATATGGAAGTGGCGCACTGGGTGTCGATGGGGGAGGCGGAAAAGGAGCTGGTGTGGCAGCGCATCACGGCGCAGGGCTACCCGCGCCGCAACAGCTAGTTCAAGGCATCAATAGGTGCCGATGTAGTCCTTCTTGCCGATTTCCAGGCCGTTGTGGCGCAGGATGTCGTAGGCGGTGGTGGCGTGGAAGAAGAAGTGCGGCAGCGCGTAGTGCAGCAGATAGGTGCTGCCGGTGAAGTGCTTGGTCTTCTCGCCGCTGCCGGTGGTGATGGCGCGGTCTTCGGCGCCGCCGAAGTCGGCCGCGTTCAGGCTGTCCAGGAAGGCGATGGTCTTGGCGATGCGCGCTTTCAGTTCGGCAAAGCTCTTTTCGGTGTCTTCATACGGCGGCACTTCCTGGCCGGCCAGGCGCGCGCCCGCGCCCTTGGCGAAGTCGGTGGCGATCTGGATCTGGCGCGAGAATGGCAGCATGTCCGGGAACAGACGGAATTGCAACAGGGCATTAGCGTCAAGTTTCTTGTCGGTTACATGGGCTTCGGCCTTGTCGAGGATGGCCAGCAGGCTGTTCAGAATCTGCTTGAACACTGGGATGGATGCGGTATAGGTATTAAAAGTCATGGCAGGCTCCTCGTTGAAAGAGGGGCGATAATAGCAAGCTTGCGGCATTCCTGCTTGCGCCCATGGCGTGCGGCGAAATGTATTCTGATGACTCGGACACTTGTTTGCGTGCATAATTGTTGCAAACGAAGAATCCTGTATTAGCAAACAAGCGTAAGACCAAGTCCCCGTGGTGCATGATTAGTTCTTTATACAGAAGGATGCGTTCCCGTCTGAGCGCGCTGTACGGCCTATCCATCTATGGCGCTTTGCTATTGGTGGTGTTTGGCGGCCTTGTGATTCCTGCAATGATAGGCAGTTATCTGCTGATCGGCGTGCACGAGCAGCAGTCGGCCAAGATGGCGCTCAACGAGTCGCTGCAGCGCAATGCCGACATCCTGGCGCTCGGCATGCAGGAATCGCTGTGGAATATGAACGCCGAGTCGGCCCATTCGCTGGTCGAATCGGTCATGCGCGACCGTTCGGTGCTGCAGGTGCAGGTCACCGGCCAGGCTGAAACCCAGTTCATGCACTTGCAGTCGCCGCGCCAGACCACCGGCAACGTCTACCGCGCCGAGCGCGAAATCCTGGTGCGCGGCGAGAAGATCGGCCGCATCATGGTGGAGATGGACGACGCCCGCAGCCAGCAGGAGCTGCGCGAGAAGCAGCTGTCCTACGTCTTCGTGCTGGCGGCGCAGCTGACCGTGTCGCTGCTGCTCATCGTGCTGTTCCTGAACAAGCGCCTGATCAAGCCGCTGCGCAAGCTGATGCGCTTCTCCGACCGCCTGTCGCACGGCGACTTCGAAACCCGGCTGGAACTGACCGGCAGCGACGAGCTGGGACGCCTGTCCGGCCAGCTCGAGCAGATGCGGGTGGCGATCAAGCATCTGTTCGAGGACATCGGCCAGCGCGAGGAGCGCTTCCGCACCATCGTGACCCAGGTGCCGGGCGCGGTGTTCCGCTTCCGCCCGGACGGCCCGGTCGATTTCGTCAGCGACGCCATCGAAGACATCTCCGGCTACTCGGCCGCGCAGTTCATGCGCAGCACCAGCCATTCCTGGGCCAACCTGATCTGCCCCGAAGACCGCCGCATGCAGCGCCGCGTGGTGAGCCAGGCCATCCGCGACGGCAAGCCCTATGCGGTGGAATACCGCATCACGGACGCCAGCGGCACCGAGCGCTGGGTGGCCGAGAACGGCCAGCCGCAGGTGTCCGAGCCGGGCGACAAGGCGCCCTGGGTGGACGGCATTATTTCCGATATCAGCCAGCGCAAGCACAATGAAATGCGCATCGAAGGCCTGCTGGCCGAGCAGAGCGCCATCCTGGACAACGTGATGTTCGGCGTGATGTTCGTGCGCAACCGCCAGATCGTGTCCGTCAACCGGCGCTGCGAAGAGCTGTTCGGCTACGAGCCGGGCGACATGGCCGGCGCCTCCACCGCCATTGTCTTCCCCACCGCCTTCGAGTTCGAATCGGCCGGCGCGCGCCAGTACCCCACGCTGTCGGCCGGCGAGTACTTCAGCGAGGAACGCCACTACCGGCGCAAGGACGGCACGCTGTTCTGGTGCATGGTGAGCGGCTGCGCCATCGACCAGAGCCGCGCCAACGAGGGCAGCATCTGGGTGTATGCCGACGTGACCGCGCGCAAGGAGGCGGAAGAGAAGCTGCGCCTGTCGGCCACGGTGCTCGAGCATATCGCCGACGGTGTGATGGTGATCGACGACAAGGGCACCATCGTGGCCGTGAACCCGGCCTTCACGCAGATCACCGGCTACAGCGAGCAGGACGCGCTGGGCAAGGACCGCTCGCTGACGCGCTCGGGCCGCCACGAGGAAGCCTTCTACGACGACATGTGGCAGGAACTGGAAAACACCGGCTTCTGGCGCGGCGAGATCTGGAGCCTGCGCAAAACCGGCGAGCTGTATCTGGAGTGGCTGACGGTGAGCGCGGTGCGCGATACGCGCGGCGTGACCACGCACTACGTCTGCGTGTTCGGCGACATCACCCTGGTCAAGCAGTCGCAGGAAAAGCTGGACCACCTGGCCCACCACGACCCGCTGACCGCGCTGCCGAACCGCCTGCTGTTCCACGACCGCCTGCACCACGCCTTGCAGCGCGCCACGCGCGAGCATGAGCAGCTGGCGCTGCTGTTCATCGACCTGGACCGCTTCAAGAACGTCAACGACACGCTGGGCCACCATATCGGCGACGAGCTGCTCAAGCAGGTGGCCACGGCGCTGCAGGACAAGCTGCGCGACGGCGACACGCTGGCCCGCCTGGGCGGCGACGAATTCATTGTGCTGCTCGAGAACGTGGACGGCCAGTACGGCGCCAGCCAGGTGGCTGAAAAACTGGTGGGCATGTTCGAGCAGCCCTTCATGGTGGCCGGGCACGAGCTGTTCATCACCTGCAGCGTGGGCATCAGCCTGTCGCCGGCCGACGCCACCGATCTGAATATGCTGATCCGCAATGCCGATGTGGCCATGTACCAGGCCAAGGCGCGCGGCCGCAACGGCTACCGCTTCTATGCGCCGTCCATGTCGGGCGAGGGCGTGGAGCGCTTGCGCCTGGAGACCTTCCTGCGCCGCTCGCTGGAGAAGGACGAGATGTTCCTGAACTACCAGCCGCAGGTGGAGATCGACACCGGCCGCCTGGTGGGCGTGGAGGCGCTGGTGCGCTGGAACCACCCGGAACTGGGCCTGGTGCCGCCGAACCGCTTTATCTCGCTGGCCGAGGACACCGGCTACATCAACCAGCTGGGCAAGTGGGTGCTGTACCAGGCTTGCCTGCAGATGGTGCGCTGGCAGGAGGCCGGCCTGTGGGTGCCGAAGATGGCCGTCAACCTGTCGGCCAAGCAGTTCGAGCGCGGCAGCATCGCCTCCATGGTGGGCGATATCCTGCGCGAGACGGGCCTGGAGCCGCACCGCCTGCAGCTGGAAGTGACCGAGTCCGTCATCATGAACACCGGCGACGCCATGGTCTTCATCAATGACCTGCATTCCATCGGCGTGGGCCTGGCGATCGACGATTTCGGCACCGGCTATTCCTCGCTGGCCTACCTGAAGCAGATGCCGGTACAGACGCTGAAGATCGACCGTTCCTTCATCAAGGACATTTCCACCGACGCCAACGACGAGGCCATTGCCATCGCCATTATCCAGCTGGGCAAGAGCATGAATCTGTCCGTCATTGCCGAAGGCGTGGAGACCGAGCAGCAAGCCGCCTTCCTGTTGCGCCACGGCTGCAACCTGGCGCAGGGCTACTTCTACAGCAAGCCTGTGCTGCCGGACGATTTGCTGCAGCGCTGGCAGTCCTGATCCGCATCTCCCCAACCGAAAGGAAGTTATGAAGTTGTCGCGCCGCCGTTTTCTGCTGAGCGCCACTGCGGTGGCCGGCGCCATGGTGGTTGGCTGGGGGGCACTGCCGCCGCGCCAGCGCGTGCGCGGCAAGCTGCCGCTGCCCGTGAGCGGCGGCGCCGTGCCGCTTAACGGCTGGGTCGCCATCGCACCGGACAACACCGTGTCGGTGGTGATGGCGCGCAGCGAAATGGGACAGGGCGTGCATACCGCGCTGCCCATGCTGCTGGCCGAGGAACTGGACGTGCCGCTGGCGCAGGTAAAGCTGGTGCAGGCGCCGAACGACAAAATCTATGGCAACGTCTCCATCCTGGTCGACAGCCTGCCTTTCCATCCGGACGAAGAGGGGCGCGGCAAGCGCCTGGCCGGGTGGCTGGTGTCCAAGGTGGGTCGCGAGCTGGGCATCAATATGACGGGCGGCTCGTCCAGCGTGAAGGACTTGTGGCTGCCGATGCGGGAAGCCGGCGCCACCGCGCGTGCCTTGCTGATCGAGGCCGCCGCGCGAGAGTGGAAAGTGAAGCCGGCCGAGTGCTTTACGGAGGCGGGCTTTGTGGCGCACCCGAACGGCAAGCGGGCCGCCTACGGCGCGCTGGTAGCCGCTGCCGCGGGCATGACGCCGGGCACGGTGCGGCTGAAATCGGTGGGCCAGTTCCGTCTGATCGGCACGGCCGCGCCGCGCCTCGATACGCCGTCCAAGGTCAACGGCAGCGCCAGGTTCGGCCTGGACGCGCGGCCGGAAGGCATGCTGTACGCGGCAGTGAAGATGTCGCCCGTGATCGGCGGCGCCGTGGCCAGCGTGGATACGGCAGCGGTACTGAAGATGCCGGGCGTGGCGCGCGTGGTCGATTTCTCCTCGGCGCTGGCGGAAAAGACCGGCGCCAGCGCGGGCCTGGCCGTGGTGGCGGCCCATTACTGGCAGGCGAAGCAGGCTGCGGCCGCGCTGCCGGTCACCTGGAATGAGGGCGCGCACGGCAAGCTGTCGAGCGAAGGCGTGTTCAAGCAGTTCGCGCAGCAGCTGGACGACGAGGACGGCCATGCCTACTACACTCTCGGCGAGGTGGACGACGTGGCCCAAGCTGCGGGCGCCGTGAAGACGCTCAAGGCGGAATACCGTGCGCCCTTCCTGGCGCACGCCGCGCTGGAACCGCTCAATTGCACGGCCCAGGTCAAGGACGGCAAGGTCAGGCTGTGGGTGTCGACGCAGGCGCCGGGGCTGGCCATCGACGCTGCCGCCAAGGTGGCGGGCGTGAGCGCGGCCGATGTGACGCTGGAAGTCGGCATGCTGGGTGGGGGCTTCGGGCGCCGCCTGGAGACCGACTTTATCGCGCAGGCGGTGGCGGTGGCGAAGGAATGCAACGGCGCCCCGGTGCAGATGATCTGGTCGCGCGAAGACGACACCACGCATGATGTATACCGCCCGGCCGCGCTGGCCCGCTTTGCCGCCAGCCTGGATGCGGCGGGCAATATCGCCGCGTGGGACAGCAAGTCCGTCAGCGGCGCCATCGGCCACCAGTTCTTCAAGCGCAACCTCGGCTTGCCGGGGGCAGGGCCGGACAAGACCACGGCCGAAGGCGCGTTCGACATGCAGTACGAAATTCCCAACCAGCGCGTCCGGCATGTCACTGCCGACAGCGCCGTGCCGATCGGCTATTTCCGCTCAGTGGGCCACTCGCACAACGCCTTCTTCAAGGAGAGCTTCATCGACGAGTTGGCGCATGCTGTAGGCCAGAGCGGCGCCAGCTTCCGGCGCGGGCTGCTGCACCGCCATCCGCGCCACCTGGCGGTGCTGAACGCGGCGGTGGACAAGGCCGGCCAGCCGCCGCCGGGGCGCGCGCACGGCGTGGCGCTGCACCAGTCCTTCGGCACCATCGTGGCCCAGGTGGCGGAGGTATCGGTGCAGGACAAGCAGATTATCGTGCACCGCGTGGTATGCGCGGTCGATTGCGGCATTGCCGTCAATCCCGGCATTATTTCGCAGCAGGTGGAGTCGGCGGTGGTGTTCGGGCTGTCGGCTGCGCTGAGGGGGGAAATCACCATCAAGGACGGCAAGGTCGAGCAGAGCAATTTCCACCAGTACGAAGTGCTGCGGATGCCGCAGGCTCCGAAGGTGGAAACCATCATCATGCTGAGCGCCGAGCCGCCGGAGGGCATGGGCGAGCCTGCGGTGCCGCCGGTGGCGCCTGCCGTGGCCAACGCGGTGTTCACGCTGACCGGGCAGCGCCTGCGCAGCCTGCCGCTGCGCCTGGCTTAAGGCGGACTAGGAAGCGCCGGCCAGCAGCGCGCGCAGATTGCAGTCGCGCTGCCAGTGGCGGCGCTCCTCGCTGCTTTGCGCATAGCGCGCCAGTTCCGCGTCGTCCATGCTGCACTGGGCCTGGATCAGGCGGTGCGCCACGTTCGGGTCGGGCAGCATGGTGCCGAAAAAGGCCACATCCTCGTGGCGCTGGATCAGCAGGGTGGGGAAGTTTTCCACATCGAGGTCGCCGACCACGTCGGCATGGTCTTCGATGTCCACCCACAGGAAGTATTTGTCTGGATGGCGCGCGGCCAGTTCGTCGAAGGTGGCGCGGTAGCCTGCGCAAGTGCCGCACCAGGCCGCGCACAGGCAGGCCACGATCCAACGGTCTTGCGCCAGTGCGCCGGCAACGTCGGCGCGGTTATCTGAATGTAAGGTAGTGCTGTGCATGCGCGGTATTGTACCCCGAGCCGGAAAGCAAGGCAGCAGGCTGGGTTGTTGGGGCCGCGCCGGGTTAAAATACGGCATGTCTACCATACTTGCAATTGAAACATCTTCCGAAATGGCTTCCTGCGCGCTGCTGCGCGGCGAGGAAGTCATCACCCGCTCGTCGTCCGGCGTGCGCACCCATTCGCAAGCCATCCTGCCCATGATCCAGGAGCTGCTGGCCGAAGCCGGCGTGGCGCTGCGCGATTGCGACGCGATCGCCTACGGTTCCGGTCCCGGCTCCTTCACCGGCGTGCGCACCGCGTGCGGCATCGCGCAGGGCCTGGGCTATGGCGCCGGCCTGCCGCTGGTGCCGGTGGTGACGCTGGACGCGATGGCGCTGGCTTGCCACCAGCAGCACGGCGGCAGCGAGATCCTGGCCGTGCTGGACGCGCGCATGAGCGAAGTCTATTGGGCGCAGTACCGCTTCGACGGCGGCCCGCAGGCCGCGCCTCTGGCCGTGCTGGCGCCCGCATTGTCGGCGCCGGACGCGGTGGCGCCGCAGGGCGAAGTGACGGCTTGCGGTAACGGCTTTGCGGCGTATGCCGAAGCGCTGGCGGGCAAGCCTTTCGCGGCCGGCGCGCACGCGGACGTGATGCCGCACGCGGCGCAGATCGCGCAGCTGGGCCGCATTGCCTTCGAGGCAGGGCAGGGTGTGAAAGCGGCGGATGCGCAGCCGCTCTACCTGCGCAACAAGATCGCCTACACCAGCGCCGAGCGGCGCGAGATCAATGCCGCAAAGGCCGCCGCATGAAACCTGTGTGGGATCTGGCTCGGCTGAACTATGAACCGATGCGCGACAGCGATATCGACGAAGTGGTGGCGCTGGAGGAGAGTGTTTATCCTTACCCCTGGACACGGGGCAATTTCGCCGACTCGCTGGCCAGCGGCTACCAGGCCTGGGTGCTGCGCGGCCAGGACATGCGGCTGATGGGCTACTTCCTGGTGATGCAGATGGTCGACGAGGCGCATTTGCTGAACGTGGCGGTGGCGCAGGAATGGCAAGGGCAGGGGCTGGGACGCTTCCTGCTGAACCAGTCGGTGGCCTGCTCGCGCGGACTGGGGATGGAATCGATGCTGCTGGAAGTGCGGCCGTCGAACACGCGCGCGCTGGAATTGTACGAGCGCTACGGATTTGAACAGATAGGCCGCCGCAAGGGCTACTACCCTGCAGGCAGCCAGCAACGCGAGGACGCGATCGTCATGCGTTATACCTTATGAACCGCAACGAGGTCTTCCTGCAGGAGATGGGTGTAGGCGTGCAATGGCGCTTGCGCAATCCGGTGGCGAGCATGGACGATGTCGATGCGCCGGAGGTTGAGGCCTTCGCCGCCGAGCCGGAGCCCGCGCCGCACGCCGCACCGCCGCCAGTGTTTGCGCCCGCGCCAATCGAGGTCGCGCCGGTCGCAGCTGTGGCTGCGCAGCCGCAGCCGCCTGCCGCGAGCCCCGCGCCCGCTGCTCCCCCTGCTGCAGACGCCGACAACGCCTGGTTCGACAATACGCCGCTGCCCGCCACGCCGCCGCCCACGGTGACGAAGTCGCCCGCCAAGCCGGTGCAGCCCGCGCCCCCGCGCCCGCAAGGCGCAGGCGCGGAGGAGCCTGAATCGACCGCGTGGTTCGATGATGTTCCCGTGCCCGAAGCCAGCGTTCCGGCTGTCCACGCGCCACAAGCCGCCGGCCAGCAGATCGCCGATATGGACTGGCCCGCGCTGCAGGCCGCCGTTGCCACCTGCACGCGCTGCGATCTGTGCCACAGCCGCCAGGCCGCCGTCCCCGGACGCGGCGATCCGCGCGCGCAATGGCTGGTGCTCGGCACCGCGCCCGGCGCGGCGGACGAGCAGGAAGTGCGCGCCATCACCGGCGAGCCCGGCCAGCTGCTGGACAATATGCTGAAAGCCATCTCCGTGGCGCCGGAGGAAGACGCCTACGTGACCACGCTGGTGAAATGCCGCCCGCCGGTAGCGGAGGACGGCAGCGACAGCCTGCCTACCGCCGAGCAGCTCGCGGCCTGCCGCCCCTACCTGCAGCGCGAGCTGGAGCTGGCCGGCAGCCGCATGATCGTCACGCTGGGCCATACGGCCGGCAAGGGCCTGCTGGGCGCGGCCGCGCGCGGCAAGGTGCTGCGCTACGACGGCATACCCACCATTGCCACCTACCACCCGGCCGACCTGCTGCGCAAGCCGGCGGACAAGGCCAAGGCGTGGTCCGACCTGTGCCTGGCGAAAGCGGCCCATGCCGGCCGGGCCTGACGCCCTGGCTGGCGCTGGCATCTTTTCCCGCGCCGCAGGCGCGGAAACCTACCAGGAGCGCTTTGAGCGCACATGGGGTCATCTGACCCTTCCCCATGTGCGCGCGCTGGCCTGGCTGCTGGAAGCGCCCGACCTGCTTGATCCCGATTCCCCCCACTGGCAAGGCCGCATCGCCACGCTGGGCCAGGCGGCGCAGGCCGCCGCAGGCTGGCTGGCCGCATTGGAGCGCGACCCAGCGCCGCTGGACGCCGCACTGGGCAGCCGTTTCTATTCGCGCCTCGGCCTGTACGCCGAGAAGCTGATGGCCTTCTATTTCGAGCAGCAGGGAACGCTGGTGGCCCACGGCCTGCAAGTGCGCGCCAACCGCAATGACACGGTGGGCGAGTTCGACTTCCTGCTGCGGCATGGCAGCGAACTGCTGCACTGGGAGTTTGCCACCAAGTTCTATCTGCTGGATGACACGACCGGCGCGGCCAGCTTCAACCACCTGGTTGGCCCCAATCTGGCGGACACGCTGGGCGTGAAGATGCGCAAGACCTTTGCCAAGCAGCTGGAGCTGGCCTACCATCCGGCCGCGCAGCCACTGCTGCCGCAGCCGGTGGACAGGGCGCAGGCGCTGGTCAAGGGCTGGCTGTTCTACCCGCAAGGCTCGCCGCACGCCGTGGCCGGCATTTCGCCCGCCCACTGCCTGGGCTACTGGAGCACCTTGAGCGAATTCGCCGCCGGCCGCGATGGCGCTGCGCAGCCGGACCAGCAATACGTGGTGATGCCGCGCCTGCAATGGCTGGCGCCGCTGAAGGTCCGCGCCGCGACCGCCACGCCCGCCACACCCGCCACACCCGCCGCCGCGCCTGCCGCCGGCCCCGCACGCATCAACTCCATCGCGGCCGTGGACAGCGCCGCGCCGCTGGATGCTGCGCAGGTGGCGCAGGCCGTGCTGGCCCGTTTTGAACAGGAGATGTCGCCGGTGATGGTGGCGTCGGTGGTGGAGCGGGATGGCTGGCTGGTGGAGCGCGAGCGCGGCTTTGTGGCGCCGGACGACTGGCGCGCGCGTGCCGCCGCGCGCCGCGAGCAGGGGCTGCTGCCCCCTTGATTCCTAGTGCTTGGCTTCGCCGATCAGCGCGAGCGAATCGTGTTCGCGCTGGTTGGCCTTGTGCATCTGCATGATGCACACCATGATGCCCGCCATGAACAGGCCGAACAGGATGATGATGGTGTTCAGGCCCAGGTGCAGGCGTATCATCAGCGAGTACAGCGCCAGCATGGTCAGGATGGACAGGTTCTCGTTGAAGTTTTGCACCGCGATCGAGTGGCCCGCGCTCATCAGCACGTGGCCGCGGTGCTGCAGCAGCGCGTTCATGGGCACCACGAAGAAGCCGCCGATTGCGCCGATCAGCACCAGCAGCGGATAGGCGATCCAGGTCGAATACACCAGCGTCATGCCCATCACGATCACGCCCATCAGGATGCCCAGCGGGATCACCGACAGCGATTTGCGCAGCGTGACGAAGCGCGCCGACAGCACCGCGCCGATGGCGATGCCGATGGCCACCATGCCCACCAGGCTGGTGGCCTGGTCGTAGCGCATGCCCAGCGATTTCTGCGCCCATTCCAGCACGATCAGCTGCAAGGTGGCGCCGGCGCCCCAGAACAGCGTGGTGACCGCCAGTGAAATCTGGCCCAGCTTGTCCTTCCACAGCAGCGTGAAGCAGTTCGAGAAATCGACGACCAGCTTGATCGGATTGCGTTCCTGGTGCGGGTAGACGCAGCCGGTGTCCGGGATGCGCAGGTTGAAGATGGCGGCCAGCACGTAGGTCAGGCCCAGCACGCACAGCGCCGCTTCGGTGCTGGTGTCGATGCCGGTGTCGATCAGCGGAATGTCGATATTGAGCAGCATGGTCGACAGGCGCCCGGTCACCAGCGCGCCGCCCATGACGGTGCCCAGGATGATGGAGGTGACGGTCAGGCCTTCGATCCAGCCATTGGCGGCCACCAGTTTTTCAGCCGGCAGCAGCTCGGTCAGGATGCCGTATTTGGCGGGCGAGTACACGGCCGCGCCGAAGCCCACCACGGCGTAAGCCAGTAAAGGATGGACGTGGAAGAAGATCATGGCGCAGCCCAGGATCTTGATCATGTTGGCGATGAACATGACGCGGCCCTTGGGCAGGGCGTCCGAGAAAGCGCCGACGAAAGCGGCCAGCAGCACATAGAACAGCACAAACGACAATTTCAGCAGCGGCGTCAGCCACGCCGGGGATTTCATGGAAATCAGCAGGTCGATAGCCACAAACAGCAGTGCATTGTCTGCCAGTGACGAAAAGAACTGCGCTGCCATAATGGTATAAAAACCACGATTCATACTGGAAGGCCTGGAAACTAATCTCGGTTTGCTTTATACCATGAATAACTGGTATTCCCAAGAAATCAACTGGATGTATGGGATAGGCCAAAAAGCCTAAAAGTACAATGTTTCCCGGTGGAAAATAACATCCCTCAGTGCTGTTTCAGCCCTGTTTGATTTGGCGCTAAGCGGGGGAGGCGGCTTCCGGTAGAATACCGGCTTCGCTCAACCGCTCCAGATTCCACTATGCCAAGGCCGATCGCCGCTACCATCCATATAGAGTCCATGAAACACAATCTGGCACGGGCCAGGGCTTGCGCGCCGGGGGCGAAGGTGTGGGGGGTGCTGAAGGCGAATGGCTACGGCCACGGCCTGGAACGCGCCATGCGCGGCTTTGCCGCCGCCGACGGCCTGGCGCTGATCGAGCCGGACAACGCCTTGCGCCTGCGTGAACTGGGCTGGACCAAGCCCATCCTGCTGCTCGAGGGCGGTTTCGACGCGGCCGACGTGGCCATGATGGCCGAGCACGGCATCAACGGCGCCGTGCACTGCGAGGAGCAGCTGGCGCTGATCGAGGCGGCGCGGCTGCCCGCCAATGCGCGCCCGCTGAACCTGCACCTGAAGATGAACACCGGCATGAACCGCCTCGGTTTCAAGCCGGAGCAGTTCGCCGCCGCCCACGCGCGCCTGCGCGCGCTGCCGCATGTGGGCGAGATCACGCTGATGACGCACTTTGCCAACGCCGACGAGACGGCGCATCCGCGCCTGCCCATCCGCGAGCAGATCCGCCGCTTCAACGCCGGCGCGGCCGGCCTGCCGGGACCGGTCAGCCTGGCCAATTCGGCCGGCATACTGCATATGCAGGAGCTGGGCGGCGAGCTGGCCAGCGACTGGGTGCGTCCCGGCATCATGCTGTACGGCGGCTCGCCGGGCGGCAAGAGCGCCGAGGAATTCGGCCTGCTGCCCACCATGACGCTGGCCAGCGAACTGATCAGCGTGCAGGAGATCGGGGCGGGCGACTGCGTCGGCTACGGCAGCCGCTTCCAGGCCGATGGCCCCATGCGCATCGGCGTGGTTGCCTGCGGCTATGCCGACGGCTATCCGCGCCACGCGCCGCAGGACACGCCGGTGCTGGTGGACGGCGTGCGCACCCGACTGGTCGGCCGCGTGTCGATGGACATGCTGACCGTGGACCTGAGCAATGTGCCGCAGGCGCGCGTGGGCAGCAAGGTGGTGCTGTGGGGCGTGGGCATGCCGATCGACGAGGTGGCCACCGCCGCCGGCAC
Organism: Pseudoduganella aquatica; assembly: GCF_009857595.1. GTDB lineage: Bacteria > Pseudomonadota > Gammaproteobacteria > Burkholderiales > Burkholderiaceae_D > Rugamonas > Rugamonas aquatica_A. Next base: position 145,118 of record NZ_WWCU01000009.1, on the reverse strand, counting down.
CATAGGCTACGAGCTGATGTGCGCCGTGGCGCCCCGCGTGCGCGTGCAGGAGGGCTGACCGTGGCCAAGGCAAAAACCAACTACACCTGCACCGAATGCGGCGGCACCAGCAGCAAATGGACCGGCCAGTGCGGCGCCTGCCAGCAGTGGAACACCATGGTGGAAACCGTGATCGAGTCCGGCGCGGGCAATAACCGCTATTCCAACCCGCAGCATTTGTCGCTGGCGCAGACCGCGCCGGTGCTGTCGCTGCAGGACATCGAGGCGCTGGACGTGCCGCGCTTCCCCACCGGCATCGAGGAATTCGACCGTGTGCTGGGCGGCGGCCTGGTGGCCGGCGGCGTGGTGCTGATCGGCGGCGACCCCGGCATCGGCAAGTCGACCCTGCTGCTGCAGGCGCTGGCCCATATGTCGCACGCGAAAAGCGTGCTGTACGTGAGCGGCGAGGAGTCCGGCGCCCAGATCGCGCTGCGCGCCAAGCGCCTGGCGATCGACGCGCGCGAGCTGAAGCTGCAGGCCGAGATCCAGCTGGAGAAGGTGCTGGGCACGCTGGCCGACTTGAAACCGCAGGTGGCGGTGATCGACTCCATCCAGACCATGTATTCGGACGCGCTCAGCAGCGCGCCCGGATCGGTGGCCCAGGTGCGCGAGTGCGCGGCCCAGCTGACCCGCATGGCCAAGCAGAGCGGCATCACCATCATCCTGGTGGGCCATGTGACGAAGGAGGGCGCGCTGGCCGGTCCGCGCGTGCTCGAGCACATCGTCGACACGGTGCTGTACTTCGAGGGCGACACCCATTCCAGCTACCGCCTGGTGCGCGCCATCAAGAACCGCTTCGGCGCGGTCAACGAGCTGGGCGTGTTCGCCATGACGGACAAGGGCCTGAAGGGCGTGTCCAACCCGTCCGCGCTATTCCTGTCCCAGCATGACAACCAGGTGCCGGGCTCCTGCGTGATGGTGACGCAGGAGGGCACCCGCCCGCTGCTGGTGGAAATCCAGGCGCTGGTGGACGCCAGCCACCTGCCGAACGCGCGCCGCCTGTCGGTGGGGCTGGAGCAGAACCGCCTGGCCATGCTGCTGGCGGTGCTGCACCGCCACGCCGGCATCGCCGCCTTCGACCAGGACGTGTTCATCAACGCCGTCGGCGGCGTGAAGATCACCGAACCGGCGGCCGACCTGGCCGTGCTGCTGGCGATTAACTCGTCCATGCGCAGCAAGGCGCTGCCGCGCGGTTTCGTGGTGTTTGGCGAAGTGGGCCTGGCGGGCGAGATCCGGCCCGCGCCGCGCGGCCAGGAGCGCCTGCGCGAAGCGGCCAAGCTGGGTTTCTCGATTGCAATGATACCGAAGGCGAACGCGCCCAAGCAGGCCATCGAAGGCATGACCATCGTGGCGGTGGAGCGCATCGACGACGCGTTTAACAAATTGCGCGAATTGCAATAACCATCCGCATTGACTTTTTTTCTGCAAGTTTGTCCGCACGGCAATCCTGTCCTGCATGAAAAATGAATGCGCAGTAGAATGACAGCTTGCAGAGCGCAGCCTGGGCTTGCGCTCTTGACAGACAATCATGAATCAGGAAGTAACAGAGTGCTAGTAGACCAAAGGCAGACAACCCGTAAAATTTTGCGTGCCAAAGCAGTAGTGGTGATGGACGGCGCCCAGCCGGCGCCAGCCCGCACCATCGACCTCGGCCCGACCGGCATGTCGGTCACCATGAGCCATATGGTGCCGTCCGGCCAGCTCGGCCAGATCTCGTTTGAGATGTTTGTCGATGGCAAGCCTGTCATCATTAGCTGCCGTTCAAAAGTAACATATTGCATCTTTAGCGGCGACGACGTGAAAGTCGGCCTACAATTTATAAGTCCTGATGCCGCCGCTGTGGCCGCCATCGGTAAATTCATGCGGTAATTCCAGCTTTGTTTTCCGCATGGGTGGACAGGCGAAGACCTTATCATGTCTTCTACTTTATCCGGATGACACAAAATGGCAAATACGACAATCGGCAATTACGGCAATCTGACGGGCGCCTCGGCTTACGGGCTGGGCACGTCCAGTACGCCGTCCGCGTCGGTATTGGCCAAGGTGGAGCGCACGCTGGCCAGCCAGACCGGATCGGTTGCCAAACTGAATACCAGCCTGGCCAGCGGCCAGGCCAAGCTGTCCGGCCTGGGCCAGCTGCAAAGCGCGCTGACCGGCTTCCAGTCCATTGCCGAGCGCCTCGCCGGTAGCGGGCTGAGCACCACGGCCACCTCGTCCGGCAAGGGCGTGCTGACCGCCAGCGCGGCCGGCACCGCCAAGGCCGGCACCTATGCGGTGGACGTGAAACAGCTGGCGCAGGGCCAGATCCTCAATAGCGACCAGCAGGCCTCGTCCAGCGCCACGATCGGCACCGGTTCGCCCGCCACCATCAAGGTGGAGTTCGGCACCGACGGCGGCAACACCTTTACTCCCGGCAAGACCTCCGCCAAGACGATTACCATCGACAGCAAGAACAATACGCTGGACGGCATTGCATCCGCATTCAAGGAAGCCGGCATCAACGCCAGCGTGGTCAAGAGCGGCACCGGCTATGCCTTGCAGATCAAGGGCGAGAACGGCGAAGCGAACAGCCTGCGCATCAGCGTGTCCGGCGACGCGGCGCTGAAGAACCTGGTGGCCTACAACCCGGCATCCAACAACAGTCCCACGGCGCAAGGCCTGACCCAGGCTGCGGCGGCGCAGGGTGCGGTGGCCACCGTGGCCGGCAAGGAAGTCAAAAGCGCCAGCAATACGCTGAAGGACGCCATCGACGGCGTCAGCCTGACGCTGACCGGCGCAGGCAAGACCGACGTCACCGTGAGCCAGGACAGCGGCCAGATTGCCCAGAACGTGAGCCTGTTCGTCAACGCCTTCAACGACCTGAACAGCAAGCTGACCGCGCTGCAGAAGGGCGACCTGAAGTCCGACCAGGCGCTGGGCCAGGTCAGCCGCGAGCTGAACGCGCTGGTGCAGGGCAATAGCGGCGTGTCCAAGTCCGCGCTGGCGGCGGTGGGCGTGACGGTCGACAGCAGCGGCAAGCTGGTGCTGGACGACAAGAAGCTGAAAAGCGCCATCGCGGCCGACGCCGGCGCCGTGGCCGGCCTGTTCACCAAGGACGGCAAGGGCCTGGCCGACCAGTTCGACGCCAAGATCGACACCCTGACCGGCAAGACCGGCAGCATCCAGCGCGAGGCGCAGCAGGTGGGCAAGGACATCACGGCGCTGTCGTCGAAGAAGGCCGACCTGGCCAAGGCGCTGACCACCCAGGCCAATGCGCTGGTGGCCTTCTATACCCAGCAGGAACAATCCGCCGCCAGCGACGCGCTGCCCGGCTACACCGGCGCGCGCTCGCTGTTCGACTTCCTGGTCTGATGTTTGCCGGGTGCTTGCCGGGGTGTGCTTGCATTAAGCGCCGCAATGCCCGATCATCTCGCCTTCGTGGGTTTTCGTGAGTATTTCTTCTTTTATTTGGGGGCATGCATATGGCGGGGAAGCGTTGGGGAAATTTGGCGGTAGCGGCATGTACGCTGGCGGTGGCGGCCATCGCCGGCCAGGCGCAGGCGCAGCAGGAAGAAAAAGTCCTGAACATCTACAACTGGTCGGACTATATCGCTGAAGACACCATCAAGAACTTCGAGAAAGAGACCGGCATCAAGGTCCGCTATGACGTTTTTGATAACAACGAAATCCTGAACTCCAAGCTGGCCGCCGGCAAGTCCGGCTACGACATCGTGGTGCCGACCGCTCCGTGGGCCAAGCTGCAGATCGACGCCAAGCAGCTGCGCAAGCTGGACAAGTCCAAGCTCTCCAACCTGTCCAACCTGGACCCGCAGATCCAGGCCAAGCTGGCCAAGATCGACCCCAGCAATGAGTACCTGGTGGACTGGCTGTGGGGCTACGCCACCGTGGGCATCAATGTGGCCAAGGTGAAGGCGGCGCTGGGCAGCGAACCGATGCCGGACAATGCCTGGGACCTGATCTTCAATCCGAAATACGCGGCCAAGCTGAAGTCCTGCGGCGTGTCCTTCCTGGACTCGCCGTCCGAGGTGCTGCCGGCCGCGCTGCAATACATCGGCAAGCCGGCCTATTCGGCCAAGGCGGCCGACTACGCCGATGCGGGCAAGGTGCTGAGCGCCATCCGTCCTTACGTTACGCTGTTCAGCTCGTCCGGCTACATCAACGACATGGCCAACGGCGCCATCTGCGTGGCCTTCGGCTGGTCCGGCGACATCAATATCGCGCGCCAGCGCGCCATCGAAGCGAAGAACGGCAACCAGATCCAGGTGCTGGTGCCGAAGACCTCGGCCGCGCTGGTGTTCGACACCATGGCCATTCCGGCTGACGCGCCGCACCCGAACAATGCCCACCTGTTCATCAACTACATCCTGCGCCCGCAAGTGCACGCCAGCCTGACCAACAAGGTGTTCTACGCCAATCCGAACACGGCGGCCATCAAGTTCGTGCGCAAGGATATCGCCGAGAACAAGACGGTGTTTCTGCCGCCGGCCGACATGCAGCGCATGATCGCCCCGGAAGCGGTGCCGGCCGACGTGCGGCGCTCGATCACCCGCATCTACACCAAGTTCAAGACGGGGATGTAAACAACAAAGGCGCCTTAAGTTGACAGCTTAAGGCGCCCGGTTCCGCATTGCGGTTTTGCTATTCGTGATAGCGATCGGATAGTTTGTGATGACTCCCACTGGATTCCTGGATCAGCTCATATACGACCAGAGCAATCATGCCGCCGAAAATGCCAATGGTGAGGAGGGTAAACATATGTCTTCAACCGCCTTTCGGACGGCCGCTCCCTAGAGTTGATACAACTAAACTGTAGCAGAAGCGATTTGCTTTTCAAGCCCCGCCGGCCGATTCATTTCACCACCAGGTCGGACGCCATCACCGCCTTCAGGTAAAGGCTGTCCGGATCGCCCGGCTCGCGCTGGGAAAACCACCAGGCGCTGGCCTTGCGGATGTCCCAGTCCAGGTCTTCCCCCGTCATCAGCAGCGCCGCCGCCTGGCCCAGCGTGGGCTGGTGGCCCACCACCAGCACGGTTTCCCTGCCGGCCGGCCAGTTGGCCGCTTTCAGCACGTCGGCCGCGTCCGCGCCCGGCGCCAGGTCGTTGTGGATCTTGAATTTGCGGCCCAGGCCTTCCACCGTCTGCAGGGTGCGCAGGGCGGGGCTGGACAGCACGCGGCAGCTTTCCGGCAACTGGGAATTGAGCCACTGGCCCATGCGCCGCGCCTGCTTCTGTCCTTTTGCGGTGAGGGCCCGTTCCAAATCCGACTGGCCGGGGCCGGCGTCCTCGGCCTCGGCGTGACGCCACAAGATCAGGTCCATCATCTTCCCCTTTCGTGGTTTACTCGCTGTCCTCGCCCGCTGGCGTGCCCAGCGTGTGCATCAGGTACTGCTGGCCGCTGAACAGGGTTTGCTTGCCGCGCGGACGGCGGCGCTGATAGTGGCCGGTCGCTTCCAGTTCCCAGGCGTTGCTGTTGTCCTTCAGGTAGGGATTCAAGCCTTCCGCGATCACGCGCCGCTTCAGCGAGCGGTCCAGCACGGGGAAGGCCACCTCGATGCGGCGGAACAGATTGCGGCTCATCCAGTCCGCGCTGCCCAGGTAGACGTCGTGCGTCAGGTCGTTGCGGAAGTAGTAGATGCGGCTGTGCTCCAGGAAGCGCCCGATGATGGAGCGCACGCGGATGTTTTCCGACAGGCCGGGCACGCCCGGCTTGAGCGTGCAGGCGCCGCGCACGATCACGTCGATCTTCACGCCGTCCTTGGAGGCGGCGTACAAGGCCCGTATCACCGATTCGTCCACCAGCGCATTCATTTTAGCGATAATCCGGCCGGGCCGTCCGGCGCGCGCAATCTTGGCCTCGTTGCGGATGGCCTTGATCACTTCGTTCTGCAGCGCGAACGGCGCCAGCCACAGGTGGTTCAGCTTCTGCGGCTTGGTCAGGCTGGTCAGGTGCATGAACACTTCGTTTACGTCGCGTCCCAGCTCGGGATTGCTGGTCAGCAGGCCGAAGTCGGTGTAGAGCTTGGTGGTGGTGGGGTGGTAGTTGCCGGTGCCCAGGTGGGCGTAGTAGCGCAGGCCGCTTTCCTCGCGGCGTATCACCAGGGCCACCTTGGCGTGCGTCTTCAGGCCCACCACGCCGTACACCACCTGCGCGCCGGCCTGTTCCAGCTTGTCCGCCCAGTTGATGTTGGCTTCCTCGTCGAAGCGCGCCATCAGCTCCACAATGACGGTCACTTCCTTGCCGGCGCGGGCCGCCATGATCAGCGATTCCATCAGGTCCGAGTTCATGCCGGTGCGGTAGATGGTCTGCTTGATGGCGACCACACTCGCGTCCAGCGCGGCGGCGCGGATGAAGTCGATGACGGTCTGGAAGGACTGGTAGGGATGGTGCAGCAGGATGTCCTGCTGGCGCAGCGCGCCGAAGATGTCGGTGTTGGCGGCCTTGCTGGCCACGCCCGGGAAGAAGGGCGGGAAGCGCAGCTCGGGGTGGGCCACGTTGTTGATGATCTCGGTCAGGCGCACCAGGTTGACCGGGCCGTCCACTTCGTACAGGCGGCTGTGGTCGAGGGCGAACTGGTCGAGCAGGAACTGGGACAGCTCGGGCGGGCAGTTCTTCGCCACTTCCAGCCGCACCGAGGTGCCGAACTGGCGGCCCTGCAGCTCGCCCTTGAGCGCCTGGCGCAGGTTTTTCACTTCTTCCTCGTCCACCCACAGGTCGGAGTCGCGCGTGACGCGGAACTGGGAATAGGCGATCACTTCGCGCCCGGCGAAGAGGTCGGAAATATGCGAGTGGATCACGGAGGAGAGCAGGCAGAACGACACGCCGCCGTTGTCCGACAACTCGTCCGGCAGCCGTATCACGCGCGGCAGCACGCGCGGCGCCTTGACGATGGCGATGGCCGTGCCGCGCCCAAAGGCGTCCTTGCCGGTCAGCGAGACGATGAAATTGAGGCTCTTGTTAACCACTTGCGGGAAGGGGTGGGCCGGGTCCAGGCCGATAGGCGTGAGCAGGGGCCGCACTTCGCGCTCGAAATACTGCTTGACCCAGGCGCGCTGCGCCTCGTTGCGCTGGTTGTGGCGCAGCAGGTGGATGCCGGCTTGCTGCAGCTGCGGCAGCACTTCGGTATTTAATAAGTCGTACTGCACTTTCACCAGCTCGTGGCACTCGTCGCAAATGCGGCGCAGATTGGCGGCCAGGGCAGGGTGCAGCGCGGTGGGGCTGCCGTCGGTGGCGGCGGCCGCCAGCAGGCTGGCCACGCGCACTTCAAAAAACTCGTCCAGGTTGCTGCTGACGATGCATAAATAGCGCAGGCGCTCCAGCAGCGGCACCGCCGGGTCGGCCGCCTGCGCCATGACGCGGCGGTTGAAAGCCAGCTGGGACAGTTCGCGGTCGAGGAATATACCGTGCTTGTTTGTTTCCGAACGCAGGTCAGGCTTCATGATGTTATCTATCGCTTTATCTTTGCAGATGGTTAATTCTAGCCCACTTTGGACGCGGCCAAGTGTAGATGTAAATTGTGACAAGTCCATGACAAACTGATGACAGGGCGATTGCTACGCTTGTCATAATCGGGCCAAATTCGGCCCAAATCGCGGTACTATCCCCTCTGAAGCGGGTACTTCAATTATTTTCACACATGTCATAAAGCTGTCATATTGGCTCGGTAGACTGCGCAGCATTCAAACCGTCACAACCCCTAAGGACATTGATATGCGTATGAAACAGTTGTTCACCTCCCTGGTTATCGGCGCAACCGCTGCCGTGGCCTTCTCCACCGCCTCCGCAGCGGACATGACCGGCGCAGGCGCAACGTTCCCTTACCCGATTTACGCCAAATGGGCGGAATCGTACAAGGCAGCCACCGGCAACGGCCTGAACTACCAATCGGTCGGTTCGGGCGCCGGCATCAAGCAGATCAAAGCCAAGACCGTCGACTTCGGCGCCACCGACAGCCCGCTGAAAGGCGACGAGCTGGAAGCGGAAGGCCTGACCCAGTTCCCGGCCATCATGGGCGGCGTGGTTGCCGTGGTGAACCTGGACGGCGTGGCTCCCGGCGCAATGAAGCTGACCGGCCAGGTCATCGGCGACATCTACCTGGGCAAGATCACCAAGTGGAACGCGGCTGAAATCGTGGCCCTGAACCCAGGCCTGAAACTGCCGGCCGACGAAATCACCGTGGTGCACCGCGCCGACGGCTCCGGCACTTCCTTCCTGTGGACCGACTACCTGTCCAAGACCAACGCCGAATTCAAGACCAAGGTTGGCGCCGGCACCGCTGTGAAGTGGGTGGTGGGCGTGGGCGGCAAGGGCAACGAAGGCGTGGCCGCGAACGTGCAGCGTATCAAGGGCGCGATCGGCTACGTGGAGTGGGCGTTCGCCAAGAAAAACAAGATTGCGCACACCCAGCTGAAAAACAAGGACGGCCAGTTCGTCCAGCCTGACGACGACAACTTCAAAGCTGCCGCCGCCAACGCCGAGTGGACCAAGACCCCAGGCTTCGGCGTGGTGCTGACCGACCAGGCCGGCAAAGCTTCCTGGCCTATCACCGGCGTGTCCTTCATCCTGATGCACAAAACCCAGGCTGACGCAGCCAAGGGCAAGGAAGTCGTGAAGTTCTTCGACTGGGCCTTCAAGAACGGCGGCGCCGCCGCTGCTGAACTGGACTACGTGCCACTGCCGGCTTCGGTTGTGAAACTGGTGCAGGACTCGTGGAAAGCCAACCTGAAAGACGCTTCGGGCAAGGCAGTCTACTAATCGCTTCAGCCTCCTTGGCCTGGCCAAGGGGGCTAGCCGGGCGCGCTGCGCAGCCCCGCTGCGCGGCGCACCCGGCTAGCCCACACCCAGAATAAGACCAACCTATGAGCGCAGATATTACTTCCCCGCCGATCACCCTGTCGGAGCCCGCCATGACAGAAGTGTCCCATGCAGCCATGCTCTCGACGATGCGCAAGCAGCGCATCCAGGATTTCATCTTCCACAAAGTCACCATGGGCTTTTCCCTGTCAGTGCTGTTCGTGCTGATAGGGATTATCGTTTCCCTGGTGCTGGGCGCCATGCCGGCGCTGGAGCACTTCGGCCCGGCCTTTATCACCACCGTCGAGTGGGACCCCGTCAATGACCAGTACGGCGCGCTGATCGCCATCGTCGGCACCCTGGCCACGGCCGGCATCGCGCTGCTGATCGCCTTTCCGGTGAGCTTCGGCATCGCCCTGTTCCTGACCGAGATCTGCCCGGCCTGGCTGCGCCGTCCACTGGGCACGGCGGTCGAGCTGCTGGCCGGCGTGCCGTCGATTATCTACGGCATGTGGGGCCTGTTCGTGTTCGCGCCGCTGTTCGGCGACCACGTGCAGCCGCTGCTGAAAGCCACGCTGGGCCAGCTGCCGGTGATCGGCAGCTTCTTCAGCGGCCCGACGATGGGCATCGGCATCCTGACCGCCGGCCTGATCCTGGCCGTGATGATCATCCCCTTTATCTCCTCGGTGATGCGCGACGTGTTCGAGATCGTGCCGGCCGTGCTGAAGGAATCGGCATACGGCCTGGGCTGCACCAAGTGGGAAGTGGTGCGCAAGGTGGTGCTGCCATACACCAAGACCGGCGTGGTCGGCGGCGTGATGCTGGGCCTGGGCCGCGCGCTGGGCGAGACCATGGCGGTGACTTTTGTGATCGGCAACGCCAACAAGCTGTCCTGGTCGCTGTTCGCCGCCGGCAACTCGATCGCCTCCACGCTGGCCAATGAATTCGCCGAAGCCGAGAGCAAGCTGCACGTGTCCTCGCTGTACGCGCTGGCGCTGATCCTGTTCGTGATTACCCTAATTGTCCTGTCCGCCGCCAAGCTGATGCTGGCCGGCATGTCCCGCAAGGAAGGCGTGAAATGAAAGTAGCTACCCCTATGAACCCGGTCTACCGCAAGCGCCTGCTGGTGCACCGCGTCGGCATCGCGCTGTCGGTGATGGCCATGTCGGTCGGCCTGCTGGTGCTGCTGTGGATCCTGGCCACGCTGCTGATCAACGGCTTCTCGGCGCTGCATTACACCATGTTCACCGCCAATACGCCGGCCCCCGGCAGCGAAGGCGGCGGTTTGCTGAACGCCATCGTCGGCAGCCTGATGATGGTGGGCGTGGCCACCCTGGTATCCACCCCGATCGGCATCCTGGCCGGCATCTACCTGGCCGAGTACGGCGAAGAAAACAAGGTGGCGCAAGTGACGCGCTTCGTGACCGACATCATGCTGTCGGCCCCGTCCATCGTGATCGGCCTGTTCGTGTACGCGCTGTACGTGGCCAATGTGAAGCACTTCTCGGGCTACGCCGGCTCCATCGCGCTGTCGCTGATCGCGGTGCCGGTGGTGGTGCGCACCACCGACAATATGCTCAAGCTGGTGCCCAACAGCCTGCTGGAAGCGGCTTTCGCCCTCGGCGCGCCGCGCTGGAAAGTGGCCATGACCGTGCGCCTGCGCGCCGTCAAGGCTGGCGTGGTGACCGGCGTGCTGCTGGCCGTGGCCCGCATTTCGGGCGAAACCGCGCCGCTGCTGTTCACCGCGCTGAACAACCAGTTCTTCAGCGCCGACATGAATGCGCCGGTGGCCAATCTGCCGGTGGTGATTTACCAGTTCGCCATGAGCCCTTACGACAACTGGCGCTCGCTGGCCTGGGGCGGCGCACTGCTGGTAACGTTCAGCGTGCTGGGCCTGAACATCCTGTCGCGCACGGTGTTCAGCCAAAAAGCCCCGAATTAATCCAACAGACCATACAAGATGAATACGCAAATGAGCAATGACATCAAAGCCCCGGCTGCGGCCAAGCGCAAGACCATCGAGATCTCGGGCCTGAATTTCTTCTACGGCAAAACCCAGAGCCTGCACAACGTCAACCTGGACGTGCACGAGAAGCAGGTGACGGCCTTTATCGGCCCGTCCGGCTGCGGCAAGTCGACCCTGCTGCGCACGCTCAACCGCATGTATGACCTGTATCCGGGCCAGCGCGCCGAAGGTTCCATCATGTACCGCGGCACCAACATCCTCGAGCCGGGCCAGGACGTGAACATGCTGCGCGCCAAGGTGGGCATGGTGTTCCAGAAGCCGACCCCGTTCCCGATGTCGATCTACGACAATATCGCTTTCGGCGTGCGCCTGTATGAAGACCTGTCGAAAGGCGAGATGGACGAGCGCGTGGAATGGGCGCTGAAAAAGGCCGCGCTGTGGGGCGAGGTGAAGGACAAGCTGAGCAAGAGCGGCCTGTCGCTGTCGGGCGGTCAGCAGCAGCGCCTGTGCATCGCGCGCGGCGTGGCGGTGAAGCCGGACGTGCTGCTGCTCGATGAACCGACCTCGGCGCTGGACCCGATCTCGACCTCGAAAGTGGAGGAGCTGATCAGCGAGCTGAAGCAGGACTACACCATCGCCATCGTGACCCACAATATGCAGCAGGCCGCGCGCTGCTCCGACTACACCGCCTATATGTACCTGGGCGAGCTGGTGGAGTTCGGCGAGACCGACCAGATCTTCATGAATCCGGCCCGCAAGGAAACCCAGGACTACATTACCGGCCGCTTCGGCTAAGCTTCGGACCAGAAAGAGAGAAAATAATATGATGGGCGAACATTCATCCAAAAAGTACGACGAAGAACTGGAAGCGATCCGCTCCAAGGTCCTGCTGATGGGCGGCATCGTCGAGACGCAGTTCCTCGACGCCATGACCTGCTTCCGCATCGGCAACCTGGAACGCGCCGAGCGCGTGATGCGCGAAGATGACACGGTCAATCAACTGGAAGTGCAGCTGGACGACGCCTGCAGCCATTTGATCGTGCGCCGCCAGCCGACCGCGAACGACCTGCGCACCGTGATGGCCACCATCAAGGTGATTACCGACCTCGAGCGCATCGGCGACGAGGCCACCAAGATCGCGCGCACCGCGAAAAGCCTGCACAGCCGCGGCGCCGTGACCGTGAGCCACTACGAGATGGTGCGCAGCATCGCCAACGCCACCAGCGACATGCTGCACGACGCGCTGGACGCGTTCGCGCGCAACGACGGCAAGCAGGCGCTGCAGCTGATCGCCCAGGACGCGGTGATCGACCACGAGTTCCGTTCCATCATGCGCAATCTGATCACCTTCATGATGGAAGATCCGCGTACAATCTCTGCCGCGCTGGACACCCTGTGGGTGGCCAAGGCAATCGAGCGCATCGGCGACCATGCGAAGAACATCGCCGAGTACGTGATTTACGTGGTGGAAGGCAAGGACATCCGCCATACCAAGACCGTTCCTCTGCCGGACGATCTTCCAGAATAAAGCGGCACCATGGCATCTGATAAAACGACTGTATTGATAGTGGAGGACGAGCCCGCGATCGTCGAGCTGGTCAGCTTTTCGCTGCGCGACGCGGGCTGGAATGTGTGTTCGGTCTCCACCGTGGCCGACGCCTGGGACTTCATCACCCGGCGCACGCCGCAACTGCTGCTGCTGGACTGGATGCTGCCCGACCAGACCGGCTTGCGCCTGCTGTCGCGCATCCGTTCGGACCGCCAGTTCCAGGACATCCCCATCATCATGCTCACCGCCAAGAGCATGGAAGAAGACAAGCTGGCCGGCCTGAACAGCGGCGCCGACGACTACATCACCAAGCCGTTCTCGCCGCGCGAGCTGCTGGCGCGCGCCAAGGCGCTGCTGCGCCGCAAGAGCCCGGAGCATGCGCAGGCGGCCATGAACGTGGGCGGCGTGACGCTGGACCCGGTCAGCTGCACCGTGCTGATGAACGAGCAGAAGATCGACATCGGCCACGCCGAGTACAAGCTGCTGAAATTCTTCATGGCCCACCCCGAGCGCGTGTTCTCGCGCAGCCAGCTGCTCGACAAGGTGTGGGGCGACCACGTGGTGATCGAGGAGCGCACCGTGGACGTGCACGTGCTGCGCCTGCGCAAGGCCTTGAAAGAGGCCGAGCACCTGATCCGGACGGTACGCAGCGTCGGCTATATGCTGTCGGAAAAGTAAGCCCATGAATCCCAAACTGGTGTTCTGGGTGCCGGCGGCGCTGCGCATGGGGCTGATCCTGGCGGGCGTGGCCATCCTGTGGTGGCTGTTCGGCGCCACGCCGGCGCTGATCGTGGCCGTCATCATGATGGGCGCGATGGTGTTCGCGCAGCTGAATTATCTCTACCAGCTGAGCGACTGGCTGGACGATCCGCAAAGCGCCAAGCTGCCGGACGGCTGGGGCGCGTGGACAGGTATCTTCTCGCGCCTGTACCGCCTGCGGCGCGACGACGAGAAAAACCAGGCCGAACTGACCGAATGGCTGGCGCGTTTCCGCCAGGCCATGCATCTGCTGCCGGACGGCGTGGTCATCATGGACGACGTGCTGTTCCTGGAGTGGTGCAATCCGGCCGCCGAGGCGCATCTGGGCCTGCGCAACGACCGCGACAAGGGCATGCGCGTCACCAATCTGATACGCAGCCCGGAATTCATGGATTACATCATCCTGGGCCGCTACGACCAGCCGCTGACGCTGTCGTTCCGCGAGCGCAAGCTGATCGTGCACATCATTCCCTTCGAGAACCGGCGCCAGATCCTGGTCACGCACGACGTGACGGAAACCGAGCGCACCGAGATGATGCGGCGCGACTTCATCGCCAACGCCTCGCACGAGCTGCGCACGCCGCTGACGGTGATCGTGGGCTTCCTGGAGATCGCCGCGTCCGAGGACCTCGATGCAGCCACCCGCATGGCGCATTTGAAGCTGATGACGGAGCAGGGCCACCGCATGCAGCATTTGATCGAGGACATGCTGACGCTGTCGCGCCTGGAGTCGGTGGATCATCCGCTGCGGCCGGAAAAGATCGACACCCGCACCTTGCTTGAGCAGGTGCTGCGCGACGCGCGCGCGCTGTCGTCCGGCAAGCACGAGATCTCGCTGGAGATGGAGGACGTGGCGGTGCAGGGCAATTACGACGAGCTGCACAGCGCCTTCGGCAACCTGGCCTCGAACGCGGTGCGCTACACCCCGGCCGGCGGCAGCATACGCCTGAGCTGGAGCGACAGCGAGAAGGGCGCCAAGTTCGTGGTCGAGGATACCGGCATCGGCATCAGCCCGGAGCATATCTCGCGGCTGACCGAGCGCTTCTACCGGGTCGATAAGAGCCGCTCGCGTGAAACCCAGGGCACGGGGCTGGGCCTGGCCATCGTCAAGCACGTGCTGCTGCGGCACGGCGGCAATCTGTCCATCAAGTCCGAGGCCGGCAAGGGCAGCAGTTTTACGGTGTGCCTGCCCAAGATTTGAACCGGAATTGCAGGGCCGGGGCCGGCTTGCGTTACAATCTGCCCGCTTTAACTGTGCAGATAGTAAATACATGTCCCTGAAACGTACCCTCGCTTCCGTCCTGGCTGCCGCTGCGCTGGCCGGCTGCGCATCCACGCCGCTGGCGCCGGTGGCCCCGCCCGTGGTGGCCGCCACGCCGGCCGCCACCGTAACCACGCCTGCCGCCGTGCCCGCCAATCCGCTGGCGCCGCCGGCGGCTGCCGTCGCGCCTGCCGCGCCTCAACGTAAAGTCAAGATCGGCCTGGCCCTGGGCGGCGGCGCTGCGCGCGGCTTCGCCCATATCGGCGTGATCAAGGCGCTGGAGGCGCAAGGCATTGTGCCGGACGTGGTGGTGGGCACCAGCGCGGGCAGCGTGGTCGGCGCGCTGTATGCGGCCGGCAATTCCGGCGTGGCGCTGCAGAAAATGGCCTATGAAATGGACGAGGCCGCCATTTCGGACTGGGCCATGCCGCTGTTCGGCAAGTCGTCCGGTGTGCTGAAGGGCGAGGCCCTGCAGGCTTACGTCAACAAGGCGGTGCACAACCGCCCCATGGAAAAACTCAAGATTCCTTTCGGCGCGGTGGCGGCCGACCTGAAAAACGGCCAGCCCATCCTGTTCCAGCGCGGTAATACCGGCATGGCGGTGCGCGCCAGCTCGTCCGTTCCCGGCGTGTTCCAGCCGGTGGTGATCGGCAGCCATACTTATGTCGACGGCGGCCTGGTGGCGCCGGTGCCGGTGCGCTTCGCGCGCGAAATGGGCGCCGACTTCATTATTGCCGTCAATATCTCCACCCAGACCGATTCCCAGGCGGCGATCAGCTCGCTGGAGGTGATTTTGCAGACCTTCAGCATCATGGGCCAGCGCATCAACCAGTATGAACTGAAGGACGCCGACATCGTGATCCAGCCGCCGCTGGGCCGCATGGCGGGCAATGATTTTGGCAACCGCAACAAGGCCATCCAGGCCGGGGAGCGCGCCACCAACGCCATCATGGCGCAGCTGAAGCAGAAACTGAAAGCCATGCGCGAGCAGTGAGCTTGTTTTTAAATATACTTATCGGGACGTTCCATGCAAACCAAACCAGTACTGACCATCGAAGACGTGAAAAAGATCGCTGCCGCTGCGGAAGCGGAGGCCGTGGCCAACAAGTGGGCGGTGTCGATCTCCATCGTGGATGACGGCGGCCATGCGCTGTGGTTCCAGCGCCTGGACGGCGCTGCGCCGATCTCGTCGCACATCGCCCCGAAAAAGGCGCGCGTGGCCGCGCTGGGCCGCCGCGAATCGCGCGTGTACGAGGAAATGATCAACAACGGCCGCGTATCCTTCCTGAGCGCGCCGGAAATGGAAGGTATGCTGGAAGGCGGCGTGCCGGTGATCGTGGACGGCCACGTGGTGGGCGCGGTGGGCGTTTCCGGCGTCAAGTCGAACGAAGACGCGCAAGTGGCCAAGGTGGGCATCGCCGCCCTGGGCTAAGCGTATCAGGGCAGGGGCTGGCGGTCCAAGGTCGGCGAAGCCGGGACAGGGCGTGGCCGGAGGTGGCGGTGCGGTGCTCAGTGGCGCGGCATGACCTCGTCCAGCGTGCGCGCCTCCAGCGCCGCCTCGGCCCATGCCTGCAGTTGGCCCAAGTCCGCTCCGCCTATTTGCGTTTCCACATCCGTCGGTAGTTCGCCGAAGCGCTTGGTCAGCAGCCTGACGAGCAATGCCGCCTGCCCCATTCGCAACCCATCGGCCAAGCCTTCCTGGCGCCCCTCTTGACGCCCCTCTTGACGGCCCTCTTGACGGCCCTCTCGACGGCCTTCTCGACGGCCTTCTCGACGGCCCTCCTGCCGGCCTTCGAGTAGCCCATCAAAAAGCCCTTGCTGGCGGCCTTGTGCTTGCCCATCCGCCCAGCCTTTTTGCTGCCCTTCCAGCCACCCCTCTCTCTGCGCCTTTTCGCGCGCCGCGTTCAGTTCTCGCATCATTGCTACGCGTGCGCCGCGCGGGACGTAGGTATCCATGGCATGCCTCCCTTCCAGATCGATAATGTCCTGCCATAACTGGTCCTCCAGCTCCTCTGGCAGGCGCATGATCCAGTCTATGACATGAAATAAGTTTATGACACGTTGCCGCTCCCAGTCACGCGCGAACAGCAAGCGTGCGAGCTTCCATTTGGCGGCGTGGCGCTGCTGCGGCTGGCCACGGGTTTGCTGCGTGAGCAGATGCGCTGCAGTCAGCAGCGCGAACGGGTTGTCCTGCGCCAGCAGTTCGTTGATGCGCGTGGCATAGTCCAGCAGCTTCACACTGCGGAACGCCAGGTGCACGCCGCAGCCGCACCACCGGTAGCGGTAGCCGGCAGGCCGCCAACTGCCGCTGCGGTCGGCCAGTACCACCAGGCAGGCGACCGGGTGCCGGAAGCGGTCGTAGATGCGGTACTGGTAGATATACATGCGCTCCGGCAGGCTGGCGTCGCGCTGGGCCTGCACTTCGATATGGATCAGCATCCACCGCTTGCGGCCAGTCCGCGTGTGGATCTGCACCAGGTGATCGGCCAGGCGCGTGCCCAGCGCGGCGTCGCCCGCTACCTGGCGCAATTCCTTGTCCAGAAAGGCCGGTGGCTGCGACCAGTCGATGGCCTCCCACATGTCCGGAAAGTAGAACGCCATGAACTCCGGGAAATAAGCGGCCAGTGCGCCTTTCCAGGGCGCGTCGTAGGTCTCGGGCGGAAGGGGCAGGGTGATGGCGGGCATCAGCCCAGTCTAGCGGGGCGGCGGCGGGGCGTTTGGATCTGGCGCAAATAGTGGCCGGACAACTGCCGGACGGCATTGCCGAATGGCGATCTTTGGGTTATAATTCAAAGGTTTAGCCAATCTCACATCTGCCGTAGCGACTACCACTCATCCATCATCAATCTGACTTGCAAACCCGGCGAACAGCCCGGGATTGTGCGGTCGTCTGACGTGGCGCAGCTACGGTAACTTTATCAGGAGTTGCCCTTGCCGCCATTTTTTTCTGGCCCTGCCGTCCCAGCCATCCTGGCTCTTGCTGACGGAACTATTTTCAAAGGTTTTTCCATCGGTGCCGTCGGCCACACGACAGGCGAAGTAGTTTTCAATACTTCCATGACCGGTTACCAGGAAATCCTGACCGACCCCAGCTACTGCCGCCAGATCGTCACCCTGACGTATCCCCACATCGGCAACTATGGCGTCAATCCTGAAGACGTCGAATCCACCAAAGTCCACGCCGCAGGCCTCGTGATCCGCGACCTGCCGCTGCTGGCCTCGAATTTCCGCTCCACCCAATCCCTCTCCGATTACCTGAAGGCCGAGAACATCGTCGCCATCGCAGGCATCGACACGCGCAAGCTGACCCGCATCCTGCGCGAAAAAGGCGCGCAGGGCGGCGCCATCCTGACCGGCACGCAAGGCAAGGAACCGTCGGTCGAACAGGCGCTGGAACTGGCCCGCTCCTTCCCTGGCCTGTCGGGCATGGACCTGGCCAAGGTGGTGACGGTGAAAGCCGCCTACGAGTGGACCGAAGCCGAATGGACGCTGGGCGAAGGCTATGCCAAACTGACTGATCCGAAATTCCACGTGGTGGCCTACGACTTCGGCGTGAAGCGCAACATCCTGCGCATGCTGACCTCGCGCGGCTGTAAAGTGACCGTGGTGCCGGCCCAGACCAGCGCTGAAGAAGTGCTGGCCCTGAACCCGGACGGCGTGTTCCTGTCGAACGGCCCCGGCGACCCTGAGCCATGCGATTACGCGATTGCGGCCACCAAGGTCTTCATGGCGAAAAAGCTGCCGGTGTTCGGCATCTGCCTGGGCCACCAGATCATGGCGCTGGCCTCCGGCGCCAAGACGCTGAAAATGAAGTTCGGCCACCACGGCGCCAACCACCCGGTGCAGGACCTGGACAGCAAGCAAGTGCTGATCACCTCGCAGAACCACGGTTTCGCCGTCGATGCGGACACGCTGCCGGCCAACTGCCGCGTCACCCACAAATCGCTGTTCGACGGTTCGCTGCAGGGCTTCGCCCGCACCGACACCCCGGCCTTCTGCTTCCAGGGCCACCCTGAAGCATCGCCTGGTCCTACCGACGTCGCCTACCTGTTTGACCGCTTCATCTCGATGATGGCAGCGGTGGAGAAATAATAAGATGCCAAAACGTACAGACATTAAAAGTATTCTGATCATCGGCGCCGGCCCCATCATCATCGGCCAGGCCTGCGAGTTCGACTATTCCGGCGCACAGGCTTGCAAGGCCCTGCGCGAAGAAGGCTACAAAGTCATCCTGGTGAACAGCAATCCCGCCACCATCATGACCGACCCGGAAATGGCCGATGTGACCTACATCGAGCCGATCACCTGGCAAGTCGTCGAGAAAATCATCGCCAAGGAAAAGCCGGACGCCATCCTGCCGACCATGGGCGGCCAGACCGCGCTGAACTGCGCGCTGGACCTGCACCGCCACGGCGTGCTGGACAAGTACAAGGTCGAGCTGATCGGCGCCACCCCGGAAGCCATCGACAAGGCCGAAGACCGCGCCAAGTTCAAGGACGCGATGACCAAGATCGGCCTGGGCTCGGCCCGTTCCGGCGTGGCGCACTCGCTGGAAGAATCGTGGGCGGTGCAGCGCGAAGTGGGCTTCCCCACCATCATCCGTCCGTCCTTCACGATGGGCGGCAGCGGCGGCGGCATCGCCTACAACGAAGAAGAATTCGAAGCCATCTGCAAGCGCGGCCTGGAAGCCTCGCCGACCAACGAGCTGCTGATTGAAGAATCGCTGCTGGGCTGGAAAGAGTACGAGATGGAAGTGGTGCGCGACAAGGCGGACAACTGCATCATCATCTGCTCGATCGAAAACCTGGACCCGATGGGCGTGCACACCGGCGACTCCATCACCGTCGCTCCTGCGCAAACGCTGACCGACAAGGAATACCAGATCATGCGCAATGCCTCGCTGGCAGTGCTGCGCGAGATCGGCGTGGACACCGGCGGCTCCAATGTGCAGTTCTCGATCAACCCGGCCGACGGCCGCATGATCGTCATCGAGATGAACCCGCGCGTATCGCGTTCCTCGGCACTGGCGTCGAAAGCCACCGGCTTCCCGATCGCCAAAGTGGCGGCCAAGCTGGCCGTGGGCTTCACGCTGGACGAGCTGCGCAACGAGATCACCGGCGGCGCAACCCCGGCCTCGTTCGAACCTTCGATCGACTACGTCGTGACCAAGGTGCCGCGCTTCACCTTCGAGAAGTTCCCGACCGCCGACCACCACCTGACCACCCAGATGAAATCCGTCGGTGAAGTGATGGCTATCGGCCGCAACTTCCAGGAATCGTTCCAGAAAGCCCTGCGCGGCCTGGAAGTGGGCGTGGACGGCATGAACGAAAAAACCCGCGACCGCGAGAAGATCGAAGAGGAACTGGGAGAGCCTGGTCCTGAGCGCATCTGGTACGTGGGCGACGCATTCGCCCAGGGCTTCACGCTGGAAGAAGTGCACAACCTGACCAAGATCGACCCATGGTTCCTGATCCAGATCAAGGAGATCGTGGACCTGGAACTGTGGCTGGACACGCAGAAGCTGGACAACCTGGACAAGACCACGCTGTACAAGCTGAAACAGAAGGGCTTCTCGGACCGCCGCCTGGGCTTCCTGCTGCAGACCACCGACACCGCCGTGCGCAACAAGCGCCACGAGCTGAACATCCGTCCGGTGTACAAGCGCGTGGACACCTGCGCCGCCGAGTTCTCGACCGACACCGCCTATATGTACTCGACCTACGACGAGGAATGCGAGTCCAACCCGTCGGACAAGAAAAAGATCATGGTGCTGGGCGGTGGCCCTAACCGTATCGGCCAGGGCATCGAATTCGACTACTGCTGCGTGCACGCGGCGCTGGCGATGCGCGAAGACGGCTACGAGACCATCATGGTCAACTGCAACCCGGAGACCGTGTCGACCGACTACGACACCTCGGACCGCCTGTACTTCGAATCGCTGACGCTGGAAGACGTGCTGGAAATCGTGGCGCTGGAAAAACCGGTGGGCGTGATCGTGCAGTACGGCGGCCAGACCCCGCTGAAGCTGGCGCTGGACCTGGAAGCCAACGGCGTGCCTATCATCGGCACCTCGCCGGACATGATCGACGCCGCAGAAGACCGCGAGCGTTTCCAGAAGCTGCTGCAGGACCTGGGCCTGCGCCAGCCGCCAAACCGCACCGCGCGCACCGAAGCCGAAGCGCTGACGCTGGCGCAGGAAATCGGCTACCCGCTGGTGGTCCGTCCTTCCTACGTGCTGGGCGGCCGCGCGATGGAAATCGTGCACGAGCAGCGCGACCTGGAGCGCTACATGCGCGAAGCGGTCAAGCTGTCGAACGACTCGCCGGTGCTGCTGGATCGCTTCCTGAACGACGCCATCGAGTGCGACGTGGACTGCATCTCCGACGGCGTGACCACCTTTATCGGCGGCGTGATGGAACACATCGAACAAGCCGGCGTGCACTCGGGCGACTCGGCCTGCTCGCTGCCGCCTTACTCGCTGTCGCAGGAGACCATCGACGAACTGAAGCGCCAGACCTCACTGATGGCCAAGGGCCTGAACGTGGTGGGCCTGATGAACGTGCAGTTCGCCATCCAGAAGCAGGATGGCAAGGACGTCGTGTTCGTGCTGGAAGTGAACCCGCGCGCCTCGCGCACCGTGCCCTACGTGTCCAAGGCGACCGGCCTGCAGCTGGCCAAGATCGCCGCGCGCTGCATGGTCGGCCAGACCCTGGAATCGCAAGGCATCACCAAGGAAGTCGTGCCGCCTTACTTCAGCGTCAAGGAAGCCGTGTTCCCGTTCGTGAAATTCCCCGGCGTGGACACCATCCTCGGCCCTGAGATGAAATCGACCGGCGAAGTGATGGGCGTGGGCATGACCTTCGGCGAAGCCTTCGTGAAATCGCAGCTGGGCGCCGGCGTGAATCTGCCGAAGTCGGGCAAGGTCTTCCTGTCGGTGAAAGCGTCGGACAAGCCGCGCGCCGTGAAAGTGGCGAAGGACCTGGTCGACATGGGCTTCACCCTGGTGGCCACCAAGGGCACCGCAGCGGTGATCTCGGCGGCCGGCGTGCCGGTCACGGCGGTCAACAAGGTGGCCGAAGGCCGTCCGCACGTGGTCGACATGATCAAGAACCACGAGATCAAGCTGGTGATCAACACGGTGGAAGAAAAGCGCAGCGCCATCACGGACTCGCGCGCCATCCGTACCTCCTCGCTGGCGGCCCGCGTGACAACCTACACCACCATCGCCGGCGCCGAAGCGGCCGTGGCCGGTATCCGCCATTTGGACGAGTTGCGTGTGTACGATTTACAAGGTCTGCATAAAACCTTACACTAAGCTCCTTTAAGCGATACGCAATCCAAATCGCTGACACAGAGCCCGCGCCGATGCATGGCGCGGGCTCTGTGCTTTTCGTAACCTAGAGAGACAAATATGACTTCAGTTCCATTGACCAAATTCGGCGCAGAACTCCTGAAGGAGGAGCTGCACCAGTTGAAGACCAAGGAGCGCCGCATCGTGATCGACGCGATCGCCGAAGCGCGTTCGCATGGCGACCTGTCCGAAAACGCCGAGTATGATGCCGCCAAGGAGCGCCAGGCGTTCGTGGAAGGCCGCATCGCGGAACTGGAAGGCAAGCTGAGCGCAGCGCAGATCATCGATCCTACCCAGCTGGACGCGGAAGGCCGCGTGGTGTTCGCGTCGACCGTGGACCTGGAAGACCTGGAATCGGGCGCCAAGGTGACCTACCAGATCGTCGGCCTGGATGAAGCCGACCTGAAACTGAGCAAAGTGTCGGTGACCTCGCCGATCGCCCGCGCGCTGATCGGCAAGTCGGCCGGCGACGTGGTGGAAGTGCAGGCGCCGTCCGGCCCGCGCGAATACGAAATCCTGGAAGTGCGCTACATCTGATGCGGAGCTTGCTGCCCAAGCTGCGTTTGCTGGTAGCCGTCCTGTGGGCCGGCAGCCTGTGGGCGGTGGGCTACCTGGTGGCGCCCACGCTGTTCGCCACCCTGAGCGACCGCGTGCTGGCCGGCACCATCGCCGGCAGCATGTTCCACGCCATGGCCATGCTGTCGCTGGGCTGCGGCCTGGCCATGCTGCTGTTGCTGTGGCGCGGCACGCCGGAATGGGATGGACAGCGCCGCCGCACGGTGCTGGCGATTATCGTCCTGATGGTGATGTGCACGGTGGTGAGCCACTTCGGCCTGCAGCCGATGATGGCCGAGCTGCGCGCCGCGGCGGGGCCGGCGGGTGTGATGGAGTCGGCCATGAAGAGCCGTTTCGGCATGCTGCACGGTGTGTCGAGCGGCATCTACCTGATCCAGAGCCTGCTGGCGGGCTGGCTGGTCTTAAAGCAGTGAATTGAAATTTGCTGCGTGGCGGGTTACGGCGCCTTGCGCCTAACCCGCCCTACGCAGAGCGCGGCCTGTAGGGCGGGTTAGGTGGGCAGCACCGTAACCCGCCACACCGGCTCAAGCCAGCGACGACTTCTTGGTGCTCTTCTGGCGTACCTTGGCACGTTTGATGGTGCCGCCTTCGGTAACGCGTTCATTTCCCTTCAGCAAGACCTTGCTGACCGACGGCTTTTTGGTGCCGCTGGCGCTAGGTTTCACGATGGTAACCATGCGCATGCCCTTGCCGACCTTGCCGCTGCGTTCCTTTTCCACTTCCTTTTTCGGACGGTACAGGACCAGCAGTTTGCCGATATGCTGCACCGGAGCCGCTTTGAGCTCCTCGCAGATGGTGTCGTACATGCCGGCACGGGCTTCGCGGTCGTCGCCGAACACGCGGACCTTGATCAGGCCGTGGGCGTCGAGGCCCAGTTCGATTTCCTTGATGACGGCAGGCGTCAAGCCCGCTTCGCCTATCATGACGACAGGTTTCAGGCCGTGGGCCTCGGCGCGCAGGGCGGCGCGTTCAACGGGAGTGAGTTTGATCATAATATTATTTTCGGTGGTTCTCTAAAGGCAGTATTCTACGCGAATGAAGAAGAAGAAATTAAACAAAAACTGGTTGCATGACCATATTAACGATCCTTACGTGAAAGCAGCGCAGAAAGATGGCTACCGCGCCCGCGCCGCTTACAAGCTCAAGGAGATCGATGAAGACGAGAATCTGGTCAAACCAGGGCAGGTGATCGTCGACCTGGGCTGCACTCCCGGCAGCTGGGGCCAGTACGTCCGGCGCAAGCTGGCCGGCAAGGAGGGCGGCGGCATCAACGGCACCATGATAGGGCTGGACATGCTGCCCATGGAGCCGATTGCCGACATGCATTTTATACAAGGCGACTTCCGCGAGATCGAGATCCTGGAGCAGCTGGGCGAAGTGTTGCAAGGGCGCAAATGCGACCTGGTGCTGTCCGACATGGCGCCCAATCTGTCCGGCATCGCCACGGCGGACTCGGCGCGCATGGAGGATTTGATCGACCTGGCCATCGAATTTTCGCAGCTGCACCTGAA
This sequence comes from Pseudoduganella aquatica, assembly GCF_009857595.1. GTDB lineage: Bacteria > Pseudomonadota > Gammaproteobacteria > Burkholderiales > Burkholderiaceae_D > Rugamonas > Rugamonas aquatica_A. The sequence goes on along the minus strand of NZ_WWCU01000009.1, from coordinate 121,316 downwards.
ACCGGGCGGCGCGCTGCTGGTCAAATGCTTCAAGGACATGGGTTTCAACTCGGTGTACGAGAAATTCCGCGCCGAGTTCAAGACCGTGACGCAGAAAAAGCCCAAGGCCAGCCGCGATAAATCGTCGGAAATCTTCCTGCTGGGCCGCGGATTGAAAAATCCGGTGGAAAATAAGTCCAATCCCATAGTGTAAAGCCCTTGATATTTGCGGTCCCGGCCGCAAATCTTGCGTTGAGGAGCGGCTTTGCGTCTCTTCGCGGCAGGTGCACGCCGGATTTGTGCACCGTACGGGGCAGGTTTATGGCACGGTTGGCGGTATTGCGAGTAAAATCGGATTTCTAGCTATCGGTCAAAGATGCGCCCCGCATTCAAGGAGTTTTCGTGAATAACATGTTTTCCAAATCAGCCATTTGGGTAGTCGTTGCCCTGCTATTATTCATGCTGTTTAAGCAATTCGAGAATCATGGCACGGCCGCTGGTTCGAAGACCATTGCTTATTCCGATTTGCTGGATGACGTAAAAGGCCGGCGCGTCAAGGACGTCGTCATTGAAGGCAACGTCATCACCGCGACCAAGGACGACGGCAGCAAGGTGCGCACCACGTCCACCTACCTGGACCGCGGCCTGATCGGCGACCTGCGCGACAACAATGTGCATTTCGACGTGAAACCGCCTGAGGAACCATCGTTCCTGCAGCAGGTGTTCGTGTCCTGGTTCCCGATGCTGCTGCTGATCGGCGTGTGGATCTTCTTCATGCGCCAGATGCAGGGCGGCGGCAAGGGCGGCGCGTTCTCCTTCGGCAAGTCCAAGGCGCGCATGCTCGATGAAACCAACAACACCGTCACCTTTGGCGATGTGGCCGGCTGCGACGAAGCCAAAGAGGAAGTGACCGAGATCGTCGACTTCCTGAAAGACCCCACCAAATTCCAGAAACTGGGCGGCCGCATTCCACGCGGCGTGCTGATGGTCGGTCCTCCGGGCACCGGTAAAACCCTGCTGGCGCGCGCCATTGCCGGCGAAGCCAAAGTGCCGTTCTTCTCGATTTCCGGTTCGGACTTCGTGGAAATGTTCGTCGGCGTGGGCGCAAGCCGCGTGCGCGACATGTTCGAGAACGCCAAGAAGCATTCGCCTTGCATCATCTTCATCGACGAGATCGACGCTGTCGGCCGCCATCGCGGCGCCGGCATGGGCGGCGGCAACGACGAACGCGAACAGACGCTGAACCAGCTGCTGGTCGAGATGGACGGTTTTGAAGCAAGCTCCGGCGTGATCGTCGTGGCGGCAACCAACCGCGCCGACGTGCTGGACAAGGCGCTGCTGCGTCCGGGCCGTTTCGACCGCCAGGTTTCCGTTGGCCTGCCGGACATCCGCGGCCGCGAACAGATTCTGAACGTGCACATGCGCAAAGTGCCTATCGGCACCGACGTGAAGGCCGACATCCTGGCGCGCGGCACCCCCGGCTTCTCCGGCGCCGACCTGGCCAACCTGGTCAATGAAGCAGCCCTGTTCGCCGCGCGCCGCAACAAGCGCCTGGTCGACATGCAGGACTTCGAGGACGCGAAAGACAAGATCTTCATGGGTCCGGAACGCAAGTCCATGATTATCCGCGAGGAAGAGCGCCGCAACACGGCCTACCACGAGTCCGGCCACGCCGTCGTGGCCAAGCTGCTGCCGAAGGCCGATCCGGTGCACAAAGTGACCATCATGCCGCGCGGCTGGGCCTTGGGCCTGACCTGGCAGCTGCCCGAGCACGACAACATCTCCGGCTACAAGGACAAGATGCTGGAAGAGATTTCCATCCTGTTCGGCGGCCGTATTGCCGAGGAAATCTTCGTCGGCCAGATGTCGACCGGCGCCTCGAACGACTTCTCGCGCGCCACCAAGCTGGCCCGCTCCATGGTCACGCGCTTCGGCATGTCCGACGCGCTGGGCGTCATGGTCTACGAGGACACCCAGAACGAAGGCTTCATGGGCGGCACCAACAAGACCATTTCGGAAGCCACGCAGCAGAAGGTGGACGCGGAAATCCGCAACATCCTGGACACGCAATACGCGCTGGCCCGCAAGCTGCTGGAAGAAAACCGCGACAAGGTGGAAGTGATGACCAAGTCGCTGCTGGAATGGGAAACCATCGACGCCGACCAGATCAACGACATCATGGCGGGCATCGAGCCGCGTCCGCCGAAAGCCGGCGTCACGCTGCGCAAGCAGCCTAGCGGCGACGGCCCCGGCGCAACGCCTAGCAGCGCCACCGCCCCGGCCTAAGCGCCGCGTGCCAGAATGAAAGGGTGAGGAGCGATCCTCGCCCTTTTTTACTTTTTACCCCCTTTACCAGTTTTATGCGACAGACTATCCCGTTCGGCCGTTTCAACCTCCCGCTGCATCCCGCAGGCGCCCTGGTCATGGGCATCCTCAACGTTACCCCGGATTCCTTCTCGGACGGCGGCCAGCACGCCTCGCTGGAGTTCGCCATTGCCCACGCCGAGCAGATGATAGAGCAGGGCGTGGACATCATCGACATCGGCGGCGAATCGAGCCGCCCCGGCGCTCCGGCCGTCACGCTGGAGGACGAGCTGCGCCGCGTCATGCCCGTGGTCTACGCGCTGCGCGACTGCGGCAAGGCCATTTCGGTGGACACCTACAAGCCCGCCGTCATGCGCGAAGCGGTGCTGGCCGGCGTGGACATGATCAACGACATCAACGGTTTCCGCGCCGAGGGCGCCATCGCAGCCGTGCGCGACAGCGACTGTGCGTTGTGTATTATGCACATGCGCGGCGAACCGGCCACCATGCAGGAGCAGCCCGATTACACTGACGTGGTGAGCGAGGTGACGGAGTTCCTGCGCGAGCGCATCGCCGCACTGACTGGCGCCGGTATTGATCCAGGTCGCATCTGGATCGATCCGGGATTTGGCTTTGGCAAGACTGTCGAGCATAATTATGCTTTGATTAAGGCTGGCCGCCGCATGGTGGAAGAACTGGGCGTGCCGCTGCTGGCAGGCCTGTCGCGCAAGTCCATGATAGGGGCGGTGACCGGCAAGCCGGTCGAGCAGCGCATGGCCGGCAGCATAGGCGGCGCGCTGGCGGCGGTGGCGCATGGCGCGCAGATAGTCAGGGTGCACGACGTGGCAGAAACCGTCGATGCGCTGAAAGTATGGCAAGCGGCAAACTAACGATAAAGAGATCCGACATGGCACGTAAATATTTTGGTACCGACGGCGTCCGCGGCCTGGTGGGCGTCGCGCCCATCACCCCCGACTTCGTCATGCGCCTGGGCTACGCCGCAGGCAAAGTGCTGGTCAAGAACATGAGCGGCACGGCCCGCTCGACCGTGCTGATCGGCAAAGACACCCGCATCTCCGGCTATATGCTGGAAGCGGCGCTGGAAGCCGGTTTCGCGGCCGCCGGCGTGGACGTGATGCTGGCCGGCCCCATGCCGACCCCCGCCATTGCCTACCTGACCCGCGCGCTGCGCCTGCAGGCCGGCGTGGTCATTTCCGCCTCGCACAACCCGTATCAGGACAACGGCATCAAGTTCTTCTCCGACCAGGGCGCCAAGCTGCCCGACGCGGTGGAACTGGACATTGAAGCCCAGCTGGACCTGCCGATGGAATGCGTGGCGCCCGAGAAGCTGGGCCGCGCCAAGCGCCTGGACGACGCGCAAGGCCGCTACATCGAGTTCTGCAAGAGCACCTTCCCCAACGCGCTGGACCTGCGCGGCCTGAAAGTGGTGGTCGACTGCGCCCACGGCGCCGCCTACAACATCGCGCCGCACGTGTTCCATGAACTGGGCGCGGAAGTGATCGCCATCGGCAACAAGCCATCCGGCTACAACATCAACGACGGCTTTGGCGCCACCGCGCCGGCCGCCATGGCCGCCGCGGTGGTCGAGCAGGGCGCCGACCTCGGCATCGCGCTGGATGGCGACGCCGACCGCCTGATCATGTGCGACGCCAAGGGCCGCCTCTACAACGGCGACGAGCTGCTGTACGTGATGGTGATGGACCGCTGCGCCACCGGCCCGGTAGCCGGCGCCGTCGGCACGCTGATGACGAATATGGCGCTGGAAGTGGCCTTCAAGCACAAAAACATCCCCTTCGCGCGCGCCAAGGTGGGCGACCGCTACGTGCTGGAAGTGATGCAGGAGCGCGGCTGGCTGCTGGGCGGCGAGGGCTCCGGCCACCTGCTGGCCCTGGACAAGCACACCACCGGCGACGGCATCGTGTCCGCGCTGCAAGTGCTGTCCGCGCTCAAGCGCAGCGGCAAGTCGCTGGAGCAGTGCGCAGCCGAGCTGGTGCTGTTCCCGCAGACTTTGATCAATGTGCGCGTGCCGGCCGGTTTCGACTGGCAGAAGAATCCCGCCATGGTGGCCGAGAAGGAAGCCGTGGAGCGCGAACTGGGCGACAGCGGCCGCGTGCTGATACGCGCCTCCGGCACCGAACCGCTGATCCGTGTGATGGTAGAGGCGCGCGACGCCGCCGCCGCGCAAAGCTGCGCCCGCCGCATCGCCGACAAAGTAGAGGCCAAGCTCGCTGCCTAAGTATTAATCAGTTGAAACTTTTCCGCCGTTTCATTGACGCCATAGGGGGCCAGGGCCTATAATACGTTCATCGGAGTGTAGCGCAGCCCGGTAGCGCACCTGGTTTGGGACCAGGGGGTCCAAGGTTCGAATCCTTGTACTCCGACCAAGAACGTATAAGACGGGCTGTCGAAAGACAGCCCGTTTTTCATTTCCGCAGAGTTTTTCTGCCGGCATAAAATACCCTGACTGCCCATAGCTCAGTTGGATAGAGCATCAGCCTTCTAAGCTGAGGGTCGCTGGTTCGAACCCAGCTGGGCAGGCCAACCATCTTCACGCCTCAAACAAATACTTCTTCACCTTGGGATTTCCCTGGCGCCACAGCACGTTGTCGATCAGATAATGATGGACGTTGATGAAGATCCAGCAGCAGGCGACGGCCAGCGCGGTGCCGCCAAGCTTGGGCAGGGCGCCGGTGCGGGCATAGTCCAGCACGCCGGGGAGCACCCAGAAGCCGATCGCGCCCAGTACGGCGCCGGCCAGTACAAAGCTCAGCAACTGTCCCCTGGACCAGCCGCCCGAAGCGGCTTCGTTGGCTTTATAACGGCCGATAACGGTCAGATATTGCAGCGAATGGAAGAAGGGGATGGTCAACACGAAGGCCGCATCCAGGCTGATCAATCCCATCCAGATATAGAGCGTGACGAGATAGGCGGTTAGTCCGGCTATCGGCAGCTGTTTCCAGTTTAATTGCTGCGCCTGCCATTGTTTAATGGCGCGATAAACCTCAAGCACGAACCAGATCGTGGTGCCGCCTGCAATCGTACAAGCGATAATGGTGATAAAGCCGGGAACATTCATAGGAATGCCCAATATTCCCCACAAGTCCTTGGCGATTTGCGTGCTGTTTCCCAGCGTCCAGGCGGCTACCCAGCAAGCGTAGGCATTCATCAGCATGGCCTTCCGTGTGGTGGCAGGCCAATAGCGCTTTTTGAAAGCAGCATCCATCATCGCCATGCCAAAGCCTTGTTTCACATAATGCCAGCCGACCAGCAATCCCATCAGATTAAGGCAGACGCCGAGCGCCAATTGTTGTCCATTCAGCCAGAGCAGTGCGCCAGCGGTTAATGCCAGGATTAATGCAATTGGTGCGATAAATCCCGCAAGCCACCAGCGTTTCGTCAAATCCGCTGGCATGCCGCCATTTTTAACCTCTTTCCACGATCCATAAAACAGTTGGTAGGAATAAGCGAAATGCGGATGATTGACGAAATTGGCGAGTATCAGCATCACAATAGCCAATTGCGCGACGCTTTCCGCGCCGAGGTGCAGCAGTTTAAATAGGAATAGCGCCGCAACGGAGCCGCCGCCCAGTAATAACACGTCCGTCCAGGGCGTGAATAACGCCCGATGTGGCGTGGCGATATGGCGCTCAGTCTGGATTTGGGTATGCATGGCGAACTCGATAGGGTGTTGCCTCATGGTATCACTCAAGCTGCCAGTGTCAAGCAATGCAAGCGTGCGGGGCTGGGCGCCTTGTTGCAGGTGGTCCGCCTGTGGCGTCCCTGCCAGGAATTGGTGTGAATAAGCTAATCTTTGGCGCGATCTGGGCGTGGGCAGGGCTGGTGCGGAAAGTTGCGGTTTAGTACTGGGCAACAAAAAAAGGCCTTCCCGGATGGGAAGGCCTGATTACTGAGCGGCGAGGCTTAGTAGTTGTAGAATATGCGCTGCAATTCTTTGGTGTTATTGGTTTTGGTCAGCGCCAGCATCAGCAGGATGCGCGCTTTTTGTGGATTCAGCGTGTCGGCAACCACGAAGTCCAGTTCGTCGTCATTGGCTTCGCCATTACGGGCCAGAATGCCCTGGCCTACGCGGCTGGCGCGCACGATAATAGCGCCGCCTTTGCGCGCGGCAACCAGGCCCGGTTTTACTCTGGCGGCAACGCTGCCGTCGCCGGTGCCGGCGTGGATAATGCCTTTGGCGCCTGCTGCAATAAATGCGTCCAGCGCCACGGTATTCATATTGGCGTAGCCATAAACGATATCCACTTGCGGCAGTGCGCTCAGGTTGGAAATGTCGAATTCGCTATCAACGGTGTGCTTGCGGGTCGATACGCGATAAAAGTATGGCTTGCTGCCCTGGATATAACCCAGCATGCCCAATTCGGTGGTTTTAAATGCGTCCGGAGTGGAGGTATTGGTTTTGCTCACATCGCGCGCGCCATGAATCTGGTCGCCCATGGCTACCAGCACGCCTTTGCCTGCGGCGGATGGATCGGCTGCCAGCAGTACGGCGTTATACAAATTGATTGGGCCGTCGGCGGACATGGCGGTGGAGGGGCGCATGGCGCCGACCAATACGACCGGCTTGCGGCTTTTAACCACCAGGTTTAGGAAATAAGCGGTTTCTTCCAGCGTATCGGTGCCGTGGGTAATAACAATGCCGTCCACGCTGTTTTGAGCCAGCAGCACATTGACGCGCTTGGCCAGGGTCAGCCAGTGTTCATTGGTCATGCTTTCGCTGGCGATCTGGAATACCTGTTCGCCGCTGACGTTGGCCACGTTTGCCAGTTCCGGCACGGCCTTGATAAGTTGCTGTACCCCAACCGTGGCGGCGGTGTAGCCGACCGTGGTGGTGGACGTCGCGCCGCTGCCTGCGATGGTGCCGCCTGTCGCCAGGATGGTCACATTGGCGAGTTTGGGCTTGGCCGCGTCCTGGGCATGAACCTGGGCCGTGGCAATAATGAACATGCCAAATACCGCGGCCATGAATTGGGCCGTCTTTTGATGCAGCATTTTTTCTCTCCTGTTGAACTGACAAGCGGCGATGGTAACAAATCTCGCCGCCCGTTGTCAGTTTTTCAGGATTTCCGGCGCCGGACTGCAAACGCGATTACCGCCATGCCGCCCAGCAGCATGCCGTAGGTCGCCGGTTCCGGCACGGGGGAGATATTGAAATTGCCCGCGAAGGAGCCGCCTGAGCCCGCTTGCAGGGTGCGGCCGCTGATGATGAAGCCATAGTTGCCGGGCGTGAGGTGGTTGAAGGGATAGAAAACGGTGGGGCCGTCATGGGAGGTGAGCGTTTGCAGATAGGTGCGGCTGCTGTCGGAGTTCTGGCTGAAGATCTGGACCCCGGTGATCCAGTAGTTGGCCGACAGCGTATTGTTGAAGAAGGAATAGCCTGGAACCGCGCTGCCGGAAGCATAGTAGTGCTCCTCGCCCTCCAGGGAAAATACGAACTCGTCCGTGTAGATGCCGGGCGCTTCGTGCGTCACGCCGAACACGGCGTTGCCCTGGCCGTCGAATTCCAGCAAGCCGGCGCGGGCGGTGGTGCTGGCGAGCAAACCGGCGGACAGCAGCAGGGCAGCGATGGCCTTGCCGCAGATAGCATTGTTCATAAGACTCTCCTTGTGCGTGTGGGAAATATGCCAATCTTTGCGCTTTGATAAGCACTTCAATGTATCAGTCCGCTTGGCCGAGTTAATTCAACTATGTAATGTGCGCGGTCTATAATCCGGCATGGATATCAATTCGGACGACCTGAAAATCTTCGTGGCGGTGGTCGATAGCGGCACCCTGAGCGCCGCCTCGGTGCATCTGGGCCAGACCACCTCGGGCGTGAGCCGTGCGCTGGCGCGGCTGGAGGAGAAGCTGGCCACGACCTTGCTCACGCGCACCACGCGCCGCATGGAGCTGACGGAAGAGGGCCATTTATTCCTGGAACAGGCGCGCGCCATCCTGGCCGCCATGGAAGAGGCCGAAGAAACCATCCGCATCCGACGCCAGAAGCCGGCCGGCAGGCTGTGCGTGGACGCCGCTTCGCCCTTCATGCTGCATTGCGTGGTGCCCCACGTAGCCGAGTTCCGCGCGCTGTATCCGGACATTCGCCTGGAACTTACCAGCAACGACCAGATTGCAGACCTGATCGAGCACCGCACCGATATCGCCATCCGCATTGGCGCGCTGAGCGATTCGACGCTGCATGCGCGCGCGCTCAGTTCCAGCCCGTTGCATGTGCTGGCCAGCCCGGCTTATCTGGCGCGGCACGGCGAGCCCGCCACGCCGGAGGACCTGGCGCGGCACGAGTTGCTCGGTTTCGCGCAATACGAACTGGGCAACGTCTGGCCGCTGCGCCATGCTGCCGGCAACTCCTTGCAGGTGACGCCGGCGCTGGCCGCGTCCAGCGGCGAGACCTTGCGCCAGCTTGCGCTGGCCGGGCAGGGCATCGTCTGCCTGTCCGATTTCATGACGCGCGCCGACATCGCCGCCGGCCGCCTGGTCAAGGTATTGGAGCAGCACTCTACCGGCTTCCGGCAGCAGATTCACGCGGTCTATTACCGCAATACGCAGCTCTCGCAGCGTATCAGCTGCTTCCTCGAATTCCTGCAAAAGAAGCTCTGACAGCGCGTGTAAGAATTCGCACCGCCCCTTACGGCGCTTGATCCTACAGGGTTTTGACCTGCCTCAAAGAATCCGTGCGTCCAGTGTGCGTTAACGTACTGTGCCTCCCGGCGCGCGGGACTACTATGGACTTGCGTGATAAGTGCATGGCGCCGCGAATCAAGCGCAGCGCCGTAGCCATTCAGCAGGTTAGCCGGCCGCCTCGAGTACCGGCACCAATTCGAAGCTACAGCGAAGCAAAAACTGGGAGGCCATCATGACACAGGCAAATCATCCATCGAAGTACGTGGTCCGCGAGTATCTCGAACGCCGCTCGCAGGACGTCCAACCGCCTCCCACGCCGGAGGAAATCCGCCGCCAGCTAGGCTGGGGCTTGATGATGTATGACCAGAAAATGAGCGCCGGCGACCGCCTCTGAACCGCCGCTGCACATTCTCCGTCTCATCCACCGGGTTCGCACCGCAAGGTCCGAACCCTTTTGTTCGTCCCGATTTTCGCCATTCGCTGAAAACGGCGTCATTCACCGGTAGCTGCCCGCCGTTCGCCGAATTGCGGTATCGCCGCCCCCGCTTCCCCCGTATTGTTACATCACACATTCAAACGGAGGCGGTGATGAGCAACGAGAACGGGCAACACTGGCGCAAACAGCTAAGCTGGGGCATTATCCTCACCGGCGTGGGCGTCGCTTTTCTGCTGGACCGCAGCGGCGCACTGCACTGGGGCACCATCTGGCGCTATTGGCCTGCGCTGCTGGTCGTGGCCGGCCTGAGCAACCTGGTGCCGCCGACCAATGTGAAGCTGGTGCTGGACGGTTTCTCGCACATCTTCTTCGGCGCCTGGTTCTACTGCTCCTTCGAACATATCTGGGGTCTGACCTTCGGCAATAGCTGGCCGCTGCTGCTGATTATGTGGGGCGTTACCCTGGTGCTGAAACCGCTGCTGGAAAACTACTTCGTATCGAACAAGGAGCACTATGATGGAAAATAATCGTCCACAACACGGAGCCGGCCAGATCCTGATCGGCGTGGCGGTCATCGCCCTCGGCTGCCTGTTCCTGCTCGAAAATTTCGGCATCCTCGATTTTGATTACACGCTGCAGTTCTGGCCCGTGCTGCTGATACTGGCCGGCTCGCTCAAGCTGACGCAGGCCGGCGACAACCGGGGCCGTATTGTCGGCGGCTTTCTGCTGGCCTTCGGCGTGGCGCTGATCCTGAAAAGCACCGGCCTGGTGTATATCAGCTGGCGCACGCTGGGGCCGCTGGTGCTGATAGGCGTGGGCCTGATGGTGATCTTCAAGTCCAGCCACAACCGCATGCCTGCGCAGTTCTTCGACAAGTTCGGCAAGCAGGGCGAGCAGGCCGGCGACGACAGCGTAATCAGCGTTACGGCCATCCTGGGCGGCATGGAGCGCCGCATCACCACCACCGATTTCCGCGGCGGCGAAGTGACCGCCATCATGGGCGGCTGCCAATTGGACCTGCGCCACGCCAATATGCAAGGCGAGGCCGTGCTGAACGTGTTCGCCCTGTGCGGCGGCGTGGAGATCAAGGTGCCGGACGACTGGACCGTCAGCCTGCAGGGCACACCGCTGCTGGGCGGCTTCAGCGAGAAAACCATCCCGAACAAGGATGCCGGCAAGCGCCTGATCATCCGGGGCTACGCCATCATGGGCGGCCTGGAAGTGCGCAACTAAAGGGCCGGCGCAACAATGCAAGGCGTGATTTCCAGCCGGCGGGGCGCAGCGCTGTACCTGATGGTCTGGCTGTTCCTGGGCGCGGCGCTGGGCGGCGTGACGGTGGCGGTGGAGGATGCCGCCTGGCCCAACGCCTTGATCTTCGCGATACCGGTGACGCTGGTGTACGCGGCCAGCGCCGGATTCTCCGCCTACTATCTGTGCCGCGCCTATCCGCTGGCCGAGCGCGGCGCGGCTAATGTGCTGCTGGCGCTGGGCGCGGCCGCCATCGTGTCCACGCTGCTGTGGAGCGTGGTGGTGCGCGGCTGGAACGAAGCCTGCCGCCTGCTGGACGCGCCATGGGCCGGCATCGAGTTCACGCCGCAAATGGCGATACTGATTTCCGGCCTGGGCGTGCTGCTGTATGGCCTGCTCGCCGCGATCAACTACCTGGTGACCGAATTCGAAAGGGCGCGCGGCGCCGAGCACCGCGAGCTGCAATCGCGCCTGATGGCGCAGGACGCCGAGCTGCGCATGCTGCGCACCCAGATAGATCCCCACTTCCTGTTCAACAGCTTGAACTCCATCAGCGCGCTGACCTCGCAGAACCCGAAAGGCGCGCGCGAAATGACCTTGCAGCTGGCGGGTTTCTTCCGCCAGAGCCTGAGCATGGAAGCGCACAAGAAGGTGGCGCTGGAGCAGGAGATGGCGCTGATACGCCACTTCCTGGCGATAGAAAAAGTCCGCTTCGGTGAACGCCTGTCGTTGCTGGAGGAGATGGAGGACGGCGCAGGCTTTTGCCTGGTGCCGCCCATGATCATCCAGCCGCTGGTGGAAAACGCCGTCAAGCACGGCATCGCCCAGCTGCCCGAAGGCGGCTGGATCAAGGTGGCTGCACGCCGCGCGGGCACGCTGCTGCACATCAGCGTGGACAACGCGGTGGATGAAGACACGCCGTCCGGCGCGGCAAAGGACGGCAACGGCATAGGGCTGGAGAACGTGCGCCAGCGACTGGCCTGCGCCTACGGGCACGAGGCCGGCATTCACTGGGCGCGTACAGGCGCCGTATTCAGCGTGGCGATCACCATGCCGGCAGAAACCAAGGAAGGATAGCAATGCGCATTATCATAGTGGACGACGAGGCACTGGCGCGCGGCGTGGTGCGCGAGTACCTGGCGGAACATGCGGACGTGGAAGTGGTGGCCGAATGCGCCAACGGCTTCGAAGCCGTCAAGGCCATCACGGAACTGGAGCCGGACCTGGCGATACTGGACATCCAGATGCCCAAGCTGGACGGCTTTGAAGTGGCCGAGCTGGCCGCCGGCAAATGCCGCTTCATGTTCGCCACCGCGTTCGACCAGTACGCCATCAAGGCTTTCGAGTACCACGCGCTGGACTATCTGCTCAAGCCCTTCAGCCAGCAGCGTTTCGACCAGGCGCTGGCCCATGCGCGCGCCAGTCTGGCCAAGGTCGGCGATGCGCAGCCGGTGGCGCAGGAGGGTTTGGACGAGGTGGTGCGCGACGCGGCGGCCCGCAACAAGCCGCTGGGCCGCGTGCTGATACGCGACGGCGCCAAGGTGCACGTGATCGCGGCCGAGAAGATAGACTACATCGAAGCGCAGGACGACTACGTGCAGATCCGCACCGAGGGCAAGTCCTACCTGAAGAACCAGCGCCTTTCCGACCTGGAGAGCCAGCTGGAGGCGGACAAGTTCCTGCGCATACACCGTTCCTACCTGCTCAATATCGAATGCATGAGCCGCATCGAGCAGGCGGGCAAGGATAGCCACGTGGCGGTACTGAAGGACGGCACCCGTTTGCCGATCAGCCGCAGCGGTTACCAGAAAGTGCGCAGCGTGATCCAATGAAGCGGACTATCAACTTCCTCCGCGTGCTGGCGCTGGCCGGGCCGCTGGCCTGGCATGGCGCGGCGTTGGCCGAAACCCGCGAGCCCAGCGCCGCCGAGATCAAATCCTTCGAAACATGGTTCAGCCAGCATTCAGGCGGGGCGGTGCTCAAGGCCAGCTACGAGGTGCGGCGCAGCGAGGGCGCGCGCGACTGGAACGTGGCGGCGTGGGCCGAGCGCGCGCCGCAGCGCGCCGCCTGGCGCTTGTGCCTGGCCCGGAGCGACGGCTACGTGTACGACGCCAAGACGCAGCGCTGGAGCGAAATCGGGGCGCAGCGCCAGCATGTGTGGCTGGACCGTTCGTCCGACTGCGGCGTGTCGCCCCAGCGCGTGCTGCTCAAACAGCCGCTGGGGGACCGCGACATCGTGACGGTGCTGGAGCAGCAAGGCCCGCTGCTGCAAAGCGCGCGCCTGCTCTTTGCGGGCAACACGCAATGCGCACCGCAGCGCGCCCACAAGTTCGAACTCACCGCGATCGACGTGACGCCCGACCAGTTCTACCAGCTGACTTATGTGAGCGACCGTGGCGGCAGCGCCGTCATCACGGTGCGCAAACGCGCTCGCGAGCTCACGGCGTGGGCGGCCCGCTGCTGATGCGCTATTGTTCTATGCGCCACCAGGACGGCAGCAGCGCCTGGATCTCGGGCCGCGCGTAGCGGTCGTCGATCAGGTAGACCGTGCCCCGGTCGCTCTCGGTGCGGATCACGCGGCCCGCCGCCTGAACGATCTTCTGCATGCCGGGGTAGGTGTAGGTGTAGTCATAGCCCGAGCCGAAGATGGCGTCCATGCGCTGGCGGATCTGCTCGTTCACCGGATTGAGCTGCGGCAGCCCGAGCGTGGCGATAAAGGCGCCGATCAGGCGTGCGCCGGGCAGGTCTATGCCTTCGCCGAACGAACCGCCCAGCACCGCGAAGCCGATGCCGCTGCCGGCCGCGTTGAAGCGCGCCAGGAACTGCTCGCGGCCCGCTTCGTCCATGCGCCGCGTTTGCAGCCACACCGGCACGCCCGGATGCCGTTCCGCGAACAGCGCGGCGGCTTTTTCCATGTAGTCGAAGCTGCTGAAGAAGGCCAGGTAGTTGCCGGGCTGGCGCTGGTACTGCTCGCCCATCAGCTCCGCTATCGGCGCCAATGAGCGGTCGCGGTGCTGGTAGCGGGTGGAGATGTGGCCGGCCACGCGTACCGACAGCTGCTCGGCGATAAAGGGCGACTCCACGTCCACCCAGGCGGTGTTGTCCGGCATGCCCAGCGTGTCGCAATAGTAGTTCCAGGGGCTGAGCGTGGCCGAGAACAGCGCCGTGGAGTGGGCTGCCTCGAAGCGCGGCTTCAGGAAAGGCGCGGGGACGATATTGCGCAGGCAGAGCACGGAGTTGCTGCGCGTGCCGGCGCCGCTCACGGTGATGTCGAAAAGCGAATGCTGGCCGTAGCTCTCGGCCAGACGCATAAAGCCGAAGGCGTCGAAGTAGAAGCGCTGCAGTTCTTCGTCCACATAGGCAGGATGCTCTGCGTAGTACTCGCCGATGGCGGTGGCCGCCGTTTGCAGCGCGGCCATGAATTTTTCGGGCAGCGCGGTGTGGACCTGGTACTCGCCATCCTGTTCCTTCTCCAGCGTGTTCCACTGGCGATGCACGCGATCGAGCGGCTTTTTCAGCGCCTCGGGCGCGGTCTTGCGCAGCATGCGCAGGCCGGCGTGTTCCAGTTCGGCCGAATACATCTTGCGCGCGCGGGAGACCATATTGTGCGCCTCGTCCGCCAGCACGCTCACTTTCCAGTTGTTCTGCAGCGTCAGGCTGTACAGCATGGCGCTGATGTCGAAGTAGTAGTTGTAGTCGCCCACCACCACGTCGGCCCAGCGCGCCAGTTCGGTGCCCAGGTAGTAGGGGCAGACCTGGTGCGCCAGCGCGATTTCGCGCACGGCGGCCTTGTCGAGCACGGGCGACGGAGACGACAGGGCGGCGCTGCGGGCGGCGGGCAGACGGTCGTAGAAGCCGCGCGCCAGCGGGCAGGACTCGCCGTGGCAGGCCTTGTCCGGATGTTCGCAGGCCGTATTGCGCGCCACCAGTTCCAGCGCCCGCAGCGGCAGCAGCGGGGCGGATGCGCGTATGGTTTCCACCGCGTCCAGCGCCATGCGCCGGCCGGAGGTTTTCGCGGCCAGGAAGAACACCTTGTCCAGCTTGTGCTCCGCGCTGGCCTTGAGCAGCGGGAACAGGCTGCCGACAGTCTTGCCTATGCCGGTGGGCGCCTGCGCCAATAGGGAGCAGGCGCGCGTGCTGGCCTTGTACATGGCTTCCGCCAGTTGCCGCTGGCCGGGGCGGAAACCGGCGTGCGGAAAGCGCATGGCCTGCAGGCCGGCGTCGCGCTGCGCGCGGTGCGCCATCTCCTGTTCGGCCCAGGCCAGGAAGCGGCCGCAATGGAGTTCGTAGAAGGCGCGCAGGCTGTCCGCATCGGCCTGTTCGGTGATCAGCGTTTCCTTCTGGCTGCCCACGTCGAAATACACCAGCGCCAGGCGCACCGTGTCGAGGCCGCGCGACTGGCACAGCAGGTGGCCGTAGATTTTCAGCTGCGCCCAGTGCAGCTGGCGATGGTTGTCCGGCATGCGCGCCAGGTCGCCACGGAAGGTCTTGATTTCTTCGAGCTGGTTTTGCTGCGGGTCGTAGCCGTCGGCGCGGCCGCGCACGCGCAGCGGGCCGAATTCGCCGGAAAGGCTCACTTCCTTCTCGTAGCTGTCGTTGCGGCGCGAGGCCACCAGCGCGTGGCCGGCGATGCCTTCCTGTGCGGTGGGCGTGGGCGTGAAGCGCAGATCCAGGTCGCCCGCCTTGGCGGTGAACTCGCACAGCGCGCGCACGGCCACGGTGTAGGCGGCCGTCATCCCTCCGCCCATTGCAGATAACAGACGGTGATGGGCATCTGGTGCTCGGCGCAGTAGCTGATCCAGCGCAGCTGGTTGTCCTGCAGGCGGTCGCCGGGGCCTTTCACTTCTATCATGTGGTAGCGCCGCTCGGCGGGCCAGAACTGGATCAGGTCCGGGAAGCCGCTGCGGTTGGCCTTGATGTCGAGCAGGATGCGCTCGAACCATTTCTTCAGGTGCGCCGCCGGGATGCAGGCCAGCGCCAGGTCCACCAGCTCCGCGTCCAGCGCGCCCCAGTAGACAAAGGGCGACTGGATGCCGTCCTTGGCAAGCAGGTTGCGCCGTATCGTGTCCTGGTAGCCGCCGTCGTCCAGCTGGCCCAGGCAGGCGGCGAACTGCGCCGCGCGGCGGCGCTGGAAGTCGGCGCTGTGCAGGTCGGCCGGGCCATGGTGGAAGGGATGGAAGAAGGCGCCGGGAATGCTGGTGAAGATGGCGTCCCAGCACAGCAGCCCGAACAGGGAGTTGATCAGCGCGTTTTCCACGTAGTACACCGGCGCTTCCTCGCGCGCCAGGTGGTCGCGCACCACGCCTTCCACCCACCATTCCCCCTCGGGCATGGGCAGCGTCAGGTCCAGCCGCACCACGGGCGCGGGCTGGGCGGCGGGCGGCTTGGGATGGCCCAGCTTGCGGCGCAGGCGCGGCAGCATGCGCAGCAGTTGCTGGCGTTCGTGCTCGCTCTCGGGCTGCGCCAGCGCTTGCAGCAGCAGCGCGTGCGCGGCGCCGGCCTGCTCGCTTTTCTCCAGCACGCGGATGGCGCGCGCCCGTGCGCCCGGATAGGCGCAGGCCGCGTAGATGCCGTGCGCGCCGTTCCAGTCCTGCTGTTTTTCCAAGTGCTGCGCCATCTGGAACAGCAGCTTGTCGCGCCGGCTGTTGAGCCATTCATTGCCGACGATGGCGGGCGGCAGCGCGCGCAGCACCTCCTGCGGATCTTCGCCTTCGGTAAAGCGTTCGCGGCAGTGGTGCAGGGCCAGGTAGTCGTCGATGTCGCGCCGGCTGCGGAAGCCGCGCGCGGAGGGCGAGAACTCCACCTTTTCGTATTTGTACACGCCCAGGTCGGACAGCACGAATTCCGACCAGTCCTGGTGGTAGTTGCCGAAGAAGATAAGGCGCAGGCGGTCGCACAGCGGCTGCGCCAGCACCTGGTAGACATGGTCGAAAGCCTGGCCGCACCAGGCCGAGAAGCGGTGCGCGCCCTCGTGGCGCTCGCGCAGTGCGGCCAGCTGTTCGGGCTTGCGCGCGTTTTTCTCATGTCCGGCCAGCTGGAACACGCGCGCAATTTCGGGCTTTTGCAGCAGGGCGAACAGCTGCTCCAGGGTAAGCACCGGGTCGGCGTCTATCCAGCCCAGCTCGGCCAGCGGCCGCGCCGCCTCGTGCGCGCAGCCGATTTCGGCGTAGACCAGCTTGCTGGCGCGGAACAGTTCGCCTTTGCGCATGACCATGCGCACGAACAGCGCGCGCGAGGCGCGGGGCAGGGCGGGGAAGTGGGAGAGGAAAGCGCGTTCCTCGGCAGTGAGCAAGTCGTCGTAGCGCTCGCCTATCCACTGCAGAACCTGGTGGAAGTTATCCAGGTAATAAAACTCGTTTTCCAGAACTCTGATCATTGCAACGCGCTGCCAACTGTATGTTCATACAGTGTATCGCGTTAGCGGGCCGGGAGCAACCGGTGCGGCGCTCCCGGCCCGTGTTGGACAGCCTTGCGGCTTATTTTTTGCCTGGCTGGACGGTTGCCGCCGCCTTGGCGACCTGCGCTTCCACATTGGCCACGGCCTGGCGGGTGGCGTTGGTTACCTGCTCGTAGCCGGCGAAGGCGTTGTCGATGGCTTGCTTGACGATCTGCACCGCATTCTCGGAACCGGGGCGCACGTTCTTGGTCACGTCGTAGATCAGCGCGCTCAGCGTGCTTTTGGCTTCGGTCATATGGGCGTCGGCGGCGCGGGTGAATTCCTCGCGGATTTCGGCAATGATGCCGCCCAGCTGCTCGTTGTAGGCGGCGGCATTGGTCATGCCGGGCTGGACTTTGGCAGCGGCCACGGCCATGACGGCCTTGGGATCGCGCGCCAGGCTCAGCTCCTTGCCGGCGGCCAGCTGTTCCTCGACGGTGCTCTTGGCGGTGGCCATATTCAGCGCCACCACTTGCTCCACGCCTTGCACGGCTTTGCTGGTCAGCGTATTGAAGGTTTCAAGCTGAAACTCAAACAGGGCCTTGGTGGTGGCTGCGAACTGCTCTGGACTCGTAAACATTCGTTCTCCTCGGTTATTGGAATAGAACTACGGCATACCGGCCTGCAACAAAGCGTCTTGTTATGGCCCCATTATTTGGCAAACGCTAATTTTTCGCAACGGCTATCTTTGTAAGCGTGCGCCCCCCGCTCCCAGCCCTGGCCCAGCGGGCCTTGGGCGCACACGCGCGCGCCGTCCACCTTGCTCACCCACCAGTAAAACGGGGCGGGCGCGGCGTCCAGGGCGGTGCAGCACAGCAGCAGCAGGGAGGCGGTCAGCTTCTTCATGGCTCCGATTATAGCGGCGCCGCCGGCGGCAGCAACAGGACGAAGGTGGCGCCTTGGCCGGGCTGGCTGGCGGCGTTGATGCGCCCGCCGAGCACGCTGGTGACGATGTTGTGCGCGATGTAGAGCCCCAGGCCGGAGCCGCCGGCGCCGCGCCGCGTGGTGAAGAAGGGGTCGTAGATATGGCCCAGGTGCTCGGAGGCGATGCCGTTGCCGTCGTCTGCGTAGACCAGCTCGATGCTGCCGGTGCGGTTCAGGCTGGCGCTGATGCGCACATGGCCGCCGCTGCGGCCCGCAAAGCCGTGCACCGCGCTGTTCTCGAGCAGGGCCAGCAGCACCTGGCTCAGCTGGCCGGGATAGCTGTCCAGCTCCAGGTGGGCGGGGATGTTCAGCTCCACCTCGATCGCCAAGTTCTTGACCGTGGCCAGCAGCGGCGGAATCAGCCCGGCCACGAGGGGTTCGAGCTTGAAGCGGCTGCGCTGGCTGCTGTCCTGGTCAAGCGCGATGGCGCGGAAGCTGTGCAGCAGCGAGGCGGCGCGCTTCAGGTTGCGCACCACGATCTCGTCGGCCTGCGCCACCTCGTCCAGATAGGCGTCCAGCTGGCCCTGTCCCAGGTCGGACTGGCGGGCGCCTTTGGCGAAGGCGGCGCGCAGCGCCTGGGTGCGCTCGGCCATGCTGCTGGCGGCCATCAGGCCGTTGCCGATGGGCGTGTTCAGTTCGTGCGCCACGCCCGCCACCAGGGCGCCCAGCGCGGCCAGCTTTTCGCGCCGCACCAGTTCGTCCTGCGTCATGCTGAGGTTGCTCAAGGCCGTGGCGAGTTCGTCGTTGACCTGTTCGGCGCGGTCCTTGGCCTTGCGCAGTTCCGCCGTGCGCTCGGCCACCAGGGTTTCCAGCTGGGTGCGGTGGAGGCGCAGTTCGTCCTCGTGGCGGGTGCGGGCGATGGCGATGCCGGCCAGGTGGGTGGCCACGCCGATCAGCCGCATGTCGGCTGCGCTGGGGCTGCGGACTTCGCGGTAGTACATGGCGAAGGTGCCGAGCACGGTGTCCGCGTCGAGCAGGATGGGCACGGACCAGCAGGCGCGCAGGCCGTACTGGGCGGCGATGGCGGCGTAGGGCGCCCACAGCGGATCGGTCTGGATGTCGGTGACGACCACCGCTTCCTTGCGGTACATGGCGGTGCCGCAGGAGCCGGCTACCGGACCTATGGGCAGGCCGTCGATGGCGGCCATATAGGCGGGCGGCAGGCTGGGGCCTGCGCCGGTGCGGACGGTGCGGCCGTCGGTGTCGAGCAGCAGGGTGGAGCACAGCACGCCGGGCGCTTGCGTTTCGATCAGCAGCATCAGCTTGTCCAGCGTGGTGGCCAGCGGGGCGCCGCGCGCCACCATTTCCAGCAGTTGGTTCTGGCCTTCGCGCAGATCCTCCGCGTGCTGGTGGCTGGCGGCGTCGCTCAGGCGCAGCTGGCGCAGTTGCGCGATGCTGGCGCTTAGTTCGTCGGGCGAGCGCGGCGCGGGCAGGTGGGCAAGCACCAGTTCCAGCACCGCGCCGGTGCTGAAAGGGCGGCGCAGGCAGGCGATGGCGCCGGAGGCCAGCGCGCGCTGCTGTTCGTCGCGGATCTCTGCGGAGTCGCCGGAGCCCCCCTGCGTGAGGAGGATGATGGGCAGGCCGGGCGTGGCGCTGGCCGCCTGCAAGTGGCTGCACAGCTCATAGCTGGAGCTGCCGGCCTGGGCCGCGTCGAGCAGCACCAGCGCCACGCCGCCTGCGCGCACGGCGTCCAGGGCGCTGTCGGCGCGGCTGACAGTGAGCAGGTTCAAACCGGATGCCGCCAGCGCGCTTTCGAGCTCGGCCAGGCCTGCGCTGATGCCGGTAACAATCAGTATGGTTTGCAATTGATTAGGCGGTATGGGCGTCGCCGCCCGTTAGGTGATGCGGGATCCAGGGCCAAGTTTAGTACAGGATGCGGCGCCGTGCGCGGAATTCACTCAGGCGGCTTCGGCAGCGGCCTCGGCGCGGGCGTCCGCGATGCGCGGATAGTTCTCCTCTATCCAGTCCACCAGCACGGCCAGCCGCTCCGCCAGCTCGCGCCCCATGGGCGTGAGGCTGTATTCCACGCGTGGCGGTATCACCGGATGGGCGTAGCGCAGCACGAAGCCGTCGCCCACCAGCGCGTCCAGCGTCTGCGCCAGCATCTTCTCGCTGACGCCGCCCACTTCGCGCCGCAGTTCGCTGAAGCGGTGCATGCCGTCCAGCAGGATCACCAGCACCAGCACGCCCCAGCGGCTAGTGACGTGGCTGAGCACGGCGCGCGACGGACAGGCCGCCACCATCAGCTGGCCGCGCCGGGCTTCGTTGTGGGCGGCCAGGGCGGCGCGCAGGCTCTTGGCTTGGGACATGGGAATCTCCTGGGGTACTTACTAAAATGTGCGTACTTACAAATAGTAAGTATAGGCGCTAAGATGAATTACTCCAACCGCGAATTGAAAGGAAACACCATGATCGTCATCACCGGCGCCAACGGCCAACTGGGCCAGTTGATCGTCAAAGCGCTGCTGAACACCACGCCGGCCGCCTCCATCGTGGCCGCCGTGCGCGACCCGGCCAAGGCTACCGGCCTGGCCGAACTGGGCGTGCAGGTCCGCAAGGCCGACTACAACGACCCGGCCACGCTGGACACCGCGTTTGCCGGCGCGGAAAAAATCCTGTTGATCTCGTCGAGCGAAATCGGCCAGCGCCTGGACCAGCACCGCAATGTGATCGACGCGGCCAAGCGCGCCGGCGCCGGCCTGCTGGCGTACACCAGCGTGCTGCACGCGGACCGCTCGCCGCTGGCGCTGGCGGGCGAGCACAAGGCCACCGAGGAGCTGCTGCGCGCATCCGGCCTGCGCACCGCCATCCTGCGCAACGGCTGGTATTTCGAGAACTACACGGCGGGCCTGGGCGGCGCGCTGGCGCATGGCGTGCTGCTGGGCAGCGCGCAGGACGGCCGCGTCTCCGCCGCCACCCGCGAGGACTATGCGGCGGCCGCAGCGGCCGTGCTGACGGCTGCCGCGCCAGAGGCGCTGTACGAGCTGGCGGGCGACCGCAGCTTCTCGCTGCCGGAGTTGGCGGCGGAACTGTCGCGCCAGGCGGGCAAGGACGTGCCGTACAAGGATATGCCGGAAGCGGACTACAAGGCCGCGCTGCTGGGCGCGGGCCTGCCTGAGTGGCTGGCGTCGCTGCTGTCGGATTCGGATGCGGGCGTGGCGAAGGGCGCGTTGGAGGATAACGGCGGCGCGCTGTCGCGCCTGATCGGCCGCGCCACCACGCCGCTGGCGGAAGCGGTGCGCGTGGCGCTGGCCAAATAAACCGGGCCGGAAATGAAAAACGCCTCCCGAAGGAGGCGTTTTTGCGGAATTCTGTGGTGCCCACGGAGGGACTCGAACCCCCACACCTTGCGGCACATGGACCTGAACCATGCGCGTCTACCAATTCCGCCACGTGGGCACTGTTACTGCTGTTTCCCTTGCGTTGTTCTGCAACAGAAGGCACGCATAGTAAGGGATGGATGCGCAGCCGTCAAGGGCTGGCTTGCAAACGCGGCTTCATTATCGGCGCCAGCGCCGACAATGCCTCCGCGCGCACGGCAGCATCGTCGGCCATGTCCGCCTTCAGCGCAATGGACGGCGTAAGCGTTTCGTTGTTGCCGCGCAGGCGGTTGCGCCAGACTTTCTGCGGCAGCACCAGCACATTGCCGCTGGGGAGCGTGGCGCGGCCGGTGTCGATATACACCGAGTCGGCACTGGTGGCGCGGCCGATATGCACGGCGCCGGGCACGCTCAGCACCAGGTCCGCGAAGTCCAGGCAGGCGCTGGCGCAGGCCGCGTCGGTCAATAGCGCCACCGCGCCCTGGTGGCGGCGCAGCTTGCCGCCGCGCTTGGCGATGTCGGCCCGCGTGACGAGATGGCCGGCCGGCTGCTCGACCCAGGGCTGGCCGGCGGCCTTGGCGTCCTGCACCTGTTTCAGGAAGGTGCGCGTGCTGCGCGCCTGCTGGCTGTCCTCGCCGTAGCGGCTGGCGAACTCCTTGCTGAATTTCTCCAGGTTGGCCAGCAGCACGTCGGACACGCGCCACTGCGCATAGGTGCGCGGCAGCTGGTCGACGCCGTGCTTGTCGTAGTCCAGTCCGCCGGTGGCGGCGTCGAATATCTTGCTGCCGATGGCGCTGCTGCCGCCGCCGTTGCCGCGCGCGTCGAAGACGATCAGGCGCGCACCTTCCACTTTACTCAGCTCGGCCAGCATGGTCTCGAAGGCGGCGATCTGCTCCTTGGACGGCAGGGAGTTGAAGCTGGCGGCGCTCACCCACAGCACGCCGTCCTGGAAGCTGAACTGGTTGCTGCGGCGCGTCTGCGTTTTCTGTGGCGCGTCGGACCAGCTGTCGCGCGCGAAATAGCGTTGCATGGCGATGGCCTGATAGGTGATGGGCATGTCCAGTTCCGCGCCTTCGGCCGTGCGGAACTGGCAGCGCTTGAGTTTCAGGTCCGCCATGGCAGGCGCGAACAGCAGCTCCGGCAGGATCTCGTGCGTGCCGCCGAAGTTGCGGCGGTCGTAATACGGCGCCACATCTTCAGCCAGGATGGCCTCCATGCTGCGCCCGTCGCATTGCAGCAGGCGCGCGCCGAACGGCGGCAGCGGGGCGGGCCAGTCCTTCAGCTGTCCCTGCACCACGTAGGCGCCGCCTTGCCTGCGCAGCTTCCAGCCGTTGACGACGATAGGGTCCTTGCCGCGCGCATTGTCCGAGTACACCAGGTGGCCGTCGAGAAAACCGGTCACGTAGTAGCGCGAGGCCGCCATCATGGAGTCGTAGCTGTCCACCCGCGCCACCTGCTGCAGCGCTTCGCGGTAGCCGCGCTCGGTCCAGTCCTTGAAGCCGGGGTTGAGTTCGTCGATGCTGCCGGGGTGCGCGGTGAGAATGAGTTGATGGACGGCTTCGATGTCGGCCCTGGCTGCGGCCTGCCAGTCGGCGGCGGTTTTATCGGCGGCGCCGGCCTGGGCGGCGAGGGCGGAGAGCAGCAGTGCGGCACAGCGGATGCGCAGGAAGGGCAGCGGCATGGATACCTCTCTTATTGAAAGAGCAACCATGCTAGGGCGCAAAGCCCGGCGCGTCAACAAATGTGACGCGGAATGAGAAAAAGCCTCCCGAAGGAGGCTTTTTCTGCGGAATTCTTGGTGCCCACGGAGGGACTCGAACCCCCACACCTTGCGGCACATGGACCTGAACCATGCGCGTCTACCAATTCCGCCACGTGGGCAATGTACTGCGGTGAAGCTGACATCAAAAACAGAACTGTGGTGCCCACGGAGGGACTCGAACCCCCACACCTTGCGGCACATGGACCTGAACCATGCGCGTCTACCAATTCCGCCACGTGGGCTCTGTTTTCTTTGTCTTTGCTGCGGTGTTCTGCAACAGAGGCACGCATAGTAAGGGCTGGAAGCGATGCCGTCAAGCGTGATTGAAAAGATTTTTGCAGTAGTGGTCCGGAAATGAAAAACGCCTCCCGAAGGAGGCGTTTTTGCGGAATTTTGTGGTGCCCACGGAGGGACTCGAACCCCCACACCTTGCGGCACATGGACCTGAACCATGCGCGTCTACCAATTCCGCCACGTGGGCACTGTTACTGCTGTTTCCCTTGCGTTGTTCTGCAACAGAGGCCCGAATCTTAAAGGCCGCCGCGCCCTTGGTCAAGAGTCAATTGATGTTTCCATGAAAATATTTCCTACGGCCACTCCATGCCAGCGCCATCAATGCCGCCGCGCCGTACATGGCGGATTGCGAGGGCTCCGTTATCGGCGCCAGGCCGTAGCCGATGGCGTCCATCGCCATGCGGTCGTTGGCGGTGATGAGCAGCAGTTCGCCCTGGGCGGCAGTGGGATCCATCAAGCCCAGCATCATCAGGTCTTTCCAGTGGCTGGCCTGGCGGCCGTCGCCGAAGGTGGCGCCGGTGGAAAACTGCGCGCCCAGCGTGGCGCCGCCGTCGACGGAGAAGTATTTGTCGCGCGCGTCCGCCGTCCAGTCGATCACGCCGCTGGCGCTGCTCAGCGGCGAATAGCGGAACATGTCCAGTCCGGATGCATAGGTGAATTCGTTGTCGTTGAAGGGGCCGTTGTTCGGCGGCGAGTTGAAGTCGAGCACGTCCACGCCGCTGATGAAGCCCAGCGTGTGCCCGATTTCGTGCGCGGCCATGCCGACGAAATCGTACTGCGTGGCGCCGATGCCGTTGCTGCCGTCGAAGTCGAAAGCCAGATTGCCGTTGAACTGGATAAAGCCGTCGCAATTGCCTATGCAGCCGGGCAGGGACTGTTCCGTCACGCCCATGCCCAGCGCCTTGGCTTCGGCGTTGGTGATGAAGATGGTGCGGTTATTGTCGCTGCCTTTGTTGTCGACATAGGGCAGGGCGCTGGCGGCGGCGGAGTGTCAGCAAGTCCGACATCGGAAAATCGGAAGCGGAAATGAAAAATGCCTCCCGAAGGAGGCATTTTTGCGGAATTCTGTGGTGCCCACGGAGGGACTCGAACCCCCACACCTTGCGGCACATGGACCTGAACCATGCGCGTCTACCAATTCCGCCACGTGGGCACTGATACTGCATAACAACTTCTGCTATTATAACGACTTGGAGAGTTTCGCGCCAGATGAACGTTTCCGTTCCATACTGCACATCAACTCGCCGTTTCCTCAGCGTTGCCGCTGCGGAAGACCAGAATTATAGAGGATTCTTTTGAGAAGTCAAATAGCCCGGAACAACTTTTTTCCGGGCGCGGAGCCGGCGCAGCAGGGCTGTGGCGAATTCCCGCACAATAGGCAAATAGGCCGTCCTCCGGTACACTACGCCTTGTTCCATGTCAACGTGGCTGGTCAGGGCGGTACACGATTTTTTCTCCATCAATAATAAAACCATAGAAATACTTTTGAGCCAATCTACCCATATCATTCCTAGCCGTGAGGAAATTCTCGGCATCTTCCGCAGCGCCAAGGCGGCGCTCGATCTGCGCGCCCTCGCGCTGACCCTGGATGTGAAAGCCGAGTCCCACGCGGTATTGACCCGCCGTCTGAACGCCATGGAGCGCGACGGCCAGATCGTTTCCGACCACAAAGGCTTCTACGCCCTGGCCGACCACTCCGGCTTCGTGGCCGGGCGTGTGCAGAGCCACCGCGACGGTTTCGGCTTCGTGATCCCGGATGAACCGGGCCAGGACCTGTACCTGTCCGAACGCGAAATGCAAAAAGTGCTGAACGGCGACAAGGTGCTGGCCAAGATGGTCGGCCTGGACCGCCGCGGCCGCCCGGAAGGCACGATTGTGGAAGTGGTGCAGCGCGCCAACACCCACATCATCGGCCGCCTGCTGAAAGAAAACGGCGTGTGGCTGGTGGCGCCGGAAGACAAGCGCATTGCGCAGGACATCGTGGTGGAAGGCCCGGTGGGCAAAGCCAAGGTGGACCAGATTGTTTCCATCGAACTGACCGAGCAGCCGGGCCGCTTCAAGCAGCCGGCCGGCCGCATCGTGGAAGTGCTGGGCGGCCTGGACGATCCGGGCATGGAAATCGAAATCGCCGTGCGCAAGTTCGGCGTGCCGCACATCTTCTCGGACGCCGCGCTGAAACAGGCCGCCAAGCTGCCGGACCATGTGCGCGAAGCCGACCTGGGCGACCGCGTGGACCTGCGCGACGTGCCGATGATCACCATCGACGGCGAAGACGCGCGCGACTTCGACGATGCCGTCTATTGCGAACCGGTGAAAGTCGGCCGCAGCAAGGCCTTCCGCCTGATCGTGGCGATTGCCGACGTGAGCCATTACGTGAAGCCGAACGACGCGCTGGACACCGACGCGCTGGAACGCAGCACCTCGGTCTACTTCCCGCGCCGCGTGATCCCCATGCTGCCGGAGAAGCTGTCCAACGGCCTGTGCTCGCTGAACCCGGCGGTGGACCGCATGACGCTGGTGTGCGACGCCGTCGTCACCGCCAAGGGCGAGATCACCGCTTACCAGTTCTACCCGGCCGTGATCCACTCGGCCGCGCGCATGACCTACAATGAAGTGGCCGCCATCCTGGGCAACACCAAGGGTCCGGAAGCGGCGCGCCGCCCCGGCATCGTGCCGCTGCTGCAGAACCTGTACGACGTCTATCACGCCCTGGTGCAAGCCCGCAATGTGCGCGGCGCGATCGACTTCGAGACCACCGAGACCTATATCGTCTGCAATGCGGCCGGCAAGATCGAAAAGATCATCCCGCGCACCCGCAACGACGCGCACAAGATCATCGAGGAATGCATGCTGGCGGCCAACGTCTGCGCTGCGGACCTGCTGCTGCGCCACAAGCATCCCGGCACCTACCGCATCCACGCCGGCCCGACCAAGGAAAAGCTCAAGCAGGTGCGCGACTTCCTGAAGCAGGTTGGCCTGAGCCTGGCCGGCGGCGACACGCCTGCCGCCGGCGACTACGCCGAGCTGATGCGCAAGATCAAGGAGCGTCCGGACGCGTCCCTGCTGCAAACCATGCTGCTGCGCTCGATGCAGCAAGCGGTCTACAGCCCGGACAATATCGGCCACTTCGGCCTGGCCTACGAGGCTTACGCCCACTTCACCAGCCCGATCCGCCGCTATCCGGACTTGCTGACGCACCGCGCCATCAAGGCCATCCTGCAAGGCAAGAAGTACGAGCCGAAAGTGGCCGACACCAGCGTGCTGAACACGGCCGTGTCGAACGCCACCCGCCGCCAGCAGGCCAAGGACAAGGCCGAGGGCAAGGCGCCGAAAGCCGCCGCCGACCTGACCGTGTGGGACGCCCTGGGCGTGCACTGCTCGGCCAACGAGCGCCGCGCCGACGAAGCGTCGCGCGACGTGGAATCCTGGCTGAAGTGCTACTTCATGCAGGACAAGCTGGGCGAGGAATTCACCGGCATGATCACCGGCGTGACCACCTTCGGCATCTTCGTGCAGCTGCAGGAACTGTTCGTCGAAGGCCTGGTGCACATCACCGACCTGGGCGCGGACTACTTCCAGTTCGACGAAGCGCGCCATGAACTGAAAGGCGAACGCACCGGCAAGCGCTACCAGCTGACCGACAAGGTCAAAGTGCAAGTGGTGCGCGTGGACCTGGAAACCCGCAAGATCGACCTGCGCCTGGCGCAGTCCGAGCAGGCGGCGGTGGGCGTGCGTCCCGGCGCGGACGTGGAAGCGGAACCGGCCACCGGCCGCAACCGCAAGCAGCCTACCAAGGCCGACACTCGCACCAACGTTAAGCCTGGCCCGAAAGTCCAGTCCCGTACTCCGGCCGTGGCCAAACCGAAAGCCAAAGCCAAGCCCGCCTCCAGCGGCAAGCGCAGCAAATCCGCGGCACCGGCAGCCAAGCCAGCCGCCAAGAGCAAGAAGAAGCGCTAAGCATTAACCGCCGCCCAGGCATTGGCCCGGGCGGCATCACCAGAAGAAAAGCATGTCCAAGAATAAAATGATTTTCGGCTTCCACGCCGTCACCTCGCGCCTGCGCCATGAAGCTTCCTCCGTGGAGGAAATCTTCGTCGACGTGGGCCGCAACGACCGCCGCATGACCGACCTGGTGGCCAACGCCAAGTCGCTCGGCGTGCGCGTGATGCCCGTGGATTCCACCCGCCTCGACAAGATCGTCGGCACCCACCGCCACCAGGGCGTGATCGCCTTTGCGCAGCAGATTTCGCTGGCGCGCAACCTGGACGAGCTGCTGGACGCCATCGAAGGCCCGCCGCTGCTGCTGGTGCTGGACGGCATTACCGACCCGCACAACCTGGGCGCCTGCCTGCGCGTGGCCGACGGCGCCGGCGCGCACGCGGTCATCGTGCCGAAGGACCGCGCGGTAGGCCTGAACGCCACCGCCGCCAAAGTGGCGTCCGGCGCGGCCGAGAACGTGCCTTACATCACCGTGACGAATCTGGCGCGCACGCTGCGCGACCTGAAGGACCGCGATATCTGGCTGATCGGCACCTCCGACGACGGCGAGAAGAACCTGTACCAGTCCGACTTCACCGGCCCGACCGCGCTGGTGATGGGTTCGGAAGGCGAGGGCATGCGCCGCCTGACCCGCGAGACCTGCGACATGCTGGTCAGCATCCCCATGTTCGGCACCGTCGAGAGCCTGAACGTATCGGTCGCCTCCGGCGTCTGTCTGTACGAGGCGCGCCGCCAGCGCCTCGTCAAAGAAGGCTGATTCCAGCCGTCCGCACATGGCGGGTTACGCCGTTCCGGCTAACCCGCCCTACGCGCGCATCCGCAACATCCGCGAACACCCGCAACATCCGCAACATCGTAGGGCGGGTTAGCGCGAAGCGCGTAACCCGCCACCGCCCCAAGCAACTCCTAACCGAATACGCTACCATGCGTTATCGGTCTTAATCCTTTGCCGCCATGTTCCGCAACCTGCGCCAAGACATCAACAGCATCATCGAACGCGACCCCGCCGCCCGCAACGGTTGGGAGGTGCTGACCTGTTATCCCGGCTTGCAGGCCATTGTCATGCACCGCTGGGCGCACTGGTGCTGGACGCACGGGCTGAAGTGGCCGGGCCGCTTCATCTCCTACCTGGCGCGCATCATCACCGGCATCGAGATCCACCCCGGCGCCCAGATCGGCCGCCGCGTGTTCATCGACCACGGCTTTGGCGTGGTGATAGGCGAAACCGCCGTGGTGGGGGACGACTGCACCATTTACCAGGGCGTGACCCTGGGCGGCACCTCGCTGCACACCGGCAGCAAGCGCCACCCCACGCTGGAACGCGGCGTCATCATCGGCGCGGGCGCCAAGGTGCTGGGCGCGTTCACGGTGGGCGAATACGCCAAGGTGGGCTCCAACGCGGTGCTGCTCAAGCCCGTGCCTGCGGGCGCCACGGCAGTGGGCAATCCCGCCCACATCATCGACAAGGAAGCGCTCAGCGTCAGCCCGTCCGCCAAGATGTTCTCGGCCTACGGCATCACCGCCAATGGCGACGACCCGCTCATCAAAGCCCTGCGCGCGCTGATAGACCAGGCTGCCGCGCAGGAGCAGCAGATCGAACGCATGGCCGCCACCATGAAGGCTGCGGGGCTGGATTGTCCATCCGTGCCCGAGTGCGATAAATTCAATTCCGCCCAGCTGAACCGGCTGGTGGACTGATCACCAGGCGGACGCGGGCTTGCTGCCCGCCGGCCCCTGGAAACTCGCCGCCAGGAACTCCACGAACACCTTCACTTTCGGCGACAGCTTGTGCTTCTCCGGGTAGATGGCGTGGATGTCCGCAGGCGGCGTGGCGTAGTCCTCCAGCACGATCTGCAGCCGTCCCGAGCGGATGTATTTCGCAATATCCCATTCCGCCCGCAGCAGCAGGCCGTGGCCGTCCAGCGCCCAGTTCAGCGCTACCTCGCCGTCGTTGCTGCTCAGGGTGCCGCGCACCTTCACCGTTTCCGTCTGCCGCCCCTTGGTGAAACGCCAGGTGCCGTAGGCCGCGTCGTTCTGGCGCAGCACGATGCAGTTGAAGCGCGCCAGGTCGTTCGGCGCCTTGGGCACGCCATGCTGCTTCAGGTAGGACGGCGCCGCGCACACCAGCCGCCGGTTGGCCGCGATCCTGGTCGCCACCACGCGCGCGTCCGGCACCTCGCCGAAGCGGATGCCGATATCGAAGGACTCGTCGATGAGGCTGAGCGGATGGTCGCTCAGCTGCAGCTGCACTTCCACGTCCGGATAGCGCTTCACGAAATTGGAGACGATGGGCGTGATGTAGGTGCGCCCGAAACCCAGCGGCGCATTCACCCGCAGCAGCCCCTTGGGCGCGGCGCGGTCCTGCGACAGCTGCCGTTCCAGTTCCTCCAGCTCGCCCAGGATGCGCACCGCGTTGGCGTAATACAGCTCGCCCGCGTCGGTCACGCTCAGGCGGCGCGTGGTGCGGTTCAGCAGCAGCACGCCCAGCTCCTGCTCCAGTTTGCCCAGCCGCTTGCTTACCGAGGCGGGCGTGACCCCCAGCTCGCGCGCCGCGCCGGACAGGCTGCCTTCCTTGACGATCTGGACGAAAAACGCCAGTTCGGATGGATCGATCATCTTTAACTCCAGAGAACAAGTAGCATAACTTTACACGCATTCCATAACTTTTGTGCCGCACTACACTGTGTTCACGGTGCTGTTGCATCCCATACAAATCTTAAGGAGATATCCATGCGTATCCATAAAATTGCAGCGATTCCAGCCGATGGCATCGGCCCCGAAGTGATCGCAGCCGGTCTGGAAGTGCTGAACGCGCTCGCCAGCCACGACGGCGGCTTCAAGTTCGACATCGAGCACTTCCCATGGAGCTCGGACTACTACCTGGAGCACGGCTACTACATCCCCGAAGGCGGCCTGGAACAGCTGAAAGCCTTCGACGCCATCTTCTTCGGCGCGGTGGGCAGCCAGCAGGTGCCGGACCACGTGTCGCTGTGGGGCTTGCGCCTGCCCATCGCGCAGGGCTTCGACCAGTACGCCAATGTGCGCCCGGCGCGCGTGCTGCCAGGCGTGCAAAGCCCGCTGAAAGGCGGCGAGGATATCGACTGGGTGATCGTGCGCGAAAACTCGGAAGGCGAATACGCGGGCAACGGCGGGCGCACGCACCGCGGCCTGCCGATTGAAACCGCCACCGAGACCGCCGTGTTCACCCGCGCCGGCGTGGAGCGCATCCACCGCTTCGCCTTTGAGCTGGCGCAGAAGCGTCCTGCCAAACACCTCACGCTGGTCACCAAGTCCAACGCGCAGCGCTTCGGCATGGTGATGTGGGACGAGATCTTCTACGAAGTGGCGGCCGATTTCCCGGACGTGAAAGTGGACCGCGAACTAGTGGACGCCGTCACCACCCGCATGGTGCTCAAGCCGAAGACGCTGGACGTGATCGTGGCCACCAATCTGCACGCGGACATCCTGTCCGACCTGGCCGCCGCGCTGTCGGGCAGCCTGGGCATCGGCCCCACGGCCAACCTGAATCCCGAGCGCGCGTTCCCGTCCATGTTCGAGCCTATCCACGGCTCCGCCTTCGACATTACCGGCAAGGGCATCGCGAATCCGGTGGCCACCTTCTGGACCGCCGCCATGATGCTGGAGCACCTGGGCGAGCAGGGCGCCGCCAAGCGCCTGATGCAGGCCATAGAAGCCGTCACGGCGGACAAGGTCCACACGCCCGACCTGGGCGGCAAGGCCACCACGGCCGACGTGACCCGCGCAGTGTGCGAATTCATCCGCGCCGGCAAATAAAGCAAGCCACCCGCGCTCCAAGGCGGCCACAGAGCCGCCGCGCGCTCACACATATCGGAGACTGATCATGAAAAGAACCCGCAAGTTCCTGGGGACGCTATATGTGCAAGTCCTCATCGCCGTGGCAGCAGGCATTGTGCTCGGCGTGCTCGACCCCGAGATGGGCGCCAAGCTCAAACCGCTGGGCGACGCCTTCATCAAACTGATCAAGATGGTGTTCGCGCCGGTGATCTTCGCCACCGTGGTGCTGGGCATCGCGAAGATGGAAAGCATGAAGGACCTGGGCCGCGTCGGTGGGCGCGCGCTGATTTACTTCGAAGTGATGTCCACCTTCGCGCTGGGCCTGGGCCTGCTGGCGGTGAACCTGGTGGGACCGGGCGTGGGCATGAATATCGACCCGCACACGCTGGACACCAAGAGCATCTCCACCTACACGGCGGCCGCCGCCAAGCCTGCGACCTTCATGGACTTCGTGCTGGGCATGATACCGGGCAGCGTGGTGGACGCTTTCGCCAAGAACGAGATCCTGCAGATCCTCGTGTTCTCCATCATGTTCGGCGTGGCGTTGGCGCACCTGGGCAGCCGCGCCAAGCCGGTGGTGAGCTTCCTGGACTCCTTCTCCAACGCCATGTTCTACATCGTGGGCCTGGTGATGCGGGTGGCGCCGATTGCGGCGTTCGGCGCCATCTCCTTCACGGTGGGTAAATACGGCTTCTCGTCCATCGCCAAGCTGGCCCAGCTCATGGGCACCATGTATCTGACCTGCTTCCTGTTTGTGTTCGTGGTGCTGGGCGTGGTGGCGCGCATCTCGGGCTTCAGCCTGTGGAAGTTCCTCAAGTACCTGCGGGCCGAGATCTTCACCGTGCTGGGCACCAGCTCGTCCGAGTCCGTGGTGCCACAGCTGATGCACAAGCTGGAGCAGGTCGGCTGCTCCAAGCCGGTGGTGGGGCTGGTGGTGCCGTCGGGGCTGACCTTCAACCCGGACGGGCAGTGCATCTACTACACCATGGCCGCCATCTTTATTGCGCAGGCGACCAACACGCATCTGTCGCTGATGGACCAGCTGCTGGTGCTGGGCGTGCTGATGCTGACCTCCAAAGGTTCGGCGGGCGTTACCGGCTCCGGCTTCATCACCTTGGCCGCCACGCTGGCCTCGATGGGCAAGATACCGGTGGAGGGCATGGTGCTGTTGCTGGGTGTGGACCGCTTCATGTCCGAAGCGCGCGCCATCACCAACACCATAGGCAACGCCGTCGGCACCATGGCGATTGCGCGCTGGGTCGGAGGCCTGGACCGGGCGCGGGCCGACGCTGTGCTCAATGGCACTGCGGATATGGAAGTGCTGTACGGCGAGCCAGTCGCCAGGGATGTCGAAGACGCTCCGCAGCCTGTCGTGCGCATGGCCATGGAAGGAGCGGTGCGCCATGGCTAAGCTGATCGGGTGGGAACGCCGCCTGCTGCGCGAGATGTTCGACGCCGCCATCGCCGCTGCACAGCCGGCGCTGTGCATTCCTCCGCATCTGCCGCCGGCGCCGAAAGGCCGCACCATCGTCATCGGGGCGGGCAAGGCCAGCGCTGCGATGGCGCAGGCGGTCGAGCGCAACTGGCCCGGCCAACTGGAAGGGCTGGTCGTCACACGCTACGGCTACGCGGTGCCGTGCGAACGCATCGAGATCGCTGAAGCCGCGCACCCGGTGCCGGACGAAGCAGGCCACCGCGCCGCCCAGCGCATGCTGGACCTGGTGCAGGGCCTGAGCCCGGACGACCTGGTGATCTGCCTGATCTCCGGGGGCGGCTCCGCGCTGCTGCCGCTGCCCGCCCCCGGCGTCACGATGGCCGAAAAGCAGGCCGTCAACCAGGCTTTGCTGGCCAGCGGCGCCACCATCTCCGAGATGAACTGCGTGCGCCGCCACATTTCCGCCATCAAGGGCGGCAGGCTGGCGGCGGCCTGCGCGCCGGCCCGCGTGGTGACGCTGCTAATCTCCGATGTGCCCGGAGACGATCCCATTGACATCGCCTCTGGCCCCACCGCGCCGGACCCCAGCACCTGTGCGGACGCGTTGGCCATCCTGTCCCGCTACCGCATCGCCGCCCCGGACAGCGTGCTGGCGCTGCTGCGCAGCGGCGAAGGCGAAACCGTCAAGCCTGGCGACGGGCGCTTGGCCGCGTCCGAACTGCGCATGGCGGTCGCGCCCCGCATGGCCCTGGAGGCCAGCGCCCGCCTGGCGCGCGGCGCAGGCATCCGCACCTACATCCTCGGCGACAGCCTGGAAGGCGAAGCGCGCGACGTCGGCAAGGCCATGGCGGGCATGGCGCGCTATGCAGCACGGTACGGCGAGCCGTTCGAGAAGCCCTGCGTCCTGCTCTCCGGCGGCGAGACCACGGTCACGCTGCGCGGCAAGGGGCGGGGCGGGCGCAACGTCGAGTTCCTGCTGGCGCTGGGCGTGGCGCTGGAGGGGCAGGAGGGCGTATATGCGCTGGCCGGCGACACCGACGGCGTGGACGGCGTGGAGGAAATCGCCGGCGCCATCCTCACGCCGGACACCTTGGCGCGCGCCGCCGCGCAAGGCCTGCGGCCCCGGCTCAGCCTCGACAACAACGACGGCCACGGCTTTTTCCAGGCCCTGGGGGACTCCGTCGTGACCGGCCCCACGCTCACCAACGTCAACGACTTCCGCGCCATCCTTATTACCTGAGGTAGATTATGGTAAATTCGGCTATGTAACTTGTCGAATGAAGGAATATGCATGACTAACGAAGCGGACAACGCCAACCTGCTGGACCCATTCGAGACCCGCGTGCTCGCCGTCCTGGCAGAAAAAGAAGCCCTCACGCCCGACAACTACCCGATGTCGCTGAACGCCATCACCAACGGCTGCAA
Source organism: Pseudoduganella aquatica (assembly GCF_009857595.1). Taxonomy (GTDB): domain Bacteria; phylum Pseudomonadota; class Gammaproteobacteria; order Burkholderiales; family Burkholderiaceae_D; genus Rugamonas; species Rugamonas aquatica_A. The sequence goes on along the minus strand of NZ_WWCU01000009.1, from coordinate 87,278 downwards.
CCAGCTCTCCAGCCGCGACCCGGTGATGTCGATTTCGGAGGAAACCGTGGCCGACGTGCTGCAGCGGCTCATGCAGCGCAAGTTCGTCAACGGCATTACGCAGGCCGGCGCGCGCGTGACCAAGTACGAACACCGCATGCGCATCAAGTGGTCGCTGGAGCAGGACAAGGTGGCCGTGCTGACGGTGCTGATGCTGCGCGGCCTGCAGACCGCCGGCGAAATCCGCACCCGCACGGGCCGCCTGCACGACTTCAAGTCCGTGGCCGACGTGGAACTGGCGCTGCAATTCCTGATCGACAAATACCCGCCGCTGGCCGCCAAGCTGCCGCTGGCGCCGGGCACCAAGGAGCCGCGCTACGGCCACCTGCTGCAAGGCGAAGAAGCGCTGGCGCGCGAAGAGACCGCCGCCAGCTACGGCGGCAGCACCAGCACCCCGGCCCAGGGCAGCCGCGTCGCCCAGCTCGAAGCCGAAGTCGCCCAGTTGCGCCAGGACTTCACCGACCTGGCCGCCCAGTTCGAGCAGTTCAAGAAACAGTTCGAGTAATTTGCTGGCGATTCAGGCTATTGGCAAAGTATCTGGATCTCGTGCTGGGCCGGATTTTTCCCCTTGCGATAAGTGAGCTTGCATTTGGTAACGCTGTCATCGATTTTTTTCGACAGCGTTACTTCGTTCATCGCTCCGTAGGCGCACTGCATCCATTTCCCGTCGGGGAAATTTCCTTCCAACGGATAGGTATAAGACCACTCCATTTTGCCGCGATGAGTCGTGAACTCCGCAAGCTCTCCAAACTTTCCGGGTGGTCCGTCGATAGGGGCTGCGGCGTGCAGATACAAGGGCTTTGTGACATCCGGCTGCCATTCAGCAGGTACTCCGATGACTTTGATCGATGCCGCCGGTATCGCCGCAGGGCAGTCGATTTGCTGCGCCGCTGCTATTGCAGCATGTGCGACAAAGATGGATGAGCCCCATACGGTCAGGCGGCGCGTTGATCGTATCCATAGGGGGGAAGGGATGCGCATATTTTATTCAATCACAAAGAATGCGTTTGCATTGTCGCTAGGGCGGATGAACCGCCCCTTCTTGTCCTTGCCCTGTGCTCGTATGAACCTTGCGTTCACTTCCGTTTTCTTCTCATTCTTCCACTGATCCATCACATAAATACCGTTGATGCCTTGCCGCAGATACAGGGCTGCATGGTTGCCGTGGCTGTTGTTCGCATATCGGCCATCTAAAAAGGTAGCGATCGCAGTTCCTTTTTTTAGCAAAGTATTGCCGAGTACTGCGTCACCTTGCCGCCAGACTGAAGTAACTGGAGCGCCAGCATATTCCTGGACCAGTGCGACGCATTGATGCGATCCAACCAGGGCTGAGCCTTCAAGTTCGTCAACTTTTGAGTAAGTGTATGGCATATGCAACTCCAATCAAAAAAGTGGATGTGCTGACACCTTACGTTCGGGATGGGAATGACTTCTTGTGCTACCTCAAAAGCGCTGCGTGGCAGCGGCAGGAAACTGGCGGCCGAGGAGTTGCCGATGGGGTAAGCTATGGAAAATCGCGCTTGACTTGGAGTGCACTCCAACTTCTACCATGGCTTCATGACAGCTTCACTCACGATACAACAGACGGCCGAGGCGTGCGGACTGAGCGTCCATACGCTGCGCTACTACGAGCGGATCGGCTTGATCAAGCCGATTCCGCGCCGTAGCAATGGGCACCGGCTCTACCGGGCGGAAGACCTCAACTGGATAGCCTTCCTGCTGCGGCTGCGCGCCACCGGCATGTCGATCGAAGAGATGCAGCGTTATGCGCAATTGCGGGAGCAGGGCGAACTGCTGTCCAGCGTGGCCGAACGCAAAGCCATGCTGGCCCGGCACACCGCCGCCGTCGAGGAAGAGGTAAGGGCGATGCAGGAGACGCTGGCCTATCTGCACCAGAAAATTGCGCTGTACTCCACTTTGGAATCCGAACTGCAATCAAAGGAGAAACAGCATGGAAAGCACGCGATATGAACGGGGATTGGCGCGCCTGCGCGAAGTAGACGGCAGCGCCGGCGACAAGGTGATCGAGTCGCTGGCGGACATCAGCCCGGACCTGGGCAAATACATCATTGAATTCGGCTTCGGCGACATCTATTCCCGCCCCGGCCTGACGCTGCAGCAGCGCGAACTGGCCACCGTCGCCGCGCTCACCGCGCTGGGCACGGCGCAGCCGCAGCTCAAGGTGCACATCGCCGCAGCGCTGAACGTCGGCCTCTCCCGCACCGAGATCATCGAGACCATGCTGCAAATGAGCCTCTACGCGGGCTTCCCGGCTGCGCTGAACGGCGTGTTCGCAGCCAAGGAAGTGTTCGCGTCGCACGAACCGGCGTGATTACATGGCGTCGGCCTGCTCGCGCACCGCGTCAACTGCATCCAGGATCGCTTCGCTGGTGGCGGGCGCGCGCAGGGGCGGGTTGATGCGGTAGCCGCCCACCGAGGCCACCGCGTCGCGGATCGCCAGGAACACGGAGAAGGGCAGCAGCAGCGGCGGCTCGCCCACCGCCTTGGAGCGGTGGATGCTGTCGAAGGCGTTGCGGTTCTTGAAAAGCTGCACGTCGAAGTCTTCCGGGCAGTCGGACACGCCCGGAATCTTGTACGTCGACGGCGCATGCGTCATCAGCTTGCCCGCCTTGTTCCACCACAGTTCTTCCGTTGTCAGCCAGCCCATGCCCTGGATGAATGCGCCTTCCACCTGGCCCACGTCGATGGCCGGGTTCAGCGAGTTGCCCGCGTCGTACAGGGCGTTCACCTTCAGCAGCTTCCATTCGCCGGTCAGCGTGTCGACCACCACTTCGGACACCGAGGCGCCGTAAGCGTAGTAGCCGAAAGGGTTGCCGGTCATGGACTCGCGGTCCCAGCTCAGGCCCGGCGTGGCGTAGAAGCCGTCGGACCACAGCTGCACGCGCGCCAGGTAGGCTTTCTGCACCAGGTCCGGGAAGCTCAGCGTGGTACTGCCCGCATAGACCACGCCGTTGGCGAACACCACGGCGGCAGGCTCGCAGCCATAGGTCTTGGCGGCGAACTCGCGCAGGCGGCGGTTCAGCGTGGCGGCGGCGTCCTGCGCGGCCTTGCCATTCAGGTCAGCGCCGGTGGATGCGGCCGTGGCCGAAGTATTGGCGACCTTGCTGGTGTCCGTGGCGCTGGCGCGCACGCGGGCCAGCGGGATGCCCAGTTCATGCGCCACCACCTGGCACACCTTGGTGTTGATGCCTTGGCCCATCTCGGTGCCGCCGTGGTTCACCAGCACCGAGCCGTCTGTGTAGATGTGCACCAGCGCGCCCGCCTGGTTGAAGTGGGTGACGTTGAATGCGATGCCGAACTTCACCGGCGTGAGCGCCAGGCCTTTTTTCAGCACAGGGCTGCCGGCGTTGAACGCCTGGATGGCTTCGCGGCGCGCGCGGTAGGCGCTGTCGTTTTCCAGCTGGGCCACCAGTTCGTGGATCACGTTGTCGACCACCTTCTGGCCGTACTGCGTGTAGTTGCGGCCTTCCTCGTCGTTGCGGCCGTAGAAGTTGGTCTTGCGGACGTCCAGCGCGTCCTTGCCCAGGTTGCGCGCGATCTCGTCGACGATGTATTCGATGGCGATGGCGCCCTGCGGTCCGCCGAAGCCCCGGAAGGCCGTGTTGGACTGCGTGTTGGTCTTGCCCGCCATGGCGCGGATGTCCACATCCGACAAATAGTAGGTGTTGTCGAAGTGGCAGATGGCGCGCGTGGCGACGGGCGCGGACAGGTCGGCCGAGAAGCCGGCGCGCGACACCATCTCCACCTTGGCGGCGGTGATCAGGCCGTTGTCGTCATAGCCCATCTCGTATTCGTAGTAGAAGCAGTGGCGCTTGCCGGTCACCATCATGTCGTCGTCGCGGTCGGCGCGCAGCTTGACCGGGCGTTTCAGGTGCGCGGCGCAGACGGCGGCGCAGGCTGCCCACAGCGCGGACTGCGATTCCTTGCCGCCGAACGCACCGCCCATGCGGCGGCATTCAATCACCACCGCGTGCGACGCAATGTGCAGCGCATGCGCCACCACGTGCTGCATCTCGGTGGGATGCTGGGTGGAGCAGTAGACGTGCATGCCGCCCGCTTCCTTCGGCAGCGCATACGAGATCTGGCCTTCCAGGTAGAACTGCTCCTGGCCGCCGACGTGCAGCTTGCCCTTCAGGATATGTTTGGAACGCTCGAACGCAGCCTTGGCGTCGCCGCGCGTGAGGCGCATGGGCGGCACCACGAAGGACTCCGCATCGCGCGCCGCTTCCGGCGTCAGGATGGCTGGCAGTTCCTCGTACTGGATGTCGGCCTTACGCGCGGCGTGGCGCGCCTGGTCGTGGCTTTCCGCCACCACGATAAAGATGGGCTGGCCCACGTATTCAACCTTTTCCTCTGCCAGGATCGGATCGTCGTGGATAATCGGGCCGCAGTCATTGGTGCCGGGGATGTCCTTGTAAGTGTAGACGGCCACCACGCCCGGCATGGCTTTCACCGGCTCCAGGTTGATGGACAGGATGCGCGCGTGCGCTTTCGGCGACAAGCCCAGCGCGGCGTGCAGCGTGCCTTGCGCCTCGGGGATGTCATCGGTGTAGGTGGCTTCGCCCAGCACGTGCAGGATGGCCGATTCGTGCGGGTGGTTCTGGCCGACTTCGGCCCAGCCCTGGGCTGCGCCGATAGTCATGAACGCTTCCGATTTGCTGTTCATGCGGCGGTCCTTTCTTTGTATGCAAACGCGTTGATCGAGGTGGCCGGCAGCGCGTCGTCGGGGCGCGATTCGAGCCAGAAGCGGCGCAGCAGGTTCTGCGCGGTCTTCATGCGGTAGCTGGCGGTGGCGCGCATGTCGGTCAGCGGCGTGTAGTCCTGCGCCAGCGCTGCCATGCCTGCTTTCAGCGTGTCTTCATTCCACGGCTTGCCGTTGATGGCGGCTTCCGCGAGCGGAGCACGCCTGGAAGTGGCTGCCATGCCGCCGTAGGCGATCTGCGCGTTGCGCACCACACCGTCCTCCAGGGTGATGCAATAGGCGGCGGCGACGGCGGAAATATCCTGGTCGTAGCGCTTGGCCAGCTTGTAGGTGCGGAACTGCTGCTTTGGCTGCGGCAGCGGCACGCGCACGGCTTCGACGAACTCGCCCGGTTGCCAGTTCTTCTTCATGTAGTCCAGGTAGAAGTCCTGCAGCAGCATGCTGCGGCGGCCTTGCGAGCCGTTCAGCACAATCTCGGCGCCCAGCACGATGAGCCAGGGCGCGGAGTCGCCGATGGGCGATCCGTTGGCCACGCTGCCGCCCAGCGTGCCGGTGCTGCGGATGGGCTGCGAGGCGAAGCGCTGCCATAGTTCATGCAGCGAGGCGTTCTTGTACAAGTCGCCCACGGAACGGTAGGCGTCGTCCAGCGACACGGCCGCGCCGATTTCCAGCATGCCGTCCACCATGCCCAGCTGGTGCAGCTCCTGCACCTGGCGCACGTAGATCACGTCGCCCAGGTTGCGCATCTGCTTGGTCACCCACAGGCCCACGTCGGTGGAACCGGCCAGGATGGTGGCGGTGGGCTTGGCGGCGCGCAGTTCGGCCAGCTCGGCCAGGGTGCGCGGCGCGTGGAAGGTCTGGCCGTCGTGGGTGTAGCTGAACATGGTGTCGCGTTGCAGGCCGCGCAGGGCGGCCACCAGTGCCTCCCGGTCGAAATGCACGGCGGGCAGTTCGCCCATGCGGTGCGCGGCGTCGATAATGGGGCGGTAGCCCGTGCAGCGGCACAGGTTACCGGACAGGGTCTCGTCGATTTGTTTTCGGCACAGGGGTTCCGCTTGGCTCTCCTGTTTCAGGTACAAGCTCCACAAGGACATGGCGAAGCCCGGCGTACAGAAGCCGCATTGCGAACCGTGGCATTCGACCAGTGCTTCCTGCACCGGGTGCAGGCCGCCGTCCTTCTGCTTCAGGTCCTCCACCGAGAACACGGCCTTGCCGTCCAGCGTGGGCAGGAACTGGATGCACGAGTTAACGTTGCGCATTTCCAGTTCACCGTCCACCAGCGAGCCGATGACGACGGTGCAAGCGCCGCAGTCGCCTTCGGCGCAGCCTTCCTTGGTGCCGGTGCAGTGCTGGTCTTCGCGCAAATGCTGAAGCAGCGTACGGGTGGGCGATGCCGACGCGACTTCCTGCACGCGCCCCTGGTAGTAAAAACGAATCGGGTGAGACATGGTGCTACTCCTTCAACCTGCGATATAAATAGTCTTGAACAGGAACACGCCTGCGATGCCCCAGATCATGCCGCTGACTTCCTTGTGCTTACCGGTCAGCAGTTTCAGCGCGGCGTAGCTGATAAAGCCCAGCGCCAGGCCGTTAGCGATGGAGTAGGTGAACGGCATCACCAGCGCGGTGATCACGGCGGGAATGCTCTCCGTGGTTTCGCTCCAGTTGATCTCGGCCAGCTCGCGCAGCATCAGGCAAGCGACGAAGAACAGGGCAGGGGCGGTGGCGTATTGCGGCACCACGCCGGCCAGCGGCGCAATGAACAGCGCCAGCAGGAACAGCACGGCCACGGTGACGGCGGTCAGGCCGGTGCGGCCGCCCGCTTGCACGCCGGCGGCGCTTTCGATAAAGGCGGTGGTGCTCGAGGTGCCCATCACGGAACCGGCGATGATGGCGCCCGAGTCGGCCAGCAGGGCCTTGTTCATGGCGGGCGGCAGTTTGCCGTCCTTCATCAGGCCGGCGCGCTGCGCCACGCCCATCAGGGTGCCGGTGGCGTCGAACAGTTCAACCAGGAAGAACACCAGCACCACGTTGAGCAGGCCGTGCGAGATGGCGCCCATGATGTCCAGCTTGAACAGGGTAGGCTCGATCGACGGCGGTGCGGACACCACGCCGTGGAACTGGTTCCCGGCGAAGAAGAAGCTCAGCACGGTCACGGTCATGATGCCGATCAGCAGGGCGCCGGTGACTTTCAGGCGGTCCAGCGCGACGATCACCAGGAAGCCGACGATGGCCAGGATGGGCGCCGGTTCGTGCAGATTGCCCATGGTGACGAAGGTGGCGGGGCTGGAGACGACGATACCGGAATTCTTCAGCGAGATCAGCGCCAGGAACAGGCCCACGCCGGCCGGAATGGCGGTGCGCAGCGAGGCGGGGATGGCGTTCATGATCTTCTCGCGCACGCGCAGCAGGCTCACCACCAGGAAGCAGCAGCCCGAAATGAACACCGCGCCCAGCGCCGCCTCCCATGGGAAGCCCATGCCTTTCACCACGCCGTAGGCGAAGTAGGCGTTCAAGCCCATGCCCGGCGCCAGGCCGATAGGGAAGTTGGCGTACAGGCCCATGATGAGCGTGCCCACGGCGGCCGCGACGCAGGTGGCCACAAAGACGGAGTCCTTGGGCATGCCGGCGTCGCCGAGGATGGATGGGTTGACGAAGATGATGTATGCCATCGTCAGGAAGGTGGTGAGGCCGGCCAGCACCTCGGTGCGAACGTTGCTGCCGTTCTCACTCAGCTTGAAGTAGTTATCCAGGAAGTTCATGATGTTTGTCTCGGGTTTAGTTTTTATACGCCAGACGTGGCACAGACGTGGCATTTTGATATTAGTGCGGCGCGCGGCCGGAGTCATATCGCCACGGAGATAGCATCTATGCCTACTTCACCAGCAAGCGCGCCGCAGTACTCACTTGCGCGCGCAGCCATTTGTGCTCGGTGGCGTGGTGCGCGCGCTCGTGCCATAGCTGGTAGAAGCGCAGCGGCGGGAACTTCACGGGCACCTTGTAGGACTTCAGCCCCAGCGTGTTCTCGTAAAAACTGGCGAACTGCTGCCCCGCCGTGAGCACCAGGTCGGTCTGCGCCACGATGTAGGGCAGCATGCGGAAGTGTGCCGATTCCACCACAATATTGCGTTCCATATTCTGCTGCTCCAGGAAGGCGTCGATGTTGCCGTGGTAGCCAGGCAGGATCTGCGCCGGCGCCGCGTGCGGCAGGCTCAGATAATCCTCCATCGTCATACCGTCCTTGGGCGTGCGGCGCGCATAGGCGCTGTTGGCGCGCATCAGGCACACAATCGGATCGTCGAACAGCTTGGAGATGTGCAGATGGTGCGGCGGCTCGTCCCAGTTGGCCACCACCAGATCCAGCTCGCCGTCCGACAGCAGGCGCACATAGTCGGCGTCCGGCCCCAGCGCGTGGATCACCAGCCGGCTCTTGGGCGACTCGCGCCGCACGCGCGCAATCACCTCGGTGAAGAACTGCGTGTTCATATAGTCCGGCGCGGCGATATGGAAGGTGCGCGCCTCCTCCTGCGGCACGAAGGCCGTCTTGGGACTGAACAGGTTTTCGGTTTCATCGAGGATGCGCTTGGCCGGCTTGAGTAGGCTCTCGCCGTGTTGCGTGGGCACCATACCGCGTCCGCCGCGCACCAGCAGCGGATCGCCCGTCAGCTCGCGCAGCTTGCGCAGCGAAGCGGAAATGGAGGGCTGCGGCTGGTTCAGTTTCAGCGCCACGCGCGAAACGTTTTTCTCGCACAGCAGCAGGTAAAGAATGCGGATCAGGTGGATGTCCAGGTGGTCTGGCAAGCGTGACATATCGGTCTCCCATGGTTGGATATTTGAACTTATGCATAACAGAGTCGCATATCCGGGGCCGTAACAGCTATACCTCAAAACGTATGCAAGTTATATGTGCAAGCGCAGGACTCGCGCGCCCGGTACGGCTATCGTTCCATCATCCCGGCAAGAGAGGAGACACTTTCCATGGCCGGGGGCAGGTTGATGGCTTCGATGCCATCACGATCGTAGCGGCGGCAGGATAACGATCGTTCCGGAGGTGACAGCCTCGCTCATCTGAAGTGCCCGCCAGAGGCAGATGAACAGACTAATTGGAAAATTCATGGAAGCTTTATTCGGATCGTATGGGGTGGAGTGGTTGAATCTGCTGGTGCGCTGGCTGCATTTGATTACCGGCATAGCGTGGATCGGCGCGTCGTTTTACTTCGTCTGGCTGGACAACTCGATCCGCCCGCCCAAGCCCGGCAGTCCGCTGGCCAAGGCCGGCGTGTCGGGTGAACTGTGGGCCGTGCACGGCGGCGGTTTCTACAACCCGCAAAAATACCTGGTGGCGCCGGCGGAACTGCCGTCCGACCTGCACTGGTTCAAATGGGAAGCGTATGCGACCTGGCTGAGCGGCTTTGCGATGCTGTTCATCGTCTACTACTTCAACGCCTCGGCGATGATGATCGATAAAAACGTGGCAGACCTGTCGTCCCTGCAAGCCGTGGCCGTGGGCCTGGGCACGCTGGCCGGCGGCTGGATCGTCTACGACCTGCTGTGCAAGTCGCCGCTGGGCGAAAAGCCCGCCGTACTGGGCTCCGTGCTATTCGTGCTGATCGTGGCGGCGGCCTACGTGCTCACGCACACTCTGAGCGGCCGCGCCGCCTACATCCACGTGGGCGCCATGATAGGCACCATGATGGTCGGTAACGTGCTGTTCGTGATCATCCCCGGCCAGCGCAAGCTGGTGGAAGCGATGGAGAAGGGCCAGTCGCCCGACCCTGTCTATGGCAAGCGCGCCAAAGTGCGTTCGGTGCACAACAACTACTTCACGCTGCCGGTGCTGCTGATCATGATCAGCAACCACTACGCCATGACCTACAGCCACTCTTACAGCTGGCTGATACTGGGCGCCATCATGGCGGCCGGCGTGCTGATACGCCACTTCTTCAACCTGCGCCATGCTGGCCGCGTGTCGCTGGGCTTCCCTGTGGCGGGCGTGATCCTGTTGGTGGCCGTGGCGATCGCCATCGCTCCCGCACCGCGCAAGGCCATTGCAGCGCAGGCAGCCGACAGCCACGCCGCCGCGCCATCCGCAGCCGACATTGCCCGTTCTGGCCACGACATCACGGCCGTCCAGCAAGTGGTCACTGCGCGTTGCGCATCGTGCCACTCGGCCACGCCGACGCAGGCCGGCTTCGCATCGCCTCCGGGCGGCGTGATGCTCGATACGCCGGACCAGATCAAGCAGCACGCTGCCAAGATCTACCAGCGCGCCGTGCAGAACAAGGACATGCCGCTGGCGAACATGACGCAAATGACGGACGCCGAACGCCAGCTGCTGGGCACCTGGTTTGAATCCGGCGCCAACTGACCGCATACAAGAAGGAAAACTGACATGACTACCGTAACCATCGACGGCTTCAACCTCACCGCGGAGCAGGTGCTCGCCGTGGCGCGCGCCCAGCAAGGCCAATACGCCCAGGTGGCGTTGGCCGCGTCCTCGCGCGCCGCGCTGAAGGAAAGCCGCGACTACATCGAATCCACCTGGATGCACGACGAAGCGCCCATGATGTACAGCTTTAATACCGGCGTGGGCCTGCTGAAGGACACCCGCATCAAGGTCGAGCATATAGAACTGTTCCAGACGCAGCTCATCATGGCGCACAGCGGCGGCATCGGCGAGCCGTTTTCGGAAGAGGTGAGCCGCGCCACCATGCTGCTGCGCGCGAACGCCTTCGCCTCCAACTACTCGGCGCCGCGCGTGGAAGTGGTGGACCGCCTGCTGGCCTTCATCAATGCCGGTATCCACCCCATCATGCCGCAGAAGGGTTCCGTCGGCGCCTCGGGCGACCTGGCGCCGCTGGCCTATCTGGCAGCCGCCATCGCCGGCTTCGACGAAGCGGAGGTGATGTACGGCGGCAAACGCATGTCCGCGCCGGAAGCCATCACCCGTTCCGAAATCGGGCCGGTGAAGTTCGACCTGAAAGCGAAAGACGCCTCGGCCCTGATCAACGGCTGCACCGCCTCCCTGGCCGTGGCCGTGCTGGCCGCCGCCGATGCGCGCAACCTGCTGACCGACGCCTGCCTGTCCCTGGGCTTGACGCTGGAAGCCATGCGCGCCGAAATGGCCGCTTTCGACCCGCGCATCCAGCAGGCGCGCCCGCATCCCGGCCAGATCAAGACCGCGAAAGTGGTGCGCAAGCTGCTCAAGGGCTCCACCCGCACCACGCACGAAGCGCGCGCCGTGCAGTTCCCGGACGAGCTGCGCCGCACCGACATCCCGTACACCGCCCGCATCCAGGACGTGTACTCGCTGCGCTGCACGCCGCAAGTGTACGGCCCCGTGTTCGACGCGCTGGACTACATCGACACCATCGTGAAAAACGAGATCAACTCGGCCACCGACAACCCGCTCATCTTCGGCAAGGACGGCGGCGGTTTCGAAATCATCTCGGGCGGGAATTTCCACGGCCAGTACCTGGCGCAGGCGATGGACCTGCTGGCGATGGCGGTGACGGACCTGGGCAGCATCTGCGAGCGCCGCGTGGCGCGGCTGATCGACCCGACCCTGTCCTGGGGACTGCCGCGCAACCTGATGAGCGGCATCCGCGGCGTGAACACCGGCTACCCCGTGGTGCAATGCTCGCTCAGCTCACTGGTGATGGAAAACCGCACCCTGAGCATGCCGGGCAGCGTGGACAGCATACCGTCGAAAGGAAATAGCGAAGACCACATCTCCAACTCGACGTGGTGCGCGCGCAAGGCCGCGACCGTGGTGCAGAACACCCAGTACATCATCGGCGTGGAAATGCTGCTGGCGGCGCAGGCCCTCACCATGACGGAAGACCTGCTGCCAGGCTTCCAGCTGGGCGAAGGCACGCAAGCCGCCTATGACGAGATCCGCAAGCAGATCCCGGCCTGCCTGGACGGCGACCGCTGGTTCCATAACGACATCCAGGTGGCCCATTCCTTCGTCACCAGCGGCAGCGTGCGCGAGGCGGTGACGAACAAGATCGGCGAATTCGTCTAAGACGTCTTGGACGTGTAAACCGCGTAGGGCGGGTTAGGCAAGGGCGCAGCCCTTGCCGTAACCCGCCGTTCCCCCGCAGCCCGCAACTGCGCCATCACCGCCGCCAGGTCCACCTTGCGTCCTGCGCGCGCGGCATTCACCACATCCAGCGCCGCATTCACAGCCGCCGCCGCGATGCGCTCCATCCGGTAAGGCAGCACCAGGCGATAGCGCCCCGGCATGCGAGGCAGCGCGCCCACAAAGCCCACCATCACATCGCTGCCCGCCAGCCGCTGCAGCTCCAGCGTGACCGCCTGGATCAGGCGCGCCAGTTGAAAATGTCCGGCTGGCGCCGTCTCGGCGCCAGCCGGCCCTATGACATTGATCAGCCGCTCCAGTCCCGGCAAATTTCCCAGCACGCCCTTCAGTTTCGTCGCGGTCGAGCGCACGTCAGCCGGAGACGCGGCGGCGTCATCTAGTTCAAGTATGCTGAGCAGGCAGGGGTGGTTGGAATAGCGGTTTTGACGGGACAGAAAGCGTTGATCGATGATCTTCATTGCATAAACCTTGGAAAACTAAAGCAGGCCACATTATGCAAGCCCCGGCCGCTTCCCTCAATCGGCGCATTCCTGTTCTCATGTAAGACCACACTGACACGCCATCTCACGCATGACTGCTTGTGCCGCACGCGGACCAGGACCGGGATTTCCAGCGCGCCGCCAGGGACTTGCTGGAGGCAGCGGTCAGGAAGGGGGCGGCCGCGCCGCGCGACCTGGCTTATCTGGCGGACCGCATTGCCGTAGCGGAGGGCAGGCCGCAGGAATACGGCACGCAGTTCACCATGCCGGACCGCTGCACGCTCATCATGCGGCCTGTCGATAGTCGCGAACGGGTGAACCGCCGCCGGCAGGCTCTTGGCATGCCCAGCCTGGAGGAATACGAAGCTGAAGGCCGCAAGCACATGATCCCGGCCGATTGTGCAGGCAAAACGAACTAGCTGACCGAAATGCAAAACGGGCCGGCACTTTGCAGTACCGGCCCGTTTCTTAACGTGCTAGCGGCTTACAGGCAGCAGGCCAGCATCTTCAGGCAGCATTCGATGCTCGCGCAGCAGTCCATATTGGCGGCGAAGGCAACGGCGGAAGTGGCCAGCAGGGCTGCGGCTGCAGCGACTTTGATAGCGATGGATTTCATAATATTTCCTTGATCAGTTTAAAAGTGGTTCTGGGAGCGGGACCGGATTCAATCCGGCGGCGTCCAGACCTCTTTTAACGGCAAGGGAAGATCGATGCTGGCCGATTCAGGGAAATCCATGCTGGCTGCAGGCTGCGGCAATGGCGGCAACGCTGCAGCGATCATGGGCTGTACGGCCGGCAGGCAGCCCATGGCGGCGCACATCGTGGGCGGGCAGGCTTCATCGCAGCAGGTACGTATCGGCGCGGCGCCAGCCAGTGCGGTCTGGAGCGCGAAGAACAGCATCAGCAGGAAGAAGCGGATTTTCAGCATGGGACTATTGTAGCGCGATCCGCGCTCAGGTGCGCGGCGGGCGGGTCATCAGCCAGTAATCGGCGCCGGTGACGGGCTCGAAGTACTGTGCCGCCACCTCGTAGCCCTGGCGCCGGTAGAAGGGCAGGCTGCGTTCGTTGAAGGTCTCCAGGAAGCTCACGGCACCGGCCTGGTCGGCCGCGTTCAGGCCGTGGGCCAACAGGCGCGTGCCCATGCCGCCGCCTTGCGCGTCCGGCCTGATGCCCGCGATGGACAAGTACCAGGCCGACTCCAGCCCATGCGGCGCCAGATTGGCCTCCATATTGGCCACGATGGCCTGGAAGTTGGCAAAGCCTTGCTCGCCCAGCAGTACAGCCAGCTCGCGCTCTCGCGCGGCGTTGGCGGCCGCCTTGCGCTCCGCGTCGCCCGGCACGCTCCAGATGGCCGCCCCGCTGTCCTCTGGGTCCGTGAGATCGACACGCCCGGCCTGCTCGCCCTCGATCAGCGCCAGTTCAACGTAGCGCGGCAGCAGCTGCTGCACGCCGCCGGCCACGCATACCGTGACATAGAACGGATCTTCGGCCAAGGCTTCGGCCACGGAGGCGCCATACGCGGCGCGTTGCGCAGCGGTCAGCATTTTCCGTACTTCCAGTTGCGCGCCTTACCCTCGGCGATCCACTCGACAGCCTGCTCCAGCCGGCGCAAGCGCGTGGCCTCGGTCCTGGCTTCCTCCATCCACTCCACGTAGTCGCGCTTCTTGCTGGTGCTGAAGGCGTTGAAATGGTCCAGCGCCGGCTGCTGCTGCGCCAGCGCCGCCGCCAGATACTCAGGCACCACCAGCTCGCGCGGTGTGGCGGGCTTGGCGCGCGCGGGCGCTTTCACGCCGTCGTCGTTCAGCTTCATCGCCTTCTTGATATACGATTCCAGCGTCTTCTTCGATGGCAGATCCTTGATAGTGGTGATGCGCCCGAACTGGCCCATGGCCTCCTGGATGTTCGCATCCGCCTCCGCCACCAGCAGCTCGCCCTTCCAGAAGCCGAACGCGCAATGCGCCTTGAACGAGGCCATGCTGCACAACATGCCGTTGTACTGGAAATGCGGGAAGCTCCACTTCATGGTCTCCTCCACGTCCGGGCAAGCCGCATGCACGACGGCGCGCAGGTGCTCCAGGATGGGCTGGGCGAATTCAGCGGATTTGGCGATATAGGCGTCTATGCGCGGGTCCAGAGTAGGCATGGCAGCTCTCGGTGACTTTCAGTACGAGCAATATAACCAAGCGTGTGCTGCTAGTCCAGCCTGAAGGCCAGCCAGTCCCGCCGGACCGGCTGGCTTGTTGCGTATTGGCTTAGAAATGGTACTCGGCGCGGACCATGGGCGTTTTGGCGGTGGCGCCGGGAACGTTGTGCGGGGTGCCGAATTTGTTGCGCCAGTACTGGTATTCCAGGCCCACGCGCAGCGTCTTCGGCTTCAGGCCGGCGGCGCCGCTAACATCGTACATCAGCTGCGCGTCGAAGTTCAGCTCCGGCGCGGTCGGACCGCCGAATTCGTTCTTGCCTTTTTGGCCCAGCCAGTTGGCGTAGCCCTCAAAAGCCCAGCCGGAATTGCCGAGCGGGATGCCCCAGGATGCGTTCAACAAGGCGTGCGTATCGTAGGTATAGCGGCTGGCAATGCCGATAGGCTGGTTGCTTTCCCACACAGCCAGCAGGCTCACGTTGAGGAAGCCCGGCACGTCCAGCATCAGCGTGGGACCGGCCACCAGCATGCGCTTCTTTGAATCGTAGCTGTGGTCGTTCTTGGTGTTCCAGTCAAAACCTGCCGTCGCACCCAGGCCCCGCACCGGACCGAATTTGAATTCCTTGCCGCTTAGTTTGCCGATGTCCAGCGTGTGGCGGTACAGGATGTAGGCCTCCTGCGCGTTGGCGTCGTTGCCGTCCGAGTTCAGCAAGTCCACGTTCACGTAGTTGCTGCCGTATTTGTAGCCACTGGCGTGGGTGAAATTCAGGATGTGCTTGTCGATGTCCTTGCTGTTATACGGCTCGGCGTAGCGGGTGCCGTAGCGGTAGCCTATCGACGTGTCGCTCCAGTCGGCCGCGCTGGCCTGCTGCATGCCCGTGGCGAAAGCCAGCACCGCCACTGCGGCCGCGGCGCTTACTCGGAATGCGTTCATATTGCGTCTCCCTCTTTTATTGTATTGGAGGCCCGATTATGTCCGCCGGGGTCATGGTTGTTATCCGCCGCCGCATATATCCGACAGTCCTGTGCCGTATATGATTTTCAGACAGGAGTTCCTGTTTCAATCCAATTTAGAAAGCGAGACATCATGGGCAAGCTGAGTACACACGTTTTGGACATCACGCAGGGCAAACCCGGCGCGGGGGTACAGGTGAAGCTGTACCGCGTGGACGGCGGCGCGAAGGTGTTGATAAAAACCGACACCACCAACCAGGACGGCCGCTGCGAACAGCCTTTGCTGCTGGGCGACGAGGTCAAAACCGGCAAGTACGAGCTGGTGTTCGGCGCAGGCGACTACTTTGCTGCGCAAGGCGTCGCCTTGCCGGAGCCGCGCTTTATCGATGAAGTGGTGATCGCCTTCGGCATTGCGGATGCGGCCCAGAACTACCACGTGCCTATCGTGGTGTCGCCGTGGGCCTACTCGACGTATCGCGGCAGCTAAGTATTAGCCTGGGGCGCATCGAAGCACGACGTCTCCAGCTGCTGCAAGGCCGGGGACGCGCTGGCGATGGCGGCCTTCAAGGCGGGCAGGGTCTGGAATACCAGCGCGTCCGCCGTGACGGCGCTGCGCATCTCCTCGCGCGTGCGGCCCAGCGCGGCGGGCTTGCGGCGCGCCGGCCAGTCCACGCCGTAGGCCATGGGCTGCAGCACGGGCGGCGCGGTGGACGCCAACGCCACATAGCTTGCACCTGCGCTGCGCGCCAGCTCCACGATTTCGCGGCTGCTGGCGCCGTCCACAATGGCGTCCTCCACCAGCAGCACGCGCTTGTCCTTGAACTCCGCTGCGATGGCGTTCAGCCGCAGGCCGGGCGCGCGCCGCGCCGCGCCGGCAGGCAAGTCAAAGCTGCGGCCCGGATAGCGGTTCTGAATAAAACCTTCGCGGTATTTGACACCAAGCTTGAGCGCTAGCTGGATGGCGGCTGGACGGGAGATGTCGTCCACCGGCATCACCACGTCCAGGGCGGCGGCATCGAGTTCGCTGCATACCTGCCCAGCCAGCAGTTCCCCCAGCTTCAGCCGCGCCGCGTAGACCGAGGCGCCATCGATCACCGAATCAGGCCGCGCCAGGCTGACGAACTCGAAAGCGCAGGGACGCGCTGCGGCATCGGCCGCCAGCTGGCTCGCCTCCAGTTCGCCTGCCGCGTTGATGAAGACCGCCTCGCCGGGAGCGATGTCGCGCACGAAGCCGTAGCCCATGCCGTCCAGCGCCACGGATTCGCTGGCCACCATCACCCCCGCGCCGTCGTCCGGCGGCTGCATGCCGAGGCACAGCGGACGCACACCCTGTGGATCGCGGAAGGCCAGCAGGCCCCGGCCCGCGATCAGCGCTACCACCGCATAGGAGCCCTGCACGCGGGACTGCAGGGCGCCAACGGCCTCAAACAATGCCTCGGCAGTGAAGTCCATGCCCCGGCAGGCCACATACAGCTCGTGGGCCAGCACGTTCAGCAGCACTTCCGCATCGGACGCCGTGTTCATATGCCGCCTGCCGGCCAGGGACAGCTCGGCGCGCAAGGCATCGCCATTGGAAAGCCAGCCGTTGTGCGCCAGCGTGATGCCGAACGGCGCGTTCACGTAGAACGGCTGCGCCTCCTCGTCGCAAGAAGGCCCGTAAGCGGCGCAGCTGCAATGTCCTATGCCCGCGCTGCCGCGCAGCGAACGCATATTCCTGGTCCGGAAAACGTCCGTCACCAGGCCGTTCGCCTTGTGCATGGCGAAGACGCTGTCGCTATCGGTAGCGATGCCTGCGGCCTGCTGGCCGCGATGCTGCAGCAACAGCAGCGCATCGTAAATGGTTTGATTTGCAGGGGCGCGCGCAAGCACGCCGACGATGCCACACATGGTCGGACTCCTCGAAAATACAAGCGAGACAGTACCGCGCAAGGCCTTCGCGCAGGCCGCCGCCGCGCACATAGCGGCCATAAGGACGGAGATATGACTCCGCGCAAAGCGGCTGATAGCCTGTCATGGCATAAGGCCGGAGTTCGTCCAGCCCTGCCGCCTATCATTTAACTACTACGCAATCATGAACAAAAACGAGACGACACTAAAGGCCTTCCGCGCCAGCATCCTGCACTTCACGGCCGACCCCGCGCTTAGCGAGCAGGCCCACCACTGGCACGAAGACGGCCTGCTGGTGCTGGAGGACGGCCGCGTCAAAACCGCAGGCGACTACGACAAACTGAAGTCCACGCTGCCGGAAGGCGCCCTGGTGCGCGACTATCGCGGCAAGATCATCATGCCCGGCTTTATCGACACACACATCCACTACCCGCAGACCGACATGATCGCCTCGCCCGCGCCGGGGCTATTGCCGTGGCTGGACAGCTACACCTTCCCGACCGAGCGCCGCTTTGAGGACCCCGAGCATGCGCGCAGCGTGGCCGACTTCTTCCTCGGCGAGCTGCTGCGCTGCGGCACCACCACCGCCATGGTCTATTGCACCGTGCACCCCGAATCGGTGGATGCCTTCTTCGGCGCCAGCGAGCAGCGCAACCTGCGCATGGCGGCGGGCAAAGTGATGATGGACCGGAACTGCCCCGGCTTCCTGCAGGACACCGCGGAAAGCGGCGCGCGCGACAGCGAAGAACTGATCAAGCGCTGGCACAACAAGGGCCGCAATATGTACGCCATCACGCCGCGCTTCGCCCCCACGTCGACCGAAGCGCAGCTGCAGCTGGCGGGCGAACTGGCGCAAGCCTACCCGGACACCTACGTGCAGACCCACGTCGCCGAAAACACCGACGAAGTGGCCTGGGTGCAGTCCCTGTTCCCGAAAGCGCGCAGCTACCTCGACGTGTACGACCAATACGGCATGCTGCGTCCGCGCTCAATGTACGCGCACTGCATCTGGCTCGACAACGAAGACCGCGCGCGCATGGCCGCCACCGGCGCGGCCGTATCAATGTGCGCCACATCCAACCTGTTCCTGGGCAGCGGCCTGTTCGACTTTGCCGGCGCGGATAAAGCGCAGGTGGCGCTGTCGCTGGCCACCGACGTGGGCGCCGGCACCTCCTTCTCCATGCTGCAGACAATGAACGAAACCTACAAGGTTGCGCGCATGGGCGGCACCTACATGCCCGCGCTGCGCATGTTCTACCTCGCCACGCTGGGCGGCGCGCGCAGCATGCAGCTCGAAGGCACGGTAGGCAATTTCGCGCCTGGCGCAGAAGCCGACTTCATCGTGCTCGACCCGAAAGCCACGCCGCTGCTCGAACGCCGCACCACGCGCACCGACAGCCTCGAAGAACTGCTGTTCGCGCTGGCCATGCTGGGCGACGACCGCGCCATCAGCGCCACCTACGCAGCCGGCAAGCAAGTCCACCAGCGCGGCGAATAGGCGCCATTGCAGCAACCCAAAAAAAGGGGTCAGGGTTAATTAAATAATTAACCCTGACCCCTTTTTGGTGCTTTTTGGTGTGCGGAAAGGCTATTGCGGCCAGATTTCGGCGAGGCGGAGGAGGTTGGTGGTGCCGGGCTGGCCGAACGGGGTGCCGGCGGCGATGGCGATCTGGTCGCCTGGTTTGACGAAACCTTCGCGCAGGGCGATGCGGCAGGCTGCCGCTACCATCTCGTCCACGCTGTGGACGTCGGGGCTGACCGTGCTGTGCACGCCCCAGGCCAGCGCCAGGCGGCGCGCCGTGTCGCGGTTAGGTGTGATGCTGACGATGGGCGCCGCCGGCCGTTCGCGCGCGGCGCGCAGGCTGCTGTGGCCGGACGTGGTGTAGGTCACCGTCGCCACCACGCCGATGATTTGCGTAACGTCGCGCAGCGCGGCGCAGATGGCATCGCCCTTGTTGGGCAGCGGCGCTTCGTGCTGGGCGTCGATCAGGGCCTGGTAGTAGGGGTCGCGTTCCACTTCGGAGATGATGCGGTGCATGAGGGCGACCGCCTGCACAGGGTAGGCGCCGCTGGCCGATTCGGCCGAGAGCATGACCGCGTCCGCGCCTTCATACACGGCGTTGGCCACGTCGGAGGCTTCGGCCCGCGTTGGCACCGGCGCGCTGATCATGGATTCGAGCATCTGCGTGGCGACCACCACCGGCTTGCCGTGCTTGCGGCACATGCGCACGATGCGCTTCTGCACGCCGGGAACGCGCTCGGGCGGCAGTTCCACGCCGAGGTCTCCGCGCGCCACCATCACGGCGTCCGATGCGGCGACGATTTCTTCAAGCCGGTCCAGCGCGGCCGGCTTTTCCAGCTTGGACAGCACGCCTGCGCGCCCGTTCACGATGGCTTGCGCTTCCTTCACGTCTTCCGGCCGCTGCACGAAGGACAGGGCGATCCAGTCCACGCCCAGGTCGAGCGCGAATTCGAGGTCTTGCCTGTCCTTGGTGGTGAGCGCGGGGATGGGCAGCACGGCGTCCGGCACGTTGACGCCTTTGCGGTCGGACAGCACGCCGCTGTTGACCACGCGCGTGCGGATGGCGGTGTCGCTGCTGGCCAGCACTTCCAGGCGGATCTTGCCGTCGTCCAGCAGCAGCGATTGGCCGGCCGTGACGGCGGCGAACAGTTCGGGGTGGGGCAGGCAGACGCGCGTGGCGTCGCCCTGGTCCGGATTCTGGTCCAGCACGAATTCGGCGCCGGCGCTCACGTTCACCTTGCCGCCGCTGAACTGGCCGATGCGCAGCTTGGGGCCCTGCAGGTCGGCCAGGATGGCGATGGGGCGGCCGAGGTCTTTTTCAATTTCACGCACGAGGGCGTGGCGGCGCTGGTGGTCGGCGTGGCTGCCGTGGCTGAAGTTGAAGCGGAAGACGTCGGCGCCCGCTTCGAACAGCGCCTGGATGGTGCTGCGTTCGGAGCTGGCTGGCCCCAGGGTGGCCACTATTTTGGCTTTGCGTTCACGGCGCATGGTTGGTCTCTTTCAAAGGATGAGGATGGCGCGGAAGTCGTTGACGTTGGTGCGGGTCGGGCCGCTCACCACCAGGTCATCCAGCGCGCTGAAGAAGCTGTAGCCGTCGTTGTTGGCCAGGTGCGCCTTGCCGCTCACGCCCAGGGCTTCGGCGCGGGCCAGCGTGGTGGGCGCGTAGAGGGCGCCGGCGTTGTCTTCCGAGCCGTCGATGCCGTCGGTGTCGCAGGCGATGGCGTGCACGCCGGACGCCCCCTCCAGCGCCAGGGCGAGGCTGAGCAGGAATTCGACGTTGCGGCCGCCGCGCCCGTTGCCGCGCACCGTGACCGTGGTTTCGCCGCCGGAGAGGATGACGCAGGGCCGCTCGAACGGCTGGCCGCGCGCGATGACCTGGCGCGCCAGCGCGGCATGCATCAGGCCGATGTCGCGCGCTTCGCCTTCTATGCCGTCGGACAGGATGTAGGGCGTGATGCCGGCGTCGCGGGCTTTGTCGGCGGCTGCTTCCAGCGCGTCCTGCGCGGTGGCGATGACGTGGTGGCTATTGCGCTCGAAGCGGGCGTCGCCCGGCTTGGGCGTTTCGCTGGCGGGCGATTCCAGATGGGCGTGCACGCTTTGCGGAATGTCGATCTTGTATTTGCGCAGGATGGCGAGGGCCTGGGCGCTGGTGGTGGCGTCGGGCAGCGTGGGGCCGCTGGCGATCACGCGCGGGTCGTCGCCGGGCACGTCGGAGATCAGCAGGGTGACCACGCGCGCCTTGCCGCAGGCCAGCGCCAGGCGGCCGCCCTTGATGGCGGAGAGGTGCTTGCGCACGCAGTTCATTTCGCCGATGGCGGCGCCGCTGCGCAGCAGGGCTTTGTTCAGGGCCTGTTTTTCGGCCAGCGTGATGCCTTCTGCGGGCAGGGCGAGCAGGGCGGAGCCGCCGCCGGAGATCAGGCAGAGCACCAGGTCGTTTTCGGTGAGGTCTTGCACCATGTCCAGCATGCGCGCGGCGGCTTTTTGGCCGGCTTCGTCGGGGACGGGGTGGGAGGCTTCCACGACTTCGATATGTTCGGTCTTGGCGCCGTGGCCGTAGCGGGTGACCACCAGGCCGGATAAGGGGCCGTTCCAGTTGCGTTCGACCGCTTCCGCCATCGCTGCCGCGCCTTTGCCTGCGCCGATGACGAGGGTTTTGCCGTTGGCGGGAGGCTGGGGCAGGAATTCGGACAGCAGCGTGCGCGGGTGGACGGCGCTGATGGCTGCGTTGTACAGGTTGAGCAAGAACTGGCGAGGGTCTGGGACGGACATGATGGGGTTCTTTCTTCGTTGATGCTGAAACGGTGGAGCCGGCGGGTTACGGCCTGCGGCCTAACCCGCCCTACGATGCTTTACGCAACCGTGACGTCGATGGCGTTGCGTCAACCCTGCGCTATCTTGTGGTTGGACATCAGCTCGATGGCCTGGCACAGCGCGGAGTGGTCGAGGCCGGACAGGCCGTTGGCGGCGCAGGCGTTCATCAGTTCCTGGGTGTTGGCGGTGTTGGGCAGCGATACGCCCAGCTGCTTGGCCCCTTGCAGCGCCAGGTTCAGGTCTTTCTGGTGCAGCTGGATGCGGAAGCCCGGGTTGAATGCGCGCTTGACCATGCGTTCGCCGTGCACTTCCAAGATGCGCGACGAGGCAAAGCCGCCCATCAGCGCTTCGCGCACCTTGGCCGGGTCCGCGCCGGCCTTGGAGGCGAACAGCAGCGCTTCGGCCACGGCCTGGATGTTCAGCGCCACGATGATCTGGTTGGCCACCTTGGTGGTCTGGCCGTCGCCGTTGCCGCCGACCAGGGTGATGTTCTTGCCCATCATTTCGAACAGCGGCTTGACGGTGTCGAAGGCCTCGGCAGGGCCGCCGACCATGATGGTCAGGGACGCCGCCTTGGCACCCACTTCGCCGCCCGACACCGGAGCGTCCAGGTAGGCGCAGCTTTTCTTGTTGATCTTCTTGGCGAATTCCTTGGTGGCGATGGGCGAGATGGAGCTCATGTCGACCACGATCTTGCCTGCCGTGAGGCCAGCGGCCACGCCGTTGTCGGCGAACAGCGCTTCTTCCACGTGCGGGGTGTCCGGCACCATCAGGAAGATGATGTCGGCGCGCTTGGCCACTTCGGCGGCCGAGGTGCACACGGTGGCGCCGCCGTCGATCAGGTTGGCGGGCGGGTTTTTGATGTCGTGCAGATAGAGCTTGTGGCCGCCGGCTTGCAGATGGCCCGCCATAGGGGCGCCCATGATGCCCAGGCCGATGAATCCGAGGTTTGCCATGTTGATTCTCCTTGATAGTTAGTAGTTATGCTGCCAGCTTCTGGATCCAGCCCAGGCCTTCTTCCGTGCCGTTTTGCGGCTTGTATTCGCAGCCCACCCAGCCGTCGTAGCCGATCTGGTCCAGGTAGTTCAGCAGGTAGCGGTAGTTGATCTCGCCGGTGCCTGGCTCGAAGCGGCCCGGATTGTCGGCCAGCTGGATATGCTTGATGACGGACTGGTTGGCCTTGATGGTGTTGGCCAGTTCGCCCTCCATGCGCTGCATGTGGTAGATGTCGTACTGCAGGAACAGGTTGTCCGAGCCCACGGCTTCGATCAGTTCCAGGCCCTGGCGGGTGCCCGACAGGAAGAAGCCCGGAATATCGAAGGTGTTGATAGGCTCGATCAGCAGCGGAATGCCGGCCTTCTTCAGCGCGGCGGCCGCGAACTTCAGGTTGCGCACCAGCGTGTCCTGCGCCTTGGCGCGCTCCACGTTGGATGGCAGGATGCCCACCAGGCAGTTGATGCGCCGCGTGCCGAGCACCTTGGCGTAGCGCAGCGCGTTCTCCACGCCCTGCTCGAACTCGCCCACGCGGTCCGGCAGGCAGGCGATGCCGCGTTCGCCCGCCGCCCACTGGCCGGCCGGCAGGTTGTGCAGCACCATCTCGAGCTGGTACTGGTGCAGCTTTTCGGCCAGCTGGTCCGCCTCGAAGTCGTAGGGGAACAGGAACTCCACGCCCTTGAAGCCGGCGCGCGAGGCGGCGCCGAAGCGGTCCAGGAAATGCAGCTCGTTGAACAGCATGGTCAGGTTGGCGGCGAATTTAGGCATGTTGTGCTCCTTACGCGACATCCAGGATGTCGTTGAATTCATTGATGGCGTTGATCTCAGTGCCCATGGCGATATTGGTCACGCGTTCCAGGATGATCTCCACCACCACCGGCACGCTGAACTGCGCCATCAGTTCCCGCGCTTTTTCGAACGCGGGGATGATGTCGTCCGGCTTGTGCACGCGGATGGCCTTGCAGCCCAGGCCTTCCACCACGGCCACGTGGTCCACGCCGTAGCCGTTCAGTTCCGGCGCGTTCACGTTTTCGAAGGCCAGCTGCACGCAGAAGTCCATGTCGAAGCCGCGCTGCGACTGGCGGATCAGGCCCAGGTAGCTGTTATTCACCAGCACGTGGATGTAGGGCAGCTTGAACTGCGCGCCCACGGCCAGTTCTTCGATCAGGAACTGGAAGTCGTAGTCGCCCGAGATGGCCACGATGTCGGTGGTCGGATCGGCGGCGCGCACGCCCAGCGCGGCGGGGATGGTCCAGCCCAGCGGGCCTGCCTGGCCGCAGTTGATCCAGTTGCGCGGCTGGTACACGTGCAGGAACTGCGCGGCGGCGATCTGCGACAGGCCGATGGCGGACACGTAGCGCGTGTTGCGGCCGAAGTAGTTGTTCATTTCCTCGTACACGCGCAGCGGCTTGACCGGCACTTCGTCGTAGTGGGTCTTGCGCAGCATGGTGCGCTTGCGTTCCTGGCATTGGTGTACCCAGCCGGTGCGGTCTTTCAGCTTGCCCGCCGCCTTCCACTCCTTGGCCACTTCCACGAACAGTTCCAGCGCGTAGCCCGCGTCGGAGACGATGCCCAGGTCCGGGCCGAACACGCGGCCGATCTGGGTCGGTTCGATGTCCACGTGGACGAAGGTGCGGTCGGCGGTGAACACGTCCACCGAGCCGGTGTGGCGGTTGGCCCAGCGGTTGCCGATGCCTATCATGAAGTCGGAGGCCAGCACGGTGGCGTTGCCGTAGCGGTGCGAGGTCTGCAAGCCGGCCATGCCCGCCATCAGCGGGTGGTCGTCGGGGATGGTGCCCCAGCCCATCAGCGTCGGGATCACCGGCACGTTGATGATTTCGGCGAACTCCTGCAGCAGCGCGGACGCGTTGGCGTTGATGATGCCGCCGCCGGCGGTGATCAGAGGCTTGTCCGCGTCGTTCAGCATGCCCAGCGCTTTTTCAACCTGGGCGCGGGAGGCGCGCGGTTTGTACACTTCCATCGGGGTGTAGGTTTCGGGATCGAATTCAATCTGCGCCATCATCACGTCGAAGGGCAAGTCGATCAGCACAGGACCTGGACGGCCGGAGCGCATCAGGTGGAAGGCTTGCTGGAATACGCGCGGCACCTGGGCCGGTTCCAGCACGGTGGTGGCCATCTTGGTGACTGGCTTGGCGATGGAGGAAATGTCCACGGCCTGGAAGTCTTCCTTGTGCAGGCGGGCGCGCGGCGCCTGGCCGGTGATGCACAGGATGGGAATCGAGTCCGCCTGGGCCGAGTACAGGCCGGTGATCATGTCGGTGCCGGCAGGGCCGGAGGTGCCGATGCAGACGCCGATATTGCCGGCTGCGGCGCGGGTGTATCCTTCAGCCATGTGCGAGGCGCCTTCCACGTGGCGGCCCAGGATGTGCTTGATGCTGCCGTTCTTCTTCAGCGCCGCATACAGCGGATTGATGGCCGCGCCGGGCACGCCGAATGCGACCGTGATGCCTTCTTTTTGCAGGACATGGACCGCCGCTTCGGCTGCCGTCATCTTTGCCATGGTGTTCTCCTCGAGTTATGTGCAATACCGTTGTTGATGTTTTGTATGCTATAGGCGATCCATGCGCTTGATAAGACAACAAAATATCGGTTTATTCGATACCCTGAGTATGGAATAATGAATTCATGGATAAACTCAAACAAATCGAAGCCTTCGTGGCGGTGGTGGAGAAGGGCAGCCTGGCGCGCGCGGCGCTGGTGCAGAACATCACGCCGGTGATGCTGGGGCGGCGCATAGACGCGCTGGAAAAGCGCCTGGGCGTGAAGCTGATGCACCGCACCACGCGCCATCTCACGCTCACGGAACAGGGCAATGTCTTCCTCGACGACTGCCGCAAGCTGCTGTCTGATTTCGAGGTGGCGGAGCGGAATATTTCGGAGGGACGGCACAAGGCCACGGGCCACCTGATCGTGTCCGCGCCGGCGTCGTTCGGCCGCCAGCACGTGGCGCCGCATGCGCCGGCGTTTTTGGCGGCCAACCCGGAAGTGCAGGTGTCCTTCAACCTGACCGACCAGGTGATAGACCTGGTGCGCGAGGGCTATGACCTGGGCATTCGCATCGGCGGCGTGATCGATCCGAGTTTCGTGGCGGTGAAGCTGGCCAAGAACCGCCGCGTGGTCTGCGGCACGCCGGATTATTTCGACCGCCATGGCATTCCGCGCACGCTGGACGACCTGGCGCACCACAACTGCCTGGCCTTCAACCTGCAGGGCGGCCAGCAGCGCGGCTGGTATTTCCAGCAGGGCGGCAAGCCGGTGACGATACGGGTGCAGGGCAACCTGGATTGCAACGACGGCGAACTGCTGCACCGCTGGGCGTGCGAGGGCCTGGGGCTGGCGTGGCGCTCCACCTGGGAGATCCAGGCGCAGCTGGCCGAGGGCAGCCTGATCACGGTGCTGGACGATTTCGCCCTGCCGGACTACGACATCATGGCCGTCTATCTACAGCAAAGGCACCTGCCTGCCAAGATACGTTTCTTTATAGATGAGTTAAAAGAGGTATATGCGCAACCTGGGTATTGGACGCGCAACAGATAAGGGAAAATAGTTCCGGCCGTGTTCCGCTTATGGGTACACTGCGACAGAGTGCCGCGCCAGACGGCATCCACAATACCTTTTGGGGAGTTCTTATGCTTTTGCTGCGCCGGCTGTCGATCAAAAATAAACTGATGCTGAGCATGGGGCTATGCCTGCTGCTGTTCATTATCATCTCGTCCACGCTCAGCATCGTCATGAGCAGCAAGAACAGCCGGGAGCGCGTGGTGGAGCAGGAGCTGCCCGCGCAGATCGGCGAAATCCGCAACGACATCCAGCGCCAGATTGCGCAGCCGCTGTCGGTGTCGCTGACGCTGGCCAACAACACCTTCCTGCATGGCTGGGAGGAGGCGGGCGCGCCGGACGAGGGCGTGGCGGGTTGGCAAAAGGAGGCCGCGCAGCTGAAGGCAAAGAACCAGGCGGCCACGGTGTTCTGGGTGTCGCACGGCACCGGCAAGTATTTCACCGACAAGGGCTATGACCGCACGCTGGGCAAGGACAAGGCCAGCGACCAGTGGTTCTACGACTTCCTCAACAGCGGCAAGGCCTACACGCTGGACCTGGACAAGGACGTCAGCGCCGACAGCTATATGTTGTTCATCAACATCCGCGTGCAGACGGGCGGCGGCAAGCTGGGTGTGGCGGGCCTGGGACTGAGCGTGAATTCGCTGGCGCAGGCCGTGCGCGCCTACAAGCTGGGCAAGTCCGGCTTTGTCTACCTGGTGCGCGCGAACGGCACGGTGGTGGTGCACCGCAATCCCGCGCTGGGGGACGGCAAGCATCTGCTGAAGGACGTGCCGGGCTTCACGCCGGAGCTGAGCAAGACGCTGCTGAACGGCGAGAAGTTTGCGCACGCCACCTACAAGAGCGCGGAAGGCACGCAGTTTGTGGCGTCCTCCTTCATTCCGGAGCTGAACCTGTACGTGCTGGCGGAAGTGCCGGAACATGAAGTATTGGGCAATATTGTGCGCTCGGCCACCATTTCCTCGCTGATTGCGGCGCTGGTGGGCGGCGGCATAGGCCTGTTCGCCATCTACCTGATCGCCCGGGCCATCGCCGCGCCGGTGATGCGCGCCGCCGAAATGCTGGGCGATATCGCCAGCGGCGACGGCGACTTGAGCCGCCGCATGCCGGTGGAGTCGGAGGACGAAATCGGCGCGCTGGCGTCGGCGTTCAACCGCTTCGTGTCGTCGCTGAACGGCACCATCCTCAAGGTGCGCGACAGCACGCAGCTGATCAGCACTGCTTCGAGCGAAATCGCCACCGGCAATTTCGACCTGTCCGCGCGCACCGAGCACCAGGCGTCCAACCTGGAGGAAACCGCCGCCGCGATGGAGCAGCTCACGTCCACCGTCAAGCAGAACACCGCCAACGCGGAGGAGGCCAACAAGCTGGTGTCGGCCACCACGTCCGCTGCGGTCAAGGGCGGCACGGTCGTGACGCAGGTGGTGGACATGATGGGCGAGATTACGGCCAGCTCGCGCAAGATGTCGGACATTATCGGCGTTATCGACGGCATCGCCTTCCAGACCAATATCCTGGCCTTGAACGCGGCGGTGGAAGCGGCGCGCGCGGGCGAGCAGGGGCGCGGGTTTGCGGTGGTGGCGTCCGAAGTGCGCAACCTGGCGCAGCGCTCGGCCGCTGCGGCCAAGGAGATCAAGGAGCTGATCGTTGATTCGGTGGCCAAGGTGGAGGCGGGCGGCAAGCTGGCCGACACGGCGGGCGCCGCCATGACCGAGATCGTGGCGTCGGTGCAGCACGTCGCCACGCTGATGGTGGAGATCACGTCGGCCAGCCACGAACAGAGCGACGGCATCGGCCAGGTCAACCAGTCCATTATCCAGATGGACGACGCCACGCAGCAGAACGCCGCGCTGGTCGAGCAGGCCGCCGCCGCCGCGCAGTCGCTGCAGGAGCAGGCGGCGATGCTGGATCAGGTGGTGGGCATCTTCAAGCTGGACGAAGCCAGCGCCACGCGCTCGCACGGGGGGGCTCCGAGCAGCGCGCTGGCGCTGCGCTAGCTTATTTCGGCGCGGACTTGGGAGCTACCCGCCAGATCTCGCCCGTCACGTCGTCGTCCACCAGCAGCGAGCCGTCGTTCTGTACCATCACGGACGACGGCCGTCCCCACACTTCCTTGTCGCTGATGACAAATCCCGTCATGAAGTCCTGGTACTGCCCGGTGGGCACGCCGTTCTTCATGAGCACGCGCACGACTTTCGAGCCCGTACGCGTGGCGCGGTTCCACGATCCATGCAGGGCGAGGAACAGGTCGCCGTCGTAGGCGGCAGGGAAGGCCGCGCGGGCTGCGGCCGGAGCCTGGTACATCACCATGCCGAGCGGCGCGGAATGCGCGGTGAGCAGCAGGTCGGGCGCGGTGACTTTGGCTTTCAAGTCGGGCCGCTGTCCTTGCAGGCGCGGTTCCTCGTGGCCGCCGATGTAGTGCCACGGCCAGCCGTAGTGGGCGCCGCCCTTTACGCGCGTCAGATAGTCCGGCGGCAGGTTATCACCCAGCATATCGCGCTCGTTCACGCTGCACAGCAGTTCGCCGGTGCGCGGATACAGATACATGCCCACGCAGTTGCGCAAGCCGGTGGCGTGGGTGCGCTTGTTCTTGCCGTCCGCGTCGAACGCCAGCACCAGCGCGCGGTCGAGCTCCGTACCCCAGGCGGCGCCCAACCCGTGCTTGGCTTCCCATTGCGCCAGCGGCTCCGGCGGCGTGGCGCCTATGCCTTCGGCCACATTCGAGGCCGAGCCGATGGACAGGTACATGGTCTTGCTGTCGGCCGAGAACACCAGGGTGCGCGACGAATGGCTGCCGGTTTCCGCGGTCAGGGTAGGCACCACTACTTCCGGCTCGCCGCTGGCCACAAGGTCGCCGTTGCGGTAGGGGAAGCGCACGATGGAGTTCACGTTAGCCACGTACAGGTATCGCGGATTCGGTCCCACGGGCCAGAAGGCGAAGCCGAAAGGGCGGTCCAGCTTGGACGCGAACACGGTCACCGTGTCCGCCTTTTCTCCGGTCGACGAACGGAATACCTTGATGAGTCGCTTGGTGGTCGAGGAAATGAAGATATCGCCGTTAGGCGCCTTCGCCATCACGCGGCCCCGGTCCGGATCGGTGGCCCACAGGCTGGCGCTGAAATTCTCAGGCACCGACGGCAGCGCGCCTTCGGGACGGGGAACGTTGCGGGGACTGTTGCCGGCGCTGGCGCTGGCAAATGGCGGCGGCAGGTCGGCCACGCGCACTTCGTGCATGCGTCCGGGCTTGTCGTCGCTCCAGTGTTCCTCCCCGGCGGCGGCTGCCGCCTGGGGCGGCGCTGAGGCTGCCGGCGCAGCCTTTGCCGCTACCGCCTTGCCCTTCGCGGAAGCGAGATAGGCCAGCAGCGCGCGGCGGTCATCCGGCTGCGCCACGGCGACGGGCATGGTGGTGCCGGGGACGTAAGCGGCGGGGTCATTCAGGAACAGGTCCAATTCCCGCGCGGTCCAGTGGCCGCCTTTCGCGCCCAGGGCGGACAGGGCATTGGAATAGGCAAACCCCGGCACGCCTGCGGCCTTGCGTCCCACCACATTGAACAGCGGCGGCCCGGCCAGCGTGGCCATGTCGGGCGACGCGGTGTGGCACATGGCGCAGTTGTTCTGGAAAATACGCTTGCCGTCGGCAGCGCTGGGGCCTGCGGCATGGGCGGCTGTTGCCAGTGCCATGCCGAGGACAGAGAAGGCGAGTCTGGTTGTGGTGTGTGAATGCATGGCTTGCCTGGCTCCGTTACGGTATGGGCAAACATCATTTCACAGTTCAGTTGTCTCGCCTATCTCCCGGCTTTCTTTAGTCAATAATATGATTAAAAGCCTGGGGCCGCGCTCAGAACAGGCGGCTCAGGTCCGGACGCGTGGCTAGCGCCTGCTGCACGATGGCGGTGACCTTGGCGCGTTCGGAGCCTTGCAGCGGCTGGCGCGGACGGCGCACCATCTCGTTGCCCACGCCGACCAGCGCTTCCACCAGCTTCAGGTTTTGTACCAGCTTGGTGGAGACGTCCAGGTGCAGCAGCGGCATGAACCACTGATACAGCGCCAGCGCTTCGTCGTAGCGCTTGGCCTTCATCAATTTGTACAGCGCCACGGTTTCGGCCGGGAAGGCCACCACCAGGCCGGCCAGCAGGCCGTCCGCGCCCACGGCGAGGCCTTCAAAGGACAGGTCGTCCACGCCCATGAACAGCTGGTAGCGCGTGCCCACGGCGTTGCGCAGGTCGGTGATGCGGCGGATATTGTCGGTCGATTCCTTGATGGCGACGATGTGCTCGCAGTCCGCCAGTTCCTGGAAGTCTTCCGGCGTCAGGTCCACCTTGTAGGCCACAGGGTTGTTGTAGACCATGATGGGCAGCTTGGCGGCAGTGGCGATGGTGCGCAGGTTGTCCTTCGCTTCGCGCGCGTCTGCCGCGTACAGCACCGAAGGCATGACCATGAAGCCGTCCACACCCAGTTCGCGCGCCTGCTCCACGTAGCGGATGGCGTTGGTGGTGCGGGTTTCGGACACATTGGCCAGCACCGGCACGCGGCCGTTGGATACCTTCACGGCGGTTTTCGCCACGGCCAGCTTTTCCTCCAGCGACAGCGTGCTGGCTTCACCCAGCGAGCCGCAGGTGACCATGCCGTGCACGCCGTTCTGGATCTGGAACTCGAAATGCTTTTCCATCTCGGCGTGGTCCAGCTCCTCGTTGGCGTGGAATTTGGTGGTCACTGCCGGGAATATGCCCTGCCATTTTGCTGCGCTCATGCTGATCTCCTGAGGTTATGAGTGGATGATGCTATCGACGCGTGCCGGTGTGATCGGAACGCGTACCGAATCGGGCCGCCAGCCGTACAGCGTGGCGGTGGCGTTGCCGCAGATGCGTCCCTGGCATGGACCCATGCCGCAGCGCTTATGCAGCTTGGCGCTGCGCCAGCTGCCGTGCTGGCGCAGTTCGCCGTGACAAACGTCCTCGCAGCGGCAAACGATGGTGGCGTCGTCCGCCAGTGCCGCAATCTCGGGGCGCAGGGCGAAGGCGCGCGCGAGGCGCTGCGCAAAGGCTTGCCAGCGCGCTCGGCGGCGGAAGTGGCGCCGGGCCAGGTCTTCGCGGCCGATGGCGGCCAGGCCGGCGATGCGGCCTTCCGCCAGCGCCTTGTCCACGCCGCCCGCTCCGGTTCCTTCGCCGGCGCAGTAGATGCCGGGCATGCTGGTTTGCTGGTATTCGTCCACCGTCGCGGCCTGCGTGGCAGGGCCGGCATCGCAGCCCAGCGCCATGGCCAGTTCCGGGCTCGGAACGAGGCCGTAGCCGCAGGCGAGGTAGTCGCAGGCGATGGTCATGGACGTGCCTTCGCGGCACATCAGCTTTACGCTTTGCAGGCCGCCGTCGCCTGCGGCGGAGCTGACATAGCTGTCGTAGTAGTAGGGGACGCCGCTCAGGCGGCCTTTCAGCCGCAGCGCCTGGGCGATCTTGGACGGCGTGGCCAGCAGCCCAGCCGCAAAGCGCGCCAGGCGGAACAAGGGCGCCTGCTCGACAATGGCTTCCACGTGGGCGCCTTGCTTTACCAGCGTTGCGGCAACCGCCAGCAGCAGCGGACCGGAGCCTGCGACCACGACGCGCTTGCCCGCCAAGGGATAGCCGCCCTTGGCCAATGCCTGCAGTCCGCCAGCGCCGGTTACGCCCGGCAGTGTCCAGCCGGGGAAGGGCAGCAGCAGTTCGCGTGCGCCGGTGGCGAGGATCAGGCGCTGGTAGCACAGCGTGGCTGCGCCGCCGGGCGACTGCACCAGCAACTGGCCCGGCCCGGGCGCGTACAGCACGCGGGACTGGGACATGAAGGTCACGTTGGGAGCGGCCAGCAGCTCGCGCGACAGCTTGCGGGCGCGGTAGTCCCGCTGCTTGTCCGCGCCGCCGCGCCAGATCTGGCCGCCGCTCAGCGGATTGTCGTCCACGATGCAGATGGCCGCATCGGGCGCATGCATGGCCGCCGCATGGGCCGCCGCCAGGCCTGCCGGGCCGGCGCCGATAATGAGGACGTCGAACAGCTGTTTCATGCGGCGCTCCGGGCGAGTGCTGTTTCCACCACCATGCCGGGTTCGCACAGCGTCTGGCAGGAGAGCTGGTGCTGGCGGCCATTGATGGTGACGCGGCATTCATGGCACACGCCCATGCCGCACAAAGGCCCGCGCAGCATGCCGCTGACGGAGCGGCGCGTAACGGCCGGCGCATGCACATTGGCGGCCATGGCGATGGCGGCGATGACGGTGGCGCCCGCCGGCGCCTCTGTCTTCTGCCCGTCGATGGTGAGGGAAATCGGCTCAGCCATGGGCATGCCTCATCTGCGAAAAGCGGCTGGGTAGATAGGGCATGTGCGGAATCGCTGCCGCTTCGCCGCACATCTGCGCCGCCACCAACTGGGCCGTGGCCAGCGAGGTGGTGATGCCCAAGCCTTCATGGCCGGTAGCCAGCCACAGGCCGGCGCGGGCCGGGTGGGGGCCGATAATGGGCAGGCCGTCCGGGCTCGCCGCGCGCAAGCCGGTCCAGCAGCGCAGCACGTTCATATTGGCCAGCGCAGGTGTGAAGGTTGCTGCGTGACGCAGCATGCGCGCCATCATGGCGTGTTCCACTGCGGGATCGGTGGTGCCGAACTGGCGCGAGGAACCGATCAGGATCTGGCCCGTGGGGCGGGGCTGCAGGTTGAAGGCCACCGAGTCGCCGCTGGCCGCGTGGGCGCTCTTGATGTAGCCGAGTTCCACCAGCTGGTGCCGGATAAAGCCGGGATAGCGGTCAGTGATGGCTACGTGGCCTTTCTTCGGCTGCACCGGCAGTTCCGGCACCAGCGCGGCGGAGCGCGAACCTGCCGCAACCAGCACGCGGCCGGGATGCAAACGGGTTCCGTCCGCCAAAACCACGCTGCCGTCTGCATTGACGTGGTGGACGCTGCCGTTCACAAGCGCCGCGCCGCGCGCCACGGCGCGGTCCATCAGCAGGCGCGCGCTCTTGGGCGGATACACCAGGCCGTCGCCGTTGACCAGCAGGCCGCCTGCGAGGCCGGGCCGCAACTGCGGTTCCCGCTCGTACAGGCTGACCGCGTCCAGCATGGCGCAGGAAAGGCCATGCGCCGTCAAGGTCTTTGCCTTGACGCGCGCTGCGGCCATTTCTTCGTCGTCAGCGGCCACCCAGATGGTGCCGCACCGGCTGTATTCGTGCCGTTCCGGATGCTCGGCCACGAACTCGCGCCACAGCTCCAGCGACCATGCGGACAGCGCCAGTTCCGCTTCGTTGTCGTCCATGACCACGAGGTGTCCCATGCCCGCCGCCGTGGCGCCGGAGCCCACCACGTCCTGCTCCACCACGGTCACGCGCAAGCCGCGCGCGGACAGGGCGTCGGCACAGGCGGCGCCTATGATGCCGCCGCCGATAATCAGCACGTCGGGAGAGGGAGATGTCACCGTATGCCCCATACCAGCGGGTCCGACGGATCGAGTATCAGCGTGGCCTGCGAGTTCACCCAGGCCTGGCCGCGTATGCTCGGTATCAGCTTGCCGCCGGCGAGGCGGTACGAGCCTTCGAACACGCTGCCGACGATGCTTTCCTGCCGCCAGATGGCGCCTTCGGCCAGCTTGCCGTCGGCCGCCAGGCAGGCCAGCTTGGCGCTGGTGCCGGTGCCGCAAGGCGAGCGGTCATAGGCGTTTCCGGGGCAGAGCACGAAGTTCTGGCTGTCCGCGCCGTTGCGCGAGGCGGCGAACAGCTCAATATGGTCGATCTCCGCGCCGCCGTCGCCGGTCACGCCGGCCGCAACCAGTGCCTGGCGCACGGCGGACGTGAACGCCGTCAGCGCGCCCGCGTTGGACACCTGCAGTTCCAGCCCGTGGTCCGCCACCAGGAAGAACCAGTTGCCGCCCCAGGCCACGTCCCCGGTCACGCTGCCGTGGCCGGGCACCTGCACCGTCACCGCGTGCTGCGCGCGGCAGGCCGCCACGTTTTGCACGGTGACGCTGCCGTCCGCATGCAGTTCCGCCTCCACCACTCCCACAGGCGTATCGATACGGTGCACGCCCACGCCGATGCGGCCCATGTAGGCCAGCGTCGCCACCAGGCCTATGGTGCCGTGGCCGCACATGCCGAGGTAGCCCACGTTGTTGAAGAAGATGACGCCTGCTGCACAATCGGCCGCGTGCGGCTCGCACAGCAGCGCGCCCACCAGCACGTCCGATCCGCGCGGCTCGCACACCACGGCGGAGCGGAAATTGTCGTGTTCGCGGCGCAGCAGTTCCAGGCGCTCATGCAAAGGCCCGCTGCCGAGTTCCGGCCCGCCGGCGGTGACCAGGCGGGTGGGTTCGCCGCCCGTGTGGGAGTCGATAATGGAGATGGTTTTCATGCTGAAATGATAGGCTTTCGCCAGCCAGCCGTCTTGCAGGCGTTGCGCATCAAAGATGACGAAATCGGCACAATCGCTGCGCGGCGCAGGCGCGCCGTGCGAGAATGCGGCCATGGCTACTGCGAAAAAAGGGGGCGCCCGCCTGGCTCTGGGCGCGCATATCGCCGACGTGTTCTTTGCCGAGCCGCTGTTCGACGCGCTGCCAGACGTGGTGTTCTTTGTCAAGGACGCGCAAGGACGCTACGTGGTGGTGAACCAGACCCTGGTGAAGCGCTGCGGCTTGAAGCACAAGGATGCGCTGCTGGGCCGGACGTCGGCAGAAGTGTTTGCGCGGCCGTTCGGCCAGAACTATCTGGCGCAGGACGAGGCGGTGCTGGCGGGCGGCGCCGAGATCGCGGACCAGCTGGAGCTGCACCTGTATCCGAACCGGGATCCAGGCTGGTGCCTGACGCGCAAGACGGCCTTGCGCGACGCGTCCGGCGCCATCGTGGGCCTGACCGGCATTTCACGCGATCTGGCGATGGAGGACAGGAAGAATTCGGCCTACCACAAGGTGGCGGCGGCGGCGCGGCTGATACAGGAGCGCTATGACCAGCCCTTGCCGCTGCCGGAGCTGGCGCGCACCGCGAATATGTCGGTGGCGCAGCTGGAGCGGTATTTCCTGCGCATTTACCAGCTCACGCCGCGCCAGGTGATTATCAAGACCCGGCTGGACGCGGCATCGCGCATGCTGGCCGGGGAGGGCAGCGTGGCGGAGATTGCCCTGGCTTGCGGCTATGGAGACCATAGCGCTTTCACCCGGCAGTTCCGCGCCACCGTGGGCGTGACGCCGACTCAGTACCGGCGGGTTACGGCTGGCGCCTAACCCGCCCTACGCAGTTCCGCCAATATCGTTCGGCATTGCGTAGGGCGGGTTAGCGCAGCGTAACCCGCCAGTGCCTCAGCCTTCCTCGCGCCAGCGTCGCAGCCACACGGCGCCGGCGATCATGGCCACGCCGGCCGCCACGCCCACCCACAGCGCCGGATTGCCCAGCGTGCCCCACGAGGCCGAGAACAGGTCCGCCGCCTGGATATGGTTTTCGCCTTCGCGCACCAGGGTTTGCGGATTGACCTTGCTGAACATGAACCACGAACCCGGCGCCACGCCCAGCAGGATGCGGCTGACGATGTGCTCCATGAACCAGCCCTGCGGCATGCCCAGTGCGAAGATCTTGTTGGTCCACGCGATCAGCGCCGCAGTGACCAGCGGTGCGCCCACGGCCCACAGGAATACCTTCGAACGCGCCCAGCTCGACACCAGCAGCAGCCAGCCGACGGTCGGCAGCGCCCACAGCATGTACACCGGCAGCAGGCCCAGAAGGCGCAGCGGCGACAGGTAGAAGCTGGCCGACGACACGACCGGACCAAACATGTTCAGCCCATGCAGCGCCATGCTGGCGCCTGCCATCAGCACAATGGCCAGCGACAGGATGATGCCGGCCAGCGCCGCCACCAGCGGCAGCACCACCAGCGCCAGGGCCACCTTGGACAGCACCGTCGTCAGGTCCGACACCGGCAGCGATTTCCAGAACAGCAGGCTGCGGTCGCGGCGGTCATCGTGCAGGGCACCGAGGCAATAGAAGAACACCAGGAAGCCCAGCATCACCAGTATCGGCATCGCGGCCAGCGTGTAGAACTCGGCGATCATGGCCACCACCGTGTCGCGCGCCTGGCCGCCCAGCTCCACGCTCAATTTGCCGCCGCCTTCGCCGCCGAAGCTCACGTTGCGGCCCATGAGCAGGCCGCCCAGCGTCATCAGCGCGATCAGGCCCGCCACCACGGCCGGCGCCCACAGCACCATGCCCTTGTGTTCCCACAGTTCGCGCTTGATCAGCCATTTCATCGTTTTCATTCGTAGCTCCCTTTCATGGTGGCGACAAACAGGTCCGCGACGCTCGGGGTGCGGATCTCGCCGAATTTTTCAAGCTGCGTGCGCGAGGCGCCGTCGAACAGCATCACGGCCTTGCCGAACACGCTGCGCTGCGTCATCGGCGCCAGCGCGGTGGCGGCGGTGATGTACTGCGGCTCCACCATCACCTCCGTGTAGCGGTCGCCGATTTCCTCCATCGACGCCGCCAGCGTGATCTTGCCGTCGCGGATGAACATCAGGTCGGTCAGGATGTTTTCCACTTCTTCGATCTGGTGCGTGGTGATGATGATGGTCTTGTTCTCGTCGAAGTAGTCCTCCAGCAGATTCTGGTAGAACTGCTTGCGGTACAGGATGTCCAGGCCCAGCGTGGGCTCGTCCAGCACCAGCAGCTTGGCGTCGATGGCCATCACCAGCGCCAGGTGCAGCTGCACGATCATGCCCTTGGACATGGCCTTGACCTTCATCTCCGGCTCCAGCTTGGTGTGCGCCAGGTAGCGCTCCGCCTTGGCGCGGTTGAAGCGCGGGTGCACGCCTTCCACGAAGTCGATGGCGTCCTTCACCTTCAGCCAGCGCGGCAGGATGGCCACGTCGGCGATGAAGCACACCTCGTTCATCAGCGCGTCGCGCTGCGTGTTCGGATTCATGCCCAGCACGGACAGTTCGCCTTCATACCGGGTCAGGCCGAGGATGGCTTTCAGCGTGGTGGTCTTGCCCGAGCCGTTGGGACCGATCAGGCCGATGATGCGGCCCGGCTGGATCTCGAAGCTGGCCTGGTCCAGCGCCAGTTTTTTTCCATAGCGCTTGCTCAGGTTGCGCGCGGTGATCAAGGCGCTCATGCCGATGCTCCCGGCGGCGTGCCCGGCTGGGCGGCGGCGCGCAGCAGCTGCTCCAGGTCCAGCCCCAGGCGGCGGATGCGCTCCACCATGGCGGGCCATTCCTCGCGGACAAAGCGGTCGCGTTCGGTTGCCAGCAGTTTTTCGTGCGCGCCTTCGGTAACGTACATGCCTAACCCCCTTCGCTTTTCAACCAGGCTCTCGTCCACCAGTTCCTGGTAGGCCTTGGATACGGTAATTGGATTCAATTGGTAATCGGCGGCGATCTGCCGTACTGAGGGCAGGGCGTCGCCCGGCTTGAGCAAGCCGTCCAGCATCATGCCGAGCACCCGCTCCTTGAGCTGGCGATAGATCGGCGCGTTGTCATTCCACATACATGCGTCCTCCGTAGGTGATGTGATGAAGTGGTGTTGTAGTGAACTATAACACTAGATTTGCGCGCCGCAAGTGTTTTTTTTGCATGGCTTCAGGACAGGCGTTGCAGCAGGGCGACGGCGTTGGCGGCGGCGGCGCCGGAGGCGGTGTTGTCGAAGATGCACCACGCGTCACGGCCGTCGCCCACGCGGCCGGCCAGGCTGGCGGCGGCCTGGTCCAGGAAACTGTCTTCGTAGGACGAGTAGTAGATGCGCGGGCTGCCGTGCAGGCGCGCATAGGTGGCGCCGGTGGTGGCCACGTGCGGCCCGGGCTGGCCCTTGGGCGGATCGGCGATCACGCGGGTCACTTGCGCGGCCTGCAGCAGGGCCGTGGCCTCGTCGCCGAACCAGCTTGGGTGGCGCGCTTCGCACGCGATCATGCAGCCGAAATTTTCCCGGACCAGTGCGAAGAAGCCGGTTGCGGTGGCTGCGTCGAGCTGGAGGCTGGGCGGCAACTGCACCAGCACGCAGCCCAGCTTTTCTCCCAGGCCGGTTGTTTCGGCGGCGAACTGCCGCATGGCTTCGGCGCAGTCTTGCAGGCGCAGCTCGTGCGTCATGCGCTTGGGCGCCTTGACGGCGAAGCGGAAGCTGTCCGGCACGCTGGCGGCCCAGCGTTCATAGGTCTGCGGCTGGTGCGGGCGGTAGAACGACGAGTTGATTTCGGCGGCGTTCAGCACGGCGGCATAGCGCTGTAAATGGCTGCCCTCGCCGGGGAAGGCGGCGCCCGCAGCCTTGGGTATGGACCAGCCCGCGCATCCGATTCGTGCCAATGCCATAGCGCCTCCGCCGTAGATGAAATACACTCTACGGCACCCGGGCGCAGCATGTCGCCCGCTTTACAGGACAAGCAATGACATTACATCCGCAACGCCGCCGCCTGCTCGCCGTGCTGGCCGCCTCCCTGGCAGCCGGCCTGCTGGCTTCCTGCGCCGGCATGATAGGCCCGCGCCAGTTTGAATTGCCGCTGGAGCGGCTGCAGAAAAACCTGGGCCAGCGCTTCCCCGTGCACCACCGCGTACTGGGCGTGTTTGACGTCCAGCTCAGCAATCCCCAACTGAGCAGCGTGGGGCAGAACGACCGCGTGGCGTTGTCGGCCGAGCTGAGCGTATCGCCGATACTGGTGCGGCAGACGTGGCGCGGCAACATTGCGCTGTCCGGAAGGCTGGTGGTGGATAATGTGCGCAACGCGGTTTTCCTCAGCGACGCGCAGGTGGACCGTTTCGCCATCGACGGCATGGCCGAGTCGCAGCAGCGCCAGATCACCGGCGCGGGCAACATCCTGGCCGACAAGCTGATACGTGACGTGCCGCTGTACAGCTTCAAGCCGGAAGACCTGCGCTACGCAGGCGTGCAGTTTGTGGCCACCGGCATCCGCACCACGCCGGGTTCTTTGGTGGTGATGCTGGAACCGGTTAAATAAAGAAGCGGGGCTGTGACAAAGCGCGTACATTCGGCCCGCCAGTTGCAGCCATAATGCAGCCTTTTGTTCACCGAGGTTTTGCTATGCCGTTTATTGGTGTTGGAATCCACGTACTGATCGCTCTGTATTTCGCCGTGCACGCCGTCCGCTCCGGGCAGCAGATGTACTGGCTGTTTGTGCTGTTCTCTTTCCCGCTGCTGGGCAGCGTGGTCTACTTCCTCGCCATCTACCTGCCCAATTCGCGGCTTGAGCACGGCGCGCGCAGGGCCGTTGCCGCAGCGGCGCGCACGCTCGATCCCGGCCGCGAACTGCGCGAAGCGCGCGCCGCCTTCGAATACACGCCCACCGCGCAGAACCAGATGCGCCTGGCGCAGGCCCAGCTTGAGGCGGGCGCCGCGTCGGACGCCGCCGCCACGTATGACGCCTGCCTGTCCGGCGCCTTCGGCAACGACCTGGAAATCCGCCGTGGCGCCGCGCGCGCCAACCTGGCCTGCGGCCGGGTAGCCGAAGCCATCGCCCACCTCGAATTCATCGCCCGGACCGATAGCGGCTTCCGCGCCGAAGAAGTGGCGCTGCTGCGGGCGCAGGCGCTGGGCGCCAGCGGCCGCAAGGACGAAGCCAAAGCCGCCTTCGAAGACGCGCTGAAGCGCTTCGGCAGCTTCAATGTGCGCGCCGAATACGCCATCTGGGCCATGTCGGTCGGCGACACGTCGATGGCCACCATGCTGCGCCCCGAACTGGAGCGCGTCATGCAGCGCTGGAGCCGCCACAACCGCGAACTGAACGCCGACATGATCCGCCGCCTGAAGTCCGGCTACGCCACCGGCACGGAGAGATGACGTGGCGACGCTGTCCCACCATCTGCTGACCGAGGCGTACAACAACGCCTGGGCCAATCACCGCCTGCTGAAAGCCTGCGCGCAATTGAGCCAGGAGGAATTCGAGGCCAGGCGCACCAGCTTTTTTCCGTCGATCAAGGCAACGCTGAACCACATCCTCACCGTGGACTGGTTTTACATCGATGCGCTGGAACGGGAGATGCGCGGCGCGGAGCCGCATCCGAACTACCTGAGTTTCTTTGAGCGCGACGAGCCTTGCGGCACTTGCGCCGAATTGCGCGCCGCGCAGAAGGACGCGGACCGGCGCCTGATTGAGTACTGCCGGCAGCTCAAGGATGATGAGCTGGGCCGCGTGGTGACCATCATGCGCACAGGCTCGATTCAACGCGACAAACGCTACCGCCTGCTGGCGCATGTGTTCCAGCACCAGACCCACCATCGCGGCCAGGTGCACGCCATGCTGTCCGGCACGCACGTGGCGCCGCCGCAGCTCGACGAGTTCTTCAGCGCCGGCGAAGCGGACGAGCGCGCACAGGACTTTGCTGAGCTGGGCTGGACCGAAAAAATGATATGGGGCTGATCCCCCGAGGAGACTGGCCATGAGCATCACCATTACCGCATTCGACCGCTCCCCGGATCGGGGCCGGTCATTGCGGCCTGTGTCGCGCGCGGCGAGCTAGCTGCTGCCGCGCTGTATCAGTTCAAAGCCCGTATTGACGGAGCGCGCAGGCTGCGCTTTGGCCGCGCCGTCCAGGCGCTCGAGTATGGCCTGCGCCGCCGCCGCGCCGATGCGCGCGCCGTCCACCCGCACCGTGGACAGCGGAGGAACGGTGTGGCTGGAAAAATTCAGGTCGCCAAAGCCCATCACCGCCAGCTTGCCCGGCACGTCCAGGCCCCGGCTGCCCGCCTCGATCAGGGCGCCGTGCGCCAGGTTGTCCGAGCTGCAGACAATGGCGTCGAGGTCCGGATGCGCGTCCAGCAGCCGCGCCGCGCCTTCGCGCCCCGCAGGCAAGGTGCCCGGCACCGCCGCCGTATGCGTGGCCATCACGCTGATGCCTTGCTTGGCCAGCGCCACTTGCAGGCCCTGGTTGCGGCGCGCGGCGCGCGGGTCGCCCGCGGTGAGGATGGCGAAGCGCTTGCGCCCGCGCTGCAGCAGATGGGTTGCCGTCGCATGGCCCACTTCCTCGTGCGAAAAGCCGATCACCGTGTCGATAGGCGAGGCCGTCATGTCCCAGGTTTCCACCACCGGCGTGCCGGCCTGCTGCAGGCGGCGGCGCGTGCTGTCGGTGTGCAGGGTGCCGGTCAGGATGATGCCGTCCGGGCGACGGCTCAATATGGTCTCCACCAGTATCTCCTCGCGCCATTCCTCATAGCCCGAAAAGCCCAGCAGCAGCTGGTATCCCGCTTCGGTCAGCGTGTCGCTCGTGCCTTGCACCATGTCGGCAAAGATCTGGTTGGAGATGGTGGGCAGCACCAGCGCCACCAGCTTGCTGCGGCTGGACGCCAGCGCGCCGGGCTGCATATTCTTGGCGTAGCCGGTTTCCTGCACCGCCGCCTGCACCTTGGCCAGCGTGTTGGGGCGCACCAGGTGT
The DNA here is from genome assembly GCF_009857595.1 of Pseudoduganella aquatica. GTDB lineage: Bacteria > Pseudomonadota > Gammaproteobacteria > Burkholderiales > Burkholderiaceae_D > Rugamonas > Rugamonas aquatica_A. The sequence continues at coordinate 45,682 of NZ_WWCU01000009.1, read as the reverse complement.
GGCTGGTTCAGCGCGCGCGACACCGTGATGGGCGACACGCCCGCCACCCTGGCCACGTCCACCAGCGTGGCGCCGCTCACTTGCAGCTGCGCGGTGGGGGTGGTCAGCAATCGAAGTTCCGGCAGGTCTTTTTGCATGTTGTACGACGACTCCGCTTAATTATGGTAGGATTTGATGTAATTACTTGGAACTATATATCATTTTCAATCATTTGGAGGCAAAGATGCAGAATTCCACCCCAGTGGTCACAGCCATGCGCGTCATTCCCGTGGCAGGCCGCGACGGCATGCTGCTCAACCTGAGCGGCGCGCACGGCCCATATTTCACCCGCAATATCGTGCTGATCACGGACAGCGCCGGCAACACCGGCGTGGGTGAGGTGCCGGGCGGCGAGGCGATCCGCAAGACGCTGGAAGACGCGCAGGCCATGGTGGTGGGACAATCCATCGGCAACTACAAAGCCGTCCTGAACGCCGCGCGCACCGCCTTCGCCGAGCGCGACTCGGCCGGCCGCGGCCTGCAGACCTTCGACCTGCGCATTGCCATCCACGCCGTCACCGCGCTGGAATCGGCGTTGCTGGACCTGCTGGGCCAGTTCCTGAACGTGCCGGTGTGCGCCTTGCTGGGCGACGGCCAGCAGCGCAGTGTAGTGCCGGTGCTGGGCTATCTGTTCTACGTGGGCGACCGCACCGTGACCGACCTGCCTTACAACAGCGAGCCGGATGCGGCGGACGACTGGCTGCGCCTGCGCCACGAGAAGGCGATGACGCCGGAAGCGGTGGTGGCGCTGGCCGAAGCGGCCTATGCGCGCTATGGCTTCAAGGACTTCAAGCTGAAGGGCGGCGTGCTGCGCGGCGAGGAGGAGATCGAGGCGGTGACGGCGCTGGCCGAGCGCTTCCCGGACGCGCGCATCACCCTGGACCCGAACGGCGCCTGGTCGCTCAAGGACGCGATCCGCCTGTGCCGCGACCAGCACCACGTGCTGGCCTACGCGGAAGACCCGTGCGGCGCCGAGAACGGCTACTCCGGCCGCGAAGTGATGGCCGAGTTCCGCCGCGCCACCGGCCTGCGCACCGCCACCAATATGATCGCCACCGACTGGCGCGAAATGGGCCACTCCATCCAGCTGCAATCGGTGGACATTCCGCTGGCCGACCCGCACTTCTGGACCATGCAGGGCTCCGTGCGCGTGGCGCAGATGTGCAATGAGTGGGGCCTGACCTGGGGTTCGCATTCGAACAACCACTTCGACATTTCGCTGGCCATGTTCACCCATGTCGCCGCTGCGGCGCCGGGCAACATCACCGCCATCGACACGCACTGGATCTGGCAGGACGGCCAGCGCCTGACCAAGGCGCCGCTGCAAATCCAGGGCGGCCAGATCAGCGTGCCGGACAAGGCCGGCCTGGGCGTGGAAGTGGACATGGACGCCATCGAAGCGGCACACCAGACCTATCTCGGCATGGGCCTGGGCGCGCGCGACGACGCGGTGGCCATGCAGTTCTACTTCCCCGGCTGGAAGTTCGACAACAAGCGCCCGAGCTTCGTGCGTTGAATTTGCCGGTTTACTGGACGGTCCGGGTACTGCAATCCCATGCGCCTTCGGCGGCATCCGTCCAGACCTCGCTGGACGCGACGATGCTCAGATCGGGATAGACGCCGGGGGGCGCGCCGCCGGCCAGGCCGTCTAAAACGAACTGTTGCTCGCCTGCGCTGCGCGCTCTTTGAAGCCGCATCCAGTCCATGAGCTGCCTGGCTTTGACGTAGTCGGTAAATGCCAGCGGGAAGGCGCCGAAAGCATTCTGGAGCTGGACAACGGTCCTGCCCTGGCCCGGGTACCTGGCGGCGATGCTCCAGCGCGGAATGTCCAGATCGCGGGCGCGGACGATCACGGCCTTGGACTGGGTGCAATTGCCAAGTTCGTAGTACGCGGTCTGGTTGTGCTCGGAGTATTCATTGGCGCGCACCGCCACGCGCCGGATAACGTAGTCGAACGATATTTTTGCCGTCAGGTCCCGAGGCTTGAGGTATTGCAGGAACGAGGTTTTAATCTCGGCCTGCGCCGGCGGAAGCAGCTTGCCTTTGTCGGTCAGCTTCAGCGCGGTGGCGATATAGTCGACATCGGTCTGGGTCGCGTTGAACTGGCGCTGCGAGGTCACGCTCACGTTCACCAGGGTATTTCCGGACAAATCGATGCCGCGCTCCGCCTCGCGGTAAATGTCCAGCGTTCTGTAGTCGATATTGGTGGTGGTGTTCTCCACACGGACGGACACGTCGCCGCTTTCCGTCAAGGTGCGCGCGGTGCCGGCCTTGATGGTTGCCTCCACCGGCTTGCCGCCAACCAGCTCGAGGCCCGCGCTATTGGACTTCTCCAGCGACAGCTTTTCGATATTGACCACGCTGTAGTCGGTCGCCGTGCTTTTGTAATCGACGAATTCAAAATTGTCCGGCGTGATGCGCAGGCGGAAATTCACGAAGCGGTCGGCTGGCCGGTACTCGCCTTTCGTGATGGCGGCGACCAGCGTGCGCTTGAACACCGTCCGGTTGCCATTGAATTTGGGTTCCGGCGCCTCGTCGTCAAACGCCTTGCGCAGCTTGGCCACGTCCTCGATCGCCATATTGCTGTAGTCAATGCGCGCCTTGACGGGCGAGCCGTCCCCGCCGGCCGGCGCTGCGCTCTCGCCCTTGTCCGGCGGCTGGGCGCTGGAGCCGATGATGACCTTTGGCTTGGCGTAAATCACGGGGAAGGCCGGCTCGTTGACCGAGCGGCGGCCGTATTCAATCGACGGAGTGCAGCCGGCCACCAGCAGCGCTGCCGCTGCGCACAGTGTTGTCTGTTTCATATTTCCCTCAGAGCGCGGTGAGCTTGCAGACGTGTGCAGGAACAGGCTGGTTGTTGACGGTGCTCGTCAGCGTCACCGCCTGCTGCTGGGTGATGGCGAAGTCGGTCTTGATAATTTTTGTATAGGGGGCATACGGGTCGAACTGCTGCCCGGCGCCCTGCACCGACGCCGCCGTAGGGCCGGTTACGATCAGGCGCGGGGTGGGAGAGTGGCTATATTCATCGTCGATGATGAGGGCGAACAGCGACATGGGATACCTTTCTTGATTTTGTTATCAATAAGATATCCAATACTGCTGCAAAAAAGGCTGCATGTAAATTGCTGCGATTATGATTGTCAAAAAAACCACAGCCCAAGGCCGGCGCGGCGGCTATCGTTCCTGCGGAACCGGCTTGGGCGTAATGCGGATGGCCTGGTTCAGCTTTTCCATCGTGGCGGCGGGGATGTCTTTGCTGCACACGATATGGCGCTTGAGGCCGGGCGGCACGTCCGGCACCTCATACTGCACCACGTTGTCCAGGCTGCGGTGGCGGATGCGCGTGTAGTTCCAGTCGGTGCGGTCGGACAGCATGTAGGACACGCGGTCCGCCGCCACCATCTGCATCATGCCCACGCTGTTCACGCTGCTGAGCATCTTGCGGTTGGCGCTGTCCTTGATGCGCGCGTCCAGCTCCGCGCCGTAGGACGAACCGTCCAGCAGGCCCAGCGTCAGCGTGGGGTCGGCCAGCATGGACGCCAGCGTGGCGTGCGCTTGCACTTGCGCCACGGACTTGGGCGCGATCAGCACCATCTGGCTTGGGTCGGTGTAGATCGGCAGCGAGTATTGCGCGATGGCGGTGCGTTCCGCCAGGTGGTACCAGCCAATGGAGCAGTAGTTGCGCGTGCCGGTGCGGAAGCGTGACCAGATGCGTTTTTGCGGTTCGCGCACAAAAGACGCGTCGATGCCCGCTGCGGCAAACACGGTTTTGCCATAAGCCAGCATGAAGCCTTTGTCCATGCCGTCTTCAATGTAGTAATAGGGCGGCTTCTCCGACCAGGCGACCGTAATGGGCGGCGCGGCGAAGGCCAGCGTTGCAGCCAGCTGCAAGGGCGTGGCCAGTAGTAAAGCAAATTTCATCGGGACTGCGATTTCACATTGATGAAAAGATTATACGCGCTGGCTTGGTTCTAACATGTAACAAAAAGTAGGCAACGGGTGGCATCAGCCGATAAAGGCCCCATCCAGCTGGTGGCGCGTGATGGCGCCATCGGCGCCGATGGCGATCCAGCCGCCGCGCGGCGGCGTGGCCGCAGGCTCCCAGTCGGGCAGCACGTAGCGGCGCTTGCCGTCCACATCGTGCAGGGCAGGGCGGTGCGTATGGCCGTGGATCATGACGGTGGCGCCGGTCTGGTCGAAGATGTCCGCAATCGCCTGCGGCGTCACGTCCATGATCTCGTAGGACTTCTCGCCGTGGGCCTTGCGGCTGTTGTCGCGCAGGCCGGCGATGATGGCCTTGCGCTGCGCCAGCGGCATGGCCAGGAATTGCTGCTGCCACGCGGGCTGGCGCACCTGGGCGCGGAATTCCATGTATTTCACGTCGTCCGTGCACTGGGCATCGCCGTGCAGCAGCACCACGCGCAGGCCGGCAATGTCGGCCACCCAGGTCTCGGGCAGGATGGTGGCGCCGGAAGCGGCGGCAAAGCCGTCGCCCGCCAGGAAGTCGCGGTTGCCCGCTATCCAGTAGACGGCCACACCCGCATCGCTGACACGGCGGATGGCTGCGGTAATTTCTCGATGGAAAGGTTCGGCGAGGTCGTCGTCGCCGGCCCAGTACTCGAACAGGTCGCCGAGCAGGTAAAGGGCGTCGGCAGCCGGCGCCTGCTGTTCCATGAAGGCATGGAAGGCCGCCGTGATGGCGGGCTGGGCCGGCTGCAGATGCAGGTCGGAGATGAAAAGGGCGCGAATGCGCTTGGTGTCGTCGGCCTGCATCGGGTGGTGCTTAATTAAACAGCTTCGACTTTCTCGATGATGATGTCTTCCACTGGCACGTCGGCGAACATGCCGCTGCGGGTGGTTTTCACTTTTTTCATCGCGTCGACGACTTCGGTGCCTTCGGTCACTTTACCGAACACGGCGTAGCCCCAGCCGTCCTGGCCTGGGTAGTCCAGGAAGGAGTTGTTCTTCACGTTGATGAAGAACTGGGCCGATGCCGAGTGCGGCGCCGAGGTGCGGGCCATGGCCAGGGTGTAGGGCTCGTTTTTCAGGCCGTTCTTGGCTTCGTTTTCCACGGTGGTGTCGGCCGGCTTCTGCTTCATGCCTGGCTCGAAACCGCCGCCCTGGATCATGAAACCGTCGATCACGCGGTGGAAGATGGTGTTGCTGTAGTGGCCGGCGTTCATGTAGGCCAGGAAGTTCTCAACCGTTTTCGGCGCTTTTTCAGCATCCAGCTCAGCGGTGATCTTGCCCAGGTTGGTGGTGATGACGATTTTGGTCATGATTTTCCTTGAGGTAGTTATGTGTGTTCTGTACAGGGCCGGGACTATACATCAGGCGCGGCCAAAGCGCTATTTTACTGCGTCGCGGCGACCGGCGTTTTCAGTACCGTGGCGGACGTGATCACGATGGGTTTGACCGGGATATTCTGGAAGATGCCCTTGTCGTCCACCAGCACGCCCTTGATCTTGTCCACCACCTCCTGGCCCTTCACCACCTTGCCGAACACGGTGTAGCCGAAGCCGTCCTGGCCGGGGTAGTCCAGGCCGGTATTGTCGACCACGTTGATGAAGAACTGGGCGGTGGCGGAGTTCGGGTTGCCGGTGCGGGCCATGGCCACGCTATAGGTTTCATTCTTCAGGCCGTTCTGCGATTCGCTCACCACGGGCGGGCGGGTCGGCTTGCCCTTCAGGTCCACGGTGTAGCCGCCGGCCTGTATCATGAAGCCATCGATCACGCGGTGGAAGATGGTGCCCTTGTAATGGCCGCTTTTCACGTAGGACAGGAAGTTGGCCACGGACTTGGGCGCTTTTTCCTGGTTCAGCTCCAGCACGATCTCGCCTTCGGTGGTTTTCAGCGAGACCTGGGGCGTCAGGTTGGGGGCTGCGGGCGCGGCGGCCACGGCGCCGGACAGGGCCACGCCGGCGAACAGGCTCATGAATTTTGCCAGCAGGGTCTTGGTGTCTTGCATAGGGTCGGTCCTTTTTTTGTGGATGTTCTGTTAAAACCAGTCCAAGATCGGGGCAGTCCGGTTTTTATCAATGCTATACTAAGCGTTGACGTTTCATTCTAGCAAACTAGAACAACAAGATACCGAGGGTCGGTCAGTCTCCACGGAAATGCTTGAGAGCCCGGTGCGGCACCAGAAGTGCCCGCGCCCGGTTCTCGTATTGTCCGGCTGGCTTGCACTTAACAAAAACGCAAGAGTCCGATGAGCAATTTAAAGATTTACAACACGCTGGCACGCGACAAGCAAACATTCGTACCGATGGAAGCGGGCAAGGTCCGCATGTATGTTTGCGGCATGACGATCTACGACTACTGCCACATCGGCCACGGCCGCATGATGATGGCGTTCGACGTGGTCTACCGCTGGCTGAAGGCATCCGGCTACGAAGTCACCTACGCCCGCAACATCACGGACATCGACGACAAGATCATCAAGCGCGCGGTTGAAAACGGCGAGACCATAGGCCAGCTCACCTCGCGCTTCACCAAGTACATGGACGAGGACACCGCCGCGCTGGGCATCCAGCCGCCGACGCTGGTGCCGCGCGCCACCGAATACGTGCCGCAGATGCTGGCGCTGATCGAAAAGCTGGAGGCGAAAGACCTGGCCTATCAGGGCGAGGACGGCGACGTGAACTACGCCGTGCGCAATTTCGAAGGCTACGGCAAGCTGTCGGGCAAGTCGCTGGACGACTTGCGCGCCGGCGAGCGCGTGGACGTCAACACCGGCAAGCGCGATCCGCTGGACTTCGTGCTGTGGAAAGCCTCCAAGGAATCCGAGCCGGAAGAAGTGAAGTGGGACTCCAAGTGGGGCAAGGGCCGTCCGGGCTGGCATATCGAGTGCTCGGCCATGTGCTCGGCGCTGCTGGGCGAGCAGTTCGACATCCACGGCGGCGGCGCGGACCTGCAGTTCCCGCACCACGAGAACGAGATCGCGCAGTCGGAAGGCGCGCACGGCCACGCGCTGGCCAACTACTGGATCCACAACGGCTTTGTGCGCGTGGACAACGAGAAGATGTCCAAATCGCTGGGCAACTTCTTCACCATCCGCGACGTGCTGAAAAAGTACGACGCCGAAGTGGTGCGCTTCTTCATCCTGCGCGCCCACTACCGCAGCCCGCTGAACTACTCGGACGCCCACCTGGACGACGCCAAGGGCGCGCTGACGCGCTTGTACACGGCGCTGGACGGCGTGCAAGCCGATGCGGGCGACGGCCAGCCCCTGGACTGGACCGAAGCCAACGCCAAGCGCTTCGCCGAAGCCATGGACGACGACTTCAACACGCCCATGGCCGTGTCGGTGCTGTTCGACCTGGCCACGGAACTGAATAAATCCAAATCGCCCGCCGTGGCGCGCCAGCTGAAAGCACTGGCCGCCGTACTGGGCCTGCTGGAACGCGCGCCGCAGGCCTTCCTGCAGGCGGGCGTGGGCATAGACATGACCAGCGGCGGCGACACCGCCGCCATCGAGCAGCGCATCGCCGCGCGCGCCGCCGCCAAGAAGGCGCGCGACTTCGCGCTGTCGGACCAGATCCGCGCCGAGCTGCTGGCCGAAGGCATCGTCCTCGAAGACAAGCCTGACGGCAGCACCAACTGGCGCCGCGCATAATGGTGAAGGCCACGGACATGATGGGGGCGCAGTCCCCAGCGGTAGCAGTGCCGCCGTACTGGGAAGAAGCCAAGCAGGAGCTCATGAAGCGCGACCGCATCATGAAAAAGCTCATCCCGCAGTTTGGCGACCTGCACCTGGTCGGCCACGACGACCCGTTCACGACCCTGGCCCGCTCCATCGTCAAGCAGCAGGTCACGCCCAAGGCCGCCGCTGCCGCCTGGCAGAAGCTGCTGGCGGCCTGCCCGAAATTCACCCCGGCCGCCGTGCTCAAGGCCGGCGCCGAGGAGCTGTCCGCCTGCGGCCTGTCCAAGCGCAAGACCGAATACATCCTGGACCTGGCCGACAACTTCAAGACCAAGAAGGTCCACGCCAGCCAGTGGGACCAGATGGATGACGAAGCCGTCATCGCCGAACTGGTGCAGATACGCGGCATCACCCGCTGGACAGCGGAGATGTTTTTGATATTTAATCTGCTCCGTCCCAATGTTTTGCCGCTGGACGACCCCGGTCTGATCCAGGGCATCAGCCAGAACTACTTCTCCGGCGAGCCGGTTTCCCGCAGCGATGCGCGCGAAGTCTCGGCCAACTGGGAACCCTATCGGACCGTCGCCACCTGGTATTTATGGCGTAGTCTGGACCCGGTTCCGGTAGAATAGCGGAAAATTCGCCCTGCGCGAGGCTGGCCCACGGGCCGCCCGCCGTCCGGGTTACAACACGGAGGTACAATGACCAAGACAACTTTCCTCAATTTTGAGCAACCGATTGCGGAACTCGATTCCAAAATTGAAGAACTGCGTTTCGTGCAAGACGATTCGGCAGTCGACATCTCCGAGGAGATCGACCGCCTGGCCAAGAAGAGCCAGCAGCTGACCAAAGACATCTACGCCAAGCTGACCCCCTGGCAAGTGGCGCAGATCGCGCGCCACCCGCAGCGTCCATACACCATGGACTATGTGAACGAAATCTTCACCGACTTCCATGAACTGCACGGCGACCGCACCTATGCGGACGACCAGTCCATCGTCGGCGGCCTGGCGCGCTTCAACGGCCAGGCTTGCATGGTGATCGGCCACCAGAAGGGCCGCGACACCAAAGAACGCGCCATGCGCAACTTCGGCATGCCCAAGCCGGAAGGCTACCGCAAGGCCATGCGCCTGATGAAGCTGGCCGAGAAGTTCAACCTGCCCATCTTCACCTTCGTCGACACCCCGGGCGCGTTCCCCGGCATCGACGCCGAAGAGCGCGGCCAGTCCGAAGCCATCGGCCACAACCTGTACGTGATGGCGGAACTGAAAGTGCCGCTGATCGCCACCATCATCGGCGAAGGCGGCTCCGGCGGCGCGCTGGCGATCGCCGTGGGCGACCAGGTGCTGATGCTGCAATACGCCACCTACTCGGTGATCTCGCCGGAAGGCTGCGCCTCCATCCTGTGGAAGACCAGCGAACGCGCGGCCGACGCCGCCGAAGCCCTGGGCCTGACCGCGCACCGCCTGAAAGCCATCGGCCTGATCGACAAGATCGTCTCCGAGCCGCTGGGCGGCGCCCACCGCGACCCGAAAGCCATGGCCACCATGCTCAAGCGCGCCCTGGCCGACTCGCTGCGCCAGTTCCACGGCGTCAAAACCAAGGACCTGATCGCCGCCCGCCACGAGAAGCTGATGGGCTACGGCAAGTTCAAGGAAACCACGCCGCAAGAATAAACCAGTGCAAAATGCCGGGGTCGGAGCCAACGGGTCTGACCCCGGTTTTTCGCCTGTGGTTCAAAAAAGGGGACAGCCGCGCCAGCGCCTGTCCCCGTTTGTCATCCGGAGTCCCCATGAAAAAGCAGCAAACCGCCACCCTCGCCAGCATCTACACCGAGGCGCTGGCCTCCGCCCGGCACGGCGGCCGCATCGCCATCGCCCTGAGCGGCGGCCTTGATTCCTCGGCGCTGCTGCACCTGGCCCACGCGCACGCGGCGGCGCAGGGCATTGCGCTGTACGCCTTCCACGTCCATCACGGCATCAGCCCCAACGCGGACGCCTGGCTGGCGCACTGCGAGCAGCAATGCGCCGCCCTGGGCGTGAGCTTTGAAGCGCGCCGCATCACGCTGGAAAACGTGCGCAAGAGCGGCACCGAAGCGGCCGCGCGCAAGGCCCGCTACGCCGCCCTGGGCGCCATGTGCGCGGAACACGGCGTGAACCTGCTGCTCACCGCCCACCACCAGGACGACCAGGCCGAAACCGTGCTGCTGCAGCTGCTGCGCGGCTCCGGCACCGCCGGCCTGTCCGGCATGGACGCGGCCAACACCGCGCCCGAGCTGCTGGCCAATCCGGACCTGGTCATGATGCGCCCCTTGCTGCCGGCCTCGCGCAAGCAGTTGGAAGCCTACGCCGCCGCACACGGCATCAGCCACATCGAAGACGAGTCGAACGACGACCCGCGCTACGCCCGCAACGCGCTGCGCCACACCGTCATGCCCGCGCTGGCGCAGTACTTCCCCGGCTTCCAGGAGCGCTTCGCGCGCAGCGCGCAGCACGCGCAGTCCGCCCAGCGCCTGCTGAACGAGCTGGCCGAGCAGGACCTGGCCGCCGCCTTGGACGGCGACTGCCTGCAGGTGGCCAAGCTGCGCGAAATGAGCACAGACCGCGCCTGCAACCTGCTGCGCCACTGGTTCGCGCTGCGCGGCCTGAGCATGCCGTCCACCGCCTGGCTGTCCGAAATGCTGGTGCAGCTGCTGGAAGCGCGGCACGACACGCAAATGCTGGTGGTGCACCCCGAAGTGGACGTGCGCCGCCACCGCGACCGCCTGCACCTGATCCCCAAGCTGCCCGAGATCGCCGGCACCCGCGAAGACCAGTTCGACGACACCCCCGGCCAGGACTTCCGCTGGAACGGCGAAGCCTCGCTGGACTTCCCGGACTACGGCGGCGTGCTGCACATCGAGCGGGCCGAAGCGGGCCTGGACGGCGCCTGGCTGCGTGGCCAGTACCTCACCATCGAGTTCCGCCGCGGCGGCGAGCGCCTGAAACCCGCCGGCAACCGCCCCACGCGCGCCCTGAAATACCACTACCAGACGCTGGGCATCCCGGCCTGGGAGCGCGGCCGCCTGCCGGTGGTGAAAACGCCCGCACAATTGCTGTTCGCCGCCGGTATCGGCATGGACTGCCAGCAAATAGGGCAGGGGGCAGGCGAAAGGGTGGTATTCCGCTGGGAAGCCAAATAAAAGTCGGTACTGCGGCGATTTAGTATGTCCATATGCCAATACTGTATGACGTCATAACTTTTTTGGCTTGTCGTTTCGCACTGCAACATGTAGAGTAACAAGCCCTCCCTTTTTTCAATCTTCGAGCGGAAACATCACTGTTATGGCTTTAATCGTTCACAAATATGGCGGAACGTCGATGGGATCGACCGACCGCATCAAGAACGTCGCGCGCCGCGTCGCCAAATGGCACGACGCAGGACACCAGATCGTTGTAGTGCCGTCGGCCATGTCCGGCGAGACCAACCGTCTGATTGCGATGGCAAAGGAAATTCAAAACCCGCCCGACCCGCGTGAACTGGACATGATTGCCTCCACCGGCGAGCAGGTCTCCGTGGGCTTGCTGTCGATGGCGCTGCAAGCGATCGGCAAGGACGCGGTGTCCTACGCCGGCTGGCAAGTGGCGATTAAAACCGACTCCGCCTTCACCAAGGCCCGCATCCAGTCCATCGACGACGTGCGCGTGCGCAAAGACCTCGACGGCGGCAAGATCGTCATCATCACCGGCTTCCAGGGCGTGGATGACAACGACAACATCGCCACGCTGGGCCGTGGCGGCTCGGACACCTCCGCCGTGGCGATCGCCGCCGCGCTGAAGGCAGCCGAATGCCTGATCTACACCGACGTGGACGGCGTCTACACCACCGACCCGCGCGTGGTCTCGGAAGCGCGCCGCCTGAAGGCGATCACGTTCGAAGAAATGCTGGAACTGGCCTCGCTGGGCTCGAAAGTGCTGCAGACGCGCTCCGTGGAATTCGCGGGCAACTACCGCGTGCCGACGCGCGTGCTGTCGTCGCTGACCGATCCGCTGATGGATCTCGAGACCGAAGCCAACTCCGGCACCCTGATTTCGTTTGAGGAAGACACCAACATGGAACAAGCAGTCATCTCCGGCATCGCCTTCAACCGCGATGAAGCCAAAATCACCGTGCTGGGCGTGCCAGACCGTCCGGGCGTGGCCTACCACATCCTCGGCCCGGTGGCCGACGCCAATATCGAAGTGGACATGATCATCCAGAATCAGTCCGTGGACGGCAAAACCGACTTCACCTTCACCGTTTCGCGCGGCGAATACCAGAAAGCCATCGACGTGCTGGAAGGCCAGAAAGCCGAAATCGGCTACAGCACCCTGGTGGGCGACGCCAAGGTATCGAAGATCTCCGTGGTCGGCGTAGGCATGCGTTCGCACGTCGGCGTAGCCTCGCAGATGTTCCGCACCTTGTCCGAAGAAAACATCAACATCATGATGATTTCGACTTCCGAGATCAAGATTTCGGTGCTGATCGACGAAAAGTACATGGAACTGGCCGTGCGCGCGCTGCACAAAGCGTTCGAACTGGAAAAAGAGTAAAAAAGATGGCCCGTTTCCTTGACCAAACGAGGGGCGGGCCATTAATATAGCGCTCGTCTGATCCGAAGCGGCAACGTAGAGGAGAAGGCAAATAGTTGAGTAATCAGCTAGGAGACGTGGCCGAGTGGCCGAAGGCACATCCCTGCTAAGGATGCATACGGCTTATACCTGTATCGTGGGTTCGAATCCCACCGTCTCCGCCAGAACAAATAAAAACGGGCTCCCCTGCGGGAGCCCGTTTTTATTTGTTCGGACGGAGACGGTGGGATTCGAAGGGTTTGCGCGTGCCGCGCAAACCCTCTCCGAATCGCCCATCTGCTGCCGCTGCGCGGCAGCACCGCGCGCCGAGGGCGCGCGACGCAAGCGTCATCTAACAAGCACGCGCAGCGCCACCCAACGGTCGAGTAATTCCAGTCACACCCCGCATTAAATCCCGGTCCAACAAAGCCAGTCACATCCTACAAAAGCACCCTACGGTGGCCGACGCGAAAATGCCCGCAGCCGCCTACCATGATCACTCCACAAACGTTCCAAACAGGAGACCATCATGGCAAGCTCGAATCAAGGCAGCAACCAAGGCAGCAACCAAGGCAGCAAACAAAGCAGCGATCAAAGCAGCAGCAAGCAGTCCGGCAGCCAGGGAAGCAGCCAGAGCGGCGACACCAGCAACCGTGGCTTCGCCTCCATGGACCCGGACCGCCAGCGTGAAATCGCGGCCGAAGGCGGCCGTGCCGCGCACGCCGCAGGCACTGCGCACGAGTTCACCTCGGAAGAAGCGCGCAAAGCCGGCAGCATGAGCCACAAGAACGACGGCAACCAGCAAAGCGGCAGCCGTAGCGGTTCCCGCAGCGGCAGCGACGAGGACGAGTCCAGCGGCAGCCGCAGCGGCAGCAAGGGCAGCACGCAGGGCAGCAGCCAGGGCAGCACGGGCACGCGCGGCGGCACGCCCGAGCAGCATGCCGAGGCCGGCCGCCAAAGCCACAAGAACGACCGGACCTGAGCCGCTGGCCTAGCCCGCCTGCGCACCGCCAGCCTGGCGCGCAGCCCGGCCTTGCATCCTGGCCCGTAGTGCCGAATTTCACGTGCTGCAGGGGCCACTTCCGCACTTCCCGCGTCCACAGTCCGGACGCGGGCTTTCCCCTCGCTTGCCGAGATTAATTCCGCTTCCCAAACAATCACATTGTTGACGCCTGCCGCGCTGCTGCGCGCATTAGGATGTCGGGCGAACGTCCCGATAATAAAAGTAGGAGTCAACCTTGGTCCAGACGAACAAAGCCCGCCGCCGCGCCACCCAGCCGCGTGTCCCTTATCTCGGCAGGCTCGCCGCCGCCGTTGCCGTCGCCTGCGGTACGCTGGCCGGCCCCGGCATGGCGCAGGAGCTGGGCATACCGCAGGCGTCCGACGCGGCGCTGAAGGCTGCCGAGGCCAAGAGCAAGGCCAGCGCCGGACAGAACCAGCAGGTCTACCTGATGTCCAGCTTTACGGCGGGCTCGCAGAACAGCCTCAGCGTGTTCTCGTCGCCGGACGGCGCCAGCTTCGCCACGCTCGCCTCCGAGACCTACACGGCGCCGCAGCGCCTGCTGCGCGATCCGTCCATCGTCCGCCATACGGACGGCTACTACTACGTCGTCTACACCAGCGGCCAGGATGGCGCGGCCTTCGGCATTACGCGTTCGCGGGATCTGAAAAACTGGGAGCCCATGCGCGAGGCGGGCATTGCGCTGCCGGGCGTGAGCAGCGTCTCTGCGCCGGAGTGGGTGCGCGACAAGGACGGCAGCCTGAAGGTGGCCGTGTCGCTGTCCAAGGATGGCGCCAAGGGCGCGTTCAGCACCTATATCGTGGAGCCGAACGCCGACTTCAGCCAGTGGTCCGCACCCAAGCCACTGCAAGGCCTGCAAGGCTATGCGGACACCTTCGTGGTCGCAAGCGGCGAGGGCTACGCCGCCTTCGCGCGCAACCAGCAAAGCGGCTTTATCGAACTGGCCACCGCAGGCTCCCTCGCGGGGCCGTGGGCGGTGCAGAACAAAGGCGACTGGGCCGGCTGGGGCGCGGGCAAGGAAGCCCCGGCGCTGGTCAAGCTGCCGGGCGGCGGCTGGCGCATCTACTTCGGCGACAGCGCCAGCAAGCGCTCCTGGTACTCGGACAGCCAGGACAATTTCGCCAGCTGGACGCCGAAGAAGGAAGTCGGCGGCGTCTCCACCGTGGCGCGCCACTTCACCGTGCTGGCCGAGGATGCGCAAGCCTATGCCCAGGCCACCAAGCCCAAAGGCCAGCCCAAGCAGATCAGCTGGGACGAGCATTCGCTGATGGTGGACGGCAAGCGCGTGGTGGTATGGTCGGGCGAAGTCCATCCCTTCCGACTGCCCAATCCTTCGCTGTGGCGCGACGTGATCCAGAAGATGAAGGCGTCCGGCTTCAACGGCGTGGCGTTTTACTTCGACTGGGGCTACCACTCGCCGGAGCAGGGCGTGTACGACTTCTCCAGCGTGCGCAACGTCGAGCGCGCGCTGCAGATTGCCGAGGAAGAGGGCATGTACATCATCGCCCGCACCGGTCCTTACGTGAACGCCGAGCTGACCGGCGGCGGCTACCCCGGCTGGATGTTCCGCAACCGCGCCGAGGCGCGCACCGACGATCCGGTCTACACCGCCGCCACCGACGAGTGGATGACGCAGATTAACGCCATCATCGCGCGCCACCAGGCCACCACGGGCGGCGGCAATGTGGTCGCCTACCAGCTGGAAAACGAGCTGGGCAAGGTCGAGCCCAAGCATGTGCGGCACATGGAGCACCTGGCGCAGAAGGCGCGCGCCGACGGCATCACCGTGCCGTTCTTCCACAACGCGGCAGGCCGCCTGCCGGACTGGGCGCCGAAGGGCTCCACTGCGCCGTGGGCCAATTCCGGCCCGACCGAGCTGTATGCCTTCGACGGCTACCCGGGCGGCACCTGCAATGTCTTCGCGGATCCGTCCGGCCCCAACAAGGCGCCCGACTGGGGCATGCACGGCAAGCCCGGTCCCAAGTCCGGCGCGCTGACCTCGCCCAAGACGCCGGGCTTCGCCGCAGAACTGGGCGGCGGCTGGTTCGACTACTGGGGCTCGAACGGCACCTACGATTGCACCGCGCAGCGCCAGGGCAAGGGCTACCAGCGCGTGTTCTACGGCACCAACCTGATCAACCGCATCACCATCCACAACATCTACATGACCTTCGGCGGCACCTCCTGGGGCTGGCTGGCCGGGCCGGTGGTGTACACGTCCTACGACTACGGCGCGGCCATTTCCGAGGACCGCGGCCTGCGCGAGAAAGCCTATGCGCTCAAGCAGCAGGGCATGTTCGTGCAGGCGGCGGAGCAGGCGCTGGCCGAGATGGACAAGGGGCCGGAGCTGAAGACCAGCAACGCCAAGCTCAAGGTCTACCACAACGTCAATCCGAAATCGGGCACGCATGTCCTGTTCGCCGTGCACAGTCCATCGGACGCGCTGACGGACGACAGCGCCAGCTTCGAGCTGGCCACCAAGGACGGCAGCTACCAGATCCCGGTGCGCATCAACGGCCAGGACGGCAAGCTGCTGCTGGCTTCCTACGCCATGGAACGCCAGCACCTGGTGTACTCGAATTCCGAAATCCAGACCCACTTCCGCAATGGCGAGCGCGACATCGTGCTGCTGCATGGCCGCGACAAGGAAGCGGGCGAGACCGTGCTGCGCTACGCGTCCGCACCCAAGGTCGAGGTGCTGTCCGGCCAGGTTGGCTCCGTGTTCGACGCCGCCAAGGGCGACCTCAAACTGTCGTACATGCATGACGGCCTGGCGCGCGTGCGCATCAGCGGCGGCGGGCGCGCACCCATGCTGCTGTTGCTGGCGGACGAGAAAACCAGCTTCAATATGTGGCGCCAGGACACGCCGCATGGCGTGATGCTGGAACTGACCCCGGCGCTGGTGCGCTCGGCCAAGCTGGACGGCGGCAAGCTGGCGCTGGAGGGCGATACCACTAAAGATAGCGCGCTGGAAATCTGGGGCGCGGACGCGTCGGCCGTTACGTTCAACGGCGTGGCGCTGAGCGTGAGCGCGCAGCCGGACGGCAGCATCAAGACCAGCGCCGTGCGCGGTCCGGAGACTGTCTCCTTGCCGAGCCTGGCCGCGCAGAAGTGGACGCGCCGCATGGACAGCCCGGAAGCGCAGCCCGGTTTCGACGACAGCCAGTGGGTGAAGGCCGACAGCCGCGCCTCCGCCGCGCAGACCTGGACCATGCCGGAACGCGGCCAGCCCACGCTGAGCATGAGCGACTACGGCTTCCATCACGGCGACGTGTGGTATCGCGGCCGCGTCAAGGTGGGCGCGACCAAAGCCAACCAACTGGAGCTGTTCTACGGCGCCGGCGGGGCAGGCCTGATCCAGGTCTGGGTCGATGGCAAATTCCTCGGCCAGGACGAGATGGACACGGGCCGCTCCTTTCCCGAAACCACCGACAGCGTGAAGTTCTCTTTCGCGGACCTGAAGCCGGGCGAGCACGTCATTTCCGTCATGGTGCGCAACAACTCGCACAACTGGAACCTGATGGCGGACGACTACCACCGCGAAGCGCGCGGCCTGATCTCGGCCTCGCTGACCTCGCGCGGCGGCAACCGCTTCGCCGTGCCTATCGCGTGGCGCATCCAGGGCAACCAGGGCGGGGAAGCGAATCCCGACACGGTGCGCGGCCCGCTCAACAACGGCGGCCTGTACGGCGAGCGCCAGGGCTGGCATCTGCCGGGCAAGCAGGACGGCTGGCAAGCGGCGCAGCCTACGGACGCGCCGCCGGCGGCCGGCACCTACTGGCTGCGCACCAGCTTCGCGCTGGACCTGCCGAAAGGGCATGACGTGCAGCTGGGCCTGGCCTTTGGCGACGCCGGCAAGCCGCGTTCGGAGCGCAGCAACCGCGCGCTGATCTTCGTCAACGGCTGGAATATGGGGCAGTTTGCCGCCAACGTCGGTCCGCAGCGCACTTTCATCATCCCGCCGGGGATACTGAACCCGAACGGGCAGAACACCGTTGCGCTGGCCGTGACCACGGACGGCAAGGCGGAGAACGCGCTGGAGCCGGTCAAGCTGGTCAACCTGCGCACCGCGCGCGGCGGCGTGCCGCTTGAAATAATGCCCGGCGCGCGGCCTTGACCAAATCGCGGCGGGCCAGTACTATAACGCTCGTCCGAACTGAAGCGGCAACGTGGAAGGGAAGGCAATAGTTGAGTAATCAGCTAGGAGACGTGGCCGAGTGGCCGAAGGCACATCCCTGCTAAGGATGCATACGGCTTATACCTGTATCGTGGGTTCGAATCCCACCGTCTCCGCCAGAACAAATAAAAACGGGCTCCCCTGCGGGAGCCCGTTTTTATTTGTTCGGACGGAGCCGGTGGGATTCGAAGGGCTGGGCCTACCGGCCCAGCCCTCTCCGAATCGCCCATCTGCTGCGCGCTCCGCGCGCAGCCCCGCGCGCCGTGGGCGCGCGACGCACGCATCACACCCGCTCAATCAGGATGGCAATTCCCTGTCCCACTCCAATACACATGGTACACAGCGCATACCTGCCGCCAGTACGATGCAGCTGGTAAGTAGCCGTCGTCACCAGCCTCGCCCCGCTCATCCCCAGCGGGTGGCCCAGCGCAATCGCGCCGCCGTTCGGATTCACGCGCGTATCATCATCGCGCAAGCCCAGCTCGCGCAGCACCGCCAGCCCCTGCGCAGCAAACGCCTCATTCAGCTCGATCAAATCCATCTGCTCCAGCGTCAGTCCGGTCTGTCGCAGCAGCTTGCGCACCGCAGGCACCGGCCCGATGCCCATCACGCGCGGCGCCACGCCGGCGGTGGCCATGCCCACCACGCGGGCCAGCGGCTTCAGGCCGTGCTCCCGCGCCGCTTCCGCGCTCGCCAGCAGCAGCGCGCAGGCGCCGTCATTGATGCCCGACGCATTGCCTGCCGTGACACTGCCATCCGGCCGCACCACGCCTTTCAGCTTCGCCAGCGCTTCCGGCGTGGTGGCGCGCGGGTGCTCGTCCTGGCTGAAGACGATCGGATCGCCTTTCTTTTGCGGCAGCGTCACCGGCACAATCTCGCGCTCGAAAATGCCCTCGGCGATGGCCACCGCCGTCTTGTTCTGGCTCGCCAGCGCAAACGCATCCTGGTCCGCGCGGCTGATGCCGTAGTCCTGCGCCACGTTCTCCGCCGTCTCCGGCATGGTCTCCACGCCGTAGGCTTCCTTCAGCGCCTTGTTGATAAAGCGCCAGCCCATGGTCGTGTCCTGCAGCGACGCGTTGCGGCTGAAGGCCGTATCCGCCTTGCCCATGACGAAGGGCGCGCGCGTCATCGACTCCACGCCGCCGGCGATCATCAGGGACGCAGCGCCGGACTGGATGGCGCGCGCCGCCGTGCCCACGGCGTCCATGCCCGAGCCGCACAGGCGGTTGACGGTGGTGCCGGGCACTTCAACCGGCAGGCCGGCCAGCAGCGAGGACATGCGCGCCACGTTGCGATTGTCCTCGCCGGCCTGGTTGGCGCAGCCGTAGATCACATCGTCCACCAGGTCCCAGGGCAGGTCCGGGTGGCGGCGCATCAGTTCGCGCAGGGGGATGGCGCCCAGGTCGTCGGCGCGCACGTCCTTCAGCGCGCCGCCGTAGCGGCCTATCGGGGTGCGCACCGCGTCGCAGATGTATGCATCGTTCATGCTTGTCTCCTTCATTCGCCTTGCAGCAGCGTCGCGGCCGTTGCTGCCTGCAGTTCTTCAAAGCTCAGGCCGGGCGCCATTTCCAGCACGCGCAGGCCCTGCGGGGTCACGTCCAGCACCGCCAGGTCGGTGTAGATGCGGTTCACGCAGCCCACGCCGGTGAGCGGGTAGCTGCATTGCGCCACGATCTTGCTCTCGCCGGTCTTGGTCTGGTGGTCCATCATCACGAACACCTGCTTGGCGCCTATCGCCAGGTCCATCGCGCCGCCGACGGCGGGGATCGCATCCGTCGCGCCGGTGTGCCAGTTGGCCAGGTCGCCATTGGCCGCCACCTGGAAGGCGCCCAGCACGCAGATGTCGAGGTGCCCGCCGCGCATCATGGCGAACGAGTCGCCGTGGTGGAAGTAGGCGCCGCCGGTCAGCAGGGTCACCGGCTGCTTGCCGGCGTTGATCAGGTCTTCGTCTTCCTCGCCCTCGGCGGGTGCGGGCCCCATGCCCAGCAGGCCGTTCTCGCTATGCAGGAATACTTCGCGCTCGGCGGGCAGGTAGTTGGCCACCTTGGTCGGCAGGCCGATGCCCAGGTTGACGTAAGCGCCTTCGGGAATGTCCTGCGCCACGCGGGCGGCGATCTGGTCGCGGCTGTAACGGTTCATCATGCTGCCTCCTTTACCACGCGCTGGACGAAAATGCCGGGCGTGATGATCACTTCGGGATCGAGTTCGCCCAGCGCCACCACGTCGCGCACCTGGGCGATGGTGGTCTTGGCCGCCATGGCCATGATGGGGCCGAAATTGCGGGCCGCCTTGCGGTACACCAGGTTGCCCCAGCGGTCGCCGCGCAGCGCCTTGATGAGCGCGAAGTCGGCATGGATGGGCGACTCCAGCACGTACATGCGGCCGTTGATTTCGCGGGTTTCCTTGCCCTCGGCCAGCAGGGTGCCGTAGCCGGTGGGGGAGAAGAAGCCGCCGATGCCGGCGCCGGCGGCGCGGATGCGCTCGGCCAGGTTGCCTTGCGGGGTCAGTTCCAGTTCCACCTTGCCGGCGCGGTACAGGGCGTCGAAATGGTGCGAGTCGGCCTGGCGCGGGAAGGAGCAGATGATCTTGCGCACGCGGCCTGCGGCCAGCAGGGCGGCCAGGCCGGTGTCGCCGTTGCCGGCGTTGTTGTTGACGATGGTGAGTTCGCGCGCGCCTTGTTCGATCAGCGCGTCGATCAGCGCCGAGGGCATGCCGGCGTTGCCGAAGCCGCCTATCATCACCGTGGCGCCGTCGCCGATGTCGGCCACCGCGGCCTGCAGCGAGGGAGAGATTTTGTTGATCACGATATGCTTTCCAGCGGCGGAGCGCCGCGCTTGTTGGGTCCAGGCCTGTGTGCGATAATCGAACAATTGGCCGAATTTGCTACCAGTTCAGTGTATCCAGCCCTGATTTACCGGGCAACCGGCTGGAAACGAAGCTGTGCGGTAATCGAACGACTTTTCACGGAGCGCGCCTGCATGCCTAAAACCCCCGCCAGCCTGGAAGCGCCGGAACGCGTGAGCGAGGCCGAGGAAATCGATGCGCTGACCAGTCCCGATTTCATGACGTCGCTGGCGCGCGGCCTGTCTGTGCTGCGCGCCTTCAGCGACCAGCGCCGCAGCCTGACCATTGCCCAGATCAGCCACCGCACCGGCATCTCGCGCGCCGCAGTGCGGCGCTGCCTGCATACCCTGTGCGCGCTGGGCTACGCGGAGGCGGACGGCAACCAGTTCACGCTGCAGTCCAAGGTGCTGACGCTGGGCTACTCCTATTTGTCCTCCACGCCGCTGACGGTATCGACCGCGCCTTATCTGAACCGCATCAGCCGCACGCTGAATGAATCGTGCTCGCTGGCGGTGCTGCAGGAGGACGAGATCCTGTACGTGGCGCGTTCGGCCACGTCGCGCATCATGTCTGTGTCGCTCAACACCGGCAGCCGGCTGCCGGCGTATTGCACCTCGCTGGGCAGGGTGATGCTGGCGCAGCTGGCGCCGGAGGAACTGGACGCCTACCTGGCGCGCGTGAAGCTGAAGGCCTATACGGACAAGACCGTGGTGTCGGCCGCGCGGCTGCGCACCATACTTGATGAAGTGCGCGTCGCGGGCTACGCGCTGAACGACCAGGAACTGGAGGAGGGCCTGCGCTCGCTGGCGGTGCCGGTGCGCGGCGCGTCGGGCAATGTGCTGGCGGCGCTGAACGTGGGCGTGCAGGCCAGCCGTGTCAGCGCGGCCCGGATGATCGAGACATTCTTGCCGGTGCTGCGGGAGGGCGCCGGCGAGCTGTCGGTGCTGCTGCCGTAGCAATCAGACGACCGCCTCGCCCAAGTTCGGCTATCATACCGCCCGGTCCGCAATATTACCGCCAGCTTGTCTTGCGTGTAGAAGCATTGTAGGAAAACAAACGCAAGCAAGGGATGGTAATGAATGCAGTAGCAGCACGCCAGGGGAGTGCGGGCACGGCCCCCGCACAATTCGGCCTGATCAACCTGTTGAAAGCCGGCGCGGCGCAGCTGATTGTGCTGCACCACCTGGCCTTCTACGGCCCCATGTCCGGCCACGTGAGTGCGCTGGCGCCTGAACTGATGGCCTGGCTCACCGACCACGCGCGCATCGCCGTGCAGGTCTTCCTCGTGGCAGGCGGCTTCCTGGCCGCCAAATCGCTGTCGCCTTCCGGCCGCCCCGGCGTGGCCGCGCCGCTGAACACCATCTGGCGCCGCTACGCAAAGCTGGCGCCGCCCTTCCTGGCCGCCACACTGCTGGCCGCCGGCGCCAACGTGGTGGCCGGCGCCTGGATGACGCACGACTCCATTTCCGCGCCGCCCACTTTCGGCCAGCTCGGCGCGCACGCCTTGCTGCTGCACGGCGTGCTCGGTTACGAAGCCCTGTCGGCCGGCGCCTGGTATGTGGCCATCGACTTCCAGCTCTACGCCGCCATGGTGCTGATGCTGTGGCTGGCCGGCCGCCTGGCCGGCGGCGGCCAGCGCCCATGGTTGATGCCCGCCGTGATGCTCGCCGCCGTCAGCAGCTCGCTGCTGCATTTCAACCTGGACAGCAGCTGGGACAACTGGGCGCCGTACTTCTTCGGCAGCTACGGCCTCGGCGTGCTGGCCTGGTGG
Source organism: Pseudoduganella aquatica (assembly GCF_009857595.1). Classification (GTDB taxonomy): domain Bacteria; phylum Pseudomonadota; class Gammaproteobacteria; order Burkholderiales; family Burkholderiaceae_D; genus Rugamonas; species Rugamonas aquatica_A. The sequence goes on along the minus strand of NZ_WWCU01000009.1, from coordinate 23,599 downwards.
GCCAGCGACGCCAGGCGCAAACCCGGCGCGGTGGCCCTGCTGCTGGCCGTCCTCGTGCTGCCTACGCTGGCCGCGCTGGTGCTGGACTTCCGCATCCGCATCGCCGTGGCGCTGGCCGTGGCCTGCGTGCTGTTCGCCTTCGGCCGCGCCAGGCTGGCAGCAGACGCCGGCCGCGCATGGCAGGCGGTCAACGCGCTGGCGCGGACGTCGTACTCGGTATTCCTGATACACTTTCCGGTCTGCCTGATCGTGAACGCGGCCTTCACCCGCTACGCGCCGGCCGAACCTTACTGGCAGGCAGCGGGCATGCTGATCGCGTGGAGCGGAAGCCTGGCGGCGGGCGCCGTGTTCCACCGCTGGGTGGAAGTGCCGCTGGGCCGCGTGGTTACACTGGCGGTGCAGCATCTCGGCGCGCGCCCAGTACCGGCCTAACTGAAAGAGGAAAGCATCCGTGCCCTGGGACTATCCGCAAGCCTACACCTTACCGCTGCAGCCGCAGGAGCAGGACATCGACGGCCTGCAGCACACCAACAACGCCGTCTACGTGCGCTGGTGCGAGGCGATAGGCTGGTCCCATTCGGAAGCCCTGGGGCTGGGGCTGGCCGACTACCACCGCCTCGACCGCGCCATGGCCATCCGCAGCGCCTCCTACGACTACCTGCAGGCCACGCGCCTGGGCGAGCCGCTCACCCTGGGCACCTGGCTTACCGCCAGCGACGGCAAGATGACCATGGAGCGCCGCTTCCAGCTGATACGCAACAGCGACCAGGCCACCGTGCTGCGCGGCCGCTGGGAACTGATCTGCGTGGACATCAGCGCCGGCCGCGCGCGCCGCTTCCCGCCCGAGTTCAGCGCCATCTATCTGCCCGCCATGGTGGGCCAGGCGGACGCGCCCTAGCGGCTGGCTTACTGCCCGCCAAGCGCCGGGTTGTCCCGGCCCAGCCTGGCCTTGAGCAGCGCCGCCCATTCTCGCTTGGCGGACAACAGCCAGGCCGGGAGCCGGCCTAGCCGCTTCTCCAGCATCGCCTCGTAGAGCGATTCGGGCGCGACGTGGCGGCCCATGCTTTCCACCAGCCGCATGTTCGCGCTGTTCACATCGGAATACGGCCCGACATAGCCGACCAGAACCGGATTGACCGCCGTGTATGGACCGTACTGCTTCGCGTCCGAGTCAGGCAGACTCCACAGGTCCAGGATGCGGCTCTCGCCACGTTCCAGCTGCCCGGTCTGGTGGAAATTCCAGATAACCAGCCCCGCCAGATGGTTGGGCAGATCGGCATAATTGCCGCCCGAACCCCACATGCCACGGCTCTCAATCGCATCAAACAGCGTGTGGCGCGGGAAGTTGGCGTGGGAATCGATGCCGCGCGAGGCCGGCGCTATATTCCGCCAGAAGACCGAGCCGGCGGACTGGTGCGAGGCGCCGACCCCGTGCCACTGGCCCTCCGCCGTGACATCAAGGTTCAGTCCGATCAGGCTGTAGGTGGAAAAGGTGGCGGCAAAGCTGAGGTGGCCGCTATTGCCGGCAATGGTGTTCAGCATTATCGTGTTGGCCGCCCCGGCGTGGATGACTGCCGGCTGCGTCACGTTCTCGAACTGATTGCCGCGCACCCAGGAGTGGACGGTTTGATCCAGTTCGACGCCGCAGAAACCGGAGTCGTGATAGGCATTCTTGTGATGAACGAAACGCTCGGTAAAGCTGCCCTCGAGCCGTATGCCTTCGAAGCCGACATTGCGCAGCACCGTGGCCTTGCTTGCGGTCCACGGCAGACGGGGATCGATGGACGTCGTCAACGGCGTCTTGAGGTGCAGGACCGCGCCGTCGACGCTTGCCACCTCGTGCATTTCCAATACCTTGACGCCCTGGCTGTTGATCTTGCTCCAGATCCGGCGCGTGGGCTTGCCTTCGAGATAGCTGGCGTTCGCGGCCGTGCTTTGCATCTCGATACGGACGAAATCACCCTGTTTGAAGCCGGCGGGGGCGGACAGCACGATGCGCGTGTCGCCCATGCGCGCCGGCGCTGCCAGGGGCGACGCCGGACCCGGCTGAACTTTGCCCGGCGTGAAGGTCACGAGGGCCGGCGCGGCCCACAACTGCGCCGGGTTGGCCGGAGCCAGTGCATTGACCATCTTGAAATGCGTCTGTCCTTGCTGGGCGCCGCGCAGCACCACGTCGCTGGCGGACACGATCAGGCGCCTGGGCGCCGGTCCGCTGTTGAGCAGATAGGTTCCAGCCTCGAACTGCACGATCCCGCCATGCGCCGCGCTGGCCGCGTCGATGGCGCGCTGGATCGCGTCGGTATCGTCCAGCGCGTCGCCCGGGATCGCGCCGTAGTCGGCCACCTTGAAGATCGCCGTGTTCACCGGCGCAATTTCCTGCTCGCCGTAACGGGCGCCGGCCCAGGAGAAATCGATGAAGGGGCGCTGCGCGACATCTTCGCCCTGGAAAGCCTGCCAGGCGCCGGGCTTTTCAGCCCATGCGGAGGATGCACAAAGTGTAAGGAGACAGAGGAGGGCGTTTTTCATGGCTGGCCGTAAAGAGAGGGTGTGTGAACGTTACCAGTCCTCCCCTGGAAAAGCAAGCCAAGGCGCTCTGAAGCGTTGCTTACAGCGGCAGCGCGGTCTCGTACTTTACTTCGCGCAGCGCCACGCTGGTGTTGACCTGCGACACGCCGTTCAGCTTCACCAGCACGTTGTGCAGGAAGTCGTGGTAGCCGTCCATGTCCGCCACCACGATCTTGACCAGGTAGTCCGCGTTGCCGGTGGTCTCGTAGCATTCCACCACTTCCGGCCGCAAACGCATGGCTTCCTCGAAATTTTTCACCACGCCTTCCTCGTGCCGCGCCAGCGTAATGTGCGCCATGCACACCACCGACAACCCCAGCTTGCGCCTGTCCACCAGCGCCGTGTAGCGGATGATGTAGCCGTTGTCCTCCAGCTCTTTCTGGCGGCGCCAGCATGGGCTGGCCGACATGCCTATCTTCTCGGCCAGCTCGTTGGACGAGATCCTGCCGTTCTTTTGCAATTCCGACAGGATTTTGACGGAAGCGGCGTCCAGAGAATCGTTTTTCATGTTTTGTGCGGTTTTTGCGAAAGAAAAAACCATTCTATTGCCTCCATCCGAACAAATAGAAGAAATATTTCGCCAGGAGCGCGATATCATTTCCGCACTATAAGTTCCCAATCCGAGACGCCCGCCCATGAATTCGATGACCTTGCCGCAGTCCCTCCTGCCCACGCTGGCCGATCCCGACTACGCCCTGTCCGACAACCTGACCCGCAGCCAGGGCCGCGTATTCCTGACCGGCACCCAGGCGCTGGTACGCCTGCTGTGCATGCAGAAGACTGTCGACGAGGCGCAAGGTCTGAACACGGGCGGCTTCGTCAGCGGCTACCGCGGCTCGCCGCTGGGCGCGGTGGACCAGGAGCTGTGGCGCGCATCCGCGCTGCTGGAAAAGCACAACGTGCAGTTCCTTCCTGCGATTAACGAGGAACTGGGCGCCACTGCGGTACTCGGCTCGCAGCAGGTGGAAGCCGACCCCACCCGCAAGGTCGACGGCGTGTTCGCCATGTGGTACGGCAAAGGCCCGGGCGTGGACCGCGCGGGCGACGCGCTCAAGCACGGCCACGTGTACGGCTCCTCGCCGCGCGGCGGCGTGCTGGTGATACTGGGCGACGATCACGGCTGCGTGTCCTCGTCCATGCCGCACCAGAGCGAGCAGGCGCTGATCGCCTGGGGCATGCCGGTGATTAACCCGGCAAACATCCAGGAATATCTCGAATACGGCTTGTACGGCTGGGCGCTGTCGCGTTACTCGGGCGCGTGGTCCGGCTTCAAGGCCATCTCCGAAACCGTGGAAGGCGGCGCGGTGGTGGACCTGCCGCCGCTGCCGCAATACGTGGCGCCCACCGGCTACACCGCGCCGCCGGACGGCCTGCACAACCGCTGGCCGGACCTGCCCGGGCTGGCGCTGGAAGTGCGCGTGGAGGCCAAGCTGGAAGCGGTGCAGGCCTTCGCCCGCGCCAATTCCATCGACCGCCTGGTTGTGGCTGCGCCGGGCGCCGCCATCGGCATCATCAGCGCCGGCAAGGCTTACCTTGATTTGCTGGAAGCGCTGGAGCGCCTTGGCCTGCCTTTGAGCCGCCTGGAAGAACTGGGCGTGCGCCTGTACAAGCCGGGCCTGACCTATCCGCTCGAGCGCACGCGCCTGGCCGCGTTTGCGGAAGGCCTGCAGGAGATCCTGGTGGTGGAAGAGAAGGGCGCCGTGATCGAGCAGCAGGTGAAGAATTTGTTCTACAACCTGCCGCAGTCCGAACGGCCTGCCGTTATCGGCAAGACCGACCAGCACGGCCACTCCTTGCTGTCCGCGCTGGGAGAGCTGCGTCCGTCGCGCATCGCTCCCGCGCTGGTGCAATGGCTGGCGCCGCGTTACCCGGCGCTGGACCTGCAGCGCATGCTGCCGGACTTCTGCGCCGCCGAGCTGCTGTCCAACAGTGCCGACGGCGTCAAGCGCACGCCGTATTTCTGCTCCGGCTGCCCGCACAACACCTCCACCCGCGTGCCGGAAGGCAGCCGCGCCATGGCCGGCATTGGCTGCCACTTCATGGCAACGTGGATGAAGCGCGACACCAACTACCTGGCGCAGATGGGCGGCGAGGGCATCAGCTGGGTGGGCTCCTCGCGCTTCGTCGGCGAGAAGCACGTGTTCCAGAACCTGGGCGACGGCACCTACTACCATTCGGGCTCGCTGGCCATCCGGCAGGCGATCGCTGCGCGCACCAACATCACCTACAAAATCCTGTACAACGACGCGGTCGCCATGACCGGCGGCCAGCCGGTGGACGGCACGCTGTCCGTGCCGCAGATCGTGCAGCAGGTGGTGAGCGAGGGCGCGAAGAAAGTGGTGGTGGTCACCGACCAGCCGGAGAACTACAACGGCGTGACGCTGCCTGCGGGCGTGACCGTGCACCACCGCAGCGAACTGGACGCCATGCAGCGCATGCTGCGCGAGATCGCGGGCGTAACGGTGCTGGTGTACGACCAGACCTGCGCGGCCGAAAAGCGCCGCCGCCGCAAGAAGAACAAGCCGGACAAGGTGGTGTTCCCCGACCCGGCGCGCCGCATGGTGATCAACCCCGCCGTGTGCGAAGGCTGCGGCGACTGCGGCGTGCAGTCCAACTGCCTGTCCATCCTGCCGCTGGAAACGGAGCTAGGGCGCAAGCGCCAGATTGAACAGTCGTCCTGCAACAAGGACTACTCCTGCGTGGAAGGCTTCTGCCCGAGCTTCGTCTCGGTGCTGGGCGGTACGCTGCGCAAGCCCGCCAGCGTGGCCTTGACGCTGGCGGACCTGGAGCAGGCGCTGGGCCGCTACCCCGCGCCCGCGCCGCACGCGCTGGCCAAGCCGTTCGAGATCCTGGTGGCGGGCGTGGGCGGCACCGGAATCGTGACCGTGGGCGCGCTGATCACCATGGCCGCGCACCTGGAAGGCAAGGGCGCCTCCACGCTGGACTTCATGGGCTTTGCGCAGAAGGGCGGCGCGGTGCTGTCGCACGTGCGCGTGGCCGCGTCGCCGTCGGCGCTGAACCAGGTGCGCATCGACCTGCAGCAGGCGGACGCCGTATTTGCCTGCGACCTGGTGGTGGCGGCCATGCCGGACAGCCTGTCCGTCATGCGGCGCGGGCATACGCAAGTGGTGGCCAACGAGCGCGAGATCCCGACGGCCGAATTCACCCGCGACCGCGACGCCTCCATCAACAAGGACGGCCTGCTGGAGAAGCTCGCCTCGGCCGCAGGCGCAGACCGCGTGCTGCAACTGGACGCGCAGGAAATCGCCGCGCGCTTCCTGGGCGACCCCATCGGCGGCAACATCCTGCTGATGGGCTACGCGTGGCAAAAAGGCCTGGTGCCCGCCGGCCTGGAAGCGCTGATGCGCGCGATTGAACTGAACGGCGTCGCCATCGACATGAACAAGCGCGCCTTCATGCTGGGCCGCCTGGCCGCAGCCGACCAGGACGCGCTGGCGCGCTTGGCGCAGCCGCAGGAGAAGGTGATCCAGTTCGCCGCGCCGAAATCTCTGCCCGAGCTGGTGGCCTTCCGCGTCGAATGGCTGAGCAAGTACCAGAACGCTGCCTACGCCGGCGTGTACGCCGACGCCGTGGCCGCCGTTGAGCGCAAAGAAATCGCGCTGGAAGGCGACGGCTCCAAGCGCGCGCTGAGCAAGTCCGTGGCGCGCAACCTGTTCAAGCTGATGGCCTACAAGGACGAATACGAAGTGGCGCGCCTGCACGCCGACCCCGCTTTCCGCGAGCAGATCGCAGCGCAATTCGAAGGGGACTACAAGCTGGGCTTCCATCTCGCGCCGCCGCTGCTGGCGCGCAAAAAGCCGGGTTCGGACGTGCCGGCCAAGATGGCCTTCGGCGGCTGGATGATGAAAGGCTTCGGCGGCCTGGCGCGCCTGAAAGGCCTGCGCGGCACGCCGCTGGACATCTTCGGCTACACGCAAGAGCGCCGCCGCGAGCGCGCCCTGCGCGACCGCTACCTGGCCTTCGCGCGCGACCTCGCCGCCAGCCTCACGCCGCACAACAAAGCCGCCGCGCTCAAACTGGCGCAGCTGCCGGAGCAAGTGCGCGGCTACGGCCACGTCAAGCTGGCCGCGATGGATCAGGTGGATGCTGCCTGGCCGCCGCTTCAGGCGGCGTTGTTGGCACCTCAAGCCACCGAAGCCACCGAACTTCAGCGCGCGAGGCTGTCGTCGATGTAGGCTTAAATGGCGGCTCGATGTCGCGGCTGGTCGGCAGCTTAGCGCTTCTGCGCAGGGAAGTAGGGGCTCTCCGGCGGTCCCAGATAGCTCGGCTTCAGTCCGCCAGTGTTGACCACTAGCCGTTGCAGTACCACGCCAGGGTCCAGCGCCCAGAATTTCAGCGTGTGCTTGCCAGCCGATTTCACCATGTGCGTGCTGGAGAATTTGGCCACGCCGTCAGACACGATCTTGCGCCAGTGGTCTTCGGATTCATCCGCATGGATATTGATTACCTGGGGCGCTTCATCGTCAAAGGAGATCGCGTAGCGGAAGCCGCTGCCTGGCATGAATTTAAGCGTCGGCGCAAGCACCGCTTCAACTTGCAGCTTGCCGGGATTGAAAATGTTTACGGCATATTGCAGCTGCATGCCATCGCGCAGATCGAGCGCCCCCGCATTCGCGGGCGATACGGTCATGCCGGACAAAGTACGGCCGTAGTCAGGAATCTTCAGCCAGCGGCGGCCTGGTGCGCTCGGCGCCGCAGTGTAGTGCTCTGCCTCGATGGCTATCACGCCGCGCGTCTCCACGTGCCCGGATGCCTGCTCCGGCCGCACTGCGGCAGGGTTGCGGACCGGGACGGCCACCTTCACGCTGGCCTTGTCCGGCCCGGTCACTGTCAGTTCCGCGCGGCTGTCGCCCAGTGGCGCCTGGTCCCACTGCACATCAACTTCAACCAGCTGCGTTTTCTCGACGGTTCCACCGCTCGTACTCAGGCGCACCCAAGGCTGATTGGCGGAGATGCTGAACGTAAAGGGCGTGCTTGAACGGTTGAACAGTTCGATGCGGCCAGCCTGCTTCTGAAACACGTCCAGCTGCGGCAGCACCAGCGGTTTGATCGGGAACACAGGCCATGCGACGGTCTCTCCTTCCAACGCTATCCCCATCTGGTCGCTAGGATGGATGCCGTTCGGAGCCGCAAGCTCGCCATTCACGGGAACGCGCAGCTCGCTCACAGCCGGCATCACATCGCGGTATGGCTGGTCCCAGTTGGTATAGCCGAAACGGGTCTGCGACATCATATGTTTCCACTTCCCGCCGCTGACGTCTTGCTGGTACTGGCGTGCCAGCTCCACATCGTTGGCGAACAGCGCGCGCACCCTGGCCGCCATGTCGTTGGCGGTGATCCTGCCCTGGTTCGCGTAAAGGCGGTTCATGCCGGCGCTGACGTACATGTCCAGCGCGTTGGCCGAAGCGCGCACAGGATACTCCACCAACTGGAAAAACGCGTCGCGCTGCTGCGGCGGCAGGGCTGCAGCGAGGCGCCGTGAGCGCTCGGCCAGGCCGTTGTAGGCGTTGACCACGCGTTCGGCCTCCCGGTAGTTCACCAGGCTGTAGGTGGCCGGATCGAGCTGCTCGGGGCGGCGGCGCGCGTTGAAGCGCGTGTACTGGTTGACGATATCGGCAATGTCGTCCGCGTGGGCGGCGCCGAATTCGCGCGCAGCCCACTGTTTCAGATAGTCGCCCAGGCGTTCGGCCGGCCAAACCTTCGGATCCCAGGCGTAGCTGAGGAAGAACTCGGTCGGTATTTCCATGGGCTTCAGGTCGCCGACGTTGACCACCCACATGCGGTCCGCCCCAAACTCGCTGGCCAGGTTCATTTGTTCCCACACCTTGGAAATCTGGGTCACGTTGAGCCATTTGTAGGAGCGCGGTACGCCCACGTAGTCGAAGTGGTAGTAGATGCCGGCGCCGCCGCTGCGCCGGCGTTCCTCCGCTGTCGGCAGGCGGCGGATATTGCCCCAGTTGTCGTCACACATCAACAGCAGCAGGTCGTCCGGCACGCGCATGCCTTTGTCGTAGTATTCCTGCACTTCCTTGTACAAGGCCCATAACTGCGGCACCTTGGCTGGATCCTTGTTCCACTCGGCTGCAATCAGCTTGCGCTGGTCGCTTACGATGTTCTGCAACAGAGACACGTTGGCTTGCTCGGACATGGGCTCGTCGCCGTCGCCCCGCATCGCCATCGTGATCACCTGTTCGTAGTCGTGGCTGTTGCGCAGGCCTTCGGCCCAGAACTTGCGCAAGGCGTCGCCATTCTTCTCGTAGTCCCACGGTCCTTTGCCGTAACGGTGCCATTCCTGCTGCGAGCGCATCATCGGCTCGTGATGCGAGGTGCCCATCACAATCCCCATCTCATTGGCCAGCCTGGCGTTTTCCTTGTCGTCGTCGTTGAACGCCGAGTACCACATGGCAGGCCACAGGTAGTTGGAGCGCATCCGCAGCATCAGTTCAAACAGCTTTTCGTAGAACTGGTGATTGAAGCCGCCGAATTTGTCCTTGGCCCAGTTGGTCAGCGCGGGCGCCTCGTCGTTGAGGAAGATGCCGCGGTACTTCACGGCAGGGCGGTCATTCACCAGTGTGCCGAATGGCACTACAGCGCGGTCCTTGTGGGGAACCGGCACGTCCGCCCACCAATACCATGGTGACACGCCCAACTGCTCGGACAGCGTGTAGATGCCGAAGATGGTGCCGCGTTTGTCGCTGCCGGCGATCACCAGTGCGCGCGCCACGCCGGGCATGGGTGATTTAACCGCTTGCACCACGTAGCCTTCCCACTGGTCCTTGATGGCGCTGGCGTCGAGCTTCTTTTGTGCGATCAACTGGTCGATCAGGCGGCTGTGTCCGATGGTGCCGATCAGGATCACGTCCTGGCCGCCAGCTGCACTGGTTGCGTTTTGCAGGCTCAATGCGGGGCGCTGGCCACCCACTTTTTCGATGTCGTTTTGAAGGTCGCGCGCAGCACGCAGCACGCCGGGGTAATCATCGCCATCCAAATGGATGGCGGCTGCTTTTCCGCGCGAGATCAGTTCCACGCCGGCGGCCGTGCCGGAGTCCACGAACTTCTTTTGCCCAATCGCCAACGCGTTTGGCGACGCGGCCAGGCAGGCGATTGCAAAGCTTGAAATCAGTGCGCACAGCAATTTCATCCGCATTACCTTTATCTTTAGAAAATCTGATACCATTTTATAACATAAAAAGAATAGCGCAATCATTCTTCGCACCCTCTCGTGGTGGCGGAATGCCTTAGAAAAGTGACTGCAGGGAAAGGCGCTGGCCGCTGAGGGCGCCGTCGTAGCCGGGCAGGGCGGCTAGCGTGTCCTTGAATTCAGCGCTTTCCATCACGGCCAGCGCGGCGGCGACCAGGGGGGCGGCGGGGGCTTCGCGGGAGCAGGCGAAGAAGTAGCGTTCGCGCACCACGGGCACGAAGTCGAGGTCGAAGCGGCGGGCGGCGGTTTCCACGCCGAAGCTGGCGTCGGCCATGTTGCTGGCGACGTAGGCGGCCACCGCCGCGTGCGTGAATTCGGCGCTTTCGAAGCCGTTGATGCGGTCCGGCGCGATGCCGGCCCCGTTCAGCAGCAGTTCCAGCAGCAGCCGCGTGCCCGAGCCTCGCTGGCGGTTCACGAAGCGCACGTCCTGCCGCGCCAGGTCGTCCAGCGTGCGGATGTCTTTCGGATTCCCTTTGGCGGTGAAAATGCCCTGCATGCGGTAGGCCAGGTGGACCAGCATCTGGCGGCCCGGGTCGAGCAGGGGGCGGTATTTTGCGGCCGCCGCGCCTTCGAACTCGCCCACGGGCAGGTGGAAGCCTGCCAGGTCGCATTCGCCGCGCGCCAGCGCCGCCACCGCTTCGGTGCTGCTGCGGTATTGCAGGTCCACCAGCACGCCTTGCTGTTCCAGCCGGCTCACCAGCGCCGCCACCGCGAAGCCGTGCGATGCGGTCAGGCGCAGCGCGGGCGGGCGCTCGTCGAGCAGGCTGGCCAGTTCTTGCTGCAGTTCGGAGGCCAGGCTGTCCAGCATGGGGCTGAGGCGGGCGGCGATGCGCTTGTCGGCCCAGATCAATTTGTCCGCCAGAGGCGACAGCACCGTGCCCGATCCGCGCGACTTGTGCACCAGCTCGGCGCCGAATTGTTCGTTGAATTCGTTCAGCAATCCCCACGCGTGGCGGTAGGAGATGCCGCAGGTCTTGGCGGCCTGGCTGATGCTGCCCGAGCTGCGCACCGCCGCCAGCAGGTCCAGCAGCACCGGCAGGGGCACGGTTTGCCCGTTCGGGTGGCGCAGCACCCAGTCGGGGCGGATCTCAACTTTGAACATATGCAAAATCCTTCATATTGCGTTGCTGTTTTTACAGTGCTAGCCTAGGCTTATCCGTGAATATTAACCGGAATATATGTTCTTGAGAACATAACTCATCCGGCACACGGCACACAATAAAAACGACGGAGGCATTATGCAGCAGCGTATTCCCCAGGCAAGCGCCATCCTTGCCGCCAGCAGCGGCGCCCAGGACCAGTTGTTGCCGGTCCTGCACGCGATCCAGGATGCTATCGGCTATATCCCGCCCGGACAGGTGGATGAAATCGCCTCCACTTTCAACCTGTCGCGCGCCGAGGTGCACGGCGTGATCACTTTCTATCATTACTTCCGTACCGAGGCGCCGGCGCGCCAGGTGGTGCAGATCTGCCGCGCCGAGGCTTGCCAGAGCATGGGCGGCGACGCGCTGCTGGCGCACGCCGAGAGCGCGCTGGGCTGCAAGCTGCATGCGCACAGCACGGACGGCGAGTTCGCGCTGGAGCCGGTCTACTGCCTGGGGCAGTGCGCCACCGCGCCGTCGATGATGATTAACGAGGCGCTGCATGCGCGCGTTACCCCGGCCCGTTTCGACGCGCTGCTGGCCAAAGTGAAGGAGGCAGCATGAGCATCCGCATCTACATTCCCGGCGATTCGACCGCGCTGGCGCTGGGCGCCGACGACGTGGCGGCAGCCGTCACCGCCGAAGCTGCGCGCCGCGGTGTTGACGTCGACATCGTCCGCAACGGCACGCGCGGCTTGCTGTGGCTGGAGCCGCTGGTGGAAGTGGCCACGGCGGAAGGCCGCATCGGCTTTGGCCCGGTGGACGCGGCGGACGTGGGCGCGCTGTTCGAGGCGGGCTTCCATCTCGGCGAGAGCAAGCATGCGCTGGCCTTGGGCCTGGTGGAGCAGATTCCTTACCTGGCCAGGCAAAGCCGCCTGACTTTCTCGCGCGCCGGCGTCACCGATCCGCTGTCGCTGGCCGACTACGAGGCGCATGATGGCTACAAGGGCTTGCGCAACGCGCTGGCGATGGAGCCCGCCGCGATCGTGGCTGCCGTTACCGCTTCCGGCCTGCGGGGCCGTGGCGGCGCGGCTTTCCCGACCGGGATCAAGTGGAACACGGTGCTGAAGGCGGCCGGTCCGCAGAAGTACATCGTCTGCAATGCGGACGAGGGCGATTCGGGCACCTTTGCCGACCGTATCGTGATGGAGGGCGATCCCTTCATGCTGATCGAGGGCATGACCATCGCCGGACTGGCGGTGGGTGCGAACAAGGGCTACATCTACGTGCGCAGCGAATACCCGCACGCCATCGCTAACCTGAACCACGCGATTGCCACCGCCGTGCAAGCGGGCTTCCTCGGCCAGGACATCATGGGCTCGGGTCGCGCTTTCGACCTGGAGGTGCGCAAGGGCGCGGGCGCTTACATCTGCGGCGAGGAAACGGCGCTGCTGGAGAGTATCGAGGGCAAGCGCGGCGTGGTGCGCGCCAAGCCGCCGCTGCCTGCGCTGGCCGGTCTGTTCGGTCTGCCCACGGTCATCAACAACGTGCTGTCGCTGGCGGCGGTGCCGCTCATCCTCGACAAGGGCGCGGCCTATTACCAGAACTACGGCATGGGCCGTTCGCGCGGCACCTTGCCGGTGCAGCTGGCGGGGAATATCAAGCACGGCGGCCTGATCGAGCTGGCCTTCGGCGTGACCCTGCGCGACATCCTGTTTGAATACGGCGGCGGCAGCGCTTCCGGCCGCCAGATCAAGGCGGTGCAAGTGGGCGGCCCGCTGGGCGCCTATCTGCCCGAGTCGCAGTGGGACACGCCGCTCGACTACGAGGCCTTCGCTTCGCTGTGGGCCGTGCTGGGCCACGGCGGCATCGTGGTGCATGACGACAGCGCCGACATGGCCAAGCTGGCGCGCTACGCGATGGAGTTCTGCGCCGTGGAGTCGTGCGGCAAATGCACGCCGTGCCGCATCGGCTCCACCCGTGGCGTGGAGGTGATCGACAAGATCCGCGAGGGCAGCGAGCGTCCCAAGCAGGTGATCCTGCTGCGCGAGCTGTGCGACACCATGCTGCACGGCTCCCTGTGCGCGATGGGCGGCATGACGCCATACCCCGTGCTGTCGGCCCTGAACCACTTCCCGCAAGATTTCGGCCAGGTCTCCGAAGACCAGCGCGCCGCCTAGGAGACATAGATGATCGAGACAATTATCAGCCGCGACTTCGGCACCCCGCCCAGCGTAGCCACGGACTTCGTTACCCTGACCATAGACGGCCAGCGCGTGACGGTGGCCGCCGGCACGTCGGTGATGCGCGCCGCCGCCGAAAGCGGCACCAATATTCCCAAGCTGTGCGCCACGGACAGCCTGGAGCCCTTCGGTTCCTGCCGCCTGTGCCTGGTGGAGATCGAGGGCCGGCGCGGCTATCCCGCTTCCTGCACCACGCCGGTGGAGGAGGGCATGGTGGTGCGCACGCAGACGGCCAAGCTGCAGGAGCTGCGCAAGGGCGTGATGGAGCTGTACATTTCCGACCACCCGCTGGACTGCCTGACCTGCCCGGCCAACGGCAACTGCGAGCTGCAGGACATGGCCGGCGTGACCGGCCTGCGCGAGGTGCGCTACGGCTACGAGGGCGCCAACCATTTGAAGCTGAAGAAGGATGAATCGAATCCTTACTTCACGTTTGACTCGTCCAAGTGCATCGTCTGCAACCGCTGCGTGCGCGCCTGCGAGGAAACGCAGGGCACGTTTGCGCTGACGATTTCCGGACGCGGCTTCGAGTCGCGCGTGTCGGCCGGGCAGAGCGAGACCTTCATGGAATCGGAGTGCGTGTCCTGCGGCGCCTGCGTGGAAGCCTGCCCGACCGCCACGCTGCAGGAGAAATCGGTGATCTGGCTGGGCCAGGCCGAGCACAAGGTGACCACCACTTGCGCCTATTGCGGCGTGGGCTGCTCGCTGGACGCGGAAATGAAGGGCAGCGAAGTGGTACGTATGGTGCCGACCAAGAGCGGCAAGGCGAATGAAGGCCACGCTTGCGTGAAGGGCCGCTTCGCGTGGGGGTACGCCACGCACAAGGACCGCATCCTGAAGCCGATGATACGGTCCAAGATCACCGACCCGTGGAAGGAAGTGTCCTGGGACGAGGCGCTGGACTACGCGGCCTCCGAATTCAAGCGCATCCAGGCCAAGCATGGCCGCGATTCGATAGGCGGCATCGTGTCCTCGCGTTGCACCAATGAAGAAGGCTACCTGGTGCAGAAGCTGGTGCGCGCGGCTTTCGGCAACAACAACGTTGACACGTGCGCCCGCGTTTGCCATTCGCCCACCGGCTACGGCTTGAAGCAGACGCTGGGCGAATCGGCCGGCACGCAGACTTTCGCTTCGGTGGCCAAGTCGGACGTCATCATGGTGATCGGCGCCAATCCTACCGACGGTCATCCGGTGTTCGCCTCGCGCATGAAGCGCCGGCTGCGCCAGGGCGCGAAACTGATCGTGATCGATCCGCGCCGCATTGACCTGGTGAAGTCGCCGCACGTCCGCGCGCACTACCATTTGCAGCTGCGTCCCGGCACCAACGTGGCCATGGTCAGCTCGCTGGCCCATGTGATCGTGACCGAAGGCCTGCTTGCAGAACAGTTCATCGCCGAACGCTGCGACGACCGCGCCTTCCACCAGTGGCGTGACTTTGTGGCGCAGGAAGCCAACTCGCCGGAAGCGATGGAGGCAGTGACCGGCGTGCCTGCCGAGCAGGTACGCGGCGCGGCGCGCATGTTTGCGCAGGGCGGCAACGGCGCCATCTTCTACGGCCTGGGCGTGACCGAGCATGCGCAGGGTTCGACCGCCGTGATGGGTATCGCCAACCTGGCTATGGCCACCGGCAACGTGGGCCGCGAAGGCGTGGGCGTGAACCCGTTGCGCGGCCAGAACAATGTGCAGGGCTCCTGCGACATCGGCTCCTTCCCGCACGAGCTGCCGGGCTATCGCCACGTGTCCGACACCACGGTGCGCATGCAGTTCGAGGCTGCGTGGGGCGTGGAGCTGCAGGCCGAACCGGGCCTGCGCATTCCGAACATGTTTGAAGCGGCGCTGGACGGCAGCTTCAAGGGCCTGTATTGCCAGGGTGAGGACATCGTGCAGTCGGACCCGAACACCCAGCACGTGATCGCGGCCATGGAAGCGATGGAGTGCATCGTGGTGCAGGACATTTTCCTGAACGAGACCGCCAAATACGCCCACGTGCTGCTGCCGGGTTCCTCTTTCCTGGAGAAGGACGGCACCTTCACCAACGCCGAACGGCGCATCTCGCGCGTGCGCAAGGTGATGGCGCCGAAGGCCGGCTATGCGGACTGGGAGGTGACGGTGCAACTGGCGAACCGCCTGGGCTATCCGATGAACTACACGCATCCGTCGCAGATCATGGACGAAATCGCGCGCCTGACGCCAACCTTCAGCGGCGTGAGCTACGCGAAGCTGGAGAAGCTGGGCAGCATCCAGTGGCCGTGCAACGACGCCGCGCCGGAAGGCACGCCGACCATGCACATCGACCAGTTCGTGCGCGGGAAAGGGCGCTTCATCATTACGCAGTACGTGCCGACGGACGAGAAGGTGACGCGCATGTATCCGCTGATACTGACCACGGGCCGCATCCTGTCGCAGTACAACGTGGGCGCGCAGACGCGCCGCACCGAGAACGTGCGCTGGCACGCGGAGGACAGGCTGGAGATCCACCCGCACGACGCGCAGGAACGCGGCATCAAGGACGACCAGTGGGTGGGCATCCAGAGCCGGGCAGGGGAGACCGTGCTGCGCGCGCTGGTGACGGAGCGCATGCAGCCGGGCGTGGTGTACACCACCTTCCACTTCCCGGAATCGGGCGCCAATGTGATCACCACCGAGAATTCGGACTGGGCCACCAACTGCCCTGAATACAAGGTGACGGCGGTGCAGGTGATGCCGGTGCAGCAGCAGTCCGACTGGCAGCTGGAGTTTGCGCGCTTCCACGAAGAGCAGATGGCCCACAAAGACGCTGCGGCGCAGCCGGCTTGAGATTAGGAGAGATGATGAATATTCACCACCTGGTCATTATGGCCAACCAGATCGGCACTTTCTTTGCGTCCTACCCGGACCAGGAAGAGGCCAACAGCGAGATCGCGAACCACCTGCAGCGCTACTGGGCGCCGCCCATGCGGCGGCAGTTGCTGGCGCATGTGGCGGAACACGGCGGGGAGGGGCTGGCGCCGCTGGTGCTGGCGTCCATCCAGGCCAATCTCGTGCGCTTGTCCCCGGCGGCCCAGGCCTTGTCGAAACCTGTTCCGACGTAGGGCGGGTTAGGCGGCGCAGCCGCCGTAACCCGCCATTGAGCCGTTGGCGGCACCTTGGCGGGTTACGTCGGCTGGCGCCTCCTAACCCGCCCTACGATGGCACGCCGCGCACATCACCTCACACAACCTTCAACATCACCTTCCCAATGTGCGTGCTGCTCTGCATGAGCGCATGCGCTTCCGCCGCCTCTTCCAGCGCATAAATGCGGTAAATCACCGGCTTGATCAAGCCATCCTCCAGCAGCGGCCACACGCGCGCCAGCAACTGCCGCGCAATGGCCGCCTTGAACAGCACCGGACGCGGACGCAGAGTGGACCCCGTCACCGTCAACCTCCGCAGCAGTATCTGCCCCAGCGGCACTTCCGCCTTGCCCCCGCCCAGCAGCGCGATAAACACCAGCCGCCCGTCGTCCGCCAGGCACGCCAGCTCGCGCGGCACATACGCCCCGCCCACCATATCCAGTATCACATCCACGCCCTTGCCGCCGGTGGCGTCCTTGACCGCCGCCGCAAAGTCGCCGGTACGGTAGTTGATCGCCAGGTCCGCCCCCAGCTCTTCGCAAGCGCGGCACTTCTCATCCGACCCCGCCGTGGCGAACACCCGGTGCCCCAGCGCCTTGGCCAGCTGGATAGCGGTCACGCCTATGCCCGAGCTGCCGCCTTGCACCAGCAGCGTCTCGGTGGGCGCCAGCGCGGCGCGGTCGAACACATTGCTCCACACGGTAAAGAAGGTCTCGGGCAGCGAAGCCGCTTCCAGCGGCGACCAGCCCTGCGGAATGGGCAGGCACAGCTCGATCTGCGCCGCGCAGTACTGCGCATAGCCGCCGCCCTGCACCAGCGCACACACCATGTCGCCGATGCGCCATCCGCTGTCGCCGACATGTCCGGCCACGATCTCGCCGGCCACCTCCAGCCCCGGCAGGTCGGACGCGCCGGGCGGCACCGGGTAGTTGCCGGCGCGCTGCAGCAGGTCGGGCCGGTTGACGCCGGCTGCGTGGACTTTGATCAGCACCTGGCCCGGCTGCAGCGACGGGCGCTGGCGCTCGCACAGTTGCAGCACTTCCGGGCCGCCGGGCTGGGTGATTTCGATGGCGCGCATGGTTTCCTCTCTAGAAATGGGGGAATCCGATGGTAGGCGCGGGTGGGCGCGCACGCCGATGACCGCAGTCAATTTTCCACAAATTGACGGGACAGGGGCCATCTTGCGAATCTTGACCGGGGTCAATGCGTGTTGTCTCAGCCGCTGCCTATGATGGGACTATCTCGCGGTGCAAGCCGCATGCCATACTAGCCATCAAAAAATTATAACTACTGGAGATAGACCCATGAGCAAAGCATTAGACGGGGTGCGCATCCTCGACTTCACCCACGTGCAATCGGGGCCGACCTGCACCCAGCTGCTGGCCTGGTTCGGCGCCGATGTGATCAAAGTGGAAAGAGCCGGGGAGGGTGACGCCACCCGTGGCCAGCTGCGCGACATTCCCGGCGTGGACAGCCTGTATTTCACCATGCTGAACCACAACAAGCGTTCCATCACGCTGGACACCAAGAAAACCATGGGCAAGCAGGTGCTGGAGACCCTGATACGCGACTGCGACGTGTTGGTGGAGAATTTCGCCCCCGGCGCCCTGGACCGCATGGGCTTCAGCTGGGAGCGCATCCAGGAGCTGAATCCACGCATGATCGTGGCCTCGGTCAAGGGCTTCGGCCCCGGTCCCTACCAGCACTGCAAGGTGTACGAGAATGTGGCCCAGTGCGCGGGCGGTTCGGCCGCCACCACCGGCTTCGCCGACGGTCCGCCGGTCGTCACCGGCGCGCAGATCGGCGACAGCGGCAGCGGCCTGCACCTGGCGCTGGGCATCGTCACCGCGCTGTTCCAGCGCAATGCCACCGGCCGGGGCCAGAAGGTCGATACGGCCATGCAGGACGCAGTGCTGAACCTGTGCCGCGTGAAGCTGCGCGACCAGCAGCGCCTGGAGCGCACCGGCACCATGGAGGAATACCCGCAGTTTGCCGAGGGCGGCACCTTTGGCGACTCGGTGCCGCGCGCAGGCAACGCGTCCGGCGGCGGCCAGCCGGGCTGGATCCTCAAGTGCAAGGGCTGGGAGACCGACCCGAATGCCTACATCTACTTCATCGCCCAGGCGCCGGTGTGGCCGGCGATCTGCAAGGTGATAGGCCGCGAAGGCTGGATCAGCGATCCCGATTACGCCACACCGCGCGCGCGCCTGCCGCGTTTGATGTCCATCTTCGCCACGGTGGAGGAGTGGACCCGCGAGCACACCAAGTTCGAGGTGATGGACATCCTGAACAAATACGACATTCCGTGCGGGCCTATCCTGTCGATGAAGGAAATCGCCGAGGAACCGTCGCTGCGCGCCAGCGGCACCATCGTGGAAGTGGACCATCCCGAGCGCGGCAAGTATCTGACGGTGGGCAACCCCATCAAGCTGTCCGACAGCGCCACCGAGGTCACCCGCTCGCCGCTGCTGGGCGAGCACACCGAGGAGGTGCTGCGCGAGCTGGGCTACGACGCCGCGCAGATCGCCGCGCTGCGCGACGAACGCGTGATCTGAAGCGGCGGCAGCCGTGCAGTACGTCACGCCAGGCGGGACGCATGGGGAGCCCGCCGTTGTAACCGCCGCGCTGTCGGCGCCCGGCGCCATCCCCGCGCCGGTTGCCGACCTGAATGCGCTATACGGCGAACTGGCCTTCCTGGACCGCTTCGACGCGGCGGCGCAAGCCGGCTTCGAGCGCGTGGAATGCCTGTTCCCCTATCTGTACCCAGTGGAGCAGATCGCCCACCGGCTCTGCTGCCACGGCCTGCATCTGGTGCGCTTCTGCCTGCCCGCCGGCGACTGGGTGGGCGGCGAGCGCGGCATCGCCAACCAGCCGTCGCGCTGCGCCGAGTTCCGCTACGGCGTGGAAGAAGCCATCCGCTACGCCCGCCCGTTGGGCGTGCGCCAGTTGCGCTGCCTGACCGGGCTGCCGCAGCCGGGACTGGCGCCGGAACTGGCCCGCCAGACGCTGGTGAACAACCTCCGCCACGCCGCCGCCGCGCTCAAGCCGCACGGCATTGCGCTGCTGATCGCGCCGCAGGACGCGCCCGACGCAGCCGCCATCATCCGCGACACCGGCGCGGACAACCTGTTCCTCCACGAGCAAGGCCAGCCATGACGAAACCGCGCAAGCACGTCCATACCCGCGTCTACACCCACGTCGATTGCTACGACCACCAGCCCGGCGCGGGCCACCCTGAATCGCCGCAGCGGCTGGCGCTGGTGCTCGAAGCGCTGAAGACGTCCGAATTCGCCGCGCTGGACTGGCGCGAAGCCCCGCTGGGCACGCGCGCCCAGACCGAGCTGATCCACGACGCCGACTACTACGACGCCGTGGCCGAAGCACTGCCAACGAGCGGTGTGGTGCCGCTGGACGGCGGCGACACCATGCTGTCCCCCGGCTCCTGGCGCGCGGTGATGCGCTGCATAGGCGCGGCTTGCGCCGGCGTGGACGACGTCATGCTGGGCGAAGCGGCCAATGTGTTCTGCGCCACGCGGCCCTGCGGCCACCACGCCGAGCCGGACCGCGCCATGGGTTTCTGCATCTTCAACCAGGCCGCCATCGCCGCCGCCCACGCCAGCCGCGCGTATGAGCTGGAGCGGGTGGTGGTGGTCGATTTCGACGTCCACCACGGCAACGGCACGCAGGCCGCGTTCTCGCCGCTGCCGGGGCTATTCTACGCCTCCTGCCACCAGTCGCCGCTGTATCCGGGCACCGGTTTGCGCAGCGAGACCGGCAGCCGCAACAACATCCTCAACGTGCCGCTGCCCCCCGGCTGCGCCTCCGCCGCCTTCCGCGACCGCATGCGGCTGGAACTGCTGCCGGCGGTGCGCGCCTGGGCGCCCGAGCTGCTGGTCATCTCCGCCGGCTTCGACGCCCACCGCGACGACCCCTTGGCCGGCCTGCAGCTTGATGATAAGGACTTCCACTGGATCACGCGGGAGCTGATGGCCATCGCGGCCGACACTGCGAAGGGCAGGGTGGTCTCTATCCTCGAGGGCGGCTACAGCCTGGCCGGCCTGGCGGGCGGCGCCGCGGCCCATGTGCGCGCGCTGATGGGGTGAGTTTATTGAGCGCACTAGGGAAGCGTTGAATAATTCAGTTTCTGACGCCAGCAGAGTGTAGGGAGAGCCGCGCCGGCGCAGTGATATCAAAATCAGGAAATATGATCGGCTGTGGAGCGGCAAAAGTCTGTTTCCAGCATGGCCTTTGCCGCTTTTCAAACTCGGGGCGCAACTTGGGTGTGAGCGCTGCCAAGGAATCTGGGTGCAAGCACCAGATTGGCCAGAGCGAACAAGGAGAACAGCTGCGCCGTATTTTTGGCCAGTCCACGATAGCGGGTTTTGCGATGGCGGAACAGGCATTTGACGACGTGGAAGCAGTGCTCGACCTTGGCGCGCACGCTGGCCTTTGCTCCAATCGTTCGGTGGCGCGGCTGAGCTTGTCCTTCTTGAGTGCCTTGCGTAAGCCGGGGCGCATGGCGGTGTGCCACACGACGGGCTAGCCGGCGTTCTCGGGCCGCTTGGCCACGCCCTGATAGCTCGCATCACCCATCGCGATCACTTCGCCGCCGTGCAGCAGCGCATGCGCCTGCGTGACGTCGGCCACGTTGCCCGCCGTACCGACTACGCTGTGCACCAAGCCACTGGCCATGTCCACGCCGACGTGCGCCTTCATGCCGAAGTGCCAGTCATTGCCTTTCTTCGATTGATGCATTTCCGGATCGCGCTCGCCATCGTGGTTCTTGGTCGATGGTGGCGCGGCGATCAAGGTGGCGTCCACGATGGTGCCTTCGCGCATCGTCAGGCCTTTGCTAGCCAGGTGGCCGTTGATTTCGTTGAAGATGCGCTGGGTCAAATTGTTCTTTTCCAGCAGACGCCGGAACTTCAGCAGCGTGGTCGCGTCAGGCGCCGATTCGTGCGTCAGGTCGATGCCGACAAAGCCGCGAATGGCCTGGCTGTCGTAGATCGCATCTTCCACGCCTTCGTCCGACAGGCCGAAGCATTGCTGGGCAATGTATATGCGCAGCATGCGCTCCAGGCCAATCGGCGGACGCCCACGGCCATCGCCTTTCGGGTAGTACGGCAAGATCGCCGCCACCAGCGCCGGCCACGGCGTGGCGGCCTCGATCTCGGCCAGGAAGCGGTCGCGTCGCGTCAGCTTCTTCTTGCTGGCGTACTCGGCATCAGAAAAGCTCGATTGCATCGTCAGATCTCGCAGGGGAGGAAGCGTTATTGTGACAGCCTGCCGGACGCAGCAGTCGTAGACAGGCTGATTATTTCAGCGGTTCCCTAGGGGATCTAGCCGCGCACAACTCCATTGCCCGCAAGGCCAATCGTTTTAGAAACGCAACAATTGCAAATTGCTAGTTTTAAAAAATTTGCATTCCTATCGAACAGCTCATCAATGAAGGTTACGCTGGGGGTAATTATCCTTTTTTCTTCTTAAAAATTCAAAAGTTCAGGAACGCTCCAACCAATATGAAAGTGACTGTTGCGTCGGGCAGTTTCCGCCGCATCGCCACCGCCCCGGCGGGCGGTATAGATACTAAAAGACCAATTCTGCTCAGGGCACAAGGGTCTTTTTTTAAACAACCTCGTCAGTACTCGGACATATCATGAAAAAATTTTCCCGTTGGGTTCAGCGGTACGCCGTGCTTTTCCCTTGTTCAATGCATTCCATGGAATTTCGGTACGGTCGGCCACTCATTTTGCTTTTATTAGGAGCAGTACTCTTACTTTGTTCGACGCGAACGCGCGCACAAGTACCCCCGGAGTGCGAAGCCAACGGGGGGGCACGTGTCTGTAAAGAAGTCACGGCTGAAGTAGATGGTTTTCGGTTTTATGTGCCCCCAACCATTGCAAATGAGGGAAAGCATGAAAAATAAAATGAGCGATGCAGAGCGGTCGGCCTTACTTAATTTTTTGGACTACTTTATGGATGAGTTCATTCTCAACGGAAAGTCGACGCCAGACGTATTGCCTTCTACAGGGTATTGGGCTGTTGAAAAATTGGCCCCCTCTCGCGCGCACAGGGGTCTAATAATGGCTCTGTCAGACGCCGTTGAGATGAGCTTGAGTCTCTCAGAGGCCAAAAAATCCGCGATAAATGCCAAGTTAGTACAACTGGGCGGGCCAACGCTGGGAACTTTGGCACTTCAGTATTCAAGGCGTTTGGCGGCGATCATGAAAAAAGCACGATTGGAAAACATCGAAGACTACTACTTCCTTAAAGCCGCCCTAGACGGTGGACATTTGCGGGATTCATCAGTCGAATCCAAGGCGCAAGACATCCTAGAAGGCTTTGAGTTTGGAGGCGAGATAGCGGGCTGAGCGGGTGAACGCTCCGCGTGATACTAAACTTCACAGCGGCGCAATGAAGCAAGTTGGTCATTTCGGCGTAGATTCGGGTTTGGCGTATAAGGAGGCGCTGGGTATCGCTTGCGGGCGGACCTAGGAAGCGCTGAATAATTCAGTTTCTGACGCCAGCAGAGTGTAGGGAGATCCGCGCCGGCGCAGCGATATCAAAATCAGGAAACATGATCGGCTGTGGAGCGGAAAAAATCTGTTTCCAGCATGGCCTTTGCCGCTTTTTCAAATTCGAGGCGCAACTTGGGTGTAAGCGCTGCCAAGGAATCTGGGTGCAAGCACCAGATTGGCCAGAGCGAACAAGGAGAACAGCTGCGCCGTATTTTTGGCCAGTCCACGATAGCGGGTTTTGCGATGGCGGAACAGGCATTTGACGACGTGGAAGCAGTGCTCGACCTTGGCGCGCACGCTGGCCTTTGCTCCAATCGTTCGGTGGCGCGGCTGAGCTTGTCCTTCTTGAGTGCCTTGCGTAAGCCGGGGCGCATGGCGGTGTGCCACACGACGGGCTAGCCGGCGTTCTCGGGCCGCTTGGCCACGCCCTGATAGCTCGCATCACCCATCGCGATCACTTCGCCGCCGTGCAGCAGCGCATGCGCCTGCGTGACGTCGGCCACGTTGCCCGCCGTACCGACTACGCTGTGCACCAAGCCAATGGCCATGTCCACGCCGACGTGCGCCTTCATGCCGAAGTGCCAGTCATTGCCTTTCTTCGATTGATGCAGTTTAAGATAATTTTGTTTTCGACTATTTCGTGCCAATCACCATCAATTTTTTTGTATAATTTTGCACTTTTGAAAGAAGCAGAAGATTTGAGCTCGTCAAGCAGATAGATAGACTCTGTGTAATCCATATTGTATTACCGGTGTTCTCAAAGACCAAGTGCAACACCTTTTGCTGTAAGGTGCCGCCATGGCGAGAATCTACAAACATTTGACAACCCAGGAGCGCGCTGTCGTCATGACCATGCGCGACGACCAGTGCTCCACCC
>NZ_WWCU01000099.1 GCF_009857595.1 Pseudoduganella aquatica | reverse complement strand
CGCCGCTGCCGCTGCGCCAGAGCCGCGCCGCGCTGGCGGCCGAGTTCCGCGCCGCCTGGGGCCACGGGCGCTGGGCGCTGGGCGGGGTGGGCGTGACGTGGCTGCAGACGCAAAGCTACACCTACGCCCTGGCCGTGCTGCTGGGGCCGTCCGGCGCCGGCCTGGCCAACCTGGCGCGCCTGTTCATCGCCCCGGCCTCCTTCCTGTTGCCGGCGGTGCAGAAGATCGCCATCCCGCGCCTGGCGGCGCTGCGCGTGCAGGCGCCGCAGCGCATGCGCGCCCTGTCCATGCAGCTGAGCGCGGCGCTGGCCGCGCTGGCCCTGCTCTACAGCCTGCTGCTGCTGGCCTGCTTCGACCGGGTCGCGCCGCTGCTGGCCGGACGCGCCGTGCCCGGCCTGGCGCCGCTGGCGGCCCTGTGGTGCGCCATCCTGCTGTTCCAGGTGGCGCGCAGCGGCGGCTCGCTGCTGCTGCAGCTGCAGCACCGCTTCCGCGCGCTGACCCTGCTCGGCGTGCCGAGCGCGGCCGTCACCGTGCTGGCCACCGCGCTGCTGACGGCGCTGTGCGGCCAGAGCGGCGCCCTGCTCGGCCTGCTGGCCGGCGAAATCACCTTGTCCATCCTGATCTGGAAGGAGCTGCGCCATGCCCCCCATCCCTGACGCGCCGGCCGCGATCGACGTCTGCATCGCCACGTTCCGCCGCCCCGGCCTGCTGGCCGCGCTGCTGGCGGCGCTGCCGGCCCAGGCCTGGCCCGGCCTGGCGCTGCGCATCATCGTGGTCGACAACGACGCGCGCGCCAGCGCCTATCCGGCCGCGGCCGCGTTCCGCCTGAGCCACACGCTGCCCCTGGTCTACCAGACCGAGCCGGAGCAGAACATCGCGCTGGCGCGCAACCGCGCGCTGGCGCTGGCGACCGCGCCCTGCATCGTCTTCATCGACGACGACGAGACCCCGGCGCCGGGCTGGCTGCGCGCGCTGTACCACTGCCTGCACGCGCACCGCGCCGACGCCGTGTTCGGCCCGGTGCACAGCGTGCTGCCGGCGCGCGCCCCGGCCTGGTGCCGGGCCAGCTTCCGCAAGCCCGTCCTGCCCACCGGCGCCCTCCTGCCCTACGGCGGGGCCGGCAATGTGATGCTGCACCGCCGCGTGCTCGACGGCGGCGGGCCCTACTTCGACCCCGCCTTCGGCCTGACCGGCGGCGAGGACACCGACTGGTTCTACCGCCTGCACCTGGCCGGGCGGCGCCTGGTGTGGTGCGCCGAGGCCGAAGCCAGCGAGCCGGTGCCGCCGGCCCGGCTGCGCCTGGGCTGGGCGCTGCGGCGCGCCTTCCGCGGCGGCCAGACCTATTACCGGGTGGTGGTGCGGCGCTACGCCCCGCTGCGCGGCGCGCTGTGGTTTGCCGTCAAGCTGCTGCAGCTGCTGGGCGCGGCGCTGGCGCTGCCGCTGCTGCTG
>NZ_WWCU01000098.1 GCF_009857595.1 Pseudoduganella aquatica | reverse complement strand
TGCCATTCCAGCGGCTGGGCGCCGGCCGCGCCGAGGCGGTGGGCGGCGGTGCGCGCCATCGCCTCCATCACGCCGCCCGAGGCGGCGAACAGCTGCGCCGCGCCGGTGCTGCGCCCCAGCGGCTGGTCGAAGCGGCCGTCTTCCGGCAGCGCGTGGAAGGCGATGCCGCGCGCCTTGATCATCCGGGCCAGCTCGCGCGTGGTGAGCACGTGGTCGATGTCGCCGGCCATGCCGGGACGCAGCGCCTCGTCCTTCTTGGCCGTGCACGGCATCACGCTGACCACGTAGGGCTCCGCCTTGCCGTCGGCAAAATCGGCCCCGAGGCTGCGCGCGAACGCGCCGCGCTTGGTCAGCGCGCCGTGCATTTGCTGGGGCGACTTGGTGGTGCTCAGGTGCGGCAGCAGGTCGGGGCGGTTGAGCTCGACCCAGTTGACCCAGCCCGGACAGCAGGAGGTCATCAGCGGCAGCCGGCCCGCCGGCTGCGCCGGGTCCGCCAGGCGCGCCAGCAGTTCGCTGGCTTCCTCCATGACGGTCAGGTCGGCGCCGAAATTGCTGTCGAACACGTAGTCGAAGCCGAGCCGGCGCAGGGCGCTGATCATTTTCCCCGTGCTCACCGTGCCGGCCTCCATGCCGAACTCCTCGCCGATGGCGATCCGCGTGGCCGGCGCCACCTGTACCGCCGACACGCGGCGGTGCTCGTCGAGCACCTGCAGCACGGCGTGCCAGTGCGGCGTCTCCACCAGCGCGCCGACCGGGCACGCCTGCGTGCACTGGCCGCAGGAGATGCAGCCGGTGTGGGCCAGCGGCTGGTCGAACACCGTCACCGGCAGGCGCGCCGCGCCGCGCTGCGCGAAGCCGATCACGTACTGCTGCTGGCCGGCGGCGCCGCACGCGTCCGCGCACAGGCCGCATTCGATGCATTTGGCCAGGTCGCGCCAGATGCTGGGCGAGGTGTGGTCGCTCAGCCGGTGTTCCGGATGGGCGGCCGAGCCGCGCGCGACCTGGTCCCAGCGTTCCTGCCACTGGTTTTCGCTGATCAGGTTCTGCAATTGGCAGGCGCCGTTGACTTCGCAGCGCATGCAGTCGTTCGGGTGGCGCGCCAGCAGCCATTGCGCGTCCATGGCGCGAAAGCGGTGCAGGGCGGCGGACCCGGTCTCGACCACATCGCCCGCGCCCGCCCTGGCCACGCAGGCCGGCTGCGGATCGGGCCGGCCGGCCACCTCGACCAGGCACATGCGGCACACCGCGTGCGCGGGCAGGCGCGGGTGGTAGCACAGCGTGGGGATGTGCACGCCGGCGGCCCGGGCGGCATCCAGATAGGTCGCGCCGTCGGCCACCTCGACAGCCCGGCCATTGACGGTGAGCCGCAGCATGGGATGGGCCGGCGCCGCCTCGGTATCGCTCATGGTGTCCTCCGCTTTCTTGCCCCAGGCGCCCATTGTCGTCCCGCGCCGCCGCCACGCGCTTTGATCTGGATCAATCCTGCCCGCGATCGGCACCGGGCCGTATCCGGCGCACCTTTGACGCGCATCAAGCCCCCGCCGCGCGCTGCGGCGTACAACCGTGACAGGCCGCCGGCGCCGGCGCGGCTCTGCACATGGGAGGTTGCGAATATGGAAGCCGCTATGGATGGGAAACGCCAGTCCGGGGGCGCGCTGGCCCGGGAGTGCGCGCGCGCCGCGCAGGACCGCCCCATCCCGGTGTCATGAGCGTGCGCGCCGCATGGTGCGCCGCGCTGCTGGGGCTGTCCGGCTGCGTCGGCTGGCGGCCGGCGCCGCTGCCGCCGG
>NZ_WWCU01000097.1 GCF_009857595.1 Pseudoduganella aquatica | reverse complement strand
GCCGGCCTGTCAGCCGCCGCCGCCGGCCGGGAAGCGGGCGGCGGCGCCGCGGCCGGCGCGGCGGCGCTGGTCGGCAGCGCAAAGCTGAAACAGGCGCCCTCGCCGCGTGCGCTGACGCAGGAGATTTCGCCGCCCATCAGCTGTACCAGGCGCTTGCAGATGGCCAGGCCCAGGCCCGTGCCGCCGTACTGGCGGCTGATGGTGTCGTCGGCCTGGATAAAGGGCTCGAACAGGCGGCCCTGCTCGGCCGGACTGATGCCGATGCCGCTGTCGCGCACCTCGAACCCCAGGCGCAGGCGGCCCGGCTGGCTGTCCGGGCGCGCCGCCAGCGCCACCGTCACCTGTCCGGCCGGCGTGAACTTGATGGCGTTGCTGACCAGGTTGCCCAGCACCTGGCGCACGCGCACCGGATCGCCCCATACCCAGGGCGGCACGCCGCGCTCGATGGCGGCCTCGAGCTGCAAGCCCTTCTTGGCGGCGGCCGCGCGGTGCAGCTCGAGCACGCTGCGCACCAGCCGGGCCGGGTCGTAGCTGCTATTGATGAATTCCATGTGGCCGGATTCGATCTTGGAGAAATCCAGGATCTCGTTGATGATGCGCAGCAGGTCCAGCGCGCCGCTGTGCACATTGCCCGCGTAGCCGCGCTGCGCCGCGTCCAGCCGGGTTTCCAACAGCAGCTCGGACATGCCGACGATGCCGTTCATGGGCGTGCGGATCTCGTGGCTCATCATGGCCAGGAAGCGCGACTTGGCTTCGCTGGCCGCGTCGGCACGCGCCTTCAGGTGCAGCGCCAGCTCGGCGTCGCGTTCGCGCCGCTTGAGGATGACGGCCATGGCGGCGAACGCCGCCGCCAGCGCCGCCCCGGCCAGCACGGCGATACCGCCCAGCAGGCGCGCAATGCGGCGCCAGCCGTCCAGGAACAGGTCCTCGGTCACCGTCAGGTTGACGATCAGCGGATAGTTGCGCACCTTGCGCACGGCGCCCATGCGGAACACTTCCTGGTTGCCGGCCGCCATGCGCGGGCCGCGCTGCAGCACCACGCCGCTGTCGCGCCCGGAGGCGATCACCGCGCGCGTGCTGCCGTTGCTGACCTCCTTGCCCATCAACTGCTCGACCATGGGCCAGCGCGCCAGCAGCGCGTAGTCGCTGCGGTACAGGGAAATGGCGGCGTGCTCGCCAACGCTGACATTGCGGAAAAACGCGCTGAAGAAGTCGCATGAAATGCCCACCAGGGCCACGCCCAGGAAGCGGCCGTCGGGCGCGGCCAGGCGCCGGCTCAGATAGAAGGTCCACTGGCCATTGCCCTTGTTGCGCACAGGTTTGCTGATGAAGTCGCCGCCGGCGCCGCCGCGGTGGTAGAGGAAGTAGTCGCGTTCGGCCAGGTTGATGGCCGGCGCCGGCCAGGCGCGCGTGAAATTGAGCACGGCGCCGTCCGCGCCGACGATGGTGGCCACGTCCACCTGGGGCACGCCGCTGGCCTTGTCGCGCATCATCTGGAACACCGCCTCGCCCCCCATGGCCAGGCGCAGCGCCTCCGGCGTGCGGGGCGCGGCGCGCTGCACGGCGTCGTCCAGGCTGTCGAGCACAAGGTAGGCCGAGGCCATGGACTGGGACACCGTCTCCGCCAGCACCAGCGACTGGTTGTCGAGCTGCTTGCGCCAGTCGTCGATCGCGCGCTCGTGCAGCACCCAGCCCACCGCGACAGTGACGCCGCCCAGCAGCAGCAGCAGCGCCAGGCCGACCAGGGCGATGCGGCGGTGCGCGCGGTCGCGGCGGAACCAGCGCCGCCACGTGACCTGTGGCAGTCCGGAGGCCGGCATGCTAGCGCACCTCGCCGTCGGCCAGGCTGCGCCGCACCTCGTCGAGCGCGGCGCCGAACAGCTGCGCCAGGCCGGCGGCGGCCGGTGCCAGCGCTG
>NZ_WWCU01000096.1 GCF_009857595.1 Pseudoduganella aquatica | reverse complement strand
CGCGGCCGGGGCCGGCGGCCAGCTGGCGCGCTGCCTGGCGCGGCGCGACCTGGAGGAATACCGTGCACCCCGCCCGCGCTGACGCCGCGCCCGGCGCGCGCCGCCTGATGGCCCTGCCCTTCCTGGCCTTCATGGCCAGTTCCGGCCTGCCCATCGCCTACAGCCTGGCGCCGACCCGGCCCATGCTGGTGGCCGACGTGGCGGAGATGACGGCGGCGGCCGCCGCCAGCTCCAACATGCTCAGCTCGCTGGCCAACTTGCTGCTGCTGGCCACGCTGTACGGCACGGCCGGCGCGCTGCTGCTGCGCTATCCGCGCAGCGCGGCGCTGCTGCTGCGCCGCCACTGGCAGCAGCCTGCCCTGCTGCTGCTGCTGCTGGCCGGGGTGCTGTGGAGCGCCTACCCGGCCAAGGTGGCCATGAACTTCGTGCACGGCACCGGCGTGACGCTGATCGCGCTGGCCGCCGCGCTGCATTACCGCGACCAGCCCTGGCGCCTGGTGCCGCAGCTGGCCGCGGTGCTGGGCCTGAACATGGCGCTGCAGCTGGCCGCCGTCGCCGTCCTGCCGGGCTACGCCATCGACTGGCAGCAGCGCTGGCAAGGCCTGACCTCCCACCCCAACACCCTGGGGGCGCTGGCCCTGACCACCTTCTGGGCCAACGCCTGCGTGCTGGTGTGCCTGCCGCAGGCGCGGCGGCGCCGCTGGCATTTGCTGTTCTGCCTGCTGGGCGCCGCCGCCGCGCTGGGCGCCGACAGCGTCACCTCCAAGCTGTGCTCGGCCGTGTCGCTGCTGCTGCTGCTGCTGCTGCGCGCCTGGCAGCGGCGCGCGGCCGGGCCGCGCCTCTACCTGGGGGCGGTGCTGCTGGCCGTGCTGGGCGGCGGCCTGTACCAGCTGCTCAAGAGCGCGCTGCCGCTCGACTGGCTGTACGACATGCTGGGCCGGGACAGCAAGCTCACCGGGCGCGCCGAGGTGTGGCAGGACGCCTACCGCGCCATCGGCGCCAAGCCCTGGCTGGGCTGGAGCTTCGACGACCATGCCGAGCTGATCAGCACAGCCGGCATGCCGTATTCCAGCTACCACAACGGCGCGCTGGACCTCGCCGTCAACGGCGGCATCGCCGCGCTGGCGCTGTTCGCCCTGCTGCTGGCCGGCTGGGCGCGCAGCTATCTGCACCCGGACCGCCAGGCCCGCGCGCTGGCCCCGTGCAGCGTGGCCTTCACCCTGGCCTACCTGATGCACAACCAGAGCGAGGCCTCGTTCTTCGCCCCGCGCGGCCAGATGTGGGTGATCTTCCTGACCTTGCTGCTGCTGGGCGCCTGCCCGCGCAGCGCGCCGGAGCGGCCATGAACGCGGCGCCGCCCTACCGCGCCGACATCGACGGCCTGCGCGCCGTGGCCGTGCTGGCGGTGCTGGCCTTCCACGCCGCGCCGGCCCTGCTGCCCGGCGGCTTCGCCGGGGTCGACCTGTTCTTCGTCATCTCCGGCTTCCTGATCACCGGCGTGCTGGCCGACGCGCTGGCCCAGGACCGCTTCAGCCTGGCCGCCTTCTACCAGCGCCGCATCACGCGCCTGCTGCCGGCCTACGGCGTGGTGTCGCTGGCGGTGCTGGCGGCCGCCAGCTACCTGCTGATCCCCAACGACTACCTGTTCTACACCACCTCGCTGGCCGCCTCCTGGGCCTTCGCCTCCAATCTGTTCTTTTCGCTCAGCAGCTGGGGCTACTTCGGCCAGCGCAGCGAGGAGTTCCCGCTGCTGCACACCTGGTCGCTGGCGGTGGAGGAGCAGTTCTACTTCCTGTTCCCGCTGCTGCTGTTGCTGCTGCACCGCGCCGCGCCGCGCCGCACTCCGGCCGCGCTGGCGGCGCTGGCCGTAGCCGCGCTGGCCTGGTCCGAGTGGCACACCGGGCCGGTGGCCAGCTACTTCCTGCTCAGCTGCCGCGCCCACGAGCTGCTGATGGGCGCGCTGGCGGCCTACGCGGTGCGCTGGCGGCGCCCGGCC
>NZ_WWCU01000095.1 GCF_009857595.1 Pseudoduganella aquatica | reverse complement strand
GGCTGGCGGCGGCCGGCGCCGTGCTGGCGCTGGGCGCGCTGGCCCTGCTGCGGCGCGAACTGCCCTACCCGGGACTGAACACGCTGGCGCCGTGCCTGGGCGCGGCGCTGCTGCTGTACGCCGGCAGCCGTTCCAACCCGCTCAGCGCGCTGCTCGGCCTGCCCTGGCTGGCCGCCGTGGGACGCATGTCCTACTCGCTCTACCTGTGGCACTGGCCGGTGCTGTCGCTGCTGCGCTACCGCTACGGGGCGCTGGACGCGCACGCCACCGCCGCCGCGCTATTGCTGGTCTTCGTGCTGGCCTGGCTGACCTGGCGCTACGTCGAGCAGCCGCTGCACCGGCGCGGCGCGCCGGGACTGCGCGCCGCCGCGGCGCGCTACTACGCCGGGCCGGCCGCCGCCTTCCTGGCGCTGGGGCTGTACTCCTACAGCAGCGAAGGCGTGCCGGGACGCTTCGACCCGGCCGCGCGCGAGCTGCTGGCCAGCTACTCCTTCGAGCGCGACCTGGCCGGCGCCTGCGCCATCAAGTCCGGCGCCTACCAGGGCGTCACGCTGGACTACCTGGTGCAGCGCTGCGTGGCCGGCGACCCGCGCGCGCCGGGCGCGTCGCTGCTGCTGTTCGGCGACTCGCACGCCAACCACTTCAAGCCCTGGCTGGAACAGCTGGCGCGCGACGGCGGCATGCGGCTGGCCTATTTCGTCGAGGGCGCCTGCTCGGCCATCGACCTCTACCAGGGCGAGCCGGGCGGCCCCACGCCCTGCCAGCGCCGCAACGCCGACCTGCTGGCCATGGCGCCGCACTTCCGCTACGTGGCGCTGGCCAGCCGCTGGCAATACCTGGGCCGCGAACAGGACTTCGCGCGCGCGCTGGACACGGCGCTGGGCAGGATCGAGCGCGCCGGCGCCGTGCCGCTGCTGCTGAAGGACACGCCGACGGTGGCGCCCGACCTGCCGCGCTGCGTGCTGCAGCGCCAGCGCGGCTGGCTGCCGGCGGCGCGCAACTGCAATATGCCGCGCGCCCTGGTCGAGGCCGAACAGGGCTCGATGGACCGCGTCATCGACGCGCTGCGCGCGGCCCATCCCTCGCTGATCGTCATCGATCCCAAGCGCGTCATGTGCGGGCCGGACGAATGCCTGACGGCGATCGGGCGCACCGCGCTGTACAAGGACGACAACCACCTGAACCTGGCGGCCTCGCGCCTGCTCGGCCAGCGCTACCTGGCCCTGGCCGGCAACCCCCTGCGCGCGCGGCCATGGCCGCCGTCATCTGCCCGCGTGAGCACAGTCAAGGCGGGCGCGCGCCAGCTTGGTGAAATAGAGCATATCCCACCACCATGAAGGACGGCCCCATGAAACTTGAGCGCACGCAGCAGCCGCTGCGCATCCTGCTGGTCCACAACCGCTACCGCGAGCGCGGCGGCGAGGACGTGGTGGCCGAGGCCGAGGCGCGCCTGCTGCGCGCGGCCGGCCACGCGGTCCAGGTCTACGAGCGCGACAGCGCGGAACTGGTGCAGGCGCCGCTGCGGGGCGCCTTCAGCGCGTTCTGGTCGCCGCGCGCGGTGCGCGACATCGAGCGCCTGTGCGACGCCGCGCGGCCGGACGTGCTGCACCTGCACAACACCTTCCCGCTGATCTCGCCCGCGCCGCACTGGCTGGGCTCGCGCCGCCGCATCCCGGTGGTGCAGACGCTGCACAATTTCCGCCTGCTGTGCCCGCAAGCCATGCTGCTGCGCGAAGGCCGGGTGTGCCGCGACTGCGTCGGCCACGCGCCTTGGCGCGCGGTGACCCGCGCCTGCTACCACGGCTCGGTGCTGCAGTCGGGCGCGGCGGCGGCGGCGCTGGCCACCCACCGCCTGCTCGGCAGCTACCGCCGGCCCGGCACCCGATTCATCGCGCTGAGCCACTTCAGCCGCGCGCAGTTTATCGCCGGCGGCCTGCCCGCCATGCGCATCGACGTCAAACCCAACTTTGTCGAGCCCGGCCCGGAGCCGGCCTGGCAAGGGCGCGCAGGCGGCCTGTTCGTCGGCCGCCTGGCCGAGGAAAAAGGGGTGAAGGTCCTGCAGGCGGCGCTGCAGCGCCTGCCCGGCGACGCCGCCGCGCTGCGCGTGCGGCTGGTCGGCGACGGGCCGCTGGCGGC
>NZ_WWCU01000094.1 GCF_009857595.1 Pseudoduganella aquatica | reverse complement strand
GGCGGCGCGCAGCGCATGGCCGGCAACCGTGGCGGCGGCCTGGGGAACGGCGGCGGCGGGGCTGGCCTTGGCGGCGGTATGGCTGGCGGCGGCGCCGGCTCGTCAGGCCGCTGGGCGCGCCAGGGCCGCAAGATCATCCTTTACGGCGCCTGAGTGCCATGGCCATCAGCTCCTACGCCCGGTGGATGCTGGCGCAAGAGGCGCGCTCGCTGCTTACGCGCCTGCGGCGCGTGCGCCCCTTCGTGCTGATCGAACCCATGGTGCCGGCGGCGGCCCTGCTGCCGGCGGCGCAGACAGCGATCGAGACGCACCTGGCGCAGGGGCGGCGCGGGCTGCATGGCCTGGTGATGGCTTTCCTGGCATGGCTGCAAGGTCCGGGCTCGCGCCACGCGACGGCGGAAGAAGCGCAGCGCCGTTTCACCTTTTTGCGCCTGAAGTTCAACGCCGCGCTGACCCAGTTCGATCTGTTCAACGACGTCATCACGCAGCGCAGCGAAAACAAGAACGGCGTGTGGCTGTCCGGGCTGGACGTGGTGTCGGCCGACGCGCTGGCGCTGCCGGGCCGCTACTACCGCGCGCCGCCGGTGATCTGCTACCTGGACCGGGGGCCGGGCGCGGCCATCCGCCGCGCGCGCACCCGGCTGCCCGGCGGCGGCGACAACCCGGTGGCCATCGTGCGAGTGCCGCGCGAGCGCATGGTGGGCAGCAGCATCGCTTCCTCGCTGATCCACGAGGTCGGCCATCAGGGCGCTGCGCTGCTCGACCTGGTGAATTCGCTGCGCCCGGTGCTGCAGTCCATGCAGGGCGGCGGCAGCCAGGGTACGCCGGCCCACGTGTGGCGGCTGTGGGAGCGCTGGATCTCCGAAGTGGTGGCCGACCTGTGGTCGCTGGCGCGGGTCGGCGTGGTGGCCACCATGGGGCTGATAGGCGTGGTCAGCCTGCCGCGCGTATTCGTGTTCCGGGTAAACCCGGAGGACCCGCACCCGGCGCCATGGATACGGGTCAAGCTCAGCTGCGCGCTCGGCGAGCAGCTGTTCCCGCATCCGCAGTGGCGGCGGGTGGCGGCGCTGTGGGAATCGTTTTACCCGCTCACCGGCCTGCCGCCGGAGCAGCGCCGCCTGCTGCTGCAGCTCGAGGACAGCCTGCCGGCCTTCGCGGCGCTGCTGGCGCGGCACCGGCCGGCGCTGCTGCGCGGGCGCACCCTGCCGGACGTGATGGCGGTGCGCGCGCGCCAGCCGCGCCGCCTGGCCAGCCTGTACCGGCAGTGGAGCAGGGCGCCGCAGCAGATGTACGACGCCGCCCCCTCGCTGGCCTTCGCCGTGCTGGGCCAGGCCCGTGCCGACGGCCGCCTCAGTCCCGAGGACGAGAGCGTGCTGCTGGGCAGGCTGCTGACCCACTGGGCCTTGCGCAGCACGCTGGACCTGAACGCGCTGTGCGGCGACGCGGTGCAGTTGCCGCGCCCCGAATACCGTAGCACCATCCTTTAAGGAGATAGACATGGCAAACATCAAGAACGCGGCGGCCAAGGCGGATCTGCGCGGGGCGGTCCAGGTGACGGTGCGCGACAGCGTCACCGGCGCGCCGCTGGTCAACGCCGCCATCAAGCTGTACAAGGCGCACACCCTGCAGGGCGTGCCCATGGCGGACTGCGACGTGGACGAAGTGAAGAAGTGGCTGCCCGACGAGGCGCTGCTGGCGGCCACCGGCTTCACCGGGGCCGACGGCGCGGTGCTGTTCCCCGCGCTGGACGCCGGCGCCTATATCGCCGCCTATGACAACATCGTGCCGATGCGCATGGACGCGCTGTTCTACCAGTGCGCGGTGGTGCATAACAACTGCACCGAAAACGTGTGCTTCGATTTCGCCTTCAATCCCCAGGTCGACATCCAGTTCGAATCGAATTGCCGCGAAGTGGAGAACAACTGCGCCTTCGTCGGCGACAAGGCCAACGCCGAAGTGCACGTGGACGGCGACGGCCCGCTGGGCGAGGACGCGCTGCGCATCGTGGCGCGTTCGCCCTGGCAGCCGCGCGGCAACGACGGCCACCATTTCAGCACCACCATGCGCCGCGCCGGGCCGCAGCGCTTCGAGGCGCAGGTGCTGTTCGCGCGGCGCGGGCGTCCGGCCGGCGCGGCC
>NZ_WWCU01000093.1 GCF_009857595.1 Pseudoduganella aquatica | reverse complement strand
CGCCAAGCTTGTTCAGCTTCGCTTCGCGCTCCTGGTCTGCAAACAAGCTGGTTTTGATCATCGGAAGAAGGTCAGTGTTGGCTCTGCGACATCATGCCATTTTCGGTGAAGTTTTTCGAGATCCCCACTCATCGACGTGGAAGCAGCGCTGGCTGCTGACAAGATCGGCTCCATGATGGCAATGGTGAACGCTCATTGGCCGCCGCTTCATGTCACGGTAATCGACACGGACTTGGCTTTGCCTGAACTTGTGCGACACCTTCGTCAGTTTATCTATGTTGAAACTGAAACTGGCGAAGAACTGACCCTGCGCTTCGCCGACGGTGCGGTCTTGCCTGCGCTGGCACTTCATCTGAGCGCAGCTCAGTGGAGCGCACTTGCTGCACCGCTTAAGACTTGGCGTGTGCACAGTCGAGACGCTGGCATGAATAAATTGCCATCGCCGACCTTGGGAAAAGACACACCTGCCATGCCATTCGTGCTAACTGACGGTCAGGTTGCTGCACTTAAGGACGCCATGGGGGCGGACAGGTTGCTCGCAAATCTCCGAAACATGTGGCCAAGCCAAGAGTTTGGAAGGAGCCCTATGGAAGCCTTCAGCTGGGCCAGTGATGCTCGCGCAATGTGGCTTGCTGCGGGCCGTGCTGATGACGCGTTACTTCTCAAATTCGCGCTTGGAGTGTTCGAAACAAAAGGCCGAATACTTCGTCTTTCCAATCTCGCTGCGATAGTAGCTCAGCCCAACCTGGAACAAGTTTGGGAGGACCTTCGCAAGTTTGTTGAGCTCAATAATTATGAAAGTCAAAACGAATAGGGAGCGCCAAGGTAGCGCACCTTTTCTTGCCACGCTGAGGGCTGCGTTAGGCGTTTAGGCATGCTGCTAAAATGAAGGTTCGTGATGCTACGTGTGCTAACGGCTTCCGTTTTTGACGACTGGCTCTGGAACCTAAAGGAAAAGGCGGCCGCCGGTTCCATCCAAGTACTATCGCGCGTGCGCGTAGCGGAAGCTTTGGCGGCTGTGCTGCGGTTGGTGGTGGCGTCTCGGAAATGCGGATTCACCTTGGCCCCGGTTACAGAATCTACTTTGCGAGATGTGGCATGGAGATAGTCATCTTGCTAGCAGGTGAGGACAAGTCTTCTCAGCGTGACGACATCAAGCGAGCACGGCAACTATTGCGTGATATACGAGGCATAGAATGACAATTCAGCTGACAGAATGGGACGGCTCAAAGTATTTGCAGACGTGCGAGGACGTGGGCTTATATTTGACAGCTTGTTTTACTGAGGGCGGCAGCGACGCTGCCTTGCTTGCCCAGGCGTTGGACGATATCGCCCGCTCCTCTGGCTTGGCGCAACTCGCCGGGGAAAGCGGGATCGATGCCCATGAATTGGCTCAATCGCTTTCTCCGGGCGGGCTCCCCAGTTTTGAAGCCGTGCTGAAATTGGTTCGCATGCTTGGACTTCAGTTCAGAATCGAGCCATGCGCTGCATAGCTGGCGCATCTACTGCTTGCCATGCTTCGAGGTTTGCCAGGAGTTGGTCCGCGTGATTGAGTGCGGCACCAACATGCTCAGTATATTCCCACCGTAAGTCAGGGTCACATTCAGAAGTCATACGACGCTCTAGCACTAACAGGTCGCGTAGCAGTTTAAGCGCAGCCTGCATGGGATAGAAGGAATTGACTGCCTGCAAGATCAAGGCTGCGTTTCCGCGATCATGAGGGTGCGCCAGGACTGCGCTCTCCTTCCAGGCTGCGCTGGGTATCCGGGCAACCACGAACCCCTGCGAATCGACGATGAGGGTAGTCTTACCGTGGTCGGCCTGGCACGGTTGGATTTGGAAAGGTAAAGACGAGTGCGGGAGTCCGGTGTCGGGTTGCATGCGATATCTCTACAGTTGATCCTTGCTGGGTCTGCAACAGGCGATTCACTATGAGCAGCAGGTTCAGGTAAGCGATCGGTCTTATTTAGAAGCGACGGCGAAAGAATAGTTCCACTGCTTTCCCGGCAGCGCGACACTGCTACGTTCCAATTCGCTATATTCTAGGTTTCACCGAATAGCTCAGGAATCTCCTCCTGCATGAATAATAGGCTAAGGGCTATGACCAGTCCGGGGGCTTGCTTGGCCTTACGTTGCGCCCGCTCAAAGTAGCGTTGCCAAAGCAGTGCCATCATCGCCGAACCCCTAGCCCCCGAGGAGCCCCAGTGGAAAGCGATCTGCTCGACTTCCTGGTCCAGCC
>NZ_WWCU01000092.1 GCF_009857595.1 Pseudoduganella aquatica | reverse complement strand
CTGCATTGTTATAGCCCAGCGTGACGTTGTGTACGCCGCTGCTGCTCATCTGCGCAATGCGGCCATCCGTGTCGAGCGTCACTAGGCGCGGCAAGCCGTTGCCGAAGCGCCAGGCATAGCGCTGCAAGTTCGCCGGCTGGTACAGGAAGTTGGTAGCCAGCGTGGCCGACGCGCCGGCGAGGTTGCTGGTGATGCCGGAAACGCGGCCATAGCTGTCGTAGGCATACGTCAGCACCAGACCGTACGGATAGCTCATGGTGCTCACCCTGCCGACCGTGTCGTAGGTCCAGCCGTTCGTGTAGGTGCTGCCGTAGATTTCACTGGCCTTGCTGGTCAGTTCGCCGGCGGCGTTGTACGTAAAGGTCATCTGGCCCGTGCCGTCGTTGGTGCGGGTCAGGCGGCCTTTTCCGTAGGTGCCTTCGTCATAGGTGAAGGTGTTGGCAATGCCGGGACTGGTGCGTGTGGTGGGACGGTCCAGTTTGTCCCAGCCGTAGGTAATGGTGACGTTGTCCGCCCGCGTCTCCGTGTATAGCCGGCCTATGCTGTCGTACGCGTAGGTGGTGGTGCCGGTGTCGGGGCTGGTGCGCGAGACCACATCGCCAAAGCCGTTGTAGGTGTAGGTCGTCGTGAGCAGACGCGGATCTTGCACCGACTCCAGCATGCCGTCGTTGTCGTAGGAAAGCGTGGTCACGCCGCCATCGGCAGCCGTGCTCTTGGTCAGGCGGTTCTGCGCGTCGTATTCGTAACGGGTGACGTGGCTGGCCGCGTCGGTCACGCTCTCCACATTTCCGTTGAGATCGTAGCGATAGTTCACCAGCTGGCCCGCGTTGCCGGACGCCGTGTACGGCCGGCCCTGCGAATCGAGTGCGGTAGTGGAGCTGAAGCTGCCGGATACAGATGCCGTAGGTGTACTGCCGGCGGCGACATGCCGTTCCGAACTGCTGGTCACTGTTTTATTGGGAGCGTTGATTGCCACCGTCTCGAACTTGCCCAGCGCGTCGCCAGTTTGGTAGAGCCTGGTCGCAGCGTTGTAGCGATAGCGTTTGACGCGGCCATCGCCAAAATTGATGTCGGTGACCTGCCTGTTGTTGTTATATGTATAGGTGGTCGTTCGCGTCCCGCCGCCAGGCACGGTCAAGGTCGTGCTGAGCAAATTCGTATTCGGCGCAAACACCATGGTCGTGCTCACGCCATTGATATCGGTGTACGTGCCCGGGCGCCCCAGCCCATCGTAGTTGCTCCAGGATTCCTGCTGGTTAAGCCCGTTAGTGCGCGTTGCTATATTGCCGTAGGCGTCGTAGGTGATCGTCGTGACCGAAGTGGTACCCGCAGGCAGGGTACGCGTGATGGTCTTGGTGGCTATGGTGCCGTTGGCGTTGAAGGTGTAGGCGTACGTGGTCTTCTTCTGCTTGCCGGTCTTCAGGTCATCCATCGTAATGCTGGCGATTCGGCCATTCGCCACGCCGGAGGTGTGGTAGCCGTAGGTGGTACGGGCATAGGCAACCCCATTCGTGCCGATGAAATCGACATGGTCGATCTGGTTTCCCGACCAGATGTTGCTCACCTTTAGGGCATCGGCCGTGCCATAAGCGGTCGTCACACTTTGAATCCGGCCGGTGCCATCGACGTTGTATTGCGTGCGGTTGCCTTTCCAGTCCAGCGTGTAGTCAATGTAGCCTTGGGCTGTGTAGAAGGTGCTCGCGCTGGAAGCGCCGCACGTCGATGTGCCGGTGCGTTCGACGGAACTGATTTTTTGCTCGCCCAGCACAGTCGTAAAGTTATACACCGTGGGCTGCCCGAGTGCATTCGTTACCGTGGTCTTGTTCGTGCCGTAAACAAAGCTATCGCTCTCTTCGCCGCCCGCCAGCGCGCTTTGACTGACACGCTTGTCGGGATAGTAACTGTATGTGCTGTAGCGGACGCCGTTGATGGTAATGCCGGTCAATAAAGTCGGATCGGCGTTTTCGTAGAGATAGCCCCGGACGTCGGCGGTCTGACCGGATTGCACCGGCGCGGTAACCGATGTCAGCATTCCATTTGTGTTGTAGCCGTAAGTCCAAATCTTGGACGATGTATCCTTCAGCGTACTCACGCGGCCATTGCTGCCATACGTCAGCTGGATAAACTTGCCGTTGGTATGGGTGATTTTATCCACTCGGGAGGTGCTGTTGACGTACGTATAGCTGACGCCTACACCGCTGTTTTCGAGCACGCTGATAATATAGCCGCTTGCATCATAATAGTATTCAATTTCATCCTTAATCAGGATCCAGCTATTATTCGGCGTATACCAAAGCTCTCCGGTAGAGGCTGAACCGCCGACGTTATAGACATAGGGAAGCGCTGATCTATTCGCTTTCCTGGCAAGGCCAGCGTGCCGAATGGTCCACTGGCGAGCCGTTCAAGCCCATTTTTCGTCCGATTTCACGCGATGCTTCACGTCTTTCTGTAATCAGGACG
>NZ_WWCU01000091.1 GCF_009857595.1 Pseudoduganella aquatica | reverse complement strand
AGCAACGCGGCCGCCCTGCGCGCGCTGGCTGAAGCGCATGGCGGCGGCCAGACGACGGGCCGAGGCCAGGCCCGTGGCCGCGGCGCGGCGCAGCAGGGACCGTCCGCGCCCAAAGGCAGCGTGATCGTCGCCGGCGGACGCGGCGCCAAGTCGGCGGCCCGCGCGGAAGGCCGCGCGCAAGCCATTGCGCCAAGCAGGAAAACCGGCCGTGGCAGCGTGAAACGCTAAACCGCCGCAGGCACCACCTTTAATACGCACCACGTTGGAGAACATATGCAGCAATACCTTGATCTGATCCGCACTGTCCTGGAAACCGGCAGCTGGCAAGACAACCGCACCGGCATCCGCACGCTCAGCGTGCCAGGCGCCATGATGCGCTTCGACCTGCTGAAAGACGGCTTCCCGGCCGTCACGACCAAGAAGCTCGCGTTCAAATCCGTGGTGGGCGAATTGTGCGCCTTCCTGCGCGCCTCGCGCAGCGCGGCCGACTTCCGCGCGCTGGGCTGCAAGGTGTGGGACCAGAACGCCAACGAAAACCAGCAATGGCTGGACAATCCCTACCGCACCGGCACCGACGACCTCGGCCCCGTGTACGGCGTGCAGTGGCGCGAATGGCCGGGCTACAAGCTGCTCGACGCGTCCGCCACCGCGCAGATCGCCGACGCGCAGAAACAAGGCTACCGCCAGGTCGCCCCGCTGGAAGAAGGCGGCGTTGCCAAAGTGCTGATGTACAAAGCCATCGACCAGCTGCGCGAATGCCTCGACACCATCGTTAACAATCCGGGCAGCCGCCGCATCCTGTTCCACGGCTGGAACCCGTCCGTGCTGGACCAGGTGGCGCTGCCGGCATGCCATCTGCTGTACCAGTTCATTCCGAACGCCAGCACCAAGGAGATCTCGCTGTGCCTCTACGTGCGCAGCAACGACATCGGCCTGGGCACGCCCTTCAACCTGGCCGAAGGCGCGGCGCTGCTGGCCATCGTGGGCCGCCTGACCGGCTATACGCCGCGCTGGTTCACCTACTTTATCGGCGACGCGCACATCTACGAAAACCATATGGACATGGTGCAGGAACAGCTCAAGCGCGAGCCCTTCCCCGCGCCCAAGCTGGTGATTTCCGACCGTGTGCCGGACTACGCCGTCACCGGCAAGTACGAGCCTGAATGGCTGGAGAAGATCGAGCCGTCCGACTTCACGCTGGAAGGCTACCAGCACCACGCGCCGCTAACGGCGCCGATGGCCGTCTAGCCTGCGGCTTGACCATCTCCGCCGGCTTTGATGCCGGCCGCGAGGGCCAGGCCGGCGCATGCAAGGCAGCGTGTTCCTGCCCGGACAAGTAGCGCGCTGCGGAGCGCAGCCAGACCTGGGTAGGCACCGGCCCGGCGCTCGCCAGCAAGCAGACCAGCGGCAGGCACAGCACCGCCGTCGCCCGCCCCAGCTGCGGCGCCTCCCGGCAGCGCGCATGCCAGATGAAGCCGGCCGCCACACCCCAGCCGAGCAGGCAGCCGGCCACCACTTCCGAAGCCGAGTGCGCATGCACCTGCACCCGCGCCACGCCCACCAGCATCCCCAGCAGCGCGCCGGCGGCGACCGCCGCGCCGCGCCGGCGGCCGGGACCCAGCAGCAGCCAGGCCAGCACAGGAAACACGGCGGCCGCGCGCGCGGCGTGGCCGCTGATGCCGCGAAAGTGCAGCGCCGGCACGCCCAGTCCCCAGCCCAGGAAAGCCAGCTTGCTGGCCACCACCAGGGCCATCGCGGCGCCGAACAGCACGCACCAGCATTGCAGCCGGCCCCAGGCGCGCTGCACCGTCAGCGCCGCCGTAATAACGCCTGCCAGCGCGCCGGTTACCGCCAGCGCGCCCGCCGCACTCAGTGCCTCCCATGATCCCATGCTCGTCCCTCCCGCCGGTCCAGCTGCTATTGGACCACAAAGCCGCGCCCTTGCGCCAACGCCGCGTCCGGCTAACGGCCCGCGCCAAGTGACCACTATCAAGACTTGCTCGTTTGGGTCCATCCGGCTCGGCATTTAACCGTATATTGGGTAGCGCCAGGGCCTGCCTGGCCGGGACCGTAACGCGGCGTTCACTGCCTTCGGATGACCACCATGAAACAGAGCACAAGCAGCGCCCTGGGCGCCATGTTGAAGACCCTCACCAACAGTCCGGCCCGCCTCGTGCTGCTGATGCGCCTGGCCGATCTGGCCGCCATCGCCGGCGCGCTGTACTGCGCCAGTGCGCTGCTGTTGCGGCTCGGCCCGGCGCCAGCGCTGCCCCTGCACACGCTGGCCGCGCTGGCCTGCGGCGCCCTGGCGCTGGCGCTGTTTCCGCGCCTGGGCATGTATGGCCCGACCGCGCAGCGCACGCTGCGCTCGATCGCCGTCCAGGTGGCCATGGCGTGGTGCGGCATCGTGCTGGCGGTGGCGCTGGCCTGCGCCTTGGCCGCCGCCCCGCTGGCAGGGCGCTGCCTGCTGGGCTGGACGCTGGCGGGCTGGGCCGCGCT
>NZ_WWCU01000090.1 GCF_009857595.1 Pseudoduganella aquatica | reverse complement strand
GGCGCGCGCCGCGCGCTGCGCCGCGCAGCAGCACCCGCCAGCGCAGCCGCCACCAGGCCGCCGCCCACGTGCAGTCCATGCAGCCCGGTCAGCAGATAGAAGAAGCTGCTGGCCGGGTTGCCGTTGACGGTAAAGCGCATATCCGTCATGGCCTGCCAGGCCCACAGCTGCACCGCCAGGAAGGCCAGCGACAGGCCGCACGCCAGCAGCGCCGCGCGCACGCCGGGTCCCGCAGCGGATGCGGCGCCGGGGGGCGTTGCCGTCCGCATGCCGCCGCGACGCGCGCTTTCCCATGCGGCGCTGGCCAGAGCCAGCACTGCCGTGCTGAGCCACAGCTGCCACGGCACGTAGCGCAGCGGCTGCCAATCCGCCATCGCCATGCGCATCACGTAGGCCACGCTGAACAGCATGAACAGCGACGTCACCACGCCCATGAACACCCACAGGCCCACCTTGCGCGCGTCAGGCACGCCCAGCGCAAGCTGCACGGCCTGAGCCGACTGCATGCCGCCCCCGGCGCTCATGCCGCACCTCCGCCGGGCACGGGATGCCCATGCCCCGGCACGCCCCCGCCTGCCGGCGCACCGGGCGGGTGACCGCCATGCAGCTCGTCATCCGGCCCCACGTTCTGCGGAATGTAGTCGCTCTCGCCGGTCTGCTGGCCGTAGTCATACGCGCCGCGGTACACCACCGGCAGCTGCGGCCCCCAGTTGCCATGCACGGGCGGGGTTTGCGGCGTCAGCCATTCCAGGCTGGCGGCGCGCCACGGATTGCCGTCCGCCACCTTGCCCCTGAAGGTGCTGTAAGCCATATTGAAAATGAACAGCAGCTGCGCCACGCCCACCACCAGCGCGGCGATGGTGATGAACTCATTCATCAGCTGCGCCGACGGCGGAATGAACTGGTAGTTTTCATAGGCATAGTAGCGGCGCGGCATGCCCAGCACGCCGAGGTAATGCATGGGGAAGAAAATGGCATACGCGCCCAGGAAAGTAATCCAGAAATGCAGCTTGCCCAGCGCGTCGTTGTACATGCGTCCGCTGATCTTGGGATACCAGTGGTAAATGCCGCCAAACACCGCCAGCACAGGCGAAACGCCCATCACCATGTGGAAATGCGCGACCACAAAATACGTGTTCGACAGCGGAATATCCACGCTCACATTGCCCAGGAACAGCCCGGTCACGCCACCCAGCACGAAGGTGCTGATAAAGCCCAGCGCAAACAGCATGGGCACGGTCAGATGTATGTCGCCGCGCCACAGCGTGAGCGTCCAGTTGTAGACCTTGAGCGCGGTAGGGACGGCGATAATCAGCGTGGTGGTGGCGAAGAAGAAACCGAACAGCGGATGCATGCCGCTCACATACATATGATGCGCCCACACGACAAAGCTGAGCCCGCCAATAATGACGATGGCCCACACCATCATGCGGTAGCCGAAGATGCATTTGCGCGCATGCACACTGACCAGGTCGGAAATAATGCCGAAGGCCGGCAAGGCCACGATGTAGACCTCGGGGTGGCCGAAGAACCAGAACAGGTGCTGGAACAGCAGCGGATTGCCGCCCTGGTGGTTCAGGTGCTGGCCCATGGAGACGATGGCGGGCATGAAGAAGCTGCTGCCCAGCGTTTTGTCGAACAGCATCATCACGCCGCTGACGAACAGCGCCGGGAAGGCCAGCAGCGCCAGGATGGTGGCCACGAAGATGCCCCAGACGGTGAGCGGCATGCGCATCAGCGTCATGCCGCGCG
The DNA here is from genome assembly GCF_009857595.1 of Pseudoduganella aquatica. GTDB lineage: Bacteria > Pseudomonadota > Gammaproteobacteria > Burkholderiales > Burkholderiaceae_D > Rugamonas > Rugamonas aquatica_A. The sequence continues at coordinate 936 of NZ_WWCU01000090.1, read as the reverse complement.
TGCGCGCCTGCAGCACCGTGGTGACGTAGTTCAGGCCGCCCATGGTGGCCGCTGCGATGAACACCACCAGCGAAATCAGCATGACGATGATGCCCCACTCCACGCCCGGCGTGCCCTGCAGGATGGCTTGCGGCGGATACAGCGTCCAGCCCGCGCCGGTGGGGCCGCCGGGCACGAAGAAGCTGCCTATCAGTATCACCACGGACAGCAGGTAGAACCAGTAGCTGAGCATGTTCAGGAAGGGGAACACCATGTCGCGCGCGCCCACCATCAGCGGGATCAGGTAGTTGCCGAAGCCGCCCAGGAACAGCGCGGTCAGCAGATACACCACCATGATCATGCCGTGCATGGTGATGAACTGGTAGTAGCGCGACGCGTCGATAAAGGCGAACTTGCCGGGGTAGCCCAGCTGCAGCCGCATCAGGTCCGACAGCACCAGCCCGATCAGGCCGACCACGATGGCCGTCAGCGCATACTGCACCGCGATCACCTTGTGGTCCTGGCTCCACACGTACTTCGTGACCCAGCTCTGGGGGCCATGGTCATGCCCGTCTCCAGACTCATGCTCGTCGTGTCCGCTTCCGTATGCCATCGCCAGCTCCCGCGTCACTTCACCGTCTTGATGTAGTCCACCATCGCCGACAGCTCCGCCTCCGTGAACGGCTGCTGCGGCATGATAGGTGGGAAGCCGCGCACGATGCTCGCCTTGGGATCGGCGATGGACTGCTTCAGATAGGCATCGTCCGCCACAGCGGTCTTGCCGCTGTCCAGTGTTTCGGTCTTGCCGTACAAACCTTTCCAGCTCGGCCCCACGCCGGGGCTGCCGTCCACGCTGTGGCACGCCGTGCAGCCGCGCGCCTGCGCCAGCAGCTTGCCCTGCGCGGCCGTGTCGCCGGCGGCGCCGGCAGCAGCGGCGGCGCCCGCTCCGGCCGAACC
>NZ_WWCU01000008.1 GCF_009857595.1 Pseudoduganella aquatica | reverse complement strand
GGCCAGAAAATATCGGCACATCGGTGACGTGGCACGTGGCCATGAAGCGCTCTAAACGCAAGGCGCTGCCCAATAACAAACTGGGACGCTTGAAGGAAAAGTTGGAGCATCTGAAGGCCAGCGTGCGAGCGAAAGTCGAGCATCCGTTTCATGTCATCAAAAACCTGTTCCGTCATCGTAAGACGCGCTATCGCGGCCTGGCCAAGAACACGGCACAGCTGTTTACCTTGTTCGCCTTTGCCAATCTGGTGCTGGCCGGAAGGCGCTTTACGATCACCGAATCCCGTAGTCCGTCCTGATTACAGAAAGACGTGAAGCATCGCGTGAAATCGGACGAAAAATGGGCTTGAACGGCTCGCCAGTGGACCATTCGGCACGCTGGCCTTGCCAGGAAAGCGAATAGATCAGCGCTTCCCTAGCACGATTCCGTGCTATTGTGTCAACGCTCAGCGTGGTTCTCGTTGTGGATTCAAGGAACTTAGCAATCAGAATTGGTTGTCGGCTTTGGGGAAAGCCGTCAGTCATGGTCAGCGACTGGCTATTATTCTCCCGATGGGCACATCATTCTAGGTAAAGCCAAGGGTACCTGATGTTGCCCCCTTAGTGTCCAGCTCGGTCCCCGTTCGGCGCTCGGCTGCGTAAGCCCTCGACCCAATTCAACTTTTCGCAGGGGCAGGATCGGCAGATGCCATAAGGTTTCAGTATTAGTTCGGTCTGTGACGCCTGCCGAAGCTGTCCCAAGAAAAGCGTCGCAAATCATCAACTTTCCGCCTGCCATTCTCCCGGATCCTCGAACTGTTAATCCGCAGGTCCCTGGTTCGAGTCCAGGTCGGGGAGCCAGAATTCAGTAGTACGCAAAAAGCCCAGCCTTAAACGGTTGGGCTTTTTTGCGTTTCAAGGCCAGTTTATTTACGCATAGTGGGCCGTGGGGAGGCTGTTGGGTTAGGGGATAGCCTGCTCCGAAGGCCGGGGGCGTGTGGCACGGGGCAGCAGCTGGCGAGACCATGGATGCTGAGCGGAACAAGAGGGCCGGGGGCAAACTGTCCGTCAGCGGTTATTTGATCTCGATCTGATTTATTTGGAACTTCCGTTCTCGCACCGTTGCGGACGTTGGAGCCAAAGGACGGCCGCCATTGGAATTTGTTTGCGGCGCTGCCTGGAAACCCTTTCCTCTCGCAGCGATTCACTGCGCATCACGCCGATCACACCCTGCCTTTATTCTTTCTTTTTCATCAAGCCTGCCAACGCGGCAAACGGATTATGCGTTGCCGGCGCGACCTCGGCCGACTTCAGACCGGGTCCCCGGTCGGCCTCAAGATAACGCGAGTGTTCGTTATCGTGGCAGTAAAGGCACAGCAATTCCCAGTTGCTGCCATCAGGTGGATTGTTGTCGTGATTGTGGTCACGATGGTGCACCGTCAGTTGCGAGACATTGGTATGCGTGAATTCGCGCATGCAGCGCCCGCACACCCACGGATACATTTTCAGCGAGCGCTCGCGATAGCCCAGTTCGCGCTGGTCGGCCGCGCGCCGTGCGTCGGCCACAATCTTGTCCAGTCGCGCGGCGTCCGGTTTTTTTCCAATAGTCATGCTTCCTTCTTTCCTTGCTGTTATTTGTTGGCCGGCAACTCCCACTGCGGGACGCGTTCGATGATATTGAGCCTTACCGGCAGATGGTCTTCTTTCGGCGTTGTGGACTGCAGGGGGACGTTTGCGTATTTGTGCGATCTCTGGGGATTGTACTCGACAGCGTACTGGCGTCGACCGGTTGAATCCACTGCAGTTTGCTGTCGTCCCAGCGCGGGCTATGAGCGCTATGGATACCAGACGAGCGCGCTTCCGTCGGTGAGTGCTCCTTCGTAGTAACGTCGAAGTGCTGCCAAGTTTGGATCATTCAGGCTCTCGACATCGATGTTCCGCCCTTCGCCCAAGCCAATTTCGGAAAACCCAAATGACTCGACTTCACGTTTAGCCGCACCGTGATCTGGGGTGCCATCACTCTGCGCGAGAAACAGGATGAAACGATGGGTGCTTCCTACTGTTGGGCTAGTCCAGCCGAAACTCGCTGCCCCTGAAAAAAGAGCTGAGCTAGGATACAAAATGACCGTCTTCAACCGTTACTCCCCCTTGAATTGCCAGACTAGATTCAGTAACCGAGCGTTTTTTTTGATCGTCCGCTTTCGGCTGCAGTCGTTGGTTCGAGTCCCAGGACGGGGAGCCAGAATGCAGAAAAGCTCAGCCTTAACCGGTTGACGAAGCGTACCCTGCCTGGGGCGGCATTTCCGGGGCTGATCAACATGGTGAGTAAACGGCGGCTGTATCGCCGCGCATGGGGCGACTCGACTACACTGGTTCGTCCGCCATATCAATCGGTTCTTCCGGGAGTTCCATGCGCGCTTTCAGCACCATCTCCGTCATGGCCATCGCGGCCGCCATCGCTCCGCTGCCCGCAGCCGCCCAGGCTCAGCTTCCAGCCCATGCCACCGAACCGTTCCCGGTGACCATCGAGGTTGATGCCGCCAGATCTGCCGGCCCCCTCACGCCGATCTGGCGCTTCTTCGGCGCCGACGAGCCCAATTACGCGACCATGAAGGATGGCCGCAAGCTGCTCAAGAAGCTCGGCGAGCTGCGTCCCGGCCATGTGTATTTCCGCACCCATAACCTGCTGAACACCGGCGACGGCACCGGCGCCTTCAAGTGGGGCAGCACCAATGCCTATACCGAAGACAAAGACGGCAAACCGGTGTACGACTGGACCGTGGTGGACGGCATCATCGACACTTATCTGGCGCGTGGCGTGCGGCCCTACTTGCAGATCGGCTTCATGCCCGAGGCGCTGTCGAGCGCCAAGCCCGGCACGCCTTACCAGCACAGCTGGCGCCCCGGTTTTGCCTATGAGTTGATTGAAGGGGGCTGGAACGCACCGCCCAAGGACTACGCCAAGTGGGGTGAACTGGCCTACCAGTGGACCAAGCACAATGTGGAGCGCTACGGCCGCGACGAAGTGAAAACCTGGTACTTCCAGGTCTGGAACGAACCCAATGGAAAATCGTACTGGACCGGCACCCAGGCCGACTTCAACAAGCTGCACGACTACGCCATTGCCGGGGTGCGCCGGGCCTTGCCTGAAGCGCGCGTGGGCGGACCCGACGTGGCCGGCCCCGGCGGAAAATTCATGGACGCCTTCCTCGACCACGTGGCCAACGGCACCAACTACGCCACCGGCGAAATCGGCACACCGACCGACTTCTTGGCCTTTCACGCCAAGGGTAGCCCGACGTTCGTGGACGGCCATGTACGCATGGGCATTGCCAACCAGTTGCAGGGCGTTGATGCAGGTTTCCGCCGCATCGCTGGCGTGCCCAAGCTCAAGGACAAGCCTATCGTGATCGGCGAGAACGACCCTGAAGGCTGCGCCGCCTGCCCTGGCCCGCAAAACGCTTACCGCAACAGCACGATGTATTCCAGCTACACGGCGGCCAGCTACAAGCGCATCTGGCAACTGGCCGCGCGCAACCAGGTCAACCTGGACGGCGCGCTGACCTGGGCGTTTACGTTCGAGGACCAGCCGTGGTTTGCCGGCTACCGCCAGCTGGCTAGCAATGGTGTGGACTTGCCGGTGCTGAACGTGTTCCGCATGTTCGCCAAGCTGGGCGCCACGCAACTGGTGGCCAGCAGTGATGGCGAAACTCCGCTCGACGACATCTTGAAGAGCGGCGTGCGCGGCAAGGCTGACGTCGGCGTGCTGGCCTCGCGCACCGACGACGGCAAGGTGGCCGTCCTGGTATGGCACTACCACGACGACGATGTGGCCGGTCCCGACGCCGCCATCGCGCTCAAGCTCACCGGCCTGGCGCGCCAGACCAAGGCGACCCAATGGCGCGTGGACGGCAGCACCGCCAACGCCTTCAGCGCCTGGAAGGCGATGGGCGCACCGCAATCGCCAAACGAAAAACAATACGTGGAACTGGAGCGCGCATCGGTGATGCACCCGGCCACATTGCCGGCGCCGGCGATCAGTAATGGCGCCGCCACCATCCGCTTTGCGCTGCCGCGCCAAGGCGTGACATTGCTGGTACTGGAGTAAATCCGGATACGCGGACTCAGAGGGAAACGCCGGCGGCAGGCGCCGGCTACCCGGGCCAGGCTTACAGGCTCTTCACCTGCAGGGTTTGATCTGCCGTTTTAATGTTGAGCAGGCGGTCAATGTTGGGATGATTCCCAGGGTTGGCGCGGGCATCCAGCGTGTGCTCGGCGTAAATCTTCAGGCCGAGTTCAGCTGCTTCGGGGGTAATCGCGCCGAGGGTGTCGCTCAGCCAGCTATAAACTCGGAGCGATCCCGCCTGGCCTGGTTTGTTTTCGATCTTTGCCAATGGCGCGCCGGACTGGTCGACCAGTTCGATTGCTGCAACCGTATCCATGGAAGGCAGCAGGGCGAGGTTGTCGGAAAATTTATCGCTGAAGTTTGGTAGTTGCATAGGTACTCTTGCAAGTGTTCATGAGGTTAAAACGCTATTTTGTCACATGTGGTGTTTTGTTGGCGATGGACGGACTGCTAATCCGGCACCGGCAGTGATAGCGTAATCTCTGTGCCGTCCGGCCCGCTTGCAATCGCCAGTTCGGCGCCGATGGCGGCGGCGCGTTCGCGCATGCCCACGATGCCATAGTGTCCCGGCGTCTGCCCCTGGCTGACGTGTTCCGGCATGCCTTTGCCGTTGTCCTTCACCGATAGCTTGAGCCAGCCGCCGGCGTGCTGCGCCGCCAGTTCGACCAGGCTGCCGTGCGAATGCCGGGCCGCGTTCGCCAGGGCCTGCCGGCAGATGGCGTAGAGCTCGTCCGCCACTTCGGCGCTGACCGGCGGCAGCTCCAGCGACGCCGTCACTTTGATGCCGTACTCGGACTCGATGGCTTGCGCCTCCATGCGCAAGGCGGCATCCAGGGATAGGCTGGGCGGCGTGGCGTTGCGCAGGCAGTGCACCTGCTCGCGGCCTTCGTCCAGAAGCTGGTCCGCGCGCTGCATGGCGGTTTCCAGCGCGCTGCGCGCCTTGCCCTCGGGTAGTTGCGCCGCCACCGCCTGGATGCGCAGCACCAGGCCATACACGCCCTGCAGGAAGGTGTCGTGCAGCGTTCGCGCGATGCGTTCGCGTTCCTCCAACTGGGCATGCACCCGCTCCTCGATGCGGGCCGTGGCGCGCCGCAGGCGCCAGCGGTACAGCAGGTACAGCACGCCAGCCGCCAGCGCGGCCATCGCCGCCTTGAACCACCAGGTCTGGTTGAAGCGGTAGCCGATGTCGAACACCAGCGGCGGGGCGGGCGGGCCTTGCACGCCGTCTTCATTGGTGGCCTGCACTTCGAAGCGGTAGCTGCCCGGCGCCAGGTTGTTGTAGTACGCGGTGCGGCGGGGGCCGGCTTGCTGCCAGTCCCGGTCCACGCCCGTCAGGCGGTAGCGGAAGGTGACGCGTTCCGGCGTCGCGAAACTCATTGCCGCGTAGTGGATGGCCAGCGCTTCCGTGCCCGCCGGGAAGCTGCGCACGTCGGCCGGCTGGTAGTCGTAGCCGCCGCTCGACAGCATGGTGATTTCCGACGGCGGCGGCACGCGGTTGACCGGCAGCTTCAGCGGGTCCAGCCACGCCACGCCTTCGCCGGTGGAGAACCACAGCCGGCCGTCGCGCGTGCGCAGCGCGGCGGGGCGGCGGGCGCCGGTGACGGCGTCGCCGACATAGCCGTCCAGCCGGTCGAACAGCGTGGCCGGCAGCGGCACGGTGGGCTTGGCCATGCTCTTGCGCCAATCGGCGGCGCGCACGCGGCGCAGGCCTTGCTGGGTATTGAACCAGCGGTCGCCCAGTGCATCGGTGAGCATGCCGGAGATGCCGATAGCACCGGCGTCGGCGAATGACAAGGTGTGGAATTTTTCTCCCTGCAGCACCTGCAGTACGCGGTCGGTGCCCAGGAGGATTTCCTCGTTGGCGTTGATGAACTGCATGCTTCCGCTATCGATGCCGTGCTGCACGCCGTAGATTTTGGCTTCGGAGCCGCCGCCGGCTTGCAGCGTGGCGCGCTTCGTCCCAAACCACATCTCCCCATCCCGCGCCCGGCTCATCGTAATCGGGTAGCCCCCCGGCCCAAGCGGCTCGGGATGCCACTGGCTGCCGGCATATTGCAGCAGCACCTGGGTCGTGGTGCCGATCCAGACACCGTGCCGGTCCTCACCCAGCCTGGACACCCAGGCGTTCGCCACGACCGTGCCCGGAGGCAGCGGATGGACGCTGACGCCGTCGCGGCCGCGCCGCTCCAGCGCCTGCCGTCCTGCCAGCAGCAGGGAGCCGTCCATGCCGGTCGCGACCCGCGTATGCGCATAGGGATTGGGCTGCAGCACGGCCTGGCCGTCGGTCACGCGCCACAGCTTGGCCGAATGGTCGAGCGCGCTGGTTGCCAGCCAGACCGTGCCGTCGCTGTCCTCGGCCATGCTGGAAAAGCCGTCCTTGATGCCGTCCAGCGTGTTGACCTTGTTGTGCCGCAGCCGCTCCATGCCGCCGGTGGTGCTCACCCACAGGCTGCCTTCGCGGTCCACCATGGTGGCGTAGACCTGCAAGCTGGTCATTTCCCACGGCTGGCTGAAGCGCTCCGTGGCGGCCAGGCCGCTGAACTCGGTGCTGGATTGCCAGTCGCGCGGGCGCAGGCGGCACAGGCCGGCGGGGCAGTTGCCGGTCCAGAAATTGCCGTCGTCGTCGAAGACGCTCTGGTAGGAGCTCTTGATGTAGGAGCGCTTGACGCGCGCCGTCACGCCCTGCGGGCTGGCCAGCAGCATGACTTGTTTGGCCTGCACCATCCACACGCGGGCGTCGGCCGACTCCAGCATCATGGTTTCGACGCCGACGTCGCGGATGCGTTCGAACACCTGCTTGCTGCGGTTGAATAGATACAGTCCGGTGCCGGAGGTCACCCACAGACGGCCCGAGCTGTCGTGCAGCACGTAGTAGGCGGCGCGGTCCGGATAGCCCAGCTTGTCGTCCATGCGTTCCAGCTTGCCGTTCCGGTAGCGCAGCAGGCCGCCCTGGCCGGTGGCCGCCCACAGTGTGCCATCGCCATCAAGCTCCAGGCAGAACACGGCCCGCGCTTCCGGGGTGGACAGGATATGGGTGAGCTCGCCGTTGCGCAGCAGGCTAAGGCCGCCGCTGCCGTAGCCTATCCAGAGGTCGCCGTTGGGTGCGGGCTGCAGCGCGCTGACATTGTTTTTGAGCAGGCGCCCGCCGTTGCGCGGCTGGAAGGGCTGGAAGTGCACGCCGTCATAGCGGTACAGGCCGAAGGAGGAGCCCTGCCACAGCCAGCCATCCGGCGTTTGTGCCAGCGCGCCGGCGTGGCGCACGCCGCCGTCGGCGGCCGGCCATTTGTCATGGCGGTAGCTCGCCAGCGACAGGTCTGGATTGAGGGCCGGCGCAGCGGACGCGAAGCACAAGCACGCGATCAGCAAGCAATACCTGAACAGTCCCGGCATGAAGGTTTTCCATAGTCGTGTTGTTAGACTGCCAAGGATAACCCGAACTTGCCATCTGCGTATGCCGCAGCGCTCTGCCATTGGTAGGAGGGAGGGCGCTCACTGGCTTTTTTCTATCTGGCCGACGTGGTAGCGCGCCGCGATGTCGCGCCAGGAAGGGTTGCCGCCAAGTTTGGCAACCGTCGTTTTCCTGGATGAGGGTATTGGTCCAGACGTAGCGCGATATTACCATTGCAATATTGCGGCACTAGCCAGTGGAGTGCCGATGATACACTCTGCCCATTGATAGGCGAGGTGAGGTGCGGGATGCGTGTGTTGAGACAGATGTGCGGCACCATGCTGTTCCTGATGGGCTCAGCGCAAGCCGAGATGGTGCGGCTGGATGTGCGGCCTTCTGCGACGGCGCCGGAGATCCAGGCGGCTGATGCACCGCATATCGTGCTGTTCGACGCGAGCAAGGCGAACGGCAATCTTTTGCTCTGGATGCCGGGAACCCTGGGTACGCCGCACCTGTCCCCTAAGCTCGACTTCCCGCAATTTGCGGCGCAGCAGGGCTATCGCGTCGTTATGCTGTCCTACATCACCGGGCAGGCCGTGTCGGGCGTTTGCGTAGGCAAAAACCTGAGCGCGAATCGCCAGTGCGCGGAGGACTTCCGCCGCAAACGCATTTTCGGCGGTGAGGGATTTTCGTTGATTGCGGACCAGCCGCAGGACGCCATAGTCCATCGACTGAGCAAGCTGCTTTTGCAATTGAAGGAAACGCGCAAGGACGAACACTGGGAGCAATACCTGAATGCCGATGGCAGCCCGCGCTGGGAGCGCATCGCGGTGGCAGGCCAGTCCCAGGGCGGCGGCCATGCCGCCTTCATCGCCAAGGCCAAGCCGGTGGCGCGCGTGGTGATGCTGTCCGGCGGCTGGGACATGAGCGCCCCGGGGGAAATCGCCGGCTGGTACGCCCGGCCCAGCGCGACACCGCCGGAACGCTGGTACGCGGCCTACCACGTTGAGGAGCCCACCGCCCGGACCATGGCGGCAATCAGCCGCGTCCTGAATATCCCGGCGAGTCATGTCGCGGCCTTGGACCAGCCCGTGCGCGGCGCCCGCGCCCACGGCGAAGCGCTGTCCAATCCGGCATACCAGCCCTGGTGGCAGTACGCGCTTGGCGGGGCATGGTAGGTCTCGCGTGAAGTTGGACATGCGGGCCTCCTGGGAAATCTTGTCCGCGACAGCAATCTGTTCACCTGCGGCGGCGTGGCTGCCGTCCTTGATCCCGATGCGGTAGTGCGGCACGGCCATCGGAAGCACCGTTGTGGTGTCGAAAAACTTTACATCTGGTGGCTGCTCGTCCAGTCCGGAGCTCTTAAGTCATTGATTCGCATGAAGGTTGCTCTAGTGGCATGGTTGTTGCTTATTGGATATTATGATATCCATGGGGTAACGCAATAACGGTCCAGCCCCTTGGTTTTTTTACAATTCAGGGGAAAGTATGAAAAAACTGTTGTTGAATGCGATTGCCTCGTGCGCAGTGGTTTTCGCCGGAACGGCCAGCGCGGCCGTTATCTACAATGTCAGCGGTGGCAAATTGGTCAGCGCCAGCGGTGTCATGATTGGTGGCGAATCGTATAAGGTGACGTTCGGCGACTCGTGCGCTTCGATGTATGCAGGATGTAATAGCGCCTTGTTCGACTTTACGACGCAACAGCAGGCCGCCGCCGCGCTGGATGCCGTGTTCAACCAGGTACTCGTTGATAACGTCCTCATTGGCGGTGTCACATATAACTTCGACAGCAAGCCCAACCTCGTTCAGAGCTGTGAAAACACGAGTTTGTGCGAAGTGTGGGTTCCATACAAGTTGGTTGGCGGTAGTGTTCAGTCCGCCTGGTACCGAAACACACCGACTAGCGATGACGTGGGAAGCCTTACCTATACTGCGGCATTTACTTACGGTAATACCGAGTCATATATGGCCTTCACCAACTTCGAGAAGACTTCCGTCCCGGAGCCGGCTTCCCTTGCGCTGCTGGGTCTTGGTTTGGCTGGCATCGCTGTGTCCAGGAAAAAGAAAAAAGCGTCGGCCTGAACCGCGTTTAAAGCGCAGCAGCCATGCCGCATAAGCGGCGTCGTGATGCCGGCACAGAGCCCAGCCTTAACCGGTTGGGCTTTTTTGCTTCAGGGCAGGCTGGTTTTGCGCGCTTGGCGGGGCATGGTAGGATCTCGCCTGAAAAGAACTTTAGCTGGACGGGCGGGCCTCCTATGAAATTGACGCTGGTGGTATTGGACGGAGTGCAGGCGCTTGATGTGGCGGGACCGCTGGACGTATTCGCGGAGGCGAACCGCCTGCTGCCGGAGAAGGACCACTACCAGACAACGCTGGTGGGCGGCCGGCCGGACAGCGTGATGTGCTCCAGCGGCATGGAGTTCAAGATCCACTGCGACTATCCCAATTTCCACGCCGAGTCGGACCTGCTGCTGGTGGCGGGCGGTCCGCGCTATCCCGAGTATCAGCCCGAGTCGGCCTTCCTCGCCTGGCTGAGCGAGCGGGCGCGCAACGCGGGCCGGTTTGGCGCGGTCTGTAATGGCGTATTCCTGCTGGCGCACGCCGGGCTGCTTGCCGGCCGCGAGATCACCACGCATTGGGACCACGCGGAGCGGCTGTCCATGCAGTTCCCCGATGCGAATGTGAGGCCGGACAAGATCTTCGTCCGCGACGGCAACTTGTTCACCTGCGGCGGCGTGGCCGCCGGCATCGACCTGTGCCTGGCGCTGATCGCCGAGGACTGGGGCCATGAACTCGCGATGAAAGTGGCCAAGCGCCTTATCGTCTACATCCGCCGCGATGGCGGCCAGTCGCAATACAGTCCCTATCTGGCGGTTGGTCCCGATGAGGATTCGCTGGTCTCCAAAGTGCTGAAGTACGTGAGTGACCATATCAGTGACGCCCTGACCATAGAGGATATTGCGGATGCGGTGGGCGTCAGCCGCCGCACCTTCTCGCGCGCCTTCGCCAAGCATGCGCACGTTACGCCGTCCGTGTTTGTGGACCAGGTGCGTATCGACTTCGCGCGCAAGCTGCTGGAGGAGACCGACGTGCCGCTGAAGACGGTGGCTTTCCGCTGCGGTTTCCACACGCCCACGCAGATGCGCATGACCTTTACGCGCCAGCTCGGCACCACGCCCAAGCTGTACCGCGAGCGTTTCCGTGCAGGCGACGAGGGCAGGGCGGCCGCCTGAACGCCATCGGCCCGGGTGGCGATAGCCGCTTTTGGGACAAGCGGTGCGCGTTTTGGGTCAAGCGGGCTTAGGGCACCTCACAGGCCGCATTTGCTCGTGCAGAATGGCTCCACGTTATCTCAACTGGAGTCACCATGGAATCCGCCCAAGCACGTCCGTCTGTCCGGTTTTTACCTGTCAGCCTGTTCGCTTCCGTCATGAGCATTGCCGGCCTGTCGCTGGCCTGGCGCCTGGCCAGCAAATCCTACGGCGCCGACATCGCCGTATCCAACGCCATCGGCGTGGTCGCCTTGCTGCTGTTCGCTGTACTGAGCTTGTCCTATCTGGGCAAGCTGTTCAAACACCCCGAGCTGGTGAGGGACGAGTTTTCGCATCCCGTTATCGGCAGCTTCTTCGGCACCGTGGGCATCAGCATCCTGCTGCTCTCCAGCGTGATCGGCGCCTACAGCGCCAGCGCGCAGCTGGTGGTGTGGGCCATAGGCGCGGCGGTGACGCTGGCGCTCAGCGTGGTGATGATTTCGCGCCTGCTGAACGGCAACGCGGCAGCCGCCAGCGCCGTTCCCGCCTGGCTGATCGCTGGCGTGGGCAGCCTGGACATCGTGGTCACCGGCGGCGCGCTGACGGCCGAATGGACGCGCGAAGTCAACCTGCTGGCCGCTGCCATAGGCGGCGTGAGCGCGATTGTTTTCTTCATCCTGATCTTCGCGCGGCTGGTGCATCAAACGCCGCTGGCAGAGGGCATGCGGCCATCGAAAATGATCTTGGTGGCGCCGTTTGCGGTGGGCTTTATCGCCTACGTGAATCTGGTGCAGAAGGTTGATATGTTTGCCGCGCTGCTGTTCTACTTCGGCCTGTTCCTGTTTGTGATCGTCTGCTACCGCCTGGCCGCAAAGCCCGCGCCGTTTTCCCCTGCCTGGTGGGCGGTTGGCTTCCCGATGGCGGCGCTGTGCAATTCGGCGCTGGTGTACACGGGGCCAGGCGGCAACCACGGGCTGGAATGGATCGCCATCGTGTTGCTGTGCATGCTGACGGTGTCGGTCGCCGTGCTGGCCGTCCGCACGCTGCACGCGCTGGCCACCGGCCGCATGCTGACCGCTTGAGGGGGATATATGCTGGACACAAAACTGATACTCAGTCCCAACCTCGACGACTACGACGGCTTCTATGACATGCTCACCGAGTCGCATCATGAACTGGATGAAGGCCAGAGCAAAATGCTGAGCGCCCAGCTGATCCTGCTGCTGTCGAACCATATCGGCGATATGGCGGTGCTGCGCGACGCATTTGCCCTGGCGCGCGTGAATGTTGAAAGGACGCTGCCACGCTGATCGGGGAAGCGCATTCTCCGGCAGCCATTTGCGGTGGATGCGCTGGAAGGCACCGTCGCACTTGGCCTGGCGCAGGCAGCGGTCCCAGGTCTTGATGATGGTGGCGTCCGTATGTTCGGAAAACGCAAAATGGACTGCATGCGACGGCAGTTGCGTCATCTTTACCACATCAGAGAAGTGGTAGCCAGCCCGTTCCAGCGCATCGCCGGCCAAAGTCTCGCTTGCCCACCAGAGATCGAAACGTCCCGTCATCAGCATGCGCGCGGCACTTTCGGGGGGGGGGGGGCGTCGGACAGGTTGTAGCCGTTGGCGCGGGCGGACATGACGAAGGCGCTGCCGCGCCGGCCGCCGCTGCGCAAGCTGAGTAAGCTGGGATCGCGCGCGCGCAGTTCATCGGCTCTGCCGCGTGCGGCATAGGCAACGATGTGCGATTTAAAGATGGGGCCGATCAACGTCAGGTGGCGGCGTTCGGGCGTTGCCACGGCCGACAGCAGCAATACGTTGGGTTCGCTGTTCGCCATGGCGTTCGCGCGTGCCCAGGGAACAATATTGATTGCCTCCTTGCCGCCGGTGCAGCGTTGCAGCTCGCGCGCAAGCTCCACTGCCATGCCGTCCGGCTCGTCCATGTTGAGGAAGCTGATCGGTTTTGCCTCCATGCCATAAATCTTCAGGTCCGGGCCAGCCGCGACCGCGCCGCGGGTAGCCAGCAGGACGGCCCCCCAGTGCCAATATGGATCGCATGATGCCCGCCAGAGCAGAGTCAATAGGGACGCAGTATAGGTTACCCGGCCTGACTTTCACAAAGTTCCGGCTGAACGGCCGGTTGCGCCGCCGATGGCTACTAGCTGCGGGATGGTTCGGCCGCCAGGATGGCCGGTTTGCGGCGGGCTGCGCGGGCGGAAGTGTTCATGGCTAGAACATTGTTCTAATATTATGTTCTGCTCAAGTAATGCTGCCCGCTAAAGTTTTTTCAGGCTGGCACTGGTCAATTTGAAATCCCGCGTATATAATTCGGGCCTCAATTCCCTGATAGCTCAGTCGGTAGAGCGACGGACTGTTAATCCGCAGGTCCCTGGTTCGAGTCCAGGTCGGGGAGCCAGAATGCCGAAAGGCCCCGCGAGTCATCGCGGGGCCTTTTTCGTTTCTGCAACCACAATTGCCGCAGAATGGGCGAATGAGGTGGACGAGTGCAGCACCGGCCAGTATTCTTGAGGTATGTGCAAGCGAGCCGTGCTCGCGGGCTAGAAAATAAAAGGGATGATGATGGTAACGGAAGACAAGGTTGTATACGGCACCGAAGATTTGCTGACCAGTCTGTGCGATTCGGTCACGCGCGTGCTGAACATCGCCACGCAAAGTACGGTGCACTACTCCGCCATGGTACAGCGGATTACCAAAGTGGGCCTGAAGCCCGATATCGGCTGCTTCGTGCTGTTCGACGGCGGCTTTACCGGCCTGGTGGTGCTGAACTTCACCAAAGACACGGCAATGGAGTTGTACGAACGCTACATGCTGCACATGGGCATGCCCAAGTCCGAGCTGGCCGGTTCGCACACCTCGGACGAGGTGTCCAACATCCTGGGCGAGCTGATGAACCAGATCGTGGGTGACTTCACCGGCAAGATCCGCCGCGAGCTGCAAACCAACATCACCCAGAACCAGCCGAAAATGCTGGTGCTGACCAAGCAGGTGATGCTGAACGTGGACACCCCGCTGGACCGTCCGGAAATGCGCCGCGTGTCGTTCTACACCGAGAAGAACAATGTGTTCTACCTGGAGCTGGCGATCGACCGCACCGAGTTCATCCGTCTGCACGACTTCGACCCGCACGAGGAAATGGACCCGGACGCGCTGATGGATATGGACCATTCCACCCCGGCAGCCGACACCGCCGCGTCGTCGTCGGAAGAGGACAACGACGAACTGCTCAAGTCGCTGGGCATGTAATCGTCAGAACGCCAGCGCTGCCGCCTGGCGCGGCAGCAGCGCCGGGCAGAACCCGTGGCGCGCCTCAAAGGGGTTGAGCCACAATTCCTTGCGCCTGAACAGGGCGGGATCGAGCTGCCGGTTGGGCAGCTCGAATCGTTTACGGCCGCACAATTTGGCGCGCCGCAGGTCGTTGCGGTGGTAGCTCAGCACCAGACGCTCCAGCGTACCGTCCTTCAGCAAGGCTTCCATGCCCGCCGTAATGCGCCGGTGCAGCCGCACCTCCTGCGGCGAGACGAAGAACAGCGAGGGAATCTGGTCGTGCAACAGCAGGGTTTCCTCCACGGCCAGCGTGGGGTTGGCCGGCTTGTGGGTGTCGTACTCGGCGAAGATTTCGTTCACGCCGCGCGGCAGATAGTCGAAGCGGCCCGCCATCAGCATTTGGAACAGGCCGATGTAATTGCTGCCGGTGACCACGCGCAGCTTGGCCTCCTGCAGCGATTGCAGCGTGGCCCAGGCGCTGCCGGAGCCCGCTCTGAGTTGCCCCAGCGCGTCCAGCGTTTGTGCGTTGCGCAGCGCGGGCTGGCTTTTCTGGTCGATCAGGAAGATGCGCCACGACTGCAAGCCCATGTCGATGGGGATGGGCACCGGCTTCAATTCGCGCATCCAGTCCGCCGTGGCGGGGTAGGCAGTGAGGTTGGCCAGCTTGCCTTCCTTGAGCGCCTCGAACAGGCGCGGGCGCTCCATGTGCACCGCCGCGTGCTTGATCTGGTAGGGGCCGAATTCGGGCGTGGTGCGCTCCATGACGGCGCTCAGCAGCGCGTTGGCGTACTCCCGCCGCCGGTCGGCCTTGTTGACTGGCTGGTCGAAGATGACGACGTCCATAGCGGCGGCGTGGCCGCTAGCCAGCAGCGTAGCGGCAAGCGCGGCGCGGATAAAAACACGGACTATCGGGTTCGGCATGGCTGCCAAGATACTGCATGATTGCGCTACAGTCCACAATTGCAAACTATCCATAGTTGGCCAGTTTGGCTAATATGACTCCATGAAGAAAACAACATTACTCCGCGTCGTACCCGCTGCGGTGGCCGGCGCCGTGGCGCTGTATGCCGGGATTGGTTTCCTGGCTTTGCCCGCA
Source organism: Pseudoduganella aquatica (assembly GCF_009857595.1). Lineage (GTDB taxonomy): Bacteria > Pseudomonadota > Gammaproteobacteria > Burkholderiales > Burkholderiaceae_D > Rugamonas > Rugamonas aquatica_A. The sequence continues at coordinate 168,873 of NZ_WWCU01000008.1, read as the reverse complement.
ATCGTTAAAAGCCAGGCAGTGCAGTTCACGGCCGAGAAATTACACCGTCAACTCAGCATCGACGAGGTGACATTTAATCCCTTTACGCTGGCGATGCAGATACGCGGCTTCAAGCTGCTGGAGCCGCAGGGCGGGGCTGTCTTTGCCAGTTTTGATGCGCTGTCGCTGGACCTGGCGGGCGAATCGCTGTGGCGCCTGGCGCCGGTGGTGGAACAGCTGCGTTTGACGCAGCCTTACGTCCACCTTGTGCGCAAGGACGCCAACCATTACAGCATAGACGACATTCTGGAACTGGCGGCCAGCCAGCCGCCGTCGCCCGAACCGGCGCGCTTTGCGGTGCACAATATCGAGCTTGAAGGCGGGCGCATCGCCTTCGAGGATATGCCTGCGCGCGCCACGCATACGGTGGAGGGGCTGAAGCTGGGCGTGCCGTTTGTGTCGTCCATGCCGTCAGACGTGCAGGTGTTTGTCGAGCCTTTGCTGAGCGCGAAGATCAACGGTGCGCCGCTGCTGGTGAAGGGCAAGGCGCGTCCATTCAGCGAGGCGAAGGAATTCGCGGTGGATTTGAACCTGGATGGCGTGGAGTTGCCGCGCTATCTGGACTACTTGCCGGGCACGCCGAATTTCAAGCTGCCCAGCGCGTCGCTGAGCACGCGCCTGACGGCGAGCTTTGTGCAGCCCAAGGGCAAGGCCGCCGCGCTCGTGGTGCGCGGCGAGGCGAGCCTGAAGAACCTCGCGATGACGCAGGCGGACGGCAAGCCTTTGCTCAAGCTGGCCGCGCTGGATGCGAAGCTGGCCAGCCTGGATATTTTCGCCGGCCGCTACGAGCTGGCGCGCCTGGCCTTCGACGGCCTGGATGTGGATGTGGCGCGCGACGCCAAGGGGCGCCTGAACTTTGACCGGCTGATGCAGCCAGCCGCTGCGCCCGCCGAAGTGCCCGCCGCCGCATCGTCCAAGGCGCCGGCCGTGGCATCGGCCGCTGCGCCCGCCGCCAAGCCTGCGCCACAGGGCACCGGCACGCAAGTCTCGCTGAAGGAGCTGGTGTTCAGCAACGCGTCGCTGCGCTATGCGGACGATACGCCGCAATCCGCCGCCAAGGCTGGCGTTGAAAAATTCGCCCTGACCGTGCGCGACATCGTGGCGGACACGGGCAAGAAGACGGTAGCGATAGGCGACGTGGCGTCGTCCAGCGCAAACGTCGCCTACACGCAGGGCAAGCGCGCCGCCGCCAGCGCTGCTGTGGCCCCCGCCGCAAAGGCCGCGGAGGATGCGCCTTATCTCGTGACGGTGGCCAATGTCGATATCAAGGACTGGTCGCTGCGCGTTGAGGACCGCAGCCACGCGGACCCGGTTATTTTTGCGCTGTCTCCCGCTAGCCTCGCTGTGCAGGACATATCCACCGCGCCGGCCAGCCACAGCAAATTCGACCTGAAAGCGGCGGTGAACAAAACAGGCCAGCTGGGCATTTCCGGCACGCTGGGACTGGCTCCCTTCAATGCCGACCTGGCGCTGGACCTGAAAAATATCGGCCTGCTGCCGGTGCAGCCTTACGCCACGGACTACGTCAATTTGCGCTTCACGCAAGCGGCAGTAAGCACCAAGGGCAAGCTGCTGCTGGAGACCGGCAAGGACGGCGCGTTGCTGGGCGGCTTCAAGGGCAACGCCAGCGTGAACAATCTGGCCACGGTGGACAAGACCAGTTCCAACGATTTCCTGAGCTGGAAAGCGCTGTCGTTCGACGGCATGGACGTGAAGCTGCAGCCGTTCGCCCTGAGCGTGGACAAGGTGGCCTTGAGCGACTTCTTCGCCCGCGTGATTATCGACCCCACCGGCCGCCTCAATGTGCAGGACATCAAGCGCAACGCCGCCAATGAGGACCGCAGCCTGACCGAAGCCGGCTCGCGCGCGACGGCGGCGATTGCGCAAGCCAAAGCGGCCAAGGCCGATAAAGCCGCCGCCTCCTCCACCCCTAGTGCGTCCGTGCCCGCGCCTGCGGGCGATGCCGCCCCGATGCCCCCCATCCGCATCGGCCAGCTCACTTTGTCCGGCGGGCGCGTGCGCTTCACCGACAACTTCATCAAGCCCAATTACACGGCCAACCTGAAAGGCATAGGCGGCACCGTCGCCGGGCTGTCGTCGGACCCGAACAGCAACGCCAGCGTATCCCTGCGCGGAGAAGTCAACAGCGCGCCGCTGCTGATCGCTGGCCGCGTCAATCCGCTGAAGCGCGACCTGTCGCTGGACCTGAAAGCCGAAGTGCGCGGCATGGAACTGGCCTCCCTGTCCACCTATGCCGACAAATACGTCGGCTACGGCATTGAGAAGGGCAAGCTGACCTTCGAGGTGGCATACCAGCTGGAGAACCGCGCGCTCAAGGCGGAGAACCGCCTGGTGCTGGACCAGCTCACCTTCGGCAATGAAAGCACCAACCCCGAAGCGACCAAGCTGCCGGTGCGCCTGGCTGTAGCCCTGCTGAGCGACCGCAACGGCGTCATCGACATCAACGTGCCCATCGGCGGTTCGCTGGACGACCCGGAGTTTTCGCTGGGCGGCATCATCCTCAAGATCATCGGCAACGCCATCGTCAAGACCGTGACGGCGCCGTTCGCGCTGATCGGCTCCCTGTTCGGCGGCGGCGAAGAACTGTCCAAGCTGGACTTCGAGGCCGGCCACGCCAACCTGCTGCCCGCCAGCGAAACGCGGCTGCAGGCGCTGGCCAAGGCGCTGACCGAGCGCCCCGGCCTGAAGCTCGACATCACCGGCCGCGCCGACCCCGCAGCGGACCTGGAGGCGCTCAAGCGCGTCGCCATCGAACGCAAGGTGCGCCAGTTGAAAACGCGTGACCTGCAAGCCCGCAACGCCGTGCCGGAGGGCACCGTCGTGGTTGGCAAGGACGAATACCCGGCCCTGCTGGCGCGCGTGTACAAAGACGAAACCTTCGCCAAGCCGAAAAACGCGCTCGGCCTGCAAAAAACGCTGCCGCCGGACGAAATGGAAAAGCTGATGCTGGCCAATTCCACCGTCACCGAGGCGGACGTGCTGGCCCTGGGCGCGCGCCGCGCGCAAGCGGCCAAGGAGTGGCTGAGCACCACCGGCGCGGTGTCGGCCGAACGCATCTTCATCGTCACCGCCAAGACCTCGCCGGCATTCTGCGGCGTGGATTTTGCACTGAAGTAATAAATTGCTTAACACATATCGAGAAAAATATGTTGTTCCTGTTGATATAGGGCATATATAATTCGCGCACTTTTGATGCAAGGTGTTGGGGCCGCGCCACTAGCGCGGCCTTTTGCATTTTGCGCAACATAAAACACTCCCTACGAGGGAGGGGTGGAGACAACTTTCTCAACCAAGCACTACCCAGACAGGAATGTGATGATGAAGATGTCCAAGATGCAGAAGCGATTTTCCCGCACCGGCGGCGCCGTACTGGCGCTGAGCGCACTGGTGCCAGGCGGCGTGGCCATGGCCCAATCGGCCGACGCGCAGCAAGCCCAGGCCGGCCAGCTGGAAACGGTCACCGTGACCGCGCAGCGTCGTACCGAAAACATCCGCGACGTGCCGGTATCGGTCTCCTCGCTGAAGGATGAAAAGCTGGACGTGATCCTGTCCGGCGGCCAGGATATCCGCGTACTGGCCGGCAAAGTGCCTAGCCTGAACGTGGAATCGTCGACCGGCCGCGTGTTCCCGCGCTTCTACATCCGTGGCTACGGCAATGCCGACTTCAGCACCTTCGCATCGCAGCCCGTATCGCTGATCTATGACGACGTCGTTCAAGAGAACCCCATCCTCAAGGGTTATCCGATGTTCGACCTGGCCAACGTGGAAGTGCTGCGCGGCCCGCAGGGCACGCTGTTCGGCCGCAATACCCCGGCCGGCGTGGTCAAGTTCGAATCGGCCAAGCCTAGCCTGAAAGGCACCGAGGGCTATTACAACCTGTCCTACGCCAGCCACGGCACCACCAACGTGGAAGGCGCGTTCAACATTCCGCTGTCGAACGAGTGGGCCCTGCGCGTATCCGCGCTGCGCCAGCACCGCGACGACTACGTGTCGAACACCTACACCAAGGAAAACGACTCGCTGGAAGGCTACAACGAACACGCCGAGCGCGTGCAAGTGCTGTACAAGCCGAACGCCGACTTCAACGCGCTGTTCAATGTGCACCAGCGCGTGACCACCGGCAGCTCGCGCCTGTTCCGCGCCAACATCATCAAGCCGGGCACGAACGACCTGATTGACGGCTTTGACGCCGACAAGATCGCCACCAACGGCCTGAACTTCCAGAACCTGAAAACCACCGGCGGCAACGTGCGCCTGAGCTGGGACCTGGGCGCGGTCAAGCTGTACTCGATCACCGGCTATGAAGCCATCAACCAGTACCTGAGCCGTGGCGACATCGACGGCGGCAACCCGGGCAATGCGCCGGCCGTGCCCTTCCAGGTGGAGACCGCAGGCAGCATTCCCGACCTGAAGCAATACTCGCAAGAGTTCCGTGTGGAGTCGAAGAACGCCGGTCCGCTGAACTGGCAGGCAGGCGTGTACTACTTCAATGAAGACGCCACCGGCACCACCGACAACTTCGGCACCAATGGCGTACGCACCACCCGCGTGACCAGCCAGCAGAAGAACACCGCCTGGGCGGCTTTCGGTTCCGTGAATTACGCCGTAAACGAGCAGTTCACCGTGCGCGGCGGCCTGCGTTACACCAAGGACAAGAAGGACTTCAACACCCTTGAGGCGATCAACACCACGCTGGTTGGCCCATCCTCGGTGGACGCCAGCAAGGACAAGATCAACTGGGACCTGAGCGGCACCTACGCGCTGAACAAGGACGTGAGCGTGTACGGCCGCGTTGCCACCGGCTTCCGCGCCCCGAGTATCGCCGCAGCTTCGACCTCTGTGCCGATCACCGTGGCCGACGCCGAGACCATCACTTCGGTGGAAGCCGGCGTGAAGGCCGACCTGCTGAACCGCCGCGCGCGCGCTTCGCTGAGCGTGTACCAGTACGACGTGAAGAACCAGCAGCTGACCGTGGTTGGCGGCAATTCCAACGTCAACAAGCTGATCAACGCAGCCAAGACCAAGGGCCACGGCCTGGAAGGCGAGATCGAAGGTTTCATCACCAACCAGTTCAAGGTTGCGCTGAGCGGTTCGTACAACTTCACCGAAATCAACGACGCGTCGCTGTCGGTGAACAAGTGCGGAAAATGCACGGTGACGGACCCGATCAACGCCGCTGGCCGCGTGGTCATCGACGGCAATGCGCTGCCGCAGGCGCCGAAGTGGATCTTCAACGCCAGCGCGCGCTACAACTGGCCGCTGGCTGAAGGCAACCTGTTCGTGCTGACCGACTGGTCCTACCGCAGCAAGGTGAACTTCTTCCTGTACGAAGCCAAAGAGTTCACCGGCAAGGCGCTGACCGAAGGCGGCGTACGCGTGGGCTACAACTGGGCGGGCGGCAAGTATGAAGTGGCAGCATTCGGCCGCAACATCACCGACACCCAGCGCATCACCGGCGCCATCGACTTCAACAACCTGACCGGCTTCATCAACGAGCCGCGCCAGTGGGGCGTGCAGTTCAAGGGCAGCTTCTAAGCAGCCCGCAGGCGGCCCGGCCCGGGAGGAATATTTTTCGCCGGGGCGCTGGACAGCCTGGAACGAGGTCACTATAATGTGGCCTCTTTTCCCTGATAGCTCAGTCGGTAGAGCGACGGACTGTTAATCCGCAGGTCCCTGGTTCGAGTCCAGGTCGGGGAGCCAGAATTCAGTAAAACAAAAAGCCCAGCCTTTACCGGTTGGGCTTTTTGCTTCTTAACTTCAGGAATATGCATTGATTCCGCTCAACGTCACGGCTTGGATGTAGAACTAGGATGAAGCTTTATATCTTAGGGGGCGAAAAAATGCAGGAAGGTGAGTGGATAGAAGACCTGCTCAACGCGGGTAAGACCATACCCGAGGGCACAGCGATCGCGACCTTTGTCAAAGGCCGTTATCCCAATGTGCGTTTGGACGCATCGGAAACCCGCGAATGCCGCGCTCGCTGGCGCCAGCATGGCAAGCAAGTCACGTTGCTTTCATTTGGATGCGACTAGTTCTGATGCGGATGCTTTCGCGGCTGGAAGCGTCGCCGAGTTTAAGGCTGCCCTGCTGCGCAGCGTGGAGCAGGCAGAACTGGGACGCCGTCGCTGCGGCTGTTGTTAGGGAAAGAGCTTTTCAATCTGTGTCATCGGCAGAAATAGGCGAAGCGGTGTCCGTTGGAAAGACAGGAAGTTGAAGTGCTTATAAAAGTGTTCGGCCTCATCGTCCTTGGCATCCACTACAACAGCCATTGAAGCAATTTGTTGTGCATGCTGAAGGCCGCGATGCAAAGCGTCTAGCAGGAGGAATTCGCCGAGACCCTTGTCTGGAATGGTCTTGTCGCGGGCGAGCCGGCCAAGCAGCGTGACGGGAAGGCTGTTGTATCGCGGGAGCTTCCTGGCCAGCTCAGCCGGCAATTCGTCCAAAGGGATGAGTGACGACGAGAGCGTATAGTAGCCACGGACCACGGGGGCGTCGGGTTCTACTAGAACAAAAGGCGCGGCCACATACTTCTCAGCATCCTGCCGTGCTTGTTGTTTGAGGTAGCGGTTAAGGCCATCATTCTTGCAGTCAAAAGCACTGCGATCGTGCTCCTTTTGAAGCGGAACGACGTATTCAGGGGCCAGTATGATGGGCAATCACAGCCCCGATTTCCGGCGATAGCTTTCAGCCGCTTGTCGCAGGCGAGCACCGGGCTCGGACGGGCTGAGTAACGCTGATACGAAGGCAATTTGCTCTTCTCGTGACAGGCGAATAAGTTCATGTTCCTGCACGACCTTGGCTGCAGCCTTCTGCGTACTTTCAATGACGAACTCGCTCAGGGTTTGGCCAGCCAGCGTAGCGGCGTGCTGGAAGAAATCCTTTTGCTCGCTTGGCACGCGTGCTTCCAGTCGCGCGTTGCGCGCTTTAACGGTATCGGGCATGGTTGTACCTCATCGCAGTAGCTACCTTTCTTTCAATGTACGCCATTTGTACGGATGGGTCAAACTGCGGGCGTATGCGTAAGAAGGGCAGGATTTTCAGGCGCCGACCTTGTCCTTGGCATTCTGGAAGCGCGTGATTGCCGAGGCCAGGATCTCGAGGTTGCCGCCGTTGACGGGCTCGAAGCTGTTGCGGCTGGTGTGGAAGGACAGGTGCTCGTCCTCGCCGCCTTTTTGCCGCATGCCGATTTTCTTCAGCTCGCTGCGGCCGTACACGCATTCCTTGGCCTGGCCGTTCTCGTTGAAGATCGAATAAGAATAGCATTCGTGCACTTCGCCGCGCCCGATGTTGTCCTTGTGCGGATGGTCCTGCGTGATGCGGCCGAACTGCACCAGCACCTGCTGCCTGCCGTCCACTTCCACAGTCTTGGGATTGAGCCCGCCCGCGTCCGCGAAGTAGACGGTGAACTTGATGTCCGTCAGGTCGCCTGTGTAGCCAAGAATGTTTTCTTTCTTGTAGAAATCGTCCCGGTAGCCCATGGTGCGTCCTCCTTTGCTGATCTATTCAACATAGCACAGCGAAAAAGTTTCACAGCCCTAATCTTTCAGGCCTTTGCCGGCGAGGATGCGCGGCACGCATTTGTCCACCCGGGCGCTGCGGGTGCTGGCTTGCTTGGCTTCGGAGAAATACAGCAGGTAGGCGCGCTGGCGGCCCGGCGTGAGCGCTTCGAAGGCTTCCTGCAGGGCGGGCGAGTCGTCCAGCCTGGCCTGGAATTCCTCGGCCATGTCGAAGTCCGCCGTTTTCTTGAACGCCACTTCCAGGCCTGCTTGCTCCACGGCGATGGCGGCTTTGATGTAGGCCTTGATGGTGCCGCGCAGCTGGTCCACCTGGGCGGGGCTGGTGAAGCGGATCTGGCGCGCGGCCTGCACGTTCTTGGTCTGCTGGACCAGGATGCCTTCCTCGTCCTTGAGCAGGGCGCCCTTGAAGAACAGGATGGCGCAGTAGTCCTTGAAGGTGTGGATCAGCACGATATTGCTGCCATTGTGCGTGTAGCAGGGCACGCCCCATTTGAGTTCTTCGTCCAGCTTGCAGCCGACTATGATCGCGCGCAATTTTTGCAGCTCATCCTGCCAGGCGGTGGCCCGCTGCAGGTAGGCGTCTACCTTTGAATTCATGTCATTTTTTTATGGAAGTTGACCGTTTGCGCAGCATAGCACGCTCGTTTTCCCCTAGCGCGGCATTGAATCTGCGCAGCAGGTCGTCGTCCACCCGCTTGCTGCACATCAGGCGGCGCGGGTAGCCGGCCGGCATTTCGGGGAATTCGATGATGCGGATACTGGCGCGGCTGATGGAGCCCTGGTCGAGGTGATAGCGGATTTCTTCCAGCGGCGCGAAGCTGATGTCGGCGCGGCCGGCGGCGATCATCTTGAACAGCTGGTGCATGTCGCCGTTGGTGTCCATGCGCTGCGCGGTCATGGTGGAGATGGCCTGGTCCAGGTAGTCGCCGTAGACGAAGCCTTGCTTGAGCAGGATCTTGGTGCCGGGATCGGAGAAGATGGCGCGTACGCTGGCGCTGGGCGGCGGCGTGTAGCCGCGAAAGGCGAAGGCGGCCCAGGGCGAGTCCTGCGATACCGGGTCGCTGAACTTGGCGTAGCGTTCACGCTCGGGGGTCTTGTACCAGCCCACCGAGCACACTTTCTCCTGGTTGGCGCGCAGGCGCTGCAACTGCCGCAGCGCCGGCACTTCCTCCCACGCCACGTCGATGCCGGCGTGCCGGAAGGCCGCCACGGTGGGCGCGACCGAAATGCCGCTCATCTGTTTGCCCGGCCCTACCATCAGATACGGCGCGCGCTGGACGATTTGCAGTGTGAGGGCGGGGGCGGCATTGCAGGGCGGCGGGGCGGACGACACGGCAAGCAGGGCAAGGGCACAGAGGCGAATCTTCTTCATGCAGCCAGCATAGAAGCGGGCCGGGCGGCAGTCACCATGCTTTAGGATGGGCCGGACGGCCGGGCCGGCGCGGCGGCCGCCAGCAGGCCGGCCTGGCGCGCGCGGTGCACGGCCTGGCCCCGGTTGTGCACGTCGAGCTTGCTGTAGATTTGCGCCAAGTGCCATTTCACGGTGTTCACCGACAGGCCGAGGTTGGCCGCCACGTCGCGGTTGCTGTGGCCCTCGGCCACCAGGGCCAGCAGCGACAGCTCGGTGCGGGTGAGGCCGTCCGCCGGCTGATGGGCGCCGTCCGCGCCGGCGGCGTAGTCCAGCAGCAGGCGCAGGTGGTCGGCGGCGGCCGGGCTGAGGCTGCGTGGCCGCGCTTGCAGCTTGCGCAGCAGCTGCGTGACGCCGGCGCCTTCGTCCAGGAAGGTGCGCACCAGGCCGGACTTGGCTGCCTGCTCGGCCGCCAGGGCCAGCTGCGCCAGGGCCTCGTCTTCCTGGCCGGTCTGCTCCAGCGCCAGCGCCAGCAATACGCGCAGCTTGGCGGCGCGCCAGAGCCGGCCCGTGGCGGTGGCGTGGCTGAGCAGCGGGCGCAGCTGCGCTATGGCTGCATCCGGACGGCCGGCGCTGGTGTCGAGCCGGGCTTGCGCTATGCCGGCGCCGTCTATCTCCTGGCTGGGGAAGATCCAGGCGGGCTGCGCGGCGGACGGCAGGGCCAGCTGGGCCGCGTAGGCGGCAATGGCGGTGCGGCTGTTGCCCAGCACCGCCAGGCGCGACAGTTCGCCTTCCAGCGCGGCGGTCACTTGCGGCGGCCGCTTGCCGCCGATTTTCATGATTTCACCCTCCAGCCAGCGCTTGGCGCTGGCCGTGCCGTGCTGCAGCGCCCACATGCGGGTCTGGATCAGCAGGGCGGCGCTGAAGGTGTCCCAATGCAGCGAAATGCCGGCCAGGCCGCGCGCCACTTTCATGCGGTCGGCCAGGGCGTCCATCAGGTTGCGTTCATACAACACCATCAGCAGCAGGGCGGCGCTGTAGGAGTAGTGGAAAGTGGGGGCGATGGTGTCGCTGTGCTGGTGCAGGATGGCGTCTATGCTGGCCAGCTGCTGCAGGCAGATGTCCAGCCGGCCTTCCACCGCGTCCAGGTAGGCCTGCACGAAGATGACCACCGCCGTGTTGCTGATGCTGCCCGACTCGGCGCAGATGCGGCGCGCGGTGATGAGCATGCCGGCGGCCTGCGGCAGCATGCCGCGCACCAGGTAGGAATAGGCCAGCACCGTGGCCAGCACCCCGCGTTCGTGCGGATTGGCGTACTGCTGGTCCGGCCAGTGGCGCTCGGCCAGGCGGATGGCGCTGTCCACGTCGCCAAACTGGAAAGCCAGCACCGGCTCGTAGGCGCGCAGCGCGTCGCCATAGGCCGGGTCGGCTTCCGGCAGCATGCTTTGTTCGCGGAAGTAGCCCAGCCAGCGCGCGGCGTCCGCCAGGCGGGTGGAGTAGCTCAGGGCCACCACCAGGTTGCGCGTGATGCGGGGGCGGCGGCGCAGCAGCGCTTCCGGCAGCTGGTCGCAGCACAGCAGCAGGCTGGGGAACTGGCCGCTGGTGCGCAGCGCTTCGGCCAGCGTTTCCAGCGCGTCGGCCGCGCCTTCGTGGTCGCCGGCCATGATGTAGTAGTCGAAGGCTTCCAGGCCGCGTCCTTGCTTGAGCAGCCAGGCCGCCGCGCGCGCCGCGCTGCTGCCCGGCGCCTGCTGCCGGCCCGCGTGGTGGCGCACGATGTGCTGGGCAAACAAGGGGTGATATCGATACCATAAATCACCCAGCGGATGGATGGGCAGGCCGGCCAGGCGGAGCTCGGCGATCAGCTGGGCGCTGTCGCCGGCGCCGCGCACGGCGTCGGCCAGCTCGGCGCTGAAGGAGGCCAGCGGCGCGGTGGCTTTCAGGAAGGCCTGGATATGGTCCGGCTGGGCCTGCAGCACTTCGGCCGCCAGGTAGTCGCTCAGTTCGCTGCCGTGCAGGCAGGGCAGGCCGGCGGCGCTGCCGCCCTGGATGCGGCGCCAGGCCAGCACCAGCAGTTCCACCGCCGCCGGCCAGCCCTCGGTCTGTTCGCGCAGCCAAGCCAGTTCGCGTTCGTCCAGGTAGAGCGCGCTTTGCCGCAGGTAGCTGGCAGTTTCGTCGGGCGCGAAGCGCAGCTGCTCCAGGTTGAATTCGCACAGCACCTTGCGCACTTTGAGGTTGGCCACGCTGACCTGGTGCAGGCTGCGCCCGGCCAGGAAGATGTGCAGGCCGGGCGACAGGATTTCGGTGGCAATGGAGAGCAGCAGCCGGATGGCGGCGGCGTCGAGCCTGTCCACTTCGTCCAGGAACAAATGCGTGACGCGCGCCTGTTTGAGCGAGCGCACCGGCGCGTCCGGCTGCGGATGTTCGCCGTGCAGGGCGGCGCGCAGGCTGAGCAGCATGCGCGCGGGGTCGTTGTCGGCGCTGTCGAAGGTCAGCCAGCCGACGGCGGCGCCACGGCTGCGCCAGTCGGCGTGCAGCAGGCGCAGCACCGAGGTTTTGCCGTAGCCGGCCGGGGCGCGCAGCAGCACCAGGCGGTAGCAGCGTGCTTGTTCCAGCCGGGCCATGATGCCGGTGCGGGGCAGCAGGGCGCTGGCGGTGGAGGGCGGCGCCAGCTTTTGGGCGAGACGGTCAAACATGGGGCGGCCGGGTCCGGGTTAGAACAGTTCGATGGTGCCACATTCCACTTCATCCAGGATGCCCTGGCTGATCAGGGCGTCGTAATGCAACACGCGGTTGCGGCCGGCGGCCTTGGCCTGGTACAGGGCGCGGTCCGCCCTGTCCAGGACGGTGCCTGGCAGCAGCGTGGGCGTGGCGCTGCAAAAGCCGCCGCTGATGGTGACCCGGCCCACCTGCGGAAAGGTGAACTGTTCAATCGCCAGGCGCAGGCGCTCGAACAGCGCGGTGGCGCCGGCCAGGTCGGGCGCCACCACCACGGCGATGAATTCCTCGCCGCCGTAGCGGTACAGCAGGTCGGCGCGGCGCAGCGTGCGGCCCAGCAGGCGCGCCACCAGCAGCAGGATCTCGTCGCCGATGATGTGGCCGTACTGGTCGTTCACGCGCTTGAAATGGTCGATGTCGAGGATGCCGAGCCAGTAGGCCTGCTGGGGCGCGTCGGCGCCGGGCGCCTGCTGGGCGGCCAGTTCCTCCCACAGCCGGTCCAGGTTGAGTTCCAGCGAGTAGCGGTTGCGCAGGCCGGTCAGGCGGTCGCGCTGGCTGGTGTCGAGCAGGGTGTAGTGGTTGGTGTACAGCTTCAGCACGCCGGCGATGACGGCTTCCTCCACGGGCGTGAGGTCCTGCTCGCGCTCGAAGACGAAATAGCCGCACTGCTGGCCGCCGCCGTGGATCAGCGGGTAGCCGAACAGGTAGCCCTGGCCGTGGGTGCGCCGGCTGGGCTGCTTGAGCAGTCGCATATAGTCCAGCAGCGCGCTGATATGCGGGGGCACGCTGGCGTCGTTGCGGATGTCGTCGATGCGCTCGGTGGTGCTGGCGGCGCCGTCCGGGCCGCGCTTGTCGGAGCGGTAGTGGTGCAACTTGTGCGTGACCTGGTGGTGCTCATTGGTGCGGTAGAGTGACGTTTCCGCCACACCCAGCAGCGGGGCCAGCGTGCGCAGCAGGCTTTGCTCGACGAGCTGCAGCTCGCGTATAGAGGTCATGGCGCCCAGCTTGGCCAGCATACTGGGCAACGTCGATCCACGGCGCTGGGATGGCATTTCTTACTCTCCTGGTCGGTCTGTGATTGCAGCAACCGGCCAGCGTATCTGCCCTTGTATAGTTGGTCACCATCCTAAAGCATGGGCTTGTCGTTATGATATGCTGATCCGATGAAGTACCTTCCCGCATCCGCATTGAAGTGTGCGTTCTTGTGCGCGGCCCTGGCGGCTGCGGGGGCCGATGCCGCCGTGACGCTGTGCGTGAGCGACCGTCCGGCCGCGCCGCTGACCTTTCCCGACCACGAAGGCCAGGCCCAGTATCTGGTGCGCAGCGCCGTGCGCGCCGCCGGCGCCGAGCCGCAATTCGTGGTGCTGCCGTGGCGGCGCTGCATCGAATCGGTGAAGGCGGGCCAGGTGGACGGCGTGCTTGGCGTGCAGGCCTTCCAGGCGTATCGCGATTTTGTCCGCTTCCCGCTCAAGAATGGCGTGCCGGACCGCGCTTTGTCGCTCGGCGTGGACACCTGGGTGGTGGTGACCACGGCGGACAGCGGCGTGAGCTGGGATGGCAAGGCGCTGCTGGGCGCGAACAGTCCGGTATCGTATCCGGCCGGCGTGAACGTGGTGCGGCAGGCGCTGGACGCCCTGGCGATCCGCAACGCCGATAGCGCCAAGATGGCCCTGCAGCTGATGCATATGCTGAAGGCGGAGCGTTACCAGGCGGTGGTGATACGGGAATCGGACGCCAGGGGCTTTCTCGCCCAGGATGAATTCAAGTCTTTGCGTATTCTCGCGCCCAGCTTCCTGGTGAGCGACGCCTACCTGGTCTTCAGCAATGAGTACGCGCAGTCCAATCCGGCCGTGGTGCAGGCCACATGGGAAGCGATACGCCGCATCCGCGCCACGCGCGAATGGATGGAGCTGGCGCCGTCGCTGGCGAAGTAGGGGGAGTGCGGTCACAAGGAGGCATGCCATGGCAAACTGGGGACATTGGGCTGTCCGCATCGCGGCGCTGGCGGGGCTGGCCTGGTGCGGGCAGGCGTGGGCGCAGCCTTTGCAGCAGCCTTTCCTTTGCCGCACAGAGGAGGCGGGCCTGGGCCAGCCGCTGGTGGACAACCAGCAGGGCATAGGGCACCCGGTGTTCAATTCGGACCGCGAGCTGCTGGGGTACAGCCAGCAGTGCGCCATCCAGACCCGCGTGCTGCGCTTCTACTACAACGGCAGCCGCTTCAAGGCCTACGACGCGGCGGACCCGCCTTCCGATGTACGCACCATTGGCGTCAACGGCGTGCAGACGCCGTTCGTGGTGCGGGTGGAGGTGGGCAGCATCAACCGCTTCCTGTACACCATCGCCACGCTGGAGCAGGGCGCCTGGAACCGCAAGCTGGTGTACTGGATGCGCGGCGGCGTGGGCATAGGCCACCAGCAGGGCATTCCCATGTGGGTGAACGAGCGCCTGAACAGCTCCGAGCGCTTGCTGATGCCGCAGCTGCTGGCGCAGGGTTACGCAGTGGCCAGCTCCACCGGCAACGAGACCGGGGTTCACTACAATATGGCGCTGGCGGCGCAGACGGCCTTGCTGACCAAGGCGCGCTTTGTGGAGGCTTACGGCAAGCCGCTGTTCACCATCGGCATAGGCGGCTCGGGCGGCGCGGTGCAGCAGTATATGTTTGCGCAGAACCAGCCCGGCCTGATCGATGCCGGCATCGCCATCCAGTCCTATCCGGACATGGTGACGCAGACCATACCGGTTTCCGACTGCCCCTTGCTGGAGCAGTACTTCAGGGAGGAGGCGGAGCGCAATCCATCCTCGCCATGGGCCAAGTGGCGCAACCACGCGCTGATCGAGGGCATGAACGCCAGCGACTTCACAACCGAGTGCATCGCCGGGTGGCGCATGGCCATGCCCACCGTGCTCAATCCGGTCTACCGGGACGCCAGGTTCGACGCGGGCGCCAGGCAGTATGGCTATCCCGCCAATGTTTTCAGCGGCGTGAAATGGACACACTGGAACGACCTGGCCGACATCTACGGCGTGGACGCGCGCGGCTATGCGCCCATCCCGGTGGACAATGTGGGCGTGCAGTATGGGCTGGCGGCGCTGGCGCGCGGCGCCATCACGGCGGATGAATTCTTGCGCATCAATGCCTGCGTGGGCGGCTGGAAGGAGCAGGCCGATTTCGTCAACTGGGACAAGGACGACCCCTTCGACAGCCGCAATATGCGGCGCAGCGCCACCTGCCGCGATCCGGCGGGCGCGCCGTCGCCGCGGCGCGCGGGCGACCTGGCTGCCATGCACAAGGCCTACACGTCCGGCCATGTGTTCACCGGGCAGCGGCTGGGCATTCCGGTGATCGACCTGCGGCCCTATCTGGAGCCCAAGCTGGACATGCACAATGCGCGGCAGTCGTTCTCCGTGCGCCAGCGCCTGCTGGACGCGAATGCGGCCGAGGCGAAGAAACAGGTGATCTGGTTCACGCGGCTGGACGAGGATTTGATTACGCGCGTGATGGAGGCCTTGCCGGTGCTGGAGCGCCATCTCGCCGGCGGTGTTGCGCCGCCGGAGTTCACCGACAAGTGCTATGACAGCGGCAGCACGCTGATTGCCGCCGGGCCGGCGGTGTGGGACGGCATCCTGAACGGCAATCCGCCGGGCGCCTGCACCAAGGCCTATCCGGTGTTCAGCAGCCCGCGCATGGTGGCGGGCGGCTCCATCAAGGGCGACGTGTTCAAGTGCGCCCTGAAGCCGCTGGACGCGGCGCTGGCGGACGGCACGTATCCGTCCGGCGTGCAGTTCAGCCCCGTCCAGCAGGACTGGCTGCGCCGCATCTTCCCGCAGGGCGTGTGCGATTACAGCAAGCCTGATGCGGGACGGCCCTGACGCCGGCAATCCCCAACGTGGGGGTGTACCAAAGTACAAGTTGCAAGCGATTTCCTTCTAAGTAGAGTGCTTGTTTACGCGCATTTCTTATAAGGGGACGGCATGAAACTCCACACATTGTCACTAAAACAAACCATCAGCCTGTTCCTTGCCGTGATGGCGGGCCTGGCCGGCCTGACGATGTGGGGACTGACGCAGGTGACGCGCGCCCAGTCCGGCGTCAGCGCCGCCACGGCGGCGCGCTACCAGTCCTACCTGCTGGCCGATGAACTGCGCCAAAGCTCGGACGACCTGACGCGGCTGGCGCGTACCTATGTGGTGACGGGCGACGCGGCGTTTGAGCGGCAGTACGGTGAGATCCTCGAGATCCGCAACGGCGCCAGGCCGCGCCCGAAGGATTATGAGCGCATCTATTGGGACTTTGTGGCGGCGGGCCAGCCCAAGCCGGGCGGGGACACGGCGGCCGTTCCCTTGCTGGAGCTGATGAAGAAGGCGGGCTTCTCGGAAAAGGAGCTGGGCAAGCTGCGCGAGGCGAGCGCCCAGTCGGATGATCTGGTGAAGGCGGAGACCGTGGCCATGAACGCGGTCAAGGGCTTGTACGATGATGGCGCGGGCCGCTTCACGAAGAAGGGCGAGCCCAATCCCGAACTGGCGCGCCGCCTGACGCACGACGCGGCCTACCACCAGAACAAGGCGAAGATCATGAAGCCGGTGAACGAGTTCCTGGCCCTGCTGGACCAGCGCACCGGCGACGCCGTGCACGCGGCTGAAGCGGCTGCTGCGCGCGCGCTGCAGGTGACCATGGCCTTGCTGGCGTTCTCGGTGCTGGTGTCCGCGCTGGCGATGTACCTGCTGTACCGCAGCCTGATGCGCCAGCTGGGCGGCGAGCCGGCATACACGGCGGACATCGTGCGCGAGATCGCCCAGGGCAACCTGGGTGTGGCGATGGCCTTGCGGCGCGGCGACAAGAGCAGCGTGCTGTACGCCATGAACGGCATGGTGGCCAAGCTTTCCAGTGTGCTGCGCGAAGTGTCCGGCAGCGCGCTGGCGCTGACGCGCGCTTCGGAGGAGATCAGCGGCACGGCGCAGTCGCTTTCGCAGGCATCGAGCCAGCAGGCCGCCAGCGTGGAGCAGACCAGCGCTTCGGTGGAGCAGATGACGGCGTCGGTGTCGCAGAACACCGGGAACGCCAGGGTGACCGACGGCATCGCCGCGCAGGCGGCGCAGGAGGCCATCGAGGGCGGGCAGGCGGTGAAGTCGACCGTGTCGGCCATGCGCCAGATTGCGCAGAAGATCGTCATCATCGACGATATCGCTTACCAGACCAATTTACTGGCCTTGAACGCCGCCATCGAGGCCGCGCGCGCAGGCGACCATGGCAAGGGCTTCGCGGTGGTGGCGTCCGAAGTGCGCAAGCTGGCAGAACGCAGCCAGGTGGCGGCGCAGGAGATAGGCGAAGTGGCGTCCAGCAGCGTGGAGCTGGCCGAACGCGCGGGCAAGCTGCTGGACCAGATGGTGCCCAATATTAAGCGCACCTCGGACCTGGTCCAGGAGATCACGGCCGCGTCCGAGGAGCAGAACAGCGGCCTGGCGCAGATCAATCTGGCGGTGGGCCAACTGAGCGAAACCACGCAGCACAACGCGGCGGGTTCGGAGCAGCTGGCCTCCACAGCCGAGGAGATGAGTGTGCGCGCGGAGGAGCTGCAGGCCGCCGTCTCCTTCTTCAAGGTGGCTGCGCAATAAGGGGGCCGGCAGGGCCCTCCTGTCCGGCTTACAGCGCTTTCAGGAAGGCGCCCAGGTCCGCCATCTCCTGCGGCGTGAGGCCGATCTGGAAACGGCGGTCGTAGAAGCGCACCACGCCTTGCAGGTCCGGCTGCGAACCGTTGTGGAAGTAGGGCGCGCGGGCACTGAGGTTGCGCAGCACGGGCACTTTCATCTTGCCGATGTCGCGCCAGCGGCCGGTGAGCATGGCCTGGCCGGGGTCCGTGATGTCCACGGTCTCGCCGGTGGCGTTGTTGCGCAGCGTGTAGAGCGGCATGTCCGGCGTGCGGAAGCGGCCGTCGGCCACGCCGATGGCGAGCAGCAGCGGCACCGAATGGCTGCCCGTATTGGGCGCGCTGTGGCAGCTGGCGCAGCTGCCGCGCTGCGGCTGGACCTGGCCCGGACGCTGCGGGAAGCCCGCCACCTGCGTGATATTGAAAGGCCGGTTGTTGAACAGGGCTTCGCCGCGCGCGATCGATGCGCGGGCCAGGTCCGCAGCGCTGGCCGGTGCCGGCTGCGCGGGTGCGGGCGGTGGATTGCGCTGGCCAGGCAGTGGCGGCGGTGGCGGCGGGGCGGGCGGCGCGGCCAGGTTGCGCCATACGCCGAACATTGTCATCACGTTGCGGTCGAAGGGCGCTTGCGTACGGTAGTCGCCCGCCTCCAGGTCGTTAATCCCGAAATAGAAGGCCGTGCCGGCCAGCGCTTGCGGGCCGCCGCCGGCGCCGTTGGCCAGCAGGCTGCCTGCCGCATTGCTGGTGGACTGCGCGGCGTACAGGCCGCTCTCGAAATCGACAATCGCGCGCTGGTCGGCGGCGCTGAGTTCCCGGGCTGCTTCGGCGTGGCCGCGCACGGCGCTGGTGGCCTGGGACAGTAGGCCGCTGTCTATGCTGGCGTAGCATTGCGCGGGACGCGCATTGAGCAGGCAGTTGACGCCTGTGGCGGCGCTTGGGCTTTCGCGGCCGTCCCACATCACGCTGCTGATGAAGGCCAGGTTGGCCGAAGGCAGCGGACGGCGGAACAGCGACAGTTCGCGGGCGCTGGCGAAGCCGTAGGGATCGTCGGTGCGCAGCAGCGTGAACTCGGCATTGGCCGGCATCGCCATGCCGACGCGGATCAGGCCCTTGGTCAGCAGCATGCTGTAGGCGATGCGCTTCTGGTCCAGCGTGGCCACAGCGGCGGTGGGCGAGTTGGCGCCGTCCACCAGGCGGAACACCGGGTCCGCACCCTGGCTTTGCTCGAAGCGCTGCGCCAGGCCACTTGGGGTTACGCTCCATCCGGCGTTCTCGCTGTGGCAGCTGGCGCAGCTGCGGCCGTTGCCCATGGGCGTAAAGAAGGGATTCGCCATGTCAATGTAGCCCGCGCGGCTGACGGTGAGCGAGGCGCCGTCCAGGTTGGGCTGAGGCAGCGGGGCGGCGGGCGCCGGAGCGCCCAGCGCCGCGCGGGAGACAGTTGTGGTGACTACGTTAGTCTCGGCGCCGGTGTCCGCTGCCGCCGCCGTTGCGGATGCCGGGCTTGGCCCGCCCGCTGCGGGCCTTGTCGATGCGGCGCCGCTGTCCGTGGTTCCGCCGCCGCATCCGGCCAGCGAGGCGGCGATGGCGGCGGCAAGGCCGGTTGCCGCAAGGCGTATGGTTGCACGCATGGTTTTCTCCTCGTTGTTCTGGTGGAGACCATATTGGCTCGGCAATGTGGAGGAAAAATGGATGTGGCTGTGAGGCCCACATGAACAACGGCATGCACAATTGCTGCACATTCGGCAGGTATGATGGCGGGATGAACCCACTCCACATTCCGCAGCCGGAGCGCACATGCGGCTGACCATCGCCCGCAAGATCGCGCTCGCCGTCAGCGCCATCGTCATCCTGTGCATAGGCACCATGGCGTGGCTGGCCAGCGTTAATCTGCAGCGCGGCTTCATCGCCTATCTCAACGAGATGCAGGCGCAGGACCTGGACCAGGTGAGCGGCCTGCTGGCCGAGCGCTACAAGCAGGAAGGCGGCTTTGACTGGCTGCGCGGACGTCCGCGCGCCATGCGGGATGTGCTGGACCAGATGGCGCCGCAGTTCCAGATGGAGCCGGACGCGCCGCCGCAGCGCCGTCCGCCGCCGGTGCGTCCTGGCGGCTACGGTCCGCCAAGGCCGGAAGACCCGCCGCCGCGCCAGGGACCGCTGCGCGACCCGATGGCGTTTGCACAGCGGCTGTCGGTGCTGGACGAGCAGGGCAGGCCGCTGGTCGGTCCGCGCGATACGCCGCCCGGCATTGAACGGGCCATTATGGTCGACGGCCGGCAGGTGGGCAGCGTGCATCTGCTGCAGCTGCGCCAGGCCAGTAGCGCCAACACCAGCGCGGCCAGCTTCCTGCGCGCGCAGGTGCGCGACATCCTGCTGCTGTCCGGCGTTCTGCTGCTGGTGGCGGTTGCGCTGGCGGCGGCGCTGGCGCGCCATCTGCTGCGGCCCGTGGCTGCTGTGCATGGCGTAACGGCGCGCCTGGCGCTAGGCGAGTTCTCGGCGCGCGCGCCGGTGCTGAGCCGCGACGAACTGGGCGAACTGGCGCTGCACGTGAACGCCATGGCGCAGGAACTGGAGCGCAACGAGCAGCAGCGGCGTCAGGTGATGGCCGACGTGTCGCACGAACTGCGCACGCCGCTGACGGTGATACGCGGGGAAATCGAAGCGCTGCTGGACGGCATCCGCAAGGCCGATCCCGGCGCGCTCGAATCGCTGCACGGTGAAGTGCTGCGCCTGACCAAGCTGGTGGACGACCTGCACCAGCTGGCGCTAGCGGATGCGGGCGACCTCCATTGCGAACTGCACGAGCTGGATTGGCGGGACGCGCTGCCGCCCCTGTTGGAGCGCTACCGGGCGCGCGCGGCGGCGGCCGGGCTGGAACTGGCCTGGGCGCTGGGCTATGAGCCCGCGCCGGTGATGGTGGACGCAGGCCGGCTGGACCAGGTGGTCATCAATCTGCTGGAGAACAGCTTGCGCTACACCGAGGCCGGCGGGCGCATCGCCGTAGTGCTGGCCGTGCGTGGCGGCCATGCCGAGCTGTCCATTGACGACAGCGCCCCCGGCGTGCCGCCCGGCGCCTACGCGCGCCTGTTCGAGCGCCTGTACCGCGTGGACCGCGCGCGCACGCGGGAGCGCGGCGGCAGCGGGCTGGGACTGTCGATTTGCAAAGCGCTGGTGGCCGCGCACGGCGGCGAGATCGTGGCGCAGCCGTCCGCACTGGGCGGCGTGCGCATCCGCCTGCGGCTGCCGCTGGCGAAACATTGAGGTGACCATGGAAAACGCCCACATACTCGTGGTGGAGGACGACGCGAAGATCGCCGCGCTGCTGGCGGACTATCTGCAAGCTGGCGGCTACCGCGCCACCTGCATCGCCGACGGCGCGCAGGCGCTGGCCTGGCTGCGCGCCACGCCGGTGGACCTGGTGCTGCTGGACCTGATGCTGCCGGGAATGGACGGCCTGGAGCTGTGCAAGGCGGCGCGGGCCTTCCTGCAGGCGCCCATCATCATGCTCACGGCGCGCGTGGACGAGATAGACCGCCTGCTGGGCCTGGAGGCGGGCGCGGACGACTATGTGTGCAAGCCCTTCAGCCCGCGCGAGGTGGTGGCGCGCGTGCGCGCGCAGCTGCGGCGCGCTTCCGGGGCGCTGGTGCAGGCGGCGCCGCTGTTCGCGGTGGACCGCACCAGCATGCGCGTGCTGCTGGCCGGCGCGCCGCTGCCTCTCACGCCGGTGGAATTCCGTTTGCTGGCGGAGCTGATCGAACATCCGGAGCGGGTGTATTCGCGCCAGCAGCTGCTGGACGTGGCACACGAGGATCTGCGCGACATCAGCGACCGCACTGTGGACTCGCACATCAAGAATATCCGCCGCAAGCTGGCCGCGCGGCCCGCTGCTGCTGAGTGTTTGCAGTCCGTGTATGGCGTAGGCTACAGATTCGAGTTGGCAATCTGCTAAAATCAATCGGAACCCCTCGCATACCCTTATCGCAAACTACGGAGCAGCAATGAAACGTGTGATTTTCAACCAGAAGGGCGGCGTCGGGAAGTCGACCATTGCCGTGAATCTTGCCGCCATCGCCGCGCACAAGGGCAAGAAGACGCTGCTGATCGATATCGACCCGCAGTGCAACTCGAGCCGCTACCTGCTGGGCGACGCGGCCAAGGAAATCGAGCCTACCGTGGCGGGCTATTTCGAGCAGACCCTGAACTTCATGGTGTTCTCGCTGTCGGCGCGCGGCTACGTGCATGAAACCCGGTTTGAAAACCTGTCGCTGATGCCCTCGCATCCGGAAGTGGGGGAGCTGCAGTCGAAGCTGGAGTCGCGCCACAAGATCTACAAGCTGCGCGACGCGCTCAACGAGCTGGCCAAGGAATTTGAAGAGATCATCATCGACACGCCGCCGGCCTACAACTTCTTCACGCAGTCGGCGCTGATCGCTGCGGACACCTGCTTGATCCCCTTCGACTGCGACGATTTTTCGCGCCAGGCCTTGTACACGCTGATGAACAATGTGGGCGAGATCAAGGCGGACCACAATCCCGCGCTGGAAATAGAAGGCATCATCGTCAACCAGTTCCAGCCGCGCGCCAATCTGCCGCAGCGCATGGTGGACGAGCTGCTGGCCGAAGGGCTGCCTGTTTTGCAGAGCAAGCTGTCGAGCTCCATCAAGGTGCGCGAATCGCACGAGCGCTGCCTGCCGATGATACATCTGGACGGCCGCCACAAACTGTCGCAGGAATTCCTGGCGCTGTACGAGGAGCTGGAGTTCGCGCAGCAGAACCAGGCCAAGGAACGCAAGCGCGGCTGATGCGCTTCCAAGCTTGAGCTTAGCCCGCGCTGTAGTGGCCAACGTAGCGGGCGCGCGGCCGTATCATGGCGCCGTCCGCAGCCTGTTCGGCGGCGTGCGCCAGCCAGCCTGCGGAGCGGGCCAGCGCGAACAGGATGATGCCGCTGTGGGCCGGCAAATCCAGCACCAGTTCCAGCGCCGCCAGCGCATAGTCTGAATTCGGCTCCGCGCCTTTGATGGCTGCCGCCCTGGCCGCCAGCGCAAGCACGCCGGCCGCTTGCGGCAAAGGGCGCATCATTTCCAGCAGCAGCACCGCGCGCGGGTCGCCGCCGGGATAGAGCGGATGGCCGAAGCCGGGCTGCATGGGGGGCAGCGGCAATTCCGTCTCGCCGCCGAGTTGCGCTTCCAGCACTTCTTTCGCCATCAGGTAGTGGCCACCGTGTTCGCGCCCCGAAAGCGCGGCCAGGCCGGCGCACAGCACCGCAGGCAAGGCGGCGCCGGTGGAGGCCACGCAGCGCACCGTGAAGGCGGAGGTATTGAGTTCGTGGTCCGCCAGCAGCACCAGCGCGGCGCGCAGCAACTCCTTTCCCGCGCCGTCAACGCCCCACGCGCGCGCTACCTGTTCATGCAGCGGCGCGCTGCTCATCTCCGTGTCGAGCAGCAGGGCTGCGAGCATGCGCATCAGTTCCGCCGGAGTGGCGGGCTTTGCGGCCAGCACGGGCAGGAAGGCCATGGCGCGCTCCAGTGGCGGCATGGCGTGTCCCAGCGCCGCCACTGCCGGCGGCAACGTGGGAACGGCGCTGGACGCCGCAGTGGGCGCAGCCGGTTCGTCCCACAAGATGGCGGCGGTTTGTTCCAGCGTCGCATGGGCGGCCAGTTCGCTGCTGTCGCGGCCGCGATAAAACAGTTTGCCGTCGGCGATCAGCGAGATGCGCGACTCCAGCACCGGCACGCCCCAGTGCATGGCGGCGGCGACTGCGTGGCCAGCGCGCTTGCCGTCGGCCTTGCGCGCGGCCAGGCGCAGCACTTCCTCGCGCGCATAGCGCTTGCTGCGCGCCGCGCCATCGGGAATGGATGTGAGCAAGCCGCGGCTGACATAGGCGTACAGCGTGGCGGCCGATACGCCCAGCAGGGCCGCCGCTTCCCTGGACGTGAGTTCTTTATTCATGCACCGCTTTTATTTATGTTGATTGCCGGAGTCAAGATTGACGCAGTTTTCCCGCGCCGCATAGACTCATTGTATGCACAACACCACACCACCCGCAACGCCTTCCGCGCCACCGGCGCGCCGCAAAGTCCCCATGCTGCAGCCGCTGCGGCACCGGCGCTACCGCCTGCTTTGGCTGTCCAACCTGCTGTCCAACCTTGGCACCTGGACCCAGACCTTCGCCGCCGCCTGGCTGGTGGCGAGCATATCGCACAGCACCCAGGCCACGGCGCTGGTGCCCGCCGCCAGCTATGCCCCCATGCTGATGTTCGGCCTGCTGGCAGGCGTGGTGGCGGACGCGGTGCCGCGCGCAAAATTGCTGTTCGCCGTGAACGCCTTCATGGCGCTGGCAGCGGCCGGCATGGCGGCGCTGGCCGCCAGCGGCGCCGCATCGCCTGCCGCCGTGCTGGCGCTGGTGTTCATGATGGGTTCCGGCTCAGCCTTTATGTGGCCGGCATGGCAGGCCGCCATGTCCGGGCTGGTGCAGCCGGATGAAGTGGAGGCTGCGGCCTCGCTGAATAACCTGAGCTTCAATTTCGCGGCTGCTGCCGGTCCCGCGCTGGGCGGCGCCCTGTTCGTCATGGTGGGGGCGGCGCCGCTGTTCCTGTTCAACGCCTTGTCCTTTACCGGCTTGCTGCTGGTGTACCTGGACTGGATGCGCAGCGGCGGCAAGGAAGACGGCCAGGCGCAGCGGCCCGCAGCGGCAGGCGGCATCACCTTGCAGGGCTTGCGCACCGGGCTGCAGGCGGCTTGGGGATCGGCCTCGTTCCGCAGGCTGCTGCGGCATACGGTCTGCATCTTCGGCGCGGCCATTGCTTATACGGCGCTGCTGCCGCTGTTCGTGCGCGACGTGCTGCTGAGGGAAGGCGGCGCGTTCGGCAGCCTGATGGCCTGCGTGGGCGGCGGGGCGGTTCTGGCAGCCTTCGTGCTGCCGGAATTGCGCGCGCGCTTCGAGCGGCGGCATTTGCTGGCCGGTGCAGTGGCCATCTTCGGCGCCATGCTGCTGATCCTGCCGCTGGTGCGGGCCTGGGCGGTGCTGATGGCTTTGTCTGCGCTGGGCGGCGTGGCATGGTCCACCATGGTCACGTCGCTCAACAGCGCGGCGCAATTGTCCTTCCCAAGCGCGCTGCGGGCGCGCACGCTGTCGGTCTACCTGATGGCGATGGCGCTCGGGCAGACCGGCGGCAGCCTGCTGTGGGGCGCTGCGGCTGAATTGGCGGGCGTGCCGCGCGCCATGGCGCTGGCCGGCGCTTGCCTGCTGCTGTACGCGCTGGTGCTGCTGCGTGGCGCGGCTGGCGGGAGGCAGTGTAATCTGTAGCCTGGCGTAACGGAGGAGATGGCAATGGCGATGCTGGAACTGGCCGAGGGCGGCCGGCTGTATTACGAGTGGATAGGGGCGAATGGCGCGGATGAAGGCGCGCGCAAGCCGGTGCTGGTCTTCCTGCACGAGGGCCTGGGCTGCACGGCCATGTGGAAGGATTTTCCTGCGCGCCTGTGTGCGCGGCTTGGCTGCGCGGGGCTGGTCTATGACCGGCGCGGCTATGGCCAGTCCGATCCGCTGCGTGTTGGCCGCAGCATCCATTATCTGCACCGCTATGCGCTGGATGAGCTGCCGCAGGTGCTGGCGCTGCTGGCGGGGCGGCCGTATGTGGTGGTCGGCCATTCGGACGGCGGCAGCATCGCGTTGCTCCACGCGGCGGAACAGGTGCCGGGCTTGCTGGGCGTGGTGACCGAGGCGGCGCATGTGTTTGTGGAGGACGTGACGCTGGCGGGCATACGCGAGGCGAAGCTGGCCTACGGCGAGGGCAAGCTGCGTGGCCTGGAACGCTACCACGGCGCCAAGACGGCGCAGATTTTCGGTGCGTGGGCCGACACCTGGCTGGCGCCTGCCTTCAGCCGCTGGAATATTGAATACCTGTTGCCGTCGATAGCCTGCCCGGTGTTGGCCTTGCAGGGCAGCGGCGACCAGTACGGCACAGCGGCCCAGCTGCACGCCATTGAAGCGCAGGCGCCGTGCGCGCGCATGGCGATGCTGCCCGACTGCGGCCACACGCCGCACCAGGAGCAGCC
Source organism: Pseudoduganella aquatica (assembly GCF_009857595.1). GTDB lineage: Bacteria > Pseudomonadota > Gammaproteobacteria > Burkholderiales > Burkholderiaceae_D > Rugamonas > Rugamonas aquatica_A. Next base: position 143,536 of record NZ_WWCU01000008.1, on the reverse strand, counting down.
GGAAGCGGTGCTGGAGGTGATGGCGCAATTCATCAAGGAGCTTGAGAGAAAATGATAGACCACCTGGATCATCTGGTGCTGACTACGCGCGACCGTGAGCGCTGCATCGATTTCTATACGCGGGTGCTGGGCATGACGCTGGAGGCATTCGGGGCCGGCCGTGTGGCGTTCAAGTACGGCGAACAGAAGATCAATCTGCACGAATACGGCAAGGAATTTCTGCCCAAGGCGGCGCAGCCGACTCCGGGCTCGCTGGATCTGTGCTTTATCGCGTCCATTCCGCTGGACGAGGTGATCGCGCGGCTGAAGCAGCTCGGCGTGCCGGTCGAAGAAGGGCCGGTGGCCCGCACCGGCGCCAACTGGCCTATCCGCTCGGTCTACCTGCGCGACCCGGACCAGAACCTGATCGAGATATCGGAACGCGCCTAGCTGGGCGCCTCAGTCGCTGACCGGCAGGCGGCAGGCCGCTTCGTGCAGCCACTGGCCGTTGCAGATACGCGCGCGGCACAGGCCTGCTTCGGCGCCGCCGAGGCGCTGGCAGAGGCGCAGCAGTGCGTCGGTGCTGTCGCCGTCGCGGCGCTCCACCACGTCGCGGCTGTAGTGCATGGTGGACTGCTGGGCGCCGCTGTGGGCGACCAGCGCAGCGAGCAGGGTCACGTCGCTGTCCGGCGGCGCGGCGGTGGCTAGGCTTCGCGGGCCTTCATGCTGCGTGCCCTGCGTCTTGCTTCCCTGGATGCCGGGCCGCGCATGCGGACTGCGCTCCGCACGCAGCGCCTGGGGAGCGGCCGGCCTGTGCCGGGCCGGCACAATCGCCGGCAGCGGCTCGTTGACGATGGCGGCGGCGAGCCGCTGCACTTCCTCCGGCGTATCCATAGGCGCCGGTTGCGGCGCGTGATTCGAGAGCGGCACTGCGGGCGCCCATGCCCGGCTGTGCTGCACAGGCGCCATGCCGTAGTAGCTGATGCTTGCGACGCCAGCCGACAGGATGGCAAGCAGCATGAGCGGCATCACCAGATAGCTGGGCCGTATCCGCGCCAGGCGCGCAGCCGGCGACTGCGCCTTGCCGCTGTTTTCCAGGCTGGCCAGTATGCGCCGGCTGCCGCCGCCGGATTGCGCGGCGCAGAACAGGTCCGGCCGCTGCGTCGGTGTGGATTTGTCCAATCTATCCTCCCAAGGTTTGATTTTCTTCGGAATGGCATGCCTGTCAACGGCATACGATGGAGCGATTCCGGTACTGCCGCCATCAGTGTGCGGCCAGCCGCCCGGCCACGCTTTGACGGAGCGCACTATGCTTGTCGTTTCCTTGATGGTGTTGTTTGTATTGGTGTGCGCCAGCGGATGGCTGCTGCTGTTTCCGGTCCGGCGCGAGGCCTTGACTGCGGCTCTGATGCCGCGCTGCCGCATCCTGCTGCGCCAGCGCTATGCATGGCTGCTGGCCGGCGGCGCGCTGATGCTGGTGCTGCCGCCCATGCTGGCGTTGGTGGCGGTGCGCCGCGTGGCGCTGCCCGCCTTCGACTATGACGGGCGCGCGGTGAACAGCCAGGTGGCGGAGCTGCTGCAAGGCGAGCAGCTGGTGCCGCCTCCGTCGCTGCCGCCGCTGGCTTTCACCACGGTGGAAGTCGTGCGCGCGCGGCCCCTGCTGGCGGGGGCGAACCGCAGCTGGCAGCTGTTCCATCCGGACTTCGAGCAGCGCCTGCTGATGGTGTTCCGCATCATGAAGGAGCAGCACGGCTACGACATGGCGCTGCTCGAAGGCTACCGCAGTCCGGAGCGCCAGGACTTGCTGGCCAGCGCCGGCGCCAGCGTCACCAACGCGCGCGCCTTCCAGAGCTATCATCAGTTCGGTCTCGCCGCCGACTGCGCCTTCCTGCGCGACGGCAAACTGGTGATCTCCGAAAAAGACCCCTGGGCCATGCGCGGCTACCGCCTGTACGGCGAAGCCGCGGAAGCGGCAGGGCTGAGCTGGGGCGGACGCTGGACCATGATGGACTTCGGCCACGCCGAGCTGCGTTTGCCTGGAACCATGCAGCGCAAACGCTGAGGCTTGTTCTGCCTCAAGAATGCATGGCAAGGCAGGTGGCACCATAGCTCGGGTCTGCCGACTGGCGCCCCGGAGCTATCATGATGCGACGAACCTGGCTGTTTTTGACCGACTCCCGCAACCTCACCATCGCCGGCTTTGTGGCCATGGCGGCGCTGTTTTACCTTGGCGCCGAGCTGCTGGAGCTTGCATTGATATGGGCCGTAGCCGCACTGGCGGCCGCCTTGCTTGCCTGGCTGCTGGCGCGCTGGCTGCGGCGGCGCTACGCCGCGCGCGCCACCGCCGGCCTGGCGGATGCGATGGTCCCCGCCGAAACCGGGCCGGCCGAAGACGTCGCCAGCCGCCACGAAGTGGATGCGATCCGCAGCGGCATGCTGAAGGCCATCGCCACCATCAAGGGCTCCAAGCTGGGACGCATGCCGGGCTCGCGGGTGCTGTACGAGCTGCCCTGGTATATGATCATCGGGAATCCGTCCGCAGGCAAAAGCAGCGCCATAGTCAACTCCGGCTTGCAGTTCCCGTTTGCGGACGCGCGCGTCGTGCACGGCGTGGGCGGCACGCGCAATTGCGACTGGTTCTTCACCACGGACGGCATCGTACTCGACACGGCCGGGCGCTATGCTGTGGAGGACGAGCATCTGGCGGAGTGGCGCGGCTTCCTGGACTTGCTGAAGAAGTACCGCAGGCGCGCACCGGTGAACGGCATTATCGTGGCGGTCAGCATCGCCGAGCTGCGCAGCGATCCGGATGGCGCGCTGAAGCTCGCGCGCAGCCTGCGCAAGCGGGTGCAGGACCTGATCGAGCGGCTGGAAGTCTATGCGCCGGTGTATGTGCTGTTCACCAAGGCGGATCTGATCGCGGGCTTCAGCGACTTTTTCTGCCAGTGCGAACGCAGTGAACGCGAGCGCGTGTGGGGCGCCACCATGCCTTACCGGCGCAAGGCCGGCAGCGAGGAACTGCTGGCCTTCTTCGACCAGGGCTTCGACGAACTGCACGCTGGCCTGGTCGAGATGAGCATGGCGAATATGGCGCAGCCGCGCCGCACGCGCATGGCGCCGGGCGTGTTCACTTTTCCGATGGAGTTCGTCTCCTTGCGCGCGCCGCTGCGGGCCTTCCTGGCCACGCTGTTCGAGGAAAACCCGTTTCAGTACAAGCCGGTGTTCCGGGGCTTCTACTTCACCAGCGCCTTGCAGGAAGGGCAGCCGGTCAGCGCGCAATCGCAGCGCATCGCTGAACGTTTTGAACTGGCGCTCAAGCCGGAGCAGCAGGAGGCCGCACCCATGCCATATGGCTCGGCCGGCGGCTACTTCCTGCTCAAGCTTTTCCGCGACGTGGTGTTTGCGGACAAGGCGCTGGTGTCGCAGTATGCCAGCCGCGCCAGCGCGCGTCTGAGGTACGCTGCCTTCTTCGGTGCGGTGCTGCTGCTGGGCGGTGCGCTGGGCGGATGGACCTGGTCCTATATGGGCAACCGCCAGCTGGCGGCCAATGTGCAGGCGGACCTGGACAAAGTGGTGAAGCTGCAGGACAAGCGGCTGGACCTGCAATCTCGTCTTGAAGCGCTTGAGATCCTGCAGGACCGTATCGAACAGCTTGAAAAATTCGGCCGCGAGCGGCCATGGTTGCTGGGCATGGGGCTGTACCAGGGCGGCCTGCTGGAGCGCAAGCTGCGCGAGGAGTACTACGCGGGCATCAAGGAGGTGATGGTCAAGCCGGTGGCGGCCAGCCTGGAGGCGCTGCTGTTCGAGATGAACGCCAATGCGGACCAGCTGGCCACGCCGGCGGCGGCCACGGCTGCCATCGCGTCGCCCGCCGCTGCGGCCCCGCGCCAATATGCCGAAGCGAATCCGCGCAGCGTTGAAGACGCGTACAACGCCCTCAAGACCTATCTGATGCTGGCCGACACGCCGCACGCCGAAGCGGGCCACCTGAACGACCAGCTTACGCGCTACTGGCGCGGCTGGCTGGAAGCCAATCGCGGCGCCATGCCGCGCGAGCAGATGATACGCAGCGCCGAGCGCCTGCTGACTTACTACCTGGCGCAATCCAGCGACCCGTCCTGGCCGCGCATAGAGCAGAAGCTGGCGCTGGTGGACCAGGCGCGCGAGAATCTGCGGCGGGTGGTGCGCGGCATGCCCGCGCGAGACCGCGTGTATGCGGACATCAAGGCGCGCGCCGGCACGCGCTTTCCTGCGATGACGGTGGTGCGCATCGTCGGCGAGCAGGACCAGGCGCTTATCGCGGGCAGCTACGCGATTCCCGGCGCGTTCACGCGCGAGGCCTGGGAGAAGTACGTCCAGGGCGCATTCCGCGACGCGGCCAGCCGCGAACTGCAAAGCACGGACTGGGTGCTGAAAACCTCCACCAAGGATGACCTGACGCTGGAGGGCAGCCCCGAGCAGATCCAGAAAAACCTGGTGGAGATGTACAAGGCTGATTACGCCAGGGAGTGGCAGAAGTTCGTGCAAGGCGTGGCGGTGGCGGACCTGGGCGGCTTCAACGGCGCGGTGGCGGCCATGAACCGCCTGGGCGATCCGCAGTCTTCGCCCATCATCAAGCTGCTCGGAACCATCAGCGAGCAGACTTCCTGGGACAATCCCACGCAGGCCAACGCGGAAGCGCAGAAGGTCCAGCAGGGCTTCAAGGAGTGGATGATGCAAACCGTGCTGCGCCGCGCGCCGGTACCGGTCAATGTGAATCTGCAGCTGGATCCTGCCCGGATGGAGCGTCCCATGGGCGCGGTGGGGCGCGAGTTTGCGGCGGTGGGCAAACTGGTTGGGTCCAGGGACAAGGACGCCACGCTGCTGCGCGGTTATATGGATACCTTGTCGCGCTTGCGCACGCGGCTCAACACGCTGAAGAACCAGGGCGACCCCGGCCCCGGCGCGCGCCAGTTCATGCAGCAGACGCTGGAGGGGACGGGCTCCGAGCTGGCCGACGCGCTGCGCTTTGTCGATGAGCAGATGCTGACCGGGATGAGCGACACCCAGAAGCGCGCGATACGGCCCATCCTGGTGCGTCCGCTGATGCAGACCTTCGCCGTCATCGTCGCCCCGGCCGAGGCGGAGATCAACAAGACCTGGCTGGCGCAGGTGTACGAACCGTTCCAGCGCACGCTGGCGGCCAAGTACCCGTTCTCGCCGGGTGCGAAAATCGAAGCCAGCAGCGCCGAGATAGGCCAGTTCTTTGGCCCCGACGGCCTGGTGGCGAAGTTTGTCACCACGTCCATGGGGCCGTTGGTGGTGCGGCGCGGCGATGTGCTGGCGCCGCGCACCTGGGCCGACATGGGCATTGCGCTGTCGCCGCAGGCCGTGGCGCGCTTCCCCGGCTGGATCGCGCCGCTGGGCGCCGGCGGCATCGCCGCTCCCTCGGCCGCCGCACAGACCGTGTTCCAGATCCAGCCGCTGCCCGCGCCGGGTACGCTGGAATACACGGTGGAGATAGACGGCCAGCTGCTGCGCTACCGGAACACGCCTGCGCAGTGGACCAGCATGGTCCATCCCAGCCCGCAGGGCGTGCCGGGCGCGCGCATCACGGCGGTGGCGTTCGATGGCCGCAGTGTGGAGCTGTTCAACGAACCGGGGCAGTTCGGGCTGAAGCGCATGATCGACGCGGCCACGCGCAAGCGCAAGGAGGAGGGCGTGCATGAACTGCGCTGGACCAATGGTGCCATCAGCGTGGCGCTCGAACTGAAAATCACCAGCAGCCCGGAGGCCAGCGGCGGCGACGCCGGGCCGCAGGACCAGGGCTTCCGGGGCATGAAGCTGCCGGAGGCGATAGTCGGCGCGGCGCCATCCACCTTGGCTGCGCTGCCGCAGACGGCGCAGCAAGGAGCGCAGCAATGAACCGCGCGCCGCAGATGGTCCGCGTGGGCTACTTCGGGAAAATCCCCGCGCGCAGCGACTTTATCAAGGCCGGGGACAACCATGCGCTGGCCGAGCTGCTGGACGGCTGGCTGGCCGACACCATGACGGAACTGACCACGGAGCCACGCTGGAAGCAGCACTACGACGCCGTGCAGCCGCTGCATTTCGCCTTCGTGGGCACACGCAGCAAGCGCGCCATTGCAGGCCACCTGGTGGCCAGCAGCGACCAGTCGCAGCGGCGTTTTCCCTTCCTGGCCATGAGCGCCCTGGAGGTGGATGAACCGGGCGACTTCCTGCGCCACAGCCCCATCGCCCTGGCCCCGTTCTGGGCCGCGCTGGCGGATGGCGCGGCGGCGGCGGCAATGGCGCTGCATCCGGCGCCGCATTTATACGCCCTGTCCAGCTCCGTGCTGGAGGTCGGGCCGCACGACGCGGGCCATGCCGCCGCGCTGGACGACTTCATCGAGCATACCTCGCTGGGCGGGCTGGAGGCAATGCTGGCCCAGGATGGCGCAAGCTATTCGGCGCGGCGCATGATGCTGGCCGTGGGCCTGCTGCTGCAGCCATTCGGCTGGACAGGCAGCACGCGGCTGGACCGCAGTCTGGCGCTGCCGCTGCCGCGCAATTCCCTGCACCGTCCCGCAGCAGCCGCACTGTGGCTGTCGCTGGCCGAGCCCTTTCTGCGCCAGGCGGACGTGGAACTGGCGCTGCTGGTGTGCGAGCAGGCCGGGCGGCCCATGCTGGTGCTGGGCTTCAGCGGCGCGTCGCCCGCCACGCTGCGCGGCGCGATCGACCCGCAGTTCGCCCAGGCGCAGCAGATCACTTTCGACAGCACCGGCTGGGTGGACGACATGATCGCCAGCGATCGCAAGGTGCTGCGCCTGTCGGCGTGCCTGGAGCAGGAGCGCTTGTCGCTCAAATCGGCCTGCGCGCTGTTTCACGAAACCTTTGCCTGAGGAGCGAACCATGCGTTACCTTGCAGCCGCATTGCTGTGCAGCGCCGCCGTCCATGCTTATGCCCAGTATCCTTTGCCCGCCACGCCCCGGCCCGGGCAGGTTGTTGTGACGGGCACCGTGCCGGATGAGGCCAGCAAGGCCGCCATGCTGCAGCGCTTGCGCGAGCTGTACGGCGCCGAGCGCGTGGTGGACCAGATCGGCATCGGCAACGTGGCGCTGCCGCCAAACTGGAGCGGCTATGTGCAGAAGCTGATCGGCCCCAATCTCAAGCTGATCAGCAAGGGCGAGCTGAAAGTGGAGGGTAATAATGTCACCTTGCGCGGCGAGGTCGCCAACGAGGCGCAGCGGCAGCAGATTGCCAGCGACGCGGCGACCAGCCTGAATCCCAGCTACACCATCAACAACGGCTTGCGCGTGAGCGCGGCCGAGCAGGAGCTGCTGGACGCCACGCTGGCCAGGCGCATTATCGAATTCGAAAGCGGACAGGCGGCGATACGCCCGTCCGGCAAGGACATCCTGGACGAGATGGCCGGCGCGCTGCAAAAGGTGAGGGGGAAGAAGGTGGAGGTGATAGGCCACACCGACAATGTCGGCCTGCGGGACAGCAACGTGGCTCTTAGCCTGGCCCGCGCGGAAGCGGTGCGCGGCTACCTGGCGCAGAAGGGCATCAGCCCGGAGATGATCACAGTGTCCGGCCAGGGACCGGATCGCCCGGTGGCGGACAACTCCGCCAGCGAAGGCCGCGCGCGCAACCGCCGCATTGAATTCCGCATCGCGCAGTAACGGCCTGGGATGCAGGCCAACGCCGGGCCTGCGCCCCGGCGTCAGCGTGTCAGGGCAGCGTGACGGTCAGGTTTGCGGGGCGTGGCGCCAGCTTCACCAGGTTGCCGTAGCCCGCCATGCTTTGCTGCGTGGCCTGGTCCAGCGACGATTTCATGCCGATGTAGACGCCCAGCGCCGCCAGCGCGAACAAGGCGGACAAGGTCCACAGCGGCACATCGCTGCGCAGCTTGTGCGCCACCTGGTCCGGCCGCTCGGCGCGGGGTGCGAAGCCGCGGCTTTTACCCTTGATGTGGGCGATCTCGTCGCCCAGGCGCGCGGTCAGGCAGGCCAGCTTGTCGCTGCTGTCGAGCGCGAACTTGCCCTTGAAGCCCAGCAGCAGGCACAGATGGAAGACCTGCAGCGCCTGCAGGCGCGCGCCGCCCTGGCTGCGCAGCGCCTCCAGCCGGTCGAAGAAGTGCTCGCCCGCCAGCTGGTCGCCGAACACGGTGAGCTGCAAGGGCCGCCGCTCCCAGGGGGCGCGGATGGGGAAGCCGGACGCCAGGATAATTTCGTCCAGCGCGGCGCAGTAGGCGTACTTGGCCGCCTCGATGTCCTCGGCGCTGGCGCGCAGGCGCCGCGCCTCGTTCTCGAAGCCGGACAGGAACTGCGCCACCTTGTCCGCAAATTCATGCTCGCCCGGCGGCGCGGAACCGTTCTTCAGCATGAACAAGACGTAGAAGCCCTCGTGCATGAGGTCCAGCAAGGACTCGATGCGCGGGCCGGCTGTGGCGCCCGGCGCCGCGCGGCCGCCGAACAGGGTAGGCGCGGCGCGGCGTTCGATCTGGGCGCTCATGCCGTCACCGCGATCAGTTCGAGGCGCAGGTCGCGGATGCCGGCCGGCACATAGATCGAGATCGACTGCGCCTTCAGCATCTGCTCATACAGCACGCCTTTGTTCTCCAGCACGAAGTAGCAGGTGTCTGGCCGCACCGGGATGGCGGCCGGCACCTGCGGCGCGTGCGACAGCTTCACGCCGGGCATGGCGGACAGCACGCACTGGTCCACGTCGTCCGGCGCGCCGGCCTTGATGCGCAGCGGCGCCACCTCCACCAGCTCCATGGCGGGCATGGCCGCGCCGATAGCCAGATAGAGCGTGGTCTTCTGGTCGATCTTGCCCGAGTCCAGCTTGCCCTTGTGGTAGCAGGGCTTCTCCTCGCTCAGTGCAATCGAGAAGTAGCGCGCGGAGATGACCGTATCGAGAAGATCGCGCACGATGGCGTCCAGTTGCGCGAAGCAGGCGCCGGGCTGTTCGTGCTGGTAGGCGGGAAGGCTGGTCAACGTGTAGGCTTTGGAATAGGTCATCAGCGCGCCGGCCAGGCCCAGCATGGCTTCGAACAGGCGCTCGGGGTGCAGCGCCGGGTGGCGCAGGTAGTGCATCAGCGTGGCGCTGGCCGTGCTCACGGTATGCAGCAGCCAGAAGGCGGAAACGTCGCCGGAACGGAATTCGATCACGTTGCGGCTGGGTTCCCGCATATGTCCTTGCAGCGCGTTGACCTTGGCCTGCAGCGCGTCCATCAACTGCTCCAGCTGGATCTTCAGGCGCGGCGCGCCGGCCACGGAGAGGCTGGGAGGAATGAAAGCGGGATCGGCCTCGAATCCGCCCGACACGATGCGGCGCAGCCGTATCAGCGGAAAGCACTCGTAGCCGCCGCGCGGTTCCCGGTCGGACACCAGGCGCACGGCCTTGCGCAGATAGCTCAGCTCTGCCGGCGCGGCCTCGGTGTAGATGTCCGCCGTGGTGCGCTCGGCCTGCGCGTAGCGCGCGCCGTGGTGCTGAGTGCCTGCCGGAGCGCAGTTGCTATTGTCCGGCGCCAGCGAGGGCAGGGCGGCATAGTAGGTCACTTCTTGCACATTGGGAGGCAGCGCGCCCAGGTCCACCGCAGGCGGCAGCGGATCGCTGGCGGGTGCATCGCTCAATTCGCCGTCGCGGAACATGGCGGACAGCGCGTGCAGGCGCAGTATGCCGGCCTGCAGTGCCGCCGTGTCCCACTCCACCGCCAGCACGCCCCACAAATAGGGCTGCAGCGCTTGCGCGGTTTGCCGCAAGCGCGCTTCGTGATAGCGGTCCTGCTGCTGGAAATGCTGGGGGCGCAGGAACAGGCCCTCGCCCCAGAGTACTTTTGCTGCTGTGCTCATGGATGCTCCCAAGGTGATGTCAGGGCTGGCAGCGGGTGCCAACCAGGGACTGGCCCTGCACGGTGAGCGCGCACGCGTGCAGGCCTATGGTGATGCCGGATTTTTCCGCTTCGCTGGCGGAGAACGCGGCGCGCCAGTGCTGCGGCGCCGGTTTGCGGAACAGCGCTACAACGCCGATGTGGGCCGCTTCACGGCTCACGCTTTCTATCACGTCATAGCGCTGGCCGGGTATCAGCTGTACTTCCTTCACTTCCACCAAGTCTGCGCCCAGCAGCTCGCGCTCGGTCTGCGCGTTGAGAAAGCCGCTGTAGCTGGCGCGCTCGAAGGCCGCGCTTTGGCGCAGCTTGTAGATGCGCGCCGCCAGCGCCAGCGGCTGGCCGCCGGCGCCCGCGTTCAGATTGCCCCCGGCGTGCAGATGAATGGCGATCTGTCTTGGCGGCTTCTGGAGTTCCGGCAGTTCGGGCGGTTTGCGTATCCCGGCCAGTTCCATGGCGGCGCCCGCGATCGAGCCTGCTGCGCAGCCGGTGAGCGTGAATGCAACGGCAAAAAGAGGCGCCATCGTAAATGGCGCGGGCAAGGCTGCGGCTTTCATCAGGACGTCCTTTCGCGGGAGGCGGTTCAATCATTAAATCCAAGCGCGGCGCACGCGGGTTTGAGGCGGCGCAAGCCGTGGACCGCCTTGCTGCGCGGGCAAGCGCAAGCTTTGCGCAAACGCAATCGCTGTTGCATTTCCAGCCTCAATAATGGCCTCCACCCGTACCGAAGGAGACCATGATGAAACTTGGAACATCCATCCCCGGCCTGGCCTGCGCGCTGCTGCTGTCGGCCTGCGCTACCGATGCGCCGCTGCTGCGGCCTGAAAAATCCAGTGTTGTCACGCTGGACAGCGCGCTGGCCGAAGCGAACCGCTTGGCCGCCGGCGGCCAGCAGGACAAGGCGGTGACCCTGCTGCGCAGCGCGGCCGGGAGCTACCCCGCCGACAAGGCGCCGTGGCTGGCGATGGCGCAGATGAAGTTCGACCGCGCCAGCTACGGCGAGGCCATATTGCATGCGCAGGAAGCCTTGCAGCGCGATCCGTCCGACCAGGTGGGCAACAGCATCATCGCCGTGAGCGGCTTGCGCCTGTCCACCAGGGCGCTGGCGGACCTGAGCCAGCAGAACAATCTGAGCGGCTCGCTGCGCACCGAAGCGCAGGACCTGGCGCGCGTGCTGCGCACCAGCCTGGGCGAGGACGTGCTGGTGCCGCCGCCGGCAGTGGCGCGCAAAGCGCCGCTAGCGCCCGCCAAGCGCATGGCGCCGGTGAAGCCGGGCGCGGCATCCTCCGCCGATCCATTCGGCGCCATTCGTTAACCTGAAGGAGAACCAAGATGGCCAGTGGCGAAAGCGTACAGAAACGGCTGGGCAAGGTGCGCGCTCCGCGCGTGCAAATGAGTTATGACGTCGAGATCGGCGACGCCATGGAGAACAAGGAGCTGCCCTTCGTGGTTGGTGTGGTGGGCGACTTCGGCGGCAATCCGCACGCGGCGCAGAAGCGCTTGAAGGACCGCAAGTTCGTCAACATCGACAGCGACAATTTCGACGAAGTGCTGGCCGGCGTGGCGCCGTCGGCGCGCTTCCAGGTTGCCAACGAGCTGGCCGGTGGCGGCGAGTTCCCGGTTGAACTGCAGTTCCGCACCATGGCCGACTTCCGTCCCGAGTCCGTTGTGCGCCAGGTGGAGCCGCTCAGCCGCCTGCTCGATGCGCGCAGCAAGCTGGCCGACCTGCGCAACAAGCTGGCCGGCAACGACAGGCTGGAAGACATCCTGACCAATGTGCTGCACAACACGGACCAGCTTAACCGCCTGGCGCCGCACGCTGAAAAGAAGGGGGACTGATATGTCGGCACAAATGCAGGCGGCGCAGCCGCAAGCCGCGCACGGAAGCGCCGTGGCCGAGGTTTCCCTGCTCGACGAGATCGTCGAGCAAAGCAAGGTGGCAAAGTCCAGCGTGGAGCACGAGCGCGCCAAGGACATCATCGGCGAGCTGGTGAGCCAGGTGCTGGAAGGCAGCATGCCGGTGTCGCACAACCTGAGCGGCACGCTGGACGCGCGCGTGGCGGAACTGGACAGCCTGATTTCCAGGCAGCTCAGCGCCATCATGCATGCGCCGGAATTCCAGAAGCTGGAGCGCAGCTGGACCGGCTTGCACTACCTGGTGAAGAACTCCGCCACCGGCCAGAACCTGAAGATCCGCATGCTCAACGCCACCAAGCGCGAACTGGTGAAGGACTTCCAGAGCGCGCTGGAGTTCGACCAGAGCACCATGTTCAAGAAGGTCTACGAGGAGGAGTTCGGCACCTTCGGCGGCGCGCCCTACGCCGCGCTGTTGGGCGACTTCGAGATTTCACGCCAGCCCGAGGACATGTACTTCATCGAGCAGATGTCGCACGTGGCGGCGGCGTCGCACGCCCCCTTTATCAGCGCCGGCTCGCCCGAGCTGTTCGGGCTGGAGAGCTATGGCGAGCTGGGCAAGCCGCGCGACCTGGCCAAGGTGTTCGACACGGTGGAATACGCCAAGTGGAAAGCCTTCCGCGAATCCGAAGACGCGCGCTACGTGGGACTGACGCTGCCGCGTTTCCTGGGCCGCCTGCCGTTCAACCCGGTGGACGGCAACAGCGTGGAGGGCTTCAATTTCGTCGAGGAAGTGGATGGCACCGACCACCACAAATACCTGTGGTGCAACGCGGCCTACGCCTTCGGCGCCAAGCTCACCAAGGCCTTCGGCGAGTTTGGCTGGTGCGCCGCCATCCGCGGCGTGGAGGGCGGCGGCCTGGTGGACGACCTGCCCACCCATACCTTCAAGACCGACGAGGGTGAAGTGGCGCTCAAGTGCCCCACCGAAGTGGCGATCACCGACCGCCGCGAGAAGGAACTGAGCGACCTCGGTTTCATCTCGCTGGTGCACTGCAAGAACACCGCCTACGCAGCCTTCTTCGGCGCGCAGTCGGCGCAGAAGGCGCGCAAGTACAGTTCGGAGGCGGCCAACGCCAACGCCGTGCTGTCGTCCCAGCTGCAATACATCTTCGCCGTGTCGCGCATCGCCCACTACATGAAGGCCATGATGCGCGACAAGGTGGGCAGCTTCGCCGCCGCCTCCGGCGTGGAGGACTTCCTCAACCGCTGGCTGATGAAGTACGTGCTGCTGGACGATAACGCCAGCCAGGACCAGAAGGCCCGCTTCCCGCTGCGCGAGGCCTCGGTGCAGGTGCACGAAGTGCCGGGGCGGCCCGGCGTGTACCGCGCGGTGTCCTTCCTGCGGCCGCATTTCCAGCTCGACGAGCTGTCCGTTTCCCTCCGACTGGTCGCGGAGTTGCCTCAACCGACCAAATGCTAAGCACCATCAACCACAACCTAGGAGCATGCAATGGCAATCGACGTCTATCTGTACATTGATGGCATCAAGGGCGAATCGGCGGATGACCGCCACAAGGACTGGATCGAGTGCAAATCGGTCAACTTCGGCGTGGAGCAGCCCAAGTCCGCCACCGCCTCCACCGGCGGCGGCCACACGGCGGAACGCTGCGAACACCGCGACATCGTGATCTCCAAGCTGGCCGACCTGGCCTCGCCCATCCTGCTGCAAACCTGCGCGGCCGGACGCACCATCCCCAAGGCCAAGTTCGAGTTCATGCGCGCGGACGCGCAGGGCGAGCGCGTGAAGTACTTCGAGATCGAAATCGAAAACGTGCTGATCGGCGCGGTGGCGCCGGCGGTGGAGGAGGGCGACATCCTGACCGAAGAAGTCGGCTTCAAGTTCTCCAAGGTGCGCTGGAAATACACGCAGCAGAAGATCAGCGGCGGCGCCGGCGGCAACACCTCCGGCGGATGGGACCTGTCCGCCAACCGCATCGCCTGACCGGCTGGTGCGCCGCATGCCGCAGTGCCAGCCACTGCGGTATTTTTTTTTGAAAGGAGCAGCCATGAGCGGTTTCGCCCCCGGCCTGATGGACCGCCTGCTGGGCGCGCGCGGCAACGCGGCCGCCGGTTTCACGGCCGCGCAGCTGAAGGACGCAGTCGCGCGCGACCTGGAAGACCTGCTGAACACCCGCGCCGCACTGCCCGAAGCGCTGCTGGCCGACTACCCGGAATGCGCCGCCTCCATCCTCAATTACGGCCTGGTCGACTTCGCGGGCATGTGCCTGAGCAGCAGCGACGACCGGAGCCGCATCTGTGCCAGCCTGAAGGCGGCCATCGAACGCCACGAGCCGCGCCTGCGGCAGGTGCAGGCCCGCATCGAACAGCAGCCCGGCAGCATCAACCGCGTCAACTTCGTCATCAGCGGCGTGCTGGCGGTCTTTCCCGTGTTTGAACCCGTCAATTTCGACGCCGTGCTGCAGCCGTCCACGCTGCACTACGCCATCCACCACAGCGGAGCACAGGCATGAGCATCAATCTGAAAACCCTGATCGCAAAACTGAACGACACCACCCGCCTGGCCGCCACCCGCGCCGCCAGCATCTGCGTTGGCCTGGGCCAGTACGAGGTCGACGTCGAGCATCTGTTCCTGGCCTTGCTGGAGCAGGAACAGAGCGACTTCGTGCTGATCGCGCGCAAATGCGGCATCAGCCTGGAGGCGCTGGACGCCGACCTACGCAAGGAGATTGCACGCTTCAAGAGCGGCAGCGCGCGCACGCCGGTATTCTCCGCGCATTTGCCCGTGCTGCTGGAGCATGCGTGGCTGATCTCCTCGCTGTCGCTGCCGCAGCCGGACCTGATACGCAGCGGCCATCTGCTGCTGGCCCTCCTGACCGAGCCTGGCCTGGCCCAGCTGGCCGCGCGCGGATCGAGGCTGTTCGCGCGCTTCCCGGTCGATGAGCTCAAGCACAATATGGAAAAGTACACGCGCGGCTCGCAGGAGGAACGCAGCGCCGCGCCGGAAACAGACAAGGAAGCCGCGCTGCTGGCCGCCGATCCGCTCCGGCAGCTGGACGCGAAGACCCCAGCGCTGGACCAGTACACCACCAGCCTCACGCAGCAGGCGCGCGACGGCAAGCTCGATCCGGTGATAGGCCGCGATGCCGAGATCCGCCAGGCGATGGACATCCTGATGCGGCGGCGCCAGAACAATCCGATCCTGACCGGCGAGGCCGGCGTGGGCAAGACCGCCGTGGTGGAAGGCCTGGCGCAGCGTATCGTGGCGGGCGACGTGCCGGAAGTCCTGCGGGGCGTGGAGATACGCGCGCTGGACATGGGCCTGCTGCAGGCCGGCGCCAGCGTGAAGGGCGAGTTCGAAAACCGCCTCAAGGCCGTGATCGACGAAGTGCGCAAGAGCGCGCACGCCATCGTGCTGTTCATCGACGAGGCCCACACCATGATAGGCGCTGGCGGCCAGGCCGGACAGAACGACGCGGCCAACCTGCTCAAGCCGGCGCTGGCGCGCGGCGAGCTGCGCACCATTGCCGCCACCACCTGGAGCGAATACAAGAAGTACTTCGAGAAGGACGCCGCGCTGGCGCGCCGCTTCCAGGTGGTGAAGGTGGAGGAGCCCAGCGAGGAAATCGCCTGCGCCATGCTGCGCGCGATGGCGCCGTTGATGGAGAAGCACTTCGGCATCCGCATCAGCGACGAGGCGGTGGTGGCGGCGGTCAGCCTGTCGCACCGCTACATCAGCGGGCGCCAGTTGCCGGACAAGGCGGTCAGTGTGCTCGATACCGCCTGCGCCCGCGTGGCCCTGGCCCGCAGCGCCGCGCCGCAGCAAGTGGAGCAGGCGCAGAAGCACGTGGAGCGCATCGGCTTTGAAATCGCCGCGCTGGAGCGCGAACAGGGGAGTGGCCCCCAGGACGGACGCACCGCCGCGCGCCTGCGCGAGCTGCGCGTAGCGCGCGAAACGCTGAT
The DNA here is from genome assembly GCF_009857595.1 of Pseudoduganella aquatica. Classification (GTDB taxonomy): domain Bacteria; phylum Pseudomonadota; class Gammaproteobacteria; order Burkholderiales; family Burkholderiaceae_D; genus Rugamonas; species Rugamonas aquatica_A. The sequence continues at coordinate 127,844 of NZ_WWCU01000008.1, read as the reverse complement.
GCAGGAGCACCAGAAGCACCTGGAACGCTGGGAGCGCGAAAAGGCGCTGCATGCCGCCATGGCGGTGCAGCGCGACAGCTATCCGCCGGTGGGCGGCGGGGTTTCCATGGCGGCGCTGGAGGAGGAACTGGCGGCGCTGCAGGGCAGCGAGCCGATGGCGCCGCAGCGTGTGGACGCGCACACGGTCGCCGCCATCGTGTCCGGCTGGACCGGCATCCCGCTCGGGAAGATGGTGCGCGACGAGATCCGCGCCGTGCAGAAGCTGGAAGCCGCGCTGCAGGCGCGCGTCCTCGGCCAGCCGCACGCCGTGGCCGCCGTGGCGCAGCGGGTGCGCACCGCGCGCGCCGGCCTGGACGACCCCAACAAGCCGCAGGGCGTGTTCCTGTTCACCGGTCCTTCCGGCGTGGGAAAAACCGAGATGGCGCTGGCGCTGGCGGAACTGCTCTACGGCGGCGAGCGCAAACTCATCACCATCAATATGAGCGAATACCAGGAGGCGCACAGCGTCTCGGGCCTGAAAGGCTCGCCGCCCGGCTACGTGGGCTACGGCGAGGGCGGCGTGCTGACCGAGGCGGTGCGGCGCGCGCCCTACAGCGTGGTGCTGCTCGACGAAATAGAAAAGGCCCACCCGGACGTGGCCGAGCTGTTCTTCCAAGTGTTCGACAAGGGCGTGCTGGACGACGCGGAGGGACGCGAGATCGACTTCCGCAACACCATCATTATCGCCACATCCAATGTGGCCTCGTCCGCCATCATGCAGGCCTGCCTGAACAAGCCCGTGTCCGGACGGCCCGCGCCTGCGGAGCTGGAGGAGCTGGCCAGGCCGCAGCTGATGAAGCATTTCAAGCCCGCCTTCCTGGGCCGCATGCAGCTGGTGCCGTTTTATCCGATAGCCGACGAGGTACTGGCGCGCATCATCGCGCTCAAGCTGGACCGCATCGGGCAGCGCATCCGCGCCAGCCACCACGCTGAATTCAGCTATGACAGTGCCGTGGTGGACGCCGTGCTGGCGCGCTGCACCGAAGTCGATTCCGGCGCGCGCAATGTGGACCACATCCTGAACGGCAGCCTGCTGCCGGCGATAGCGGAGGCGGTGCTGGCGCGCATGGCGGATGGCGTGGCGATCGCCAGCATCAAGGCCGGCGCCAGCCGCCAGGGACAGTTCAAATACACCGTTAAATAGAGGAGGCGGCACATGTTCAATATTGCGCAACTGCTCCAGCCCATCAGCGTACAGCAAGCCTGCGGAGAGGATATTTCCTTCGGCAGCGAGGTGGATGAAATCGTCAAGGCGCGGCTGGCGGACGACCCCACGCTGGACCAGGGCGCCTGGGTGACCACGCTGAAGGAGGCCGACTGGCCTTTCGTCTCCGCGCGCTGCGCAGCGCTGATAGAAGGCCGCAGCAAGGACTTGCGGCTGGCGGTCTGGCTGGCGGAAGCGCAGGCCAAGACGCGCGGATTCCGTGGCCTGGGCGACGGCTACGCGCTGCTGGCCGGCCTGTGCGCCCGCTATTGGGATTGCCTGCACCCGGCCATCGACGACGGCGACGCCGAGCAGCGCGTGGGCAATCTGTACTGGCTGCTGGCGCGCACGCCGCAGCTGGTGAAGGAGATGCCGGTAACGGAGAGCGGCGGCGTATCCATGGCCAGCTTCGATGCGGCGCGCCAGCGCGTGGCCATGGCCAGCAGCGCCAGCGCTGCGGCAGGCAGCGGCGGCTGGCCCACGCCCGCCGTGGCGGCGCCTGAAGGGCCGGGATTGGCCGAGCTGGATGCCGAGCGGCGCCGCAATTCGTCTCAATTCAACAACGCTTTGCTGGCGGATGCGCGCTACTGCCTGGCGTCTCTGCAGGAGCTGGAGCGCGCTGTGGATGAGCGGCTGGGCGTGGACGGGCCGGGCTTCGGCGCCGCCCGCGAGGCGCTGCTGAACGCCATCGATTTTATCGAGCCGCTGGCCACGCCGTCCGGCGAGGAGGGCGGCGCCGATTCCGGCGCCGGGCAAGGCGCCGGGAACACGCCCGGCGGCGCGGAAGGCCCGGGGCGTATGCCTTCCGGCCCGCCGCTGAACCGCGCGCAGGCGCTGGCCCAGCTTCGGCTGGTGGCGGAATTTTTCCGCCGCACCGAGCCGCACAGCCCGGTCGCCTACCTGGCCGACAAGGCCGCCGGCTGGGGCGAACTGCCGCTGCACTTGTGGCTGCGCGACGTGCTGAAGGAGCCCGGCGCCATCGCCCAAATGGATGAATTGCTAGGTGTTGCGGCGCCGCCCGCGCTTTGATCATCATGCTGATCGAATCCCAGTCTCAAAAAATTTCCTTATGGTAATTGTTGCAATCCAATGGAAATGCGCTCAGACTGCCCCAAAAGCACGATAAATTCGGCACGAGGAGACTGGTATGAAGAATTTGAGGATCGGCGTCAGGCTGGGTCTGGCTTTTACCGTGGTGCTGTTATTGTTGACGGCGCTAACGCTGGTAGGCATCGCCCGCATGCAGCAAGCCAGCGCCATGACCGAATCGCTGCTGCAGGACCATCTGCGCGTCGAGCGCATGGCAACCGAGTGGCAGAAGGTGGTGGAAGTGAACGCCGCCCGCACCACGGCCGCCTGGAAGGTGCAGGATCCGGCCGACCAGAAAGGCTTTGAACAGCAGATGGCGCAGGCCTCCAGCCGCGCCACCGAGCTGCAGGACGCCCTCGGCACCATCCTGCAGGACCCTGTCGGCAAAGAGCAGCACGCCGCCATCCTCGCCTCCCGCAAAGCCTACGTGGACGCCCGCAAAGCCGTGTTCAAGGCCAAGGCCGACGGCGACCTGGAACTGGGCAAGCGCCTCTTCGAGCAGGACATGGAACGCAACCGCGTGGTCTACCTGGCGGCGCTGCAAAAGCTGGTCGACACGCAGCGCGCGCAGCTCGACGCCAAGGCGGACCAGATCCAGAGCGGCAACGCGAGCGGCCGCAATATGCTCATCCTGCTGGGTGTGGCCGCCGTGGCGCTGGGCGTGGGCTTCGCCTGGTACATCACGCACACCATCACCAGCCCGCTCAGCGAGGCCGTCAAGGTGGCCGAGTCGGTCTCCGCCGGCGACCTCACCAGCGACATCGTCGTGGCGAGCAAGGACGAGACCGGGCAGCTGATGCACGCGCTGAAGAATATGAACAGCAACCTGGTCAACATCGTCGGCCAGGTGCGCGGCGGGACGGACACCATGTCCAACGCCTCCAGCGAAATCGCGGCGGGCAATATGGACTTGTCCTCGCGCACCGAGGAGCAGGCCAGTGCGCTGGAGGAAACCGCCTCGTCGATGGAGCAGCTGACGGCGACGGTGAAGATCAACGCCGAGAACGCGCGCCAGGCCTGCCAGCTGGCGGTGGACGCTTCCGAAATCGCCAGCCACGGCGGCGCGGTGGTGTCGGAAGTGGTGGCCACGATGGGATCGATCAACGATTCCTCGCGCCGCATTGTCGATATCATCAGCGTGATCGACGGCATCGCCTTCCAGACCAATATCCTGGCGCTGAACGCGGCGGTGGAAGCGGCGCGCGCAGGGGAGCAGGGCCGGGGCTTTGCCGTGGTGGCGTCCGAAGTGCGCAACCTGGCGCAGCGCTCGGCCTCGGCCGCCAAGGAGATCAAGGAGCTGATCAACACCTCGGTGCACCAGGTGGAAGCCGGCACCGGCCTGGTGGACAAGGCGGGACGCACCATGGACGACATCGTGGCCAGCATTGCCAAGGTGTCCGGCATCATGAGCGAGATCGCGAACGCCAGCGAGGAACAGCGCACGGGCATCGAGCAAGTGAACTTCGCCATTACGCAGATGGACCAGGTGACGCAGCAGAACGCGGCGCTGGTGGAGCAGGCCGCCGCCGCAGCAGCAGCCATGCAGGACCAGGCGGCGCAGCTGGCACAGTCGGTCAGCGTGTTCAAGCTGACGGATATGCAAATGCATGAGCGGGGCGGTGCGGCGCTGCCCGGCCGTACTGCGCGGCGCGCGGTGTCCGGGCGCGAAGTGGCGAGGCTGACTTAGGGTGCACGGGCTGGCGCGCGGCCTGCCGCTACGGCTACAATCGCGCCATGCCTCCCGACCAGCCTTCCGCCAAGACTCCCTCCAATAAACGCCCCATGTGCGCGGCCTGCCTGCGGGCGCAGGCGGCGTGCATCTGCCGCTGGGCCATGCCTGTATCCAGCGCGGCGCAAGTACTGATACTGCAGCATCCCATGGAAGTGGCGAACGCCAAGAACAGCGGGCTGCTGCTGCATATGTGCTTGCCGAACAGCCGCCTGGAAGTGGGCGAAGCGTTCGATCCGGCGCGGTTGGAGGCATTGCTGGCCGGGCCGTCTGCGCTGCGGCCGGTGCTGTTGTATCCCGATACGCCGGGCGACGCGTCGATGGGCATCGCGCCCGCGCCGCCGTTCGATGCGGCCTGGGCGGACGAGCCCTCCGGCCTGCTGCTGGTGGTGCTGGACGCCACCTGGCGCAAGAGCCGCAAGATGCTGTATCTGAATCCCGCCTTGCAGCGCTTGCCCCGCTTGCCGCTGCGCGATACGCCGGCGTCGCACTACCTGATACGCAAGGCGCATGCGCCGGACCAGCTGTCCACGCTGGAGGCCACGGCGTATGCGCTGGCGCAGCTGGAAGGGAATGAGGATAAGTATGCGCCGCTGATCACGGCATTCGATGGCTTTGTGACGCAGCGGCAGGGCTATGCGCCGGCGGGTGCGGCTTAGCCAAGTTATTCAGCTTAGCAGCTTCAATCCCGGCGGCAGCGCCTCGCCCAGCATGCGCTTCTCCATCGCCTGGTCCAGCTGCACCACCTCGCGCACCATGGCGCTCCACGTGGCGGGCGCGCGGGATGCTTCCATGCGCTGCAATATCTGCGCGCGCAATTCCTCGCTGATGTCGCGCGTGCGGTCGCCGGTCATGCGCGCCAGATGCGCTGCGGCGAAGCCGGCCGGCTCCACCTTCTTCCAGTCCAGCGTGAGCAGCACCGCCAGCCACTGTTCCACCGCCGCCACTGGCGCCACGTCGTGCGCGCTGCCGTGGAAGGGCTGGCGCGAACCCACACGGCCCAGCGCCCACAGGAAGCGGCCCAGCGCGGCTTCCGCCTTGTCCGCCTTGGCGGCGGACGCGGTGGCCAATTCCTGCACCTGGCCCAGCAGCCATTCGCCGATCTCGCCCTTGTAGGCGGATGGAATGCGCTCCAGCGACGCACCCAGGCGCAGCATGTCTTCCTCGCTGCCGTTCACCAGCGTGACGGGGCGGCGGCCGCGTTCCTGCTCGTCCGCTTGCAGGTTGAAGGCGAAATCGTCCAGCAGGCGCAGTTGCTGCGTCGCGTCCAGGCCGCCCGACACGCGGCGCCACAAGGTCCACCATTCCGAGCAGGCCTGGCTGTCCTTGTGGTACTGCAGGCCGGTCTCAAACATGGCCCACAGCTGTTCGATGCGCCACGCGTCCAGCGCATGGCCGAAGCCCGGGCGCAGGCAGTAGCCGGCCAGGTTGAGCCAGGCGCGTTCGTGTTCGGCCGAGCGGCGGCGGCCCTTGGCGCGCTGCAGCAGCGCGTCGAACAGGTGGCGCAGCAACGGCGTGGGCCAGCTTTCGCGCGCGCCCAGCAGGTGGTCCAGCTGGCGGCCCAGCTGGCGCACTTCCTTGCTGTCCACCTGCTGCGCGCGGCTGCCGAAGATGCGGTCGATTTTTTCCAGCGCGTCCTTGTAGCGGGGCGGCAGCGCGATTTCTTCCGCGCCTTCTGCGCCGCCGGCCGCGCCGTGGCCGCGCAGCTGGAACTCCAGCAGCCAGCGCTGCGGCTTGCCGCCTTCGTTCGCCACGCAATGCACTTCCAGCGTGCCCACTTCGCTCAGCGAAGCAGCCAGCTGCACCGGGATCTCCTTGAGGGCGGCCGCGTCGCCGCTGTCGCGCAGCACGGTGGCAATGGGCGGCAGGCGCACGAAGGAGGATGCATCTAGATCGGCCAGGTCGCCTGCGCGCGGCGGCGTGCCTGCGTCAGCGGTCAGGGACACAATGTGGAAGCGTACCGGGCGGCCCAGGCGCAGCGCGAAGCTGCGGTCCGCCAGGCGCAGTTCGACGCCGGTTTCGGCGCCGCGCGGCAGGATGCAGACGGCGCGGCGGCTGTCCTGCTTGTTATCGCCCGCTTCACCGTCCAGCAGCAGGAAGTAGGAGCGCGGTGAGCCGCCGCCGATGGTCGGCGCGCGGCCCTGCTTGCCGATGGCGTAGGCCACACCGCCGCGCGCCACCGCCACATCCGGGTTCTCGTTGTGCAGCACCTGGATCGGCTGGCCGCGCCAGGCGGACAAGGTGGCTTCCAGGCGCCTGGCCAGCGCGTCAGCGCGGAACACGCCGCCGTTCAGCAGCAGCGTGTCCGGAACCGGCAGGCTGGCATCGCCGCTGCCATCATCAACAGCCATGCCCAGTGCTTCGCGCGCGGCCGCCGCGTGCTGGCGCAGGAAGCTGGCCAGGTGGCGCGTGATGGCGGCGTCGGTCGCGTAGGGCAGGCCGAATTCGACGATGCCGCCGCGCGTGCGCCGGGCCTCCTCGTGCGGCTCGCCCATGGGGAAGAAACCGTCTACCACCATGCGTTCCACGTCCTCGCGCGCAAGGTCGGCCGAGCGCGTGCCGCCTATCAGCTTGGAGCCCGTGCCCAGCAGCGTGACGGACACGCGCTCCGGCGCGTCCGCCGCCAGCAGTTGTTCCTTGGCCGCGCGGCAGCGCTCCGTAAGCTGCGCCATGCGCGCCGCCGACAGCCGGGTGGCTTGCGCCGCCTGCTCGCCGTCTCCGGCCAGCCGCGCTTCCACCAGCCGCGCCAGCGCCAGGTCCATATTGTCTCCGCCCAGTATCAGGTGGTTGCCCACACCGATGCGGGTCAGTACGGGATCGCCGCCACCGGCCGGCAGCTCCACCTTGATCAAACTGAAGTCCGTGGTGCCGCCGCCCACGTCGCACACCAGCACCAGGCGCGTGTGCGCCAGTTCCTGCTCCAGCGTGGCGCGGTGCCGGTACAGCCAGTCGTAGAAGGCGGCCTGCGGCTCTTCCAGCAGCCGCAGCTTGGGCAGGCCCGCCATGCGCGCCGCCTCCAGCGTGAGCGCGCGAGCACCCTCGTCGAAGGACGCGGGGATGGTGAGCACGATCTGCTGCTGTTCGAAAGCGTGTTTGGGAAAACGCTGGTTCCACGCCGCCCGCACGTGCGCCAGGTAGCTGGCACTGGCGGCCACTGGGGACACCTTGGCCACATCATCCTCGGCGCCCCACGGCAGGATGGCTGCCATGCGGTCCACGCCGGGATGCGACAGCCAGCTCTTGGCGCTGGCCACGAGGCGGCCCGGCACTTGCGCGCCCAGCTTGCGCGCCAGCTGCCCGCCCGCCACTTCGGCCACGCCCGCCACGTCGGGCAGGCGCCACGGCAGCTGCAATTCGCCCGCCGCCAGCTCGCCCTCGGCCGGATGGTAGCGCAGCGACGGCAGCAGCGCCGCCGTGCCCACTTCACCCGGCGCCACCAGCTGCTCAATGGCGAACAGCTGCACTGCCTCCGAGCCGGGCTCGGAATAGGCCAGCACCGTGTTTGTGGTGCCGAGGTCGATGCTGACGAGGTATTGCTTCATGCGCTGGCGTTACTCCGCAGTGGCTGCGCGGACGTCGAACTCCACCTTCCAGCGCTGGCCATTATCGTTGGAGACGGCCAGCAGCTCCAGCGTGCCCGATTCGGTAGCCTGCGCGTGCAGGCGCACCTGCACCACGTCGCCCGGCTGGCGCCCTTCCGGCGACAGCGTCATCTGGATCGCGTTCAGCTCCACCAGTTCTTCCGGACCCCAGAAGTCCAGCAGCTCGCCGATCTGGTCCTGGCGGCGGGTGGACGAGCCGAAGAAGCGGAAGTCCACCGGTTCGCCGACCACCAGGCCGAATTCCTGGCCTGGCAGTTCCATCTCGCTGCCTTCCTCCATGCCGAACGGCGCCACGCACAGCGCCTGGATAGGCGGGTCCATGCCCGGGATGGCAGGCATGGACGACTCCACCGCCACGTAGTAGGAACGCGCAGTGCCACCACGGATGCGCACGCCGCTGCCACGGCGCACGTAGCTGTAGTAGGCCGCGCCGCGCGCCACGGCCAGGTCCAGGTCCGCGCCGCCCAGCATGCGCGCAGGTTCCGCGCCTTCCAGGTAGAGCCAGTCGTTGATGGTGTCCATCACGCGCTTGGCCAGCAGCTCGGACTTGAACACGCCGCCGTTGAACAGCACGGCGGTGGGATGCAGGAAGGTCGCGTCCGGATTCTGCTTGCCTTCGTAGCCTTGCAGCTCGCTGGTGGCGCCCAGCTGGCGCGCCAGGAAGGAGGCCAGGTGGCGCGTGACGCCCGCGTCCTGCGCGTACGGCAGGCCAAGCTGCGTCAGGCCGGCGCGGGTGCGCACGGCGGGACGGGCGGACGCTTCCACTTGCGGGAAGAAGCCGTCCAGGATGAAGGTCGTCACTTCGGTGCGGGTCAGCTCGGTGCGGATGGAACCGCCGATCAGTCTCGAGCCGCGGCTCGGCACCACGATGGGCCAGCTCTCCACGCTGGCGTCGGCCAGCAGGGCTTCCTTGGCGGCGCGGCAGCCGTAGGTGAGGGCGCGCAGCTGCCACGCGTCCAGCTGCGTGCCGTTGGCGGCCAGCTTGCGCGCCACCAGGTGGGCCAGCGCCAGGTCCATATTGTCGCCGCCCAGCAGGATATGGTCGCCCACCGCCACGCGGTGCGGTTCCAGCACGCCGTCGCGTTCCAGCACGGCGATCAGCGAGAAGTCGCTGGTGCCGCCGCCCACGTCCACCACCAGGATGATGTCGCCCGGCTTGACTTCCTTGCGCCAGCGGCCTTCGCTGCCCTGGATCCAGCTGTACAGCGCCGCCTGCGGCTCTTCCAGCAGCGTCAGTGCCTGATAGCCGGCGGCCTTGGCCGCGTCGGCGGTCAGCTCGCGCGCGGCCGGGTCGAAGGAGGCCGGTATGGTGACGGTGACTGCCTGCTCGGTGAATGGCGCGTCCGGATGCGCCGCGTCCCAGGCCTGGCGCAGGTGCGACAGGTAGCGGGTGGACGCCTCCAGCGGCGACACGCGCGTCACTTCTTCCGGCGCGTCGTTCGGCAGGATGGCGGCACGGCGGTCCACGCCGGGGTGGCACAGCCAGCTCTTGGCGCTCGAGACCAGGCGGATCGGCGTGGTGGCGCCACGGCTGCGCGCCATTTCGCCGGCCACGGCGGATGGCGATGCGCCCTGTCCGTCGGCCTGCCAGGGCAGCGCCAGCTGGCCCGGCGCCATTTCGTCCGGATGCGGCAGGTAGAGGAAGGACGGCAGCAGCGGCAGTTCTTCCACCGTGCCCGGCGCGGTCAGCTGCGGCACGCCCAGCACGGACTGCGCGGTTTTCTCGCCTTCGCTGGCCTGCAGGTCCACATAGGACAGCGCGCTGTGCGTGGTGCCCAGGTCGATGCCGATGGCGTAGCGCGGGCTGTTCGCGTTGTTGTTCATATCGCCGTTCACAGTTCCACCTCCGCCGGGGCCAGTACCTTGGCGTCATGCGCTTCGGCCAGTTTCGGCAGGCGCACGCTGGTGGCGCGCCAGCCGCGATGGCTCAGGCTGCCCTTGAACGGGGCTTTGCCGACCACGTTGCCGGTCAAGCGCACGGCGGCGGCGTCGAAGCCTTCCTCCAGCGTGACGCGCGAGCCTTCGGCTTCCGCGCGCACAGGCTCGATGGTGAAGTGTTCGCGCAGCACCTTGGCGCAGCCTTCGTGCACCACGCGCGCGGCGGCGCCGATGTCGGCGTCTGCGTAGGCGCTCAGGTTTTCCTGGGTGAAGTCGATCAGGCGCGCTTCGCGCTGCAGCAGGCTAAGCAGCTGCAGCGCGGCGTCCGGCGTGGCTTCGCGTAGGATCACCGGGGCCGGCGGCGCGGTGGGAGCTGCGGTAGGGGCTGCCGTTGGTGCAGCAGTCGGTGCAGCCGTTGGTGCTGCGGTCGGTGCGGCAGCCGGTGCTGCGGCCGTGGCGCCGGCCACGCGCTGGTTGATGCGCTGCAGGCGGGCGGCGAACTGCGGGTCCGACAGGGTGCGGAAGAAAGTGCCGAAGGCGAGCGCGATGCGGCTTCCCAGCGAGGGCAGGTTGGTGTTGGTATTGGTCATGTTGTGGTCAATTCGGGTCAAAAATCAGCCCGCCGCAGCAGGGAGCGCGGCCATGGGCTGGCGGTGTTGGTGACATCGGAGAGCGTGCGCGGCGCGGGGCGCCGGGCGCACGTGCGCCTGGGACAATGCGCATGATACCAGCTAGCGGGCTGGCGGCGAAATCCCCGCCCTGCGGGGATGCAGGGCGGGCTGGGTGCCGGGGCCGCTCAGAAGCGCACGAACTCCGCCTCGTCCATGTCCTCGCCCTGCTGGGCCAGGGATGGATAGACTTCCTTGCTGCGCAACATTTTGACGGGGGCCGGCCTGCGCGCGGCCGGGGCGGGGGCCTGCCGGCGCTGCGGCGCGGCGTTCACCTTGAAGAAGCCCATGGTCTGCTGCAGCTGTTCGGCCTGGCCGCTCATCTCCTCGGCGGTGGCGGCCAGCTCCTCCGAACTGCTGGCGTTCTGCTGCGTGGTCTGGCTGAGCTGGTTCACGGCAGAATTGATCTGCGCCACGCCGGCCGACTGCTCCTCGGACGCGGCGGCAATCTCCTGCACCAGCCCCGACGTTTTCTTGATGTTCGGCACCATCTGCTCCAGCAGGATGCCGGCCCGTTCGGCCAGCTCCACGCTATTGGTGGCCACCTCGCCGATCTCCTGCGCCGCCACCTGGCTGCGCTCGGCCAGCTTGCGCACCTCGGCCGCCACCACGGCGAAGCCCTTGCCGTGCTCGCCGGCCCGCGCCGCCTCGATGGCCGCGTTCAGCGCCAGCAGATTGGTCTGGTAGGCGATGTCGTCGATGATGCCGATCTTGCGCGCGATCTGCTTCATCGCCGCCACGGTGGCGTCGACCGCCTCGCCGCCCTCGGTGGCCTCCTGCGAGGCCTTGGCCGCCATGCCGTCGGTGGCCTTGGCGTTGTCGGTGTTCTGGGCGATGGAGGAGGTCATCTGCTCGATGGACGCGCTGGTTTCCTCCACGCTGGCCGCCTGTTCGCTGGACGCCTGCGACAGCGCCTGCGCCGTCGCGCTGACCTGCTCGGACGCGCTGGCCAGCGACTGAGCGCCCGAGTTGACCTCGGTGACCACCTGCAGCAGCTTGGCCATGGTGTTGTTGGCGTATTCCTTCAGTTCGGCGAAACTCCCCTCGTACTGTTTGTCTATGGTCTTGCTCAGGTCGCCATCCGCCAGCGCGCCCATCACGCGCACCACGTCCGCAATGCTGGCGCCGGTGGTGGCCATCAGCCGGTTCAGGCCTTCGCCCAGCTCCTTCTGGAAGCCCTGCAGCCCGGTCAGCTCCACGCGCGCTTCGAAGTTGCCCTGGTTGGCCGCGCCCACCACGCGCTGCTGGCCCTCGATCACCTGGCTCAGCTTGTTCACCGTGTTGTTGGCAAAGCGCTTCAGCTCGTCGAATTCGCCCTCGTAGGGCTTGGTGATGGTCTTGCTCAGGTCGCCTTCCGACAGCGCCCCCATCACGCGCACCACGTCGGCGATGCTGGCGCCGGTGGTCTCCATCAGCTGGTTCAGGCCCGCGCCCAGCTCCTGCTGGAAGCCCTGCAGGCCGGTCAAGTCGATGCGGACCTCGAAATTGCCCCGGTTGGCCGCTTCCACCGCGCGTTTCTGGCCGGAGATCACCTGGTTCAGCTTGGCCACCAGGTTGCGCATGGCGCGCAGCAGCTGGCCGGTTTCGTCCCTGGACTCGTCCTTGATGTCGATCGACAGGTCGCCGGCCTCCAGCCGCTCGGCCACCTGCACCGCCTGCCGGATCGGCCGCACGATGCTGAGGGTGATCCAGGCCGCGATCCCCACCGCCAGCAGTATGGCCCCGGCTGCCAGTGCGATTACCAGCGTGCGGGTGGATTCATAGGTGGCGGTGGCATCGTCGGCGGCCTTGTCCATCAGCTCGCCTTGCGATTTGGCCAAGGCCTCGAGCGCCTGCCAGAACTGGTCGTTGGTGGGGGCGAACTCGGTTTTCAGGTAGTCGATCGCGCCCTTGCGGTCCGACTTCACCAGCGCGTAGAAGGGCTCGTACTTGGCCGCCACCAGCTCGCGCTTGTCGAGGATGGTCTTGTACATCTGCTTGCCCGCTTCCGTGCTGAGCAGCTTTTGCACTTTGGCCAGGCCTTCGTTCATCTCGCCGCGATTGGTGTCCACCAGGCGGCGGTACTTGTCGACCTCGGCGTCGCTGCTGGAGAGCAGCATATTGCGCATCTGGCGCGCGTTGTCCATGCTGTCTTTCAATACCTCGTTGATCAGGACGACCTTGGCATAGTGCTCCTCGTACATGACGCGGCTGCTTTCGTTGACCGTGCCCAGGCGCTGGACACTGATGACGGACAAAATCAATAGCAGCACAACAACGCTGCCAAAGCCTAAGCCGAGGCGGGTGGCGATCTTCAGGTTTTTCAGCATGGGAATTCCCTGTCGGTTTTATCGGGTGACCTCGTTAATTATGCGCTGCCGCCTTGCGACACATTCTCTCCAATTATCACCAATATCCACCATTGCGCCGACGCGCCATCAGGCATAGAATACTGTATATAAACACAGTATTCAACCACCATCGAGGGCACCATGGACGACGAACAGCTTGAAGGGCAAGCCATGCTGCCGCCGGCGCCGCTGCGGGCGCAGAAAGGGCGCGGCGCGGTCAGCAATCTGCAGGGCCGCTACGAAATGCACGGCCGCGAGCAGTTCGATGATGGCTGGGAGCAGGAGGAGGACGGCGAGCCGCGCGTGTGGAAGACGCACGTCACGGACGAGATCGCCAAATCCATCCTCACCCGCAACAGTTCGCCGGACGTGCCCTTCGACGTGTCGCTCAATCCCTACCGGGGCTGCGAGCACGGCTGCATTTACTGCTTTGCGCGGCCCACGCACAGCTACCTGGGCCTGTCGCCGGGCATGGATTTCGAGAGCAAGATCTTCGCCAAGGTGAACGCGCCCGAACTGCTGCGGCAGGAGCTGGCGCGGCCGTCCTATGTGCCCGAGCCGATCGCGCTGGGCGTCAATACGGACGCCTACCAGCCCTGCGAGCGCGGCCTGCGCATCACGCGGCGCGTGCTGGAGGTGCTGCACGAGTGCGGGCATCCGGTGGGGCTGATCACCAAGTCCGCGCTGATCGAGCGCGACATCGACCTGCTGTCCGCCATGGCGGCCAAAGGGCAGGCTTCGGCCGCCATCACCATCACCACGCTGGACCCGGCCATCGCGCGCACGCTGGAGCCGCGCGCGGCCGCCCCGGCGCGGCGCCTGCGCACCATCCGCATGCTGGCCGACGCGGGCATTCCGGTCGGCGTGAGCATTGCGCCGGTCATCCCCTTCGTGACCGAGCCGGACCTGGAACGGGTGATGGAGGCGGCGTTCAAGGCGGGGGCCATGCACGCCAACTACATCGTGCTCAGGCTGCCGTGGGAGGTGAACCCGCTGTTCCAGCAATGGCTGGAGGCGCATTTCCCCGACCGCGCCCAGCGCGTGATGAACCGCGTGCGCGACATGCGCGGCGGCAAGGACTACGAAAGCGACTTCGGCAAGCGCATGAAAGGCGAGGGCGTGTGGGCCGATTTGATACGCCAGCGCGCCGAAAAAGCGATCCGCCGCTTCGGCATGGAAAAGCGCGGCAGCCGCTTCCGCCAGCTCGACGCCAGCCAGTTCAAGCGTCCCCAGGTAGTGCCCCCGGCCGGCGCCAAAGCCAAAGCCGCCGCCGCGGCGGGGCAGATGGATCTGTTCTGAGGCGACAGGGCTGTTGCCGCTGCTGTGAGCACGCCACTCAGGTGCGCGAGGCGATCAGCTCCACCAGGTATTGTTCGATGGCGAAGACGTGGGCGTCGTGCTTGCCCAACTCGCGCAGGGCCAGGGCCAGGTGGGTGAGGTAGTCGCTGTTGGGGCCGCTGGGGCCGGCGGAGCGCGCGATGTGGCGGGCGATTTCTTCTTCGCTCGCTTCGCCCAGGAAGGCTTCGTTGTCTTCCCGCGCCACATAGACCACGCCTTCGGCCGCGTCGCCTTCCACGTCGTCGAACGCCATCTCCACGGCCACCCGCAGGTAGCCGTTTTTCTCCCGGTAGTCCAGGTGGCCGAACACTTCCGGTGTAATCAGGTAGGCCATGCCGTGGCAGACCGCGCCGGCCTCGGGGATGATGGTGACCACCCGCCCCGGCGCGGCCGGCGTGCCGCGATGGTCGTGCGAACCCTGCCAGAAACGGCGCGACCAGCCTTCGATATGGGCCGGGCGCCGCTGCAGGTAGGGGAAGTCCGCCTTGTAGATCAGCGAACCGTAGCCGAACACCCACACGCTGGCGTGACCGGTGAAGTCCATCTGCTGGTTGATCGCGATCGTGTTGGCTGACATGGCTGAATTATAGCGAACCGCGCCGTACTGCCCAGCGCTGTAGCGCTATCAGGCCGGGCGCAGTTCGGCAGCCTGCCGCAGTGCGCCCTGGATGGCCTGCGCGCGCAGCTCGGCGCCCAGCGCGATGCCTTCGGCGCGCACCACGTCCACCTGCGCAATGCCCATGATGGAGAACACCGCCTTGAGGTAGGACTCCTGGTGGTCGGCCAGCATTTCGTGCGGCTGGCCGCCGCGCGTCGACACCAGCACCACGCGCTTGCCCGCCGCCAGGCCCACGGTGCGGCCGTCCGCGCCCACGTCATAGGTGCGGCCCTGCTGCAGCACGCGGTCCAGCCAGGCTTTCAGCGTGGACGGCACCGACAGGTTGAACATCGGCGCGCCCAGCACCAGCACGTCGGCCGCCAGGAATTCGGACAGCAGGGACTCGGACAGCAGTGCCTCGGCGCTCAGCTCCGCGTTCATCGGCAGGGCGGTGTTCCATTCGGACCGCATTACTTGCATCAGCGGACCGTTAACATGCGACAGTGGCGAAGCCGACAGGTCGCGGTAGATAACGCAGGCCTGCTCGTTGCCGGCGCGTAGCGCTTCCACGGCGGCGGCGCTCAGCTGCCTGGAAGCGGAGTTGTCGCCCAGGCAAGCTGAGTCGATATGCAAGATATTCATGATGAGCGCAATAAAAAACGAATGCGGGCAGCTTATACCTGCAACAATCATCGCGAAAGAGGTGATAATGCAAATTAGTTTTGCAAAATTAGAATAATCCGGGTGACACAATGGCGGCTGAAAACCTTAACGACATGTATTTGTTCGCTAAAGTTGTCGAACATGGCGGCTACAGCGCGGCGGCGGCCGCTTTGGGCATGCAGGCGTCCCGCCTCAGCAGGCACATTGTAGCGCTGGAAAAGGATTTGGGCGTGCGCCTGCTAAACCGCACCACGCGTCGTATTTCCGTCACAGAAGCGGGCCAAACCTACTATCGCCACTGCGCCGCCGTGGTGGCCGAGGCCCAGGCCGCGCGCGACGCCATCGAGCGCACCCGCTCCACGCCGCAGGGGCTGGTGCGCCTGAGCGCGCCGCTGGGTCTGCTGCAAAACGGCGTGGGATGCATTATTTCCGCCTATCTGGCCGCCAATCCGCTGGTGCGCATCGCCATCGACGCCACCAACCGCCGCGTCGACGTCATCGAAGAAGGCATAGACATCGCGCTGCGCGTGCGCACGCCGCCGCTGGACGACAGCGACCTGGCCGTGCGCGTGCTGGCGCGCTCCGAGCCCATCCTGGTGGCCAGCCCGCGCCTGTTCGCGCACTACCCGCGCCCCACGGATGCGGCCGGGCTGGCGCAGCTGCCCACGCTGGCCATGGCCCACCCCGGCGACAAATTCGTGTGGAACTTTATCAATGTGGCCGGCGCCAGCGTCACCGTCACGCATGCGCCGCGCATGGTGACGGACGATATGCCCACGCTGAAGCTGGCCGCCGTCGACGGCCTCGGCGTGGCGCAGCTGCCGCAGGCCCAAGTGCAAGCCGACCTGGACAGCGGCCTGCTCGAGCGCGTGCTGCCGCAGCTTAATTTCCCTTTCCGCCTGGTGCATGCGGTGTTCCCCTCGCGCCGGGGCCTGGTGCCCGCAGTGCGCGGCCTGCTCGACGAGCTGGTGCTGGGCTACGAAAGCAACAGTTGCCTGGCCTAGTAAAAAATCAGGACTGCGGAATGTTCCACTCGTGCGCCGCCACGAACTGGAACAGGAAGTCGGCAAAGCTCTGCGCGGCGGGCGACAGCGAACGCGCGCTCTTGGTGTAGACAAAGAAGCGCCGCGTCAGCTCCGGCTCGCGCAGCAAGCGCATCTGCAAGCCGTACAGCTTGACCATGGGCTCCGCGTAGGGCAGGCAGGCCGTCACGCCCAGGCCCGCGTTCACCATCGCCAGCGCGGTGGTCATGAAAGTGACTTCGTTGTAGGGATTGAGCGCCACGTCGCGCAGCAGGCGCTCGGTGAACTGGCCCTGCAGCGCGATCAGCGGATGCTCGTTGACATCGCCCCAGGTCACGCTGTCCTTGCCCGCCAGCGGATGCGCCACCGGCAGCACCAGCACGAAGGGCATCTCGAACAGCAGCTGCGCCGCGATTTCTGCCGCCGGATCGCGCTCCGGACCGATGCCGAAATCCACCTCGCCGCTGAACACGCGGCCGGACACGTTCTCCACCGGGCAGTCCACCAGCATCACCTGCACCGACGGGTAGGCCGCGCGGTAGGCGGCGATCACCTCCGGCAGCAGGGTGCAGGCCATCATTTGCGGCGCCGCCACGCGCACCGTGCCTTTTTTCAGCGCCTTGCGGTTGGCAATGTCGGCCATGGCGCCGTCCAGGTCCTGCAGCATCTTGTCGAACAGCGGATACAGTTCGCGTCCCAGTTCGGACAGCTGCGCGCGCCGCGTGTTGCGCTCCACCACCTTCACGCCCAGTACCTGCTCCAGCTCCTTGATCTGGCCGCTCAGCGAGGACTGCGTCAGGTTCAGCAATTCGGCGGCCAGCGTAAAGCTGCCGGTGCGGGCGATGGCGACGAGGGCGCGCATCTGGCGCAGTGTGGGACTCATAGGGAAATCCGATAAATCGATTGAAAAATACCGTTTGTATGATATCTCATTCTGGATTCTAATATCGGCATACTCTTGGAGAGACCACCATGAAAATCAAGCAAATCCACCACGTCGCCTACCGCTGCAAGGACGCCAAGCAAACCGTCGAGTGGTACGTCAAGCACCTGAATATGGACTTCGTGCTGGCCATCGCCGAAGACGAAGTGCCGTCCACCAAGGCGCCGGATCCGTATATGCACGTGTTCCTGGATGCGGGCCACGGCAATGTGCTGGCCTTCTTCGAGCTGCCAACCCAGCCCGCCATGGACCGCGACCACAACACCCCGGCATGGGTGCAGCACCTGGCCATGGAAGTGGACAGCATGGACGAGCTGCTGGAAGCGAAAGAGCGTCTGACGGCCGCCGGCATCGATGTGATCGGCCCGGTCAACCACACCATCTTCAAGTCGATCTACTTCTTCGACCCCAACGGCCACCGCCTGGAGCTGTCCGTCAACACCGGCACGCCGGAAATGATGCGCAAGCTGGACGAAGTCAAATGGGACATGCTGGAAGAATGGTCCAAAACCAAAAAAGCGCCCAAGCACGCCGCCTGGATGCACGCCCCCGCCACCGGAGAATAAGCAATGAAATTAGCCACCCTGAAAAACGGCAGCCGTGACGGAACCCTGGTGGTCGTCAGCCGAGACCTGAAGCACTACGTGAGCGCCGGCGGCGCCGCCCCCACGCTGCAAGCGGCGCTGGACAATTGGGAGTACACCGCGCCGCAGCTGGCCGCGCTGTACGCCGCCCTGAACGAAGGCCGCGCCGCCGATGCGCAGCCTTTCGACGAAAGCGCCTGCCATTCGCCGCTGCCGCGCGCCTACCAGTGGGCCGACGGCTCCGCCTACATCAACCACGTGGAACTGGTGCGCAAGGCGCGCAACGCCGAAGTGCCGGCCTCCTTCTACACCGACCCGCTGATGTACCAGGGCGGCTCGGACAGTTTTGTCGGCCCGCGCGACAGCATCTACGCGCTGAGCGAAGACTGGGGCATCGACCTGGAAGCCGAAGTGGCCGTGATCACCGGCGACGTGAAGATGGGCGCCAGCGACGCCGACGCCGCCGGCGCGATCCGCCTGGTGATGCTGGTAAACGACGTCTCCCTGCGCAACCTGATCCCGAACGAACTGGCCAAGGGCTTCGGCTTCTTCAACTCGAAGCCGGCCAGCGCCTTCTCGCCGGTGGCCGTCACGCCGGACGAACTGGGCGCGCACTGGGCGGACAACAAGCTGCACCTGCCGCTCACCGTGCACCTGAACCAGCAGCCTTTCGGCAAGCCCAACGCGGGCGAAGACATGACCTTCAGCTTCGCCCAGCTGGTGGCGCACGCCGCCAAGACGCGCGAGCTGGCGGCCGGCACCATCATCGGTTCCGGCACCGTGTCCAACAAGCAGGGCAGCCTGCACGGCTCGAGCATCGCCAACGGCGGCGTGGGCTACTGCTGCCTGGCCGAAGTGCGCATGTATGAAACCATCGAAGGCGGCAAGCCGGCCACTGGCTTCCTCAAGTTCGGCGACACAGTGCGCATCGAGATGTTCGACGGGCAGGGCGCCAGCGTGTTCGGCGCCATCGACCAGACCGTGGCGCACTACCAGGAGCGGGGCTGATGAAACTTTATACCTACTTCCGCAGCTCGGCCGCCTACCGCGTCCGCATCGCGCTCAACTTGAAGGGGCTGCCCTACGAGGCGGTGCCGGTGCACCTGCTGCGCAACGGCGGCGAGCAGCTGGGAGAGGCTTACCGCGACATCAATCCGGGCGCGCTGCTGCCCGCGCTGGAGGATGAGGGCGCGCTGCTGACGCAGTCGCTGGCCATCGTGGAATACCTGGAGGAGACGCATCCGCAGACGGCCCTGCTGCCGGCCGACGCAGCGGGCCGCGCCCGCGTGCGCGCGCTGGCCATGACCATCGCCTGCGACACGCACCCGCTCAGCAATCTGCGCGTGCTCAGGTATCTGGTGCACACGCTCAAGCTGGACGAAGCGGCCAAGCTGGACTGGATACGGCACTGGATGCGCCTGGGCCTGGCCACCTTCGAAGCGCATCTGGCGCGCGACGGCGCCACCGGCCGCTTCTGCCACGGCGACACGCCCACGCTGGCAGATTGCTGCCTGGTGCCGCAGGTGTTCAATGCGGAGCGGTTCGAAGTGGACCTGGCGCCGTATCCGAATATCGCGCGCATTGCCGCCAATTGCGCCGCACTGCCGGCCTTCCATGCCGCGCACCCGTCGCAGCAGCCGGACGCCGAGTGATGGCGGGTTACGGCTAGCGCCTAACCCGCCCTACGGGCTTACCAGGCCGTCGTTCTTGCGTAGGGCGGGTTAGCGCAGCGTAACCCGCCGCAGCCTGCCGTCACGCGGTCCCCAGCACCACCCGGTCGCGCCCCTCGTTCTTCGCCTGATACAAGGCCTTATCCGCCCGCATCAGCAGGGACGAGGGCGAATCCGGCGCCTCCTGCAAATAAGAGGCAGCCACGCCCACGCTGATGGTCAGTGACACTTCCAGCCCGCCATCAATCTCGATGCGCAACTGCGACACCGTCTCGCGCAGCCGCTCCGCCGCGCCGCCCGCCGTCTCCAGCGATGCTTCCGGCATCAGCAGCACAAACTCCTCCCCGCCGAAGCGAGCCACCAGGTCTATGCTGCGCAGGCCGGCCGATAGCGCGCCCGCCACCGCCACGATGGCCTGGTCGCCCACGTCATGCCCATAGGTGTCGTTGATGCGCTTGAAGTGGTCGATGTCCACCATCAGCAGCGCCAGCGGATGCCGGTAGCGCCGCGCGCGGTCCAGCTCCTTGGCGATCTGCTCCGTCATGCGGCGCCGGTTGGCAATGCCGGTGAGCGGATCGGTGGTGGCCAGCTGTTCCAGCTTGGTGTTGGCCATCAGCAGTTCCAGCGTGCGCTGCAGCACCCGGTCCTCCAGGTTGTTGCGTTCGTCGTTCAGCGCCGCCAGCGCCACGCGCCGCGAGCGCAGCACGCGCACCAGCACCGTGATCAGCGCCGCCTGGATCAGGATCAGCGTTCCGACCAGGATAATCTGCCAGCGGTACAGTTCCCACACACCCATCGGCCGGTTCAGCAGCACCGCGTCCGGCGGCAGCTTGTACAGCTGATGGCGTTCGGCCGCAGGGTAGTCGAAAATATAGCGCTGCACGCCGCCCAGATCGGCCGGCTGTCCATGCAGGATGCGCGCAATGACGCGGCCTATCGCCTCGCCGCTCAGCACATAGCCGCCCAGGATGCCGGGATAGATCAGCGACTCCACATGCGTAAACACCGGCGCCGGCGACACCGCCGCCAGCTTGCGCGCCACCTCCGCCGGCGAGGCGCGGGCGCCGGTGCTGTCGCTGTAGGTCGCGAGCAGCAGGACGGCGGTGTCGTCGCCCAGCATGCCGGCACGGCGGTACAAGTCGGCAAAGCTCTGCTTGTCCCAGTAGTCGAAGGTGATCTGCTTGCTATAGGGGCGCGACGCGGCGCGCACGCCGGCTATCCATTCCTGCACGCGCGGCGTCGGGTCGCCCACCACCACCACGCGCTTCACATTCGGCGCCACCAGCGGAATGGCGCCCACGATGCGCCCGTAGTCCGGCGCCACTTCCAGCGCTTCGCCGTCGCCCGGCCGCCAGTTGCGGCGGCCGTGATTCACGTAGTAGCGCGGCACGCCGGGGAACAAGCCGGGGTGGCTATTCAGGAATCCCGCCGCCAGGTAGTTTTCGGTCACGATGGCGTCCAGCTTCACGCCAGCGTATTTGGTGCGCAGATAGGGCTCCATGCTGTCCAGCGAAGCCTGCTCGCCCACGCGGATAAAGTCGAAGCGCTCCTCGAAAACGTTGGGAGCCTCGCTCCAGCGCCTGCTGGCCATTTCATCGTGCAGGCCCTTGTGCACCAGCCGCTGCCACGCCGACGAGGCTTCCGATCCCAGCGAATACAGCACCAGCACCTTGCGCTGCTCGGCCGCGCGGGCCTGGCCCGCAGCCAGCACCGCCAGCAGGCACAGTGCGCAAGCGGCCAGCAGCCAGCCGGCGCGGCGCAAGAGGGGGCTGAAAAGGGGCGGATGTTCCATAAAACGGCGTTTGTCTGACGAACAAGACAGTTTGACACAAAGTATCTATGGCTGTTGACATTTGTCTCGCGGCGCTGGCTGGCTCCAGCCTAGGCTGCGCGCAATGCGTCCACGATTTTCATGCGCGCGGCGCGCACGGCCGGCAGGAAGCCGCCGATAAAGCCCATCACCAGCGAGAACAGCAAGGTCTTGGCCACAATGGCGGCATTCAGCCGGAAGCCGAACGCCAGTTCGGAGAAGGACTGGAAATTGGTGGTCGAAAAAGACAGGAACTGCATGAATGATGCAAACCCGAGTCCCACCGCGCCGCCGGCCACCGCCAGCAGCATGGACTCGGCCAGGAAGGCGGCCAGGATGTTGCGCCGCTGGTAGCCCAGCGCGCGCAGCGTGCCGATCTCGCCGGTGCGGTTGGCCACGGACGCGTACATGGTGATGGCCGCGCCTATCATGGCGCCGATGGAAAAGATGATGGACAGCGTCAGCCCCAGGATGCTGATGAAGGTGGACAGTGCGCGCGACTGGTCCGAATAGAAGGTCTGCTCGCGCTTGGCCTCCAGCGTCAGGCGCTGGTCCGATTCCATGTCCTGCTTGAAGCGCTCGAACAGCGTGCTGTCCGCCAGCCGCAGCACCATGGATGAATAGCCGTTGCGGCGGAAGGCCTGCATCAGCTGGTCCGCATCGCCCCAGATTTCGGAGTCAAAGCCGCTGTTGCCGGCGTCGAACAGGCCCACCACGGTCCATTCGCGCTGGCCGAAGCGCAGCTTTTCGCCTATGCCCGCGCCGGCGAAGCGCTTGGCGATGCTGGCCCCGGCCACGATCTCGGACGCGCCGGGGCGGAACATGCGGCCCGCGCTCAGCTTCACCTGCGGGCGCAGCACCAGGCCGCGCTGGTCTATGCCGCGTATCACCACGTTGGACGGCTTGTCGGAACCACGTTTGCGCAGCGATATGAGCACCACCGTCTCCTTGGACACCATGCGCTGGCCGTCCGCGCCCAGCGCAATGGCCGGGTGGCTGGAGGCGATGTTGGCCTGCACGCGGTCCACGCCGCTCTGCACTTCGCTTTCCGCCGAGCGGCGTATCAGGATCACGTTGTCGTACTCGCCGGTGGTGACCAGGGTGGTGCGCAGGCCCTCGTCCAGCATCAGCACGGTGGCGAACACGAACACCACCAGCGCCAGCCCGCTGGCGGTGAGCGCCGTGGTCAGGCGCCGCGCCCACAGGTTGCGTGCGATGTAGGAGAGGGGAATGCGCATCAGCCTATGCTCCTCAGTCCCTCGACGATGTTGACGCGCACCGCGCGCAGGGTGGGAGCGATGCCGGCCACCACGCCGATCAACAGCGCCGCCAGCGCCTGCAGCAGCAACGTCAGCGGCGCCACCTGGAACACCGGGAACATGGTGCCCATGGCCGAGCCGATAATGGCCGCCAGCGGGAACAGCAGCGCGATGCCGAGCGCAGCCCCGAACAGCGACAGCAGCAGCGATTCGCCGAAGATCAGCGCCGCCAGGTAGCCGGGGCCGAAGCCCAGTACCTTTAGCGTGGCGTATTCGCCCAGCCGCTCGCGCGCGCTCATGGCCATGGTGTTGGCCATCACCGCCATGATGATGACGATGACCACGAAGGACACCACGCGCACCGCCACCACAATTGCCTCGGACATCGACACAAAGCCGAGCTGGAAGGCCTTCTCGGTCTCGGTCAGCGTCTCCGCCAGCGAGTTGCGGAACTGGCCGTCGATCACGCCGGAGGTGGCGGCGGCGTCTTCCGCGCGGGCGATGCGCACCACGTACACGCCCACCTGGTTGGCGCGGCGCGGGTAGATCTTCTTCAGGCCCTCGTTCACATAGTCCCAGTGGAAGAACATGGTGGCGGTGTTGGTCGAGTCCTGTTTGCCGTCATAGATGCCGCGCACCACGAACTCCCACTGGCCGGGATAGATGGTGCCCTTGATGGGAATGGTGTCGCCCACCTTGAAGCCGTACTGGTTCGCCAGCTTGCGGCCCACGATGGCGCCTTTGCGGTCGCGCAGGAAGGCGGCGCGCTCGTCTTCCGGCAGCAGGTAGTCGGGATAGATGTCCAGGTAGCTCTGGCCGGAAATGGCGAACTGCGCGAAGAAGTTTTTCGGATCCTTGTACACGCCGCCGAACCAGCTCGCGTAGCCCACGCCGGTCACGCCCTCCACGGCGCGGATGCGGGCCTGGTAGGCCAGCGGCAGCGGGAACACCAGCGAGGTGGCGTTGCGCGTGACGAGGGTGGTGTTGGAGGCGCCCTCGGCGCCCGCATACCACGCGTCCACCACGGTTTGCAGCAGGCCGAAGGATAGCGTGGCCACCACCAGGCCGAGCACCGTCAGCGCCGTGCGCAGCTTGTGGCGCAGGGCGTTCTTGGAGATCAGCTTGAGCAGATACATGCCGCAGCCTCAGGCCGGCGCGGAAATCAGTTCACCTTTTTCAAGGTGGATCAGCGTGCGCGCCTGCGCCGCCGCGTGCGCGTCGTGCGTGACCATGATGATGGTCTTGCCCAGCTCCCGGTTCAGCTGCTGCAGCAGCGCCAGCACCTCGGTGGCGGACTGGCGGTCCAGGTCCCCGGTAGGTTCGTCGGCCACGATGATGGTGGGATCGGTGACGATGGCGCGCGCAATGGCCACGCGCTGCTGCTGGCCGCCGGACAGTTCGTTGGGCGTGTGGTCCATGCGGTCGGACAGGCCGACCATGGCCAGCGTCAGCTCCACACGCTCGCGCCGCTCGCGGCGGGACAGCGCCGTCAGCAGCAGCGGCAGCTCCACGTTCTCGAAGGCGGACAGCACCGGCATCAGGTTGTAGAACTGGAAGATGAAGCCCACATTGGCGGCCCGCCAGTGCGCCAGGCCGGTTTCGGACATGGACGCAATGTCAAGGCCGTCCACCTGCAGGACGCCGGAGTCCGGCTTGTCGATGCCGGCGATGAGGTTCAGCAGGGTGCTCTTGCCCGAGCCGGAAGGCCCCATCAGCGCGGTGAAGTCTCCGGCCTGGATATCCAGCGTGATGTCGGTCAGCACCGGCACCACCTGGCCGCCGCGCTGGTAGGATTTCACGAGGTGCTCGATCCGCACCAGGGGCGCATCGCCGGGCGCCGTCATTTCTTCGCCACCGACACCGGCTGGCCGTCGTGCAGCTTGGCGTCCGGATTCGCCACCACCTTGTCGCCCGGTTTCACGCCACCCACCTCCACCAGCTCGCCCACCTTGCGGCCGCTGGACACGGCCACCTGCCGCAGCTTGCCGTCCGCCACCACGAACACCACGGCCTTGCCCTCGCGCGTGGCGATGGCGGAGGGCTGCACTGCCGTCACCGCCGCCTTGTCCCCGGCCGTCACGGGCTTGGACAGGAAGGCCACCTTGGCGCTCATGTCCGGGAGCACCCGGGGATCGTGGTCGATAAAGCGCACCTTTACCAGCAAGGTTGCCTTGCTGCGGTCCACGGTCGGCACCATGCGCGACACCACGCCCGCCAGGCGCAGTTCGGGGAAGGCGTCGAGCTGGATCTCGGCCGGCTGGTCCACCTTGATCCTGGACAGGCTGGACTCGGACACGTCCGCTTCCACCTCCAGCGTATCCATATCGGCGATGGTCACCACCGCGCCCTTGCTGTCGGCGGCGGAGGAGAAGGGCGTGATGTTGTCGCCCACGTTCGCGCTCTTGGTCAGGATCACGCCGTCGAAGGGGGCGCGGATCACGGTCTGGTCCAGCGCCACCTGCGCCGACTGCGCGCTGGCCTGCGCGGCGGCGATGCCCGCGCGCTGCGCCGAGATGGCCGCCTTGGCCTTGTTGTAGCGCGCCTGCGCGCTGTCGTAGCTGGCCGCCGCGATGAATTTCTGCGCCAGCAGCTCGCTGGCGCGCTTGAGCGCCTGCTGCGCATCGAGCAGCTCGGCCTGGCCCTGTTCCAGATTGGCCTGCGCCACCTTGATATTGGCCTGCGCCTGGCCCAGCGTGGCGCTCACGTCGCGGTTCTCCAGCCGCGCAATGACCTCGTCCTTCTTCACGCGCGAGCCCTCCAGCACGCCCAGCCACTCCAGCCGCCCGGTGGCCTTGGACGACAGCGCCGCCTTGCGCTGCGCCACCACATAGCCGGTGGCGTTGAGCAGGGTGTAATTCTGCGATGGGTAGGCCTGCGACACGGTCACTGTCTCGACCTCCGCCTTGCCGCCGCCCTGGCGGCTGATGAACACGGCCGCCGCCGCCAATGCCAGCACGGCCAGCCCGATCTCGAGCCACTTGCGCCTGCGCGAGCGCTGGCCCGGCACTTGCGCTTTCGCGTTGCGTTCGATTTTCAGCTTGGAGAGATCGGGAGACTGTGGCAAGGCGCACCTCGGCAGGGATTGATCGGGGTCACTCGGCGATTATTTTGTATGCAGAATGCGGTTCAGGTCTTCAGGATGCACAGGCTTCACCAGGTGCCCGCTGAAGCCGGCGGCGGCGGCGCGCGGCGCATCGTTCGGCTGGCCGTAGCCGGTGAGCGCCACCAGGCGCGTGGCGGCCAGCATGCCCCGGCAGCGCAGCTCGGCCGCCAGTTCGTAGCCGTCCATGCCGGGCAGGCCGATGTCGAGGATGGCGATGTCGGGCTGGATGGTGTCGGCCAGCTTGAGGGCGCTGGCCGGGTCGGGCAGGGCGTACACTTCGTGCCCCTCCAGCTCCAGCAGCCCGCGCAGCGAGGCCAGCATGTCCGCATTGTCGTCCACCAGCAGCACGCGCTTGCCGGCCCTGCCTGGTTTGTCCGGCGCGGCGGCGGTGCTCGCCGCAGTGGCGGACAGTGGCACGCGCAGCTCGAACACGCTGCCTTTGCCCTGGCCTTCGCTGTGCGCGGTGATGGCGCCGCCGTGCAGCGCCAGCAGGCTGCGCACGATGGCCAGGCCCAGTCCGAGGCCCCCGCGCGAGCGGTCCAGCGCCTGGCGCTCCTGCACAAACTTGTCGAACAGCTGCGGCAGCATGTCGGCCGAGATGCCGATGCCGTTGTCACTGATGCGTATCACCGCCTCGCCGTGTTCGGCGCGCGCCGCCACTTCGATGCGGCCGCCCCGGTTGGTGTATTTGGCGGCGTTGCTCAGCAAGTTGGACAGCACTTGCGAGAAGCGCACCGGATCGGCGTCGATCGCCAGGCCTTCGGCCGGCATGTCCACCACCAGCTGGTGGCGCCGTTCCTCGATCAGCGGGCTGGCCGTTTCCAGCGCCTGCGCCATCAGCTGGCTCAGTTCCACGCGTTCCGGGCGCAGCGCGATCTTGCCCTGCGTGATGCGGGCCACGTCTAGCAGGTCGTCCACCAGCCGCACCAGGTGCCGGGCCTGGCGTTCGATGACGGCCAGTTCCTTGTCCGCGCCCGGCACGCCTTTCATGCGCATCAGCTCCAGCGCCACCAGGATGGGCGAGAGCGGGTTGCGTAGCTCGTGGCCCAGCATGGCCAGGAATTCGTCCTTGGCGCGGTTGGCCACTTCGGCCGCGCGCCGCGCGCGCGCCAGCTCGGTCACTTCGAATGCCACCACGGCCACGCGGTCGATGGCGCCGCTGTCGTCGCGCATGGGCTGGTACACATAGTCGAAGTAGCATTCCTGCGTCTCTCCTTCCTCGCCGCGCGCCAGCATGACGCGGCGCGCGCTGCCCAGCCAGGGTTGGCCGGTGTCCAGCACGTGCTGCAGCTCTTCGAAAATGCCCTGGCCCTGCAGCTCGGGCAGCGCTTCGCGCAGCGGCAGGCCGAGCACGTCGCGCCGGCGTATCATGTCGGCGTAGCGCTCGTTCAGCAGTTCGAAGCGCAGCTGCGGGCCCTCCAGAATGGCGATGGCCACCGGGGCCTGGCTGAAGACGGCGGCCATGCGCGCGGCGTTGGCGCGCTCCGCCTGGCGCAGGCGGCCGCGCATGATCTGCGCCTCCACCCGGGTCAGCAGTTCGTTGGCGGAGAAGGGCTTGACCAGGTAGTCGTCCGCGCCGGCGTTCAGGCCTTCGATGCGCGCTTCCTCGCCGGCCCGCGCGGACAGCAGCAGCACCGGCGTGCCGCGCAGCGCGGCGTCGGCGCGCAGGGCCGACAGCAGGCCGAAGCCGTCGAGCGCCGGCATCATCACGTCGGACACGATGAGTTCCGGCTGGCGGATGCGCGCGGCGCGCAGCGCCTGTTCGCCGTCCGCCACGGCCTGCACCTGCCAGCGCTGGCCGAGCAGGCGGCTTATGTAGGCGCGCATGTCGGCGTTGTCGTCCGCCACCAGCACATAGCCGCCGGCGGCGGAGAGCGGCGCAGCGGCGGATGCGGAGGCGGGGATGTGGACCGGCTGCTCGCCGGCGGGCAGCCAGTGCTCCGCTTCGGCGGTGTAGCTGCGCAGCGTGGTGCTGCTGGCGCCGGCGCCGGCCGGCGGGGCGCCAAGCTGCTCGTCGCGCAAATGGCGGCGGCCGAGCGGGATGGCGACAGTGAAGGTGCTGCCCTGTCCGGGCGTGCTGTCCACGGCAATGGCGCCGTGGTGCAGGTCCACCAAGTCGCGCACCAGCGCCAGGCCGATGCCGGTGCCTTCATGCGAACGCGAGCGCGCGCCTTCCACGCGCCGGAAGCGCTCGAAGATATGGCCCAGGTGTTCGGGCGCGATGCCCACGCCGCTGTCGCCCACCCTGAGCACGGCATCTCCGTCCACCTGTTCCAGCGCGACGGAGATGCCGCCCTGGAAGGTGAACTTGAAGGCGTTCGACAGCAGGTTGAGGACGATTTTCTCCCACAGCGAGGTGTCCACATAAGCGGGCGCGGACAGCGGCGCGCAGCGCACGTCCAGCGCCAGTCCCGCGCTTTCGACGATCGAGCGGAAGCCGCTGGCCAGGTCGCGCGTGAGGGCGGACAGGTCTACCTCGGCGTAGGACGCCTGCATGCGCCCGGCCTGCACGCGGGAGAAGTCCAGCAGGGTGTTCACCAGGCGCTGCAGCCGCAGCGCATTGCGGTGCGCCAGCGCCAAGCCCTCGCGCTGCGCCGGCGGCAGGCCGGCGTCCTGCGCCAGTGCCTCTTCCAGCGGCGCCAGCATCAGCGTGAGCGGGGTGCGGAATTCGTGGCTGACGTTGGAGAAGAAGGCGGTCTTGGCCTGGTCCAGTTCGGCCAGCATGTCGGCGCGCTGGCGCTGCGCCTCGGCGCCCATGGCGTTCTGCACGGCGGCCGCCACCTGGCCCGCCACCAGTTCGAAGAAGGTGCTGTACTCGGCGTCCAGCTTGCAGGCAGGGCTCACGCCCATCACCAGCACGCCGGCCGGCCGCTCCTGCCCGGGCATGGACAGCGGCAGCGCCAGCGCCTGCGTGATGCGCTGGCCGGCCATGCCCAGCGGCAGGGCGGCCATGCCGTCCACGTCCAGCGCCACGCCGCTGCCGCTGGCGAGCACCTGCTGCACCGGCCAGCGCCCTGGCGTGTCGCCGGACGGCAAATGGGCGGATTGCTGCAGGACGGCGTTGCCGGCCGCGTCCGCCAGGTAGAGCGCGGCGAAGGGAATGTCGTGCGGGTTGCGGGCGATGGTCTGGACCGCTTTCTCGCAGGCGCTGGCCACGCCGTTTTCGCGCAGCGCGGATGCCGACAAGGCCGACAGCGAGGCCAGGCGGCGCGTGTTCAGGTTCTTGGGCGTGGCGTCGGTGGAGGGACAGAACAGGCCGCCCACGCCACCTGACTCGTCCACGATGGGGCTGTAGGAAAACGAGTACCAGGTTTCTTCCAGCCAGCTGCCCCGGTTCAGGAACAGCTGCACGTCGTCGACGAAGGTGGCTTCGGCGTTGCGGAACACCTTGTCGGCCAGCGGGCCGCAAAAGTCCCAGATCTCGGCCCACACTTCGCGCGCCGGGCGGCCCAGCGCGTGCGGATGCTTGGCCAGGCTCAGCACGCTGATGTAGGCGTCGTTGTAGAGGAACGTGGCGTCCGGCCCCCAGCCTATCCACATGGGGTGGCTGGAATTGAGCATCAGGCTGACGGCGGTGCGCAGGCTTTGCGGCCAGGCGTGCAGGTCGCCCAGCGGGGTTGCGGTCCAGTCGGCGGCGGCGATGCGCGCGCCCATTTCACCGGGCGCGGCAAGAAAGCTGAGGCTGCCGGCGCGGCTGTTGCGCGCAGGTGGCAGGCATGCCTGGATCGACTCGGCCACTGTTTCTCCTGGAAAGATGGATTGATCTTGTCAGTATATCCATTTTTCCTGCCGTGGCGCGCCCGCTCACTGCCGCAAGGCATGGCGCGCCGCCTCCACGATGGCGGTGCTGAGCCGCTCCAGCTTGGGCGACTGCACGCGCCAAGTGTGCCAGTGCAGGGCGATGTCGCTGTGCTTGCCCGGCGCCAGGTCGAGCAGGGCGCCGCTGGCCAGGCGTTCGCCGATCTGCTGCTCAGCCACCATGCCGTAGCCCAGGCTCAGGTCTATGCAGCGCAGAAAGCTTTCGTTGGCCGGGATGAAGTGGCAGGGATGGCTGAACGGCGTGAGGCCGAATTCGCGCTGCATGAAGTTTGATTGCAGCAAGTCCTTGCGGTCGAACACCATCATGGGGGCGGCCAGCGCGGCCTGGCGGTTCAGCCCGTCCGGGAACCAGCGCGCGGCGAAGGCGGGCGTGGCCATCATGCGGTAGCGCATCACGCCCAGCGGCTGCGCCACGCAGCCGCGCATGGGCTGCGGCTCGGTGGAGATGGCCGCCAGCGCCTGGCCGCGCTCCATCAGCGTGTACGTGTGGTCCTGGTCGTCCAGCGACAGGTCCAGCAGGATGTTTTCCGCAATCAGGAAGGGCGCCAAGCCGGGCAGCAGCCAGGTGCCCAGGGTGTCGTTGTTGACGGCCAGCGACACGCTCAGCGGACGCGCGTCGTCTTCCTCCATGCCGGACAGGAATTCTTCCTCCAGCAATTTGCTGCGGCGCAAGTACTGCACCAGGCGCTGGCCGGCACTGGTGGGGCGGCAAGGGCGGCTGCGTATCAGCAGCGGCGTGCCCAGCGCCACTTCCATGGCGCTGACGCGCTGCGACACGGCCGAGGCCGTAACGTGCAGCAGCGCGGCGGCCTGTTCAAAGCTGCCGGTGGCTACGATGGCGAGCAGGGCTTCGGCCTGGCGGGCGTCGGGCAGCATGGCGGTCTCCGGATTAGGAATTCTTAACTATCGTGAAGAATATTAATCCAGCTTCATCTTGGCCGGCAAGCGCCGCAAAATGGCCGCTTCCCCACTCATCAGCGAGCTTGCCATGTTTACTCCCCACGTATTCCTCAACGGCCTGGGCCTGGGCGCCAGCCTGATCATGGCCATCGGCGCCCAGAACGCCCATGTATTGCGGGTGGGCGTGCGCCGCCAGCACGT
Source organism: Pseudoduganella aquatica (assembly GCF_009857595.1). Taxonomy (GTDB): domain Bacteria; phylum Pseudomonadota; class Gammaproteobacteria; order Burkholderiales; family Burkholderiaceae_D; genus Rugamonas; species Rugamonas aquatica_A. The sequence continues at coordinate 97,395 of NZ_WWCU01000008.1, read as the reverse complement.
GGCGGTGACGGTGCTCGCCTGCATCGTCATTGACGTGGCGCTGATTGCCGCCGGCGTGGCCGGCATGGGCGCGCTGATCCAGGGCTCGCCGCTGCTGATGGGGCTGGCGCGCTGGGGCGGGGCGGCCTTCCTGGTGTGGTACGGGCTGCGCAGCTGGGCCTCCATGCTGCGCGCGGACGCGCTGGATACCCAGTGCGGCACCGTGCCGCCCAGCCTGCAGCGCGCGCTGGTGAGCGTGCTGGCGCTGTCCCTGCTCAATCCCCATGTCTATCTGGACACGCTGGTGCTGCTCGGCTCGCTGGGTGGCAATTATCCGGCCCACCAGCGCGCCAGTTTCGCGGCCGGCGCCATGACCGCGTCGCTGCTGTGGTTTACCGCGCTGGGCTTCGGCGCCAGCCGCCTGTCCGGGGTCTTCCAGCGGCCGCTGGTATGGAAGGGCATAGAGGGGCTGACCGGCGCCATCATGCTGGCGCTGGCGGGCGGACTCGTATTCGGGTGAGCGCAAGCGAGGAATGCCGGGGTCGGGTAAAATCTTGCCCCATGCCTAAGAAAACCCGCTGCCAGGCAAGCTTCTGGCGGGGTGCCTGACAAAATTGGTCAAGTTTGGTATACTTGACTAAATCATTCAACTAATCGGTGTTTCGGCTAGTTGAGATCGCGTGAAACAAGCGCGATATTTTAACCGAACCGAGGTTGTGATGCGTCTGACCACCAAAGGCCGTTTTGCAGTGACTGCGATGATCGATCTGGCTTTGCGCCAAGGCAAAGGCCCGGTCACGCTGTCCGGCATTTCGCAGCGCCAGGCCATTTCGCTGTCTTACCTGGAGCAGCTGTTCGGCAAGCTGCGCCGCCACGAGATTGTTGAATCGATACGCGGTCCCGGCGGCGGCTACAGCCTGGCCCGCCGCGCCGATAAAGTGACGGTGGCCGATATCATCATCGCCGTCGACGAGCCGCTGGACGCCACCCAGTGCGGCGGCAAAGAGAATTGCCACGGGGCGGACGCCGCCACCGGCGCGCGCTGCATGACCCATGAGCTGTGGGCCACGCTGAATGAAAAAATGGTCGATTACCTGGACTCCGTATCGCTGCAGGATCTGGTCGATCAACAGAGACAAAAACACGCCGAGCAGGCCGTGGTGGTGATGCACCGCAACGCCGCTGTCGGCTAACAAAGATACGCAGATACGCTGATTGGAGTAATAGATGAACGCCCCAGAAAAAAACGTCGCCCAGGTAGCCCCGGTGGAATTCAAGACCGCCCCGCACTTCCCGATCTACATGGACTACTCGGCCACCACGCCGATCGACCCGCGCGTGGCCGACATGATGATCCCCTACCTGCGCGAGCAGTTCGGCAATCCCGCCTCCCGCAGCCATATGTACGGCTGGACCGCTGAAAAAGCGGTGGAAGAGGCGCGCGGCCACGTGGCTGCCCTGGTGAATGCCGATCCGCGCGAAATCATCTGGACCTCCGGCGCCACCGAGTCGAACAACCTGGCCATCAAGGGCGCGGCGCAGTTCTACAAGACCAAGGGCAAGCACATCATCACCGTCAAGACCGAGCACAAGGCGGTGCTGGACACGGTGCGCGAACTGGAGCGCGTGGGCTTCGAAGCCACCTACCTGGAACCGCAGGACAACGGCCTGATCACCATCGCCCAGCTGGAAGCGGCGATCCGTCCGGACACCATCCTGGTCTCGGTCATGCTGGTCAATAACGAAATCGGCGTGATCCAGCCCATCGACGAAATCGGCGCGCTGTGCCGCTCGAAAGGCATCATCTTCCACTGCGACGCCGCGCAAGCGACCGGCAAGGTGGTGATCGACCTGCAAAAGACCAAGGTCGACCTGATGACCTTCACCGCCCACAAGACCTACGGCCCGAAAGGCATCGGCGCGCTGTACGTTTGCCGCAAGCCGCGCGTGCGCATCGAAGCGCAGATGCACGGCGGCGGCCACGAGCGCGGCCTGCGCTCCGGCACCCTGCCTACCCACCAGATCGTCGGCATGGGCGAAGCCTTCCGCCTGGCGAAAGTGGAAATGGACAGCGAAATCTCCCGCATCAAAGCGCTGCGCGACCGCCTGGCCGCCGGCCTGCAGGAAATCGAAGAAACCTACATCAACGGCGACATGGAACACCGTGTGCCGCACAACCTGAACGTGAGCTTCAACTACGTCGAAGGCGAATCGCTGATCATGGCAGTGAAGGACCTGGCGGTATCGTCCGGTTCGGCCTGCACCTCGGCCTCGCTGGAGCCATCCTACGTGCTGCGCGCCCTGGGCCGCAGCGACGAACTGGCGCACAGCTCCATCCGTTTCACCATCGGCCGTTTCACCACCGAGAAGGACATCGACTTCGCGGTCGAGCTGATGAAGTCCAAGGTCGGCAAGCTGCGCGAACTGTCGCCGCTGTGGGACATGTTCAAAGAAGGCATCGATATCAGCTCGATCCAATGGGCAGCGCACTAATTTAAAGATTACAGGAGCATCAAAATGGCTTACTCGGAAAAAGTGTTGGACCACTACGAAAATCCACGCAACGTCGGCGCCTTTGAAAAGGGCGACGAATCGGTTGGCACCGGCATGGTCGGCGCGCCGGCCTGCGGCGACGTGATGAAGCTGCAAATCAAGGTTGGCGCCGACGGCCTGATCGAAGATGCAAAGTTCAAGACCTACGGCTGCGGCTCGGCGATCGCCTCGTCGTCGCTGGTGACCGAATGGGTCAAGGGCAAAACCCTGGACGAAGCGCTGGCCATCAAGAACACCGCCATCGCCGAAGAACTGGCGCTGCCACCGGTGAAAATCCACTGCTCCATCCTGGCTGAAGACGCCATCAAGGCGGCAGTTGAAGACTACAAGGCCAAACACTCGGCACAAGCGGCTTAAACGCCGGAGGACAGCATGGCAATTACCCTGACCGAAAAAGCGGCCAAGCATATCAACCGTTACATCGAACGCCGCGGCAAAGGCCTGGGCCTGCGCTTCGGCGTGCGCACCACGGGCTGCTCCGGTCTGGCCTACAAGCTGGAATATGTGGACGAAGTGGCGGACGAGGACAGCGTGTTCGAGTCGCACGGCGTGAAGGTGTTCGTCGATCCGAAAAGCCTGCCTTACATCGACGGCACCGAGCTGGACTTCGCGCGCGAAGGCCTGAACGAAGGCTTCAAGTTCAACAACCCGAACGAAAAAGACGCCTGCGGCTGCGGCGAAAGCTTCCGTATTTAAATCCGCAGTTCTCTTAGTAATGCGCCGTGCAAAACCACTTCGAACTATTCCATCTTCCGCAGCAGTTCGCCGTCGACGCGGGGGCGCTTGACAGCGCCTACCGCGACGTCCAGAGCCGCGTCCATCCCGACCGTTTCGTCAACGCTACCGACGCCGAAAAGCGCGTCGCCATGCAATGGGCCACGCGCGCCAACGAAGCCTACCAGACCCTGAAAAACCCGCAGAAGCGCGCGCAGTACCTGTGCGAGCTCAATGGCGTGGATCTGCAGACCGAGTCGAACACCGCCATGCCGGCGGCCTTCCTCATGCAGCAGATGGAATGGCGAGAGGAGCTGGACGACGCGCGCGGCGGCAAGGATATGGCATTGCTGGAGAAGCTGGACGGCCAGTTGCGCGCCGCGCGCAAAGACCAGTTGAAGGACATCGAGGCCCGCATCACGGCCGGCGACTTCCATGCCGCCGCCCAAGGCGTGCGCGCCCTGATGTTCCTTGAAAAATTCGGCGAAGAAGTCCGCTTCGCCTTTGACGCCTTAGAAATATAACACCATGGCACTACTGCAGATTTCCGAACCCGGCATGTCGACCGCGCCGCACCAGCACCGCCTGGCGGTGGGCATCGACCTGGGCACCACCAATTCGCTGGTGGCCACCGTGCGCAACAGCATTCCCGAAGTGCTGAACGACGAGGAGGGCCGCCCGCTGCTGCCTTCCGTGGTGCGCTACCTTGCGAACGGCAACGCCAATATCGGCTACAAGGCGCAAGCGGCGCAGACCACCGACCCGAAGAACACCATCGTGTCGGTCAAGCGCTTCATGGGCCGCGGCCTGAAGGACATCGCCTACGCCGAGAACCTGCCGTACGACTTCGTCGACGGCCCCGGCATGGTGCAGCTGAAAACCGTGGCCGGCGTGAAGTCGCCGGTGGAAACCTCGGCGCAGATCCTGGCCACGCTGCGCCAGCGCGCCGAGGACTCGCTGGGTGACGACCTGGTGGGAGCGGTGATCACCGTGCCGGCTTACTTCGACGACGCGCAGCGCCAGGCCACCAAGGACGCGGCGCAGCTGGCCGGCCTGAACGTGCTGCGCCTGCTGAGCGAGCCGACCGCCGCCGCCATCGCCTATGGCCTGGACAACGGTTCGGAAGGCCTGTTCGCCGTGTACGACCTGGGCGGCGGCACCTTCGACATCTCCATCCTGAAACTGAGCAAGGGCGTGTTTGAAGTCCTGTCCACCGGCGGCGACTCAGCGCTGGGCGGCGACGACTTCGACCACCGCCTGTTCTGCTGGATCCACGAGCAGGAAAAGCTGGCCCCGCTGTCCGACGAGGACACCGCCGTGCTGATGGTGAAGGCGCGCGAAGCCAAGGAGCTGCTGTCCACCAAGTCCGAAGTGACGGTGGACGCCATCCTGGGCTCGGGCGAGGAAGTGCACCTGAAAGTGACCGCCGAGACCTTCGCCGAGATCACCAAGCACCTGGTCGGCAAGACCATGAACGCCATCAAGAAAGCGCTGCGCGACGCCAATGTGGACGCGGACGACGTGGACGGCGTGGTCATGGTGGGCGGCGCCACGCGCATGCCGCATGTGCAGCGCGCCGTGAGCGAGCATTTCCACACCATCCCGCACGCCAATATCGATCCGGACAAAGTGGTGGCGCTGGGCGCCGCCATCCAGGCCAATCTGCTGGCCGGCAATCGCGCGCCGGGCGACGACTGGCTGCTGCTGGACGTGATCCCGCTGTCGCTGGGCATCGAGACCATGGGCGGCCTGGTCGAGAAGATCATCCCGCGCAACTCCACCATTCCTTGCGCCCGCGCGCAGGAGTTCACCACCTTCAAGGACGGCCAGACCGCCCTGGCCGTGCACGTGCTGCAGGGCGAGCGCGAACTGGTGACCGACTGCCGTTCGCTGGCGCGCTTCGAGCTGCGCGGCATTCCGCCGATGGCGGCCGGCGCGGCGCGCATCCGCATCACCTATCAAGTCGATGCGGACGGCCTGCTGTCCGTGTCGGCGCGCGAGCTGCGCTCCGGCGTGGAAGCGTCGATCTCGGTCAAGCCGTCCTACGGCCTGGGCGACGACGACGTGGCGCGCATGCTGCAGGACTCCTACAAGTCCGCCGACGTGGACATGAAGGCGCGCGCGCTGCGCGAAGAGCAGGTGGAAGCCGAGCGCATCCTGCTGGCCACGCAGTCCGCGCTGGACGAGGACGCGGCCCTGCTGGACGAGGCCGAGCGCGCCGAGGTGGACGCGCTGATGGCGCAGACCCGCACCGTGCTGGCGCAGTCCGCCACCGGCGAGGCCGACCACGCCGCCGTCAAGCTGGCCGTGGAAGCCCTGGCGCGCGGCACCGAAGAATTCGCATCGCGCCGCATGGACCGCAGCGTGCGCAGCGCACTGGCCGGCAAATCGCTGGACCAGCTTGTTTAATCCGAAAGAGAACCATGCCCCAAATCGTATTCCTGCCACACGCCAAGCTGTGCCCCGAAGGCGCCGTTGTTGAAGCTCCCGCTGGCAAGACGCTGTGCGACGTCATGCTGGAAAATGACATCCACATCGAGCACGCCTGCGAGAAGAGCTGCGCCTGCACCACTTGCCACGTGCTGGTGCGCGAAGGCTTCAATTCGCTGAGCGAAGCCAGCGAAACGGAAGAAGACCTGCTGGACAAGGCCTGGGGCCTGGAAGCGGTGTCGCGCCTGTCGTGCCAGGCGGTGGTGGCGGACGAAGACCTGGTGGTCGAGATTCCGAAGTACACCATCAACCACGCCAGCGAAGGCGGGCACTGAGGAGCGCAGCATGAAATGGAGCGACATTACGGCCATCGCCGAAGCGCTGTACGACAAGTTCCCGGAGATCGACCCGATCGCCATCCGCTTCACCGACCTGCACAACTGGGTGGTGGACCTGGACGGCTTCGACGACGACCACACCCGTGGCGGCGAGAAGGTACTGGAAGCGATACAGCAGGCGTGGATCGATGAAGCAGCCTAAGACAGCAGCCAAGCCAGCCAAGCCGGCCCCGCTGGGCGACACCGTCACCGCTGCCGCCAATATGCCCGAGGTCCGCGAAGGCCAGTCGGTCGCGCTGCTGCAGGAACTGCACATCCTCACGCGCGACGGCAAGCTGAACCAGGACAGCCGCCGCAAGCTGAAGCAGGTCTACCACCTGTACCAGTTCATCGAGCCGCTGCTGAAGGAAGTGCAGGCGCAGGGTCCGGGCGTGTCGCTGGTCGACCACGGCGCAGGCAAGTCCTACCTCGGCTTCATCATCTACGACCTGTTCTTCAAGCACCTGGAAGACAACTCGCACATCTACGGCATTGAAACGCGCGCCGAGCTGGTGGCGCGTTCGCAGGAGCTGGCCGCCAAGTTCGGCTTCAAGGGCATGTCCTTCCTGCCGCTGTCGGTGGCGGAATCGACCGAGTCCAAAGAACTGCCGGAGCAGATCGACATCGTCACCGCGCTGCACGCCTGTAACACCGCCACCGACGACGCCATCGCCTTCGCCCTGAAGAAGAAGGCCAAGTTCATGGTGCTGGTGCCGTGCTGCCAGGCCGAAGTGGCCACGGTGCTGAAGAAGAACAAGGCCAGGCAGCTGAAAAGCCCGCTGACCGAAATCTGGCGCCACCCCATCCACACGCGCGAATTCGGCAGCCAGGTCACCAACGTGCTGCGCTGCCTGCAGCTGGAAGCGCATGGCTACCACGTGAACGTGACCGAGCTGGTTGGGTGGGAGCACTCGATGAAGAATGAACTCATCATCGCCAGCTACAAAAACCTGCCGCGCCGCCGTCCGACGGAGCGCTTGCAGGAAGTGCTGGAGACGCTGGGACTGGAAGAAATGGGCAATCGCTTCTTTGCGGAGCAGTTAGCCAAAGCTGAATAATCGAAAAAGGGCGGGAACATGAGTGAGCAGTGGATAGACCTTCGCAGTGACACCGTAACCCGCCCCAGTCCAGCCATGCTGGAAGCGATGCGCGCCGCCGACACCGGCGACGACGTCTACGGCGACGACCCCACCGTCAACCTGCTGCAGGACACCGCCGCCGAACTGTTCGGCTTTGAAGCGGCCCTGTACGCGCCCTCCGGCACCCAGTCCAACCTGATCGCGCTGCTGGCCCACTGCGGCCGCGGCGACGAATACATCGTCGGCCAGGAAGCGCACACCTACCGCTACGAAGGCGGCGGCGCGGCGGTCCTGGGCAGCATCCAGCCGCAGCCTTTGCCCAACCAGGCCGACGGCAGCATCGCCATCGCCGACATCGAAGCCAACATCAAGCCGGACGACGTGCACTTTGCCCGTTCGCGCCTGCTGGCGCTGGAAAACACCATAGGCGGCCGCGTGCTGCCCGCCGCCTACGTGGCGCAGGCCACCGCCTACGCGCACCAGCGCGGCCTCGCCACGCACCTGGACGGCGCCCGCATCTGCAACGCCGCCGTGCAGCAGGGCGTGAGCCTGCGCGACGCGGTGCAGGGCTTCGACAGCGTGTCCGTGTGCCTGTCCAAAGGACTGGGCGCGCCGGTGGGTTCGGTGCTGTGCGGCTCGCGCGCGCTGATAGAGCAGGGCAAGCGCTGGCGCAAGATGCTGGGCGGCGGCATGCGCCAGGCCGGCGTCATCGCCGCTGCGGGCCTGTACGCGCTGCAGCACAATGTGGGCCGCCTGGCGGACGACCACGCCAACGCCGCCTTCCTCGCCGCCGAACTGGGCAAGATCCCCGGCCTGAAAGTCAGCACGCCGCAAACCAATATCTTCTACGTGGAGGTGCCGCAGCAGCACACGGCAGGGCTGCAGGCAGCGCTGCAGGCTGCGCACATCCGCGTATCCATGGCGCCGCGCCTGCGCCTCGTCACCCATCTCGACGCGCCGCGCGCCGGCCTCGAACGCACCGCCGCAGTCTTTGCGGCCTACTTCAGCAAATTATGACCGAACAAGACAACACCGTCCGCCTCGCCAAGCGCGTGGCGGACATGCTTCCGTGCTCGCGCCGCGAGGCCGAGCTGTATATCGAAGGCGCTTTCGTCCGCGTGGACGGCGTGCTGGTCGAGGAGGCGGGCGCGCGCGTTGCGCCGGAACAGACCGTGGAGCTGGACAAGGACGCCACCCTGCTGGAGATCGCGCCGGCCACCATCCTGCTGAACAAGCCGGCCGGCATCAGCGCCGGCATCGACAAGGACGGCCAGCCGGTATTCAGCTGCATCAGCGAAGCCACGCGCACCGAGGCCGCGCGCGGCGAGCGCTTCCTCAAGCGCCACCTGGTGAATTTGTCGCTGGAGTCGCCGCTGGAAACCATGGCCAGCGGCCTGGTGGTGCTGACGCAGGACTTCCGCGTCACGCGCAAGCTGTCCGAAGGGCTGGAGCAGGAAATCATCGTGGAAGTGGAGGGCAGCATCGCCGACAATGGCCTGGCGCTGCTGAACCACGGCCTGCCTTACAACGGCAAGCCGCTGCCGCCGATCAAGGTCAGCTGGCAGAACGAGAAGCGCCTGCGCTTCGCGCTGAAGGCGCCCAAGCCGGGCCAGATCCAGCACATGTGCAAGCTGGTGGGCCTGAAAGTGGTGGCCATGAAGCGCATCCGCATCGGCCGCATCGCCATGTCCAGCCTGCCGGTCGGCGAGTGGCGCTACCTGACGGACTTCGAGCGCTTTTAATTTGTTGCGATCGAAGTAGCTGCATGGCAAGATGGTGTTCTTAATATTGCTGGTATGCCATGTCCAAATTCGTGATGATGCTTGGCCTGGCGCTCGCCTGCCTAGCTGCACAAGCGCAAACCCCGGCCGCCATTTTTTCGCGCGCGCCGCCTGCGATGCAAGCCTATCTTCGCGCCGCCATGGACGCGGATGCCATCAAAGACCCTTTGCAGCGCTGTCTTGCCTTTCCCGACTTGCCTGGCAATCGCTGGCCCGCCGGGCAGGCGAGGGCACAGTGTGAATATCTGTTTGGCCGTTCGGTAACGACTGCCCAAGTGGCAGTCCTGGTGGAGCGTAAGGCATACGCCGCGCTCGATGCGCTCTTTCAAGGTGACCTGGAGCGGCATTTTCCGGTCCAGGGCGAGCCCAGCGAAATCATCCACCGCGACTTCGAGATATTTGACGGCGGCGCCGAGTCAGACCGGTTGAGCGCTGCCTGGCTGGAAAACGCGCCGCAAAGCGCCTTTGCCCTGGCGGCACGTGGCAGGCACTTCAGCCGCGCCGCGATCGCTGCGCGTGGCACTGCTGCGGCGGCGGAAACGTCGGACGAGAAAATGCGCCTCATGTCGGCCAACGCCTTCAAGGCGCTGCACATGCTCGGCCAGGCTGCGGCACGCGAGCCACGGCTCACCGACGCGCACGCAACGTCGCTGTTTCTCGGCATGCTGCTCAGCGAAGACAAAGTCCAGGCCGATGCGCTGCGGCAGGGGGAAGCTGTTGACCCGGCTTGCCGGCATCTGGCGGTTGCCGCGATGCGCGCCCTCAGGCCGCGTTGGGGCGGCAGCTATGAGGCTATGCAGGCTTATGCCAGGAAACTTGAACCTTATATGGCGGCGCGCCCGCTGGTGGCAGACAGCATGGCCTATCTTCCGCTCGACCTGGTTGATACGCAGTTAAGGACGGAGCAGCACGCGGAAAGGGCCACGTTCATGAAGCCAATGGCGCTGGCCTTGCCGTTTCACGAGATCTACGACTCTCTGGTGATGAATACCGCGCTCGCGAATACCGGCGATCGCTGGGAAGCGCTCACTTTCCAACTGCAGTGGATGCGATTCAGCGTCGATCCGTTCGCAAGCCGCGAGGCCGGCCGCAATCTGCTGAACCTGGGCGAGCCGGATGCTGCAGCCGTGGTGCTGACTACAGCCTATCAGCTCGACAGCAAGGACGCCGATACGCAATTGCTGCTCGGGCGAGCCTATTTGCGCCTGGAACGCTACGACGATGCCGTTCCGCAGCTCAAGGCCGCTATGACGACCGGCGCGACGCGTGAGCGCGCTTTATTGAGTCTGCTCGAGGTCATGCTCGTCACTTGGCAGCAGGACCAGGCGCGCACCTATGTGGATATGCTGAATGCCGAATATCCGGCAAACGGGGAAGCATGGCACCGGCGCGTCACCGTGCTGCTGCGCTCAGGTACCACGGAAGGCGTTGCGGACGCTTTGGAAAAGTACCTCAAGAGTCCGGAGGCGGCGCAAGCCCATAGCGCTGAGCGAAACGAGCGGGCGCGGCAGATCCTTGCTGAACTTGCGGGTGCCGCTGCGAAGTAAGGAAGCGTCGCCTGTCAGGCAGGCGGGTTCAGGTCAGCGGGCGGGCATTTGCAGGGGCGACCCGTCGGCCTGGCGCTGGCCAAGCCTTCCATCGTCATGTTGCGGCCTGCTCTTTGCCCTTTTCGGCCGGCTTGGGCAGCTGGACCAGGCGGGTGCCTGCGATGCGGTCGTGCAGGAACTGGCGGTCCTTGTTGAAGAAGGCGGTCAGCGCCCAGGCCAGGATGCCGGCGCCGATGGCGTTCAGCGCCTGCCAGCGGCTCAGGCCGAAGGCGTAGTCGACCACCAGCGCGGGCAGCACCCAGCCCCAGCTGAGCAGATAGCGCAGCGCGGCGATCTTGGGCGGCACGTGGGCATGGCCCGGCAGCACCACCTTGATGCGCCAGGTGCGCATGGCCAGCGTCTGGCCCTCGCGCACCCATTGGTGGATGAAGTAGGCGCCCAGCACCAGGAAGGCCAGCATTTGGCGCATGTGCTCGGCTACCGGCGTGTGCGATGCGCCGGAGACGATTTCAAAAATCAGGAAGGGCAGGAACAGCACCGCGAACGCCAGCAGCAATTCGTACACCATGGAAATCAGGCGGCGCTTGACGGTGGGCGCCGGCTGCTCGATCGGCATGCTATTTGACATTGGCTGGCGTGGGCTGGGTCGGAGTGGCTGGGACCGGAGCAACGGTGGCAGGGGCGGCGCCCGGAACCACATTGGCCGCGCCGGGCAGGGCGGCTGCAGGGCTGGCCGGCGTGGCGCCAGGCGCAGGGGCGGCGGCCGGTGTGCCTGGGGCCGGTACACCTGGAACCTGCGCGCCGGCTGCCGGCGGCAGTTTGGACTTCACCGGCGCCACGGTGGGCGCCTTGCTTTGGGTCGGCGTTGGCGGATTGGCAACCAGTTTCTTGGGCGCCTTGTCCGCCAGCTGTTTTTTCTTTTCTTCCGGCAGTTGCTGGTACTGCTCCCACTGGGCCGATTTCTGGCCCGGCGTGATCTTCTGCGAGCGGGCGAAATTCTCGCGCACCTGGCGGCGCTGCTCCGGCGTCAGGCGCAGCCAGTCGCGCATGCGCTCATGCACGCGCTGTTGCTCGTCCGGCTTCATCGATGCGAAACGGTTGGCGATTTCCAGCCATTTCTGCTTGCGCAGGCCGGTCAGCTTGTTCCACTCGGCCGACAGCGGCTCAAGGGCGCGCTGCTGGGCGGGCGTGAGGTCTTTCCACAGCGGTTTTTCGAGGGCGATCGGGGCAACCGCGTGCTTGCCGGGCGCCGCCGCCGGCGCGGAGGCCGGCGTGGCAGTGGCAGCGCCGCCTTGTGCGGCGGCCACGGCAGCCCAGCCGCACAGCGCCAGGCTGACCAGTTCACCCTTGTAGCGAGACAGAGTAATCAGGCTGATACGCGCCATCCTTATTGCTCGCGATTCTCAAGGTAAGCGTTGAAGCCGTGGTCCAGATAGGCCGACAGCGGCAGTTCGTCCGACAGCACGGCCGCGTCCAGCTCGGCCAGCTCGGCGATGCGCTGCTGTTCTTCGTACTGGTACACGCCCACCATGCCGGCCACCAGGATCAGCATGGGGACGGCCACGCGCATGCGGCCCAGCCAGCTGAACGGGCTGCTGAAGAAGCCGGCCGCGTGCGTGCCCGCGCCGGCCAGTTCGGCCTGGGTCACGCGCACCGGCACGTGCGCCTTCTTGCGCGCCATGGCGGCCTTGCGGGCGGCGGCCAGGCGGTCGGTGGTCGAAGCCGGCAGGTCGTCCAGCTTCTCGTTGAGTGCGTGCCGCACCCGATAGGCAAAGTTCAGATCGTCGGTATTCATAATTTAATTCCCTTGGCTTTGAGCGCTTCGGCGAGAGTGTGGGTTGCCCTTGAGCAATGTGTTTTCACGCTCCCTTCGGAACATCCCATCGCTTCGGCCGTCTCGGCCACGTCCAGATCATGTAGGTAACGCATAAGGAAGGCTTCCCGTTGACGCGCGGGCAGTTTTTGTACTTCGTCATCGATGGCGCTCAGCGTCTGCATGCGCTCGACCTTGTCGGCGCTGGACTCGGCGGCCTGCGAGCCTTGCTCGGCCTCGTAGGACTCCAGGATGTCGAAGTCGTCGTGCTCGTCGGCCGAGGAGCTCATGCCGGAGAACAGGCTGACCCAGGTGTTGCGCACCTTTTCGCGGCGGAAATAATCGAGGATGGTGGTCTGCAGGATGCGCTGGAACAGCATCGGCAGCTCGGCGGCCGGCTTGTCGCCGTATTTTTCGGCCAGCTTGATCATCGCGTCCTGCACGATGTCCAGCGCGCTTTCTTCCTTGCGCACCGCGTAGACGGCTTGTTTGAAGGCGCGCCGCTCGACGTTCTCGAGAAAATCCGATAATTCTTTATCTGTTGCCATGCGTCGGGGACGTACTGCCGGGGGGAGATGAACAGGCTGCATCCTAGCAAAAAACGGGCCTTTCCGCTTGTTTTTCACGTTTTGCAACAAGTAAGTGCACCAGAATGGCCCCTCAATTGCAGATTGCTCGCTATTTTACTTGACCAAATTGGTGCGGCGCAGTACCGTATAGATCGCTTCGAACACCACGAAGTCCTTGGTTTTGTCCGGCAGCACACAAGGCTGTCATCGGCAACTCCCGCTTTCATTTGTCAGCAGTTTGCTCTAACCCGCGCCACAAGCGCGAGAGGTATGCACAACCGCGGCAGACACTCCGGCCAAACGAGTTGCGTTTAGCGCCACTTTGCACCGTATCTATGGCTACGGGAAGAAGTGACGTGACCGCAGAGAGAAGGGAAGCCAGGAGAACTGCCCCGCATTGCATAGCTTCGCCAGGAAAGAGCATCCGATCAATCTCCTATGGACCTTGAAAGGAATGTTTTATGAACACCGAAGCCAATGCACCCATCACGGGCGCAGAGATACTCGTCCGTTGTCTGGCCGAAGAAGGCGTTGAGCACGTCTTTGGCTACCCCGGCGGCGCAGTGCTCTACATCTACGACGCCATCTTCAAGCAGGACAAATTCCAGCACATCCTCGTTCGCCACGAGCAGGCCGCCATCCATGCCGCCGACGCGTATTCGCGTTGCTCGCAAAAGGTGGGCGTTGCGCTGGTGACTTCCGGCCCGGGCGTGACCAATGCCGTGACCGGCTTGTCCACCGCCTACATGGATTCCATCCCCATGGTTGTGATCTCGGGCCAGGTGCCCAGCCACGCCATCGGCCAGGACGCCTTCCAGGAATGCGACACCGTGGGCATCACCCGCCCTGTGGTCAAGCACAACTTCCTGGTCAAGGACGTGAAAGACCTGGCGGAAACCATTAAAAAAGCTTTCTTTATCGCCCGCACCGGCCGTCCCGGCCCCGTGCTGGTCGATATCCCCAAAGACATCAGCATGCACAAGGCCCCGTTCTCCTATCCCAAGGAGATCGAAATGCGCTCGTACAAGCCAGTGGACAAGGGCCATTCGGGCCAGATCCGCAAGGCCGTGCAACTGCTGCTGCAAGCCGAACGCCCGATGATCTACACCGGCGGCGGCGTGATCCTGGCCAATGCCGCGCCCGAGCTGAACAAGCTGGTCGACAAGCTGGGCTTCCCGGTCACCAACACGCTGATGGGCCTGGGCGCCTACCGCGCCTCCGACGACAAGTTCGTCGGCATGCCCGGCATGCACGGCACCTACGAAGCGAACATGGCGATGCAGAACTGCGACGTCCTGATCGCCATCGGCGCCCGTTTCGACGACCGCGTGATCGGCAACCCGAAACACTTCGCCACCAACCCGCGCAAGATCATCCACGTGGACATCGATCCATCGTCGATCTCCAAGCGCGTGAAAGTGGACATTCCCATCGTCGGCAACGTCAAGGACGTGCTGGTCGAGTTCCTGTCCCAGCTGGACGCGGCCGAGCAGAAGCCGAATCCCGCCGTGGGCAACTGGTGGAAGCAGATCAATGAATGGCGCGGCAAGGACTGCCTGAAATACAGCGGCTCCGACCTGGTCATCAAGCCTCAGGACGTGGTCGAGAAGCTGTGGCAGGTCACCGGCGGCGACGCCTACGTCACCTCCGACGTGGGCCAGCACCAGATGTGGGCCGCGCAGTACTACAAGTTCGACAAGCCGCGCCGCTGGATCAACTCCGGCGGCCTGGGCACCATGGGTGTCGGCCTGCCATACGCCATGGGCGTGCAGATGGCCAATCCGGACGCCACCGTCGCCTGCATCACCGGCGAAGGCTCGATCCAGATGAACATCCAGGAACTCGCGACCTGCAAACAGTACCACCTGACGCCGAAGATCATCCTGCTCAACAACCGCTTCCTGGGCATGGTCCGCCAGTGGCAGCAGATCGACTACGGTTCGCGCTACTCCGAGTCCTATATGGATTCGCTGCCGGACTTCGAGAAGCTGGCCGAGGCCTACGGCCACGTCGGCATGAAGATCGAGAAGCCGGGCGACGTCGAGAACGCGCTCAAGGACGCCTTCCGTATGAAGGACAAGCTGGTCTTTATGAATTTCATTACCGACCAGAGCGAGAATGTGTGGCCGATGGTGAAGGCGGGTAAAGGCCTCTCCGAAATGCTGCTGGGTTCGGAGGATCTGTAATGCGACATATTATTTCTGTACTGCTGGAAAACGAAGCCGGCGCCCTGTCCCGCGTAGTGGGCCTGTTCTCGGCGCGCGGCTACAACATTGAAACGCTGACCGTGGCGCCGACCGAAGACGCGACCCTGTCGCGCATGACCATCGTCACCACCGGCTCGGACGACATCATCGAACAGATCACCAAGCACCTCAATCGCCTGATTGAAGTGGTCAAGGTGGTCGACCTGACCGAAGGCCAGCACATCGAGCGCGAGCTGATGCTGATCAAGGTGAGGGCGGTGGGCAAGGAGCGCGAGGAAATGAAGCGCACCGCCGACATTTTCCGTGGCCGCATTATCGACGTCACCGAAAAGACCTACACCATTGAGCTGACGGGCGCCAAGAGCAAGCTGGACGCCTTCATCGATGCCATCGACCGCACCTCGATCCTGGAGACCGTCCGTACCGGCGGCTCGGGCATCGGACGCGGCGAGCGCATCCTCAAAGTTTAATTTTAAAAATTTACCAAATATCTCACCAAGGAATGACCATGAAAGTTTTCTACGACAAAGACGCCGACCTCTCCCTGATCAAGGGCAAAAACGTTGCCATCATCGGCTACGGCTCGCAGGGCCACGCGCACGCGCAAAACCTGACCGACTCCGGCGTGAACGTCACCGTCGGCCTGCGCAAAGGCGGCGCCTCCTGGCAGAAAGTGGAAGCAGCCGGCATCAAAGTGGCTGAAGTGAACGACGCCGTCAAAGCGGCCGACGTCATCATGATCCTGCTGCCGGACGAGAACATCGCCCAGGTCTACAACGAAAACGTGGCGCCGCACGCCAAGCAGGGCGCAGTGCTGGCCTTCGCACACGGCTTCAACGTGCACTACGGCCAAGTCGTGCCACGCGCCGACCTGGACGTGATCATGGTTGCGCCCAAGGCCCCAGGCCACACCGTGCGCGGCACCTACCGCCAGGGTGGCGGCGTGCCGCACCTGATCGCCGTGTACCAGGACAAGTCCGGCAACGCCCGCGACATCGCCCTGTCCTACGCTTCGGCCAACGGCGGCGGCAAGGCCGGCATCATCGAAACCAACTTCCGTGAAGAAACCGAGACCGACCTGTTCGGCGAACAAGCGGTCCTGTGCGGCGGCGCGGTCGAGCTGATCAAGGCCGGCTTCGAAACCCTGACCGAAGCGGGCTACGCTCCGGAAATGGCTTACTTCGAGTGCCTGCACGAGCTGAAACTGATCGTCGACCTGATCTACGAAGGCGGCATCGCCAACATGAACTACTCGATCTCGAACAACGCCGAATACGGCGAGTACGTGACCGGCCCGAAAGTCGTGACCTCGGCCACCAAGGAAGCGATGCGCCAGTGCCTGAAGGACATCCAGACCGGCGAATACGCGAAGAGCTTCATCCTGGAAAACAAGGCCGGCGCACCGACCCTGATTTCCCGCCGCCGCCTGACCGCCGAGCACCCGATCGAAGAAGTCGGCGCCAAGCTGCGCGCCATGATGCCTTGGATCGCGAAAAACAAGCTGGTCGACCAGTCGAAGAACTAATGCGGCGCGGGCGCAAGCCCGTCCTGCATCGAGCCCGCCCGCGCAAGCCGGCGGGCTTTTTTATTCAGGACTCCGCATACTCGATCACGATGGCCGCCTCATCCTCCAGGCTCTTGTCCTGCAGCGGCAGGACAAACGCATAACCGTTGCGCACGACCTTCAGCGGCAAGCGCTTGCCGCCGTGCTCCAGCGTGGCGCCGCTCACCTTGCGCCCCGGCTCGTAAAACAGCGTGCTCATCTTGCTGGCGCAAGGGCTGCCCACGGCCTGCATCAGCTTGCGCCGGAAAAAGCCCATATCCTCCTGCTCGATAACCCACCACACCTCGCACTCCAGCCGCAGGTCGCCCAGGCGGCGCACCGTGTCCGGCTCGCCTGCCGGGCGGATGTCCGGAGTCCAGCGCACGCTGCCTTTTTTGGCGTTGACGATCAGTTCGGCGTCGCCGCTCAGCTCCGGCAGCAGGGGGAGGGCGAAGGTGCCGTTGGCCTCCACCGGCACGCCGACCGAGGTGTCATCGTTGGCGATGCGCAAGGTGAAGGGTTTGGCGTGCGCGCCGTCCGGCGCCAGCAGGCGGAAACGCAGCGTGGTGTTGGGCGCCTTGGCCTTCATGCGTTCGTAGATGTCCACCCCAGCCAGCATGGTCTTGTAGGACTTCAGCACCGGATTGCGCAAATTGGCCACTTCCACCGCCGGAGCGGCGGTATCGCTGTTGGCATCGGTTTGCTGGGCGCTCGCGGCGCAGCAGGCAAATAGCAGCAGGGGGACTAAATGTTTCATGTATTCTCAAAAAGACAACAATTCACCATATTCGCAAACAATGTTCCTTTTGGCAAGTTTTCCGCGCCATGTTTGTGATGGCTGGCACATTCTCAAATTAATAATTATGACAATCTTATAACTTCAAGCTGTTTCGATTACTCAACCTTACAGGCGCCACTATGCCCCTCTCACCGACCGATATCGCAAAGCTCTTCGTCGCCTACAGCAACCGCGTGCCGGAAGCGCTGACCATCACCCTCGTCGCCAGCCAGAGCAGCGCGGAGGTGGCGGCGACGCTCGCCGCTTCGCCTGAGTTCAAGGTTGCGCATGCGGACGAAAGCAATGCCGCCATGGTGCGCTTCTTCTATCACCAGCTGTTCGGCCATGCCACCGACGCCGCCGGGGCGAATTACTGGACCGCGCTGCTGGACAGCGGCGCGATCAGCCGCGGCGCATTGCCGCTCTATCTGGCGCTCGGCGCGCAAGGCAGCGACAAGACGGCGCTGGAGAGCAAAGCGGCGGCGGCCTTGGCGTTCAGCGCAGAAATGGACACCGGGCCGGAACTGGCCGCCTACCAGGGCAGCAATGTTGCCCTCGTGGGCGCCTACCTGGATCGCGTCACCGACGCCGCTTCGCTGGCTGCCTTCAAGGCCGAGCTGCCCTTCCTGGCTTCCACGCTCAAGGACTGGGGCTATACCGCCTACACCGGCCAGGTGCAAGCGACCGGCTATGTGCAGGGCGCCACCGTCTTTAACGACGCCAACGGCAACGGCCAGTTCGACCAGGGCGAATGGAATGCTGTCACGGACAGCCAAGGCCGCTACATCCTGACGGCGTCCAATGCCGGCATCGTGCCGCCCGGCCAGATTCCCGTGTCGCTGCTGGTCACCGGCGGCACCGACGCCACCACCGGCCTGGCGCAGCACGGCAGCTATGCCGCCACCACCCAAAGCAAGGCCGTCAACGCGCTGTCCTCGCTGCACCTGCAGCTGCAGCTGCAGGGCGCGAGCGCGGCCCAGGCCAGCGCCCGCCTGGCCGAAGCGTTCGGCCTGGGCGCCACCGACGTGAGCAAGACCAGCCCGCTATCCGCCGCCATCGACAGCGATCCGGGAGCACCCGCCTCCGTGCCGGCAGCGCTGCACCTGCAAGTGGTGGCTGCCAGCCTGGACGGCCTGCAACTGGCGGTGGCCCGCACGCTGGTCAGCCTGGCTGGCGGATCCGGCCAGCTCAGCGAAGCGCAAGCCTTCAAGGCGGTTGCCGGCGCGCTGGCAGGCACCCTCGCGCACGCCAGCGGCGCCACCGACCTGAGCAGCGCCAGCTTCATCAGCGCGCTGCTCGCCAGCAGCGTCGCCCAGGCCGGCAATGCCAGCCTGACGGCGGCTGCCGCAAAACTGAGCGCCCTGGCGACGCAGGCTTTCGGCCAGGTGCTGGAAGCGGGCCTGGCCAATATCGAGCAAACCAATACCGCCGGCGGCGGCATTTACGGCGCGCTGGCCCACATCGGCCAGGCCTCGGTGGTGCTGCAGGCGTCGCTGGTCGACAAGCTGGCCGCCGCCATGGCCAGCGGGCATCCGGAAACGCTGCTGACGTCCTACCTGGGCTCCGCGCTCGGCGTGAGCACGCCGGCCGCGCACATCGGCGATATCGACACCGGCAGCCTGAACGACGCGGCCGCCATCGCGCGCGCCAACAGCGGCGCGGGCGTACCCGCCATCAGCGCGATAGAAGTCGGCAAGCTGTACGCGGCCCTCCTGCACCGTCCGGCGGAACCGGCGGGGCAGGGCTATTGGCAGGCCCAGAGCAGCGTGCATGTGCTGGAGACGGCGCTGGTGCAGTCGGCCGAATTCCAGCAGCAGTTCGGCGGGAAGGCAACTGACGTGGCCGTCAACCAGATGTATCTGAACATGTTCGGCCACGCCGCCGACAGCGCCGGCTTGCAGTATTGGACCGGATTGATCACCAAGGGCTACCTGACCCTGGGCGGCACCGCCATCGCGCTGACGCAGGCGGCGCAGGGCAGCGACGCGCTGGCGCTGCAAGCCAAGGCCGTGGCGGCGGCGGAATTCACCGCCGGCCTGACGGTGCTGCAAACGGAAGCGGCCTACACCGGGCAGAACCTGGCGGCCGCCTCGGCCTGGCTGGCCGGCATCCAGGACGACGCCACGCTGTCCAGCGCCATTGCCGCGCTGCCAGCCCTGCTCAAGAGCCTGAACGAGAACCCAGGCCCGTTCCCGCCCGTTGCGCAATTCGCCGCGCTGGTCGGCGTCGCCGAACCCGAGGCCTTCTTCCTCTAATCCTCCTCAGGCACCCGCAGCCCGCCCGCGCAAGCCGGCGGGCTATTCGCAATGGATATTTATCTCGCGCTGTTCGGCCTTACTGCCCTTGCGATAGCTTATCTTGCACATCTGCGTTTCGTCGCTGATGCGTTTCGAGAGTGTCATTTCGCTATGGGCGCCGTAAGAGCAGAGCAGCCATTTTCCATTGGGAAAGGGGCCATCCAGAGTGTATGTGTAAGTCCACTGATCCTTATTTTTTTTTACGGAATCTTCAATCAGATGGCCTAGTTGCTCTGGAGGCCCGCTCATTGGCTCTGCCGCATGCAGGTAGAGAGGCAGTTCCGCAAAGAACCGCCAGCCAGGTGGTGCGTTTGCCAACTGGAATGATGTGGCAGGGAGCTCCTTTGGGCATTCGAGCGCTTGCGCACTCATTGCTTTGCCTGGAATTAGTACTCCCAGAGTCAGAGTTAGGATAGCCGGCAATGGAAATACTTTTGAGGTGAGAGGGCGCATGAATAGCTATTCGATGATGGAGTAGGCGTCGGCATTATTGCTGGGGCGGATGAAGCGTCCTTTTTTGTGTTTGCCCAAGCGCGGAATAAAGCGCGACGATACCTTGCCGCCAGGTTTCGTCTTCCATTGGTCCATGATGTAGATCCCGCCGACACCGTCCTTCAGATAGAACGCGGCATGGTTGCCAGTACTGCGGTTGGGATATTTCGCATCGATGAAGGTTGCGATTGCTGTGCCTTTCTTAATTGCAGCGTTGCCAACGACATCATCTCCTTTACGCCACGCCAGTGTCGATGGCGCTCCTGCATAGACTTGCACGAGAGCAACGCACTGATGGGAGCCGACCATGTCGGTTTTTTGCAGATCATCGACTTTGGAATAGGTATATGGCATGACTTTCCTTTCTTGCTCTAAAGAAATGGTTGGAAGGTCATTAGACTTTACCGTTGCAGCGGTCAGGGCGATTTGTCTCAGCGCAAACCTTTCGCTGTCAGGCCTGCATGGCGCACGGCTTGCATTTTGAACGTGCAGTTTTTTGTGTCTCATGCTATTCTGCAACTCAGCAATAAGTAATAAAGCAGCGCCCCTCCGAGCCCTACTCCCGCTCAGTTTTACCCGATTTCTCGTGCCGCCGCCGGCACGTGCCAGTGCCCAGTCCCGCATTGATTACCCCGCCGCTGCCTTGCTGCGCGCGCCGTATCGACCCTGACCGGACCAGCCATGACTATTTCTTGCCAAACCGAAGCAGCCCGTCTCGACGCCCTGTATAAACTGCAATTGCTCGACACCCGCCCGAGCAAAGCCTTTGACCGCATCACGCGCCTGGCTGCGCGCATATTCGGTCTGGAGATCGCGGCCATTTCCCTCACCGACAGCGACCGGCAGTGGTTCAAGTCCCGCCTGGGCCTGGAGCAGAACTCCATTCCGCGCCTGAAGGCGCCTTGCGCCGAAGTGGTGGACACCGGCGGCGCGCTGGTCATTGCCGATCTGCTGGAAGACCACTATTTCCGCCACGGCGCGCTGGCCGCAAGCGGCGTGCGCTACTACGCCGGCGCGCCGCTGATCACGGCCGACGGCCATTGCCTGGGCGCCCTGTGCGTGATGGGCTACGAGCGGCGCCACACCACGCCCGAGGAAGTAGCCTGCCTGTCCGACCTGGCCGAGATGGTGATGGCGCAGATCGAGCTGCGGCATACGGCAGGGCGGGTGGACCCGCTCAGCGGCCTGCCCAACCGCAGCCAGTTCATCGAGGACTTCCAGGACATGAAGAACGACTGCCCGCCGGACGAGCTGCGCCTGGCGGTGGTGGTCAACCTGGCCACGCCCGAGCAGCTGGGCAGCGCGGCGCGGGTGCGCAGCTCGTCCTACCTGGACGAACTGGTGACCGAGGCCAGCCAATGGATACGCTCCCAGCTCGGTCCGGGCCGCCAGGTCTACCATGTGGGCGACGCCCAGTTCGCGCTGTTCGCCCCGCCTTGCACCACGCTGGAGGAATACCTGCCGGTGCTGAAGGAAAAGCTGGCCCGGGCGTCCAGCCTGGCCAAGTCGCGCCATATCGCCACGCCGACCATAGGCGTGGCGCCCTTCGTGCTGGGCGGGGCCGACTGCCTGGACGTGCTGCGCACCGCGCAGAGCGCGGCCCACGGCGCCATTTTCCAGTCCAGCCGCATTGCCATCTATTCGCGTAGCGACGACGACGCTTGCCAGCGCCGCTTCCGCCTGCTCAACGAGTTTGGCGACGCGCTGGAAAGCAGCAGCCAGCTGCGCCTGGTGTTCCAGCCGCGCGTGGACATGGAAAGCGGCGCCTGCGTGGGCGCCGAGGCGCTGCTGCGCTGGACGCATCCCGAACTGGGCAATGTGTCGCCCGGCGAGTTCATTCCCGTGATTGAGCGTTCCGGATTGGCGCAGGCCACCACGGCCTGGGTGCTGAACGCGGCGCTGCGCCAGCAGCGCGCCTGGCGCAATGCCGGCATGCAGCTGCAGCTGGCGGTCAATGTGTCGGCCGCCAATCTGCTGGAGCCGGACTTCGTGGCCCAGGTTGAGCATTACCTGAATATGTATGACTTGCCCCCGTCCTGCCTGGAGCTGGAGATTACCGAGAGCGCCATCATGGAACACCCGGAGCGCGCCCATGCCACGCTGCAAGCCATCGCCGCCATCGGCGTGCGCCTGGCCATCGACGACTTCGGCACCGGCTACAGCAGCCTGTCCTATTTGCAGAGCATGCCGGCCGACGTGGTCAAGATCGACCAGTCCTTCATCATCGGCCTGGAAGACGACGTGCGCAAGCAGTCGCTGGTCAGCACCATGATTTCGCTGACGCAGGACCTGGGCCACCGCGTGGTGGCCGAAGGCGTGGAATGCGGCGAAGTGCAGACCTTTTTGAAACTGGCCGGCTGCGACGAGGCGCAAGGCTATCTGTTTGCGCGTCCGCTCGAGCCGGCCGGCTTCCTGGCCTGGTGCGGCGGCGGCGCTGCGGAAGCGCAGGCGGGCCGCCGCCTGCTGCGCGCGCTGGCCTGAGGCCGGCGCGGGGCAGGGCTTAGCCGAACAGCTTGCCCTTGAGCAGGCTGAGGCCCTGCGCCACCATGTCGTCCTGCGGCACGGCGCCGTTCGGCGTCAGCTGGTCGATAATTTGCGGCAGCAGCTGGGCCAGGCCGGCGCTGGCGTGCTCCGGCTCCAGGCCGGCCTGCTGCGCGATCTGCGCCAGCTGCCCGCTGCCCAGCGCATCCGCGATCTGGTTGCCGGACACGGTCTGGTTCTCGCCGGTGCCCACCCAGGACGCCACCTGGTCGCCCAGGCCGCTGGCCTGCAATTTCTGCAGCAGGCCCTGTAGTCCGCCGGCCTGGTTGAGCAGGCCCATCACGGTGTTGACCAGGTCGCCCTGCGGCACCGGGTCCTGCTGTTGCGAGCCCAGTGAACCGAGCACTTGTCCTGCAAGCTGATCGAGCAATCCCATGACGTACTCCCAGTGGTGGTGGTGATCTTGTCGATACTATCACGGCGCACCGGGCTTTCACTGTTACAAACGCTCACTTAGTTGTGCCTGTGGCATCGTGAAATTCGGTTAAAGTTGCTTCACGATTTAACCAAGGAGCAACAGAATGACCGCCAAGAAAACCGCTGCCAAGACCCTTATCGCCGCCGCCATGCTGATCCTGGGCGCGCAAGCGCAAGCCCAGCAAACCCCGACCAGCGGCACCCTGGTCATCGTGCCGGCCCAGGGCGAAGTGCGCGCCAATAACGACCAGGCCGTGGCCACGCTGGCCATCGAGGAGCAGGACAAGGACAAGGCCGCCGCCGCCTCGCGCGTGAACCAGAAGATGAAGCAGGGCCTGGACATCGTGAAGAAGGAAGACCCGCAGGCCAGCCTGAAAACCCAGGGCTACTACACCTACCCGGTGTACCCGGACGAGCGCCCGCTGCCGGCCGGCGCCACGCCCAAGCCGCGCGTGCCCACCGCCTGGCGCGTGGGCCAGTACCTGCAAGTGACCACCACCAGCCTGGACAAGCTGCCGAAAACCGTGGCCGCCGCGCAGAAAGTGCTGACCCTGAACAATCTGAGCTTCGGCCTGTCGCCCGCCGCCACCAAGAAGCTGGACGAGCAGCGCATCGCCGCCACCTACCAGAACCTGAACGAGCGCATCGCCTCCATCGCCGCCGCCATGGGCCGCAAGGTCAGCGACGCCACGCTGGACACGGTGGACTTCGAAGGCTCCGGCGCCTACGCCCGCGAAGCCATGGCCGCGCCGGCGCCCATGATGATGATGCGCGCCAAGGCCATGGACAGCGCCGAAGTGTCCGAACCGAGCTTCGAACCCGGCGAGACCACGCTGGAAATGCGCGTCGTGGGCAAAGTGAAGTTCAAATAAGCATTCAATAGGCCAAACTTTCTCTTTGCTGCGTGCTCCCTTATATAATAGGCGGGAGATTCCGGCCGCCCGGGCGGCCGGAAAAGCACACACCGCAGCACTAGAAATGGAACCCAATGGCAAATTTCCCCCGTCGCAGACCTAAAAATGGCGTAACCCTGGCCAAGCCCAAGAACTCGCGTTTCGCCCGGTTCGCGCGCAAGGCCCGTGGCGAGAACGAGAGCGGCGTGGCCGGCCCGCGTTCGCGCGGCATCTATTTGCTGCCCAACGCGTTCACGACGGGCGCACTGTTTTGCGGCTTCTACGCCATCGTCATGGCCATGAACCAGCGCTTCGAGCATGCGGCCTGGGCCATTTTCATCGCCATGGTGCTGGACGGCCTGGACGGCCGCATTGCCCGCCTGACCAATACCCAAAGCGAATTCGGCGCCCAGTACGACTCCCTGTCGGACATGGTGTCCTTCGGCGCCGCCCCGGCGCTGGTGATTTACGAATGGTCGCTGCGCGGCATGGGCAAGCTGGGCTGGATCGCCGCCTTCGTCTACTGCGCCGGCGCCGCGCTGCGCCTGGCGCGCTTCAACACCAATATCGAAGTGGTCGACAAGCGCTTCTTCCAGGGCCTGCCCAGCCCGGCCGCGGCGGCCATCGTGGGCGGCTTCGTGCTGCTGATGGTGGACATGGAAGTGCCCGGCCTGCAGCTGTCGTGGACCTCGTTCGCCATTGCGCTGTTCGCGGGGCTCACCATGGTCACCAACGTGCCGTTCTACAGCTTCAAGGAACTGAACTTCCGCAAGTCCGTGCCCTTTATCGCCGTATTCCTGATTGCACTGTTCTTCGCGCTGGTGTCGATCGATCCGCCCAAAGTGCTGTTCCCGCTGTTCATCGTGTACGGCCTGTCCGGCTACGCGGTGTTCTTCTGGCGCATGGCCAAAGGCAAGCCGGTCAGCATCGTGCAGACCGGCCACGAACCGGTGGACGAGAGCGAACGCCGCTAGCAAGTACGGGGCGGTTCAACCCTAGCCATAAGGAGACATCGTTATGAGCCTCAGCAACCGCCTCATTATTTTCGACACCACCCTGCGCGACGGCGAGCAATCGCCGGGCGCCTCGATGACGCGCGAAGAGAAGCTGCGCATCGCCAAGCAGCTGGAACGGCTGAAGGTGGACGTCATCGAAGCGGGCTTCGCCGCCGCCTCGCAGGGCGACTTCGAATCCATCAAGTCCATCGCCGCGCACGTGCGCGACTCCACGGTCTGCTCCCTGTCGCGCGCCAATGACCGCGACATCGCCCGCGCCGCCGAAGCGCTGGCGCCCGCCGAGCGCAAGCGCATCCACACCTTCATCGCCACCTCGCCGCTGCACATGCAGATGAAGCTGCGCATGGAGCCGGCGCAGGTGCTGGAACAGGCCAAGCTGGCCGTGCGCTTCGCCCGCCAGCACACGGACGATATCGAATTCAGCCCGGAAGACGGCAGCCGCTCGGAAGAAGACTTCCTGTGCCGCGTGCTGGAGGGCGTGATCGCCGAAGGCGCCACCACCATCAACTTCCCCGACACGGTGGGCTACGCCGTGCCGGAAATGTTCGGCGCCACCATCAAGCGCCTGCGCGAGCGCATCCCCAATTCGGACAAGGCCGTGTGGTCGGTGCACTGCCACAACGACCTGGGACTGGCCGTGGCCAACTCGCTGGCCGGCGTGATGATAGGCGGCGCGCGGCAGATCGAGTGCACCATCAACGGCCTGGGCGAGCGCGCCGGCAACACCGCGCTGGAGGAAGTGGTGATGGCGCTGCGCACGCGGCAAGCCTATTACAACCTGACCGTGGGCATAGACACCACGCAGATCGTGGCCGCGTCCAAGATGGTGTCGCAGATCACCGGCTTCGCGGTGCAGCCGAACAAGGCGGTGGTGGGCGCCAACGCCTTCGCGCACGCGTCCGGCATCCACCAGGACGGCATACTGAAAGCGCGCGAAACCTACGAGATCATGCGCGCCGAGGACGTGGGCTGGACCGCCAACAAGATCGTGCTCGGCAAGCTGTCCGGCCGCAACGCCTTCAAGCAGCGCCTGCAGGAGCTGGGCATAGAAATGGAGTCGGAAGCGGAAGTGAACGCCGCCTTCGGCCGCTTCAAGGAGCTGGCGGACCGCAAGGCCGAAATCTTCGACGAGGACATCATGGCCCTGGTGTCGGACGAGGAAACGGCGCAGGAGAACGAGTACTACCGCTTCGTGTCGCTGGCGCAGCGCTCCGAGACCGGCGAAACGCCTACCGCCAAGGTAGTGTTCTCCATGGGCGGCAAGGAATACAGCTGCGACGGGGAGGGCGACGGCCCGGTGGACGCCATGGTCAACGCCATCGAATGCCAGGCCAGGAGCGGGGCCGAGCTGGTGCTGTTCTCGATTAACGCCATCAGCACCGGCACCCAGTCGCAGGGGGAGGTGACGATGCGGCTGTCGAACGCCGGGCGCATCGTCAACGGCGTCGGCTCGGATCCGGACATCGTGGTGGCCTCGGCCAAGGCCTACTTGTCCGGCCTGAACAAGCTGCATTCCAAGATCGAGCGCGTCAACCCGCAAACCGAGTGAGGTCGGGGTCTGACCCGCCGGGTCAGACCCCAGGGCTAGCGGAAGAAGCGCGGCTTGTCGTCGTAGGCCGGGTCCGGCCCGGCCATCATTTCGCGCACGATGCCGGCCTGGTCGAAATGCACGTGCATCATGGAGTTCCACACGCCTGACTGCTTGTAGCGGTAGGACCAGACCGTGAGGTCGCGCAGCGCCAGGTAGCTGGTCTCGGCCGGGTGGCCTATGGTGCGCAGCACGTCGTCGCGGGTGGCGATGCCCACTGTGAGGGTGGCGAATTTTTCGTCCGTCAGCACCTGCTCGTAGGATTTCAGCGCGCCGTCCGGCCCGAAGCGGGCCATGTAGGCGTATTGGCCGAAGGGCTGGGTGGTGTATTCGAGCAACGTGTCGCCGCCCAGCTGGTAGCTGGCGCCGGGCTGGCCCAGCCTGGCCTTGACGGCGTCCAGGCGCTCGCCGAGGGCCGGCGGCGTGCCGCCCGGGCCGGCGCAGGCCGCCAATAGCAGTGGCAATATTGCCGTTGTGATCATTTTTCTCATGGTTGCAACCCTCGCGCTCTCCGTCTACGGGTAATTCTAGCCATCCGTGGTGTATTCCGTTATACTCGCGGGTCTGGTCTTTGGATCAGTATATTTTTAATCGTACTCACGGTGCGCAGGGTTCAGACTCCGCATACCGCATGTGAAAGGTAATATCATGACCGTAGAAAACATCAACAAAGCCGCGATCATCGCGGACAACGCACGTGGCCAGAACGACACCGGCTCCCCAGAAGTTCAAGTTGCGCTGCTGACCGCACGCATCAACGAACTGAACGGTCACTTCAAAGCCCACAGCAAAGATCACCACAGCCGTCGTGGCCTGATCATGATGGTTAACCGTCGTAAATCGCTGCTGTCCTACCTGAAGAACAAAGATGCAACCCGTTACCGCGATCTGATCGCTAAACTGGGTCTGCGTAAGTAATCTTTGTACGTCCCGGCTTGAGCCGAAATGCCTGCGTCAGTTCTCTGCCGCGGGCATTTTGTCATTCTGAGCGGTGGAAATAGGGCAATCCGGCAATACCTGTAGCAAAAGTAGTAAAGGCGGCGGCCCCGGCCGCTGTCTGTGGTGAGGTGAACGACAGCTCCTGAAAATCTGTCGGCAAATAGAAAGGGATTACCCATGTTTAACAAAGTTACGAAAACCTTCCAGTACGGCCAACACACCGTGACCCTGGAAACCGGCGAGATCGCTCGCCAGGCATCCGGCGCGGTGATGGTGTCGATCGAAGACACCGTCGTGCTGGCAACCGTCGTGGCGCGCAAAGAAGCCAAGCCTGGCCAGGACTTCTTCCCGCTGACCGTTGACTACCTCGAAAAGACCTACGCGGCCGGTAAAATCCCTGGCGGTTTCTTCAAGCGCGAAGGCCGTCCTTCCGAAAAAGAAACGCTGACGTCCCGCCTGATCGACCGTCCTATCCGCCCTCTGTTCCCGGAAGGCTACATGAACGAAGTGCAAGTGATCATTCACGTGCTGTCGGTCAACCCGGAAATCGATCCTGACATCGCCTCGATGATCGGCGCCTCGGCCGCCCTGTGCGTGGCCGGCCTGCCGTTCAACGGCCCGATCGGCGCCGCCCGCGTGGGTTACGCCAACGGCCAGTACATCCTGAACCCGACC
The DNA here is from genome assembly GCF_009857595.1 of Pseudoduganella aquatica. Taxonomy (GTDB): domain Bacteria; phylum Pseudomonadota; class Gammaproteobacteria; order Burkholderiales; family Burkholderiaceae_D; genus Rugamonas; species Rugamonas aquatica_A. Next base: position 69,167 of record NZ_WWCU01000008.1, on the reverse strand, counting down.
ACCACCCAGCTGAAAACCTCGCAGATGGATCTGGTTGTGGCCGGTACCGAAACCGCCGTGCTGATGGTGGAATCGGAAGCCAAGCAGCTGTCCGAAGAAATCATGCTGGGCGCGGTCGTCTTCGGCCACACCGAAATGAAAGCAGTCATCGACGCGATCCACGACCTGGTGCGCGACGGCGGCAAGCCTGAAATGCAGTGGGCGCCGGCGCCGAAGAACGAAGCGCTGATCGCCAAAGTGGCGCAGTTCGCCGAGTCGAAAATCCGCGAAGCCTACCAGACCAAAGACAAGCAAGCCCGTACCGACAAGCTGCGCGCCATGTCCGCCGAAGTCGTAGCCGACCTGGCAGCCGACGCTGCCGCCAACGGCGCCGAAGCGCCAAACGGCGTGGACGTGGGCAACATCCTGTTCGACATGGAAGCCAAGGTCGTGCGTTCGCAGATCCTGGAAGGCGAGCCACGTATCGACGGCCGCGACACCCGCACCGTGCGTCCGATTTCGATCCGCACCTCGGTTCTGCCGCGCACCCACGGTTCGGCCCTGTTCACCCGCGGCGAAACCCAGGCGCTGGTCGTAGCGACCCTGGGCACCGCCCGCGATTCGCAGAAGATCGACGCGCTGATGGGCGAGTACACCGACGACTTCATGCTGCACTACAACATGCCTCCGTTCGCCACCGGCGAAACCGGCCGCGTCGGTACGCCGAAGCGCCGCGAAGTGGGCCACGGCCGCCTGGCCAAGCGCGCGCTGATCGCCGCGCTGCCGGCAGCTGACGAGTTCAGCTACTCGGTGCGCCTGGTATCGGAAATCACCGAATCGAACGGTTCCTCGTCGATGGCTTCCGTCTGCGGCGGCTGCCTGGCACTGATGGACGCCGGCGTGCCGATGAAAGCACACGTGGCCGGTATCGCCATGGGCCTGATCAAGGAAGGCGGCCGTTTCGCCGTGCTGTCCGACATCCTGGGCGATGAAGACCACCTGGGCGACATGGACTTCAAAGTAGCCGGTACCGCCAATGGCATTACCGCGCTGCAGATGGACATCAAGATCCAGGGCATCACCAAGGAAATCATGCAAGTGGCGCTGGCGCAAGCCAAAGAAGGCCGCGAGCACATCCTGGGTGAAATGCAGAAAGCCATGCCGCACGTGAAAACGGAACTGTCCGATTTCGCACCGCGCCTGATCACCATCAAGATCAACCCGGAGAAGATCCGTGACGTGATCGGTAAAGGCGGCGCAGTCATTCGCGCGCTGACCGAAGAGACCGGCACCCAGATCGACATCAGCGACGAAGGCGTGGTCACCATCGCTTCCGTTGACGCTGCTGCCGGCCAGGAAGCCAAGCGCCGCATCGAAGAGCTGACCGCGTCGGTCGAAGTGGGCAAGACCTACGACGGCACCGTGCTGAAGCTGCTGGACTTCGGCGCCATCGTCCAGGTCATGCCAGGCAAAGACGGCCTGCTGCACATCTCGCAGATCGCCAACGAGCGCGTGAACGCCGTTGCCGACTACCTGAAAGAAGGCCAGCAAGTGCGCGTCAAGGTTCTGGAAACCGACGACCGCGGCCGCCTGAAGCTGTCGATGAAAGCAGCCGCCGAAGAAGGCGCAGCGCCAGCCGCCGCGCAGTAATCTTCGCCGCTTAAAGAGCCGCCAGCGCGCAAGCCCTGGCGGCTTTTTTACGTCCTTACGGAACCAAGGCGGTGCTTGCTTGACTCCTCCAACAGGAGGCCGTCATGGGAACGCTATACGACCAGGATATCGCAAACAAATTCAATCGCAGGAATTCTTCCCGTAGGGCGGGTTAGCGGGGCGCGCCGAGCGCGAACCGCGTAACCCGCCGGCGCCGCCAAAACCGCTAGCGATAATCCTCGGCGGCGAGCCCGTATTTTTGCATCTTGTGATACATGGTCTGCTTGGGCAGGCCCAGCGCCGCGCAAGCATCGCCCACATTGCCGCTGGCTGCGCGCAGGGCCTGCTCGATCAGCATGCGTTCAAAAGCGCCCACCTGGTCCGCCAGCGGCAGCACCGGCGCGGCCGCCTCGCCGGCCGGCAGGCCCAGCACAAAACGGTCCGCCGCATTGCGCAGCTCGCGCACATTGCCGGGCCAGTCCTGCGCCATCAGCTGCTGCATCTGCGCCGCCGGGACCACGGGGCAAGGCCGCTTGTAGCGCGCCGCCGCGTCCAGTATGAAGTGCTCGAACAGCAGCGGAATATCCTCGCGCCGCTCGCGCAGCGGCGGAATGCGCAGCATGATCAGGTTCAGCCGGTAATACAGGTCGCTGCGGAACTTGCCCTGGTCCGACCAGGCCTTCAAATCCTCCTTGGACGCGGCGATCACGCGCACGTCCAGCGGCACCGGCGTGTTCGATCCCAGGCGCTGGATGCAGCGCTCCTGCAGCACGCGCAGCAGCTTGACCTGCATGGCCAGCGGCAGGCTTTCTATCTCGTCCAGGAACAGCGTGCCCTGCGACGCATGCTCGATCTTGCCGATCTGCCGCTTGGCCGCGCCGGTGAAGGCGCCTTGCTCGTGGCCGAACAGCTCGCTCTCAAAAATGGTCTCCGGAATGGCGCCGCAATTAATCGGCACGTAGTGGTGCCTGGCGCGCTCGCCGAACTGGTGCAGGCAGCGCGCCACCAGCTCCTTGCCGGTGCCGGTTTCGCCGTAGATCAGCACGTCCGCAGGCTGCCCGGCCACTTCCAGTATCACTTGCCGCAGCGCCTGCATGGCGGGCGCGTTGCCCAGCAGATAGGCGGCGATGCCCTCGCTGTGCGCCAGTCGCTGGCGCAGCGCGTGCACTTCGAGCTGCAGGCGGCGCTTGTCGGCCGCGCGGCGCACCACGTCGGCCAGCTGTTCGGACGAGTAGGGCTTTTCGATGAAATCGTAGGCGCCGTCATGCATGGCCTGCACGGCCATGGCGATGTCGCCGTGGCCCGTCACCAGTATCACCGGCAGTTCCGGGTCGATGGCGCGCGCGGCGGCCAGCAGATCGAGGCCGCTCATGCCGGGCAGGCGCACGTCGCTCACCAGCACTGCCGCGCAGTGCGGCTGCAGCAGCTCGGCCACCGGCTCGGCGCTGTCGAAGCTGCGCACGGCAAAACCGGCCAGGTCCAGCGCCTGCGCGCTGCCGGCGCGCACGGTGGGATCGTCCTCGACCAGGATCACCTGGATATCGTTCATTGCATCGTCCATCACGTCTCCTGTGCCGCTTTGAGTTCGATCACGAAGCAGGCGCCGGCACTGGCCTGTTCCGCTTGCAGGCTGCCGCCGAAGTCGCGGATGATTTGTTCCGAAATGGCCAGCCCCAGGCCCAGTCCTTCGCCTTGCGGCTTGGAGGTGTAGAAGGGCTCGAACAGGCGCGTGCGCGCTTCGTCGCTCAGGCCGGGGCCGCTGTCGGCCACGCGGATGAACACGCGCTGCGGCGTGCTGTTGACGTCCACGCGCAGCTCGCGCACCGGGCTGCCCGCCATGGAGTCGAGCGCGTTGGTCATCAGGTTCAGCAGCACCTGCTCGAGCCGGTTGCTGTCGCACAGCGCGTAGATGTCGGCCTGGTCGATATGCAGCTGGAAGCTCACCTTGTCGAGCTGCAGGCGGCGCTCCACCAGCACCAGGGCGTTGGAGATCGAGGTGTGGATGGACACCGCCGCCAGCTCCGCATTCGACTTGCGGGCAAAGCTTTTCAGCTTGCCGGTGATGGTGCCCATGCGCGCCACCACCTGGGAGATGGTTTTCAGGTTGCTGCGCACGTCGTCCATGCGGCCGCGCTCGAACAGCAGCACGGCGTTGTCGGACATGGTGCGCAGCGCCGTCAGCGGCTGGTTCAGCTCGTGCGTGATGCTGGCCGACATCTGCCCCAGCACGGCCATTTTCCCGGCCTGGAACAGCTCGTTCTGCGTGATGTGCAGCTGCTGCTCGGCCTGGCGCCGCACGTCCACTTCCTTGCTCAGGTCCTGCGCCATGCGCGCCAGGCTGGCGGTGCGCTCGTCCACCATGCGCTCCAGGCCGTCGTAGGCGTGCTGCAGGTCTTCCTTGGCGCGCAGGCGCTGGCGCCAGAACAGGAACAGCAGCACCAGGAAGCCGTAAGCCAGTAGCGTGAACAGGAAGGCCACGCGGGCGTTGGCGCGCGCCGCGTTCAGGTCCGACAGGTAGATGAAGGTCCAGTCGCGCGGCGCCAGCGAGCGGGTTTGCGCCAGCATGCGCGGCGGGGCCGCGGCCAGGCCGGCGTTGCCGTCGCGGATGGCGAGCAATCGGGTGCCGTTGGCCAGCGCTTCGTCGTGCGCCAGCGTCAGCGGGGGCAGCGCCTGTTCGTGGTACTGGCGGGTCTGCTCCAGTTCGGCGCGCACGCTGGCCGCCAGCGGCTGCAGGGTCTTGAATTTCCAGGCCGAGGCGGAGGTGAGGAAGATGACGCCGTTGCTGTCCACCAGCATCACCTTGTCCGCGCCTTGCGCCCAGCTTAGCTGCTGGCTCTCGATGCTGACCTTGATGGCGGCCACGCCCAGCATGCGGCCGTTCTTGTAGATGCCGTGCGCGTAGAAGTAGCCCGGCTCCAGGCTGGTGGTGCCCACGCCGTAGAAGCCGCCGGGATGCCCGCGCAGGGCGTTGCGGATGTAGGGCCGGAAGTTGACGTCGTCGCCGACGAAGCTGTCCTTCTGGCGCCAGTTGCTGGCCGCTTGCGTGCGGCCCTGCAGGTTGACGATGTAGATATTGCTGGAGCCGGCCTTCTGGTTCAAGCCTTCCAGGTATTCATTGACGTTGTTGCGCAAGTCCTCGTCGCCGGGCTTTTCCAGCAAGCCCAGCACGTCCTTGTCCAGCTCCAGCATGCGCGGCACCAGGTCGTATTTGTCGAGCAGGTTTTCCAGGCTGGTGGCGTACACCTCCAGCCGCTGCGCACCGGCTGCGCGCAGGCGCTCGGTGGTGACCAGGTTCACCCACCAATAGGCCAGATAGGGCAGGGCCAGCCCCGCCAGCAGCACCAGGCCCCAGACCGTGCGGACGTGCTGCGGCCGGCGCGGCTGCGCCTGGGGCGTTGCGGGGGCGGAGGACTGGGCTGGCATCATGGGCAACTATAGCAAACTGCGCGCGCGCAATGCTTTTACAGCAGGTGGCGCAGGCCGAGATTGATTGCGCTGTGCCCCTTGCCGTCGTCGGTGGCGTTGCCGATGGTGAAGGTGGCGCCGTTGCTGTTGCTGACCCGGCCGTATGCGGCGTACAGGTCGGTGCGCTTGGACAGGCCGTACAGATAGCCCACGCCGAACTGGCGCGCGTCCTTGTTGGCCGGGCTGCGGTCCAGGTGCTGCACCACCGACGCGGCGTAGCGGTGCGGGCCGAAGGTGGCGCACAGGCCCAGCACGATGTCGCGGCTGGCCGCGCCCGGCGCGCCCACAGGGCCGCTGGCGATGGCGCCTCCGGCCGCCAGCGTGCCGACGGCAGCACCGGTTCCGCCCGCCGTGAAGGCCAGCGTACCGCCGCCGCCCACGGTGCCCATGCCGCGGTTGACGGCGTAGGCGGCGTGCAGCTGGTAGGCGCCCAGCGTGTAGCGCGCGGCCAGCAGGCTGTTGCGCGCGTGCAGACTGGCGGCGGCGTCCTCGCGGCGGTAGTGCGACAGCACCAGCGCCAGCGGCCCCGCCGCGAAATTGACGGCGCCGCTCAGCGCGCGCTTGCGGGTGCTGTCGCCCGCCACTTCGCCTGCGCTGTAGGCCAGGTCGGTGGACCAGCCCGCCAGCTTGGGCGAGGCGTAGACCAGCGAGTTGTCCATGCGGCGGTTGGGCGCCATCAGGTTGGCGGCCTGGCCGGCCAGGCCGTCGCTGAAGGGATCGGCAATGTCGCGCAGGGCTTTGAAGTAGGGCGAGTATTGGCGGCCCGCGCTCAGCGTGCCGAGCGCGCCGCCCAGCGACACGAAGGACTGGCGCCCGAAGGTCAGCCCGCCCTGGCCGGAGGCGCCGCTGTCGATGCTGATGCCGCTTTCGAGCACGAAGCCGGCCGACATGCCGCCGCCCAGGTCTTCCGTGCCCTTGAAGCCGAGGCGCGAGCCGGAGGCCACGCCGCTGCTTACATAGCTGGTGCCGCCGGCGGGGCCGCCGCGTTCGAACACCAGGCCGGCGTCCGCCACGCCGTAGATTTTCACGGCGGACTGCGCTTGCGCGGCGCAGCAGGCCAGCGCCAGCAAAGGGGTTATTGCGTATTTCATCAGGTCTCCTTGTGTATTTATTTTTATGCGGCGCGCGCGTAAGCGTGTTCGCCGTTTTGTTCTTCTTCCTCGCCCAGCGCGCCTTCCCACTTGGCGACCACGGCGGTGGCGATGGCGTTGCCCACCGCGTTGGTGGCCGAGCGGCCCATGTCGAGGAACTGGTCCACGCCCATCAGCAGCAGCAAGCCGGCCTCGGGAATGTGGAACTGGGTCAGCGTGGCGGCGATCACCACCAGCGAAGCGCGCGGCACGCCGGCCATGCCTTTCGAGGTCAGCATCAACAGCAGCAGCATGGTGATCTGGGTGCCGAGCGACAGGTCGATGCCGTAGGCCTGGGCGATGAACAGCACGGCGAAGGTGCAGTACATCATCGAGCCGTCCAGATTGAAGGAGTAGCCCATCGGCAGCACGAAGCTGGAGATGCGGCGCTGCACGCCGAATTTATCCAGCGCCACCAGCAGTTTCGGGTAGGCCGCCTCGGAGCTGGCGGTGGAGAAGGCCAGCAGGAAGGGCTCGCGGATCAGGCCGACCAGGCGCAGCACGCGCGGCCCCAGCACGGCGAAACCGGCCGCGATCAGCAAGGCCCACAGGCAGAATAGGCCCAGGTAGAAGCCGCCCATGAATTTGGCGAACGTGGCCAGGATGCCGAGGCCGTTGGTGGTGACCACCGAGGCCATGGCGGCGAACACGGCCAGCGGCGCCATGTTCATGATGGCGCCGGTAATGCGCAGCATCACCTGGGCCAGCTCGTCGACCACGCCCAGCAGGCGCTTGCCGGACTCGCCAAGCGCACCCAGTGCGGAGCCGAAGAAGATGGAGAACACCAGCACCTGCAGGATCTCGTTGTTGGCCATCGCTTCGATGGGCGACTTGGGCACGACGTGGCTGATGAAGTCCTTCAAGGTGAAGGCCGAGGTTTTCAGGCCGGTGCTGGCGTCGATGGCGGGCAGCGGCAGGCCCAGGTTGGTGCCGAGCTGCATCAGGTTCGACAGCAGCATGCCGAGCGCGAGCGAGACCATGGAGGCGGCGATAAACCAGGCAAAGGCCTTGGCGCCGATGCGGCCGGCGGCCTTGCCGTCGCTCAGGTTGGCGATGCCCACCGTGAGGGTGGAAAACACCAGCAGCGCGATGATCATCTTGATCAGGCGCAGGAAGATGTCGGTCACCAGCGAGATGTGGGAGGAAATATCGGCGGTGAGTTTCTTGTCGGGGAACACCGTGTGGCAGGCGTAGCCGACGGCAATGCCGAGCAGCATCGCAACCAGGATATAGAGGGTGAGGGGGCGCTTCTTTTGCATACCGGTCTCCGTTGTAGTCAGATCCCCGCGCGGTAGGCGGGGTCCAGCCTCAATAGCAAGCCGTATGCCCGCCGTTTTTTTAGGAGGCGATAACGCTAAGTTATTGATTTATAAGATGGGGTTTTGCGGTGATATGCCATGTGGCAATTTTGTTGTCCTGGTATTTGGACGGCTTTTGCTGCCTGCGTATGAGATTTGGGACGGAGTGCTAGACTGCTGGAACTGACGGAAGTGGAAGGTTCGTGATGCTGCGAGTATTGATATTGCTGATGCTGCCCGCGCTGGCGATGGGGGCGGAGGGAGATGCGGCGGCGGGGAAGCGGGCGTTTATGCGCTGCGCGTCCTGCCACCAGGTGGGGCCGTCGGCGCGCGGGGCGTTTGGGCCGCAGCTGAATGGCATCGTGGGCCGCAAGGCGGGATCGACTACGGATTTCAGCTATTCGCCGGCCATGAAGCGCTCCGGCATCGTGTGGACGGAGCAGACGCTGGCGGCTTTCCTGAAGTCGCCCAAGAAGGTGGTCCCCGATAACCAGATGCGCTTCTGGGGTATCGGGGACGAGCAGCAGATCGCCAACCTGCTGGCGTATCTGCGCACGGTGCGGTGATTATTTCCCGGCGTAGGTGACGCGGTAGACGCGGCCGCCGTGGTCGTCGGACACCAGCATGGAGCCGTCCGCCAGCACGGCGATATCGACCGGGCGGCCCACCACTTCGTCGCCGTCGCGCAGGAAGCCGTCGATAAAGGTGGTGATGCTCACCACTTTGCTGTTGTACAGCGTCACCAGGCTGACCTTGTAGCCTATCTTGTTCTCGCGGTTCCACGAGCCATGTTCGGCGATGAACAGGTTGTTGCGGTACTGCGCCGGGAACTGGGTGCCGGTGTAGAAGCCCAGGCCCAGCGGCGCCACGTGCGGGCCCAGCTTGGCCACCGGCGCCACGAACTGCTCGCAGGACTGCAGCTTGCCGAACTCTGGATCGGGCAGCACGCCGCCGTGGCAGTAAGGGAAGCCGAAATGCAGGCCGGCTTTCGGCGCCACGTTCAGTTCGCACGACGGCGAGTTGTCGCCCATCATGTCCGGACCGTTATCGGTGAACCACATTTCCTTGGTGACCGGGTGCCAGGCGAAGCCCACCGTGTTGCGGATGCCGCGCGCGTATTCCTCGAAATTGCTGCCGTCCGCATTCATGCGCCAGAGTTTGGAATAGGGCTGGTCTTCCTTGTTGCAGGTGTTGCACGGCGCGCCTATCGGCACGTAGATCTTGCCGTCCGGACCGGCCTTGATGAATTTCTCGCCGTGCCAGGTTTCCTTCGGCAGGTCGTCCTTCACCACCTTGTAGGCCGGTTTGGCGGCATAGGTGGCGTCGATATTGTCGAAGCGGATAATGCGCGAGATTTCAGCCACGTACAGCGCGCCGTTGAGCAGCGTCACGCCGATCGGGTTTTGCAGGCCTTCGGCGATGGTGATCACTTTTTCGGCCACGCCGTCCTTGTTCTCGTCCACCAGCGCGTACACCTTGCCCGCCTTGCGCGAGCCCACGTAGACCACGCCGCTGCCGGATACGGCCATCGAGCGCGCGGTTTCCACCTTGTCGGCGTAGACGGCGATGCGGAAGCCTTTCGGCAGCTTCAGCCCGCTCAGGATGGCGGCGGTTTTGTCGGACGGGGCTGCGGGCGCAGCAGCGGCGGCAGTTGCCGCAGGCGCGGCGGCAGCGGCCGTCTTGCCGCCGGTGCGTGCCGACAGCGCCACGTAGTCGGCCAGTTGCGCGATCTGCGTCGCGTTCAGCGTGGGCGACCAGGGCGGCATGCCCTTGTCGGCCACGCCCTTGCTGATGACGGTGATGAGGTTGGCCTTGGTCGGCGCGCCGTGCAGCCATACCTGGTCGATCAGGCTGGGGCCGGTGGCGCCTTCCAGTTTCACGCCGTGGCAGGCGGCGCAATGCGCCTGGTACAGTTTTTCGCCGGCGCTGATGGCGGCGTGCGCGGCAAGCGGCGCCAGCGCGGACAGGCACAACAGCGCGGCAAGGCGTACTCGTAGGGACTTGTTCATGGCAAGTGGAATGTTGTTGTTGGGATGCGCGCATCTTACCGCCATCCAGCCGCCGCCGCAGGGAACTTTTTCGCCGCGCGGCTGTCCCACCGATACGGGAGGACGCTATGGACACCACGGCTTACGAAGAAGACATTGCCGCATGGGCGCTTGAGCAGGCGCAACTGCTGCGCGCGGGCCAGCTGGGGCTGATCGACGCCGAGCAGATTGCCGAGGAATTGATAGGCCTGAGCCTGAGCGAACGGCGCGGCATCTCCAGCCGCTTCGTCGTGCTGCAGCATCATTTGCTCAAGTGGCAGTACCAGCCCGAACGGTGCAGCGCCAGCTGGCGCAATACCATCCGCGTTCAGCGCCGCGCGATTGAGCGCATTCTCAAGCGCACGCCCAGCCTGCGCCACCTGCTGGACGATCCCGAGTGGCTGGAGGAAAACTGGGACGACGCTGTCGACCGCACCGCGCGCGAAACCGGCCTGGACCCGGCTATCCTGCCCGAGCGCTGCCCCTGGAGCATGGCGCAGCTGCGCGACGAACAGTTTCTGCCGTAAGCCGGCGCGGAAGGCTTAGTCCACCAGTATTTTCCGGAAGATATCCACCAGCGGCCGCAGCGTAACGCGGTGCCACACCACCCACAGCGGGGTGCGGTAGTCGAACCAGGGCGCTTCGCGCAGCACTACGCCGGGCGGGGTCTGGTGGCGCAGGCTTTGCTGGATCATGGCGATGCCCAGGCCGGCCGCCACCAGGCCCAGCGCCGTCATCGGCTCGGGCGCGCGCATGCGCACGTCCGGCGTAAAGCCTGCCTTGGCGCAGGTGACGGTCAGGTGGTCGTGCTCGAAAGCGCCGTCCTTGTGGTGGATGGCGATCCACTCCTGGTTGCGCAGCTCTTCCACCGCCAGCGGCCGCGCCAGGGCGTCCGCCTGCGCGAGCGGATGGCCGGCGGGCAGGGCCAGCAGCATGGGATCGCTCACCACTTGCAGCCGGTCCAGTTCCTCGTCGTCCGCCGCCGGCGGCGCGCAGACCAGGGCCACGTCCAGGCTGCGCTGGCGCAGGCCTTCCAGCTGGTCGGACGACTGCTGGTTGTACAGCGCCACATGCACCGCCGGCCGCGTGCTGCGGATGGCGCGCAGGGCGGCCGGCAGCACGCCGGAATGCATGGCGTTTTCCACATAGCCTATGCACAGCCCGCCCTCGTCGCCCTGGCCCAGCCTGCGCCCGAGCGACTCCAGCCGCTGTCCGTGCGTCAGAAAAGCCCGCGTTTCGGCCAGAAAGGTTTTGCCATCCGCCGTAAGACGGATGCGCTGCTGGCTGCGTTCGAATAGTGTTAATCCCAGCCTTTCCTCCAGCTGGGCAATCTGCCTGCTGAGCGGGGATTGCGAAATGTGCAAGCGTTCTGCTGCGCGCCCCACGTGTTCCTCTTCGGCCACGGCGACGAAATAGTTGAGTTGGCGTATGTCCAGCATATAAGACCTGTTGAGACTTAAGTTGTGCAAATTATGTCTTGGACTGCATTAACTTGGCAAGCTAAGATTTCATCACTAACTTCTCGAAAGGAAATGCAATGAGTCTCAAAGATAAACTGCCAGGCCAACTGGGTTTCGGCACCGCTCCTCTGGGTAATATGTTCCGCAACATTCCGGAAGCCGAAGCGCTGGCGACCGTGGACGCAGCCTGGGACCACGGCGTGCGCTTCTTCGACGCGGCGCCGCTGTACGGCGCTGGCCTGGCCGAAATCCGCCTGGGCGAAGCGCTGAGCAAGCGCAAGCGCGACGACTACGTGGTGAGCACCAAGGTGGGCCGTTTGATCCTGGACGAGCTGGAAGATCCATCCCAGCGCAGCATGGGCGAGAAGGGCGGCCTGTTCGAGCATGGCAACCGCAACAAGATCGTCAACGACTACTCGGCCGACGCCACCCTGCGCTCCATCGAAGGCAGCCTGAAGCGCCTGAAGACGGACCGCCTGGACATCGTCTGGGTGCACGACGTGGCGCAGGACTTCTTTGGCGACGAGTGGCTGTCTTACTTCGAAAGCGCGCGCACCGGCGCATTCCGCACGCTGGCCCGCCTGAAGGAGGAAGGCGTGATCAAGGCCTGGGGCCTGGGCGTGAACCGCGTCGAGCCTATCGAGCTGACGCTGGCGCTGGACGAACCCAAGCCGGACGGCTTCCTGCTGGCTGGCCGCTACACCCTGCTGGACCACGCCAGCGCCTTGCAGCGCGTGATGCCGCTCTCGCTGGAGCACGGCGCCGAGATCGTGGTGGGCGGCCCTTACAGCTCGGGCGTGCTGGCCGGCGGCCAGAACTTCGAGTACCAGCAAGCCTCGCCTGACATTCTGGCCAAGGTGGCGCGCCTGAAAGCACTGGCGCAGCGCCACGGTGTGAGCATCAAGGCGGCGGCGCTGCAGTTCGCGCTGGCCAATCCGGCCGTGGCGGCGGTGATCCCAGGCGCCAGCCGTCCGGAGCGCATCGCGGAAGACGCTGCAGCGATGGCGGAGAAGATCCCCGCCGAATTCTGGCACGCGCTGCGCGCCGAAAAACTGGTGGCCGACAACGCACCGCTGCCTTACGGCGCCTAAGCAGGCACAGGCCCGGGTTCAGGCGAAGTGTGCGTGCTCGGCCGCATGCTCGTGGCGGCCGATGAGCTGGACCTCGTGCTGCGGCGCCAGGTCGAGCGCCATCGCGCTGGCGGACTGGACCACGATGCCGCTGTTGTCGAGCGCAATGGTCTGGTCCGCGAACTTGATGAACTCGCTACGCACCAGCAGGTCGCTGCCGCCGCCGGTGCCCGCCACGTCGGTCACCTTGTAGCCGTAGGCGGTCTTGCCCACGGTGTAGTTGGCGCGCACACCGCCGTACACCACGGTGTCGACGCCGGCGCCGCCGTCGATGTAGTTGTTGGCGGTTAGCGCATTCAGCGTGTCGTTGCCGGCCGTGCCGGTGACGTTGCGCGCGCTCAGCACGGTAAAGTCCTGCGCCGCCGAGGCCAGCGACACGTTGCCCGCCGCGTCGGTCGCCTTGGCCGTCACGTGATAGCTGCCATTGCCCACCGCCACCGGCGTGATGCTCCAGCTGCCGTTGGCCGCCGCCGTGCCCACGCCCATGCTGGTGGCGCCGTTGAAAATCTCCACTTTTGCCCCCGCTTCGGCCACGCCGCTGAAGGTGGGATGGTTGCCGCTGGCCGCAGCCGAGCCGTCCTTGGTGAAGACCAGCGTGGGCTGCGCCGGCGCGGTGACGTCCGGCTGCGGCGCCGTGGCGGCGATGGCGAACACGCCGTCGCTGAAGCGCAGCCGCTCGATGCCGCTGAGCGTGTCCGTGCCCTGTGCGCCGCTCACGCGCCAGCTGTCGGCACTGAGCTGCGACACGGTGTAGGCCGTGTGCGCGCCATTGTAGAAGGCCGTGTCGGTGCCGGCGCCGCCGTTCAGGATGTCATTGCCTGCGCCGCCTTCCAGCATGTCGTTGGCGGCGGTGCCGGTCAGTGTGTCGGCCTGGCTGGTGCCGGTGATGTAGCGTCCGCCGCCGACCGAGTTCACGCCCAGTGCGCCGCCCAGCCCGTCGCCGCCGTACAGCCATTTCAGCGCGGCGATATCGTACTCGCCGAAGGTGGAGTGCACGCCGCCGCCATGGGTGTAGGACATCAGCGTATAGGCCGTGCTGTCGGTCGCGGCGGGCAGCTTGATCGTACCCTCGAAGGAGTGCTTCAGCCCCATCGCGTGCCCCAGTTCATGCAGCAGCGTTTCGTAGCCCTGCGTGCCGATGGCCAGATTGGCGTTCATGCCGGCCCATTCCGCGTTGTCCAGGTAGACCCAGGTCGCGGCGGTGAACTTGGTCACCACATTGCTGCTGTTGTAGGAATAGCTGTAGCGGGAACTGTCCAGGCCGGTGGTGCTGGCGCCGTTGATGTTGGCGTTGGCAAAGTGGATCTGCGCGGCGCTGCCGTCGCCGGTTTCGGCGAACTGGATGCCGGTCAGCTGCGCAACATAGGCCAGCGCGCCGCGCGTGGCCGCCTGCTGCGCGGCGCTGAAGGCCTGCGGCGTGCCCAGGATGGCGCTGTTGCCGGATTCAAGGCCGGCCGCCGTGGAAAAACTGTAGTAGAGGGTGTTACCGCCGGCGGTCTGGTAATTCCAGTTCGGCAAATTATTCAGGAGTGCATCGATGTGGTTCAGGCCGGAGAGGGTGGTGCTTTTGACTTCGGATACGGTTGCCATGTCGCGGTGCCTACGAGGAATCGGGCTGGTCAGTATTCAGCCCGTGGCACCGCCTGGTCAACCGTCACGGCAATCGTGCGCGGGGTGAGTGTGCACTCATTTGCGGATTGCTAATGCACTTCCGGCAACACTGTGGTCAACTTTGAAAACACGGACCACGCGTTCCAGCGCATGGGCCTGGTCCTGCAGCGATTCGGCCGCCGCCGCCGCTTCCTCCACCAGCGAGGCATTTTGCTGCGTTACTTCATCCATCTGCGCCACGGCCTGGTTGATCTGCTCGATACTTCGCTGGCGACCACGGCGAAGCCGCGGCCCTGTTCGCCAGCGCGCGCCGCTTCTACGGCGGCGTTCAGCGCCAGGATATTGGTCTGGAAAGCAATGCCGTCGATGACGGAAATAATGTCGACGATGCGCCGGGACGAGCTGTTGATTTCATCCATGGTGTCGACCACCTGCGACACGATCTGGCCGCCGCGCACCGCCACGCTGGACGCGCTGGCGGCCAGCTTGTTGGCCTGGCGCGCATTGTCGGCGTTCTGGCGCACGGTGCTGGTCATTTCCTCCAGCGAGGACGCGGTCTCTTCCAGGCTGCCTGCTGCTCGGTGCGGCGCGACAGGTCCATATTGCCGGAGGCGATCTCGCTGCTGGCGCTGGCGATGGCGCTGCTGCCGTCGCGCACGCTGCGCACCGTGGCCGCGAGCTGCTGCTGCATGGTGGACAAGCCCTGCAGCAGGCGGCCCATTTCATCCTTGCTCTCGACCTGCACGGCGCGCGACAGGTCGCCCGCCGCCATGGCGTCGAAGTGGCGCAGGGCCTGGTTCAGCGGGCGCAGGATGGCGCGCAGCAGTTGCGCCGAAGCCAGCACCAGCACCAGCACCAGCAGCACGATGCCGACCACGCCGCCGGCGATGGACACCAGCATCATGTTGCGGAACAGCTTCTGGCTGGAGTCGTAGTTCTCGCGCGCGCCGCGCATCTGTTCCTCATCCAGTTTGTCGGAAGCCGCGTTGAAGCCGCCGAAGGCAGACTGCAGTTTTTTCATGGACAGCAGCTCGATCTGCTCCGCATTGCGTTCGCGCACGGCTTTGCTGAGCGCCAGCAGGCCGTCGTTGATGTAGAGCTTGCGCTGCTGCTCCACGGCCTTGGCCATGGCGTCCTCCTCGGCGTCGCGTGGCAGGGCGAGGTACTGTTGCCATGCTTTTTCAGATTCGGCGATAAAGCCCTCGGCGCGCTGCGGCGTTTTCTCGACATCTGCATCGATAAATTCATTTGTGTGGTAAGTATCAAAATGTATCAGCCGGGAGAAGAGCAGGGCAAAAAAAGACCGGCGTTTGCCGGTCAAAAGAGGGTACAGCGGTAAAACGGAGGTGCATCGCCTCAGGCGCCCAGGCGCATCTCCGAGGCCGGGTCGAACAGGATGGCTTTGGAGAGGTCGAAGGCCAGCGGAATGCTCGCGCCCGGCTCGGCGCCTGCGCGCGGGTGGGTGCGGCAGGTGGCGCGCACGCCGTTGAACCAGGCGAAGGCCAGGGTGTCCGGGCCGGTGGGCTCGGTCATCTCTATGGTGCAGGGCACTTCCATCGGGTGGTAGCCTTCCGGCGTTTCGGCGCGGCGCGCGCTCAGCGCGTCGGTCACGTGCTCGGGGCGGATGCCCAGGATCAGCTCGCGGCCCAGCCAGGCGCCGAAGTGGCCGGCGGCGGCGTGGTTGGCCGGCAGCGGCAGCAGCGTGGTCGTGCCCTGGTGCTCCAGCGCGAAGGCTGCGCCCGCAGCGTGGGCCATCAGCTTGCCGCGCAGGAAATTCATCGACGGCGAGCCGATAAAGCCGGCCACGTACAGATTGTCCGGCTGGTCGTAGATTTCCTGCGGGCTGCCGAACTGCTGCACCACGCCGTCGCGCATGACGGCGATGCGGTCGCCCAGGGTCATCGCCTCGATCTGGTCGTGCGTCACGTAGACGATGGTGGCGCCCAGGCGCTGGTGCAGCAGCTTGATCTCGGCGCGCATTTCCACGCGCAGCTTGGCGTCCAGGTTGGACAGCGGTTCGTCGAACAGGAACAGCGAGGGATCGCGCGCAATGGCGCGGCCCATGGCCACGCGCTGGCGCTGGCCGCCGGACAGCATGGCCGGCTTGCGGTCCAGCAGGTGCTTCATCTGCAGCGTCTCTGCCACGCGGTTGACGATGATCTCCTGCTCGGCCTTGGGCACCTTGCGGATGCCCAGGCCGAAAGAGATGTTCTCGCGCACCGTCATGGTGGGGTAGAGCGCGTAGGACTGGAACACCATCGCGATGTCGCGCTCCTTGGGCGGCACATTGTTCACCACGCGCTCGCCGATGCGGATTTCGCCCTGCGAGATGTTTTCCAGGCCGGCTATCATGTTCAGCAGGGTGGACTTGCCGCAGCCGGACCCGCCCACCAGTATCAGGAACTGGCCGTCTTCGATATCGAGGTCGATGCCCTTGAGGATTTCGGCGCCGTTGGGATACACCTTGCGCACATTGCGGATAGATAAGCTTGCCATGAGAGTCTCCTTAACCTTTGACGGCGCCGGCGGTGAGGCCGCGCACGAAGTATTTGCCTGCCACCAGGTAGATCAGCAGGGTGGGCAGCGCGGCGATAATGGCCGCCGCCATGTTCACGTTGTATTCGGTCACGCCGGTGGAGGTGTTGACCAGGTTGTTCAGCGCCACCGTCACGGGTTGCGCGTCCGAGCCGCCGAACACCACGCCGAACAGGAAGTCGTTCCAGATCTGCGTGAACTGCCAGATGAAGCACACCATGAAGATGGGTAGCGACAGCGGGAAGATAATGCGGCGGTAGATCATGAAGAAGCCCGCGCCGTCGATGCGCGCGGCGTTCACCAGTTCCTCCGGCACGGTCACGTAGTAATTGCGGAAAAACAGCGTGGTGAATGCGATGCCGTAGATGATGTGGACCACCACCAGTCCGCTGGTGGTGTTGGCCAGTTCGGCCATGCCCAGCAGGCGCGCCATCGGCAGTATCACCACCTGGAAGGGGATGAAGCAGCCCACCATGAGCGCGGTGAAGACGGCGTTGTGGCCGGGGAAGCGCCAGTGCGCCAGCACATAGCCGTTCAGCGATCCGATCAGGCTGGAGATCAGCACGGCCGGTATCGCCATCCGGACCGAGTTCCAGAAGTAGGGCGCCAGCCCTTCGCAGCGCACGCCGGTGCAGGCTTGCGACCAGGCTTTGCCCCAGGCCGCCGTGGTGGGCGCGAGCGGGAAGTCGAGCAGGTTGCCGTCGCGGATCTGGTCCAGCGTTTTCACGGAGGTGGTCAGCATCACGTACAGCGGCGCCAGGTAGTACAGCGCCACCAGCACCAGTAAAGCATAAAGCATCAGGCGGCCTGGCGTGACGCGGCTGCCGTCGTGGTTCAGGTCAGCGGCCATGGCGCGCTCCTTTCGTTTCGAGGTACATCAGCGGCACCAGCACGGCCAGCACGGTGGCCAGCATCATCATGGCCGAGGCGGCGCCCAGGCCCAGCTGGCCGCGCGTGAAGGAAAACTGGTACATAAAAATGGCCGGAACGTCGGACGAGGTGCCGGGGCCGCCGGCGGTCAATGCCATCACAAGGTCGAAGCTCTTGATGGCGATGTGGGCCAGCACCAGCAGCACGCTGAAGAACACAGGCCGCAGCGAGGGGATGACGATGCGGCGGTAGATGGTCGGCAGGCTGGCGCCGTCCACTTGCGCGGCCTTGATGATGCTGTCGTCCACGCTGCGCAGGCCGGCCAGGAACAGGGCCATGACGAAGCCGGACGACTGCCACACGCCGGCGATGACGACGGTGTAGATGGCCATGTCGGAGTCCACCAGCCAGCCGAAGGTGAAATTGGTGTAGCCCCAGTCGTGCATCATTTTTTCCAGGCCGAGGCCGGGGTTCAGTATCCACTTCCACGCCGCGCCGGTGACGATGAAGGACAGCGCCATCGGGTACAGGTAGATGGCGCGCAGCGCGCCTTCGTGGCGGATGCGCTGGTCCAGCAGGATGGCCATGATGAGGCCGATGATCAGGCAGCCGATGATGAACAGCGCGCCGAACAGGCCGAGATTGCTGGCCGAAACCCACCAGCGTTCGATGCCGAACAGGCGTTCGTACTGGGCGAAGCCGGCGTACTCGAAGTTGGGCATCATGCGCGACTCGGTCAGCGAGAGGTAGGCAGTCAGGGCGATGAAGCCGTAGACGAAGACCAGCGAGGCGATGATGGTGGGGGACAGCACGAGGCGCGGCAGCCAGGCGTCGGCCAGCGCGCCGAAGCGGCTGGCGGCGCGCTGTTTGGCGCGCGCGGCGGGTGAAACAGGGTGAAGCGGTATGGCGGACATGATGCGAATTCTCCAGAGCGTGAGGCGGTATCCGTAGGGCGGGTTGGCGGAACGCGTAACCCGCCTGTGCGTGCGTTGCGGCGGCGCCGGCGGGTTACGCGCTGCGCGCTAACCCGCCCTACGGTGTTGCTTTGCCTCGGTACGGCGGCTTACATGGTTTTGGCGGCTTTGGCCAGCGCTTGCGCGGCGGCTTGCGGCGTCATGTTCGAGTTCATGAACTTGGCGATCACGTCCTGGATGGCGCCGGCCTTGGCGCTGTCGATGGCCATGCCGTGCGCCAGCGACGGCAGCAGCGCGTTGGCCTTGCTGGTGGCCGCCATGTCGTCCATCGAGCGGGTGGCGCAGCTGTCGAACTTGGCGCGGGAGACGCCCGAGCGCACCGGAATCGAACCTTTGTTCAGGTTGAACACTTCCTGGAACTCGGGGCTCATCACGGCGCCGGCCAGCGTCAGCTGCGACTTCTGCTCTTCCGCGCTCTTGACCTTGAACATGGCCAGCGAGTCGATGTTGAAGGTGTAGGCATTGCCGGTGCCCGGCGCCGGCACGCACAGGAAGTCCTTGCCCGCGACCTTGCCCGCAGCCGTGAATTCGCCCTTGGCCCAGTCACCCATGAACTGCATGCCGGCCTTGCCGTTGATGACCATGGCCGTGGCCAGGTTCCAGTCGCGGCCCGCCGCGTCCTTGTCGATGTAGGTCTTGATGCGGGCCAGCGTTTCAAAGGACTTGATCATGGTGGGGCTGGACAGGCTGGCCTGGTCCAGCTGCACCAGCGCCTTGCGGTAGAAGTCCGCGCCGCCCACGCCCAGCACCACGGACTCGAACACGGTGGCGTCCTGCCATGGCTGGCCGCCGTGGGCCACGGCCACCAGGCCGGCCTTCTTGATCTTGTCGGCCGCGTCGAAGAACTCGGCGAAGTTGGTGGGCGCCTTGGCGCCGGCCTTGGCCAGTACTTCCGGGTTCACCCACAGCCAGTTCACGCGGTGCACATTCACCGGCACCGCCACGTAATGGCCTTTGTACTTCATCACATTGGTGACCACCGGCGGCAGCACCGATTCCCACTTGCCCTCGGCGGCGGCCGCGTCGATATTGGCCAGTACGCCTTCCTGGCCCCATTCCTGGATGGCCGGGCCTTTGATCTGGGCTGCGGCCGGGGCGCTGCCCGCCATCACGCGCGCCTTCAGCGCGGTGGTGGCGTTCTCGCCTGCGCCGCCCGCCACCGCGAAGTCTTTCCAGGCCACGCCTTTTGCCTCCATCATCTTCTTCAGTTCAGCGATGGACTTTGCTTCGCCGCCCGAGGTCCAGTAGTGCAGTACTTCGACTTGCGGCGCGGCCTGGGCCAGGGTGGCGGTGCTCAGGGCGAAGGCGAGGGCGCTCAGCGCCAGTGGATGCAGTTTCATTGTGTGTCTCCTGTTGAATTTTATGAGTGAAGGTCTTGGTGCCGGGTCTTACTGCCAGCGCTTACCACCAGGCTTCCATGTGGATGCCGTAGGAAACGCCGCTGGTGTCGCTGCCGTACACCGCGCCGGAGTTGTTGGACGCGTTGACCGACTTGCTGGCCGCGTCGTTCCACTTGCCGTAGCTGACGAAGAAGCGCAGCTCGGGACGGGCGAAGTAGTCGCGCGCCAGGCTGATGGTGGGAGCGATGGTCAGCTTGGTCAGGCGCTGCGTGCCTGGCGTCTTGTCGGCCTTCAGCTGCGTCACGCCGAGTTCGGCCTGCAGCTTGAAGTTCTCGGCCAGCGCGTACACGGGGCGGGCGCCGACGGTGGTCCAGGTGGTGGCGCCGTCCTTGTCGTTCTTGTCGCGCTGGTACAGGGCCACGAACTCCATGCTGAAGTCGCGGGTGGGCTGTATCACCACGTCGTCGAATATGCGCAGGCGGGTGTAGTCCGATCCCAGCAGCGTGCTGCCCGACGGGCCGATGCGCGCGCAGCACGGGCCGTTGATGCCGGTGCCGGGGCCGACGCCGTATTGCACGCCAACGGTGTTGCCGCCGCCGAAGACCTTGGCCTGGCGGTGGAACACCGACAGCTGCCAGCCGTCGTGCGTGGTCTTGTCCTGGCCCTGGGCCGAGATGACGGAGGCGGCGAAGTCCAGCGTGCCGTTGGGGTTGACCGGCAGGCCTTCGTACACCAGGTTCTGGCGCAGCGCGGACGGCGAGTCGATGACCTTGCCGGTGGCCGGGTCGGTGGTGTTGAAGTCGTTATCCTTGAAGACGGCGTAGCTGATCTTGCCCGCGCCCAGGGGGTAGCCGTCGATGCCGCCGCCGGTGCCGTTCATATTGATGTACTGCATATCCAGCATGTGGATATCAGGACGGTAGTAATGGCGCTTGCCGACCCAGACGATGCCGCCGTCCATGAAGGGCAGGTTCTTCGCTTCGATATAGGCCTTGGACACGCCCAGCTTGGCGTCGCCGAAGTCGGAACTGTTCTTGTAAGCGTCGGCCCAGAAGGTGCCGACGAAGCTGGCGCCGTTGGCGGACTTGGCCAGCTCCTTGGTGTAGCCCAGCTCGGTGAAGCTGTCGCACTCGTTGCCGAGGCGGTAGGACATGGTGATGCCGCCCAGGCCGTAGCAGCTTTGCGTGCCGCCGTGGTTGCTGGTGCCGCCGCCGGCGCGCAGATAGCCGTGGAAGCCTTCGGTTTCATGGTCGCCAGCGTAAGCGGCGCCGCAGGACAGGGCCAGCGCAATGGCGGCGGGCAGGGAAAGGCGGACGAATCGGGTCATCATAAGGTCAGGTCTCCGGTATAAGTTTGTTTTGTGTTTTTTGCTACCGGGACGGACAGTAGCACCGGCCGAAATGTGATTCCAGCAGGCGCGCGGAGGGCAGGAAAGTGTTGCTTAAGTAGTTGATTTTTATGAAAAATAGTACTTTCCACGCAGGCCGGCCGCTAACATAAACTTACACAGCTCCTGTGTGCTGCGCCGCAGCGGCTGCAACATTTCGCAATAAATCCATACGCTTTCTTGCAAAATGCTTTGCATCCTTACCATCGTTTCAAGAATGCTTTGGGTTATAGTCTGGGCACACAAAACGCCATCCTGGAATGGCTACAAAAAAATCTCAGAGACATGACGGAAACCATCAGCCACAAGCTGCGCTTGGCCGCCTGCTTGCTATCCATTCTGCTATCGACCATGGCGTGCGCCAGTGCGCGCGCGGAGTCCCTGCAGGTACTGCACTGGTGGAAGTCCGTCAGCGAGCGCAGGGCGGTCGACCTGATCGCGCTGCGGCTGGCGGAGTCCGACATCGGCTGGCGCGACAGCATGATCCCCAGCGGCTCGGGCGCGGGCGCCGGCATCGTGCTGCGCAGCCGCATGTTGGCCAAGGACGCGCCGGAGGTGGCGCAGGTGAACGGCATCGTCATCCGCGACTGGGCCAGGCTGGACCTGCTGCTCGACCTGGACGCCGTGGCTGCGGCCGGAAAATGGGATAAACAGTTATTGCCCACCGTGGCCGACGCCATCAAGTCGGACGGCCATGTGTATGCGGCGCCGCTGGGCGTCCACCGCATGAACACCATGTTCTACAACCGCAAGCTGCTGGCGCGCCTGAACCTGGCCGTGCCGGAGACCTGGGCGCAGTTCGAGCAGGCCGCCGCCAGGCTGCACCAGGCGGGCGTGGTGCCGCTGGCGCAAAGCAGCGAGCCGTGGCAGGTGACCACCTTGTTCGAAGCGCTGGTGCTGTCCGAAGGCGCCGAGTTCCACCGCGACCTGTTCCAGCGCCGCAATGCCGCCGCCTACGCCGACCCGCGCCTGGCTGCGGCCTTGCAGCGCCTGCGCGGCCTGAAGAAATGGATGGGCAGCCCCATCGTCGAGCGCAGCTGGGACGAGGGCGTGCGCGAGCTGGCGGACGGCCGCGCCGCCTTCATGGTGATGGGCGACTGGGCCAAGGGCGAACTGGTGTCGCGCGGGCTGACGGTGGAGGAGGGCTTCGGCTGCGCCGCCGCGCCCGGCACCGCCAGCTACCACCTGTACAACATCGACACGCTGGGCATGCTGGCCACGCGCGAGCCGCACCGCATGGCGCAGGAAAAGCTGGCCGCGCTCATCATGTCGCCCGCCGTGCAGAACGACTACAATCAGATCAAGGGCTCCATCCCCGTGCTGCGCAATCCCGCGCTGGCGAAGATGGACGTGTGCGCGCGCGCCTCGTGGAAGCTCTTTAACAGCGGCCCGGAAGCGCTGGTGCCCAGCCTGGTGCACCGCATGGCGACCGAGGAAGTGGTGCGCGACGCCATCGTGGCCGAGGTGCACCGCTACTTCCTGGACGATAATGCCGGTGTGGCCGACACCCAGCGCAGGCTGGCCGCCATCGCCCGCACTTTTACCAAGACAAAATAGAAGCTCATCATGCGCAAGATCCTGATCGTCGACGACGACCAAAAAACGCGGACCCTGCTGAAAGCCTACCTGGAGAAAAACCAGTACGACGTCGGCCTGGCCCAGGACGGCCAGACCTTCATGGCCGAGTTCAACCGCTACGCCGACGAGTTGTCGCTGGTGATACTGGACGTGATGCTGCCCGATACGGACGGCTTCGCGCTGTGCAAGGCGGTGCGCAGCCGCTCCAATGTGCCCATCATCATGCTCACCGCCAGCTCGGACGAGACCGACCGCGTGGTGGGCCTGGAACTGGGCGCGGACGATTATGTGTCCAAGCCCTACAGCCCGCGCGAGCTGCTGGCGCGCATCAAGGCCATCCACCGCCGCACCGGCATGGACAATGCGGCCGCGCCGCGCTACTACCGCTTCGTCGGCTTCACGCTGGACACGGTGGCGCGCACCGTCACCGGCGCGGACGGCGAGATCGTGCCGCTGACGGGGCTGGACTTCCAGCTGCTTAAATACTTCGTCGAGCACGCGGGCGACATCCTGGACCGCAGCGCGCTGTGCGAAGGCACGCGCGGGCGCGACTCCGGGCCGCTGGACCGCTTCCTCGACGTGCAGATCAGCCGCTTGCGCCTGCGCCTGAACGACGGCGGCCGCAATCCGCTGCTCATCAAGACGGTGCGCGGCGCGGGCTATGTGTTCTCGGCCGACGTTACCGCTTCCAATGCCTAAATTCCTGGCGCGCCTGCTGCCGCAATCCCTGCAAGGCCGCCTCACGCTGGTGATGGTGATCGGCGTGCTGCTGACCCAGTTGGTGGGCAACTTCATCTGGGCCGCGCAGCGCCGCGCGGAGGCGCTCAGCGAAACCGGCACCGCCGCGCAGCACCTGGCGCACAGTGCTTCCAGCGCGGTGCGTTTCTTTCTCAGCCTGCCGCCCAATTACCGGCCGCTGATCATCCAGCAGTTCCGCGAGATGGGCGGCACGCGCTTCCTGGTCAACATCAACCAGGCGCCGGTGCCGGCGCGCGCCATTGCGGGCCAGGAACTGGCGGACGCCGCGCTCAAGCAGGTGCGCGCCACGCTGAAGGAAGACCTGCCCAATATCTCGGAAGTGCGGCTGGCCTTTGCCTGGCCGGACAAGCTGCCGGTGGGTGACAACGGCGCCACCATCGCCGACCTGCCGGACACCTGGGTGCAGCACATCATGCTGACCAAGCCGGCGCCGGTGCTGCTGATCCAGGTGGAAATGGACCCCGGCCACTGGCTCTACCTGGCCACGCTGATGCCCAATCCCTATTTCCTCGAAACCGGCAATCCGCTCACGCGCGACCGGCTGTTGCTGCAGGCGCTGTCGCTGGCGGCGGTGCTGCTGCTGTCCATCATGGTGGTGCGCTGGATCACGCGGCCGTTGGCCGCGCTGTCCGAAGCGGCTACCGCCTTCGGCAAGGGCGAGCACGGTCCCGCGCTGCCGGAGACGGGCAGCCGCGAGTTCGTCAACACGGCGCGCGCCTTCGAGGCCATGCGCCAGCGCATCCAGCGCTACATCGAAGACCGAGAACGCCTGTTCGTCTCCATTTCGCACGACCTGCGCACGCCCATCATGCGGCTCAAGCTGCGCACCGAACTGCTGGACGACGAGGCCATGCAAAGCGAATTCCACGACGACCTGGACGAACTGGACATGATGGTGAAGGGCGCGCTGCAAACCGTGAAGGACAGCGACATCCACGAGAACCCCACCGAGGTGCGGCTGGACGCGCTGCTGGGCCGCATGGTGCGCGACGCGCAGCTGGCAGGACACGCGGTGCTGTTCAGCGCATCAGGGCTGAGCGTGGCGGCCAAGCCGCTGGCGCTCAAGCGCGCCATCGGCAACCTGCTCAACAACGCGCTGCACTACGGGGACAAGGTGGAGCTGGCGGTGCGCGAGCGGGCCGGCAATATTGAAATCGAGGTGCGCGACCACGGCCCCGGCGTGCCCGAGGCCGCGCTGGCCGGCCTGTGCGAACCGTATGTGCGGCTGGAACACGGGCGCAGCCAGAACAGCAGCGGCATGGGTCTGGGGCTGGGCATCGCCCGTGGTATCGTTCAGGCGCACGGCGGCGAACTGCTGCTGGCCAACGCCCCCGGCGGCGGCTTCCGCGCCACCATCGTTTTGCCGGGCGGCGCCTTCGTTCCACTTTGAAAGGCAGGCATGAGCAAATCGCTGCGGTTGTCCGAGAAATGGTTCCAGCGCGGGCTGTGGCTGGTGGCGCTGGCGTTTGCGTGGTTCCTGATCGGCCTGGGCGGCAAGATCGTCGGCAACCTGGGCGGCGTGGAGGACACGCTGACGCTGGAGCAGTTCATGCAGCAGCCGCGCGCCGCGCAGCTCAAGGCCACGCTGGCGCAGCAGCGCCAGCGCCAGGCCGAGGCCAACGCGGCCCTCTTGCAGGCACGCCAGAAGCACCAGGTGGCGGTCGCCAACAGCCACAGCACGCGCGAGACCTTTGACAACTGGCTGGCCACCCGCAGCGTCACCGCGCGCTCGGAGCAGGATCCGGAAGTGATCAAACGCACCCGCGAGCTGGACGGGCTGGCCGGCGCGGAACGCCAGGCGCTGGCGCTGGTGGAAGCCCAGGAGCAGGCCTACCTGGACGCCAGCCAGGCCACCGACAAGGCGCAGGCGCAATGGCAGGTGCTGGAGGAGGCCGCGCGCGAGCCCTACGGCGACGCGCTGCGGGCCAGGGAGCTGCGCGTGTTCGGCTATCGCCTGCTGCTCACGCTGCCGCTGCTGGCGCTGGCAGGCTGGCTGTTCAAGACCCGGCGCAAGGGCAAGTACTGGCCTTTCGTGTGGGGCTTCATCATCTTTGCCGGATTCGCCTTCTTCGTCGAGCTTGTGCCCTATCTGCCCAGCTACGGCGGCTATGTGCGCTACATCGTGGGCATTGCGCTGACGGTGCTGGTGGGGCGGCAGGCGATAGTCTCGCTGCAGCGCTACCTGGAGCGGCAAAAGGCCGCCGAAGCCATGCCGGACCGCGAACGCCGCGAAACGCTGCAATACGACGTGGCGCTGGCGCGGCTGGCCAAAAGCGTGTGCCCCGGCTGCGAGCGCAAGGTCGACCTGAAAGACCCGTCCATCGACTTCTGCCCGCACTGCGGCATTGGCCTGTTCGACCACTGCGGCCACTGCCAGACCCGCAAGAGCGCCTTCAGCCGCTTCTGCCACGCCTGCGGCACCTCCGCACCGGCTGCACCCCAGCAGACTGGGTGACCTGAACTGTAATCTGCCCCGCGTTTTTTGCAGTTCGTCGCAAAAGCGGCCGGGGCGGCATCGGCTTGGGTATAGTGCTGGAATACCGATAATGCGCGGCCATCCCGCCTACCGAGGATTCCTGATATGACCATTTCTTCCCGTATTCTGTTCCGCCTGGGCCTGATTTTGGCCGCTTTCGGCCTGCTGCTGCCGGGCGCCCGCGCCGCCGACGATACCGTCACCGAGAGCCGCACCATCGATGCGCGCGTGGTGCGGGTCAAGCTGGACGGGGTGCTGGACCTGAAACTGCGACGAGGCGACACGCCTTCGCTCACCATCATCGCCGACAAGCGCTACATGGGCAAAATCACCAGCGCCCAGTCGGGCGACACGCTGCATCTGGAGTCGGACGTGCGCAGCTTCAAGTTCAACCACAGCCTGGTGCGCGCCGAGCTGGTGCTGCCGAATCTGCGCCAGGTGGTGTCGGACGGCGTGGGCACCACCGAAGTGACGGGTTTCAGCGGCGACGACATCGAGCTGACGCTGGAGGGCGCCGGCAGCATGAAGGTGGTGTGTGACTACCGAACGATGCGCGTCAACCTGGGCGGCGTGGGCAGCATGCACGTGTGGGCCAGCGAGAACGACAGCGTGGAACTGGACCTGCAGGGCGCCGGCTACGTCACCATCGGCGGGCGCAGCAAGATGCTGAAGGCCACGCTGGGCGGCCTGGGCGGCCTGAACGCGCAGCAGTTCCAGGCCGACAGCGTGAACCTGGAGCTGAGCGGCCTGGGCAACGCCACCGTCACCGCGCGCGACAACGCCACGTTGAACCTCTCCGGTCTGGGCTCGGTCACAGTCTATGGCAAGCCGGCCAGCCGCAATGTCAGCGTGGACGGCCTGGGCAAAGTCAGCTGGAAGTAAATGGTGCCGCGCGCTGGCGCGGCAATAAAACACAAGTACGGATACAAGTACCCATTTCTTGAGCAACATGAAAAAACTACTACTAGCGATGATCGCGATCGGTCTGGTGCTGGGCGCCCAAGGCGCCGCGCAGGCCGGCTTCGCGGAAGGGGCCACGGCCTACAACAACCGGAACTACAGCCTGGCGTACAAGGAAATCGAACCGCTGGCGCGCAACGGCAACACGGACGCCGAGCACCTGCTCGGCTTGATGTATTACATGGGCCGCGGCGTGCCGCAGGACTACAAGCAGGCGCTGAACTGGCACCGCAAGGCGGCCGTGAAGGGCAAGGCGGACGCGCAATACGTGGTGGGCGCCATGTACTACACCGGCAACGCCGTGATCCAGGACCACAAGCAGGCGGTGATCTGGTTCCGCAAGGCCGCCGAGCAGGGCCACCCGGATGCGCAGCAGACGCTGGGGCTGATGTACCGCTATCACATCGGCGGCATGCCGCAGGATAACGTGCTGGCCTATATGCTGTGGAACCTGGCGGCCGCCAGCGGCTCCATGAACGCGGCCGAGCAGCGCGCGGCCGTGGTGCGGAAGATGACGCCGGAGCAGATCGAGGAAGGGCAGGCGCTGTCGGCCGCGTGGAAAGTCGGCACGCCGCTGCCCAAGCAGTCGCGCACCGGCGGCGGCTAGTCGGCGGGCGTTTCGGGGGACTCTTCGGGGGACTTATTACCGCTGAACATGGCGGCAACCAGGTTCTCGCGGTGCTGCCAGCTGGTGAAGATGACACCGCCCACATGGGCAGCGATCAGCGCCACCAGCAGCCAGGCCAGGCTTTCATGGATGCGCACCGGCCAGGCGTAGCCCCACAGCAGCTCGGTGGTGGTGAGCCAGCCGGTGAACGCCACCAGGCCCACGCAGGACAGCAGCGCCACCACCATCCATCCGCCCAGCGGATTGTGGCCCAGGTAGCGCGGCGCCGTGCCGGCCAGCACCTGGCGCAGATAGGCCATGGTCGGCCCCGCGCCCAGCACGAACTGCGGAAAGCGCGCATAGCTGCTGCCGGCAAAACTCCACAGCAAGCGCGCCGCGACGGCAGACGCGGCCGCGTAGCCGCAGTACTCGTGCAGCGGGCCGATGTCCTCGCTGGTGTACCAGGCGGCGGCGATGCTCGATACCAGCAGCCAGTGCAGCAGGCGCACCGGCAGGTCCCAGATTTTCAGCTTATTCTTCAACGCGGGCGAAAGTCACAGGGTCGAAAAAGGCTTCCACACGCTTGCCCTTGGGGTCTTTGGCGTACACCTCGTAGCAGGAAGTGGTGGCTTCCATGCGGCGGATCTGCCAGCCTTCCTTGGTCAGTTTCTGCTCCAGTTCCTCGTGCGATTTCCACTCGGTTTTCGGAGCCTTGGTGCATTTCACGTCGCCGTGCGCCCAGGCGCCGCTGGTGGCCAGTGCGAGCAGCAGCGGCAGGATGATTTTCGATTTCATGGCTTGTCCTTGGAATGTTATGTATGGCGCTGCTTCAGGTGGTGGCCCAGCGCCGTAAGAGATTATGGTAGATCCCGGTCAGCTTGACCAGTTCCCGCTGATGCTGCTCCAGCGCCGGTGTCAGGCGCTGGATGGACTGGTCGAGGTCGAACAGCATGCTGCGCTCGCCGTCGTCCGCCACCAGGCTTTCGATCCAGAAGAAGGAGGCCAGGCGCGCGCCGGCCGTCACCGGCGCCACGCGGTGCAGGCTGGACGACGGGTACAGCACCAGGCTGCCCGCCGCCAGCTTGACCGCCTGCACGCCGAACTCGCCCTCGATTTCCAATTCGCCGCCTTCATATTCGTCCGGCTCGGCCAGGAACAGCGTGGCCGACAGGTCGCTGCGCAGCGCCTGTCCGCCGCCGGGCAGCTGCATCACCGCGCTATCCACGTGGGTGCCGTAGGTGCCGCCGTCCTGGTAGCGGTTGAACTTGGGCGGGTAGATGCGGCGCGGCAGCGCTGCCGACACGAACAGCGGATGGCTGGCCACCGCGCGCAGGATATGGTTGCCCAGGCTGACGGCCGGTTCCACGCCGTCGGCCAGCTGCAGGTTGTGCTTCACGCGGCGCGCCTGGCTGCCGCTGGTGGCGGCGCCGTCCTGCCATTCGGCGCGGTCCAGCCAGGCCCGGAACTGGCCCACTTCGTCCTTGCTCAGCACATTGTCTATGGTAATCAGCATGGCGTCCTTTTCGCTTGCAGGGCGCTGGCGGTGATCTGGTCCACCGTGGCGCAGCCCGCCAGGGCCATGCACACTTCCAGTTCCTCCAGCAGCAGTTTCATCATATGGGCCACGCCCAGCGCGCCGGCCACGCTCAGCGCGTACAGCTGCAGGCGGCCCACGGCGGCGGCGCTGGCGCCCAGGGCCAGCGCCTTGAAGATGTCCGCGCCGGAACGGATGCCACCGTCGAACAGCAGCGGAAAATCCGGTCCCAGCGCGGCGCGGATGGCGGGCAGGGCGTCCAGGCTGGCAGGCGCGCCGTCCAGGCTGCGGCCGCCGTGGTTGGACACCACGATGCCGGCCACGCCCGCGCTGCGCAGGGCGGTGGCGTCGTCCGGGTGCAGCACGCCTTTCACCCACACCGGCACGCGGGCCTGCGCCAGCAGCCAAGCCAGGTCGTCCCAGGTGGGGGCGCTGCGCATCACGCCCTGGAAGATGCGGCTCTCGCCGTCCGCCAGCTGGGCCGGGGCGGCGGCGGGGTAGGGCGCCAGGCTGGCCGCCACGCACTCCGGCGGCAGCCGGAAGTCCAGCGCCAGGGCGCCCCGGCTGGCTACCTGGATGGGTGCGTCCAGCGTCACCACGATGGCGCCGTAGCCGGCGGCCTCGGCGCGTCGCAGCAGGTCCAGCGTGGCTTCGCGCTGCGGCTGGAAGTAGAGCTGGAACCAGCGCTGCGGCCCGCCCGCGCGCGCCACGTCTTCCAGCGTGCAGGAGGCCAGCGTGCTGGTGATCATGCAGGCGTCCACCGCGTGGGCGGCGCGCGCCGTGTCGATTTCGCCCGCGCCGTGCACCAGCTTGTGGAAGGCCACCGGCGCCAGGAACAGTGGATGGGCGTAGTCCTCGCCGGCCAGTGTGATGCGGGTGTTGCCCGTGCCGACGTCGCGCAGCAGGCGCGGCACGATATGCCATTGCCCGAACGCGGCCCGGTTGGCCGCCACGGTGAGGTCGTGCCCGCTGCCGCCGGCCACATAGGCGAAGGTGGGCGCGGCCAGGTGGCGCGGCGCCAGCGCTTCGTAGTCCTGCGCGCAGCGTATGTCGGGAGGAATGGAGTGGCTCATGAATGAAGAAATGCCGGGAAGTGGTATGCGCTGTAGGGCGGGTTAGCGTAGTGTAACCCGCCGTTCGCATGCATTTCGACGGCTATGGCGGGTTACGCTACGCTAACCCGCCCTACACGAGGGATTACAGCTCGTAGTTCAGGGTCAGGCGCACGGCGCGCGCATCGCCCTTGTACATGAAGAAGCCGGCGCGGTAGACGGCGGTGTAGTAGTCCTTGTTGCTCAGGTTGAGCACGTTCAGGCGCAGGTCGAAGCGGCGGCTGAAGCGGTAGCTGGCGAAGGCGTCGTACACGGTGAAGGCAGGCACCGGCTGCTGGCACACGCCGCCGGTGACGGCCGCGCCGGTGTCGGGCTGGCCGCCGCAGCGGTCGCTCTCATGGCGCGCCGTGCCGCCAAAGGAGAAGGCGTCGGTGGCCTGGTACTTCAGCTGGGCCGAGTAGGTCTGCTTGGCGAAGTTGCTCAGCGGGTTGTTCAGGTTGCTGGCGGTGGCCGAGGCCAGTACTTTCGAGTTCATGAAAGCGCCGCCCAGCTGGCCGGACAGGTTTTCGGTGAAGTTGCCCACCAGGCCGAATTCAATGCCGCGCACGCGGTTCTTGCCGGTGTTGAAGGTGCCGATGGTGTCGTAGTTGGCGCCTTCCATCACGTCCTTCTTGGTGGTCTGGAACAGTGCGGCGGTAGCCAGCAGCTTGTGGTCGAATAGGTCCCACTTGGTGCCCAGTTCCAGATTGGTCGAGGTCTCTGGCTTGGCGCCGGCGATCTGGTTGTTGTACAGCACGGCGCCGCCGTAGCCGCTGGCGGTGCCGGCGTCGGCCTCGCCGCCGTTGATGTCCTGCGCGGTGGCGGCGCTGGCGTAGACGATGGCGTCCTTGGCCACTTTGTAGCTCAGGCCGAAGTGGCCGTTGACCAGGGTGTCGTTATAGCCGTAGCTGCCGGTGATGACGTCGGTGGTGTTGTTGCGGCGTACCAGCGACAGGTCGAAGTAGTCGGCGCGCAGGCCGCCGAAGGCGGTGAACTTGTCGCTCAGGTCCACGGTGTCCATAACGCTGAGCGAGGTGGTCTTCACGCGCCAGTCCTGGTTCCAGCTCAGGCGCTGGACGTTGCGCACGGCCAGTGTGCTCAGGTTGGCCACCGGCACGCCGGCGCTGTTGGTGAAGCACAGGGCGTTGTTGGGGCCGATGAAGGGGCTGGTGGCGTTGCCGGTGGCGCTGCGGCAGTTGAAGCCGCTGTTGTTCAGGTTGTAGTTGCCCGACACGACCTGATGGTCGGTGTATTCCAGGCCGAAGATGAATTCATGCTTCAGGCCGCCCAGCTGCTTGTCCCAGCGCAGATTGCTCTGGTGCGCGAAGTAGTCGATGTCTTGCCAGCCGGTGTGGCCGCTGTCGATGTAGGAGGTGGTGTAGGCCTTGCCGGTGGCGCCGTCGTAGCGGGTACCGCCGGAGGCGCCGGTGGTGACGTAGGCGTTGCTGGACTTGCCGTAGCGGGTCAGGCTGGTCAGCTTCAGGCCGGGCTGGATGGTCCAGTTGATGCGGGCGGTGCCGGTGTCGACGTCGGACTTCAGGAAGTCGCTCTGCTGGGCGTACACGGGGATGTTGGTCACGGCCACGCGGTTGGGCACGGTGCCGCTCAGGTAGGTGCCCAGGTCCGGCATCTTGTCGTGCGTGCGCAGGCCGTAGTAGTCCAGCGTGACGGACAGGTCCTTGCTCGCTTCGTACAGACCGGAAATGGCCACGCCCTGGCGCTGGCGGCTCGACGGCGAGCGGTCAGGCACGTCTTCCTTGGCGTCCAGCAGGTTGGCGCGCAGGGCGAAGTTTTCGCCGAAGCCCTTGTTGATGTCGGTCGACACGCGGTGGTGGCTGTCGCTGCCGACGGCGGCGGAAACGCGGGTGAAGTCGTGGTCCAGCGTGGCTTGCTTGGTGATGGCGTTGATGGCGCCGCCGGCGGTGCCGCGGCCGGCAAAGCTCGAGTTCGGGCCTTTGGAGATTTCCAGCTGCTCGATGGCGAAGCTTTCGCGGGTGCTCATGCCGGGGTCGCGCAGGCCGTCGACGAAGACGTCGCTGCGGGCTTCCTGGCCACGAATGATGTAGCGGTCGCCGAAGGCGTTGCCGTTTTCGCCGGTGCCCAGGGTCACGCCGGGCTGCGCGCCCAGGATTTGTTTCAGGTCGGTCAGGCCGGAGTCGTCGATGGCCGCCTTGGTCACCACGGAAATGGTTTGCGGCGTTTCAGCGATAGGGCGGGTGTGGCGGCTATCGGCCGAGGTCTTGGCTTTATAAGCGGCGCCTTGTTCGGCGTTCGGATTTGGGTCCAGGCGCTTGCCCAGGATGATGACGGAGCCGGTTTTTTCGTCCTTCTCGGCAGCGGCGGTGTCGGCGCCGTTGTCCGCATGCGCGGCCAGCGGCATCAGCATGGCGGTGGAAATGCTCACGGCCAGGGTGGTCTTGGCCATGGCGCTCAGGGCGCTGTCTTGTTCGAGGCGGAGGCTTTTAGGCTTGCTGATAGCTGGCTGTTTCATGGAGTTCCCGGGAAGATGCTGGTTTTATAAGTTCCCGAAAGTATAGTTTCCCCAAGATAAAAAGTAAATAGGAATCGATCTCATTATCACTACTAATATCGTTCAGTGCTGCGGACGGTGGCAGGGGCTGGCTGCGCGGCTGTCTCCGCTCGCGTACAATCGCCTTTTTCAGCGATGAACTTAGGAGAGGGCAGCCATGCGTGCAATAGAGATCAGCCAGCCCGGCCCGGCCGACGTGCTGCGCCTGTGCGAGCGTCCCATACCCGAATTCAAGGCCGGCGAGGTGCTGATCAAGGTGCGCGCGGCCGGCATCAACCGGCCGGACGTGTTCCAGCGCCTGGGCAGCTATGCGCCGCCGCCGGGCGCGTCCGACCTGCCGGGCCTGGAGGTGGCGGGCGAGATCGTCGACGGCGACCTGGCCGGCAGCCGCTTCAGCAAGGGCGACCTGGTGTGCGCGCTGGCGCAGGGCGGCGGCTATGCGGAATACTGCACCGCGCCGGCCGACCAGTGCCTGCCCATCCCCAAGGGCCTGTCCATGCTGGAGGCGGCTTCGCTGCCGGAAACCTTCTTTACCGTGTGGAGCAATGTGTTCGACCGCGCCCATTTGATGCAGGGCGAAACGCTGCTGGTGCAGGGCGGCACGTCCGGCATCGGCGTGACGGCGATCCAGCTCGCCGCAGCCATGGGCCACCGCGTGTTCGCCACCGCCGGCAGCGATGAGAAGGCGCGCATCTGCGAACAGCTGGGCGCCGAGCGCGGCATCAACTACAAGACCGAGGATTTTGCCGCCATCGCCAAGGAGCTGACCGGCGGCAAAGGCGTGGACGTGATCCTTGACATGGTGGGTGGCGACTACTTACCGCGCGAAATCAACTGCCTGGCCGATGACGGCCGCATCGCCGTGATCGCGCTGCTGGGCGGCGCCAAGGCCACGCTGGACTTGGGCCAGGTGCTGCGCCGCCGCCTTACCGTCACCGGCTCCACGCTGCGCCCGCGCCCGGTGGCCTTCAAGGCGCGTATTGCGGCGCAGTTGCGCGCGCGCGTCTGGCCGCTGCTGGAGTCGGGCGCCATCAAGCCGGTGATACACCAGGTGTTCCCGCTGGAGCAGGCCGCCGCCGCGCACGCGCTGATGGAAAGCAGCACCCACGTGGGCAAGATCATGCTTGAAATATGAGCAAATAATCAAGCCAATGAGCAACACTCCAGCGATGCTGGTTTGACCCCGGTTTGCGGCTCGCGTTAAAATAACGGGTTATTGAATTTTAGGCTACTATGCGACGCAAACTCGTCATCGGAAATTGGAAAATGAACGGCAGCCGCGACAGCAACGCTGCGCTGTTGTCCGGCATTGCGGCTGGCGTTGCCGCCGAATCTGCGGCCAGGCAGGCTGACTGCGCCGTGTGCGCGCCTGCGCCTTACCTGGCCCAGTGCCAGGCTGCGCTGCAAGGTTCGCCCGTCGCATGGGGTGCGCAGGATGTCTCTGCTTACGCCGCAGGCGCTTACACCGGCGAGGTTGCCGCGTCCATGCTGGCCGACTTCGGCTGCCGCTATGTGATCGTGGGCCACTCGGAGCGCCGCGCCTATCACCACGAGAGCAA
Source organism: Pseudoduganella aquatica (assembly GCF_009857595.1). Taxonomy (GTDB): domain Bacteria; phylum Pseudomonadota; class Gammaproteobacteria; order Burkholderiales; family Burkholderiaceae_D; genus Rugamonas; species Rugamonas aquatica_A. The sequence goes on along the minus strand of NZ_WWCU01000008.1, from coordinate 35,217 downwards.
TGAGCTGGTGGCCAAGAAGGCGCTGGCTGCGCTGGCTGCTGGCTTGACCCCGGTGGTGTGCGTGGGTGAAACGCTGGCCGAGCGCGAAGCAGGGCAGACCAATGTGGTGGTGTGCGCCCAGCTGCAAGCGGTGCTGGACGTGCTGGAAACTTCGGCACTGGGCAAGATCGTGCTGGCTTACGAGCCGGTATGGGCGATCGGCACCGGCAAGACCGCCACCCCGGCCATGGCGCAGGAGGTGCATGCGCAGCTGCGCAAGCAAGTGGCCACCCGCGACGCGGCGGTGGCCGGCGGCGTGCAGATTTTGTACGGCGGCAGCATGAAGCCGGAAAACGCCGGGGAATTGATGGCCCAGCCGGATATCGACGGCGGCCTGATCGGCGGTGCGGCACTGAAGGCGGCGGATTTCCTCGCCATCGTGCACGCTGCGGAATAATGTATTAACCGAAAACGATTTAACTGAAATACCCTCAATTGGAAATGGAATAGCATGAACACTTTGCACAACCTCATCGTCGTCGTCCAGGTGCTGTCGGCGCTGGCTATTATTGGCCTGGTGCTGCTGCAGCACGGCAAGGGCGCGGACATGGGCGCAGCCTTCGGTTCCGGCGCATCCGGCAGCCTGTTCGGCGCCAGCGGCTCGTCGAACTTCATGTCGAAGTCGACCGCCGTGGCGGCGGCCATCTTCTTCGCCGCCACCCTGGCGCTGGCGTCGATGGCCACCAACCCGGGCGTGAGCACCGGCGGCGGCGTGATGGACAAGGTCACCACCCCGGCTCCGACCAAGGGTTCGGCAGCGATCCCGGCCGCCGCGCCAGCCGCGCCGAGCGCCGCTGACACTGCCGCCGCCGCCGGTGTGCCTGCTCCGGCAGCCGCATCGGCGCCTGCCGCGCCTGCGTCCGCTCCGGCCCCGGCGCCGCAAAAGTAATCCCCTCGATATCCCTGATATCCTTGATACTCTAGGAATTCAGTCAAGCTTTACCGTTTTCTTCTTGTTTTGCCGCAATACGCATTAACAAAGCAGTGAAATCACTGTAGAATAACGGGCTTAACGCCGACGTGGTGAAATTGGTAGACACGCTATCTTGAGGGGGTAGTGGCGAAAGCTGTACGAGTTCGAGTCTCGTCGTCGGCACCAAAGAAATACAGAAAGCCAGCAGGTGCGCCAGGGCAGGGGAAATAATCCCTCCACCCCGGCCTAAGCTGGTTTTTTTACGAGGATGTGTCGTTTGATCCTGGTCTCAATGTTGATTGGGGTCGAGCGTTTACTGCACCGCAGGGTAGCGCGGTGCCTTCCTAAACGATCGTTCAACATTAAGCTCATCAATGAACCTCGAAAATTACTTCCCCGTTCTCTTATTCCTGCTCGTCGGCCTCGGTGTCGGCGTAGTTCCCCAGGTGCTTGGCCGTCTGCTCGGTCCACACAAGCCTGACGCGGCCAAATTGTCCCCCTACGAATGCGGTTTCGAGGCCTTCGAAGACGCACGCATGAAATTCGACGTACGATACTACCTCGTCGCAATTCTGTTTATTTTGTTCGATCTGGAAACGGCATTCTTCTTCCCATGGGGCGTCTCCATGCGCGAACTGGGCTGGCAAGGTTTCATTACGATGATGGTGTTTATCGCCGAATTCGTGGTCGGTTTTTGGTATATCTGGAAGAAAGGTGCCCTTGATTGGGAATAAGCCATGGCTATTGAAGGCGTATTAAACGAAGGTTTCATCACCACCACAGCCGACAAGCTGATCAACTGGGCGCGCACCGGGTCTATGTTCCCGATGACGTTCGGCCTGGCCTGCTGCGCGGTTGAAATGATGCACGTGGGCGCAGCCCGCTACGATCTGGACCGCTTCGGCATCGTGTTCCGTCCGTCGCCGCGCCAGTCCGACGTGATGATTGTTGCCGGCACGCTGTGCAACAAGATGGCGCCGGCGCTGCGCAAGGTCTACGACCAGATGTCCGAGCCGCGCTGGGTCATCTCGATGGGCTCCTGCGCCAACGGCGGCGGCTACTATCACTATTCCTACTCCGTGGTGCGCGGCTGCGACCGCATCGTACCGGTGGACGTGTACGTGCCGGGCTGCCCGCCTACGGCCGAAGCGCTGCTGTACGGCATCCTGCAGTTGCAAAACAAGATCAAGCGTACCAACACGATCGCACGCTAAACGGGGCGCTTCAGAACTATGAGTACACAATTGGAAGTCTTGCAAAACGCCCTGGCTACGGCCCTGGGCGATCGCGTTACTACGGTAGTAGCGCTGGGTGAAATCACCCTGACCGTGAAAGCGGCCGATTACTACGCCGTCATGCAGACCCTGCGCGACGATCCCACGCTGCATTTCGAGCAGCTGATCGACCTGTGCGGCGTCGACTATTCGACCTACGGCGACGGTAGCTGGGACGGCCTGCGCTACGCGGCCGTGTCGCACCTGCTGTCGGTCAAGCACAACTGGCGCGTGCGCGTGCGCGTGTTCGCACCGGACGACGACATGCCCGTGGTGGCGTCCGTCATGCCGATCTGGCGCGCCGTCAACTGGTACGAGCGCGAAGCGTTCGACCTGCTGGGCATCCTGTTCGAAGGCCACAACGACTTGCGCCGCATCCTGACCGACTACGGTTTCGTGGGCCATCCGTTCCGCAAGGATTTCCCGGTCTCCGGCTATGTGGAAATGCGCTACGACGAAGAACAGAAGCGCGTGGTCTACCAGCCTGTCACGATCGAGCCGCGCGAAAACGTGCCGCGCGTGATCCGCGAAGAAAACTACGGGATGAAATAATGGCTGAGATTAAGAATTACACCCTGAACTTTGGTCCGCAGCACCCGGCAGCGCACGGCGTGCTGCGCCTGGTGCTGGAGCTGGACGGCGAAGTCATCCAGCGCGCCGACCCGCATATCGGCCTGCTGCACCGCGGCACCGAGAAGCTGGCCGAGCAGAAGACCTACCTGCAGTCCGTGCCTTATATGGACCGTCTGGACTACGTGTCGATGATGTGCAACGAGCACGCCTACGTGATGGCGATCGAGAAGCTGCTGGGCGTTGAAGTCCCGCTGCGCGCACAGTACATCCGCGTGATGTTCGACGAAATGACGCGCCTGCTGAACCACCTGATGTGGCTGGGCGCGCACGCGCTGGACGTGGGCGCCATGGGTCCCTTCCTGTACGCCTTCCGCGACCGCGAAGACCTGTTCGACTGCTACGAAGCGGTATCGGGCGCGCGCATGCACGCGGCCTACTACCGTCCGGGCGGCGTGTACCGCGACCTGCCGGACACCATGCCGCAGCACAAGGCTTCGCCGATCAAGTCGGCCAAGACCATCAAGGAACTGAACGACAACCGCCAGGGTTCGCTGCTCGACTTCATCGAAGACTTCTCGCGCCGCTTCCCGACCTATGTCGACGAATACGAAACGCTGCTGACCGACAACCGTATCTGGAAACAGCGTACCGTCGGCATCGGCGTGGTCACGCCGGAAGACGCGCTGGCCATGGGCTTCACCGGCGCCATGCTGCGCGGTTCGGGCATCGAGTGGGATCTGCGCAAGCAGCAGCCATACGAAGTGTACGACCTGATGGACTTCGACATTCCAGTGGGCACCAACGGCGACTGCTACGACCGCTACCTGGTGCGCATTGAAGAAATGCGCCAGTCGAACCGCATCATCAAGCAGTGCGTGGAGTGGCTGCGCAACAATCCGGGTCCTGTCATGTCCAGCAACCGCAAGGTGGCGCCGCCGTCGCGCGTGGACATGAAGACCAATATGGAATCGCTGATCCACCACTTCAAGCTGTTCACCGAAGGTTTCCACGTGCCGCCGGGCGAAGCATACGCCGCGGTGGAGCACCCGAAAGGCGAGTTCGGCATCTACCTGCTGTCGGACGGCGCGAACAAGCCGTACCGCATGAAGCTGCGCGCGCCAGACTACGCCCACCTGCAGTCGCTGGACGAAATGGCGCGTGGCCACATGATTGCCGATGCCGTGACCATTATTGGTACACAGGACATCGTGTTCGGCAGTATTGACCGCTAAGTCCGAGAGGCAAAGAGAATGTTGTTATCAGAGCAGTGCTATAAAAAAATTGACCGCGAACTGGCCAAGTATCCGGACGACCAGCGCCAATCGGCCGTGATGGCCGCGCTGGCCCACGCCCAGGTTGAACTGGGCTGGGTGTCGACCGATGTGATGCAGGAACTGGCCGACTACATCCGCATGCCGGCCATCGCCGTGCAGGAAGTGGCTACTTTCTACAATATGTACAACACCAAGCCGGTCGGCAAGCACAAGATCACCGTGTGCACCAACCTGCCGTGCGCCCTGTCGGGCGGCGAGCGCGCTGCGCACCACCTGAAGCAGAAGCTGGGCATCGACTACCGCGACACCACCGAAGACGGCGAATTCACGCTGATGGAAGGCGAGTGCATGGGCGCCTGCGGCGACGCGCCGGTGCTGCTGGTGAACAACCACCGCATGTGCTCCTTCATGAGCAACGACAAGATCGACGCGCTGGTGGTGGAACTGAAGGAAGCTAACAAATGACCAGTCTGCACGACCGTCACATCAAGCCGCTGATCCTGAAGGATCTGAACGGCGACAACTGGCACCTGGCCGACTACGTGAAACGTGGCGGCTATTCGGCGCTGCGCCGCATCATCGAAGAGAAGATCGCGCCCGAAGCCATCATCGCCGACCTGAAAACCTCCGGCCTGCGCGGCCGCGGCGGCGCGGGTTTCCCGACCGGCCTGAAGTGGAGCTTCATGCCGCGCCAGTTCCCGGGCCAGAAGTACCTCGTCTGCAATACAGATGAGGGCGAGCCGGGCACCTTCAAGGACCGCGACATCATGCGCTACAATCCGCATGCACTGATCGAGGGCATGGCCATCGGCGCTTACGCCATGGGCATCACGGTGGGCTACAACTACATCCACGGCGAAATCTTCGCCGAGTACCTGCGCTTTGAAGAAGCGCTGGAAGAGGCGCGCGCCGCCGGCTTCCTGGGCGACAAGATCATGGGCAGCGAGTTCAGCTTCCAGCTGCACGCGCACCACGGCTACGGCGCCTACATCTGCGGCGAGGAAACCGCGCTGCTGGAATCGCTGGAAGGCAAAAAAGGCCAGCCGCGCTTCAAGCCGCCTTTCCCTGCGTCGTTCGGCCTGTACGGCAAGCCGACCACCATCAACAACACGGAAACCTTCGCCGCTGTTCCCTTCATCCTGAACATGGGTCCGGAGAACTACCTGGCGCTGGGCAAGCCGAACAACGGCGGCACCAAGATCTTCTCGATCTCGGGCGACGTCGAGCGTCCGGGCAACTACGAAGTCCCGCTGGGCACCCCCTTCGCCGAGTTCCTGGAACTGGCCGGCGGCATGCGCGGCGGCAAGAAGATCAAGGCGGTCATCCCCGGCGGCTCCTCGGCCCCGGTGGTGCGCGGCGAACTGATGATGCAAACCGATCTGGACTATGACTCGATCGCCAAGGCCGGCTCCATGCTCGGTTCGGGCGCCATCATCGTCATGGACGAGACGCGCTGCATGGTCAAGGCGCTGGAGCGCTTGTCCTACTTCTACTTCGAAGAATCGTGCGGTCAGTGCACCCCATGCCGCGAAGGCACGGGCTGGATGTACCGCGTGGTCCACCGCATCGAGAACGGCCAGGGCCGTCCGGAAGATCTGGACCTGCTGAACTCGGTCGCCGACAACATCCAGGGCCGCACCATCTGCGCTCTGGGCGATGCCGCCGCGATGCCGGTACGCGCCTTCGTCAAGCAATTCCGCGAAGAATTTGAATATCACGTCGAGCACAAGCATTGCTTGGTGCCCGCTTACCTCTAAGCTGCGTAACGATCACCATGGTTGAAATCGAAATAGACGGCAAGAAAGTCGAAGTCCCTGCTGGTAGCATGGTGATGGACGCTGCCAACAAATTGGGAACCTACATCCCGCACTTCTGCTATCACAAGAAATTGTCGATCGCAGCGAACTGCCGCATGTGCCTGGTCGAAGTGGAAAAGGCGCCCAAGCCTTTGCCCGCTTGCGCCACGCCCGTGTCCGCCGGCATGATCGTGCGCTCCGCCAGCGACAAGGCTGTGCAGGCGCAGAAGTCCGTGATGGAATTCCTGCTGATTAACCACCCGCTGGACTGCCCGATCTGCGATCAGGGCGGCGAATGCCAGCTGCAGGACTTGGCCGTGGGCTACGGCAAGGGCGAATCGCGCTACCAGGAAGACAAGCGCGTGGTCACGCCCAAGCAGGCCGGCCCGCTGGTGTCCATGCAGGAAATGGCGCGCTGCATCCAGTGCACCCGCTGCGTGCGTTTCGGCCAGGAAGTGGCCGGCGTGATGGAGCTGGGCATGGTGGGCCGCGGCGAACACTCGGAAATCACCAGCTTCGTCGGCGAAGCGGTCAGCTCCGAAATGTCCGGCAACATGATCGACCTGTGCCCGGTGGGCGCACTGACGTCCAAGCCTTTCCGCTACAGCGCCCGTACCTGGGAACTGTCGCGCCGCAAATCGGTCTCGCCGCACGACTCGCTGGGCGCCAACCTGGTGGTCCAGGTCAAGGCTGGCAAGGTCATGCGCGTGCTGCCGCTGGAAAACGACGCGGTCAACGAATGCTGGATCTCCGATAAAGACCGTTTCTCCTACGAAGCGCTGGACAGCGCCGAACGCCTGACCCAGCCCATGCTGAAGCAAGGCGGCGAGTGGAAAGAAGTGGATTGGCAGACCGCGCTGGAATACGTGGCGCACGGCCTGAAAAACATCAAGCATGAACACGGCGCCGACGCGATCGCGTCCTACGCGACCGCGCATTCGACCACCGAAGAACTGCACCTGCTGCAAAAGCTGACCCGTTCGCTGGGTTCCGAGCACGTGGACTTCCGCCTGCGCCAGAGCGACTTCGCGCTGGACGGCCAGGTGTCGCCATGGCTGGGCATGCCGGTTGCCGACGTGACGTCGCTGCAGCGCGTGTTCGTCATCGGCTCCTTCCTGCGCAAGGATCACCCTCTGCTGGCAACCCGCATCCGCGCCGCCGTCAAATCGGGCGCCAAGCTGTCCGTGCTGAACGGCACCGCAGACGACAGCCTGATCAACGTGGCAAACCAGATCACCGCCGCGCCGTCGGACTGGCTGGCCGCGCTGTCGCAAGTCGTTGTGGCCGTGGCCGCCGCGAAAGAAGTGGCCGCTCCCGCAGGCTTCGAAGGCATTGAAGCTTCGGACGCCGCCAAGGGCATCGCTGCTTCGCTGCTGTCCGGCGAGCGCAAGGCCGTCTTCCTGGGCAACGCCGCCGCCGCGCATCCGCAAGCGTCCGCGCTGCACGCCGCCGCGCAGTGGATCGCCGAACAGACCGGCGCCAAGCTGGGCTACCTGGTGGAAGCCGCCAACACCGTGGGCGGCTACCTGGCCAACGCCACCGCGAAAAGCGCCGCTCCTGCGTTCTCCGCACCGAAGAAAGCCTATCTGCTGCTGAACGCGGAACCGGAACTGGATGCGGCCAACCCGCAAACGGCCGCCGCCGCGCTGAAGCAGGCCGAGATGGTCGTCGTGCTGTCCGCCTTCAAGCATGGCATGGACCACGCCGACGTGCTGCTGCCGATTTCGCCGTTCACCGAAACCTCCGGCACCTTCGTCAACGCCGAAGGCCGCGCGCAAAGCTTCAACGCCACCGTCAAGCCGCTGGGCGAAACCCGTCCGGGCTGGAAAGTGCTGCGCGTACTGGGCAACATCCTGGGCCTGTCCGGTTTCGACTACGACACCTCGGAAGCGATCCGCGACGAGCTGCTGGGCAAGGGCGTGACCGACCTGTCGGGCAAGCTGAACAACGTGTCCAAGCAAGCTGTCGCCGCCGCCAAGTTCGGCACCGCCGGTTCGCTGGAGCGCCTGGCCGACGTGCCTATCCACTTCGCCGACGCCATCGCGCGCCGTTCCGGTCCGCTGCTGGCCACCATCGACGGCGCCGCCCCCGTGGCGCGCATCTCGGTGGCGACCGCCGCCTCGCTGGGCGTCAAGGCCGGCGACAAAGTGACCGTGACCCAGGGCAGTGGTACTGCCGTGCTGGAAGCCGTGATCGACGCTGGCCTGGCGGCCAATGTGGTCCGCGTGCCGGCCGCGCATGAGTCGACCGCCAAGCTGGGCGCCATGTTCGGCGCCATCACCGTAGCCAAAGCAGGGGAGGCCAAGTAATGGCGCTGGAATTCGTCAACACCATCACCACCAACGGCTCGGCTCTGCTGGGTCCGCAAGTGTGGTTCTTTGTCTGGACCATGATCAAGCTGCTGTGCGTGCTGCTGCCGCTGATGGGCCTGGTCGCTTACGCCACCCTGTGGGAGCGCAAGCTGATCGGCTGGATCCAGATCCGTATCGGCCCTAACCGCGTCGGTCCCGGCGGCCTGCTGCAGCCTATCGCCGACGCGCTGAAACTGCTGCTCAAAGAGATCGTTATTCCGAGCAAGGCCGCCAAAGGCCTGTTCGTGATCGGTCCCGTGATGACCATCATGCCGGCGCTGGCCGCCTGGTCGGTGGTGCCTTTCGGTCCGGAAGCCGTGCTGGCCAACGTGAACGCGGGCCTGCTGCTGCTGCTGGCGATCACCTCGATGGAGGTGTACGGCATCATCATCGCCGGCTGGTCGTCCAACTCGAAATACTCCTTCATGGGCGCCATGCGCGCCTCGGCCCAGATGATCTCCTACGAGATCCCGATGGGCTTCGTGATGGTGGTGATCCTGATGGTATCGGGCTCGCTGAACTTCATCGACATCGTCCAGGGCCAGGAAAAGGGCCAGATGGTGGAGATGGGCATGAACTTCCTGTCGTGGAACTGGCTGCCGCTGCTGCCGCTGTTCGTGATCTACCTGACCTCCGGCCTGGCCGAGACCAACCGCCACCCGTTCGATGTGGTGGAAGGCGAGTCGGAAATCGTGGCCGGCCACATGGTGGAATACTCGGGCATGTCCTACGCCATGTTCATGCTGGCCGAATACGCCAACATGATCCTGGTCGGCGTGCTGGCCGCCATCATGTTCCTGGGCGGCTGGGCTGCACCGTTCAAGTTCCTGGAGTTCGGCGGCGGTTTCGGCGGTTTCTTCTGGCTGTTCGCGAAAACCTTCGCCATCGTCTCGATCTTCATCTGGGTGCGCGGTACCTTCCCACGCTACCGCTATGACCAGATCATGCGTCTGGGCTGGAAAGTCTTCATCCCGCTGACCCTGGTCTGGCTGGTGCTGGTAGCAGGCGTGATCAATTCGCCGTGGAATATTTGGAAGTAAGGAAGCGACATGGAAAAAGTTAAAGACTTCTTCGGCAGCCTGATGCTGTCGGAACTGATCAAAGGCATGGCCCTGACGGGCAAGTACATGTTTGCCCGCAAGATCACGGTGCAGTACCCGGAAGAGAAGACGCCGATGTCGCCGCGCTTCCGCGGCCTGCATGCGCTGCGCCGCTACCCCAACGGGGAAGAGCGCTGCATCGCCTGCAAGCTGTGCGAAGCGGTGTGCCCGGCCATGGCCATCACGATCGAATCGGAACAGCGCGACGACGGCTCGCGCCGCACCACGCGCTATGACATCGATCTGACCAAGTGCATCTTCTGCGGCTTCTGCGAAGAATCCTGCCCGGTGGACTCCATCGTGGAAACCCACGTGCTGGAATACCACGGCGAGAAGCGCGGCGATCTGTACTACACCAAAGAGATGCTGCTGGCAGTGGGCGACCGCTACGAAGCCGACATCGCCGCCAACCGCGAAGCGGATGCAGCGTACCGCTGATCGCCACCGATACTGATCTGGACTACAAATGGACTTTACAACCATTCTTTTCTACGTGTTCTCCGCCATCCTCGTGCTGGCGTCGATCCGCGTAATCACGGCCCCGAACCCGGTTCAGGCCGCGCTGTTCCTGGTGCTGGCCTTCTTCCAGGCGGCCGGCATCTGGATGCTGCTCAAAGCTGAATTCCTCTCCATCGTGCTGGTGCTGGTGTATGTCGGCGCCGTGATGGTGCTGTTCCTGTTCGTGGTGATGATGCTGGACATCCACGTGGCCAAGCTGCGCGAAGGCTTCTGGGGCTACCTGCCCATCGCCGGCGTGATCGGCGGCATCATCGTGCTGGAAATGGCGTCGGTGATCTGGCGCTCCTTCGGCATCAACGGCGCCACCGCGCCGGAAGCGGCCGGCCACATCGGCTCGACCAAGGCGCTGGGCATGCTGATCTACACCAAGTACATCTACGCCTTCGAAATCGCGGCCGTGGTGCTGCTGGTGGCGATTATCGCCGCCGTGGCGCTGACCCTGCGCAAGCGCAAGGACATCAAGTACTTCGATCCTGCTGACGCTGTGCGCGTCAAGCGCAACGACCGCCTGCGCATCGTCAAGATGAAGGCGACCGCCCGCGACGCGGCAACGAACGTAGCACCGAAGGAGGCTCAATGACTTTATCTCTGGCTCACTACCTGGTCCTGGGCGCGATCCTGTTCGCGATCTCGATCGTCGGTATTTTCCTGAACCGCAAGAACATCATCGTCCTGCTGATGGCCATCGAACTGATGCTGCTGGCAGTGAACATGAATTTCATCGCCTTCTCGCACTACCTTGGCGACGCGGCCGGGCAGATCTTCGTCTTCTTCATTCTGACCGTGGCGGCTGCCGAATCGGCAATCGGCCTGGCGATCCTGGTGGTGATGTTCCGTAACCTGGACACCATCAACGTGGAAGACCTGGACAGCCTCAAAGGCTGAGTTAACAACCTCGAATAATAAACATTAAGGTTCATCATGACGGGGCTTAACCCTAACCTCCTTTTGGCTGTACCGCTGGCTCCGCTGGCGGGCTCAGCAATTGCGGGCCTGCTCGGCACCAAATTCTTCGGCAACGTAGTTGGCCGAAAAGTGGCAACCACTGCGACCATCCTGGGCGTGCTGATTGCATTCATTATTTCCTTCCAGACCCTGCTCGCAGTGCTGGACGGCGCATCCTACAACGGCGATGTGTACCGCTGGATGACCGTGGCCGGCGTGAAGCTGGCCGTGGGCTTCCAGGTCGACGCGCTGACGGCCATGATGATGAACGTGGTGACCTTCGTGTCGCTGATGGTTCACATCTACACCATCGGCTACATGAAGGACGACGAAGGCTATAACCGCTTCTTCTCCTACATCTCGCTGTTCACGTTCTCGATGCTGATGCTGGTCATGTCCAACAACTTCCTGCAGCTGTTCTTCGGCTGGGAAGCAGTGGGCCTGGTTTCCTACCTGCTGATCGGTTTCTGGTACACCCGTCCAACCGCGATCTTCGCCAACATGAAGGCCTTCCTGGTCAACCGCGTGGGCGACTTCGGCTTCATCCTGGGCATCGGCCTGCTGCTGGCCTACGCCGGCACCATGGACTACCAGGAAGTGTTCGCCAAGAAGGACGCACTGGCGCTGCTGCACCTGCCGGGCACCGACTGGATGCTGCTGAGCGTGGCCTGTATCTGCCTGTTCATCGGCGCCATGGGCAAATCGGCCCAGTTCCCGCTGCACGTGTGGCTGCCGGACTCGATGGAAGGTCCAACCCCGATCTCCGCGCTGATCCACGCCGCAACCATGGTTACCGCAGGCATCTTCATGGTGACCCGCATGTCGCCGCTGTTCGAGCTGTCGGACACCGCGCTGTCCTTCGTGCTGGTGATCGGTTCGATTACCGCGCTGTTCATGGGCTTCCTGGGCATTATCCAGAACGACATCAAGCGCGTGGTGGCTTACTCCACGCTGTCGCAGCTGGGCTATATGACCGTGGCGCTGGGCGCTTCGGCCTACTCGGTGGCCGTGTTCCACCTGATGACGCACGCGTTCTTCAAGGCACTGCTGTTCCTGGGCGCCGGTTCGGTCATCATCGGCATGCACCACGACCAGGACATCCGCAACATGGGCGGCCTGCGCAAGTACATGCCGATCACCTGGTTCACCTCGCTGCTGGGTTCCCTGGCGCTGATCGGTACGCCGCTGTTCTCGGGCTTCTACTCGAAGGATTCGATCATCGAAGCCGTGCATGAAACCCATATCTGGGGTGCAGGCTTTGCGAACTTCGCCGTGCTGGCCGGCGTGTTCGTGACCGCGTTCTACTCCTTCCGCATGTACTTCCTGGTGTTCCACGGCGAAGAGCGTTTCGGCAAGGCCCACGCGCACGAAGCACATGGCCATGATGCGCATGCTCCCGCCGCGGCCCACGCCGCGCACGACGACCACGGTCACGACGACCATGACGAGCACGAGCACCACGGCCTGGCGCCGGGCGAGAAACCGCACGAGTCCCCATTCGTGGTCTGGTTCCCGCTGGTGATGCTGGCGATTCCGTCGGTCCTGATCGGCTACTTCACCATTGCACCTATGCTGCATGGCGACTTCTTCAAAGGCGTGATCACCATCGGCGAGAACCACAAGGCGATGGAAATCCTGACCGAAGAATTCCACGGCGCCTGGGCCATGGCCGTGCATTCGCTGACTTCGCTGCCACTGTGGCTGGCCATCGCCGGCGTTGCGACCGCGTACTACTGCTACATGATCAATCCACGCGTACCGGCCTGGTTCTACGCCAAGTTCAAGGCGATCCACACCCTGCTGGACAACAAGTACTACATGGACAAGTTCAACCAGGCAGTGTTCGCCGGCGGCGCGCGCGTGCTGGGCAACGGCCTGTGGCAAGTGGGCGACCGTACCCTGATCGACGGCCTGGTGGTGAACGGCAGTGCAAAAGTGGTGGCGTGGTTCTCCTCGCTGACCCGCCTGGCGCAGACCGGCTACATCTACCACTATGCGTTCGTGATGATCCTGGGCATTGTCGGTTTCCTGGTCTACTTCCTGCCGTTTTGGCACGCTTAACAGCTGACACGCAACTAGAAAAAAGATACAGTCAACAATGAATAATCTTCCTTACTTGAGCCTTTCGATCTGGATGCCGATACTGGCAGGCCTGATCGTGCTGGCTACCGGGCGCGATTCGCGCGCCGGCATGGTGCGTGTCATGGCCCTGATCGGCTCCATCGTTTCGCTGCTGCCGACGCTGCCGCTGATCTCGCATTTCGACAACGCCGCCCACGGCATGCAGTTCGTCGAGAAGTCGCCGTGGATCGAGCGCTTCAACATCTTCTACTCGCTGGGCATCGACGGCCTGTCGCTGTGGTTCGTGCCGCTGACCGCCTTCATCACCATCATCGTGGTGATCTCGGCCTGGGAAGTGATCCAGGAACGCGTGGCGCAATACATGGGCGCCTTCCTGATCCTGTCCGGCCTGATGATCGGTGTCTTCACCGCCACCGACGGCCTGCTGTTCTACTTCTTCTTTGAAGCCACGCTGATCCCGATGTACATCATCATCGGCGTGTGGGGCGGCGCGAACCGCATTTACGCGTCGTTCAAGTTCTTCCTGTACACCTTCTTTGGCTCGCTGCTGACGCTGGTCGCCATCATCTACCTGTACAACAAGACCGGCAGCTTCAGCGTGCTGGACTGGCATGCGGCCAAGCTGACGATGAACGAGCAGATCGCCATCTTCTTCGCCTTCTTCATGGCCTTCGCCGTGAAAGTGCCGATGTTCCCGGTCCACACCTGGCTGCCGGACGTCCACGTGGAAGCGCCGACCGGCGGTTCCGCCGTGCTGGCCGCCATCATGCTGAAACTGGGCGCATATGGTTTTCTCCGATTCTCGCTGCCTATCGTGCCGGACGCATCGCGCGAACTGGCCTGGTTCGTGATCGGCCTGTCGCTGATCGCCGTGGTCTACATCGGCCTGGTGGCGCTGGTGCAGAAGGACATGAAAAAGCTGGTTGCTTACTCGTCGATCGCCCACATGGGCTTCGTCACGCTGGGCTTCTTCATGTTCAACGACATGTCGGTGCAGGGCGGCATCGTGCAGATGATTTCGCACGGCTTCATCTCCGGCGCCATGTTCCTGTGCATCGGTGTGCTGTATGACCGCGCCCACTCGCGCAACATCGCCGACTACGGCGGCGTGGTGAACAAGATGCCGAAATTCGCCGCCTTCTTCATCCTGTTCTCGATGGCCAACTGCGGCCTGCCAGCGACCTCCGGTTTCGTGGGCGAGTTCATGGTGATCCTGGGCGCGGTGCAGTTCAACTTCGTGACCGGCATCGTGGCTGCTTCGGCGCTGATCTGGGGCGCGGCGTACTCGCTGTGGATGGCCAAGCGCGTGATCTTCGGCAAAGTGACCAACCACCACGTGGCGGAACTGACCGACATCAACGGCCGCGAGTTCCTGATGCTGGGCATCCTGGCAATCGCTGTGCTGGTGATGGGCCTGTACCCGGCGCCATTCACCGACACCATGCAAACCTCGGTGGCCGACCTGCTCAAGCATGTCGCGCAGACCAAGCTGCCATAAGAAATAAACGGGAAAGCTCTACATGAATCCAATCACTCAGGCCACCCACGTGGCCACACTGGCGCCGCTCTCCGCCGAGATCTTCCTGCTGGTGGCCGCCTCGGCCATCCTGCTGATCGATATGTTCCTCGGTGAGAGCAAGCGCGGCATCACCTACGTGCTCTCGCTGCTGACGCTGGCGGGCTGCGCGGTGTTCTCCTTCGCCGACTTCAACGCCGGCACCACGGTGTACGCCTTCAACGACATGTTCATCTCGGACCCGATGGCGAACCTGCTGAAGATCGCGTCCTACGTGGCCGTGGCGCTGACGCTGATCTACTCCCGCCAGTACGCGCACCAGCGCGGCATGCTGGGCGGCGAGCTGGGCGGCGAGTTCTACGTGCTGGCGCTGTTCGCGCTGCTGGGCCAGATGGTCATGATCTCGGGTAACAACTTCCTGTCGATCTACCTGGGCCTGGAACTGATGTCGCTGTCGCTGTACGCCCTGGTGGCGCTGCGCCGCAACCACGCGCAATCGACCGAAGCGGCCATGAAGTACTTCATCCTGGGCGCGCTGGCTTCCGGCTTCCTGCTGTATGGCATCTCGATGCTGTACGGCGCCACCGGCACCATGGAACTGAACGCCGTGGCCGCGAAAGCCGCCGACGGCACCATCAAGCCTGCCATCCTGGTGTTCGGCCTGGTGTTCGTGGTTGCCGGCCTGGCCTTCAAACTGGGCGCCGTGCCGTTCCACATGTGGGTACCGGACGTGTACCAGGGCTCGCCGACGCCGGTGACCCTGCTGCTGGGCGCCGCGCCCAAGCTGGCGACGTTCGCCATTTGCGTGCGCCTGCTGGTGGAAGGCCTGCTGCCTATGGCTAACGACTGGCAGCAGATGCTGATGATACTGGCCGTGCTGTCGCTGGGCATCGGCAACCTGACCGCGATCGCGCAGACCAACCTGAAGCGCATGCTGGCGTACTCGACCATCGCGCAAATGGGCTTCGTGCTGCTGGGCCTGCTGGCCGGCGTAACCGGCGTGGACAAGAGCAACGCCGCCGCTGCCTACAGCGCCGCGATGTACTACTCCATCGTCTACGTGCTGACCACGCTGGGCAGCTTCGGCCTGATCATGGTGCTGTCGCGCGCCGGCTTCGAGGCCGACGAGCTGAACGACTTCAAGGGCCTGAGCAAGCGTTCGCCCTGGTACGCGCTGATCATGTCCATCATGATGTTCTCGCTGGCCGGCGTACCGCCGCTGGTGGGCTTTGCCGCCAAGTTCTCGGTCCTGCAATCCGTGCTGCACACCGGCGCCGTATGGCTGACCGTGCTGGCCGTGATGTTCTCGCTGATCGGCGCGTTCTACTACCTGCGCGTTGTGAAAGTGATGTGGTTCGACGAGCCTGCAGACACCGCGCCGCTGGCCGTGAACGCCGACACCAGCCTGGTGCTGGGCCTGAACGCGCTGGCCGTGGTGGGCATGGGCATGATTCCGGGCCCGCTGCTGAACGCCTGCCTGGACGCCATGCGCAAGACCCTGGCGGCCTGATGGATATTGGCGCCTCCAGCTGGCTGGTCATCCTGCTCGCGGTTGCGGGCGCCAATCTGCCTTTCTTCAACGACAAGGTATTCGCAGTTATTCCGGTCAAGGCCGCGCTCACCTCGGGCGCGCCTTCGGCCAGCCGGCGCGCCGGTTCCTCCCCGCACAAGACCTTCCTGGTGCGGCTGGCGGAACTGGCCGTGCTGTACTTCCTGGTAGGCGGCGTGGCCGTGCTGCTGGAAGGCCGCATCGGCACCGTGTTCCCGCAATCGTGGGAGTTCTACGCCATCTCCGCCTGCCTGTTCATCGTGCTGGCCTTCCCCGGTTTCGTCCTGCGCTACCTGTACAAGCCCCGTCACTGATACACTGCGGTTTCTGTCTCAGCAAGAGGAGGGCGCATGGATGCGCACCTGAAAGAAACCAAGATCGACGGCGGCCTGGCCTATGACGGCTATTTCCTCAAAGTCCACAAAGACCGCGTAACGCTACCGGATGGCAAGCCCACCGGCCGCGAATACATCAAGCACCCCGGCGCGGTGGTGATCATTCCCGTACTCGACGACGGCCGCGTGCTGCTGGAACGCCAGTTCCGCTATCCGCTCGACCGCGTATTCATCGAACTCCCCGCAGGCAAGAAAGACGCCGGCGAGACCGCGCTCGAGGGCGCCAAGCGCGAGCTGGAGGAAGAAACCGGCTATACAGCCAGCGACTGGCAGTTCGTCTGCACCATCCACAACGCCATCGCCTACTCGGACGAGCACCTGGACATCTTCCTGGCGCGCGGGCTGACCGCCGGCCCGCCCAAGCTGGACGAGGGCGAGTTCGTGGAAACCATGGCCGTGAGCGTGGAGCAGATGCTCGACTGGGTGCGCAGCGGCGAGATCACGGACGTGAAAACCATGATAGGCGCGTTCTGGCTGGAGAAAATCTTGGCCGGAGCGTGGCAGCCGGGCTGAGCGCGATGAGCAAACTGGCGTGCGCGCTGCCGGGCTGGTGCCTGGCGCTTTGCTGGCTGGCCGCAAGCCCGGCCGCTGCCGCAGGCGCGGGCCGCACGCCGTTCCAGGCCCGCTGCGAGGACAGCATCAACAAGTCCGTGTCCATCCTGACGGCGCAACAGAACGGCTACAGCGTGGACAACCGCCTGTCCTTCCGCGCGCTTACCGTCATGAAGGGGGCGGCGCGCGCCAACACCTATGTGCTGGGACTGACCAAGACCGATTCCCGCGTGGCCATCGCGTCCGACGGCGCCATGCTGACCGATCCGGTCACGGGCTACGAGTGCGTATCGCCGCAGGTGTCGGTCAAGCTGAGCTATGCGCCGGTGCTGATCTACGTCAGCAGCGAATTCCCGCCGGGCAGCTGCGGCTACAAGGAGATCCTGGAGCACGAGTTCCGCCATATGAAAGCGTATATGGACCACCTGCCCAAGGTGGAGCAGACCGTGCGGGCAGCGCTGGCCAACCGCTATGGCGGCAAGCCGCTGTATGCGCCGGGCGGCACGGCCAGGACGGCGCTGGCGCGGGAAATCGATACCGGCTGGCTGCCCTATATCAAGGCCGAGATGGCCAAAGTGGAAACCGTGCAGGCGCAGATCGACGCGCCGGCAGAGTATATGCGCCTGAGCAAGGCGTGCAATGGCGAGATCCAGGCCGTGCTGAGCAAGGGCCTGGGCCGCCGATAATGAGAGCAGAATGACAGAACAAATACAGTATTTCGCGCTGATCCCGGCGGCGGGCGTCGGCGCCCGCATGGCGGCGGCCAGTCCCAAGCAGTATCTGCCCATCAACGGGAAACCGATGCTGCGCCTGACGGTGGACGCCTTCCTGGCCAGCCCGCTGATTGCGCATGTCTTCGTGGTCGTGAGCGAGGCGGACGGCTATATCGCCGGCGTGCTGCCGGAGGCGGGTGAGGGCGCCAGTGTCCTTGCCGCCGGCGAGGCGCGCGTCACCGTGCTGCGCTGCGGCGGCGCAACGCGCATGGACAGCATTCTGAACGGTCTGCGCGCCGCCGGTGAGCGTATTGGGGCCGCCGATCTGGTCTTGGTCCACGACGCTGCGCGCCCCGGCCTGACGCCGGGATTAATTGCCAAACTGATCACGGAAGCGGGCGGCAATCCCGCCGGCGGCCTGCTGGCCTTGCCCGTGGTGGACACCGTTAAAACCACCCGTTCCGGCGCCACCGCCACCATCCCGCGCGACGGCATGTGGCTGGCGCAGACGCCGCAAATGTTCAGCTATGAACTGCTGCTGCGCGCCCTGTCGAGTGCCGCCGACCCCAGCGCGATCACCGACGACGCCAGCGCCGTCGAGCTGCTGGGCCTATCGCCGCAGTTGGTGGAAGGCCATCCGCGCAACCTGAAAGTTACTTTACCCAGCGACATACGCATCGCCGAAATGTATCTGGCGCATCCAGAAAAGGAAGAAAAATGACCGTGCAACTCCCATTCCGAATTGGCCAGGGTTATGACTGCCACCGCCTGGTGGAAGGCCGCAAACTGATCTTGGGCGGGGTGGATATTCCCCATCATCTCGGCCTGCTGGGCCATTCCGACGCGGATGCCTTGCTGCACGCTATTACCGACGCAATATTGGGCGCCGCCGCGCTGGGCGATATCGGCAAGCATTTCCCGGATACTGACCCTGAATTCAAGGGCGCGGATTCACGGGCATTGCTGCGCGAAGCCGCGAAACGCGTTAAAGCCACCGGCTATGACATTGGCAACATCGACGCCACGATTATCGCCCAGCGCCCTAAAATGGCGCCGCATATCCCCGCGATGGTCGCGAATATTGCTGAGGATTTGGGCGTGGCAGTTGGCCAGGTGAATATCAAAGCCAAGACCAACGAAAAGATGGGTTATCTCGGCCGCGAAGAAGGAATTAATGCGGATGCAGTTGCGCTGCTTATTTTGGCTTGATAATCTATTTGTTAGGACGTATCTTCTAAGCGCTCCCATTCAGTCAGGGAGATCTCGGGTGAGGATTTTTTCTTCGGATCGAGTTGTTTTTCGGAGCGAGATAATTCTGATTTCATTTTCATTCTCCGTATAAATGACAGAAACAGGCTTGCGCATATTGCTCGGCCGTTTGGATTCATCCCAGGTGAGGCGCTCTGTCTTCATTTTAGCGGCTCCCCAATCCAGTGCAAGTTATAGCATCTTGATGTGAATCGCATACTCTCGCCTTGAGTTCGCTCATCGTCACGGGCTTGGTATGCTAATTATTAGCTTGTTCATGCCGGGAAAAGGCATGATCGTGGCTGCTGCGCCTTGGCGTGGGTATAATGAGGATTGGTTTTCAATGAGGAGTGGCAATGGCGCGCGATGTTTATGCTTATCGGGATGTGGCGGTGGAGTCTTGCTGGCGGGATGGGCAGGTGAAGATTTGCCCCGTGCCGGGACAGGCTTATTCCAATTCCCTGCTGGTGCATTGCGCGCGCAGCATGAGTGATACGGAAACTTATCCCTTGGGAACGCAATTCCTGGTATCGGCTAAATTAACCGATCGTTTGGGGGGGACGCCGTTTCTTTACGTTTATCATGGCGATCCGGTGAAAGTATTGACCCCGAAGGAATGCGATACTTTCCTCGGCAAGTTCATTCGTGGCCGTATTTAAGGAGGCGTAATGATTAAACTGCGGGAAATTGACCATATCGTGCTGCGGGTAGTGGATCTGGATAAGATGGTCCAGTTTTATACCGGGGTGCTGGGATGCACTATTGAAAAGCGGCAGGAGGCAATCGGGCTGATTCAATTGCGCGCAGGCAGCTCATTGGTGGATCTGGTGCCGGTGGACGGCAAACTCGGGAAAATGGGCGGTGCGGCGCCCGGCAAGGAAGGCCGCAATATGGACCATTTCTGTTTCCGGGTGGAGGATTTTGACGAGGCGGCTATTTTGGCCGAGCTGGCTGCGGCGGGTATTGTCGCCGGGCCTGCGGAATCGCGTTATGGCGCGGAAGGAGAGGGGCCATCGATTTATGTCGACGACCCGGAAGGTAATACTGTGGAATTAAAAGGGCCGGCCTGGGATTGAGCCGGCATGGCGGGTTACGCTGCGCTAACCCGCCCTACGGTGTGAGGTGTGAGCCTGCCTTTTTAATCCTGGTCGTCGTCGTCCGGCTCGGATTTGCCGGCGCGCGCGCGGGCGGCGTCGGCCTGGGTTTTCAGTTTGGCGGCTTCGGCCATGAAGTCGCTTACCGGATGGTCCGGGCTCTGGCGCACCACCGGCGGCAGCAGCACGGACATGTAGAGCTCGTCCGCCAGCCGGCCGGAATTCTGCATATTGCTTGCCAGTATCAAACCTGAGCCCAGGGCCATCAGCACCATGCAGCCCTTCATCAGCGTCTTCGGATTGCGCGGCTTGATGGTGCGCATGTGGAAGAAGATCACGCCGCAGACGATGGCCAAGGTGACAAGATTGCCGTAGCGGGTGAGCCACTCCAGCGACCACGCATAGGCCAGCACATTGCTCAGCACGCGCCACGCGCCCGCCATCACCAGGCCGGAGCCGAGGATGAACAGATGCCGCCCCATGCGGGCGTGGCCGCCAAACAGGCGGTTGGCCAGCGCCCACAGGCCGCTCCACACCAGCCCGCCGGCCAGGCCGGATGCAATGACAAGCAGATAACGGATGGTCTGGAAGGATTGCGTCTCCGCATCCACCAGCGCGGCCTCGGCGCCGATGAACAGCGCGATCAGCGCCAGGCCGGCCAGCGCCGGAGCGCCGCCCTCCCAGGCGTGCATGGTGGTGTCCGCCACTTCCGGCGGCACGGGGAAATTGGCGTCGCGCACGCGCAGGCGGGTGTGGCCCAGGCGCACCACGGTGGTGCCGCTGAGCGGCACGCTGAGCTGGCGCTTGCCGAGATGGATCACGCCGTTGTGCGTGCCCAGGTCGTGCAGCACCAGATGGCCGTTGTCGTCCGCTTCCACCACGGCGTGGCGTTCGGCGGTGTGGGCGTCGTCCAGGATGAAGTCGTTGCCGTAGCCCCGGCCGATGTGGATGGGCAGGTGCTCGATGCGCTGCCGCTGCAGCACGTCGCCGTTGGCGGCCAGCACTTCGATGAAATAGGGTGGCGTCATTTGACCGCTCCCCGCGCCAGCGCCTGCAGGAAGGCCTGCGTGGCGCGCATGCCGTTGTCGTAGGACACGCCGCGCGCGTCCATGCGGCTTTGCAGATTCATCATGCTTTCATCGGTGCTGGCGGTGAGCAGCGCGAAGTCGTACAGGCCGGTGAATTTGCGGTAGGCGCGCACGCACAGCACGGCGCGCAGCGGCAGGGTCTGGTTCTTGACGAACATTTCCGTGCATTGCGGGCCGGTCAGGTGCGCGTCCTTGTTGCCGCCGAAATTCTCATTCTGGAAAGAGGCGCTCGAGAGCTGGGCGAAACGCAGCGGGTCCAGGCCGGTGCTGCGCATGAACTGGTGGCGGATGCCGATGGCGCCGGTCTGCAGGGTGCCGGACACGAAAATGGCCGATTCCATCGAGCAGCTGGTGATGTCCACCGTGTAGGGCTTGTTGGCCTTGACGTTGGAGCGGCCCCAGCAGCGCATCTGTTCGGACTCGCGCACCGGCACCATATAGGGGCCCATGGGCTTCATGGTCATGGGCGTGGCCAGCAGCTGGTCCACCATGGCTTTCTGGTGCTGCAGCAATTGCTCCACCACCACCGAAGTGAAGTTGCGCGGCGGCGCTTTGTCCTGCGGCACTTTCTTCAGCAATTCCTGCGCGAAGCGGGCCGGCACCAGGAAACTCACCAGTTCGCCGTCCAGGCGCTTGGACACGTTCACGCCGGCGATGTCGCCGTCCACCGTCACGCTGGGGCCGCCGCTCATGCCGGAATTGATGGGGCCGGTGAACATCAGCTGGTCGTAGAAGCTGCGCGTGATGACGCCGTTGTAGGAGCCTTCCGAGATGGCGAAGCCGAGGTCGAGCGGGTTACCCAGCGAATACAGGTATTGGCCCTGGCTCAGGCGCGCCAGCTGTTCGGGCACCTTGAACACGCCGGTGCCGTTGCGGTTTACGCGCACCACGGCCAGGTCGTGCAGCACGTCCACGGCCAGCAGCTCGACGTTGCCGCGCTGGCCGCCGGTGTCCACCCATTCGCCGACGTAGTTGTCCGGATCGAGCGCAAACTGCGAGACCACGTGGTAGTTGGTGACGACCAGATTGCTGTTACCGACCAGGAAGCCGGAGCCGACCGAGGACTGCGTGCGGCCGCTTTTCAGCAGCGAGCGCACCTGCAGCAGGTCGGCCTTGGCGGAGGAGTACAGTTTTTGCGCCGCGCTGGACGGCGGCGGCAGCGGCTGGCCGGCTTCAGCGGAAGGCGGCTGGCCGGGCTGAATTTGCGGCGGCGAGCCGGGAATGGGGCGCTGGACGATGCTGGGCGTGGGCGGGACTGACGTTGCCGAGGGCGCCGGCGCCGTTGGCGGGGCCGCCAGCGCCTGGGCGCAGCCCCAAGTCATGGTCAATACGGTGGCAAGACGGGTAAGTTTCATGCATTCCTTGTGACTTGGGGACGGGGGCGTTGGCGCTTACAGTTCGCCGTCCTCGGCGGCCGCCGGAGGCGGGGTCATCATATGGCCCAGCTTGGCGGCCTTGGTATTCAGGTAATTCTGGTTGAACTTGTTACGGTTGACCAGCAGCGGCACGCGCTCGGCCACCGGGATGCCCAGCGCTTCCATGGCGGCGATCTTACGCGGGTTGTTGGTCATCAGGCGCAGGCTTTGCACGCCGAACTGCTTGAGCATGGGCTCCACCAGCGCGTAGTTGCGCTGGTCGGCCTTGAAGCCGAGCTGTTCGTTGGCCTGCACCGTGTCGGCGCCGGCTTCCTGCAGGCGGTAGGCGCGCATCTTGTTGATCAGGCCGATGCCGCGTCCTTCCTGGCGCAGGTAGAGCACCACGCCGCGTCCTTCGGCCGCCACTTTCTTCAGCGCGCCTTCCAGCTGGGCGCCGCAGTCGCAGCGCTGCGAGAACAGCACGTCGCCCGTCAGGCACTCGGAGTGCACGCGCGCCAGCACGGGCGCGCCGTCGCTGATGTCGCCCAGCACCATGGCCAGGTGCTCCTTGCCCGTGGCGTGTTCGACAAACGCGTGCAGCGTGAACTGCGCCCATGGCGTGGGGAGCGCGCAGGAGGTCACGTAATCGAGTTCTTCTTTCACTGGTGCTTCGGCGGCGGACTGCATGGCTGTACTCTCTATTGCTTTAAATTCAGGTGCTTGAAACTAAAAAGGGCGCGCCGAACCGTCCTGCGGATCGCGCGCGCCCTGCCATCATAGCAAAAATTACGCTATAGATATGTTAGGCCCTGTTATCCCTATTTCAATAGGGCAAATCAAAGACCAGCACTTCGGCCGCGTCGCCGCGCGCCAGCGTGAGGCCGGGCTCGCCGGTGACCTTCAGGGCGTCGCCGCCTTTCAGGTCCACACCGTTCACCGTCACGTTGCCGCGGATTACGTGGACGTAGGCGGTGCGGCCTTTTTCCAGCGTGTGCTCCAGGGCGTCGGCGCCGTTCAGGATGGTGGCGTAGATCGCCGCGTCCTGGTGGATCAGCACGGAACCGTCGCGGCCGTCGCTGGAGGCAACCAGGCGCAGCTGGCCCTGTTTGCTTTCCGGCGCGAAGTGCTTCTCTTCGTAGCTGGGCTGGATGCCGGTCACATTGGGCTGGATCCAGATCTGCAGGAAGTGCACGCCTTGCGTTTCCGAGTGGTTGAACTCGCTGTGCCGCACACCGGTGCCTGCGCTCATGCGCTGCACGTCGCCGTATTTCAGCACCGAGCCGTTGCCCATGCTGTCCTTGTGGGCCAGCTCGCCTTCCAGCACGTAGGAGATGATCTCCATGTCGCGGTGGCCGTGGGTGCCGAAGCCTTGCGCCGGGGTGACCTTGTCTTCATTGATGACCAGCAGCGGGCCGAAGCCGGTGTGTTTCGGGTCATGGTAATGGCCGAAAGAGAAAGTGTGGCGCGAATTCAGCCAACCATGATTAGCCAGACCGCGTTCTTCGCTTTTACGTACTTGCAACATGGTGAACTCCGTTTCTTTTCAGGTTATGTGCGATAAATTCGAAGGGTTTTCTTACTTGAGCCTTGAATTCGCTGCATCGATAGGTCAAAGTATAGGCCTGCGCAGCCGTTTCAAAAAACGGAAAATTTATGGACCTATCATCGAAAAAATCGAATGCTTAGACTGAGCCTGGAAGCCTTGCAAATCGTGGACGCTATCGACCGGCGCGGTTCCTTCTCGGCCGCCGGCAAGGAATTGCACCGTGTGCCGTCCACCATCTCCTACACCGTGGGCAAACTGGAGGACGATCTCGGGGTGCAGGTGTTCGAGCGCAACGGCCCGCGCGTGGAGCTGACGCGCGCCGGCCGCGAGCTGCTCAAGGAAGGGCGCTACCTGCTGAAGGCGGCGCTGGACCTGGAGCACCGCGTGCGGCGCGTGGCGTCCGGCTGGGAAACCGAGCTGGCACTGGGCATCGATTCCATGTTCTCGGCCGTGGCCTTCGACCAGGACGTGCGCGCCTTCTATGAAGTGGCGCAGCAGACCCGGCTGCGCATCGTGCAGGAGGCGCTGTCCGGCACCTGGGAGGCGCTGCTGGCGCGCCGGGTGGATCTGCTGGTGGGCGCGCCCGGCGACGGCCCGGCCGGCGGCGGCTATGTGTCGCACCCCATGGGCACGATCAAGTTCGTGTTCGCGGTGGCGCCCAGCCATCCGCTGGCCTCGGCCACGGGCAAGCTGGGCCGCAACGAGCTGCAGCACCACCGCGCCATCGTCATGGCCGACTCGGCGCGCCAGATGGCGCCGCGCACCGTGGGCCTGCTGCTGGGGCAGGACACGCTGACCGTGCCCACCATGCACGCCAAGTTCCAGTACCAGGAGGCCGGCCTGGGCTTTGGCTTCCTGCCCGAGCAGTGCGCGCGCGCGGCCATCGCGGCCGGGCGCCTGGTGGAGAAGGAGGTGGAGGAGCCCAAGCCGGACGAGACCTTCTACCTGGCCTGGCGCACGGGCGAGGAGGGCGCGGCGCTGAGCTGGTGGATAGAGCGCATGCGGCAGCCGGGCATGTTCGCCCATTTGTGCCGGTTTTTATCGAACTGAGTGTTGCGCCGCCGTCGTGTCCAAGCGGCAGCTTTGTTGACCAGTGCCAATGCTTTCGGAGTAACATGATGGAATCATTAAAGGCCCAGCCTCGCGCTACACCCGGAACCACAACATGACCGTAATCACCGACACTCCACCCGTTTTCCTGCAACTGCTGGCCGACCGCAACGGCAAGCCGGCCGGGCTGGTGCTGGACGGCGGCGCCGCCGCGCTGCCGGACGAGCAGATGCACGCGCTGGCGGGCCAGTTCCCCTGTTTTGTGCGGGCCGGGCTGGAGCATGCGCAGGCCTGGCTGGAGGCCGGCTGGCTGGCCCTGCCGGGCCAGATGGTGCGGGCCGACACGGTGTTCGACAAGGCCGCGCTGCCGGCCGGGGTGGTGCTGATCGAAGGCAACTGGCCGCTGGCGCCGCCCGCCAAGGCGGTGGGCGCGCAGGCGGCCTCGCGCGCGCTGGCGCTGCAGCTGGTGCAGCTGGTCAGCAACGACGGCGACACCCATGAAATCGAGGCGCTGCTGCGGCGCGATCCCACGCTGTCCTACCATTTGCTCAAGCTGGTCAATTCGCTGGGCATGGGCAGCAGCCGCCGCGTGAGCAGCTTTGCGCAGGCCATCCTGATCCTGGGACGCCAGCAACTGCGCCGCTGGCTCAACCTGATGCTGTTCTCGGCGCGCGAGGGCGACATCCGTTCGCCCATGCTGCTGGCGCGGGTGGCGGTGCGCGCGCATGCGCTGGAACTGCTGGCGCGCAGCACCGGCCTGGGCAAGCCGCAGCAGGAGCAGGCTTTCATGGTCGGCATGTTTTCGCTGCTGGGCGTGCTGTTCGGCATGCCGCTGGCCGAGGTGCTGGAGCCGCTCACCATCAGCGAGGCGGCGCAGCAGGCGCTGCTGGGCAAGCCCGGCGAATGGGGCGAGCTGGGCGAGCTGCTGGCGCTGCTGGAAGCGGCCGAGCGCGGCGACTTCGCCGCCGTGGCGGGCCGGCTGGAGGCGGTGCAGCTGGAGGCCGCCGAGTTCAACCGCGTGGTGGCCGACGCCCATTTATGGATGCTGACGGTAGCCACGGACCGGGCCGGCGGTGGCCATGCTTGACGCGGCGATCGCGCGCTGCCTGGCCCTGAGCCAGGCCGCCCGGACGCAACAGGGCGACACCCTGGCCGCCACGCTGGCCGAACTCGACACGGCGCTGGCCGAGCTGACCGCCGCGCGCGCCGCCCAGCGCGGCGCGGACAGCGGCAGCGGCGCCGACCCGGGCGCCATGCTGGAGCTGGACCTGGCCGGCTACATCACCGCCTGGAACGCGGGCGCCGAGCGCCTGTTCGGCTACCCGGCCGCGGAGGCGCTGGGCCAGAACATCCTGTTCCTGTACACCGAGGACGACGACGGCGCGCTGGCCGAGCTGCTGCACGAGCAGGACGGCGGCATGGCCGAGGTGCGGCGGCGCCGCAAGTCCGGCGAGGTGATCTGGGTGCAGCTGGCGCTGGCGCTGCTGCAGGACGAGCTGGGCGAGCCGCAGGGCATGCGGGTGCGCATGGCGCACGTGAGCGAGCCGCTGTCGGACCACGACAAGATCAGCCTGCACGCCCGGATTATCGAGGACAGCGACCAGGGCGTGCTGATCACGGACGCCAAGGAGCGCATCGTCTCCATCAACAGCGCCTTCACCCGCATCACCGGCTACACGCCGGGCGAATCGCTGGGCAAGACGCCGGACCTGCTGCGCTCGGGCGTGCACGACGCGGAGTTCCGCGCCAAGGTGCGCGCCGCCATGAACGGCGAGGGGCCGTGGCGCGGCGAGATCGTCGGCCGGCGCAAGAACGGCGAGCTGTTCCCGCAGTCGGTCACCATCAGCGCGGTGCGCGACGGCGAGGGCAAGGTCAGCCACACCTTCTCGCTGTTTTCCGACATCAGCGTGCACAAGGACGCCGAGGCGCGCATGCAGCGCATGGCCAACTACGACACGCTGACCGGCCTGCCCAACCAGTGCCTGCTGACGCAGCTGATGACGCAGGCCTTGACCGAGGCGCGCCGCAACCACGAGCACGGCGCCCTGCTGGTGGTGGAGATCAGCCGCCTGGGCTCGATCAGCGACACGCTGGGCCACGACGTGGGCAACGAGCTGCTGAGCGCGATCGGCAAGCTGTTCCGCACCGCGCTGCGCGACGCCGACATCCTGGCGCGGCTGGACGGCAACCGCTTCGGCGTGGCGCTGCTGCATATCGAAAAGCGCGAGCACGCCGCCATCGTGGCGCAGAAGCTGGCGTCGACACTGGCCGCGCCCATCCAGCTGGCCGCGCACAGCCTGCAGGTGGGCTGCAGCATCGGCATTTCCGTGTACCCGGAGGACGGGCTGGAGACCGGCGCGCTGATACGCCACGCCGACGTGGCCACCTCGAAGGCGGTGCAGGCCGAGTCGGCCTTCCTGTTCTACAGCGAGGAGATGAACCAGCGCGCCAAGGAGCATCTGCGCATCGAGAGCGAGCTGCGGCAGGCTTTGCAGCACGACGAATTGCAGCTGTACTACCAGCCCAAGGTGAGCTTGCGCAGCGGCCGCATCGTGGGCGCCGAGGCGCTGCTGCGCTGGCGCCATCCGGTGCGCGGCCTGGTGTCGCCGGGCGTGTTTATTCCGGTGGCCGAGGAGACCGGGCTGATACTGGAGCTGGGCAACTGGGTGCTGGAGGAGGCCTGCCGCCAGGTGCGCGCGTGGAAGGACGCCAACCTGATCATGCCGCCGATTGCGGTCAATCTGTCGGCGCGCCAGTTCGACCGCCAGCTGCCCGCGCGCATGGCCGACGTGCTGCAGCGCCACCAGGTGCATCCCGAGCAGATCATGCTGGAGATTACCGAAAGCCTGCTGGTGCGCGGCACCGAGAATGTGGTGGCGATCATGAACGAGCTGGTGGCGATGGGGCTGGCACTGGCGCTGGACGATTTCGGCACCGGCTATTCCAGCCTGGCTTATTTGAAGAAGTTCCCCATCAGTACGCTGAAGATAGACCGGTCCTTCGTGATCGGCCTGCCTTATGAGGAGAACGATTGCGCCATTGCGCGCGCCATCGTGACCATGGCGCAGCAGCTGCGCCAGGAGATCGTGGCGGAGGGCGTGGAGACGGCCGAGCAGATGAGCTTCCTGCGCGAGCTGGGCTGCGACCAGCTGCAGGGTTATCTGTTCAGCCAGCCGGTGCCGGCCGACGACTTCGAGCGCATGCTGCGCGAGGGCAAGCGGCTGGCCTTCGGCGCGCGGTAACACGCCGCACGCCGGCCCCTGCAGCCTGGGCGCCTCGATCTGGCCTTCCTTAGTTTATACCCGCGCGGCGCGCGCACGATTGTGCCTTGACGCGTTTTCGATCTGGCGCAAACAAGCTGCGTGTAGCAACCGTGCGCTCTTCCCGCGAGCATAGGATGGCCCCATCTTTCGTCGATGGTGCTCAGGAGATACCCATGGTCTTTCGTTTCCATGCCTTGCCGGCGTTGCTGATGCTGGCGCTGGCCGGCGCGGCCGCCGCCACGCCGCAGTACCGGCTGACGCTGCTCGATCCGGCGCCCAACGCCAGCAGCGCCAACGCGATCAACAGCCGGGGCGAGATCGCCGGCGACTGGCGCGATCCGCTGACGGGCGTGCAGCGGGCGTTTGCCTGGCGTTCCGGCCAGATGAGCGTGCTGCCCGAACCGATGGCCACCGCACGCGCGATCAGCGGCCAGGGCCACATCGCCGGCGCCACCAACACCGTCACGGTGCAGGGCTTCACGTTCCGCAACGCCACCTTGTATTACCAGGGCGAGCTGCGTACGGTCCCCAATCCCTTCAGCGCCGATCCGCAAGGCGCGCCGCCGTTCGAGGTGAACACGGCGGTCGGGGTCAACAGCGCGGGCACGGTGGTGGGCAACGCCGGGGCCAACCGGCGCACCAGCGCCTATCTGTTCGCGAACCAGGCGCTGACGGTGCTGCCCATGATGTGGAGCAGCGCCATCAATGAACAGGGCCAGGTGGCCGGCCGCACCTTCTTTGGCAACAGTGAGCACGCGGCCCTGTACGACGGCGTGCGCGTGATCGACCTGGGCGCGCTGGAGCAGGGCCGCTTCAGCAACGCCAGCGACCTGAACGACCACGGCTGGGTGGTCGGCAGTTCCACCTACGGCACCGGGCCGGGCCAGCACACGCATTCCTTTGTCTACCGGAACGGGCAGATGCAGGCCATCGGCGACTGGCTGACCGACAACCAGGCCAACGCGGTGAACAATGATGGCGCGGTGGTGGGCACGGTGCAAGGGCCTTCCGGGCAGGGCAGCCCGTATCTGTACCAGGGCGGCCTGGTGTACGACCTGAACACGCTGCTGGGGCCGGACCCGGCGCTGCGGCTGGTGAGCGCGGCCGACATCAACGACGCGGGCCAGATCATCGGCCAGGCCTGCGACACGGCCGGCGCCTGCTTCGCCGCGCTGCTGACGCCGGTACCCGAGCCTGCGGCCTGGGGCATGCTGGCGGCCGGCCTCGGCGTACTCGCATGGCTGCGCCGGCCGCGGCGGCCCAGGCCCAGGCTCAGCCGCTGTGCGGCTGCCATCCTGCTAGGCGGCGCCGGCGCCTGCGCCATGGCGTCGCCGGCGCGTTACAGCCTGACCCTGCTTGACGGCGTGGCGCGCGCCAGCGTGCCGCGGGCCATCAACAACGCCGGCGTGGTGGTTGGCGGCATGTCGAGCGACTACGGCCAGATGCTGGGGGAGGGGCGCGCCTTCATGTGGAAAGCCGGCCAGATGACATGGCTGCCGGAGCTGGACATGAGCATGGCCCTGGCCGTCAGCGAGCGCGGCCACGTCGCCGGGATCGGCCAGTTGACCAGCGTCGGCCCCGGCTGGTTCGAGCTGCACGCCGCCAGTTATTACGAGGGCAAGGCGGGCGCCGTGCCGGAGGCCTTCCCTGGCGACCCCGCGCGGCCCTCCGGCTACACCGCCGCGCAGGGCGTGAACAGCAGCGGCACCTTGCTGGTCAACAGCCATCGGCCCGGCGGAGACCATGCGTATACCTACGCCGGCGGCGTCATCACGGTGCTGCCGATGGACACGGCTGCGGCGATCAACGACGCGGGCCAGGTGGCCGGCGCCAGCGGCGGCCGTGCCGTGCTGTACGACCGCGGCCGCGTGATCGACCTGGGACTGTTGTCGAGCGCGCCATCCGCCGTGGCGGTGGCCAGGGGCATGAACGAGGCCGGCGCGGTGGTCGGCGGCGCCACCTATGGCGGCGGCGCGCTGCACCAGCATTCCTTTCTGTACGAAGGCGGGCGCATGCGGGCGATCGGCAGCCTGGAGGGGGACAACGCGGCCGTCGCGGTCAACAACCGGGGCGACGTGGTCGGCTATTTCTCCAAGGCCGGCGATGGTCCGGCCGACCGGCACAGCTATCTGTACAGCGGTGGGGTGCAGAGCGATCTGGATGCCCTGCTGGCCGATGCGCCGGGCTGGCACATCGCGAGCGCGGCCGATATCAACGACGGCGGCCAGATCGTGGGCCTGGCTTGCCGCAATGGCGACCTGTGCTATTCGGCGCTGCTGAGCCCGGTTCCGGAGCCGGCAAGCTGGGGTATGCTGGCGGCGGGCATGGGCGCGGTGGCGGTGGCGCGCGGCCGGTTGCGCCAGCGGGGCGGCTGAGCCGTCTTGCGGCACCCTGCGGAGACACGGCTTAATCGAGGCGGATTTTTTCGATCAGGTAGTCCAGCATCACGCGCACGCGCGGCGGCAGCTGCTTGCCGGGGCCGAGGAAGACGGCGTGCACCGCTTCGAGGTCGGCCGGGTTGTAGTCTTCCAGCACCGGCACCAGCCGCCCGGCGGCAATGTCGTGCTTGGTGTGCATGCGCGACAGCCGCACCAGGCCCACGCCGGCCAGCGCCATGTGGCGCATGCTTTCCCCATCCCCCAGCAGCGCGTTGCCTTCCGGACGCAGCTGCAGCATGCCGCCTTTGCCGTCCAGGAAGGGCCAGAGCGGCACCTGGCGGCGGAAATTGAAGCCGAGCAGGTTGTGCCGCGCCAGGTCGTCCGGGGTCTGCGGCGTGCCGTGCCGGGCCAGATAATCGGGCGAGGCCAGCACCGCCATGCGGCCTTCGCCCAGCTTGCGCGCCACCAGGTTGGAGTCTTTCAGGCTGCCGGCGCGGATGGCGATGTCGGTGCGGTCTTCCAGCAGGTCCACCACCATGTCGGTGCTCGCGATGTCGACCGTGATGTCGGGGTAGCGCTGCAGGAATTCGGGCAGGATGGGCAGCAGGTAGAGCATGAAGAAGGGCACGAAGCAGTTGATGCGCAGCCGCCCGCGCGGCACGCCGGTGGTGGCCGCTTCGCGCTCGGCGCTGTCCATGTCTTCCAGGATGCGCACGCACTGGCTGTAGAAGGCCGCGCCTTCGGGCGTGGCGCGCACCTGCCGCGTGGAGCGGTGCAGCAGCCGCGTGCCCAGGCGCGCTTCGAGCCGCGCAATGAGCTTGCTGACGGCCGACGGCGTCATCTTCAGGCGCTGGGCGGCCGCGCTGAAGCCGCCCGCGTCCACCACGTCCACAAATACCGCCATTTCCGCCGCGCGGTTGATCTCCTGCCGGGCCATAGTGAATCCATTTCATAAGAGTTTGGCTATTTGAGAGTCTATATCATCAGTGCGCCGGGTTCTACAATGGAGTCAATTAATTCACAAATGGAGTACTCCATGAACAACCAGGAAAAAATGCACCCGGGCGTGCTGTCGCTGTCGGTGGGCGCGTTTGCCATCGGCGTGACGGAATTCATCGTGGTGGGCGTGCTGCCGGCCATTTCGGCGGACTTGAAGGTGTCGCTGGAAGCGGCGGGCGCGCTGGTCAGCCTGTACGCGCTGGCGCTGGCGCTCGGCACGCCGCTGGCGGTGCTGGGCTTGTCGCGCCTGCCGCGCAAGCAGGTGCTGGCCGGGCTGATGGCGGTGTTCTTGCTCGGTAACCTGCTGGCGGCGTTTTCCACCAGCTACGGCGTGCTGCTGGCCGGGCGCGTGATCACGGCGGTGGCGCACGGCGCCTTCTTCGGCATCGGCGCCACGGTGGCCGCGTCGCTGGCGCCCAAGGGGCAGGCGGGCAAGGCGATCTCGGTCATGTTCGGCGGCCTGACCCTGGCCATGGTGCTGGGCGTGCCGCTGGGCAGCTTCCTGGGCAACCTGATGGGCTGGCGCTTGCCCTTCTTCGCGGTGGCGGCAATGGCGCTGGCGGGCCTGCTGGCCATGCTGCGCTGGCTGCCGTCCGGCATGGCGCAAGCGGCCAGCGGCAAGGCGTCGACGCAGCTGGCCGCGCTGGGCGACCGCCATATCCTCACCATGATGGCGGTGACCACGCTGGGCTTCGGCAGCATCTTCGCCGCCTTCACCTATGTCACTCCCATCCTGACGGAAATCGCGGGCTTCTCGGCCACCACCGCCAGCGCGCTGCTGATCGTGTTCGGCGCGGCCACCTTTGCCGGCAACCTGGCGGGCGGCTATCTGAGCAGCAATCTGGGCTGGCAGCGTTCGCTGCGCATGATGCTGGTGCTACTGGCCGTGACGCACGCAGGGTTGGCGCTGTCGCTGCATACGCCCTGGGCGCTGGTGCCGCTGCTGTTCCTGTGGGGCCTGTTCTCCTTCGGCCTGTCGCCCGGCCTGCAGGCCGGCATGCTGGCCACGGCCGAGCATTACACGCCGAAGGCGGTGGACTTCGCGTCCGGCCTGAACATCTCGGCCTTCAACTTCGGCATCTCCTTCGGTTCCTCGCTGGGCGGCCTGATGGTGGCGCGCAGCCTGATGGGCGCAACGCCGTGGGCCGGCGTGGCGATCTCGCTGGCGGCGCTGGCGCCGCTGGCCTGGCTGGCGCGGCGCAATATCGGCGCGCCGGCCGGCGCGGTGGCCGCCCACTGAGTTGGACCTGAGCCGGAGCGCGCGCTTGTCAAGGCGCGCGATGCCGGATACATTGCGTCATCCGCAATATCCCTGGAGGCGCCATGAGCCGTCCCGTTTTAGAAGCATCCCGCATCCATCCCGCCATCCGCAGCAAGATCGAGGGCCTGCACGCCGACATCGTGCAGGAAGTGCAGGCCGCCGTCGCCGCCAACAAGGTGGTGGTGGTCGGCATGGCGATGAATCCCTTCCCCCGCAAGGCGCGCGCGCTGCTCGATGCGCAGGGTGCGCCCTACGTCTACCTTGAATACGGCAGTTACCTGAGCCAGTGGCGCCGCCGCACCGCGCTGAAGATGTGGAGCGGCTGGCCCACGCTGCCGATGGTGTTTATCAACGGCACGCTGGTGGGCGGCTTCCAGGACTTGAAGAAGCTGGTCGACAGCGGCGAGTTCACCGCGCTGGTGGCGCCCAAGCTGCTATGAGCCTGCGAGCGCATCCGCTCAGGCTGGGGCCGGGCGCGGATCTGCGCGCGGCCATCGAGGCGGCCGCCGCCGAGCTGGGCGCGCAGGCGGCTTTTGTGGTGCAGGGCATCGGCAGCCTGAGCGTGGCGCAGCTGCGCTATGCGGGCATGCCGTCGGCGAGCGAGCTGCGCGGCGACCTGGAAATCCTGACCTTGGCGGGTTCGGTGGCGCCGGATGGCGCGCATCTGCATATGTCCGTGTCGGACGGGCAGGGCCGCGTGTCCGGCGGCCATGTGGCGCCGGGCTGCGTGGTGCGCACCACGGCCGAAGTGCTGCTGGCGCTGCTGCCCGGCCACGCTTTCAGCCGCGAGACCGATCCGGCCTCGGGCTACAAGGAGCTGGTGGTGCGGACGCTATAGCGCGCCCAGCCGCGCGGGCAGCTCGCGCAGCATCGCCTCGCGGGAGCGCGCGCCGCCCATGGCCTCTGGCTGTTTCGTATCCATCGCCAGGCGGGCGAACACCACGGTGCGTCCTTCTTTTTTCGCCCAGCCCACATACCAGCCGTACTGGCGGGCCGGGTCGTCGGCGCCGTCCGGCAGCAGCGCCGAGGCGGTGCCGGTCTTGCCGAACACTTCCCATCCATTCTCCAGCACCTGGCGCGGCATGATGCGCTCGGTCAGCGCATAGGCCTGTTCCGATACCGGCAGCGTGCGGTTGGCCAGCTGGCGCAGGAAGGCCACTTGCTCCAGCGGCGAAATGCGCAAGCTGGAACCGACCCAGGACTGCGACAGTCCATTGGCCTTGCCGGGATCGCCGGACAGGTCCTGGTTGCCGTAGCCGAAGCGCGCCACGTAGTCCTGGAAGCGCCTGGCGCCCAGCTGCGCCGTCACTTGCTGCGCGTACCAGAGCACCGAGTTCTGCAGCCAGCTGCTGGGATCGGTAGCGGCGCGCCAGGACGGGATGTAGGCGGGGTAGCCGCCCTTGAACGGCAGCACCGGCGCGTGTTCGCTGCGCAGGAAGCCGCTGTCGTAGCCCATCAGCGCGACGGGGATGTTGAAGGTGGAGGCGGGCGTGACGCGTTCCTCGCAATGGCCTTCGCGCGCCAGCTCCCTGCCGCTGGCGGCGTCCATCAGCACGGTGCAGACGAAGGGCGTTTGCGAGGCGGCGGGGGCGATGCGCCACGCCAGCGCGGGCTGGAAGGCGAGGCTGGCGGCGAACACGCAGGCCAGGCCGGCCAGCGCCAGCAGGCGGGCGCCGCGCGCCCGGCGGCCTTGCTCGCGGCCCGGTTCGCGTATCAGCGCGATGCGCGAGGCCAGGGTGCTGGCGCACACGCCGCCGAAGGCCAGCGCGGTCTTGGGCGTGCCGTGCTGCAGGCGCAGCTGGGCCACCAGCGCCGCCGCGTAGGCCTTGCGCTGGGCCGGTGGGCGGCCGCGCAGCACGTCGCGGTCGCAGCCCAGTTCCTGCGCCCAGGACAGGCTGCCGCGCAGCAGGCGCATGAAGGGATTGAACCAGAGCAGGGTCTGCAGCAGGATGCCGACGCTCATCCATTGCAGGTCGCGGCGGCGCCAGTGCGTCAGCTCGTGCTCGACGATCAGCTGCTGCTGGGCCGCGTCGAAGCTGCGCAGGTGGCGCGGCAGCAGCAGGCGCGGCTTGAGCAGGCCGAACAGCATGGGGGAAATCGGGGCGTCCACTTCGATCATGGCGGGCGCAGGCGCGGCGGCCATGGCTGCGGGCACGCGGCTGCCGCTGGCGGCCAGGCCGTTGAGCATGCGGCGCGCCTGCAGCAGCTGGAACACGGTGTAGCCCAGGCCCAGCAGGTAGGCCAGCAGCCAGGCTTGCGCGGCGCGCGTGAGCCAGGAGGCCGGCTGGAGCTGGGCGGCGCCGGCGGCGGCCGTACCGGCGGCGGACGGCGGCGCGGTGGGGCC
>NZ_WWCU01000089.1 GCF_009857595.1 Pseudoduganella aquatica | reverse complement strand
CCCGAACAGGACCGTGAAACGATTTTGCGCCGATGATAGTGCTGCAACCAGTGTGAAAGTAGGTTATCGTCAGGCTAGTTATAAGCAAAACCCCCTCCGGTGATCCGGTGGGGGTTTTTTGCGTTTACCTGAATCCGTTTTGCGTTTCCTCTCGTATATGTCTTGCGTGCTGGCATCCTGCCGCACTAACCAGGAGATTCCGATGAAACGCATTCTGTTCCTGCTATCCGTTTTTGCAACCGCCGCCCAAGCATCCGAGGGCACGCCGATTGCCGTGCCGGCCGGCCACAAAGCCGTCATGACTGCGCTCGGCGCAGGCGATCTGGCTTATGAGTGCCGCGCGAAAGCCGGCATGCCCGACGCCTACGAATGGGCGTTCATCGGCCCCACCGCCACTCTCTATGACAAAAACAAGACTGCAGTCGGCAAATACTACGGCGGCCCGACCTGGGAAGCCAACGACGGCAGCAAGGTAACCGGCAAGCAGTTGGCTGTCCATCCGTCGCCCACGCCGGGTTCCATTCCTCACCAGCTGGTACAGGCCAGCCCTGCCACCGGCTCCGGCATGATGAGCGGCATAAGCTACATCCAGCGCATCAACACCCAGGGCGGCGTGGCGCCATCCGAAAGCTGCAGCGCGGCCAACGCCGGCGCCAAGCAGATGGTGAAGTACCAGGCCGACTACGTGTTCTACAAAGCTTCGTGATGACAGGCGTGTAGCACGGCACTGGTTTGAGCTTGCGCAAACCGGAGTTGGGCATAGGCAGCGATGATGTTTCGACCTACTGTAGAAAGGTCGCATATGAAACTGCTCAGCCCGCTCCTCCTGTGCACCGTCTTGCTCGCCGCTTGCGGCGACAAGCAAGCTCCCGCCACCGCACCGCTGCCGCCCCAGCCTGCGCCCCGCTTCAGCGCCGACCTGGCACGTACCACCCATGGTGTCGCCCATGTCCGCGCCGACAACTTCATTGGCTTGGGCTATGGCATGGCCTACGCCTATGCCGAGGACAATGTCTGCATGCTGGCCGACAGCATGCTGACCGTGCGCGGCGAGCGCTCGCGCTATTTTGGCGGAGCCGCCATGCCCACCAGGGGCGCCGACGGCGAATACAGCGTGGCCATCGACTACCTCGACGAGCATGGCTTCGATTTGAAAAACGAAGACAGCGATTTCTTCTTCAAGGGCTACCTCGACCTGGAGCAACTGCGCGCCGGCTACGCCGCCGGTAGCCAGGAGATCCGCGATCTGCTGGAGGGCTATGCGGCCGGCTACAACCGCTTCCTGCGCGACCACGCCGGCGCCTTGCCGGCCGCCTGCAACGGCAAGGAGTGGGTACGGCCGATTTCGGTGGACGACCTGTATCTGCTGATAGCGGAAAAGGCGCTGCACGCATCCGGCCAGGTTTTTGCCAGGGAAGTGCTGGCGGCCGCGCGCGATCCCGGTGTCCCGCTGGCGCGCCGCCGCGCCGGCAAGACCGCGCCCAATCCCGCCATGCTGGCCGGACTGTTCAAGCCGCGCATGGCCAGCAACGGCCTGGCTATTGGCAAGGACGCCAGCCAGAACGGGCGTGGCATGTTGCTTGGCAATCCGCACTATCCGTGGACCAGTACCGACCGCTTCTACCAGGTCCACCTGACCGTGAGCGGTTCTTACGATGCGATGGGCGTCATGCTGGGAGGTCTGCCGATAGTCGTGATCGGCTTTAACAAGGACGTGGCGTGGACCCACACCGTCACCAAGGCCGCCCATTTCACCACCTTCCGCCTGGCGCTCGATACCGCTGATCCGTCCGGCACCACATATATGGTCGACGGCGTTCCGGTGAAGATGAGTGCGAAAACGGTGGCTGTGGACATGCTGCAGGCGGACGGCAGTATCGCCAGCAAGCGTAAGGTGTTCTACTTCAGCAAGCACGGCGCGGTGATGGTCAAGCCCGAGGCCGGCGTCAACTGGAGCGCGACGCAGGCTTATGTGCTGGCGGACGCCAACCGCAACAACACACGGTTGCTGGAACAGTGGTTGGCCATAGGGCGGGCGACCAGCATCGCCAGCATGAAGAGTTCGCTTGACCGTATTGCTGGGTTGCCCTGGGTGAACACCGTGGCAGCCGACCGGGATGGCAACACCATGTACGCGGACGCCAGCGTGGTGCCGGCGGTCGCCACCGAGCGTTTCCTGTCGGACTGCCTGGTGTTCCCGGCGCTGCTGTCCTTCGACGGCGCGCGAACCGGTTGCGGCTGGGCGCAGCAAGATGGCGCACCGGACGGGATATTCAATCCGGCCCACGCGCCGGCGCTGATGCGGAGCGACTATGTGGCCAACTCCAACGACGGATACTGGCTGGCCAACTCGAAGTCTTTGTTGCTGGGGCCGCCGCCGTTCGGATATTCGCCCATGTACGGCTCGGTCGGTATCGCGCAAGGGTTGCGCACTCGCATAGGTTTCAGCCAGGTGGATGCTGCGCTGGCGTTGAAGCAGCAGCTGTCGCCGGACGATTTGCGGGAACTGCTGTTTGCCAACCGCATCTATGCGGCGGAACTGGTGCTGCCGGACCTGCTTGCCGGCTGCACCGGTGGCGATGCGGTGCTGGCCGCTGCCTGCCAGGTGCTCGCCGCGTGGGACAGGCGGGCGAATCTGGATAGCCGGGGCGCCATTCTGTTCCGCGAATTCTGGAACAGCGCCGCGCTTATCCCGAACCGGTGGCGCGTGGCCATGAATCCGGACGATCCGGTCAATACGCCGCATGGCGTAGCGCCATCGGCGATGCCAGCGATGCTGAATGCCTTGCGGGCGGCTGCACTCAAGTTGCAAGCGGCGGGCGTTCCGCTGGACGGGAAGCTGGGAGATTACCAGGCCGATATCCGCAATGGCGTCAGGGTGCCGGTACACGGCGGCATCGGTGATATCGACGGTTCCTATAACTCGGTACACATGGGAACGGCCCTGAATGCAGATGGTTATCGCAATATAGTTTGGGGTACAAGCTATATCCAGCTGGTGGGCTTCGACGCCGTTGGGCCGGTAGCGCAAGGGCTGCTGGTGTATGGACAATCAACCGATCCGAAGTCGGCCAACTATGCGGACCAAGTGCCCTTGTACGCCGCCAAGCAATTGGCGCCGCTGCCATTCAGCCAGGAGCAGATACGGGCCGATAGCAATTATCGGAGCAGGGGGTTGACGGAATGAAGACCAAGCCCCATAATCTCGTCTCTCTGCTGCTGAACACAACGATTCAGCAAGAAACGCAGACCTCTTTAAAAATTAACAGTCGATAAGTGTGGGCGTTTGATGATGATGCCGGAAGCGCAAGCTTCTTAGCTCAAATTATTAAACGCTTACACAATATATTAAACGTGACCTTCGAAAGAAGGAATCGTCAGTATTTTGAGTGAGGTGTTACATGCCAGTGGCATGGAACGCAGACAAGTCCATTTATGGACTTTAAACAGAGATTGAACTGAAGAGTTTGATCCTGGCTCAGATTGAACGCTGGCGGCATGCTTTACACATGCAAGTCGAACGGTAACAGGGAGCTTGCTCCGCTGACGAGTGGCGAACGGGTGA
>NZ_WWCU01000088.1 GCF_009857595.1 Pseudoduganella aquatica | reverse complement strand
AGTGCCGAAATCAGGCGGTTGCGCTGGCGAGATGGCCAACTAATCGGCCCGACGGATCGCGTCTGCGCCTCAATGGGCATTATCTGCGTCATGCTCGGAGCCGATTTCCCAGTAATTCGAGGTCCCCGAGTAACGGCGTAGCTACGTAAGCCTCAGGCCCATAGAGCGGTGCAAGCCAGCCAGACTCGAAACTATCCGTCAGTGCTGAGATATCTGCTCCACCGTCAATCAGAGCACTATCGATCAAGATGAATGTATTCATGAGGCTCATTTTTCTATCTACGAAGCGTTATGCCGCAGTGTCTGTCGACTCATTCGTCGCAGCGAACAGAACCTTGGTAGTACCTTTGAACGCCTTGCGGTAGCGCCAGTAACCAGTCGCTTCCAAGAGATCCTTGCTGAAGCCTGCGAATGAGTCATGAACAAAGCTATCGAAGAACGAAGCAATCGTCTGAGAAACCGGGGCGGCACGCCGTGCATCATCAAGAACTTTGGCAGCCTCATCATCAAAATACGGTATGTCTATCGCTTGCTGAGCATAGAGCTGGTCATACATGTTCTTACGAGTCCCATTGTTCACGGAATCGACGTGACGCTGAGCCTGCCTGACGTTTCCACTACCAAGCAGCAGAGCAGCATCTTCTTTGAGTTTTCTATTGCAGCGAGTAAGCAATGCAGCGTCGCTTGCAGACGCGCGACGGACGTGCGCGCAATCGCGATAAACGTCACGAACTTGCCAGCGCCAGTTCAGATATACCTGCATCCAATCGCGAAGAGGCCGCTTCTGCAATCCAGACTCGCTCAGAAAATCATTGAAGGCTTTGGTCAGCACTGGCGATACGGCAAACGGATCGTAGCCAGTCTTTCCTTCAAGTGCCAGCTTCCTGCTGAGAGGTACACCTGCAGCAACAGCATACTGAAACATATGATTGAGTGGAATTTGCGACAGTTTCAAAGCATCTCCCTCTGCTGTTGTAGCACCTACCGATATACCTAGTTCACTTGGAGCATAACCGCCGCCAACATCACTATGGGCACCCGGATACGCAACCTGAATATGTTTGGGCTGCATTACCCCGTTTAGTCCAATTTCATCTAGAGGAAAATTTTTTCGCAATTCATGCATGGCCAACATATGGACGCAATTTTTGACTGAGCCGGGAACTGAAAGATATTCCATCGCAGCCCACCCTTCATGGCCATCAGTGATATTGGTGGCCCCTCGCAGAACACCATCGGCGATGCCAGCCGAGGCTACCGTGTCAAAAATCCCAAGGAATCGAATAGTCAAAGGCACTCCAGATAGCGTGCCACCTGCAAGAAGGCGATCTAGCCAGTTGCAGAAAACGCGAGCTTCAGCCGCTCCGCGCGAAAAACCAAACACATCTATCATGCATTCCTTGATGACAGGCTTTTTTTGCGCTGCCAGCTTTTTTTGCAGCGCGACGACTTGAGTACGAAGGAAATCCCCATGCATGAAATTGGTTTCTGACGCAGCGCCATGTTTGTCGGTGTCTACGTTTTCCCTCGACTTTAGCTCGTGGCAAAGACGTTCTGTCTCGGCCATGGATATGAACAACGCTTGACTAAAAACTGCTCGATGCAATGCATTTAGCACTGCCAGTAGCGCAAACAAGACTCTTGACTCGCAACCGCTAGCAAACGCCGTTCCCATCGTACTTGGTCCTGTCTCACCAATTTCAGGAAACGCGGTCCCAACGCCGGGAATATAAATGTCATAGCTTCCGCGGTTGGGCTGGTCTGGATATGCAGCCGCAAGGCGTGCAATATTGCTATGCGCCAGTGCAGGAGCGGCAATATTGCGATTGTTGTTGGTCCCGTCAAAAAAGAAGCCAACCTGAATGCAAACCTCGCACTTGCTTTGGTCCGGCGCGGAGTTGAAATCTACCTTACAAACCTGATCAACTTGCGCTTTTTCGCCGGGCTGAACCAACGTTGTCAATTCCGTTTTCATCGCCAATCCACCTCATTTTTCTTACGAATGTTTTCCTTCGCCGCAGCTTCCGTTAGTTCAGCTGGCGTAAAGTAATCAGGCACAACGGTTCCGGCAATAGCAGATTTCCCAGCTGTCGAATCGACCATCAGGATGGGATGTTCTGGTCCCTCTGGCCAGTACAAGCTGGAAATGAAACGCACGCGTCCATGGTCAAAGAAATGCACATAGACAGGACCGATCGCATCATATTTTTCGACAGGCACGATCGCTTTGTAGACGACGCTTCGCAAGCTTTGAACGTTTCCAACATCAGTCTCCGCAACTACTTCGTTGGTCCAGTCAGTTTCTGACCAGCGAATATCAACGGTTAGGCCGGGCCTCCAGATCTTTGGCAAACCAATGCAACAAAATACAGA
Organism: Pseudoduganella aquatica; assembly: GCF_009857595.1. GTDB lineage: Bacteria > Pseudomonadota > Gammaproteobacteria > Burkholderiales > Burkholderiaceae_D > Rugamonas > Rugamonas aquatica_A. The sequence continues at coordinate 1,585 of NZ_WWCU01000088.1, read as the reverse complement.
CCCACCGCCCCCCTGCCTTGGCACTTTTCCAAAGTACATGCCGTCTACGTAGAAAGCCGAAATGCTCGTATTGAGGCCCGCATGCTGAACTCCAGTAACGCCCACTGCAGAGTGATCAGCAGCGTTTGCTCGCTGAGAAAGAGATATATAGCCGGCCGCACTGAGTAGTGCAGTCACTACGACGCCATAGGCAATCAATCTACCTTTTCCCAAAAAAATAGATCTCATTGTCACCTCGCGAAATAGAACTAATTCGACTTGGCAAACGGACTGTGGGCCGAGGCGGCAATCAGCAAACACGGGATGCAAATCTCGTGCTGCTTGACGTCGCCAGGGAACTTAAGTGGTTTGTCTTGAGAGGATTTGAACTGGTGCTTGGCGGCGTGCATTTCGAAATTGCTCGACGTGTAGCCTTTGATGCCCGACGCGCTCAACTCGATCTCCGTGCCTCCGCCATTGATTCGTACACCTTGTTTGGCCTTTAGGTTTATCCAGTCGGTGTTGCTAATGATGTCCAACACTTTCTGAGCCAAGACTTCCAGTTGATCGTCTTGCGCTTGCAAGCTGACCTTACCTGCTGCGGCAGTGAGCTTCATGCCGCCTTGATTGGCAAAGAGGCTCACGCCCTTTGCGGCTCGCGTCGTCATCACGCCTCCGGAAGAAAGATGCGTGGCTTCCGCGCTGACAATATCGATGTCGGTTACCGCTTCTAACGCAATATTCTGCGTACTGCCAATCACCAGGCCTGCAGGACCGCTGATGGCGACGATAGGGGACGTCCCCTCGTCGAATTGCTTAAGCTTCTCGACCAGTTGCTTCAGTGCTGGTCCATTTTCTTCATCCGCAGCGTGTTGCACTGCCAGTTTGGAGAGTTGATCGGCAATTTTTTGCAGTCCCTCGGAGATGCGCGTAAGTTCTTCCCGCTCAACGAATTGCCCTTTGATTCCTGTTCCCGCTGCTGCGGTGATCAGCACTCCCTCGGCTCCACGCACTGCAACCTTCTGGTCGCTACGCAGTTCGGCGCCCTGCCCGCGCGGCTCGCCGTAGCCCAGGCTCTTGGGTTGAGTGAGGAACCCCAGATTCAACTGGCTATTGCCATGGTCACTCGCCAACTGCGCACTAATCTGGCCAGTCGTGTCGTCCAGCCGTAGTTGATTGGCGCGGCCGCCTTTGATTTCGCGGCTTTTGATGCCGGACAGGTGCTTGTTGCCGGGCAGCCCGTCCATCGTGCTCAGCGCGGGCGGCAAACCTTCCTGGTTGTAGAGCTGCCCCACGATCACCGGCTTGTCCGGATCGCCGCCGAGGAAGGCCACCAGCACCTCGCTGCCGATGCGCGGCAGGCCCAGGGTGCCGCACTGGCTCTGGTGGCCGGGGCCGTTGCCGGCCCAGTTGGAGGCGACGCGTATCCAGGCAGAGTCGTATTCGTCGTTGGTGGTGCCGGCCAGGTCGCGGTCAGTGTGGTCCTGCGCACGCGTGCCGGGGAAGCGGATCTTTACGCGGCCCATTTCGTCGCAATGCACTTCCTCGCCTTCCGGGCCGACCACGATGGCGCTTTGCATCTGCGGCTGCGGGAGGTCGGTGCGCG
>NZ_WWCU01000087.1 GCF_009857595.1 Pseudoduganella aquatica | reverse complement strand
GGCCGGCGGCGCGGGCTGGCCGGCGGCGCGCGCGGCGCTGGCCGCGTCCAGGTAGACCGCCACGTCCTTCAACTTGAGCAGCACGCCGTCCAGGCCCGAGGCCCCGCCTGCGCCGCCGGCCGCACCGCCTGCAACGCCCGCCCCCGCCTCCACCATCTTGTGCAGCGTAGCGAAATGGATATCGACCGGATTCACGGGCCGCACGTCGGCCGGCAGCACGTCCTGCGTGCCGTCGCTGAGGGCGGACTCCAGGCGCCGCTTGGCCGCGTCGCTGAGCTGCTTGACGGTGTCGGTGGCCGCGTCCACGCTGGACTTGGCGGTTTTCAGCTTGTCGAGCCGCGTCTGTTTCGCGGCCGCCTGCAGGAATTTGCGCAGCGGCGACTCCTGGCTGCTCACGCTGTTGATCACGCGCGCCGCCTGGTCCAGGGACGTGAACGGCACCAGCGTCACGTCCGCCAGCAAGCCGTCCCACAGGCGGATGTACTCCTCGAAATACATCTGCTGGACCACGGCCTTCATCTGCGCCGCGCTCTCAAGGCTGTCCACCGCTTCGCGCTGGTCCAGCACCCAGCTGTCCTTGACCACGTCGGCAATGGCGCCGTCTATCTGCTCGGTGAATTTCTTGTAGCCGGCCAGCGTGAACGGACCAGCGATGCCGCGCGTGAGCGGCAGGCCGCTTTGCCGCTCCAGCACCACGCCCGCGTCCCGTCCAGCGGCGGCGGTCACGTCGAAGTCCGGCACATTGGCGGCGGCCAGCCCGCGCTTCAAGCGGGTGTAGACCCGTTCGCCCATCGGCAGCTTGGCAAGGCTGAGGCGAACCTGCGCGATCAGCGCCCTGTTCAGCTGCGGCGGCGCCTCGGCCTGGGAGGACGGCGCCAGCATGGCCGCCACGTGCTGCGACAGATCCTGGCGCTGCAGTTCGTTCGCCTCCGGCAGGTTGCGGCTCCAGTCGTAGTCCAGCCAGGCGCGCACGGCCGGCGCGTCCAGGTGGTTGCGCTCGCCCAGCATGATGTAGACGCGCAGCAGCTCGTACAGGTATTCGGGATTGTTGGCGGTGCCGCGCCGCAGCTGGGTCTCCATCTGCTCCAGGATGCGCGGCATCAGCGCCTCGCGCAGCACGCGCTGGTAGGCGCCCTGCGCACCTTCGCCCAGTTTGCCGCCCTGGTACAGGCCCAGCCCCATCAACAGCGGCACTTCCTCGCCCTGGCTGCGGTAACCGCCCGGGATGTCGCGCAAGGCGTTCAGCAGCGGCAGCGCAGCAACCGGCGACGGATCTTTCGGCAAGGCCCGCGCCAGCTTGTCGATCTCCTGGCTGCGCGCGGCCACGTCGTTCACGTAATTCTGGTTGCGCACATAGCTCGTGACCAGGCCCGCCGTCACCAGCACCAGCACGGCGGCCGTCAGCGCGTAGGCGCCCCATTGCAGCCAGCGCCGGTTGCGCTCCAGGCGCAGATTGGCGCCCGCCAGTTCGCTCTCCTGGAACACCACGTCGCGCAGCAGCCGCGTGATGAAGTAGCTGCGCCCGCCGAAGGCGTTCGCCGGCAGCACTTTGCGGTCCAGGCCAAAACTGGCGGCCAGCGTGGACATCACGCGGTCGATCGGGCTGCCCTCCTGGGTGCCGCTGGTGAAGTACACGCCGCGCACCAGCGCCGCTTCCTCGTAGGAGGTGGATTCAAAGACGTCGGTCAGGAAGGATTCCAGCACGTCGCCGATGGCGGCGAACTGCTGCGGGAAGTTGTACATCAGCGCGCGGCGCTGGATGTCGCGCTCCTGCTGCATGCGCTCGAACAGGCGCGCCTGCAACTGCGCCTGCAGCGCGTCGAACTCGGCTGGGAAGGCTTTCAGGCCGGCGTCCGCCTGCTCGGCAGAAGCCAACGGGAAGGTCACGCCCCAGACCTGGGTGCGCTCCTCGCGCCCCAGGTTGTCGAAGAACTCGACAAAGCCGGCCAGCAGGTCGCACTTGGTGACGATGACGTAGACCGGGAAGCGGATGCCCAGTTCCTCGTGCAGCTCCTTGATGCGCGCGCGTATCGCCAGCGCCTGCACGCGGCGCTGGCCTTCGCCTTGCTGCAGCAGGTCCGCCACGCTGAGCGCCACGATCACGCCGTTGATGGGGCGGCGGCGGCGGTGCTTGCGCAGCAGCTGCAAAAAGCCCTTCCACGCGGCCTGGTCCACTTCGGTGTAGCTGTCCTGCGTGGTGTAGCGGCCCGCCGTGTCGAGCAGCACCGCCTCGTCGGTAAACCACCAGTCGCAGTTGCGAGTGCCGCCCACGCCGCCGATGGCGCCTTTGCCGTGCGTCTCGGACAGCGGGAACTTCAGGCCGGAATGTACCAGCGCAGTGGTCTTGCCGCTGCCGGGCGCGCCAACAAACATGTACCAAGGCAGCTGGTACAAGCCGCCGCCGTTGCCGAATCCGCTGCCTGCCTTCGATTTGCGCAGCACCGCCATGGCTTCCTGCAGGCGCTTGGCCAGCAGCGCCATTTCAGCCGCGCTTTCCTTCTGCCCCGGCACCACGGCGGGCGCGGAATCCGGATCGCCGGCCACGCTTTTCATCAGGCGGCGCTCGGCCAGCCTTGCGCGCAGCAGCTTCCATCCAAAATAGATGGCCCAGGCCAGGAACATCAGGCCGATAAAGAACCAGCGCACGCCGGTGGAGGCGAACGGCTCCTTACCGTCGAAGGCCAGCAGCGGCGCCTCGAACCAGAAGATCAACGACAGCAGCAGCACGCCGAAAAAAGCCAGCACGGGCGGCTTGATGAACCAGTTGAAGAAGCGTTTGATCATGGGGTCGGCACTGGGGTCAGCACAATAATCACTACGCGGCGGTTGCGCGCGCGGTTGGCGGCGCTGTCATTGGGCACCAGCGGTTCGGTCTCGCCGCGCCCTTCCACGGTATAGCGCGCTGCGGGTCCGGCCTGTTTGGCCAGCAGCTCCACCACGGTGGCGGCCCGGCCCTTGGACAGCGCCCAGTTGGACGGATAGCGCGCCGAGCCGCCGGGCACGTCGTCCGTGTGGCCGATGACGATGACCTTGCCGGGCACCGGCTTGAGCGCTTCACCTATGCGCCGCAGCAGGCCGTCGTAGGACGGCAGCACTTCGGCGCTGCCGGATTTGAACACGCCGTCGCCGTGCAGCACGATGGTGGAGCGGTCCGGCGTTTCCGTCACGCTCACCAGGCCGCGCTCGATTTCGGGCGCCAGGAAGCGGGCCACGCGCACCGGCGGATTGGCCATGGGTGGCGCCGGCGGCACAGGGGCCACCAGGCGGATACGCTGCAAGGCGGCGTACACGGGGTCTGAATGGCGGTTCAGCAGGAAGCTGAAGCCGAGATGAATGCACAGCAGGACCAGGCCAGCAACGGCGGCGATCACCCAGACGGGAATCAGGCGCAGCAGGCCGGGGCGTTTTTCGTTCGAGCCTTTCCAGCGCAGCGACAGGTCCGGTTCGAAGGGGCCGCGCTCTTTCTGGATCAGCTGCTGCAGCCGCTCGCGCAGCACGTCGAGCTGGACGCGGCCGCCGTCCATTACGCGGTAACGTCCTTCCAGTCCCAGCGCCAGGCACAGATACATCAGCTCCAGCACGTGCAGGTTGGCGCGCGGCTGCTGGCTGAGCTTTTGCAGGATGAGGAAGAATTTCTCGCCGCCGAAGGCCTCGTTGTGAAAGGCCACCAGCAGGCTGCGGCTGGCCCACACGCCGCTGCCGCCCCATGGGGTGCTGGAGATGGTCTCGTCCAGGAAGGTGCACAGCGAGTAGCGCGCCACGGCAATGGCCTCCTGCGCGCAGCCCGCGTTCCTGGCGTCGATCTCGAATTTTTTGATGGCGGCCACCAGCTGGCTGCGCAGCCCTTCCACGCTGGGGTGCGTGGCCATGATGCGCAGCGGGACCACCAGGTCCAGCAAGGCGTTGGCGGCGCCGACCAGCGGGTTGACGCCATTCAGGTGGGCGCGCGGCGCGGCCGTCAGCGGGGCCAGCGCGGCGTCGTAGTTTACATGGCCGGCGGCGCGTTCGGCGCCGTAGCTGTTCGCAGCGGCTGCCGCGCCCAGGCCGGGTCCGGGCCAGGCTGCCGCCGCAGGCTCGCCACC
>NZ_WWCU01000086.1 GCF_009857595.1 Pseudoduganella aquatica | reverse complement strand
GCCAGCGTGGCCGGCACCGGCAAGGGACGGGCCAGCGCCAGCTTCTGCTCCGCGCCGCGCGGCAGCAGCCAGGCCCTTGCCGGTGCCGGCCACGCTGGCGGTGGCCGCGCCGCCGCCGTCCGCCAATGAAAACCTGGCGCTGTTCCACGAAACGCTGGGAGAAAAGCGCTACGCGGAGCAGCACGTGAAAGTGCTGTTCGCGCTGGCGGCGAAAGCGGGCCTGAGCCTGAACCAGGGCGAATACAAACCGGGCTACGACAAGGCCAGCCGCGTCAGCAGCTACCAGATCACGCTGCCGGTGAAGGGCAGCTACCAGGCGATCTGGCAGTTCGCCCTGGGCGCCTTGCGCGAGCTGCCCTTCGCCGCGCTGGACGACATCGGCTTCCGCCGCGAGAACATCGGCGACGCGCAGGTGGAAGCGCGCGTGCGCTTCACGCTCTACCTGAAGGACGGCGCCATGCCGGAGCAGCCATGAAGCCGCGCCATTTGCTGATGGCAGTGGCGCTGGCCGGCGCCGCCGCGCTGGTGGTTTTTGGCGACAAGACCCCGGCCGGCAGCGGCGTTGCCGAAGCCGTGGACCGCCGCCCGCAGCCTGCCGCGGCCCGGACCGCCGCGCCGGCTCTGCCAGCCACGGCGCCCGCCGCCCCCGCGCCTGCCGCCAATGACGCCAAACCCGCAGCGGCGGAGGTGCAGATTCTGCGCCTGCTGCCGCGCGGCGAACTGATAGGCGAATCCGGCGAGGGCAGTTTTGGCGGAGCCGGCGCCGTGTTCGGCAGCCAGAACTGGACCCCGCCGCCGCCGCCGCCGCAAGCCCCGCCGCCCCCTCCGCCGCCGCAAGCGCCGCCGCTGCCGTTCACCTACATCGGCAAGGCCGCCAGCGAAGGGGCCTGGGAGGTATTCCTGGCGCGCGGCGAAAAAACTTATGTGGTACGCGCGCAAATGGTGATCGACGGCGTCTACCGCGTCGATGCCGTCGCGCCGCCCATGCTCAAGCTTACCTATCTGCCGCTGAATCAATCCCAGCAGCTCAATATTGGAGTTCCCGACTAATGGCCCGCACATCCCACCGCAAGTTGAAAACCACGGCCATGGCCACGCTGGTGGCGCTGGCGCTGGCCGGTTGCGCAGGCGAGATGGCCTACCGCGACGGCCGCACCCTGGTCGAACAGAACAAGCCGGAAGAGGGCCTGGCCAAATTCCAGGAAGCCATCACGCAAGCGCCCAACAACGCGCAATTCCGCTCCGCCTACCTGCTCACGCGCGACCGCACCGCCGTGCGCTATCTGGACCAGGCCGAGCGCGACCTGGCCGACGGCCGCCGCGCCCCGGCGCAGCAAGCCTACCAGCGCGTGCTGGCCATCGACCCCATGAACGAGCGCGCACGCGCCGGGCTGCGCGCGGTGGAAACGGCCGAGCGGCTGGAAAAAATGGTGGCCTCCGCCGGCGAACTGGCCGCCAAAAAGGACTACGACGGCGCGCGGCAGAAGCTCAACGCGGTGCTGGCGGAAAAACCGGCCTACGAGGAGGCGCGCCTGATGCTGCGCGACGTGAACGACAAGAGCGCCCAGCCCACGGCCGAAGCGGGCCTGTCGAAGGCGTTCAAGCAGCCCATCAGCATCGAGTTCCGCGACGCGCCGCTCAAGCAGGTGTTCGAGATTATCGCGCGCCGCTCCGGCCTGAACTTCGTCTTCGACAAGGACGTGAAGACCGACCAGAAAGCCTCCATTTTCCTGAAGAACAGCACCGTGGAAGCGGCGGTCTACTATCTGCTGATGACCAACCAGCTCGAGCAGCAGGTCCTGGACGGCAACACCATTTTGATCTACCCCAACGTGGCGGCCAAGCTGAAGGAATACCAGGAGATGGTGGTGAAGACCTTCTTCCTGGCCAATGCGGAGGCCAAGTCGGTGGCCAACACGCTCAAGACCATCCTCAAATCGCGCGACGTGGTGGTGGATGAAAAACTGAACCTGCTGATCGTGCGCGACAACGCCGAGGCGATCCGCCTGGCCGAGCGCCTGGTGGCGCTGCAGGACGTGGCCGAGCCGGAGGTGATGCTGGAAGTGGAAATCCTGGAAGTGAAGCGCACGCGCCTGATGGAGCTGGGCGTGGCCTGGCCGACCAGCGTTACCCTCGGCCCGCTGATTTCGTCCGGCGGCACGGTGCTGACGATTAATGACCTGAACCACCTGAACCAGCGCAGCATAGGCGTGTCCGCGCTCAACGTGACCGGCAAGGCCAACAAGACCGACGGCGACAGCAACCTGCTGGCCAATCCGCGCATCCGCGTGCGCAACAAGGAAAAGGCCAAGATCCTGATCGGCGACAAGGTGCCGGTCATCACCACCACCATTTCGCCCGGCACCGGCGGCTTTGCCAGCGAGTCGGTCAGCTATGTGGACGTGGGTTTGACGCTGAACGCCGAGCCGACCATTTACCTGAACAACGAAGTGGCGATCCGCGTGTCGCTGGAGGTCAGCAACCTGGTCAGCCAGGTGGAGACCAAGTCCGGCACCAAGGCCTACCAGATCGGCACGCGCCAGGCCAGCACCATGCTGCAGCTGAAGGACGGCGAGAACCAGGTGCTGGCGGGCCTGATCAACAACGAGGACCGCAGCAACGGCAGCAAAGTGCCGCTGTTCGGCGACGTGCCCATCCTCGGCCGCCTGTTCGGCAGCACCACGGACGACAAGCAGAAGACCGAGATCGTGCTGTCCATCACCCCGCACCTGATCCGCAACGTGCAGCGCCCCGAGGCGGCCAACGCCGAATTCTCGGCCGGCACCGAGGGCAACTTCCGCCGCCGTCCGGACCCCGCCGTGCGCACGCCGGTGGCGCTGCCGCTAGGCGCTCCCAGCGCGCCCGCCGCGCCGGTGGTTCCGGCCGCGCCGCAGCTGCCGGCGCAGGGCGCGCAGCCGATGGCCATTCCCGCTCCCGGCCAGCCGCCAGTGGCGCAGCCTGCCGCGCCGGCCGGCGTGCCGCTATCCACGTCGCAGCCCGGCCCCGCGTCCAGCGTGGCGCAGCCCGAGCCAGCTGCCCCGGCGCAGCCGCCAGCAAAATGAATCTGCGGCGCCGCGGCTTCACGCTGATCGAACTGCTGGTGACGCTGGCCATCCTGGGCCTGCTCGGCACGCTGGTGGTGCCGGTGGCGCAGGTGACCATCCAGCGCCGCAACGAACAGGAGCTGCGCCGTTCGCTGAACGAGATCCGCCAGGCCATCGACGCCTACAAGCAGGCTTACGATGATGGCCGGGTGGCCAAGAGCACCATCAGCACCGGCTACCCCAAGAACCTGGAACTGCTGGTGGAGGGCGTGCAGGACCAGAAGAACCCCAAGCGCAGCAAGATCTACTTCCTGCGCCGCATTCCGCGCGACCCCTTCAGCGCCGAACCGGAGGCGTCCGATGCGCAGACCTGGGGCAAGCGCAGCTACGCCAGCGACGCCGACCAGCCGCGCGAAGGGGAGGACGTGTACGATGTCTACTCCCTCTCCGAAAAGACCGGCTTGAACGGCGTGGCCTACCGAAAATGGTAAACATGAACAAAGCCAGACAAGGATTCACGCTGATCGAGCTGCTCGTGGTGCTGGGCATTATCGCGCTGCTGCTCACGCTGGCCGTGCCGCGTTATTTCCCCAGCGTGGACAGCGCCAAGGAAACCATCCTGGCCGACAACCTGCGCAACACCCGCGCCACCATCGACCAGTACTACGGCGATACGGGCCGCTATCCGGACACGCTCGAGCAGCTGGTGGAGAAAAAATACCTGCGCGCCGCGCCTATCGACCCCATCACCGAAAGCAGCACCACCTGGATACTGGTGGCGCCGGAAGATGGCACCAAGGGCGGCGTGTCGGACCTGAAAAGCGGAGCGCCCGGCAATGACCGCCACGGCAAACCCTACGCGGACTGGTAGGCCGCCCCGGCGCGGCGCCGGCTTCAGCTCGGGCTTTACCTACATCAGCCTGGTCATCATGCTGGCCATCATGGCCCTGGTGTGCGCCAGCACGGTCAAGCTGGGCGCGGTGATGCAGCGCAGTGCCGCCGAGCGCGAGCTGCTCAATATAGGCGCCCAGTTCAGCGACGCGCTGCAAAGCTACGCCAAGGCCACGCCGCCCGGCCAGCCCACCCAGCCGCCCTCGCTGAAGGAGCTGCTGCTGGATCCGCGTTTCCCCGCCGTGCGGCGCCACCTGCGCAAAATCTTTGTCGATCCCATGACGGGCAAGGCGGAGTGGGGCATCAGCTATGTGGCGGGCACCACCGGCGTGGTGGCGGTGTACAGCCTGTCCACCGCCAAACCGGTCAAGATTGGCAATTTCCCGGCCCGCTTCCAGGGTTTTGAAGGCAAGCAGCGTATATCGGACTGGAAATTTGTCAGCGCAGGGGATGCGCAGCCGCTGCCGGGCCAGCCCGGGGCCAAGCCGCCGCAGCCGGAGCAGCCCGGTACGCCGCCGCTGCCCGGCGCCACGCCGCCTGCCGGTGCGGAGCC
>NZ_WWCU01000085.1 GCF_009857595.1 Pseudoduganella aquatica | reverse complement strand
TGCGCGGCAATAACGCGCCTGCGCCGCGCGGCAGCCTGCGCACCTCGTCGCGTCCCGGCACGCCTGGCGCAGGTACAGGTACGGGACGTCCCGGTTCGCCCGGCGCCAGCTACACCCCCAACTATCCCCAGCCGGAGCAGCTGCGCGCGCAGGGCTGGAGCCCGCTGCCGGAAGGGCCGTTGCCCTTTCCCAGCATACTCGCCGCCAGCAGCGACGACTACCTGTGCGGCATGGCGGCCAGCCGCCGCCTGGCCGCAGGCTGGGGCAGCGAGCTGGTGGAGCTGGGCGAGGTGGGGCACCTGAACCCGGCGGCGGGCTACGGTCCCTGGCCCAGCGCGCTGCCGCTGATCGAACGGCTGCGCTGCGGCCTTGTCGCGAAATGACAATGCGCTGTCGCTGCAGGGGAGGTGGGGCGCGCAAACGCGGCGCTATACTGATTTTCAAGCTGGGCGGAATGCAATACCCAATAGAACAAGGAGCGAGATGATGGCAAAAGCAGTGCGATTCAACACCGTAGGCGGACCCGAAGTGCTGTACCTGGAGGACGTCGATGTGGGCGCGCCGGGTGCGGGCCAGGTGCGGGTGCGCCATGTGGCCGTCGGCATCAACTACGCCGACACCTACTTCCGCAACGGCACCTACCCGATCGCGCTGCCGAACGGCATTGGCGTCGAGGCTTCCGGCGTGGTGGTGGAGGTGGGCGAGGGCGTGAGCGGCTACGCGCTGGGCGACCGCGTCACCTACACCGGCTTCCTGAACACGCTGGGCGCCTACAGCACCGAGCGCGTGATTGCCGCCGCCGCGCTGATCAAGCTGCCCGAGACCATCGCCTTCGAGACCGCCGCCGCCATGACCATGCGCGGCCTGACATCGGCCTACCTGCTGCGCCGCCTGCACGCCTTCCAGCCCGGCGACAGCATTCTGCTGCACGCGGCCGCCGGCGGGGTGGGGCTGATCGTGTCGCAATGGGCCAAGCTGCTGGGCCTGACCGTGATCGGCACCGTGTCCACGCCGGAAAAAGCCGGGATCGCGCGCGCCCACGGCTGCGACCACGTGATCAACTACAGCAGCGAGGACGTGGCTCCGCGCGTGCGCGAGCTGACCGGCGGGCGCGGCGTGGACGTGGTGTTCGACAGCGTGGGCAAGAACACCTTCATGTCCTCGCTCGATTCGCTGCGCAAGCGCGGCCTGATGGTGTGCGTGGGCACCGCCTCCGGCGGCGTGCCGCCCTTCGATCCGGTGCTGCTGGCCATGAAGGGTTCGCTGATGCTGACCCGTCCCGCTCTGGCCGACTTCATCGCCGACCCGGCCGAGAAGGCGGCGCTGGCGGCCGAAGTGTTCGAGCACGTGGGCAGCGGCCGCATCCGCATCGGCATCAACCAGCACTACACGCTGGAGCAGGCGGCCCAGGCGCACCGCGACCTGGAAGCGCGCAAGACCACCGGCTCGTCCATCTTCGTCATCTAGGGAGCGGCCATGCGTATCGAGCAACTGACTTGCGCACTGGGCGCCGAACTGCTGGATGTGAAGCTGGCCGACGCCATCCATGACGACGGCCTGTTCGCCGCCATCCGCAGCGCCCTGCTGTCCCACCGCGTGCTGTTCCTGCGCGGCCAGGACCTCACGCGCGCCGAGCACGTGGCCTTCGCGCGCCGCTTCGGCGAGCTGGAAGACCATCCGGTGGCCGGCAGCGACCCGGACCACCCCGGCCTGGTGCGCATCTACAAGACACCGGACCAGCCGGCGGACCGCTACGAGAACGCCTGGCACGCGGACGCCACCTGGCGCGCCGCGCCGCAGTTCGGCGCGGTGCTGCGCTGCGTGGAATGCCCGCCGGTGGGCGGCGACACCATGTGGGCCAATATGGTGCTGGCCTACGACAAGCTGCCCGAGGACGTGAAGGCCAAAATTGAGGGCCTGCGCGCGCGCCACAGCATCGAGGCCAGCTTCGGCGCCGCCATGCCCATCGAGAAGCGGCTGGCGCTGAAGGCGCAGTTCCCGGACGCCGAGCACCCGGTGGTGCGCATCCATCCGGAGACCGGCGAGAAGATCCTGTTCGTGAACGCCTTCGCCACCCATTTCACCAACTACCACACGCCGGCGCGGGTGCGCTTCGGCCAGGACGCCAGCCCCGGCGCCAGCGAACTGCTGAACTACCTGATACGCCAGGCGCAGATCCCCGAGTTCCAGGTGCGCTGGCGCTGGCGGCCGGACAGCGTGGCGATCTGGGACAACCGTTCAACCCAGCACTACGCCGTGATGGACTACCCGGCCTGCCACCGCAAGATGGAACGGGCCGGCATCATCGGCGACATCCCTTACTAAAAACTATACAGGAGCACTGCATGCAATTCCTCGACGATTCCCTGCACCCCGAGAACCAGGACAAAGTAGTCATCACCACCGCGCCATACGGCCCGGAATGGGCGCCGGAGGACTTCCCGGAAGATATCCCGGTGACGATGGAGGAGCAGATCCAGAAGGCCGTCGACTGCTACAACGCCGGCGCCACCGTGCTGCACCTGCACGTGCGCGAGCTGGATGGCAAGGGCAGCAAGCGCCTGTCCAAGTTCAACGAGCTGATTGCCGGCGTGCGCGCCCGCGTGCCGGACATGATCATCCAGGTCGGCGGCTCGATCTCCTTCGCGCCGGAGGATGACGGCCAGGCCGCCAAGTGGCTGTCCGACGACACCCGCCACATGCTGGCCGAGCTGGACCCCAAGCCGGACCAGGTGACCGTGGCCATCAACACCACGCAGATGAACATCATGGAGCTGCTGTATCCGGAATACCTGCAGGGCACGTCGCTGGCTTCGCCCATGATGCACGCGGCCTACAGCGAGATGACGGTGCCGGCCGGTCCGGCCTGGGTGGCCGAGCACCTCAAGCGCCTGCAGGCGTCCGGCATCCAGCCGCACTTCCAGCTGACCGGCATGCACGCGCTGGAAACGCTGGACCGCCTGGTGCGCAAGGGCGTCTACACCGGCCCGCTGAACCTGACCTGGATAGGCATAGGCGGCGGCTTCGACGGCCCGAACCCGTTCAACTTCATGGACTTCATCCGCCGCGCGCCGGAAGGCGCTTGCATCACGGCGGAGTCGCTGCTGAAGAACGTGCTGCCGTTTAATATGATGGCCATGGCCATGGGCTTCCACCCGCGCTGCGGCACCGAGGACACGCTGATCGGCCAGCTGGGCCAGCGCATGACGTCGGTGCAGCAGATCGAGCAGTGCGTGCGCGTGGCGAATGAGCTGGGCCGCGACATTGCCAGCGGCAAGGAAGCGCGCGCCATCTACCGCATTGGCGTGCAGTACAAGGACGCGGAGGAGACCCTGCGCATGAACGGCATGGCGCCGAACCGGCTGCCTGGCCAGAAGAACGTGCCGCTGCGCACCTGAGGAGAACGCCGTGGCTCTCGCCCCTCCCATTGAAGACGGCGGCCCTGCCGACGATCCCGCCGTCCCGCGCGGCTACGCGTGGATCGTGTTTGCGCTGTCGTTCGGCTTGCTGATTTCGGACTATATGTCGCGCCAGGTGCTCAACGCCGTGTTCCCGCTGCTGAAGGCGGAATGGGCGCTGAGCGACGCCCGGCTCGGCATGCTCTCCGGCGTGGTGGCGCTGATGGTGGGCCTGCTCACCTTCCCGCTGTCGCTGCTGGCCGACCGTTGGGGCAGGGTGCGCAGCCTGGCCCTGATGGCCGTGCTGTGGAGCCTGGCCACGCTGGGCTGCGGCCTGGCGCAAAACTACGGCCAGATGTTCGCCGCGCGCTTCCTGGTGGGCGTGGGCGAGGCGGCCTATGGCAGCGTGGGCATCGCCGTGGTGCTGTCGGTGTTCCCCAAGCATATGCGCGCCACGCTGACCGGCGCCTTCATGGCGGGCGGCATGTTCGGCTCGGTGCTGGGCATGGCGCTGGGCGGCTCCATCGCGGCCCACCTGGGCTGGCGCTGGGCCTTTGGCGGCATGGCGCTGTTCGGGCTGATGCTGGCGCTGCTGTACCCGGTGGTGGTGCGCGAGAAGCGCATTGCGCCGCAAGGGCAGGCCGGCGCGGGCGGCGCCGTGCGCATGCCGCTGTCCAGCCTGTGCGGCAGCTGGTCGGTGCGCGCAGCTTATGTGGGCAGCGGCTTGCAGCTGTTTGTCGGCGGCGCCTTCATCGTCTGGATGCCCAGCTTTATGAACCGCTATTACGCCATGGACGCCGGCCGGGCGGGCGCCGTGGCGGCGGTGGTGGTGCTGGCCAGCGGCGCCGGCATGATCTTGTGCGGCATGCTGAGCGACCGCCTGTGCCGCAACGCGCCGCCGATGAAGATCAAGCTGGCCATGGCCTACTGCCTGGCAAGCTGCGGCCTGCTGTCGCTGGGCTTCGCGCTGGCGCCGGGTGCGGTCCAGCTGGCGCTGGTGGCGGCGGGCATGTTCCTGGCGGCCGGCACCACCGGGCCGGCCGGCGCCATGGTGGCCAATCTGACCCACCGCTCGGTGCACGGCACCGCTTTCGCCACGCTCACGCTGGTCAACAACCTGCTGGGCCTGGCCCCCGGCCCTTATCTGACCGGGGTGCTGGCCGACCGCCTGGGCCTGGACGTGGCCTTCCGCCTGGTGCCGCTGGCCAGCCTGGCCGCCGCCGCCGTGTTCTGGAGCATGCTGCGCCACTACAGCGCCGACGTGGACCGCGCCGCGCGCGACGCGGCCGCCGCGCAGGCCGCC
>NZ_WWCU01000084.1 GCF_009857595.1 Pseudoduganella aquatica | reverse complement strand
GGGCACGCCCGCCATCCGCAGCGCCCTGCTGTCCCACCGCGTGCTGTTCCTGCGCGGCCAGGACCTCACGCGCGCCGGCCACGCGGCGGCTGGCGGGCGTGCCCAGCGCGGCCCAGTGCGCCACCATCAGCACGCCGGCGCTGTGCGCGACCAGTATCACCGGCCCGGCTATGGCCGCCATCGCGCCCTCGATGGCGGCCACGCGGGCCGCGCAGCTCAAGCCGTTCTCGTTCATGGGCGGAATCGTGCGCGCCCCCGGCACTTCGGCCGCCAGCAGCGATTGCCAGTGCTGCGGCGCCTCGCCGCGCAGGCCGGGGACGATCAGCAGCGTGGCTTTGCCTGTCGATTGCATGGCGCTCCCCTTCAGGCCTGCACGGGCAGGCGGTAGTCCTTCAGCAGCTCGCGCAAGCGCACCTTCTGCAGCTTGCCGGTGGCCGTGTGCGGCAGCGAGTCTACAAAGACCACGTCGTCCGGCACCCACCACTTGGCCACCTGCCCCGCCAGATGGGCCAGCAGCGCCTCGCGCGTGACGGCCGCGCCGGGCTTGCGCACCACCACCAGCAGCGGGCGCTCCTGCCAGGTGGGATGGGCCACGCCGATCACGGCCGCCTCGGCCACGGCCGCGTGGCCCATGGCCGCGTTCTCCAGGTCGATGGACGAGATCCATTCGCCGCCGGACTTGATCACGTCCTTGGCGCGGTCGGTAACGTGCATATAGCCGTCGGCGTCGATGGTGGCGACGTCGCCGGTGTCGAAATAACCTTCCTCGTCGATCACCTTCCCGGCGTTGTTGTAATAGCCCGCCGCCACCCAGTGGCCGCGCACCTTCAGGCGGCCGGCTGCCTTGCCATCGTGCGGCAGGCGCAGGCCGTCGTCATCGACGATTTTCAGCGTCACGCCGAACACGGCACGGCCCTGCTTTTGCTGCAGGCGCAGGCGCTCCTGCGGCGCCAGGCCGGCGTGCTTGGGCTGCAGGTGGCACACGGTGCCCAGCGGCGACAACTCGGTCATGCCCCAGGCATGGATCACCCGCGCACCGAAGTCCTGCTCGAAGCGCTCGATCATGGACTGGGACGCCGCCGCGCCGCCGATCACACAGCGCTGCAGGCAGAGGTCCTGCCGAGGTAGCAGTTTTTGCTGCTCGACATAGCCGAACAGCATCTGCCACACGGTAGGCACGCCCAGCGCCAGCGTAACCCGCTCGCTGCGCATGATCTGGTACACGCTGTGGCCGTCCAGCGCCGCGCCGGGCAGCACCAGGCGCGCGCCGCACAGGGCGCCCGCGTAAGGCATGCCCCACGCGTTCACGTGGAACATGGGCACCACCACCAGCGCCGTGTCGGCGCCGGACAGGCCCAGGCCGTCCACGCTGCACACCGCCATGGCGTGCAGCACGGTGGAGCGGTGCGAGTACAGCACGCCCTTGGGATTGCCGGTGGTGCCGGAGGTGTAGCACAGCGAGGCCGCGCTGGCCTCGTCCAGCACCGGCCATTCGTATTCGTCGCTCTCGGCGGCCAGCAGGTCTTCGTAGCACAGCACGCCGGCCGGGCCGCGTTCCAGTATCTCCGCGCGCGCGGCCATGGCCACGAAGTGCTTCACGCCCGGCATGGATGGCGCGAGCGCCTCGACCAGCGGCGCGAAGCTGGTGTCGTAGAACAGGACCTGGTCTTCGGCGTGGTTGGCGATATAGGTGATCTGCTCGGCGAACAGGCGCGGATTAATGGTGTGCAGCACCGCCCCCATGCCGGACACGGCGTAGTAAAGCTCCATGTGGCGGTAGCCGTTCCAGGCCAGCGTGGCCACGCGCATGCCGGGGCGCACGCCCAGGCGCGCGAGCGCGTTGGCCAGCCGGCGCGCGCGCTGCGCCACGCTGGCGTAGGTGCTGCGCTGCAGGCTGCCGTCCGGCTGGCGCGAGATGATTTCCTGTTCCGGATGGCTGTGGCAGGCGTGCTCGATCAGCGACGAGACCAGCAGCGGTTGGTGTTGCATCATGCCTAGCATTGTGTACTCCTGAAAAGTGGTTCTTGTTTGGAACCGTGCGCCTCCTGCAGAAGGCACAGGCGCACGGAGGCGGCGAACCAGCGGCCGCCGCCCTTGCCCGGTACGCCGCGCCGGTTCAGCGCGGCGGCGATGGCGTTGAAGGAGGCGCCCGCCGCGCGCAGCTCGCGCATGCTGGCGCGCACGGCGGCCGGCAGCGCGCGCGCCGGCGTCAGGCGCGCCGCCATCAGCGCACCTTGCGCAGCAGGAAGTGCGACAGGGCCGGCACCAGCACCAGCGCGCCAACCATGTTCAGCGCGAACATGAAGGTGAGCAGGATGCCCATGTCGGCCTGGAACTTGATCGGCGACCAGGCCCAGCACACCACGCCGGCGGCCAGCGTGACGCCCACCAGGGCCACCACCTTGCCGGTGAACTGCAGCGCGTGGCGGTAGGCCTGCTCCAGGCTTTCGCCGGCGCGCTGGCGGCCCAGCTGGACCGACACCAGGTAGAGCGCGTAGTCCACGCCTATGCCCACGCCCAGTGCGATCACCGGCAAGGTGGCCACTTTCACGCCCATGCCCAGCGCCACCATCAGCGCTTCGCACAGGATGGAGGTGAGCACCAGCGGCAGCACGGCCACCAGCACGGCGCGCCAGTTGCGGAAGGTGATGAAGCACAGCGCGATGACGGCCGCGTACACGTACAGCAGCATCTTGTGGTTGGCTTCCCTGACCACGATGTTGGTCGCCGCTTCGATGCCGGCGCTGCCGGCGGCCAGCAGGAACTGGCGCTCCGGCGTGCTGTGCTCCTTCGAGAAGCTGTCCGCCGCCTGCACCACGCGCTCCAGCGTTTCGGCCTTATGGTCGGCCAGGTAGGCGATCACCGGCATCAGCGTGCAGTCGCGGTCGAACAGCTCGGGATTGTTGACCGAGGCCTGCTGGCCGCCGTAGTTGAGCATGTCCTGGTTGCGCGCGATGGTCAGCCATTTCGGATTGCCTTCCGAAGTGCCGGCCGTCACCTGGCGCACCGCGTCGGCCAGCGACACGGTGGCCTGCACGCCCGGCACCTGCTGCAGCCGCCAGGCCAGGCGGTCGGCTTCGACCAGGGTTTCGTA
Source organism: Pseudoduganella aquatica (assembly GCF_009857595.1). Taxonomy (GTDB): domain Bacteria; phylum Pseudomonadota; class Gammaproteobacteria; order Burkholderiales; family Burkholderiaceae_D; genus Rugamonas; species Rugamonas aquatica_A. The sequence continues at coordinate 1,613 of NZ_WWCU01000084.1, read as the reverse complement.
TTTCAGGCAGCCGTCCTTGGGCGTTTTCACCATCACCGCGAACTGGTCCGACGAGAGCGAATAGTGGCCGGTGATGTAGGCGTTGTCGCGGTTGTAGCGCGAGTCCGCGCGCAGCTCAGGCGCGCCCGGATCGAGGTCGCCTATCTTCAGCTGCAGGCTGACGGCGAAACCGGCAACGGCCAGCAGCAGGGCCGCGCCCACGGCGATGGCGGCGCGGCTCGGCTCGGTGAAGCGCGCCAGCGCGCGCCACAGTCCCGACGGTTCGCCCGCGCCTTCGGCCTCGTGCGCCACGCAGCGCCTGGCCGCCGCCGGCGACACGCCGACATAGGACAGCAGCACCGGCAGCAGCAGCAAATTGGTGAAGATCAGCACCGCCACGCCGATGGACGCGGTCAGCGCCAGGTCGCGGATCACGGGGATATCGATGGTCATCAGCACCGCGAAGCCGACCGCGTCAGCCAGCAGGGCCGTCAGGCCGGCCAGGAACAGGCGGCGGAAGGTGTAGCGCGCCGCCACCAGCAAATGGGTGCCGCGCCCCACGTCCTGCATGATGCCGTTCATCTTCTGCGCGCCGTGCGACACACCGATGGCGAACACCAGGAAAGGCACCAGGATGGAGAACGGGTCGAGCGCATAGCCCAGCGCGGCCACCAGGCCGAGCTGCCAGGCCACCGCCACCAGCGAGCAGGCCACCACCAGCGCGGTGGAGCGCACGCAGCGCGTGTAGGCGTAGATGATGGCGGTGGCCACCAGCGCGGCGGCGGCGAAGTAGGCCAGCACCTGCAGCATGCCGGCCAGCAGTTCGGCCACCAGTTTGGCGAAGCCGGTGACGTGCATGGACACAGGATAGGCGCCGCCCTGGCGCGCGTGCACGATGCGCTCGATGGCGCCGGCCAGCTGCGCGTAGTCGATGGCCTTGCCGGTGGCCGGGTCCCTGGCCAGCAGCGGCACGAAGATCATGGCGGACTTGTAGTCCTTGCCCACCAGGCTGCCGACGATGCCGGAGCGCGCCAGGTTGATCTTGAGCTGTTCCACGCCGGCCGGCGAGCCGTCGTAGTTGTCCGGCATGACGGGGCCGCCGCGGAAGCCCTCCTCCGTCACCTCGTTCCAGCGCACGCTGGGGGTCCACATGGACTTCATCCAGGCGCGGTCCACGCCCGGGGTGAGGAAGAGCTCGTCGTTGATCTGCTTGAGCTGCTCCAGGTAGCGCGGCTCGAAGATGTCGCCCTGCGGATTTTCCACCACCACCCGCAGCGCGTTGCCCAGGCCGCGCAGCGCGGCCTGGTTCTGCAGGTAGTTCTGGATGTAGGGCTGGCCCTGCGGCAGCATTTTCTCGAAGCTGGCGTTGAGCGTCAGCCGGGTGGCGGCCAGGTGGCCCAGCACCAGCGTGGCCAGCAGGCACAGCGCCACCATGGCCAGGCGATGGTTGAACACCAGGCGCTCCAGCAGGCTGCCGGAACGCTGGTCGAACTGCTCCAGCGAGCGCACCACGGGCATGGCGTCGAGATTGGGGGTATGCATAACCATGTCTTTTCCTTACTTCCTGGTCAAGGGCTGCACGCGCAGGCCGCGCGGGCCGCCGATCAGCAGGCGGCCGGCCAGCGGCAGCGCCG
>NZ_WWCU01000083.1 GCF_009857595.1 Pseudoduganella aquatica | reverse complement strand
CCAAGCCAGTAGAGCGGGCGATATCGTCCAACGCCTGGGCAAGCAAAGCGGCGTCACTGCCGCCATCAGTAAAACATGCTGTCAGGTATAAGCCCACGTCCTCGCGCGTCTGCAAATATCTTGAGCCATCCCATTCCGTCAGCTGGATTGTCATTCTATACCTTGTATATCACGCAATAGTTGCCGTGCTCGCTTGATGTCGTCACGCTGAGAAGACTTGTCACCGCCCGCCAACAGGATCACGATCTCCTTGCCATACCTTGCAAAGTAGATTCTGTAGCCGGGGCCAAGGTGAATCCGCATTTCGGAGACGCCACCACCCACTGCAGCGCAGTCTCCAAAGCTTCCGTTACGCGCACGCGCAATGCGTACCTGGATGGAACTGACAGCCGCCTTATCCTTCAGGTTCAACAGCCAGTCGTCAAAGACGGAAGTCGTCAGCAAGCGTAGCATCACGCGCCTTCATTTTAGCAGCATGCGTGGATCGTGTAGCGGCGCTGGATTAGCCCTTGTGAAGCATGTCGCCGCTCGCCATGAGCGTTGCGCCGCAGCTGGTTTTGTGGCCTTCATATGCCACGGGAACGCCGTCTATTGTGTGATCGGAATCGCCTTCGATGATGGTGCAGACACCGCCGTGGCCAACAACCGGGCAAGTGCATTTGTCACCCAAGACGGCGACGGGCTTGCCGTCGACTGTGAAGTGCGGCGCGCCGCTGCTGATGACTTTGCCGCCGTGCGAGGTGGAGTCGCCGACGCAGATGACTTTGCGCATGGTTCTTTCCTTATGGACGCTCGTAGTTTTTCGGATCGATCTGGGGCAGGGTCGTGTTTTCCAGGATTCTGGTGCCTATTGTGTGATATTGAGATTTGCGTTTTTCTTCGGACGGCGGAGTCACGAGGATGATGCTGGCTTCGTTCGGGTCGCGCAGGTTGAAAGCGGCGCTGACGCCGCCCTCTTGGTAGCTGCCGATCACGCCGATTGCCATCTGCATGAAGAACGTCGCGGCACCGGTGTTGCCGAGTCGGCGGTCGGTGTCGATGAACTGGTTGGACTTGGACGGGTCGATCTCGGGACCGCCGTCGGCTTCGATCTGGCGGAGCAGGCCGTGGAAGGTGATCAGTTGCTTCTGGTTGTTGGCGGTGGCGACGATCACGCGCGCCGGTCCGGCGGGGCGCTCTGCTTGCGGCAAGGTCTGCAATGCTTCCTGCCAGCCGGCGTGCAAGGCGGCTTCACGGTCGGCCTGGTGCTTGATTGCCTTGCCTCCGTTATCGGTCATCTTGACGAAGACGGGGCGGTGAATGAAGCCGAGGCTCGGCAGCGCATCAAAGCGTTCAAGCTGGTCAGTGTTCCATGGGACGGGGAACCAGGGAGTGGGCTTCCAGTCGCGTGGCGGATGGTGCTTCCACAGGGAGGTGGCGTCCAGGAAGCTGATTGGGCCTGTGCCACGGATGTCGGGACGGGCGCCGAATTTTGCTGCTTCGGCGAGCCATTCTGCGGTGTTTGGTTGCAAGCCAATGCTGTCGGGATGACGTGGAACCGAATCACGCAGGTTCAAGTAAGCGAGAAACAGACGTCTGGCAATTCCGTAGTCGTTTTGGAAGGCTACTGACTTACCATCACTGACATCCTCGAAGACAAATGGCCGCATGGCGTCGACACGCTCGCGCCTTGCCAACACAAATAGAGCAGACGAGTCCGGCATCTCGGGGACATAGTAGCCGTCTTTCATAACCGTGAAAGTTGGCAGATATGCTAATCGCATTGGCGTACTATCGGCAGAAGTGAGGACTACGTAAGGAACATCGGGGTTCTTGTCGAAAAATGTGAAAATCATTTCAACAATACGATCAGGCCTCTCGGACAGCTCGTGATGATTGGCCACAAAGAGATGGGTGATCATTCCCGATACACCAACACCGCCCGTAATCCCTACTTGCTCAAGCTTTGTCCCGTCTGCTTGAATACTCCGGTGGCACAATGGCTCCGCATTAAATACCGGCGTTCCCCAAAATTGGGGAATTTCAAAAGCGGCATTCTCAAGGCTGGCACCCTCGTGTTCACCAGACAGGCCACTCTTATCGGTTCCTTGCCAGGGATATTTTTTTGGATCCGTCTCCCTTATAGTTGTGTGAGCATTCCCATTCACCAACGCCTGCCAAAGCGCTTTCTGGCGATATTTATCAAGGGTAACGCCAAGACCAATCACCTCCAGGACATACTCTTTTGCTCTTGGGGTATCAGCCGCTTTCCGGGCTATAGCAGCTGTCTGTTTGGCTGGCGTTGGAGTTCTTGAATGCGTGTTCACGTAGGCCTTATAGATGAAGAACACCAGCACTCCCAAACAAACCCAAAAAACCATCATCGCTTTCGACATGTGGCCTCCACGGAATATATTCAGGATTTCAACTCCGACAGCACGTCAGCAGGCAAGCCCTCCGGCAATACCGGCAATCCAGCTGGCAATACACCTGTCGAGTAGTACTCGGCATTGCCCTCGATTAGGCGTCTTCGCCACGCCGGTTCGGATCCCAAATAGGCCGCGTGAGTTGCTCTAAATTCCTCCCATTGCTGGATGCTCCTCCGCTTCCTAAGAGGATCCTTTTGCACCCGCCAGTCCGCGAACTCACACAGGTACTTGTAGAATTTGGGATCGCTCGACGCTTTGCCGCTACCGATAGCGACGTCATAAGCGGTCACGTTGCGGTGGTTTTCCTTGCCGCCGAAGATGGCGCCGTGGAAGGAGCGGGGGACTTTGGTTTTCTGCCAACGCAACCTCGCTTCATTGGGCGTTTCGGTGCGTTTGACAATCACCTTGGCGGGGTTGGCCGGCAGCGGCGTAAAGCCGTTATTCATGCAAACGTAAGCCTCCAGCACTTCGCAGCACTCCCCTACAACCTTATCCTTGTTTAGCCAGTCCTGCACCTTGCTTTTCAGATCGGCTGTATGCCCAACCCTCAGGTTATGCAATTCCCGCCTGGGGCTGTCGGAAATGACCAACTTGTCTGCTTCTGCAGCTGGATATACGTAGGGGACAGTCAGCCACATGTTGTACACGCCGTATTCACTCGTGACAGCGATAGCTGCGTCGATATGATCGACAGCCTCTATGCCCCCTGCACGCCCTTTCGCATCGGAGAACGATCCTTCAAGAAGGCTGGCAAGTACGGGCTGTTTTAGCGCCTCTCCGTTGATGAGCCGCACACCATGGCTGATCGTCTCCTCCACGTCCGCGCCCTCCGGGGTATCCTTCCTGCCGGCGAGATGGCCCCGCACCGCGTGCTTGCTCAGGAAAGAATCACTGACCTCGCTGTGCGACTGGTCGTCCTCTCCTGGCTGACGCAACATGAAGTAGTAAGGGCTGTTTGCAGCCCCAACTTGCACGTATTCGCCGGACATTGGATCAGGCCGACGCTTGCGCGTAAACACGCGCTGGCGGAACCCTTCTCCCAACTCTCCCAACGGCTTGCGCAGGATGTCGCTGGAACTATTGTGCTTGATGCCAGCGGTCTCCTTCCGTACTGTCTTTGTGCCGCGTTGGTACTCAGGCACACCCTGCCATCCAATGCCTTGAACATTGGCGAGGGCCACCGTCATGTCTTCCGGGCCGAAGTACAAATACACCTTCCCGCGATTATCCCGGTCCTCACTGGCCTTCCAGGCTTTGCCGACTACACCAAAGTGCTTCGCGACCTCAGGCAACTCCGCCATCGGAGGTTGAGTGTGTTTGCGCGCCCAGATGGCCTTGGTTATCCGCGATAGGGTAGTCAAGCGCGCGTTCAAAGTTTGAATACCGTCGATCGAACTATATCGATTCTTCATCAGGGCATCATCATCGGAATAGCCGTCGACAGCGGACACCGATATCGGGATGTTTTCGACCAAGCTATAGGGCGGATTGTTCAGAATCAAAGTGTCGGCAGGCCTGGCATTGGGCTGGACCGCCTTGATCTTCGGATCGAGCAGAAATGCCTGCGCCAACAGACTGACCAGGCAGCCTTGGCTATGCGCCACGATGGAAACAGTTTCATTCTCATCATAGTCCCGGATCATGCAAATCAGTGCGGCCAAGCGTTGCGCGGCCAAGATCATATACATGCGACCAGGGTTGTTCAAAACCGGGTGAGTAGCGTCTTTCTGCGCAATGTCCAACGCCCGGAACACACCCCATTTGCCGCGATTCCACATATCGGGCAATGTGCTAGTGGCATTGGCGAACGGACCGCCACCCTTCGAATAATCCTTGTCCAGGCGATTGCCATGGCGATCAAGGAACTGTCCCCGCGCCAGCTTGGCGTTGCTGCTGACATGCGCGTCGAGTTCCCGGAATCCCCAATAGAACGGGATCACGGGACTGTGAGTACTGTCCGAGATGGTGCGTTTGTAGAAGATGGCGTCGGGGTCTTCTTCCACTTTGTTGTTGTCTGATTCGGCTGGAAGGCGATAGCTGGCCGCCTTGAGGTCGCCGCAAAGGCGGGTGCTTAAACCCTCGCACAAGCCACTTTCAACCGCTGCGTATGCTGTGCCGACATCGTTGACGCCATGAATGACGATGATGTTGCCGGGCACGTTATGCCGCAGCGGAATCACCTTGTCTTTCAAGCGTTTACGGGCGTAGACGCCGCTGGCAAAGCCTGCTTCGTATGGCACTTTCGTGTAGATTCCCACCTTAAACTCCTTTTGGCAAAGGCTAGCTGGACTTGTTACGCATTACCTTGGCGGAGGCAAGATGCATCGCGTCGCTTTGCAGCATCGCCGTCTTTCCACTGCCATCGGTTTTTTCCGAGCGTTCAGTCCCATCACTGGCACTGGTCTCAACATCCATCTCAGGTGCAGGGATGCCGCCGTCCAAATGGCTGTAGTAGCGTGCTTCGAACTTGAGGTCTGTATTACCTTCATCAAAGGTTGGAAGAGCGG
>NZ_WWCU01000082.1 GCF_009857595.1 Pseudoduganella aquatica | reverse complement strand
CCGCTCTTCCAACCTTTGATGAAGGTAATACAGACCTCAAGTTCGAAGCACGCTACTACAGCCATTTGGACGGCGGCATCCCTGCACCTGAGATGGATGTTGAGACCAGTGCCAGTGATGGGACTGAGCACTCTGAAAAAACCGATGTTGGCGGCAAGACGGCGATGCTGCAAAGCGACGCTATGCATCTTGCTTCCGCCAAGGTAATCCGTAACAAGTCCAGCTAGCCTGCGTGCAAGGGAGTTTAAAGTGGGAATCTACAAGAAAGTGCCATACGAGGCGGGCGCTGCCAGCGGCGTGTACGCTCCCAAACGCTTGAAGAACAAGGTGATTCCGTTGCGGCATAACCTGCCTGGCAACATTATCGTGATCCATGGCGTAAATGATGTCGGAACCGCATACGAAGCGGTTGAAAGTGGCTTGTGCGAGGGCTTAAGTACCCGCCTTTGCGGTGATCTCAAGGCGGCCAGCTATCGCCTTCCAGCCGAAGCAGACAACAAAAAATTGGAAGAAGACCCAGATGCCATTTTCTACAAGCGCACCATCTCGGATAGTACCCACAGTCCCGTGATTCCGTTCTATTGGGGATTCCGAGAGCTCGACGCGCAGGTTAGCAGCAACGCCAAGCTGGCGCGCGGACAATTCCTTGATCGCCATGGAAACCGCCTTGACAAGGATTTTTCGAAGGGCGGCGGTCCGTTCGCCAATGCCACCAGCACCTTGCCCGATATGTGGAATCGTGGCAAATGGGGAGTGTTTCGGGCGCTAGACATCGCGCAGCAGGACGCCACTCATCCGGTTCTGAACAACCCGGGCCGCATGTACATGATTCTGGCAGCACAACGGTTGGCTGCGCTGATTTGCATAATCCGGGACTACGACGAGAATGAAACCGTGTCCATCGTGGCGCATAGCCAAGGCTGTCTGATCAGTCTGCTAGCACAGGCATTTCTGCTAGATCCGAAGATCAAGGCGGTTCAACCCAATGCCAGGCCTGCCGATACTTTAATTCTGAACAACCCTCCGTACAGCTTGGTCGATGACATCCCGACACCTGTGGCAGCTGTCGATGGCTATAGTGATAACGATGACGTGATGCAGGATCGATATGATCCTATCAAGGGCGTTCAAACCTTGAACGCCCGCCTGACGACGTTATCGCGGATAACCAAGGCGATCTGGTCCCGCCGGCACACACAGCCGCCGCTAGAGGAGTTGCCTGAGATTGTGAAGCACTTTGGCGTAGTCGGCAAAGCCTGGAAGGCCAGCGACGACCGTGACAACCGCGGCAAGGTGTATTTGTACTTCGGTCCGGAAGACATGACGGTTGCCCTCGCCAATGTTCAAGGCATTGGATGGCAGGGCGTGCCGGAGTACCAGCGCGGCACAAAGACAGTGCTAAAGGAAATCGCTGGCATCAAGCGCAATAGCGCCGTCCGCATCCTGCGTAAGCCGCTGGAGGAATTGGGAGAAGGGTTCCGTCAGCGCGTGTTTACGCGCAAGCGCAGACCTGATCCGAGGTCCGGTGCATACGTACAGGTGGGGGCTGCTAACAGCCCTTATTACTTCATGCTGCGTCAGCCTGGGGAGGACGACCAGTCGCATAGCGAGGTCAGCGACTCCCTCCTGAGTAAGCATGTCGTACGGAGCCATCTCGCTGGCAGGAGGAATACCCCGGAAGGCGCAGATGTGGGCGAGACGGTAAGCCATAGTGTTCGGCTCATTAATGGAGAATCGCTAAAACAGCCCGTATTGGCCAGCCTTCTGGAAGGATCGTTTCCCGATGCGAAAGGGCGTGTCGGCGGCACGGAGGCTGTCGATCAGATCGATGCGGCAATCGCTGTCACCAGTCAATACGGTGTGTACAACATGTGGCTGACCGTCCCCTACGTTTATCCGATTGCGGAAACGGACAAGTTGGTCATTTCTGATAGCCCTAAACGGGAATTGCACTACCTCAGAGTCGGGCATACGGCTGATCTGAAGAATAAGGTTCAGGATTGGCTGAATAAAGAAAAGGAGGCAGGCGAGTGCTGCGAAGTGCTGGAAGCTTACGTTTGCATGAATAACGGTTTTACCCCGCTGCCGGCCAAGCCCGCCAAGGTGATTATCAAACGTACCGAGACACCCAATGAAGCGAGGCTGCGTTGGCAGCAAACCAAAGTCCCTCGATCTTTCCACGGTGCCATTTTCGGCGGCAAGGAAAACCACCGTAACGTGACCGCGTATGACGTCGCTATCGGTAGCGGCAAAGCGTCGAGCGATCCCAATTTTTACAGCTACTTATGTGACGTCGCAGACTGGCGGTTGCAAGAAATGCCCTCCAGAAAGAGGCCGGGCATTATGCAATGGGAGAAATTCCAAGGCACTCATAAGGTCTATTTGGGATCCGAACCAGAATGGCGGAAACGCCTAATCGCGGGCAATGCCCACTACTACTCAAGCGGTGTATTACCTGATGGATTGCCAGTACTGCCGGAAGGCCTGCCTGCCGATGTCTTGACGGAGCTGAAATCCTGAAAACTAATGCGTGGAGTCAACATGTCAAAAACGATGATGGTTCTTTGGGTCTGCCTAGGGGGGCTGATATTTTGCTTATATAAGACATACATGAACACACATTCAAAATCTCCTTTGAAGCAAGCCAAGCTGTCAGCGGCTGCGGCTCCGAAAGCGGCTGCTGAGCCCGGAAGAAAGGAGTACGTTTTGGAGGTGATTGGTCTTGGCGTGACGCTCGACAAGTATCGGCAGAAGGCGATCTGGCAGGCCTTGGTGGACGGGAACGCCTATACGACGATACGCGAGATGGATCCGAAGAAATATCCATGGTCAGGCAACGACAAGGACGGTCTTTCCGGTGGGCATGAAGGCGCTAGTCTTGAAAATGCCGGGTTTGAGATTCCTCAATTTTGGGGAACGCCGGTATTTAATGCCGAGCCATTGTGCCATAGGATTATTCAAGAAAACGGGACAAAGCTTGCCCAAGTGGGAATTACTGGCGGTGTTGGCGTATCGGGAATGATCACCCATCTCTTTGTGGCTAATCATCATGAGCTGTCCGAGCGACCTGATCGTATTGTCGAAATGATTTTCACGTTTTTTGACAAGAACCCAGATGTTCCTTACGTAGTCCTCACTTCTGCCGATAGCACGCCGATGCGACTTGCATATATGCCGACCTATACGGTGATGAAGAACGGCTACTATGTCCCCGAGATGCCGGACTCGTCTGCTATGTTTGTATTGTCCAGACGGGAGCGTGTCGACGCCATGCGGCCGTTTGTTTTCGAGGATGTCAGTGACGGAAAATCAGTGGCCTTTCAAAATGCTAACGGGATTGCCCGACGCCTATTCCTCACTTACTTGAAGTTGCAGGAATCGGTCCCACGGCACCCGGACAGCACTGGTCTGCAACCAAACAGCACAGAATGGCTCGCCGAGGCAGCAAAATTCGCCGCCCGTCCTGAAATCCGTGGGACCGGCACTATCAGCTTCCTGGACGCCACTTCCTTGTGGAAGCACCATCCGCCGCGCGACTGGAAGCCCACTCCCTGGTTCCCCGTCCCATGGAACACTGATCAGCTTGAACGCTTTGATGCGCTGCCGAGCCTCGGCTTCATTCACCGCCCCGTCTTCGTCAAGATGACCGATAACGAAGGCAAGGCAATCAAGCACCAGGCCGACCGTGAAGCCGCCTTGCACGCCGGCTGGCAGGAAGCATTGCAGACCTTGCCGCAAGCAGAGCGCGCCGCCGGACCGGCGCGCGTGATCGTCGCCACCGCCAACAACCAGAAGCAACTGATCACCTTCCACGGGCTGCTCCGCCAGATCGAAGCCGACGGTGGTCCCGAGATCGACCCGTCCAAGTCCAACCAGTTCATCGACACGGACCGCCGACTCGGCAACACCGGTGCCGCGACGTTCTTCATGCAGATGGCAATCGGCGTGATCGGCAGCTACCAAGAGGGCGGCGTCAGCGCCGCTTTCAACCTGCGCGACCCGAACGAAGCCAGCATCATCCTCGTGACTCCGCCGTCCGAAGAAAAACGCAAATCTCAATATCACACAATAGGCACCAGAATCCTGGAAAACACGACCCTGCCCCAGATCGATCCGAAAAACTACGAGCGTCCATAAGGAAAGAACCATGCGCAAAGTCATCTGCGTCGGCGACTCCACCTCGCACGGCGGCAAAGTCATCAGCAGCGCCGCGCCGCACTTCACAGTCGACGGCAAGCCCGTCGCCGTCTTGGGTGACAAATGCACTTGCCCGGTTGTTGGCCACGGCGGTGGCTGCACCATCATCGAAGGCGATTCCGAGCACACAATAGACGGCGTTCCCGTGGCATATGAAGGCCACAAAACCAGCTGCGGCGCAACGCTCATGGCAAGCGGCGACATGCTTCACAAGGGCTAATGCAGCGCCGCTGCACGATCCACGCGCGCTGCTAAAATGAAGGCGCGCGATGCTACGCTCGCTGACGACTTCCGTCTTTGACGACTGGCTGTTGAACCTGAAGAACAAGGCTGCTGCAGTTCCATCCAGGTACGCATTGCGCGTGCGCGTAACGGAAGCTTTGGAGACTGTGCTGCAGTGGGTGGTGGCGTCTCCGAAATGCGGGTTCACCTTGGCCCCGGCTACAGAATCTACTTTGCAAGGTATGGCAAGGAGATTGTGATCCTGTTGGCGGGCGGTGACAAGTCTTCTCAGCGTGACGACATCAAGCAAGCACGGCAACTATTGCGCGCTATACGAGGCATAGAATGACAATCCAGCTGACGGAATGGGACGGCTCAAGATATTTGCAGACGCGCGAGGACGTGGGCTTATACCTGACAGCATGTTTTACTGATGGCGGCAGTGACGCCGCTTTGCTTGCCCAGGCGTTGGACGATATCGCCCGCTCTACTGGCTTGGCGCAACTCGCACGGGAAAGCGGGATCGATGCTCATGAATTGGCGCAATCGCTTCCTCCAGGGGGGCGTCCCAGTTTTGATGCAGTCCTGAAATTGGTCAGCATGCTTGGACTTCAGTTCAGAATCGAACCGTGCGCGGCATAGCTGGCGTATCTACTTCTTGCCATGCACCTTGCTGGGTCTGCAATAGGCGACCCACGATGAGCAACATGTTCGGGTAAGCGATCGGTATTATTTAGAAGCGAGGGCGAAAGAATAGTTCCACTGCTTGCCCGGCAGCGCACACTGCTACGTTCCAATTCGCTATATTCTAGGTTTCACAAGATAGCTCAGGAATCTCCTTCTGCATGAATGATAGGCTAAGGGCTATGACCAGTCCTGGGGCTTGCTTGGCCTTACGTTGCGCCCGCTCAAAGTAGCGTTGCCAAAGCAGTGCCATCATCGCCGAACCCCTAGCCCCCGAGGAGCCCCAGTGGAAAGCGATCTGCTCGACTTCCTGGTCCAGCCCAAGGACCTCAT
>NZ_WWCU01000081.1 GCF_009857595.1 Pseudoduganella aquatica | reverse complement strand
GGCCGGCGCGGCCGGCGGCGCCGGCATGCCGATGGCGCGCAGCGGCGGCCCCGGCGCCTCGCTGACGGCGGACCAGCTGGCGGGCGTGGTGGCACCGGGCTCCATGGCGTCGCTCGGCGTGAACTCGGACTTCGAGGCGGACCAGCGCGTGCCCCAGCCCATCAGCGGCAAGCTGGGCGTGTCGCTCACGCGCACCGAGACCGAGCCGACCGAGGATCTGCCGCTGTGGACCCTGATCCGCAACAGCACCGAGGCGCTGTCCTTCACCAACTACCTGGCCTTCCTGGACCAGCTGTTCTGCGACGCCAATGTGGCCGTGTCGGACTTCGAGCGGCTGCGCTTCGTGGGCAAGAACGCGGCCTTCAACGCCATCAAGTCGCGCCGCGCGCTGCCGTTCAACGATTCCGATTCCTACCGCGTGCTGAAGGCGGCCACGGAAGCCTTCGTGATGGTCAACTGCGGCGTATTGAGCCTGCCGCTGGCCTTCAACCCGGCCGAGGACGCGGCCTACCTGGACCGGCGCGACATTCCCAACGGCGGCAGCCTGGCCGACGTGCTGGCCAACGAATACCTGGAGACGGTGGACGGCAGCACGCTGGCCTTGCCCTACCTGGCGGTGATACGCCGCAAGCTGCCGGATATTCCCATCACCATCCCGGGCAGCGGCAGCGAGGCGGACCTGTGTTTCGGCATTATCCAGGAGCGGCTGTCCAATCCCTGCCTGATAGAGCTGATCTGGTCGTACTGGATGGAGGAGGGCATGCTGGTGCAGACCATGAACGCCATCACGCAGCGCTTCCAGAACCTGCGCCCGGCCGGCACCGCGCTCGGCCAGGACCCGCTGGCCAACACCGAGATCGACATGCTGCGGCCGCTGAACAATCTGCTGTGGGGCTACACGCAGGACGAGCAGCACAGGCTCACCGTGGTGCGCCGCAACTACGAGTACGACCACCACTACGGCGTGCGCCTGGACGGCAAGGCGGTGCAGCGCTTCCGTCCGGCCGACAGCCGCTCGAAATTCCTGGAGGCCTTCCACCATCTGCTGCGCCTGCTCACGTCCTTTTACCGGCAGGACGACGACACCACCGTCAAGGCGGACGCCTTCCCGGTGCTGAACGCGCTCAAGGAGGTGCACTTGATTTTGTCGCAGGGCGCGCACAACCAGTTCGGCGACCTGCCATCCACCGCGCGCATCGAAATGCTGATGCAGCAGTGGCTGCTGGGGCGGCCCGAGTTCCGCGAGTTCCTGCCCACGCGGGTGATGGTGGCCTACCCCGAGCCGTGGATGGACCGGGTGGATGCGATGAAGAAGCTGCAAGGCTGGACCGACACCAGCGTGATGCATTTCCGCTCGCTGGCCATGTTCGGCGAACAGCTGCTGCTGTCCATCCGCTACGGCAACTGGAGCGACATCTACGAATCGACGCAGGCGTTCAACTGGGCGCGCTTCTGGCGGCCGCAGGCGCAAGGCTATATCCACGCCTACCGGGCGGCCACCGGTGTCGATCTGTCGGTCGATGGCGCGGACACGGCCACCGACGCCACGCTGCCGTCCGTGCTGCTGCGCCAGCGCCTGGCGGCGCAGCAGGCCCGCGCCTGAGCCGATGCGATGCTGGACTTCACCAGCGCGCTGTATCTTGACATGCGGCACCCGTCGGCAGCGATGGAGCCGTGGGCGTCGCTCACGCTGGGCAAGCCGGCGGCGCTGGAACAGCCTCCCGGCGCCGCCGGCGTGGCGCGGGAGCTGGCGGTGCTGTTGGGCTGCGAGGCGGCGCTGCTGCTGCCGTCCACGCTGCATCTGTATTGGGACTTGTTCGCCATGCTGGCCGGGGAGGCGGTTGCGCTGCTGATAGATGGCGGCGCCTATCCGATAGCGCGCTGGGGGGCGCAGCAGGCGCTTTCGCGCGGCGCCCCGGTGCAGGTGTTCCGCCATGGCGACGCGGCGGGCCTCGCGCGCCTGGTGCGGCGCTGGCGCGCGCAAGGCAGGCGGCCATTGGTGCTGGCGGACGGCTACAGTCCCGGCAGCGAACACCCGCCGCCCCTGTCCGACTACGCGGACATCGCCGCGCGGGGCGGAGGCTGGCTGGTGCTGGACGACACACAGCCGCTAGGCCTGCTGGGCCGCCAAGGCGGCGGCTCGGTTCCGCTGCACGGCCTGGCCAGGCCGCAGCAAAGCCGGTATGGCACGCCGGTTTTGGTTGGGGCCTCGCTGGCGAAGGCGTTTGGTGCGCCGCTGGCGGTGCTGGCCGGAAGCGCGGCCATGCTGGGGCGCTTCGAGGAGCGCAGCCTGGTGCGCATCCATGCCAGCCCGCCCAGTGTGGCCGCGATCGCCGCGGCGCGGCGGGCCTTGCGCATCAACGCCGCTTGCGGGGGCGCTTTGCGGCAGGCTTTAAGGCGGCGCGTGCAGCAGTTTCGTGCCGGGCTGGCCGCCGCCGGCATTGCATGCTGTGGCGGCATGTTCCCGGTGCAGGTGGTGCCGCTTGCGCCGGAAACCAACGGCCCGGCATTGCTGGCCGCTCTGCGGTCCGATGGCGTGCTGGCGCTGCTGCAAGGCCATCGCGGCACGGCGCGGCTGACATTTCTACTGCGTGCAGGCCACAGCGCGCATGACGTGGCCCGGGCCGTGGCGGCCCTGGAACATCATATGAAGGAGCTGGCATGAATCATCAATTCGAAACACTGCCTTTCGAACGCGAGGGCGAAATGGAATATGAACGCGGCATGCGTCCTATGCGTGCCATGGGGGCCATGCGTGGCGGCGTGCGCGGCGGCGGCCGTGTCATTCCGCCGCGCGGCCGGTTCCGCCGGCCCTGGCCTTCCTGGCCCTACTACGGCCCGCGCTATGGCGGCTGGTGGCCCTACACCTCCGTCACCGTGCTGCCTCCCGATGCGGACAACCGGCCCGACGACGAGCCGGGCGAGATACCGCCCACCATCGCCGCCACCATAGGCCGCCTGCCCGCCGCGCAACGGCCTGCCTACGTGGCTCTGGGGCCCATCACCGGCGCGCTGCGCGACCCCCGTGCCACCGGGGCCGGTTTCTACCTGATTGAATTTACCGTCAACGGCGTTCAGCGCGCCTACAGCGGGCAGACCGGCAACCTGCGCCGCCGCCTCCAGCAGCATGCGCTGTGCGGGCAGATGATGGGACTGCCGCTGGCCTCTCACTCGGTCTACGTGGCGCAATCCAGTCTGCCCGAAGCCCAGCGCCGCGCCGTCGAATACCGCATCCACGACGACATGTTCCGCACCAGCGCCGGCGTGCTGACCAACCAGCGCCGCGAACTGGAAGCGGAGTTGTTTGGCCACGAATGGCGATGAACAAAGGAGAACACCATGTACTGCAAACAATGCAACTGCACTTCCTGCCGCAGCACCTCGGCGGGCGGCTTCGAAGTGATGGAATTCGCGTCCGCGCATGAGGGCCCGTTCAGCGAAGCCCGGGAAATGGAGCTGGCGATGGAATTGATGTCGGTCACCAGCGAGGCCGAGCTGGATCAGTTCCTGGGAGGCCTGTTCAAAAGCGCCTGGAAGGGACTGAAGAAGGTGGGCTCGGTGATAGGCAAGGTGGCCAAGCCGCTGGGCGGCGTGCTGAAGGGCATAGCCAAGACAGCGCTGCCCATGGTGGGCGGCGCGCTTGGCTCCTTCATCCCCATCCCTGGCGTTGGCACGGCGCTCGGTTCCGCGCTGGGCGGCGCGGTGGCCAAGGCGCTGGAGCTGGAATTCGGGGGCATGGAATATGAGCAGCAGGAGTTCGAAATGGCGCGCCGCTTCGTGCGCATAGCGGGGACGGCGGCGCAATTGGCCGCCGGTGGCGACGGCAGCCCGCAGGCCGTGCGCAAGGCCTTGAGCGAATCGCTGCTGCAGCACGTGCCGCACTACGAAGTGGCTGGCGAATTTGCCGGCGAGCAGGGCGAGGCGTATGGCGGACGCTGGCGCCAGCGGCGCGCACAGCGCGGCGGCTTTGGCTGCTGAGGCGGCGATGATTATCGACTGCCATTGCCACGCCGGCCCCGGCGACGGCCTGAGCGGCCCGTGGGACAGCGACGCGGGGCTGGGGCGCTACCTGCGCCGCGCGCGCGAAGCGGGCATAGACCGCTGCGCGCTGCTGGCCGCCTTCCACAGCGACTACGCGCTGGCCAACGCCGCTGTCGCACGCATTGTCGCCTCGCGGCCGAAGCAGTTTTATGGCTACGCCTTTGTGCACGCCGCGCGGGACCGTGGGCGGATAGCAGCCATGGTGCGCACTGCGGTGCAGGACTACGGCTTTATCGGTATCAAGCTGCACCGGCACGACGCGCGCATCAGCGGCGAAGTGTGCCAGGCGGCGCGCCTGTTTGGCGTGCCGGTGCTGTACGATCCGATGGGGGAGGTGGCGGTGGCCGAGCTGCTGGCTGCCCAGTATCCGGATGTGGATTTCATCCTGCCCCACCTGGGCAGCTTTGCCGACGACTGGGGCGCGCAGCTGGCGCTGATCGACCATCTTGCGCGGCACAAGAACATCTACACCGACAGCTCGGGCGTGCGGCGCTTCGACCTGCTGGAGCAGGCGGTGCGCCGCGCCGGCCCGCACAAGGTGCTGTTCGGATCCGACGGCCCATGGCTGCACCCCGGCCTGGAACTGGAGAAGATACGCCTGCTGCACCTGCCCGAACGCGACGAGGCCCTGGTATTGGGCGGGAATTTTTTGCGCCTAACCCGCCGTGCTCCAGGCCTTGCGCCGCAGCTGTAGCGCGCGGTCGGTGACGCCCAGCCGCGATGCGGCTCGCTGGTTGTTGTCGTTCTCCTGTTCGAGCACCAGCTGGATCGCCATGTCGCCCGCCGCCTGCGTGATGCGCCCCAGCCCCACGCCGAGGTCGACCGCGTGCCGGATGGCGCTGGCGAAGCAGCTGTCCGGCCAGACTGCGGCGCCGCGCGGGCGCTCGTCCGGCGGGACGTCGCCTATCGTGATCGGCCCCGGCCCGCAATGCCGGTGCCAGATGCGCGCTACGGTCTGGCGCAGGTCGCGCACATTGCCGGGGTAGTCGCGCGTGAGCAGGAATTCCTTGAGCGCCGGGTCCAGTTCGCAGCACACATCTCCCGGCGCCAGCAGGCGGATGAAATGCTGCGCCAGCGGCAGGATGTCGCTTTGCCGTTCGCGCAGCGGCGGGGGACGGCAGCGCCAGCCGGCAATGCGGTAGTAGAGATCGGCGCGGAAGCTGCCGTCCGCCACGCCGGCCTCCAGGTCGCGGTTGGTGGCGCACACCAGGCGGAAGCGGGTCGGCTGCCAGGTGTTGCTGCCCACCCGCTTGTACTGCTGCTCCTGTATCACGCGCAGCAGCTGCGCCTGCATGGGCAAGGGCAGCTCGCCCACTTCGTCCAGGAACAGGATGCCGCCGTCGGCCAGCGCAAAAGCGCCGTCGCGCGCGGCCGCCGCGCCGGTGAAGGCGCCGCGCTCGTGGCCGAAGAACTCGCTGCCCGCCAGCTCGGGCGACAGCGTGGTGCAGTCCACCACCACCATTTCACCCGCTGCGCCTGCCGCAGTTCCCGTGCCGAGGCGGTGTATCAGCTGCGCGATCTGCTCCTTGCCGGTGCCGGTTTCCCCGGTGATGAGCACGGACGACTGGGTGAACGCCGCCACCTCCACCACGTTGCGCACCAGCGCGCGCCACGCCGGGCTGTTGCCGACCAGGCTGGCCTGCACGGCGGCCGAGTCCATCAGCCGCTGCACCGCCTGCCAGCGCCGCAGCCGCGCTGCCGCCTGGGCCGCCACGTCGGCCGCCGCACCACCGGCGGGCCAC
>NZ_WWCU01000080.1 GCF_009857595.1 Pseudoduganella aquatica | reverse complement strand
CCTCCAGCGCCTGCAGCGCCGCGCTCAGCGGGCCGGCGCCCACCAGCGTGGTGCTGCCCTTGAGCGCGTGCGCCGCGTAGGCTGCCGCGCCGCAGTCGCCGCTGCGCAGCGCGCGCTGCAGCTGCTCGTGCATGGGCGGCGCCACGTCGAGGTAGGTCAGGGTCAGGCTGCGGCAGGCGTCGGCGTCGCCGCCGACGGCCTGCAGCAAGACATTCAGATCGATATGGCGATAGGCTGGCAAGGCGGCTCCGTCTAGTGCACCGCGCCCAAGGGCAGCGCGAAGGAAAAGGTGGCGCCCTGGCCGGGCGCCGAGCGCAGCGCCATGCGCCCGCCCATCAGTTCAACCAGCGCCGCCGCCAGCGCCAGGCCCAGGCCGGCGCCGTCGCGCTTGCGCGCCGGGCCGTCGTCGGCCTGGAAGAAGCGCTCGAACACGCGCCGCTGCAGCGCGGCAGGCACGCCGTCGCCGCTGTCGCTGACCGAGAACGCCACGCCGCCGTCGGCAGCCTCGATGCGCAGGCGCACCGCGCCGCTGTCGGCGTGGGCCAGGGCATTGCCCAGCAGCCGCTCCAGCACCCGCGCCAGCTTGGCGCGGTCGCAGCCGACCCGTTCCGGCAGCGCCGGGTCCAGTTCGCAGCTGAGGAGCACCCGGCGCGCCGCCGCCGCCTCGGCCTGCCCGGCCAGCACGGCCTCGGCCAGTTCGCGCAGCGAGGCCGGCGCCAGGTTGAGCGGCGTGCTGCCGGCGTCCAGCGCACTCAGTTCCAGCACCGACTCGACCAGCGCCAGCTGGCGCTGGCCGCACTCGGCGATCACGCCGGCGAACTGGCCGACGCGGCTGGCGCCGGCCTCCTCCATGATCAGTTCGGCGTAGCCCAGCACGCCGTTCAGCGGCGTGCGCAGTTCGTGCGACATATTGGCCAGGAAGCGCGCCTTGGCGCGCGCGGCCGCCAGCGCCTCCTCGCGGCTGCGCACCAGGCGCCCGATCAGCAGGTGCAGGCCGAAGGCGCACAGCACGATCACCGCCGTGCTCAGGCCGGCCTGCAGCAGGGCGCGGTTGCGCGCGGTGTAGTAGTGCGCCAGGCTTTCCTCCTCGTCCAGGCCGACCGCCACGTACAGCGGATATTGCTCGACCTTGGCGTAGGCGTACAGGCGGCGCCTGCCGTCGACCAGGCTGCTGGCGGTCAGATGGCCGCGCGCGGCCTGGCGCATGGCGGCCACCACCGGGCCGGCCGACACGTCGGCGCCCATGCCCTCGTCGCCCTCGGCACGGCGCACCCGCACGATACCGTCGGCGCCGATCAGGGCGATGGCGCCGTGGCGGCCAATGTCGACGTCGTGGTACAAGCGGGTGAAGTAATACGGGTCCATCGACACCACCACCACGCCGCCGAAGCCGCCGCCGGGCGCGGCGATGCGGCGCGTGATCTGCAGCGACCATTTCTTCGACACCCGGCCCAGCACGGGCACGCTGATATAAATGTCGTCGGCGGCGCTGTCACGGTGGGCGCGCACGTGCGGCCGGTCCGACAGGTTGAGCGGCTGGAAGGGCTTGCTCGACAGCGCGACATCGCCGTTGCCGTCGATAATGGTCAGCAGATTGTAGACACTGGGGGAAGGCAGGCCCGCCTCGAGCTCACGGGCCAGGTCGAGCCGCCCGCCCTGCGCGGCGTAGCGGCCGCGCAAATAGACGGCGGCCTGGTCGGCCGCGTCCACGGTGCGCGCGGCGTGCTCCTCGAACACCCGCGCCAGGCTGGCCGCCTCGCGCTGCGCGTCGGCCAGCTCGCCGGCGCGCAGCTGGCCCAGCTGCGCCAGCGTCACGCCCCACACCGCCGCCACCAGCAGCGCCGCGAACATGGCCAGCAGCAGGCGCGCGTCGAGCCGGTCCATCACACCTTGCCTGGTCATGCCCTCTCCTTGCGGCCCGGGCGGGGTGGCGCCCGGGTCAAATAATCAAATTAAACGAATTTCTCAATTTAATTATATTTTATTCCGCAGCCTTTGTGCGCAGCACGCGCGCAAATATCCGCGCAACTCGTCGAAATTGACCGGTTTGCTGAAAAACACCACGCCGTCGGGCACGCCGCCGCGCGCCGCCAGCGCCTCCGGCGCCAGGCCGGACAGGATGGCGATGTGCATCTCGGCCAGTTCCGGGTAGCCCAGGATGGTCTTGATCATCTCGTAGCCGTCCAGGCCGTCCATCACGATGTCGGCCAGCAGCACGTCCGGCTTGTGGCTGGCGATCTCGATCAGCGCCTGGTAGCCGTTCTCGCAGAAGCGCACCGTCAGCGGCAGCCCCCATAGCGCCAGCTGGTGCTGGTACAGGGCGCGCTGCATCGGATTGTCCTCCACCACCAGCACCGACACCGTCGCGGCCGCCGCCTGCGGGACGGACGGCGCGACCGCCCCGCCCGAAGCGGCGGCGCGGTAGGCCTGCACCGCCGACAGCGGGATGCGGCGGTGCCCGCCCTTGGTCTTCCAGGCCTCGATCACGCCGGCCTCGACCAGCTGTTGCACGGAAGAGACGGAAATACCCAGCAGTTCAGCCGCGCGCTGGGTCGTGCAGACCTCCTCGGCAGCGCTGTCGACCGGCTTCATGGATGGGCCGCCGCGTCTGCCGCAGTCATCGATAGAAAAAACAAATTAAACATTTTTACCAAATTCATCAATTTTTATATAGAATTGTTTCCAGGATGCAGCACCGCCGGTCCCGCAGCACATTATGGGCCTGAAGCGGCGCGCCGCAAAGCACATCACAACCGGAAACCACCATGAAACTGAGCCATCTGAACATCGCACCCCGCCTCGCGCTGGGCTTCGGCGCCGTCATCGCACTGCTGATGCTGCAGGTGGGACTGTCTTATGCGCACATGCACAGCCTGGCCGACGAACTGTCACTGATCGGCGCGGACCGCTACCCCAAGGTGGCGCAGGCCCAGCGCATCAAGGACGGCGTCAACGCCACCGCGCAGCGCCTCTGCAATCTGCTGCTGATGACAGAGCCAGCCGCCGTGGCCGCCGAGCGCGCCGGCATCGTGCGCAGCGCGGCAGACCTTGACACCGCCTTCGGCGCGCTCGAACACCTGAGCGCCGGCGAACAGGACAAGTCCCAGCTGGAGGTGCTGCAGGCCGGCTTCGTCAGCCAGCGCCAGCGCTTCCTGGCCGCGCTGGACCAGCAGCAGCCCGCGCAGGCGCTGGCCATTTTGCTGCAGGACGTGCGTCCGGCCCAGCTGCGCTACGCGGAACGCCTGGATGCGCTGATTGAACGCCAGACCAAGCTGATGGCCGACGACGAGCTGAGCGCAGAGCACGAGACCACCGTCGCCACCACCCAGCTGCTGGCGCTGGCCGCGGTGGCCGCTGCGCTGGCCGCGGGGATAGGCGTGCTCATCAGCCGCAGCGTCACCACTCCGCTGGCGCGCGCCGTGCGCTTGGCCGAGCGCGTCGCGGACGGCGACCTCAGCTGCAAAATCGAGAGCGGCGGCCGCGACGAGACGGCGCGCCTGCTGCAGGCGCTGGCCGCCATGAACGAGCGCCTGGCCGCCCTGGTGCGCCAGGTGCGCGACGGCGCCGCCGCCATCGCCACGGCGTCCGCCGAAATCGAGTCGGGCAACCTGGACCTGTCGGCGCGCACCGAACAGCAGGCCGGCGCCCTGGAAGAGACCGCCTCGTCGATGGAAGAGCTCACTTCCACGGTGCAGCAGAACGCCGACAATGCCCGCCACGCCAACCAGCTGGCCGTGACCGCTTCCGGCGTGGCCGAGCGCAGCGGCGCAGTGGTCGTGCAGGTGGTCGACACCATGGGCGCGATCCAGGCCAGCTCGGCCAAGATGGCCGATATTATCAGTGTGATTGACGGTATTGCCTTCCAGACCAACATCCTGGCCCTGAACGCGGCAGTGGAAGCGGCCCGCGCCGGCGAACAGGGCCGCGGCTTCGCAGTGGTGGCCAGCGAGGTACGCAACCTGGCGCACCGCTCGGCGGCGGCGGCCAAGGAGATCAAGAGCCTGATTGGCGCCTCGCAGGCTCAGATCGACAGCGGCGGCAGCCTGGCGAAACAGGCCGGCGACACCATGCAGGAAGTGGTGGCCTGCGTACGGCGCGTGACCGGCATCATGGGCGAAATCCAGGCCGCCAGCCAGGAGCAGCGCGCCGGCATCGAACAGATCAACCAGGCCGTCACCGAGATGGACAGCGTGACGCAGCAGAACGCCGCGCTGGTCGAGCAGGCCGCCGCCGCCTCCGGCGCGTTGCGCGAGCAGGCCGCCGCTCTTGCCACGACCATCGAGGTATTCAAACTGGACGCGGCCGAAACCCCGCGTCCGCCCCGCGCCGTGCCGGCGGGCCGGCCGCGCGCCGCCGTGCTGGCCCTGGCCTGAAACCGGCGCTTCCCTCTACCCTACAAGGAGAACCACCATGTCCCTCCCACTTGCGCCAGCCCAGGCGGGCGCCATCGATCCGCTGTATGTTCGGCTGGGCATGATCACGCGCGGCGTGCACGACACCCTGTCGGCGCTGCGCGTCGGCCTGGACGCCGAAACGGGCGCCATGCAGGCCGCGCTGCACCGGACCCAGCCCGACGCCAACCTGACCAGCCTGCTGGCGCTGCGCCTGCTGGCCCAGCTCGAGCGCACGGAGACCGACCTGATGCACCTGCTGGCCGACAGCCAGCGCAAGGGCAGGATGGCGCGCCGTGGCAGCGCTGCCGGACACTGCATCGACGAACTGCTGGGCAGTGCGGCGCCATGACGGCCGTACAGACGCAGGCGTACACGGCACCGCCCATGCAGGTGCTGATCATCGACGACGACCCGGTCAACCTGGACCTGTTTGCGCACATGCTCGCCGCGCTGCCCGGCGTGGCGCCGGTGCGCGCCGGCACGCCGGAACAGGCACTGGACTGGTGCCGCGCGCACCAGCCGGACGCGGTGCTGCTCGACTACATGATGCCCGGCATGGACGGTATGCAATTTCTCGAACGCTTCCGCGCGCTGCCCGGGCTGGACACGGTGCCGGTGATGATGATCAGCGCCGACACCGGGCTGGCGGTGCGCCATCGCGCGCTAGAGGACAGCGCCAACGACTTCCTGACCAAGCCGGTCAACAAGACCGAGCTGCGGGCGCGGGTGCGCAATATGCTGACACTGCGCTCGGCCCAGCTCAGCAAGATGAACCAGGCCGCCGGCGAACTGGCCGCCCAGCAGTCCGAAGCGGTGCAGCAGCTGGTGCGCGCGGCCGCCTTCCGCGACCCGGAAACCGGCGCCCACCTGCAGCGCATGGCCCACTACGCCCGCCTGATCGCGGCCGGGCTGGGCTGGCCGGAGCCGCAGCAGGCGCTGCTGCTGGCGGCCGCGCCCATGCACGACATCGGCAAGGTCGGCATTCCCGACCACATCCTGCTCAAGCCGGGCCGGCTGGACGCGGCGGAAATGGCCATCATGCGCGGCCACTCGGCCATCGGCGCCGCCATCCTCGGCACGGCCGCCACGCCGCTGCTGGGCATGGCGGCCGCCATCGCCCTGTGCCACCACGAGCGCTATGACGGCCAGGGTTACCCGGCCGGCCTGCGCGGCGACGCCATTCCGCAGGCCGCGCGCATCGCCGCCGTCGCCGACGTGTTCGACGCGCTGACCTCGGCCCGCCCCTACAAGGCAGCGTGGCCGCTGGAACGGGCCGAAGCCTTCCTGCGCGAGCAGCGTGGCGCCCATTTCGACCCGGCCTGCGTGGACGCCTTGCTGGCCGGCTGGGACGAGGTGCTGGCCATCCACCAGCGATTCCAGGACTAGCACCATGAACAAGCTGATCGACTTCGCCGAACTGGAAGCGGCCGGGCTGCTGCCCGAACCGCCCGCCGCCGTGCACAGCCTGCTGCCGCTGTGCCGCGACGGCGCCGACCTGCCGGCGCTGGCCGCCGTCATCGCGCGCCAGCCGCGCC
>NZ_WWCU01000007.1 GCF_009857595.1 Pseudoduganella aquatica | reverse complement strand
CGGGCCGCACCGCCGTGCCCGGCGCCGCCCCCACCCGCACGCCGGGGTGCGTGCCGCCCAGCGCCGCGTTGCGGGCGGCGTTCTGCGTGGCCGTCTGCGGCGTGGCCACCGGCGAGAACACCGCCGGCTTTTTCTGCGCATGGTCCACGACGGACGACAGCGGCAGCGGGAAGGTGCGGTGTTTATCGCTCATGCCAGACCCTTTGCCAGCGTCTCGAGTTGGGTACGGTGCGTCAGGTCCACCTGCAGCGGCGTCAGCGACACCCGGCCTTGGGCGACGGCGTGGAAATCGGTGCCCTCGCCCGCGTCCTTGCAGGCGCCGGGCGGGCCGATCCAGAAGATTTCCCGGCCGCGCGGGTCCTGTGCGCGGATGACCGGCTCGGCCTGGTGGCGGCGGCCCAGCCGGGTCGCGGTCAGCTCGCCCATGCCGGCGTAAGGCAGATTCGGGATATTAACGTTGAGCAAGTACGGCTTGGCCAGCAAGTCGAAATAGCGCTGCACGATGTCGCGCGCCACCTTGGCCGCATCGTCGATGTGCTGCCAGCCGTAGGCGCCTTGCGAAAACGCAATGGCCGGGATGCCGAACAGATAGCCCTCGGTGGCGGCGGCGACGGTGCCGGAATACAGCGTGTCGTCGCCCATATTGGGGCCGTTGTTAATGCCGGACACTACCAGGTCGGGCTTCTCGGACAGCAGACCGGTGAGCGCGATGTGGACGCAGTCGGTCGGCGTGCCGTTGACAAAGTAGAAACCGTTGGCGGCCTGCTGCACCGACAGCGGACGGTCCAGCGACAGCGAATTGGAGGCGCCGGAGCGGTTGCCTTCGGGCGCGACGACCACGATGTCCGCTATGGGCGCGAGCGCTTCCGCCAAGGCGTTGATGCCGGGCGCCAGATAGCCATCGTCATTACTAATTAGGATACGCATGGCTGGGATTTTACCTGAAGCAATGGCGCGCCAGCACATGCGGACGGCCGCCTCAAACAAATTTAATAGCCGAGTGGCAACGGTGGCGCGCGGACGGGCATGGCGCTAGGCGCGCGGCGCAGGCGTGTCCTCCGGCAACACCTGCTCGCGCACCGCTTCGGCCCGCTGCAAGGGATACGGCTCCTCGTAGCAGGCCGGCACCTGCTCCACGCCGGGGCCGCGCAAAGTCACGCCGGCCGCACCACCGGCTGGAGCGCTGCCGGCGTGGCCGGAAGCCAAAGCGGGACGCGGCGTTGAACGTTGTACGGATGCTTGCAACGGAGCGTGCAAAGGCGATTGCCCAAACGGCTGCACAAGCTGCTGTGCCGCCAAGCCATAGTGCAGCTGCGGACTGGCCGCTTCGTCCATGCGCGCCAAGGTCTGCGCCAGCGCGGCGCCCACGCGCAAAGTCTCCTCATGCTCGGCGCCCAGCAGCCGCGCGCGCACCGCCAGCACCTGCTCCTGCGCCTGGCGGGCCAGCTCCAGCTCGCCGCACTGGTAATGGATGGCCGCGCGCGCGGCCAGGCTGGCCAGCGTCAGCAGATGCTCGGGTCCCAGCAAGCGCATCTGGATCTGCAACACCTCCTCCTGCCGGTCCAGCGCCGCCTCGGCATAGCCCTGGCGCGCCAGGGCTACGGCCTGCGCGCTGCACGCCTCCAGCACATCCGGATGCTCGCCGCCGAGCAGCCGCGTGCGCGTTTCGACCACGCAGCGCAGCAGGATGCGCGCCTGGTCCAGTTCGTCCTCCTGCAGCAGCGCGCGCGCCAGCAGCGCCTTGGCGGCGGCCGTTTCCAGGTGCTCCTCGCCCACCACCTTCACATGCAGCTCCACGCTTTCGCGCAAGGCCAGCACGGCGGCGGCGCTGCGCCCCTCGTCCGCATACAGCAGCCCCAGCCGGAACAGGTCGCGCGCCAGCATCATGCTGTAGGCGCCGCCCGCCTCCACGGCCCGGCGCGACTGCGCCACCGCCGCCAGCAGCGGGATCTCGCGCCGCGACTGCCACGGCGGATGGCCGCCGGCCAGCCAGCCCAGCAAGGCTTCGTAGGAACGCGTGGCGGAAAAGCGGTCGGCCACGGGCTCGCCGCGCACCGCCAGCCGCTCGCCGCGCGCCAGGCTGCGCGACTGCGGCAGCTGCACTTCGTCGAAATAGCTTTCCAGCGACGGGCGCGCGATGCCGTAAGCCTCGCCCAGCACCTGCTCGAACAGCGGCTGGTAGCCCGGCAAGCCGGTGGCCGGATCGCCGCGCCGGCACAGGGCGCGCTGCGCGCTGCAATCCATGTCGGTGCGCGTGGGCAAGGGGTAAATCAGCAGCGGGCGCTGCTCGTCCTCATGGCTGCGGCGGTAAGTGGTGGCGCGCTGCACCAGCGCCTGCAAGCCCTCCAGGCTGCGGCGGTTGGCCTCGAACAACAGCACCAGCCGCGTCGGCAGCAAGGTGGTGCAGATGCCGCTGCTGTCGCTGCGGCCGCTGCGCGCATCCACCAGCACGTGGCGGAACTGGCGCGCCAGCATCTCCGCAAAGCAGCGGAACAGCGCCGGGCACTGGTGGAACAGCGCCTCCCAGTCCAGCGCCGCCACGCGCTCGGCGTAGCCGGCGTCGAAGCGGCCGGCGCGCATCAGGTACAACGGACGGCCCTGGTCCGCCCGCACCACGTAGCGCTGCCAGCCGACCGTGTCCAGCACCGCCCTGGCCTGCTCGGCGTCATCCTGCGCCGCCGCGCGCCGGCCGCGGCGCTGGAGCTGGTCGCGGCAGGCCGTGAACAGTTCCAGCAGGCCCGGGCCATCGGCCATCGGCGGAAAATACTGATGCAGGCCGGGCGCCTCAAGATCCCAATCCACCATCAGCACGGGCGAAGTGGCATGGGCGCGGCCGGCCAGCAGCATGGCGGTGTTGGCCACGGCCATGCTGCGCCCGGCGCCGCCTTGATGCGAGTGGAAAGTGATGACTTCGCCGGGCGTGGCCTGCGGCGGCAGCAGATGCGGGTTTTCCATGATTCACCTTCAGCGCGGAAAATGGGGCGGCGGAGTGGCGCGCCACTCCTCGGGGATGGGTGGCAGCACGAAACGGCTGCAATCGTGCTCGGGCGGAATGCTGTGCTTCAGATAGTGGTAGTGGGCGGCGATGCGCTGGACGATTTTTTCTATGTCCGGCAGGAAATCCGGATTGGTCTTGAGGTCGCCGCTGGCCAGGGTGTAGCGCGAAAAGTCCACATACATGCCGGGATCGGTGATCTGGGTGGGCAGGCTGAAGGGATGGCGCGTCATGATGACCGGGATAATCAGGTGGCTGGGCAGCGGATACCACAGGCGGCGCTCGTTCTCGATCTGCTGCATGGCGGCGAACTCGCGCCGGGTGTAGCCATGGGCCTCGTACTTGGGTGTATAAATGACGATCATGCACACGCTCTCGCACAGCGCGGTGGCGATGCGCCGGTCCAGGTCATCGCCGCCGCCCAGCTGCTCGGTATCGATGAAGAGTTCGCTTTCATTGTCGAAATGGGGCTCCAGGTAGCACTTGAGCGCCTCGGCCAGGTCATTCTTGAACTTGATCATGTGGGGGTGGCGCCCGTGCGCATAACTGAAGAAACAGCCGTAGCGTATCGTTGACATGGCAGCCTCCTGCTTGCTTATAAAGCCACTGTAGCGCTCTGGCCGCACCGCGCTTTGCGAAAACGCAAAGGGACGTTCCGCCGGATTTATGCCATAGCCGCGCCACAGCCGCGCCGAAGCAGCGTAAAATAAAACGACCGTACTATTAATAAAAACTGGAGACCGAATGAAAGCCATCGTATGCAAAGCCTGGGGCCTGCCCGACACCCTGACCGTGGAAGAGCTGCCCGAGCTGGCCGCCGCGCCCGGCCATGTGGTGCTGGACGTGAAGGCGGCCGGCGTCAACTTCCCGGACGTGCTCATCATCCAGGGCAAATACCAGTACAAGCCCGCGCTGCCGTTCACGCCGGGCAATGAAGTGTCGGGCGTGGTGCGCGCGGTGGGTGATGGCGTGGAAGGCTACAAGGTGGGCGACAAGGTGATCGCCTTCTCGGCGCACGGCGCCTTCGCCGAGCAGCTGGCCGTGCCGGCGCAGGCGCTGATGCCCATGCCGCCCGGCATGGACTTCGACACGGCCGCCGCCATCACGCTCACCTACGGCACCTCGCACCACGCGGTGGTGGACCGGGCGGCGCTGAAGGCCGGCGAAACCATGCTGGTGCTGGGCGCGGCCGGCGGCGTGGGGCTGGCGGCGATCGAGATCGGCAAGGCCCTGGGCGCACGCGTGATCGCGGCCGCCTCCACCGACGAAAAGCTGGAAGTGTGCAAGGCGCACGGCGCCGACGCGGTCATCAACTACAGCAAGGAAGACCTGCGCGAGGCCATCAAGGCCGCCACCGGCGGCAAGGGGCCGGACGTGGTGTACGACCCGGTGGGCGGCGACTACGCCGAAGCCGCGTTCCGTTCCATCGCCTGGCGCGGGCGCTACCTGGTGGTGGGCTTCGCCAACGGCGAAATCCCCAAGCTGCCGCTGAATCTCGCGCTGCTGAAAGGCGCCTCGCTGGTGGGCGTCTTCTGGGGCGAATACGCCAAGCGCGAGCCGAAGGCCAACCTGGCCGGCATGCGGCAGCTGCTGGGCTGGCTGGCCGAAGGCAAGATCAAGCCCCACATCTCCGCCCGCTACCCTCTGGCCGGCACGCCCCAGGCCCTGAACGACATGGCCGCCCGCAAAGTCACAGGCAAAGTCATCATCAATCCCTAAGCCTTAAGCAAGCTGAGCCGCATTTTCCCCACTTCGGGGTCAGACCCCGAAGTGGGAAGAATGCGGCTCAGGCTGCTTGTAGGAATGGCGGAAAGGACGTCAGGATGGGCTGACGTCCGGTTCGGACGGGGGCTCGCCTTTGAAGAAGTCGATCACGACTTGCGCTTCGCGGGTGCGCTTGAACGGCGGCAGGCTTTGCCAGACGCGGCGGCCGTAGGGCTTGGTGATCACGCGCGGGTCGCACAGCATCAGCACGCCGCGGTCGCCTTCGTCGCGGATCAGGCGGCCGGCGCCCTGCTTGAGGTTGATGATGGCTTCCGGCAAGGTGTGGTGCATAAAGCCGTTCAGACCCTGCTTTTCCATCACTTCGATCCGCGCGGCCAGCACCGGGTCGTCCGGCGGGGCGAAGGGCATCTTGTCGATAATTACCAGCGACAGCGCTTCGCCGCGCACGTCCACGCCTTCCCAGAAACTCTGGCTGCCGATCAGCACGCCGTTGCCCGACTTGCGGAACTGGTCCAGCAGCTCCGTGCGGCCCTTGTCGCCCTGCACGAACAGCGGATACGGCAGGCCGCGCTTCTCGAATTCGTCGCGCAGGCGCTCGGCCGCGCGCTTGACGGCGCGCAAGGTGGTGCACAGCAGGAAGGCGCGGCCTTCGGATGCTTCGATAATCGGCAGCGCCGCGTCCAGCACGGCGTCGGTGTAGCCCATCGAGTTCGGGTCCGGCAGGCCCTGCGGCACGTACAGGATGCCCTGCTGCTCGTAGTTGAACGGGCTGGGCCAGGTGCGCGCAGGCTCGCCCGTCAGCCCCATCTGCTCGGCGAAGTGCTTGAAGTCGTTCTTCACCGCCAGCGTGGCCGAGGTGAAGATCCAGCTGCGCGGCACGCCTTCGCGCTGGCCGTTGAAGATGGGCGCGATGGACAGCGGCGTCTTGTGCAGCTGCAGCGAACTGGTATAGGCCTCGACCCAGTACACGGCTTCCTCGCCGCTGGCCACCTTGGCCTTGGGGTCGAACTTCCAGTCGCGCAGCGCGGTCGCCAGCTCGATGCCGCGCATGCGGCACTGGTCCAGCGTCTCGGCGCGCTCGCCCTGCTTCTCCAGCACGGCCAGCATGCCGTCCAGCTCGTCCTTCAGCGTTTCCAGCGCCGGGAAGAAGCCGCTCGACGGCGCGATCTGCGGCAGCGACAGGCGCACGATGTCCTGCGGGAAGGTCAGGCGCAGGTCGCGCGCGGCCTTCTCCACCACCGTCACCACCTTGCCCCAGTCGGCGCCGTCGCGCGCGTGCGCCAGCCCCTCGGCCAGCACGTCGCGGCACAGTTCCAGCACCTGCGAGGTGCTGAAGGTGTCGCCGAAGAACAGCGTGGCGGTGTCGGGCAGCTGGTGCGCTTCGTCGAAGATGATGGTGTTGGCCGACGGCAGCAGCTCGGCCACGCCGGTGTCCTTCAGCGCCACGTCGGCGAAGAACAGGTGGTGGTTGACCACCACCACGTCGGCCTGCTGCGCTTCCTTGCGCGCCTTCATCACGAAGCAGTCCTGGTAGTACTGGCACTCGGCGCCCACGCAGTTGTCGCGCGTGGACGTGACCAGGTTCCAGATGCTGGCATTCTCCGGCACGCGCGCCAGCTCGGCCTTGTCGCCCGACGAGGTCATCTTCAGGAAGCGCGAGATCTCGCGCAGATAGCCCACATCCTCGCGCGAGGTCATGCGCCCGTTCTGCAGCGTGCGCTCCAGGTGGTAGTGGCACAGGTAGTTGCCGCGCCCCTTGAGCAGCGCCACCGACACCGGCGCCTGCAGCGCGGCGCGCACGGTGGGGATGTCGCGCAGGAACAACTGGTCCTGCAGGTTCTTGGTGCCGGTGGAAACGATGGTCTTGCCGCCCCACAGCAGCGCCGGCACCAGGTAGGCGAAGGTCTTGCCCGTGCCCGTGCCGGCCTCGGCCATCAAGGTGCTGCGCCCGTCGATGGCGGCGGCCACCGCCTTGGCCATCTCGGTTTGCGAGCGGCGCGGACGGAAGCCGCCCACGGCCGGACTGAGCGGCCCGCCGGGGCCGAACATGCGGTCGATTTCGGCATCGTGCTTGCCGGGTTCGGGGGTGGGGTCGGGCGCGCCTGCGGCCGCGTCTGCCGTGAGTCGTGGATCGGTCAAAATAAGCTAAGATGAGGCAGCGGCGCGCTGGCGGGCGCGGCTCAGGCCGGTACGTCGGGCACCAGTTGCATTTTCAGCAAGGTGATGTAGTCTTTGAGTTGCAGCTTGCGTTTCTTCAGGCGGCGCAGCTGGAGCTGGTCATGGTGGCCGTCCAGGGTCAGCATGTCGATCACGGCGTCCAGGTCGCGGTGTTCCACGTCGAGCTCAATAATGCGGCGCTTGATTTCTTCTACGTCTGTCATAGGGTCTCGGTTCTGTTATATTTCCCAACAGTTTCGCCTGGTCAACAACCCTACGCTTGCAACAAAACTGCTTACCGGTGCATAGTTTAACTCACGGCACAGATGCAGGCTAGCTGGTACATATGAGCATTTATAAAATCGAAGCCGGGACCGCCCAGCACCTGGGCAACCGGCCACAACAGAATGACCGCACCGTGCTCTACACGGCGGCGAAAGCACCCGGCTATGTGATGGCGGTGCTGGCCGACGGCATGGGCAGCGGCGGCACGGCGCCGGAACAGCTGCTGCACACCGCCAAACAGCTGTTCGACGACTATCGCGCCGGCGACAGCGCCAACCTGGCGCGCGTGCAGGAATTGCTGCGCAGCATAGCGATGGAGACGCACGAGATCCTGGCCATGAATCCGCTGGGCGCCAGCGGCGAACCGCAGACCACGCTGCTGCTGCTGGTGCTCACGCCCCAGGGCCAGGCCGTCTGGGCACACGTGGGCGATTCGCGCTTATACCGCTTTGCCGGCCAGCAGTGCGTGGAGCGCAGCAACGACGCGGCCTATGTCGAGCACCTGGTGAACGTGGACAAGCTGCCGGTGGAGGCGGCCAAAAAGCACCGCAGCGCGCGCCTGCTGGCCAATGTGCTGGGCAACCGGCAGAAGGCGCCGTTCGTGACCTTCGGCACCCACCAGGGCTTGCAGCCCGGCGACGCTTTCCTGCTGTGCTCGGACGGGCTGTGGCAGTACTTCACGGAAGCGGAACTGGCCGCCGTGGTGGCGCGCGGCACGCCGCGCCAGTCATCAGAAATGCTGATCAACAAGGCCATCGAGCGGGCCAAGGGCCAGGGCGACAACTGCAGCATGGCCATCATCAAGCTGGTGGCCCCGGCCAAGGAAGCGCCCACTTACACGGTGCAGAAAATGGGCAAGGCTGTGTGAGCGGCTGCCGCAGCCAAGCCGCCCCGCCCAGCCTGGGTGACCTTTATTTCGCCTTGGCGGCTTTGGCGGCGGCGGCGGCCGCTTCTTTCGCTGCCTGGGCGGCGGCGTCTGCTTCGCGCTTGCGGGCCTTTTCATCCTTGACGGCCTTCTTGGCGACGATGTCGGCCTGGCGCTTCTCGGATTCAAGCTTCTTCTTTTCAAAGGCCGCCACGGCGGCGGCGCGCTTGGGCGCCTCGGCGGCGTCCTTGGCCTGCTGGGCCTGCACCTTGGCGTCGTGCTGCGCCTGGCGCTGCTCCAGCGTGGGACCGGGCTTGGCGGCCGGCTTGGCGGGCTCGCGCTCGACATGCGGCGCCGGCGGATTCTCCACCCGGCGCGCCAGCTCCTCCTCGTCCTTCTTCACGCGCTCGGCCAGTTCGGCGTCGCGCTTGTCGACGGCGGTCTTGCGCTTGAAATGGCTGGCTTCCACCTCGATCGCGCGCAGGCCGGCCAGCGCCTGGCGGCGCTTTTCCTTGGCCTTGTCCAGGCAGTTGTTGACGAAAAACTTGCCGTTGCAGACCTGCTCGGCCGCGTTGTACTCGGCCTGCACGGCGGCGCGATCGCGCGCCACATCGGCCAGGCGGGCGTCGGCCTGCTCAACCGAGTGCGATTGCGGAACCACAGGCGCGCCCACCGGCGCCTGGCCTATTTTCTGGGCCTGCGCCGGCAGCGCCGCGCTTGCCGCCACGGCGGCGGCCATGCAGAGTGCCGCCAGTTTGAAGTACGTTGCCATCCTGATCCTGTCGTTTAGGACAGCGCTTCGGCTGCGCCGCGCTGTTCCTTGTCCATATAGTCGCGCGACTGCATCTCGACGATGCGCGACACGGTACGGTGAAATTCGTTTGCCAGCATGCCGGAAGTATACAGCTCCTCCGGCTCGACTTCGGCCGACATGATGAGCTTGACCTTCTGGTCGTAGAACACGTCGATCAGCCAGGTGAAGCGGCGCGCCTCGGACGACATGCCGGCCGACATCATCGGTATGCCGGACAATATCACGGTATGGAACTGGCTGGCGATTTCCAGGTAGTCGTTCTGCGAGCGCGGCCCGCCGCACAGCGTGGCGAAGTCGAACCAGATGATGGTGCCGGCGCGGCGCAGCGCGCGGATCTGGCGCGCTTCAATGGTCACATGCGGGTCGTCGTCGGCCGTCTCGGCGATGCGCGCGTAGGCGGCGCGCAGCGCGGCGTCGGTCTCCGCGCCCAGCGGGGTGTAGTAGGAATCAACCTGCTCGAGCGCGCGGCCGCGGTAGTCCACGCCGGCGTCCACGTTCATCACGTCCATCTTCTGCTTGAGCAGCGCGATGGTAGGCAGGATGCGGTCGCGGTGCAGGCCGTCCGGGTACAGCAGTTCCGGGTCGTAGTTCGAGGTCATGATGAAGGACACGCCGTTGTCGAACAGCGCCGACAGCAGGTTGTACATGATCATGGCGTCGGCCACGTCGGAGATATGGAATTCGTCGAAGCAGATCAGGCGGTATTTCTTGGCCACCCGGCGCGCCACTTCCTCCAGCGGATTGGCCACGCCTTTGAGCTCGTCGAGCTGGCGGTGGATGTCGCGCATGAACTCGTGGAAGTGCACGCGCGTCTTGCGCACCAGCGGCACCACCGAATAGAAGCTGTCCATCAGGAAGGACTTGCCGCGCCCTACCCCGCCCCACATGTACACGCCGCGCGGCACGTCCGGGCGGTTGATGAAGCGCTTGAAGCCGTTCGAGCGCTGGGCTTTGTACGCCACCCACTGGTCGTAGCACAGCTGCAGGCGGTCGACCGCGCGCTGCTGCGCCGCGTCGGCCTTGAAGTCGCGCTGCGTCAGCGCGTGCTGGTAAAACTCTTGGACGTTCATGTGAGATGCCGGTTACGCATGGCGGGTTACGCGCTTTGCGCTAACCCGCCCTACGGTCCGCATCTCGTGGGAGGTAGGGCGGGTTAGCCGCGCAGCGGCGTAACCCGCCATTACTGCTTAGAAGTTCAGCGTGCGCTTGTCGATCGCCAGCGCGGCTTCTTTGGTCGCTTCGGACAGCGATGGGTGGGCGTGGCAGATGCGGGCGATGTCTTCGGCCGAGGCCTTGAACTCCATCGCTACAACCGCTTCCGAAATCAGCTCGGATGCCATAGGGCCGATGATGTGCACGCCCAGGATTTCGTCGGTCTCGGCGTGCGCCAGGAACTTGACCATGCCCGAGGTGTCGCCCAGCGCGCGTGCGCGGCCGTTCGCCAGGAATGGGAAGGTGCCTGCCTTGTACGGCGTGCCGTCGGCTTTCAGCTGCTGCTCGGTGCGGCCTACCCACGCGATTTCCGGCGAGGTGTAGATCACCCAAGGAATCGTGTCGAAGTTGGTGTGGCCATGCTGGCCGGCGATACGCTCGGCAACGGCAACGCCTTCTTCTTCGGCTTTGTGCGCCAGCATCGGGCCGCGCACCACGTCGCCAATCGCCCAGACGTTCGGCAGATTGGTTTTGCAGTCGCCGTCGACGGCGATGAAGCCGCGCTCGTCCAGCGCCAGGCCGGCCTTGTCGGCGCCCAGGCCGTTGGTGTTCGGGGTGCGGCCGATCGACACGATCAGCTTGTCGAACACGGCGGTCACAGCGTCGCCCTTGGCGTCGTTGTATTCAACGGTGACGTTGTCCGCGCCCTTGGTCACGCTGTTGATCTTGCAGCCCAGGGAGATCTTCAGGCCCTGCTTGGTGAACAGCTTGTTGGCTTCCTTGGCGATCTGCTCGTCCACGGCGCCCAGGAAGGTCGGCAGGCCTTCCAGCACGGTCACTTCCGAACCCAGGCGGCGCCATACGGAACCCATTTCCAGGCCGATCACGCCGGCGCCGATCACGCCCAGCTTGGCTGGCACGGCGTCGATCGCCAGTGCGCCGGTGTTCGACAGGATCAGTTTCTCGTCGAAGTCCGCACCCGGCAGCGCGCGCGCGTTGGAGCCGGTGGCGACGATGACTTGCTTGGCGTTGATGGTTTCAGGCGCCTTGCCGGTGATGGCGATAGGATAGCCGTCGGCGCTTACCGCGCCTTCGAAGGCCGCGCGGCCGTGGAAGAAGGTGACTTTGTTTTTCTTGAACAGGAACAGGATGCCGTCGTTGTTCTGCTTGACCACGGTGTCCTTGCGCTTGACCATCTGGCCCAGGTTCAGGGACAGGCCGGACACGTCGATGCCGTGTTCCTTGAAGGAGTGGCCGGCGTGCTCGTAGTGCTCGGACGACTGCAGCAGCGCTTTCGACGGGATGCAGCCGACGTTGGTGCAGGTGCCGCCAGGTGCCGGGCCGCCTTTTTCGTTGCTCCACTCGTCCACACAAGCGACCGAGAAGCCCAGCTGCGCTGCGCGGATTGCGGCGATGTAGCCGCCAGGACCGGCGCCGATGACGACGACGTCAAATTGTTTGTTGCTCATGTTGTATTCCTAATGATTGGCTTGTTACGTTTCGTCCGGGACGAAAATCCAAAGAAGCAGGTAAATCACCAGCCCAAAGCCGAAGCAGATCGTGAACAGCGTGAAGACCAGGCGCCAGATCCACGACTCCATGCCGGACACTTTGCCCAGGCCGCCGCAGATGCCGCCCAGCCAGCGGTCGGCGCGGGAACGGCGGAAGCGGTTGAATTCGCTGGCGAAGTCGCCGGAGCCGCTGTCCTTGCCGAGCGACACCGGCGTGGTGTCGAGCAGCTTCTGTTTGGCGCGGGCGAATTCTTCATCGCTCAGCGCGCCAGCCTGGTTGAGTTCGTGCAAACGCTTGATTTCTTCAGAAACGCTCATGACACTCCTAGCTTTGGTGCTGCATGGCGGGTTACGGCCTGCGGCCTAACCCGCCCTACGGATTCGCGGACTGCTGGCTGCGCAGGGCGGGTCAGGCGAAGCCGTAACCCGCCGCTTGGCATTACAGGTCCAGCAGCAGGCGGGCTGGATCTTCCAGCGCTTCCTTCATGGCCACCAGGCCCAGCACGGCTTCGCGGCCGTCGATGATGCGGTGGTCGTAGGACATGGCCAGGTAGTTCATAGGACGGATCACGATCTGGCCGTTTTCCACAACAGCGCGGTCCTTGGTGGCGTGCACGCCCAGGATGGCCGATTGCGGCGGGTTGATGATCGGGGTCGACAGCATGGAGCCGAAGGTGCCGCCGTTCGAGATCGAGAAGGTGCCGCCGGTCAGGTCTTCCAGGGTCAGCTTGCCTTCTTTGGCTTTCGCGCCGAATTCGCCGATTTTCTTCTCGATTTCAGCGATGCTCATCTGGTCAGCATTGCGCAGGATAGGCACCACCAGGCCGCGTGGCGAACCGACTGCGATACCGATGTCGAAGTAGCCGTGGTAGACGATGTCGTTGCCGTCGACCGATGCGTTCAGGATCGGGTATTTCTTCAGCGCGGCAACGGCGGCCTTGACGAAGAAGGACATGAAGCCCAGCTTCACGCCGTGCTCTTTTTCGAACTTGTCTTTGTACTTGTTGCGCAGGTCCATGACCGGAGCCATGTTCACTTCATTGAACGTGGTCAGGATGGCGTTGGTCGACTGCGATTCCAGCAGGCGCTCGGCGATACGTGCGCGCAGGCGGCTCATCGGCACGCGCTCTTCCGGACGCTCGCCCAGTGCAGGTGCGGGAGCGGCGACTTTTGGCAGCGATGCCTTGGCGGCGGCTGGCGCCAGCGGTGCTGGAGCGGCTGGTTTCGGTGCGGAAGCGGCGGCCAGGGCGTCGCCCTTGGTTACGCGGCCGTCTTTGCCGGAACCGGCTACGTCGGAAGCGGACAGGCCGGCTTCGGACAGGATCTTGGCGGCGGCCGGCATGGCCACGTCGCCTTTGTTCACGGCGGCGGCAGCGGCTGGAGCGGCGGCTGGAGCGGCGGCAGCGGCAGGTGCGGCGGCGGCCGGGGTTGCGCCCACGGTTGCTTCGGTATCGATGATGGCGATGACCTGGTCGGCCACCACGGTTGCGCCGTCAGCTTGCAGGATCTGCACGATCACGCCGGCTGCCGGTGCTGGCAGTTCCAGTACCACTTTGTCGGTTTCAACGTCGATCAGGTTCTCGTCGCGCGAGACGGCTTCGCCGACTTTCTTGTGCCAGGTCAGCAGGGTCGCTTCAGCGACGGATTCCGACAGTTGTGGGACTTTAACTTCGATTTGTGCCATGTATAACTCCGTATCTTGTATTTTTTGATGCCCCCGCCTGGGCAAGGATGAACCTCGCCTGGGCCGGGGGCGGGTCTAGACTTACTTGGTCAGGATGAAGCCCTTCAGCTTCGAGAACGCGGTTTCCAGCAGGTCTTTTTGCTGCGCGTAGTGCTTGTCGTAGTAACCGACGGCCGGCGATGCCGAGGCCGGACGGCCTGCGTACGCCAGGCGCTGGCCTGCGTCCATGCTTTCGAAGATGTTGTGCTGGATCTGGAACCAAGGGCCTTGATTCTGCGGCTCGTCCTGTGCCCACACCACTTCCGCCAGGTTCGGGAACTTCTTCAGTTCAGCGGCGAACGCTTTGTGCGGGAACGGATACAGCTGTTCCACGCGCACGATGGCGGTGTCGGTCTGGCCGCGCGTCTTGCGTGCGTTGACCAGGTCGTAGTAAACCTTGCCCGAGCAGGCCACGACGCGCTTGACCTTCTTGGCGTCGATCTTCTCGTCCACTTCGCCGATCACGGTCTGGAAGGCGCCCTTGGCCAGTTCGCTCAGCGGCGAACCTGCGTCCTTGTTGCGCAGCAGCGATTTCGGGGTCAGGATCACCAGCGGCTTGCGGAACTGGCGCACCATCTGGCGGCGCAGCAGGTGGAAGATCTGCGACGCGGTGGTCGGCTGCACCACTTGCATATTGTTGTCTGCGCACAGCTGCAGGAAACGCTCTGGACGCGCGGACGAGTGCTCGGGACCCTGGCCTTCGTAACCGTGCGGCAGCATCATGACCAGGCCCGAAGCACGGCCCCACTTCACTTCGCCGGAGCTGATGAACTGGTCGATCACCACTTGGGCGCCGTTGACGAAGTCGCCGAACTGGGCTTCCCAGATGGTCAGGGTGTTCGGTTCAGCGGTCGAGTAGCCGTATTCGAAGCCCAGAACGGCTTCTTCGGACAGCACGGAGTCGATCACGGTGAACGGTGCTTGCGAATCGGAGATGTTCTGCAGCGGCACGTAGGTGCCGGCGTCCCAACGCTCGCGGTTCTGGTCGTGCAGCACGGCGTGGCGGTGCACGAAGGTGCCGCGGCCGGCGTCCTGGCCGGTCAGGCGCACGGCGTAGCCGGACGATACCAGCGAAGCGTAGGCCAGGTGTTCGCCCATGCCCCAGTCCAGGTTCACTTCGCCACGGCCCATGGCGGCGCGGTCGCCCAGTACTTTCTCGACCAGCGAGTGCACTTTGAAGCCTTCCGGCACGGTGGTGATGCGGGTGGCCAGGCGTTTCAGTTCGGTCGACGGCACGGCGGTGTCGGCCGAGTCGGTCCACTTGCGGTTCAGGAACGGCAGCCAGTCGACGGCGTACTTGTTCTTGAAGTTGGAGATCACTGGATCGACGGTGTGCTTGCCGGCGTCCATGGCGTCGCGGTAGGCGGCAACCATTTTCTCGCCGCCGTCGGCAGGGATCACGCCTTGCGCGCTCAGCTTGTCGGCGTACAGGCGGCGGGTGCCTGGGTGGGTGGCGATCTTCTTGTACATCAGCGGCTGGGTCAGCGCTGGCGTATCTTGTTCGTTGTGGCCCAGTTTGCGGTAGCAGATGATATCGACCACGATATCCTTCTGGAACTGCAGGCGGTAGTCCATGGCGATCTGCGAAGCCAGTACCACGGCTTCAGGATCGTCGGCGTTCACGTGCAGCACCGGCGCTTCGATCATCTTGACGACGTCCGAGCAGTAAATGGTGGAACGCGCGTCGCGCGGATCGGAGGTGGTGAAGCCGATCTGGTTGTTGATGACGATGTGAACCGTGCCGCCCGTGCCGTAGCCGCGGGTCTGCGCCAGGTTCAGCGTTTCCATCACAACGCCCTGGCCTGCGAAGGCGGCGTCGCCGTGCACCAGGATAGGCAGCACTTGCGCGCCGGCCGCGTCGCCGCGGCGGTCCATGCGGGCCTTGACCGAACCTTCAACCACTGGGTTGACGATTTCCAGGTGCGACGGGTTGAACGCCAGCGACAGGTGGACCGGGCCGCCTGCGGTGGAGATGTCCGACGAGAAGCCCTGGTGGTATTTCACGTCGCCTGCCGGCAGGTCGTCGCCGTGCTTGCCTTCGAATTCTTCGAACAGGTCCTTGGGTGCTTTGCCCAGGGTGTTGACCAGCACGTTCAGGCGGCCGCGGTGGGCCATGCCGATAACGATCTCCTGCACGCCTTTTTCGCCGGCGCGCTGGATGATTTCGTCGATCGAGGCGATGAACGTTTCGCCGCCTTCCAGCGAGAAGCGCTTCTGGCCGACGTATTTGGTGTGCAGATAGCGTTCCAGGCCTTCAGCTGCCGTCAGGCGCTCCAGGATGTGCTTTTTCTTGTCTGCGGTGAAATTCGGGGTGGAGCGGATCGATTCCAGGCGCTCCTGCAGCCAGCGCTTTTCGGCTGGGTCGGAGATGTACATGTATTCCGCGCCGATGGAGCGGGTGTAGGTGTCGCGCAGGAAGTTGGTCAGGTCGCGCAGGGTCGCGGTTTCAGGACCGAAGTAGGTGTTGCTGATGTTGAAAACGGTGTCCAGATCGGCATCGGTGAAGCCGTAGAAGCTCGGCTCCAGTTCCGGGATCGATGGACGTTCCTGGCGCTGCAGCGGGTCCAGGTTGGCCCAGCGGGAACCCAGGTAGCGGTACGCGGCGATCAGCTGGGTAGCGGCCACGCGCTTGCGGCCCATTTCGGCGTCGGCCGAAGCGACCACGGTGCGGATAGGACCGGCTTTCGCGCGTTCGGCGAAGGAGGCGATCACGGAGGCATGGGCCACGTCCGGCTTGTTGGAGCCGTCGACTGCTGGGACGTGCTGCATGGAATCGAAGTACGCGCGCCAGTTATCGGGCACGGAACCTGGGTTGTCGAGATACGCTTCGTACAGTTCTTCAACGTACGGTGCATTCCCACCAAACAGGTAGGAGTTGGACGACTGCTGCTGCATCATATTGCTCACCTTTCTTCGCGCTTCGCGAGGAATTAGCGGGTTAATCTAACCTTCCGCGACACGGCCTGACCGGTTAGCGGATTGCACATCAAGTTGTGGGGAAGGACTTGGGTAATTCTGTAGTTCCAAAAACGGTCGCCTAGGATAGCACGCGGTATTGAGATTGAACAACCATGCAAGCACGAAAAATTGCGGGATAGGCAGGGTGTCAATCATGTCTTTTCCATAAGTGGCATGGTCGCGGCGAGCCAGACGGGGTTGCGCGCGAACCAGTCCAGCAGGTGGTCCAGCATGGCGCGCAGGGCCGGCGGCATGTGCTCGCGCGAGGTGTAGATGCCGTAAATGCCCATGCGCTGGGGGCGCCATGCCGGCAGCAATTCCACCAGCTGGCCGGCGCGCAGCAGCGGCGCGGCGGCGAAGCGCGGCTGCAGGGCCACGCCCGCGCCCTCCACCGTGGCCGCCAGCAACGCCATCGATTCGTTGGCGGACAGGTTGCCGCTGACCGGCACCTGCAGCGCAGGCTCGTCCGCAAGCTCGAAGCGCCAGACACTCTTGCCGAAATAGCTATAGGTCAGGCAGTTGTGCTGCGCCAGATCGCCAGGCTGCTGCGGCGCGGGCCTCCCGGCCAGGTAGGACGGCGCGGCCACCACCACCGAATCGCAGTCGCCCAGGCGGCGCGCAATCATGTTCGGCTCCAGGCCGTTGGTAATGCGGATGGCCAGGTCGATGCGCTGTTCGACCAGGTTGACGGCCCGGTTGTCCACCTGCAGATCAATCGCGGTGCGCGGGTAGCGGCGCAGGAAATCGGCCACCGCGCCCGCCAGCGCGGTCTGCGCCAGCGAATGCGAACTGGCGATGCGCAGCAGGCCGTGCGGCGCGTCCGGATCGCCGGCCGCGTTCATGTCCGCCGCCAGGTCCAGCATTTCGCGGCAGCGCGCCAGCGTCACCTCGCCCGCCGCCGTCAGGCTCACGCGCCGGGTGGTACGGTGCAGCAGGCGCGCGCCGCACCACTCCTCCATCTCGGCCAAGTAACGCGTCACCATGGCGCGCGACATATCCAGCGCCTCAGCCGCGGCGATCATGCTGCCCCGTTCCGCAATCTCCTTGAATACCTGCGCCGCCGTCAGCCTGTCCATCATTCGTCCGATTCATGCAATTGAGAGTTGCAATTTACACTGTTTTTCAGACGAATGGACCGGCCTACACTGGCGTCATCAACTTCTCATCAAGGACCGCATCATGATCAAGCACACCTTCGCAGCCGCTGCCCTCGCCACCGCCACCGCCGCCGCATCGGCCGCCCCGCTGACGCTGGAAGTCTTCAATCCGGGCGAAGCCGCCATTTTCCCTGTCGCCTCGGTGCTGGTAAAAGGCAAAAAAGACGCCGTCCTGATCGACGCCCAGTTCTCGCGCGGCGAAGCGCACAAGCTGGTGCAGCAGATCAAGGCCAGCGGCAAGCGCCTGACCACGGTCTATATCAGCCACGGCGATCCGGATTTCTACTTCGGCCTGGACGTGATCCAAGCCGCCTTCCCGGAAGCGCGCATCGTCGCCACCGCCTCCACCGTGGCGGCGATGGAGAAGAAAGCGGCGGCCAAAGTGGCCTACTGGGGGCCTATCCTGAAGGACAACGCCCCGCACGGCATCGTCATGCCGCAAGTGCTGCAAGGCGACACCATCAAACTGGAAGGCCAAAGCCTGAAGATCGAAGGCCTGGACGGCGCCACGCCGGACCGCAGCTATGTGTGGATTCCATCGATCAAGGCGGTGGCCGGCGGTGTCGTCCTGTTCAAAGGCCTGCATGTGTGGACCGCAGACACGCAAACCGTTGCATCGCGCCAGCAATGGATTGCCACGCTGGACCGCATCGCCGCGCTCAAGCCCGCCACCGTCGTTCCGGGCCACTTCGCCCCCGGCGCCGCGCTCACGCCGGACAGCATCGCCTACACCGCCGGCTACCTGCGCCAGTTCGAAACCGCCATCCCGCAGGCCGCCGACTCCGCCGCCCTGGGCGCTGCCATGAAAGCCGCCTACCCAGCCGCCGGCCTGGCCAGCGCGCTCGACATCAGCGCCAAGGTGGCCAAGGGCGAAATGAAGTGGTAAACATGACGAGCTAAGCACGCAGTTGCCGTAGATCAAATCGCCGCGCCATGAAGTCCACTACTGTTCAAGCATCCCACCTGAACGGAGCAGACCATGGCGCGCGCAGTCATATGCAAGGGCGATCCCACCTCGCACGGCGGCAAAGTCCTCGAAGGCAATGAAAACGCCACCTGCCTGGGCAAGCCCATCGCGCTCAAGGGACACAAGACCTACTGCCCGCTGTGCAAAGGCCAGTTCCCGATAGCCGAAGGGCTGGGCCACCACAGCTTCGGCGGCATCGGCACGGTGGTTGAAGGCATGAAAACCGCCTGCGGCGCCACGCTGATCGCCACCCAGCATGTGATGACGGTGGATGATGGCGGAGGCGGGAGTGGCGGCGGCGGCGCAGTGACCGGCGACTCCCCCAGCCAAGCCGCACCCGGCGCGCAAAACAGCCCAGCCGCCAAGGTTGCCGGCCAGCCAGGCGCCGCCTACGCGGGAACATTCCGCGCCATAGACGAACACACCGGCGAACCGATCGCCGGCCTCCCCTACCGCATCGACCTCCCCGACGGCACCAGCCTGCGCGGCGTCACCGGCGCAGACGGCCGCACCGAGCCCGTCCAGCACCACGATCCGGCCACAGTGACCCTGCACTGGGAAACACTGGAGGACAAATCGTGAGCGCCAGCCAGGCAGCAGCCAGCTGCACGCTTACGCCGGGGGGCGTCGTCACCGACGTCCCGGTTAGCCAAATGGTCTCCGTGACTTACACATTCGACACCAGCGCAAGCGGCGTCGCCAAGTTGCAAATCCCCTACGCCGTGGAAATCAATGGCACCGTACTACCCGAATTCGCCGAAAAACCGCGTCCCCTCGGTGACGACCGCCAAATCAAACTAAGCTTAGCCCCGGGAACAAAAATCGCCCTTTACCTGAACAGCGACGCCCATCCGGCCTACCGTACCCAACCGGTTTACGCCGTCCAGGCCCGCACCCGCGACGTAGAGGTCACGATCACAGAACGCCTGGGCCGTGGGAATACAGAAACCGCCACTTTCGACGTCCCAACTTGTATTCAGACAACCGACGGCAAGCGTTTCGACAAATACGACGCGACATTAACCGGGGATATCTGGATGAAAGTGTCGCATCGCTACACCACTAAGGAGGTAGCCAAAATAATCGGCTCGGATACCGATCCGATTATCCGTGCCGCTGTGCTCTCAATATATTCTGCGCTGACAAACAACACGCTGAACATCAATTTCCCAGGAAGCGCCGCATTGCCAGCACAAAGCATCAGCGTCACTTTCGAAGAACAGCAGAACGTCAGCGCGAACATATCGTACTGCCCGCTCCTATCCCACGTACTACCACGCACACATCCAAATTGCTATCTCGCACTAATTAGCGAGGCGCGCGAAGCGAGCATTACCAAGCTCAAGATCAATTCAGCATGGCGCCCCTCACTCGGCAGCATAGTTCACCGCGCAGGTTTAGGGTTGGACGTAACTTATATAGAGTCCTCCGAAGGGAAGCTAAGTATAGAGCGCAAGTCGCTCAGTGATGAAAATAAGAAAAATGGAACAAACGTCACTCAGCAAGAAAAGGAATTATTTAAGGAGCTTCAGTCGAAAGAGGCCATAGCACGACAAAAATCCGACGAAGCAAAATTACTAGAGACGGCCGCAAAAAAATCACCTATGAATTCCGTGATGACTGAAAGCAGCCGATCAGCAAAAATAGAAGCAGAAGATGCGCTTCGTGCTGCAAGGAAAGCCAAGGAAGACTGGACAGAAAAGCTCTCAGCTGACGAACCGCCACTCATAAAATCTTTCAGGTCGCGATTGTCCAGAAGAAAAGATGTCCATCAAATTTTGGACCCTTGGTATATGGATTTCAACACGAGCGACAAGAACCCAGGAAAACCGAACGCTCAGCAGTCAGATGCGGAGAAGGGTCACAACAACCACCTTCACATCACCACCAGAGAACCGAAAATACTATGAGATCCAGCGACTCAGCCATGTCAGTCACGCCATTATCCAGCATGATCATGCCCATTCGGAGCTTAATCCCTTTACTAGCTATAGTTGCCTCCGTCGCAAATGGCGCA
Organism: Pseudoduganella aquatica; assembly: GCF_009857595.1. GTDB lineage: Bacteria > Pseudomonadota > Gammaproteobacteria > Burkholderiales > Burkholderiaceae_D > Rugamonas > Rugamonas aquatica_A. The sequence goes on along the minus strand of NZ_WWCU01000007.1, from coordinate 181,496 downwards.
GCACGTGCGGCAGATGGGCATTCGGGCGCATACGAATTTTCCAGCCGCCCCTGGCCTCTACGATACTTTCTCTACATCCAAGATCCGGATGTCATAAGGGCGATGAATATAAAAACTGCAGAGTGGAATGTTCGCGTAGAAAAAGGCCTTGAAAATCATGTCTATCGAGATTATGAAGAATTCTTTCCGCCAGAAAGGACGATCGAGACCCCTGACGGAAAACTTGGCATCGTATTGATGACATTTTCCAAGACAGGAGTACTACTAACACCTGGCTTCAACCGATTCAACTTTACTGCAGTAGTGAGCAACATAGGGAATTTAGTATTGTTAAAGAACGGTTTCAACGACAAAAATAACAAGCCCTACAATTTTGCGAACTGGTGGGAACTGCCTGGAAGCCATATCATGTCACCGGCCGTATGCGACGGCACTGAGGGATATCGCTACAAAACAGATAATCCCAAAGACACGAACTATGTCGGTGGCTTCGGTTGCCGTGAATGGTCGGCACAACTACAGGATGATGACCGTCCATATATTGATGTCACTTCATACTGGGAAGCTGACTTCGTCATTATTGATCGTTTAGTTGGCTGGTCGGGATTCGATAGCAAACCCAAGCCTGTCATCGGAAAATACGTAAAGAACTGGGTTTGTCTGCACGAATGTCCCAACGGAGAGGAGCCGGGCATTATCAGCAATATCGAAGAGTGGACCAAAAAACACGGCTTTCCCATGCCAGTCCGCCCCAAGCGGCAGCCGGAATTTCCTGATTCGATGTTTAAGGATATCTACGAGGAATAGGCGCTTGCACGCCGAAATGGTAGACTTTGCGTTTTACCTTATCGCCGCATTGAATGTCTAATCTTGAGCAGCTGCGCGCTGGTGAACTGGCTGGCGTAAAGCGCCTGCAGCTTGCCTGCGGGCTTACCGAATTCCCCCGCGAAATCTTCGACCTGGCCGATACGCTGGAGATCCTGGACTTGTCCGGCAATGCGCTGTCTTCGCTACCGGACGATTTGCCGCGCCTGCACAAACTCCGCATCATTTTCTGTTCGGACAATCAGTTCACGGAACTGCCCGAAGTATTGGGCAGCTGCGCCACACTAAGCATGGTGGGCTTCAAGGCCAACCGCATCCGTACCGTGTCGGGAAAATCGCTGCCGCCGCAACTGCGCTGGCTGGTTCTGACCGGCAATGAAGTGGAAGAACTGCCCGCCGAACTGGGGCATCGACCGCTGCTGCAAAAACTCATGCTGGCCGGCAACCGCCTGCGCGCCCTGCCCGCCGAACTGATCAATTGCCACCGCCTGGAACTGCTGCGCATCGCAGCCAACCAGCTGGACGAGCTGCCGGCCTGGCTGCCCGCCCTGCCCCGCCTGGCCTGGCTCGCCTACGCCGGCAACCCCTTCTGCGCCCAACTGGAACACGCCGAATCCGGCACCAGCATCGCCTGGGGCAGTTTGCAACTGGGCGAGAAGCTGGGCGAAGGCGCCTCCGGCGTGATCCACCGCGCGGACTATCGGCAAGACAGCGGAAACACTGCAAAAGTAGCGGTCAAGCTCTTCAAGGGCGCCATGACCAGCGACGGCTCACCCCTGTGCGAAATGGCGGCCTGCCTCGGCGCGGGCGCCCATCCCAACCTTATTCCCATCCTGGGCGAGGTGGCGGGCCACCCGGACGGCACGCACGGCCTGGTCATGTCGTTGATCGAGCCGGACTTCGGCAACCTGGCCGGCCCGCCCAGCCTGGACAGCTGCACCCGCGACGTCTATCCGGACGGCAAGCGCTTCAGCCTGCCCGCCATGCTCGCCATCGCGGCCAGCATCGCCTCGGCGGCCAAGCAGCTGCACCAGCGTGGCATCATGCACGGCGATTTGTACGGCCACAACATTCTGCACTGCGGCGAGGGCCGCACCCTGCTGGGCGACTTCGGCGCCGCCTCCTTCTACGCGCCGGAGGGGCCGCATGCCGCCAGCCTGCAGCGCCTGGAAGTGCGCGCCTTCGGCTGCCTGCTGGAGGAATTGCTGGACCGCTGCGACGCGCCGGAGGCCACCCGCCCCATCCTGGAGAACCTCGCCCTGCTGCAAGCCGCCTGCCTGACGCCCAGTGCCGACCGTCCGCTATTCAGCGATATCGACGCGCAACTGGCCACGCTGCGCAAGGCAGCACTAGACAATTCGTTCTAGATATTTTATTCTAGGTCCATGATGAACACCGCCCCACCCAAACCGACCGCCTCCGAGCTGGAGATGCTGCGCCTGCTGTTCGCGTTAGGCCCCGCCACGGCCAGGCAGGTGCATGCCGCCGCCATCGAAACGCGGCCCGACATGAACTACGCAACGGTATTGCGCTTGCTTCAAGTAATGCATACCAAGGGACTGCTCACACGCGACGAAAGCCAGCGCGCCCACGTCTACGCGCCAGTGCAGGAGCAGGAATCAGTGCAAACGAATCTGTTGAAAGAGCTGATCCAGAAAGCTTTCTCCGGCTCCGGCAAAGCACTGGTCCTGGCCGCCCTGCGCGGCGGCCACGTCAGCGCCAAGGAACGCGAAGAAATCCAGGCCTTGCTGGATAAAGAAAATTGACAGGGCACGCAGCTCACCAGCCAGGTACGCGCTGAGGCCGCACACCGCAAATCAATACAACTCCGGATTCCACCGAGTATTGCATCACATAGCCGTTGCGGCCAAAGGAAACGGTTAGCTCACGCATCTCAGCGCTGCCGGCAACCGGATGGCCAAGATAAGGGAAGGTCTTCAGCTTACGTGCATCAGCCTGAATGGCACGGACCGCTCGTTTAGCCAGTGCTTCATCACGAATCGCAAGAAAATGGTAAATCTGTTGAAGTGCCCTGATAGCCTCATCACTCCAGCTTAGCGATGGCATTTCGGCGGCTCGGCATTGTCGTTGCCGGCCTCCAGCGCTGACAACCACGCATCAATCTCGTCGTCGGTGACGTGCAAACCTGTTTCTCGATAATGCTGCAAGGAACGCTCGCACGCTGCATTGAACGCAAGCCTGTCTGTATATCGTTGCAAGTGCAACTTCAACGCTTCTTTTGCCAATTGCTCAGGCGTAACACCCGCTTCCGCCGCCATGCGGTCGACCACTTCTACATTTAGCCCATCCAGATCAATGATGAGACTGGCCGGAATTGTCTTGTCCATCATTTGCCTCCCGATGCCTTGAGTTCATCCGCCCACCTTAGCACAAGCTTCCTTATACATCTTGTGCCGCCTCAATGGCGAGGCCGGCAACAATTCGATTCCCAATAAAAAAAGCGAGCCTAAGCTCGCTTTTTTGTTGTGCTGCTACAGACCGGCGATTAACGCTGGGCCAGCGGCGGCACGTCGCGGTTGGTGGCGCCGACGAACAGCTGGCGCGGACGGCCGATCTTCTGCTCTGGATCGGCAATCATTTCGTTCCACTGGGCGATCCAGCCGATGGTGCGGGCCATGGCGAAGATACCGGTGAACAGCGACACTGGAATGCCCAGCGCCGACTGCACGATGCCCGAGTAGAAGTCCACGTTCGGGTACAGTTTGCGCGAAACGAAGTATTCGTCGTTCAGTGCAATCTTTTCCAGTTCCATGGCCAGCTTGAACAGCGGGTCGTCCTGCAGGCCCAGTTCGTTCAGCACTTCGTGGCAGGTTTCGCGCATCAGCTTGGCGCGCGGGTCGAAGTTCTTGTACACGCGGTGACCGAAGCCCATCAGCTTGACGCCGGAGTTCTTGTCTTTCACTTGCGCGATGAAGGCTGGAATGTTCTCGACCGAGCCGATTTCTTTCAGCATGGTCAGCGCCGCTTCGTTCGCGCCGCCGTGGGCAGGGCCCCACAGGCAGGCGATACCGGCTGCGATACAGGCGAACGGGTTGGCGCCAGACGAACCGGCCAGGCGGACGGTCGAGGTCGAGGCGTTCTGCTCGTGGTCGGCGTGCAGGATCAGGATGCGGTCCAGCGCGCGCACCAGCACGTCGTTGACTTTGTATTCTTCGCACGGATTGCCGAACATCATGCGCATGAAGTTGGCGCTGTACGACAGGTCGTTGCGCGGGTACACGAAAGGCTGGCCGATCGAGTACTTGTAGGCCATGGCGACCAGGGTCGGCATCTTGGCGATCAGGCGGATGGCCGATACTTCACGGTGCTTGGCATCGTTGATGTCCAGCGAGTCGTGGTAGAACGAGGCCAGCGCGCCGACGGTGCCAACCAGGACCGACATCGGGTGCGCGTCGCGGCGGAAGCCACGGAAGAAGAACTGCATCTGCTCGTGCACCATGGTGTGCTTGGTCACGGTGTCGACGAACTTGGCTTTCTGCTCGGCGTTCGGCAGTTCGCCGTTCAGCAGCAGGTAGCACGATTCCATGAAGTCGGCGTTCACGGCCAGCTGTTCGATCGGGTAGCCGCGGTATTGCAATTCGCCCTTGTCGCCGTCGATATAGGTGATCGACGAGTTGCACGCTGCGGTGGACATGAAGCCCGGATCGTAGGTGAACTTGCCGGTGCCGGCGTACAGTTTGCGGATGTCGATGACGTCCGGGCCGACCGTGCCCTTGTAGATAGGGAACTCGACCGATGGGCTGCCGTCAGAGAACGACAGTGTAGCTTTGTTGTCAGAGATGTTCATGGACTCTTCCTTCTTGGAGAGATGCGGCTTATAAAAAAAACTTCTAAACTTCCGGCGGCGCGGGCGGCCCGCCATGGGGCCGCCCTGCGCGATCAGGCGAGACGCAGACGTTGCAGCAGTGCGTGCACATGCGGCAGATCGATCTCGCCTTCCGGCTCTGCGCGAGCCAGCACCAGATCCATCAGCGCATTGTCCGACAAGTCGAGGAGCCGCGTGAACGCGTCCACTTCTTCGTCGGTCAATTCGGTTTCATGCGCATCGAGAAAGCGAGTCAGGATGATATCGTTTTCCAGCAAACCCCGGCGGGCGCGCCAGCGCAGGCGCGCGCGGTTGGCCGGGTCTGCCTGATGCGCAGATTTTTCCAGTTCGCTCATATCAGATCGAGCGGCGTACCATCAGCTCTTTGATCTTGCCGATGGCCTTGTTCGGGTTCAGACCCTTGGGGCAGACATCGACGCAGTTCATGATCGAGTGGCAGCGGAACAGGCGGTACGGGTCTTCCAGGTTGTCCAGGCGCGCGCCGGTGGCTTCGTCGCGCGAGTCGGCGATGAAGCGGTAGGCTTGCAGCAGGCCGGCAGGACCGACGAACTTGTCCGGATTCCACCAGAACGACGGGCACGAGGTCGAGCAGCACGCGCACAGGATGCACTCGTACAGGCCGTCTAGTTCTTCGCGCTCGGCAGGGGTCTGCAGGCGTTCTTTTTCAGGCGGGATCGAATCGTTGATCAGGAAAGGCTTGATCGAATCGTACTGCTTGAAGAACTGGGTCATGTCGACGATCAGGTCGCGGATCACCGGCAGGCCTGGCAGAGGACGCAGCACGATAGGCTCGGTCAGCTCGTTCAGGTTGGTGGTGCAGGCCAGGCCGTTCTTGCCGTTGATGTTCATCGCGTCCGAACCGCACACGCCTTCGCGGCAGGAGCGGCGCAGGGCCAGCGAGTCGTCGACGTCGGACTTGATGCGCTGCAGCGCGTCCAGCAGCATCTTGTCGGTGTCCTTCAGTTCCACCGTCAGGTCTTGCATGTACGGCTTGGCGTCCTGGTCCGGATCGTAGCGGTAAATCTTGAATTTGAGAGTGCGTGGCATGGTAATGAGCCCTTGCTTAGAAAGTACGTGGTTTCGGCTTGAAGGTATCAACCGTCAGCGGCTTGGTGACGACAGCCTTGTATTCCAGGCGGTTGCCTTCGGAGTACCACAGCGTGTGCTTCATCCAGTTGTCGTCGTCGCGGTTCGGGAAATCGCTGTGCGCGTGGGCGCCGCGCGATTCCTTGCGCGCTACTGCCGAGGTGATGGTCGCTTTCGCCGTCTCGATCAGGTTGTCCAGCTCCAGCGCTTCCACGCGGGCGGTGTTGAACACCTTGGACTTGTCCTTGAACGCCACGTGCTTGCGGCGCTCGTCGAGCACCATGATTTCCTTGGCGCCTTGGGTCAGCAGCTCGTCGGTACGGAACACGCCGCAGTACTTCTGCATGGTGGCGCGGATGTCGTTGGCGACGTTCTGCACTTTTTCCGAGCCGGTCGAGGTTTCCAGCTTGTTCAGGCGGTTCATCGCGAAGTCGGCGGCGTCCTTGGGCAGAGGCTTGTTCTCTTTCTGCTTCAGGTTCGACGCGACCACGTGGTTGCCTGCTGCGCGGCCGAAGACCACCAGGTCCAGCAGCGAGTTGGTGCCCAGGCGGTTGGCGCCGTGCACCGATACGCAGGCGCATTCGCCGATGGCGTACAGGCCGTTGACCACTTTCTGGGTGCCGTCGCCGTTCGGCGTGACAACTTGACCGTGGATGTTGGTCGGGATGCCGCCCATCTGGTAGTGGATGGTCGGAACGACAGGAATCGGTTCCTTGGTCGCGTCGACGTTGGCGAACTTGTGGCCGATTTCCAGGATCGAAGGCAGACGCTTGGCGATGGTGTCGGCGCCGATGTGGCGCAGGTCCAGCATCACGTGGTCTTTGTTAGGACCGCAGCCGCGGCCTTCCTTGATCTCCTGGTCCATCGAGCGGGACACGAAGTCGCGCGGCGCCAGATCCTTCAGCGTCGGCGCATAGCGTTCCATGAAGCGTTCGCCTTCCGAGTTGATCAGGATGCCGCCTTCGCCGCGCACGCCTTCGGTGATCAGCACGCCCGCGCCGGCCACGCCGGTCGGGTGGAACTGCCAGAATTCCATGTCCTGCAGCGGCAGGCCGGCACGCGCCGCCATGCCCATGCCGTCACCGGTGTTGATGAAGGCGTTGGTCGATGCGGCGAAGATGCGGCCTGCGCCGCCGGTGGCGAAGATGGTGGTCTTCGCTTCCAGGATCATGCATTCGCCGGTTTCCATTTCCAGTGCCACCACGCCGACCACGTCGCCTTCGGCGTCGCGGATCACGTCCAGCGCCATCCACTCCACGAAGAAGTGGGTGCGGGCGCGCACATTTCGTTGATAGAGCGTATGGAGCAGCGCGTGGCCGGTGCGGTCGGCCGCGGCGCAGGCGCGCTGCACGGCTTTTTCACCGAAGTTGGCGGTGTGGCCGCCGAATGGACGCTGGTAGATGGTGCCGTCGGGATTGCGGTCGAACGGCATGCCGAAGTGTTCCAGCTCGTACACGACCTTCGGTGCTTCGCGGCACATGAATTCAATCGCGTCCTGGTCGCCCAGGTAGTCGCCGCCCTTGACGGTGTCGAACATATGCCAGAACCAGTTGTCCTCGGCCATATTGCCCAGCGAAGCGCCGATGCCGCCCTGCGCCGCCACGGTGTGCGAGCGGGTTGGGAACACTTTCGACAGCACGGCCACGTTCAGGCCGGCTTCCGCCAGTTGCAGGGAGGCGCGCATGCCGGAACCGCCGGCGCCAACGATCACCGCGTCAAAGCGGCGGGTAGGGATTGCAGTTTTGATAGCTGCCACGATTACACACTCCAGAGTATTTGTACCGACCACACGGCGCAGCCAATCAGCCAGCCGATGGTGATGATTTGCAGCGCCAGACGGATGCCTACGGGCTTGACGTAGTCCATCCAGATGTCGCGCATGCCTACCCAGGCGTGGTAGAACAGGCCGAACAGGGTGACGGCGCTGAACAGCTTGAACCACTGCTGGGCGAACAGGCCAGCCCAGCCTTCGTAGCTGAAGTTGCTGCCGGTGAGGAAGGAAATCAGCAGGACGGCGGTGTAGACCACCATCAGTACCGCGGTCACGCGCTGGGCCAGCCAGTCGCGCACGCCGTAGCCTGCGCCGACGACCAGGCGCTTAGGTCCGATATTGTTTTTTGCCATGTCAGAATACTCCAAACAGTTTCAGTGCGACCAGCGCGGTCAGCGTCAGGCTGATCACCAGCACGGTGGCTGCCGACTTGCGCGCCGAGTCTTTATCCAGGCCCACGTGGGTGTCCATGATCAGGTGGCGCACGCCGGCGCAGAAGTGCTGCATATAGCCCCAGACCAGCGCCAGGATCACCAGCTTCATGAACCAATGCGAAGCGATGCCCTTGAAATGCTCGAAAGAGATCTCAGATAACAGGCTCTTCTCAAGGAGATACAGCACCACGGGCAACAGCGCGAACATCAGGAAACCGGAAATGCGGTGCAGGATGGACACTACGCCGGCCAGCGGCAGGCGGTAGTTGGACAATTGCGTGACGTGGATATTGGTGAATTGCGGCCGTTCTTTTTTTGGTGCTTCTCTTACGGCTTCTGACATGACAAGACCTCCCTATACGTAATGCTAAATTTGTGAGACTGCGATTTTCGCCGATTTTTGCAGTTCAGACCAATATGTATTGTTACATATAACCAAAATTATGTTTTGTCGTAGCCGACTTTTGCAAATTGTGCAAGGTGGCGTGTTATTAGCGCAACATAGCCCGGTCGGCAGCCGGACAGCGCGTCTCCCTTATGCGTTTTTCAGTTCAGGTCATTCTGATAATGATGCCGTTCGGTCGAATAGAGGCCACGGCGCAGCTCCACCGGCTTGTCGCCGTAGGTGAAGGAGACGCGTTCGGCCATCAGCAGGGGCGTGCCCTGCGCGACCTGCAGCAGTGACGCGGCGCCCTCGTCGGCGCACACGGCACGGATTTTCTCGGCGGCGCGGATCATGCGCGTGCCGAACTCGGATTCGAACAGGCCGTACATCGGCCCTTTGTACTCGACCAGCCGTTCGGCGGTCAGTCCCTTGAAGATCAGGCCGGGCAGCCACAGCTCCTCGACGATGGTGGGCATGCCGTCGAAGGACTGCACGCGCTTGATGAACACCACGGCGTCGCCGGACTTCAGCTCCAGCAGGCGCGCCACGTCGGCGGGCGCGCGGGTGCGCTTGACTTCAATGAACTTGGATTCTGGGTAGTGCGGCACGCCTTCGTCCGGCATCAGGCGCAGGAAGCGGAAATGGGCGCGCGCCTCGTGGTGGGTGGACACGAAGGTGCCCTTGCCCTGCTTGCGCATCACGAGATTTTCCGCCGCCAGTTCGTCGATGGCCTTGCGCACCGTGCCCTGGCTGACCTTGAAGCGCGCCGCCAGTTCCACTTCGCTCGGTATCAGCTCGCCCGGCTTCCACTCGCCCGACTGCAGGCTTTGCGTGATCAGGGCCTTGATCTGCTGGTACAGCGGGGAAAACGTGGGGGAGGATGCGGATGGAGAGGCCGCCTGGCCTGCGGCGGCGGGCGCCAGCGGGCCGGCGGACGGCGCCGTCGGGCTGACCGTGCCGCTCGCGGCGGCGCCTTGGTTGGTCAGATTGGACGGGGCGGAATTCATAGACCCGGATTTCACCACAAAAGCCCGGTGGCGTCCAGCAAAACACGACAACTTATCTGTCTTATATAAGACATAAGATATGATTGACAGAAGCAGAAGACCGGCCTACACTCGGCGGCTATGCCCTCTTTGTCCGCCCGCGCGCAGCGCGCATCGGAACAAGAAGAGCATAGTCGTTGCACCGGTCAAAGGCAAACAATAAACCTTGCCGGTTTTGGTATCATTATAGTTTTCCGCAAGCGTAGGCCCAGCTTCAAGATCGTTTTCTATTCCACTTTGGAGATTCATCATGGCTAAAACCCCAATGCGTGTTGCCGTTACCGGCGCCGCCGGCCAGATCGGCTATTCCCTGCTGTTCCGCATCGCCAACGGCGACATGCTGGGCAAAGACCAGCCGGTCATCCTGCAACTGCTTGAAATCGCTGACGAAAAAGCGCAAAAAGCGCTCAAAGGCGTCATGATGGAAATCGACGACTGCGCGTTCCCGCTGCTGGCCGGCATGACCGCCCACTCCGACCCGATGACCGCCTTCAAGGACGCCGACGTGGCCCTGCTGGTCGGCGCCCGTCCGCGCGGCCCAGGCATGGAACGTAAAGACCTGCTGGAAGCCAACGCCCAGATCTTCACCGTGCAGGGCAAGGCGCTGGACGCCGTCGCTTCGCGCAACGTGAAAGTGCTGGTGGTGGGCAACCCGGCCAACACCAACGCCTACATCGCCATGAAATCGGCGCCTTCGCTGCCGGCGAAGAACTTCACCGCCATGCTGCGCCTGGACCACAACCGCGCGCTGTCGCAAGTGGCTGCCAAGACCGGCACCCAGGTGAAAGACATCGAGAAGCTGTGCGTATGGGGCAACCACTCGCCAACCATGTACGCCGACTACCGTTTCGCCACCGTGGACGGCAAATCGGTCAAGGACCTGATCAACGACCAGGAATGGAACGCCAACACCTTCCTGCCTACCGTGGGCAAGCGCGGCGCGGCCATCATCGAAGCGCGCGGCCTGTCCTCGGCTGCTTCGGCCGCCAACGCCGCCATCGACCACGTGCGCGACTGGGTACTGGGCACCAACGGCAAGTGGACCACCATGGGCATCCCATCGGACGGCTCCTACGGCATCCCCGAAGGCACCATGTTCGGTTTCCCGGTGACCACCGCGAACGGCGAATACACCATCGTTCAAGGCCTGGAAATCGACGCTTTCTCGCAAGAGCGCATCAACATCACGCTGAAGGAACTGACCGAAGAGCGTGAAGGCGTGAAGCACCTGCTGCCATAATCAGCCCGCCTGGCGACTGTGGAACCGGTTAAGCCGACCATACGCCGCACCCGCCGCACTGCCGAGAGCAGTGCGGCGTCTCCGTCTGCGCCCGCCGCAGCCCCCTCCCCGTCCCAGTCCCCTTCTTCTTCCCGCATGCATCCATCCGAGGTTTTATTCCAGGGCACTCGCCAGCCGCTGCTCTTGCCGGCCTGCGACCACTACGCCGGCTCCGAAAAGCTGATGCGCAAATCGATTGCCTTGCAACAAGAACTTGGCCCGCTGTTCGACATCACCTTCGATTGCGAAGACGGCGCCTCCGCCGGCAACGAGGAGGCGCACGCGCGCCTCGTGGCCGAGCTGCTGCTCAGCGACGACAACAAATTCCACCGCATCGGCGCCCGCATGCACGACCTGCGCAGCCCGCACTTCGAGCGCGACGTGGAAATCATCTGCGGCGCCGCCGCGCACAAGCTGGCCTACGTCGTGCTGCCCAAGCCGGACGGCGTGCAGGACGTGCAGCGCGCCATCGACATCATCAACACCCATGCGCAGAAGGCCGGCCGCGCCGGCAGCCTGCCGGTGCACGTGCTGATCGAAACCCACGGCGCCCTGCACGACGTGTACGCCATCGCCGCCCTGCCCCAGGTGGAATGCCTGTCCTTCGGCATCATGGACTTCGTGTCCAGCCACTACGGCGCGGTGCCGGGCAACGCCATGCGCACGCCGGGCCAGTTCACGCACCCGCTGGTGGTGCGCGCCAAGCTGGAAATCGCCGCCGCCTGCCACGCGCACGGCAAGGTGCCGTCGCACAATGTGACCACCGAGATCAAGGACCCGGCCGTGGTGGCCAACGACGCCCAGCGCGCCGCCGCCGAATTCGGCTACACGCGCATGTGGAGCATCCACCCGAACCAGATCAAGCCGGTGATCAAGGCCTTCACGCCGCGCCTGTCCGAAGTGAACGAAGCCACCCATATCCTGCAGGACGCCGAGCGCGTGCAGTGGGGACCGATCTCGCAGAACGGCCGCCTGCACGACCGCGCCAGCTACCGCTATTATTGGACCGTGCTGCAACGCGCGCGCCTGGCGGGCCTGGCGCTGCCGGAAGCGGCCGCCGCCCTGCTCAACCCTGTCGAACCCGTAACGGAATCCAAGTAATGTCCATCTCCAAATTATTCCTGGCCTGCAGCTTCGCGCTCGGCTCGCTGTCCCTGTGCATGGCGCCAGCCGCCCAGGCCGAAGTCCACACCACCGCCAAGAAGGCCGTCAAAGGCGCCAAGAAGGCGGCCAAGCCGTCCGAAACGGGCGCTGCGCCGGCCGTGTCGCCCACCACGCCGGAGGAAGCCGAAGAAGCCGCCGAACCGGGCGTGGAAGGCTCCACCGTGGTCGATTTCGACTGCGAGCTGGGCAACAAGATCACCATTTACCAGAACGCCGGCGACGACAACTTCATCGCCCTGCGCTGGAAAAAACGCCTGCACCGCCTGAAGCGCGTCGGCACCACCACCGGCGCCAACCGCTTCGAGAACAAGCTGTACGGCCTGATCTGGATCGGCATCCCGGCCAAGGGCATGCTGCTGGACTCCAAGCAGAACCGCCAGCTGGCCAATGAATGCCGCAACGCAGAACAGATGAAACCGGCCGCCGCCGCCCCCGCTGCGCCGGCCACGCAAGGCTGATCCGCATCACGTTAGCAACAGAATTAACAACAGACGATACCCACTGAAGGAGAGGTCATGTCCCGCAACACACTGAACACGCTGAAGGATTTCAACATTGCCGGCAAAAAGGGGAAGTTCTACTCCCTGCCGGCACTGGAAAAGAGCCTGGGTATCAACGTCTCCCGCCTGCCGGTATCGATCCGTGTGGTGCTGGAATCCGTGCTGCGCAACTGCGACGGCAAAAAGGTCACTGAAGAGCACGTGAAACAGCTGGCCAGCTGGGGCGCGACCGCCGAGCGCACCGACGAGATTCCTTTCGTGGTGGCCCGCGTGGTGCTGCAGGACTTCACCGGCGTGCCGCTGCTGGCCGACCTGGCCGCGATGCGCAACGTCGCCTCGAAAATGGGCGTGAACCCGAAAAAGATCGAGCCGCTGGTGCCGGTTGACCTGGTGGTGGACCACTCGGTCACCATCGACCACTTCCGCGAGCCGAGGGCGCTGGACCTGAACATGAAGCTGGAATTCTCGCGCAACAACGAGCGCTACCAGTTCATGAAGTGGGGCATGCAGGCCTTCGACACCTTCGGCGTGGTGCCGCCGGGCTTCGGCATCGTGCACCAGGTGAACCTGGAGTACCTGGCGCGCGGCGTGCACAAGGCCGCCGACGGCGTGTACTACCCGGACACCCTGGTGGGCACCGACTCGCACACCACCATGATCAACGGCATCGGCGTGGTGGGTTGGGGCGTGGGCGGCATCGAGGCGGAAGCCGGCATGCTGGGCCAGCCGGTCTACTTCCTGACCCCGGACGTGATCGGCGTGAACCTGACCGGCGTGCTGCGCGAAGGCTGCACCGCGACCGACCTGGTGCTGACCATCACCGAACTGCTGCGCAAAGAAAAAGTCGTGGGCAAATTCGTCGAGTTCTTCGGCGAAGGCACCGAGACGCTGTCGCTGACCGACCGCGCCACCATCGCCAACATGGCGCCTGAATACGGCGCGACCATGGGCTTCTTCCCGGTCGACGAAGCGACCATAGCCTACTTCGAGGGCACCGGCCGCACCAAGGCGGAAATCGACGCCTTCGAAGCCTACTTCAAGGCGCAGAACCTGTTCGGCGTGCCGAAAGCCGGCGACATCGACTACACCCGCGTGGTGGAACTGAACCTCACGAGCGTTACGCCCTCCCTGGCCGGTCCGAAGCGTCCGCAGGACCGTATCGAAATCGGCAACGTGAAGAACAACTTCACCGAACTGTTCTCGAAACCGACCACCGAAAACGGCTTCAACAAGGACGCCGCCGACCTGACCACCGAGTACACCACGTCGAACGGCGTGAAGGTGCACAACGGCGACGTGCTGATCGCAGCCATCACCTCCTGCACCAACACCTCGAATCCTTCGGTGCTGCTGGCCGCCGGCCTGCTGGCCAAGAAGGCCGTGGAAGCCGGCCTGACCGTGGCGCCGCACATCAAGACCTCGCTGGCGCCAGGCTCGCGCGTGGTGACCGAATACCTGACCGCCGCCGGCCTGCTGCCCTACCTGGAAAAACTGGGCTTCGGCGTGACCGCCTACGGCTGCACCACCTGCATCGGCAACGCCGGCGACCTGACCCCGGAACTGAACGCGGCGATCACGTCGAACGACATCGTGGCCTCGGCCGTCCTGTCGGGCAACCGCAACTTCGAAGCGCGCATCCACCCGAACATCCGCTCCAACTTCCTGGCCTCGCCGCCGCTGGTGGTGGCCTACGCCATCGCCGGCAACATGACGCGCGACCTGATGACCGAGCCTGTCGGCAAGGGCACCAACGGCAAGGACGTGTACCTGGGCGACATCTGGCCGACCTCGCAGGAAATCGGCAAGCTGATGAAGTTCGCCATGAACTCGAAGGTGTTCAAGGACAACTACGCCGACGTCAAGGGCGCACCGGGCAAGCTGTGGGAAGCCGTGTCGTCGACCGAAGGCCAGGTCTACAACTGGCCTGACTCGACCTACATCGCCGAGCCGCCGTTCTTCGACGGCTTCGAGATGACCCCGAAAGCGGCCGCTGCCGGCATCACCGGCGCGCGCGCGCTGGGCGTGTTCGGCGACTCGATCACCACCGACCACATCTCCCCGGCCGGTTCGATCAAGGAAGACGGCCCGGCCGGCAAATGGCTGAAGGACAACGGCGTGCTGAAGGCCGACTTCAACTCCTACGGCTCGCGCCGCGGCAACCACGAGATCATGATGCGCGGCACCTTCGCCAACGTGCGCATCAAGAACAAGATGATCCCGGCCAAGGCGGACGGCTCGGCGGTGGAAGGCGGCATCACCATCCACCAGCCTAGCGGCGAACAGCTGTCGATCTACGACGCGGCCATGAAGTACGTGGCCGAAGGCACCCCGACCATGATCTTCGGCGGCGAAGAATACGGCACCGGCTCCTCGCGCGACTGGGCCGCCAAGGGCACCCAGCTGCTGGGCGTGAAGGCCGTGATCACCCGCTCCTTCGAGCGCATCCACCGCTCCAACCTGGTCGGCATGGGCGTGCTGCCGCTGCAGTTCATCGGCAACGATTCGGTTGAATCGCTGGGCATCACCGGCAAGGAAGTGTACGACCTGAAGGGCCTGGAAGGCGAGATCAAGCCGCAACAGCTGGCCACCCTGGTCATCCACCGCGCCGACGGCTCGTCGCAGGAAGTCAAAGTCCTGCTGCGCATCGACACCCCGATCGAAGTGGACTACTACAAGCACGGCGGCATCCTGCCGTTCGTGCTGCGCCAGTTGCTGGCCGCATAATGCAGCGGCGGGTTACGGCTGCGCCTAACCCGCCCTACGGATCGCGACGATTCGTGACGATTCGTAGGGCGGGTTAGCGCAGCGTAACCCGCCAGCTCCGCCAAAAACGCCGGATTCGTCCGGCGTTTTTTATTTGGGCCGCCGCCCCGGCCCGAATCCACTACAATACGGATAACCGAACTTTCCAGAGACTAGTAAGCGCTATGCGTCGCCCATCCAAAGAATCGCAACACAAGTTAACTGCCGACAGCCAGCGCCTCGTTACCCTCGCCCAGGCCGTAGGCCAGGCCGCCAGCCGCCTCGAGGAGCGCACCTGGGAGCACACCCTGGAACTGCAACTGCAGAAGCTGCTCAAGTCCGGCCACCAGGACACCGTCGACGCCGCCCTGAACGGCCTGTTCCGCGACGACCTGAACGCCTACGACGTGCTGATGGACGGCGTGGAAGCGGTCAGCGAATCGAGCACCATCACGGTGGAAGCGGACGGCGTGAGCACCCAGTACGACGTGCTGCTGGTGGCCGCCCCCGTGCTGGCCTGGACCCGTTTTTCCATCGCCTCCGGCGCCATTCCCGCCGACGTGCTGAACACGCTGTCGGCGCACTTCTCGGCCCACTTGCTGGCCGACGGCACCCATATGGCCATGGCCTCCATGCTGTACTCCATCGACCAGCTGCCGCGCAGCCATGCCGAGGCCTACAGCAAGACCGTCAAGCTGGCGCAGGCCGCGCTGAAAGGCGTGGCCTTCAAGTCGGAAGCCAAGGCGCCGGAAACGGCGCCCTTCCTGGCCGACACGCGCTACCTGCTGGTGGCCGTGGTGGCGCCGCACGGCGGCCCGCTGTTCCGCTGGCAGATGCCGGCCGCGCAGGCGAACTTCGCCGAGGAGCGCAAAGCCGCGCTGGAGCAATGGCGCACGCAGGCGCTGCCGACCGTGAACCGCCTGCTGCCGGGCTGCGGCGTGGAGCTGCTGCTGCCGGAAGCGTATTACATGGCCTGCCGCGAAGCGGACAAGCTGATCCGCCCGGTATCGATCCGCGCGGCGGTGCACTACCTGACGCATTCGCTGGCGGTGGAGCCGTCCGAACTGCGCGCCGTGATCGCCGGCTTTGGCGAGGAAGCGGCCGACGGCCAGATCGACGAGTACCGCGTCGCCTTCACGCCGCGCCAGAGCGCGGACGTGGTGTACGGCGTGGTTTGGCCGCTGTACGGCCAGGAAGACGAGGAAGGCACGCCGCCGGAAGGCCCGATTTCCGGCAGCATCGCCGAGCTGCTGAAGCCGCGCACACCGGTTGAGGAGATCGTCGAGCACCTGAACGCGCTGGGCGTTACGCAGGTGAAGAAGCTGGGCGAGCGCTACGTGTCCGAGTACTGCGACGACTGCGGCGCGCCGCTGTTCGCCGACCCGACGGGCGAACTGGTCCACGCTGAAATGCCGGAAGACGCACCGGCCGGCAACGAGCACTTCCACTAAGCACGCTTCGGCGGGTTACGCGGGGCGTGCCCCGCTAACCCGCCCTACGATAAAGCCCTCGCAAGAGGGCTTTATTTTTGCTGGGGCCGCTGTTCCGGCGGGGCTTCCTGCCGCGCGGCGGCGGGCGTGTAGATGACGATGGGCTGCGCCTGCGGCGCCGGTACAGGCGCGGGTTTCAAGGCATTCGTCATCGCCATGAACAAGCCGCCAAAGCCGATAAACAGGCCTATCACGGTTGCCAACGTCCAGCGCGCGATGTCGGCCCTTATCGACTCGATGTAGGCGCGCAGCGCTTCCACGTCCGCCTTGGTTGCCAAGGTCGGCAGTATGGCCTCCATGCGGGCGGCGAAGATTTTCCAGTCGTCTTCCATCCCTCCAGTTTAGGATGGAAGACGGGACTTACCAAGCCGAGTAGGGGTGCTTGATCAGGTTGGAGTTGAGGTAGCGCATATCGTGCGTCACTTCTTCCCCTGCCCAGTCCGGCTTGTCGAAGGGCTGGTCTTCGGACGGCAGCTCGATCTCGGCCACCACCAGGCCGGCGTTCACGCCGAGGAACTCGTCCACTTCCCACACAAAGCCCGCGTAGGGAATACGGCGGCGGTATTTTTCGATGATGGGCTGCTCGCACAGCTTCTCAAGGAACTCCTGCGCGTCCGCCATCGGGATCTCGTACTCCCACTCGCCCCGGCTGGCGCCCACGTTCTTGCCCTTGATGGTTATCACCGCGCGCTCGCCTTCGATGCGCACGCGCACCACGCGCTGCGCATGCGAGGACAGATAGCCCTGGCGCAGCAGCACGGGTTCGCCCTGCTGCATCCAGGCGTCGCTGGTGACCAGGAACTTGCGTTCGATCTCGACGCCCACGGTCAGTCGTCCAGCGACAGCAGGATGGGCTGCAGGATGGCGCGGCCCAGCGCGGCGCTGCGCGCGCCGTTCCAGCCCACGTGCGCGTCCGGCAGGTCGGCGTTGTCCTTGAACGGCATTTCCAGCGTCAGCGCCAGGCACTTGAAGTGGTGGCCGATGTACTTGGAGGCCAGCGTCAGCATGTCTTCCTTGTACTTGCTGGCGGCGTAGCCCACGGTATCCTGGAAGTCCGGGCTGGCGTTCTTGTAGCGGTCGATGAAGGCCTTCTGCGCGGCGGCCTGCTGCGGCGTGAAGTTCTCCAGCATCTCGTTGCCGGCCACGAAGTTGTAAGGCAGCGCTTCGTCGCCGTGGATGTCGAAGAACATGTCAACGCCGGTTTCATGGATCTTGTTTTTCACGCACAGCACTTCAGGCGAGCGCTCCAGCGTCGGCGTCATCCACTCGCGGTTCAGGTTGGCGCCCGCCGCGTTGGTGCGCAGGTTGCCGCGCACCGAGCCGTCCGGGTTCATGTTAGGCACGATGTAGAAGCAGCAGCGCTGCAGCAGCTTGCGCGAGATGGGATTGGCGTCGTCCAGCAGCGAGTCGACCAGGCCTTCGACGAACCATTCTGCCATCGATTCGCCCGGGTGCTGGCGCGCGATGACCCAGATCTTTTTCTCCGCTTCCGGTTCGCCGATGACGACCAGGTTCATGTCGCGGCCGTCGACCGTCGAGCCCAGGTCCAGCACGCGCGCGGCCGGGTTCTCGGCCACTTCGCCCAGCAGGCGCAGGTGGCGTTCCCACGAATACGGCTCGAAGTAGGCGTAGTAGACGCTGTCCAGGTCCGGCGTGTGCTTGATGGTCATCACTTCGCCGTCGAAGGAAGTCGGCACGCGGAACCAGTTCTCGCTGTCGTAGCTGGCCACGGCGTTGTAGCCTTCGTAGCCCTTGGCGTAGGTAGCCTGGCTGGCATTCAGGACGCGCATGGTCACGGCCTGGCCACGCGCGCCTTGCAGGCGGAAGTGGAACCACTGGCGGATATCGGCCGCGTTGTCGTTGCGCAGATTCAGTTCTATGGTGGCGGCGCTGTCTGCGCGCACCACTTCGATGGCGCCGGAGTCGAAGTTCTGGCTGATTTTGATGGTCATGGCGGTCCTGTGTAGAGATAGATCCAAGACCGCTATTTTAAATGATACGGCGGCAGAGCATGGCGGGTTACGTGCCTAACCCGCCCTACGGACCACGACGGCTCGTAGGGCGGGTTAGCGGCGAAGCCGCGTAACCCGCCAACCGCATCAGCCCACGTTGCGGCCGCGCGCCTTCAGGGCCGCGCGCACGCCGGCGCCGTAGGCCGGGTCGGCCTTGTCGAAATGCCCCAGCTGGCGCTGGATGATCTCGTCGCTGACCTGGCTCATGGGACCGGCCAGGTTGTCGAACAGGTTCTGCCGCTCCTGCGCCGGCATCAGGCGGAACAGGTTGCCGGCCTGGGTGTAGTCGTCCTCATGGCCACGGCCGTCGTAGCGCGCCGCCGCGCCGGCCAGCGCCAGCTCCGGCTCGCCGTGCCCCATGCCCTTGCCGTGCACGCCCGCCGCGTCCACCGTCGCGTAGTTCTGCGCCGAGCCGCCGTTGCTGATGGCCATGGCGCCGTCGCGCTGCTGGTTGTGGAAGGGGCAGCGCGGCGCGTTCACCGGCAGGTGCTGGTGGTTGGTGCCCACGCGGTACAGCTGCGCGTCGTGATAGGCGAACAGGCGCGCCTGCAGCATCTTGTCCGGCGAGTAGCCCATGCCCGGCACCGCGTTCGACGGCGACAGCGCGGCCTGCTCCACTTCCGCGTGGTAATTGACCGGGTTGCGGTTCAACTCGAACACGCCCACCGGCTGCAGCGGGAAGTCGCCGTGCGGCCAGACCTTGGTCAGGTCGAACGGATTCCAGCCGGTGCGCTCGCCCCATGCCGCCAGTTCGGCGTCGGTGGCGACCTGGATCTTCACTTCCCACTGCGGGAAATTGCCGGCCGCGATGGCGCCGAACAGGTCGCGCTGCGCGTAGTCCGGGTCTTCGCCGGCGATGCGGGTGGCGTCGGCCGCAGCCAGGTTCTTGATGCCCTGGCGCGTCTTGAAGTGCCACTTCACGTACACGCGCTCGCCCGCTTCGTTGATCAGGCTATAGGTGTGGCTGCCGAAGCCGTCCATGTGGCGGTAGCCGTCCGGCGTGCCGCGGTCCGAGAACAGCATGGTCACCTGGTGCAGGCTTTCCGGCGCCTTGCTCCAGAAGTCGAACATCATGGTGGGCGATTTCAGGTTGGTCTGCGGATCGCGCTTCTGGGTGTGGATGAAGTCCGGGAATTTGATGCCGTCCTTGATGAAGAACATGGGCGTGTTGTTGCCCACCAGGTCCCAGTTGCCTTCCTCGGTATAGAAGCGCACCGCGAAGCCGCGCGGATCGCGCTCGGTGTCGGCGCTGCCCTTCTCGCCGCCCACGGTGGAGAAGCGCACAAAGGTATCGGTCTGCTTGCCGATGGCCGAGAACAGCTTGGCCTTGGTGTAGCGGGTGATGTCGTGCGTGACGGTGAAGGTGCCGTAGGCGCCCGAGCCCTTGGCGTGCACCACGCGCTCGGGAATGCGCTCGCGGTTGAAGTGTTGCAGCTTCTCGATCAGGTGGAAGTCCTGCAGCAGCACCGGGCCGCGCGGGCCGGCGGTGATGGAGTTCTGGTTGTCCGCGACCGGAATGCCGGACGCGGTTGTGATTGGTGGCTGCTGGCTCATTGCTTGCTCCTCTGGAATGTTGTTCGGGGTGACTACATTCTAGATAAGCAAGCAAGATTAACAAAGGCAATTGATTTTATCGATGCAATAGCTTTTTCAAATCACCGGCATTGCCACAGCTCGCGCATGGTGCCGTGCTCGCGGTAGCGGGCGTGCCAGGAGTAGGCCTTTTCCAGCACGTGCGGGGTCTGGCCGCCGCGCGGCAGCGCTTCGTCCAGGTAGGCGCGCAGCTGGGCGCGGTAGTCCGGATGGGCGCAGCGTTCGATGATGAGCGGCGCCCTTTCGCGCGGCGCCAGGCCGCGCAGGTCGGCCAGGCCCCATTCGGTCACCAGCACGTCCACGTCATGCTCGGTGTGGTCGACGTGCGGCGCCATCGGCACCACGCTGGAGATGGCGCCGTCCTTGGCCACGGATTTGCTGACGAAGAAGGACAGCTGGCCATTGCGCGCGAAGTCGCCCGAACCGCCTATGCCGTTCATCATGTGCGTGCCGCCCACGTGGGTGGAGTTCACGTTGCCGTAGATGTCGAACTCCAGCGCCGTGTTCAGCGCGATCACGCCCAGGCGCTTGACCAGTTCCGGATGGTTGCTGATCTCCTGCGGACGCAGCACGATGCGGTCCCGGTAACGCTCGATGTTGCGCAGGAAGCGCTCGTGCATGGACGCCGACAGCGTGATGGACGAAGCGGAGGCCATCGCCAGCTGGCCCGAATCCAGCAGCGCGATGGCGCTGTCCTGCAGCACTTCCGAGTACATGGACAGGTTGCGGAAGGACGAGCCGGTCAGGCCATGCAGCACCGCGTTGGCGATGGTGCCTATGCCCGCCTGCAGCGGCAACAGCTCCGGCCCCATGCGCCCCGCCGCCACCTCGGCCTCCAGGAAGGCCACGATGTGGCCGGCGATGGCCTGGGTTTCGGCGTCCGGCGGCAGCACGTTGGACGGGCTGTCCGGGCTGTCGGTAATGACGATGGCGGCGATACGCGCCGGGTCGATATGGATGGTGGAGGTGCCGATGCGCTGGCCGGTGCGCGTGAGCGGAATCGGCGCGCGATCCGGGCGCTGCGCGGGCAGGTAGATGTCGTGCAGGCCTTCCAGCGCCAGCGGCGCGCTCAGGTTGATTTCGATGATGACCTGTTTGGCCTGCTCGGCGAAGCTGGCCGAATTCCCGACCGACATGGTGGGCACAATGCCGCCGTCCGCATTGATGGCCACCGCTTCGATGACGGCGATGTCCACCGGCTTCAGGCTGCCGCCGCGCAGCTGCTCGGCGGTTTCGGACAGGTGCTGGTCGATGAACATCACCTCGCCGCTGTTGATCTTGCGGCGCAGCGCGGCGTCGGACTGGAACGGCAACCGGCGCGCCACCACGCCGGCATTGGCCATCAGGCCGTCGCTGTCGCTGCCCAGCGAGGCGCCGGTGATCAGCGTAAGCGCCAGCGGCTCGCTGCGGGCGCGTTCCACCAGCGCCAGCGGCAGCGCCTTGGCGTCACCGGCGCGGGTGAAGCCGCTCATGCCCACCGTCATGCCGTTGCGGAACAGCCGCGCGGCGTCTGCGGCCGTCATTACCTTGTCCATCAGCGCCGGCAGGCGAATTCTGTCCTCATGCATGATGTGCTCCAGATCATTTATGGTTTTGATGAAGCCAGTATAGAATCGGAGATTCATGCATTGCATGACTTAAATTCCACCATTCCAGTCGAAAAACTCATGGATATCCGGTCGCTGCGCTACTTCATCGAAACCGCCCGCCTGAGCAGCTTTACCCAGGCCGCCGAGACGCTGCACGTCACCCAGTCCACCATCAGCAAGATGGTGCGCCAGCTGGAGGACGAGGTGGGTGCGCCGCTGCTGGTGCGCGACGGCCGCAAGCTCACGCTGACCGACACCGGCGCCGTGGTCTACGCGCGCGGCGGCGAAATGCTGGCCACCCTGCGCCAGCTGCAGCTCGAGGTGCGCGATACCCAGGCGCGCCAGCGCGGCACGCTGGCGATCGGCATCCCGCCCATGATCAACCTGCTGTTTACGCCAGTGCTGAAGGCTTTCCGCGAGCGCCATCCCGGCATTGCGCTCGCGCTCAGCGAGGACACCGGCCAGGGCATAGAGCGCCGCGTGGCGGCGGGCGAACTGGAGATAGGCATGACGGTGCTGCCGGCCGACCCGGAGATGGAACTGCAGACCGGCCGCATCGCCAGCTATCCGCTGTATGCGCTGGCCGCCGCCGGCACCTTCCAGCGCGCGCGCCGCACGCTCAGGCTCAAGCAGCTGGCCGCGCTGCCGCTAGTGCTGCTGAACGACGACTTCGCCCTCACCCGCACCTTGCGCAGCGCCTTCGCCGCCGCCGGCATCGAGCCTGCGATTGCCGCGCAAAGCGGACAGTGGGACTGGCTGGTGGAAATGGCTTCAGCCGGGATAGGCGTGGCCCTGCTGCCGGAGCCCTTTGTGCACCGGCTGGCCGACGAGCGCCTGCACGCGGTGCGCATCGTGGAACCGGCGCTGGAATGGGAAGTGGCGCACGTGTGGAACGGACGCTACCTGTCGCACGCGGCGCGCGCCTGGCTGGAGGTGTGCGGCGAAGTACTGGGGCCGCGCGCCGGCGCGCTCAGAAATGCTCGTGTATCGCCACGCCTTCGATAGGATCGACCGCGCCGTCCCACGGCCTGGCGGCCAGCGCGCGCCGGGTGTCATCGTAGCCGGCCTGCCAGCGGCTGTGGATGCCGGTGGCGGTGAAGTCGATGTCCTTGGTGTGGTCTTCGCTGTCCAGGCGCGGCGCCTTGAGCATGACGATGTGCATGCGCGTGCCGCAGCCCCAGCCGGCCAGCTCGCGCACCTCCGCGCTGCGGCGCTGCTCGGCGGGCAAGTGCATGGTGAGCTGGCGTATCACATGGCGCAGCCGGTGCATGCGGCGCTGCTGCTCGATATTGCTGACGCGGCTGGCGTACTGGATCTCCTTGTGCTTCTCCAGCACGTCGAGCACGCTTTGCGGCTCCTTGCCGTCCGGGTTCCACACCTGCACTGAGAAAATCACGGAATCGCGGCGCGGCTCGTCGTCCAGCACCGCCTCGATCGGCGTGTTCGAATAGATGCCGCCGTCCCAGTAGGGCTCGCCGTCTATGCGCACGGCGGGAAACGCGGGCGGGATGGCGCCGGAGGCCATCACGTGGTCCACGCTCAGCGTTTCCTTCTGGCTGTCGAAATAGCGCATCTCGCCGTTGCGGGCGTTCACCGCGCCCACCGTGAAGCGGGTGCCGTTGCTGTTCAGGTAGTCGAAATCCACCAGCATGGCCAGCGTCTTGTGCAGCGGGCCGGTGCGGTAGAAGGATGCGTTTTCCACGCCCACCTTGGCGTTCGGATTCCACCAGGTGGCCGGGTTCAGCGCGAAGAAGGCGGGGATGCCCTGCGACATCGTGAGCGCATTGGCGAATTCGCGCGGCATGCCGGGATACAGCGCCGAATGCTGCTCCATCATGGTCCAGAACTGGCGCAGCCTTTGCACGCGCCGCTCCGGCGGGTTACCGGCAATAATAGCGCCGTTGAGCGCGCCGATGGAGGTGCCGATCACCCAGTCCGGCTCGATGCCGGCTTCGTTCATCGCCTGGTACACGCCCAGCTGGTAGGCGCCGAGCGCGCCGCCGCCTTGCAATACGAGCACAACTTTTCCCGGCATAGCCGCTGCGTTGGGTTTCACTTGCTCTCCGGGTGATGGGGTATAGAGTGATTGTACCCAATCTCAACAAAACGGACGGAGCAACCATGCATACTCAGCAGCCACAGCGCAGCAACCAGATCCTGGCCCGCTGCGTCGACGAAGGACTGACCATCGATAGCCGCATCGGCGCGGCCAACGCCTGGGCGTATATGCTGCACAAGGCGGTGCCTGCCGGGGTCATCATGCGCGTTCTGGCTTACCCCGAGCTGCGCCGCAGACACTAACAAATCGCAATGGAAACATTGCAAAAATGAAATTCTTAATCAAGCGACACGCCTGAAAATTTGGTGCTAATGTGGATGAAGAAACGTTATCGCTTTAGGAGCCGCTATGCATACTGTACTGAAAAAATCCCTGCTGGCGATGCTGCTGGCAGGAGCCGCCGCTGGCACCGCGCACGCGGCGGACCTTGTTCACCAGGCCAGCAACAAGGCCTTGCTGCCGCCCGTTCCCGGCGAAGCCAGCTACCTCAACGAAGCGGATCTGCTCAGCGTGACAGTCCCCGCCACCGCGCAAGCGCAGCAGCCCGCCGTCAGCCCCATTCCCGAGCCGCCCGTCTACATCATGCTGCTGATAGGCGTGGGCCTGGTGAGCCTGGTGGCGCGGCGTTCATCGCCGCCTCCAAAATTCAGTACAGAAACTTAATCCCCGCGCAGCTTTGCGCCGGCGCAAAACCACCTGCCTCCAGTGGCGGCATCCTCACGGGATGGACCACACTGGAGCGCAATATGAACGACATCCCGCCGCTTGACAGCCCTACGCTTGCGGACCACCATGAACACGATACCCGTATCATCCGGCTGGAGGTCCAGATGAGCAACGTGAGCGTGACGCTGGAATCCATGCAAGAACGCGTGGACGAGAGCCACAAAACCACAATGGCACTTATCGCCGACACCGCAAAAGAATTGCATGCCGAGCATCTGCGTGTCATGGAATCCCTTAGTTCTTCGCAACAGCATCATAGCGACGCGCTGCGCGCTGCCCTACAGCACGATAGCGACAAGCTCAGCGATAAGCTGCAGCGGCATAGCGAGGAATTCAGCGCCAAGCTACAGCACAGTAGTGATGAACTCAGCGCGAGACTGCAGCATGATGGCGATGAGTTGCGCGATAAACTCCAGCGACTTAGCGAAGAGTTCAGCGCCCGGCTACAGCACAGTAGCGATGAACTCAGCGCGCGGCTGCAGCACGATGGCGATGAGCTGCGGGCCAAGCTGCAGCACAGCAGTGACGCGCTGGATGCCTCCCTCGAAAAGAGCTGCGACGTGTTCCGCGACAACCTGAAACAAATAACCGACTCGCAGCAATCCATCTGGGAAGCGCTACAGCGCGAAATACACCGCCTCGACAGCAAGACCGACCGCATGAACCGCTGGGTGATGGGCCTGTTCTTTACTTATCTGGTGGCTACCGCCGCACTGTTCGCGCGCCCCTACCTGAATATCTGACGGCCGGCCTGGCCGCAGAAGCAGCTTACTTCCCGCCTTTGAGCGTGCGCCCCAGGAAAGCGCGCATATAGCCGGCGATGGCCGTGCTGTCCTCCTCCAGCGCGAAGTGACCGGTGTCAAGCAGATGCAATTCCGCTTTCGGCAAGTCACGCAAATACGGGTGAGCGCCAGCGGGCGGGAAGATTTTGTCATTCTTGCCCCAGACAATCAGCATGGGTGGCTGATGCTTGCGGAAGTAGGCTTGCCATTCCGGATAGCGCCCCGGATTGCTGCCATAGCTGTAGAACATTTCAATCTGAATGTCCTTGTTGCCCGGACGGTCGAGATAAGCCTGGTCCACAGTCCATGCGTCCGGGCTGATGCGCTGCACGTCGCGCGCGCCCTCCGTGTATTGCCACTTGGTGCCGCCCAGCTCGAGCAAGGGACGCAGCTTGGCGCCGTTCGCCTCGGACTTGTCGGCCCAGTAGGCTCGCGGCAGCTGCCAGAACTCGTTGGCGATCCCTTCTTCATAGGCATTGCCGTTCTGGACCACGATGGCCGACACCCGCTCCGGATGGGCCGCCGCCAGCCGGAAGCCTATCGGCGCGCCGTAATCCTGCACATACAGCGCGTAGCGCGACACGCCAACCGCCTCGGTGAACTTCTCGACCACGCGCGCCATGTTGTCGAAGCTGTAGGTGAACTTGTCCATGGTCGGCATATCGCTCTGGCCGTAGCCGGGATAGTCGGGCGCAATCACGTGGTAGCGGTCCGCCAGCTGCGGGATCAGGTTGCGGAACATCTGCGACGAAGTGGGAAAGCCGTGCAACAGCAGCAAGGTGGGCGCATTTTTCGGTCCCGCCTCGCGGTAGAAAATATTGACGCCGTCCACCTTCACAGTGCGGTAGCTGACGCTGGCGGTGCTGGCGACATTCGCGCTGGGCGCCGCCGGTGCGGCAAAGGCAGGCGCGGCGCCGCCGGCGCCCAGCAGGGCCAGGCTCAATGCGGCAGCGGCCAGGGTGCGGCTAGTGTTCACGGCTCGCCCTCTTCAGAAGATGAAGACAGTGTAGCCGTCGGCCGAGATCTGGGCGATGCTGGGCAGTCCCGATGTGCCGGGCACGCTGTTGTCGGTAATCAGGTCGAAGCCGGCTTTTTCCACTTCCTCGCGGGCGCCGAACACATCGGCACAGCCGCAGGAAATGCCCACCACCTTGTCCTCCAACGCCTTGTACAGCGCGTGGATAGGATGGCTGGACGCAGCCAGCACGCCCGGCCAGCGGGTGCCGGTGCCTTGGAAGTAGATCCCGGTTTCCGTGCCTTTTTGCTTGAAATCGTAAGCGGCCGCCAGGCCGTTGAACATGCGGCCCAAAGCCTCTTCGCCAGCTTTTGGATCGGACAAGATGATGATGGCTGCTTTCATGATGGTTCCCTTTCGCTTGATGGTCAGTCTGGTCTGCCGCCATGTCGTTCAGCGGATGAGTCCATTCTAGGTACTAAGAAACGAGAGAGAAACCGCGCCACCGTCAATTCATTATTTCGCTGCGGGAAACGCCCATGGGCATGCTCAAGTGCGGGTGCGCGCGCAGATGCTGCACCAGCATATCGATGAAATTGCGCACTTTCGACGAGCCGAACTTGCTTTCGCGATGCATCACATGTACCGGCCAAGGTGCTTCCTCATACTCGGCCAGGATGATTTTCAAGCGCCCTTCGCCCAGCTCCGTGGCGATCTGATAGGACAGCAAGCGGCAAATGCCCAGCCCGCCTATCGCCGCGTCGATGGCCGAGTCGTTGCTTGTGACCATCAAACGAGGCCGCATGCGCACCATGGTGGGGTCGTCCACCGCGCCGAACTTCCACTCCACGCGCGGCGAGATTCCGCTGGCGGCAATAATGGTATGGCGCAGCAAATCCGCCGGATGCTGGGGCACGCCGTGTTTCGCCAGATACTCCGGCGAGGCGCACAGCACGCGGCGCACCTGGCCCACGCGCAGTGCCTTCAAGCTGGAATCGGGCAGATGGCCGATGCGCACGGCCACGTCCATGCCCTCGTCCACCAGGTTGACCACCCGGTCCAGAAAATAGGCCGACACGTCGACCTCGGGATACATCTCGAGGAAACGCACGATGCAAGGCATGACAAAGGCCTTGCCGAACAGCACGGAGGCCGTTACCGACAGATTGCCTTTGGGCGCGGAATTGACACCGGCGGCGGCCTCGTTGGCTTCCACTATACTGGCAAGAATATTGCGGCTATCGTCCATATAGCGGCGGCCCGCCTCGGTCATCCTTACATTGCGCGTGGTCCGCAGCAGCAGCTTCACACCCAGCTGCTCCTCCAGGGCCGAGACCGCGCGGGTAATCGCCGCAGGGGACAAATCCAGGCGCCGGGCCGCCGCAGCAAAGCTCTCCTCCTCCCCGACTGCCACAAACACATTCATCAAGTGGACCTGATCCATTCCTTACTCCAGGCGAAATAGTGATTTGCGTGGGACACCCATTCTTGTTTGCCCGATTATTTCGCAAAATACAAGCATCATCAACCGGGGGATAACAATGAACGTGCACAGCAGTTTCCACGAAGGCGAGCGCGCAGTCCAGGAACGCGCCGGCGAAAGCGCCATTGCCGACCGCAACATCGCGGTCCTGTCGGACACCGTCATCGCCGGCGCCCGGCCCTTTATCGCCAAGCAGTTCATGGCGGCGCTGGCCAGCGTCGATGCGGAAGGCCAGGTATGGTCCTCCCTGGTGTTCGGCAAACCCGGTTTTTTGCACACCGACAGCGGCCGCACCATCCAGATCGACTTGCCGGAGAAGGAGCGCGACCTGGCCGACCCGCTGTGGGAAAACCTGGCCTTCCAACCCGACATCGGCATGCTGTTCATCGAGCTGGGCTCGCGCCGCCGCTACCGCGTGAACGGCACAGTGCAGCAGCTCGACGCAAGCGGCGCGGAGGTAGCGATACGCGAGGCCTACCCGAACTGCCCCAAATACATCCAGCGCCGCCACCTGCGCCAGCTGGGCGAACCGGCACTGCCGGTGCAGGCCGCGCATGGAACCGTGCTGCGCGGCACCGTGGAGGACATCATCCGGCAGGCCGACACCGTCTTCGTGGCAAGCCGCCATTCCGGCAGCGGCGCCGACGCCTCGCACCGCGGCGGCAATCCCGGCTTTGTGAAAGTGGTGGATGAAACCACGCTGCGCATCCCCGATTACCACGGCAACAGCCTGTTCAACACGCTCGGCAATATCGCCGCCGACCCGCACGCGGGGCTGTGCATCCCGGATTTCGCGCACGGCCAGCTGCTGCAGCTGACCGGCACCGCCTCCGTCCAGTGGGACCAGGACGATCCAGAAGACGAAACCGGCGGCACCAGGCGCTACTGGGAGTTCAAGGTGCAAAAATGGATACTGCGCGACACGCCCCAGCAGCTGGAATGGGAATACCTGGACGCCTCGCCCTTCAATCCGGGCACGCCGTACTGAGCGGGGGACATTATGAGCCACGTCATCACCCACGCAGCCCAGCTTGGCGGCAGCGTCAAGGAATTCCACCTGCGCCGCAAAGACGGCGCGCCGCTGCCCGGATGGAAGCCCGGCTCGCACATCGTGCTGCGCTTCGCCGACGCCGGCGGCAAGGCATACGAAAACCACTACTCGCTGATCGGCATGCCCGGGCCGGCGGACAGCTACCGCATCGCCGTGCAGCGCGAGGAGCATGGCAAGGGAGGCTCGCGCACCCTGCACGACGAGTTCGGCCCCGGCCGCGAGGTCGCCCTGAGCGGTCCATTCAACAGCTTCCCCTTGCTGGCGCAGCCGCCATCCCAGGTTCCGCCTCGCACGCTGCTCATCGCAGGCGGCATCGGCATCACGCCCATGGTCTCGATGGCGCATGCGCTGGGCGCGCGCGGCCAGTCTTTTGAACTGCACTACCTGGCGCACAGCCGGGACAAGCTGGTGCTGATGGATGAACTGCGCACCATCCCGCACGGCGCCATGACGGAGCACATCTCGCAGGAATCCGGACGCGCAGACCTGACCGCCCTGCTCGGCGCCTACCACGAAGGCGACAGCTTCTACGCCTGCGGGCCTGCGCCGCTGCTGCAAGCGCTGGCTGCGGCCAGCGCGCAACAAGGCTGGCCCGCAAGCGCCATGCACTTCGAAAGCTTCGGCGCCCGCGCTCAGCCGGACGACGCGCCGCTCACCGTCGAACTATCGCTGTCCCAGATCACGCTGGAAGTGCAGCCCGGTACGCCCATCCTGGATGCGCTGATCGCAGCCGACATCTTTGTCTCCTACGACTGCAAGCGCGGCGAATGCGGCAGTTGCTACACACAGGTGCTTGAAGGGCAGCCGCTACACCGCGACGTGTGCCTCACTCCATCCATGCGCACCACCGGCATGTGCACCTGCGTCTCCTGGGCCGCGCCGGGCCGGCTGGTGCTGGAGCTATAAGGCGTTAGTGCGGGCAAGCAGCAGTTGAGGGAAGCACATAAGGCGCTAGGCCATGCCAATTGCTGTCGCTTCTGCGCGCGGCCTGGCCCGGCGCTCCGGATAAGAAAAAATGGGGATTTCCCCCAAATCGCAACAGGCGGCAATCAATTTAAGGGCCGCCATCGGCTCGCTCCATGCCAGGCCTGACGCCATATCAAGGGTCTTCAGTGTTGTCGGCAATTCCAGCACCAGCCCGCCTTCCAGACGCAGCTCCCGCCCGCCACGTATCTGCAGTTCACGCACGACAGACTCCGGACTGGCGGTGCGCGCCACGGCGACGCCATCGACACAGAGTGTCATCTCAACTACCCCGAGAACGCGTGCGAAGGAAATATCGGCATTATGCATAGCAACTCCCAGGTTGAGATTCATAGAAGCATCGAGCCGCTACGCTGGCCAACTTCAGTCTGCGATCATGTCATCCGTAGATGACATCGGCATGACATACGGCCACGTCAAACGCCCGTCACATTTGACCGTTATGATTTGAGCCGGTTCAAAAGCTGAACCACAGCGCCATCCGATGGCAGCTCTACCGGCGCCGGCGGTCGGGAAACATACCGGCACCAATTCATGACATGGCTCGCCCCGTGCACCATACCCAAGCGCAAGATCACCCGTATTGGCGGGCGGTGTATAGTCAAACGGAGGGGGACAGCCATGGAAACCGAACTCAAACTGACGCTACGCCCTGCCGACTCGGAGCGCATGCGGTCGCACGCTATCCTGGCAGCGCATGCCACGGCGGGACCGACCGAGCATGAGCACACGGACATCTATTACGACACGCCTGAACACCAGCTGTGGGAACACGGCGCAACGCTGAGGGTGCGCTCGGCAGGCGGCACATTTATCCAAACGGTCAAAACCGTCGACAACCATGCCACCGCCTTGCACCGGCGCGGCGAATGGGAGTGCGAACTGCCCGACGGAAAAATTCAGCCTGCCCTGCTGGCGCGGCAGATCAAGGACGCCAAGCTGGCCCAGCTGCTGTCGTCCCCCGAGATCCAGCAGCGCTTGCAGCCCATGTTTTCCGGCGTCACGCGGCGCACCACCTGGCAGCTACGACTGCCCGGCGGAGAAGAGGTCGAATGCGCCATCGACGCCGGCGATTTCAGGGGTGGCGAACACCATGCCAACATCTCCGAACTGGAACTGGAATTGAAGGACGGCGCCCCCGACAAGCTGTTCGATTTTGCCTTGGCCCTGCACCGCGAGATTCCACTGGAGCTGGCCAACGACAGCAAGGCTGCCCGCGGCTACGCGCTGCTCGGCTCGACCGGACCGTCGGCCGTGAAGGCCAAGCCAGTCAAGCTGGCAAAAAAAATCGTGACGGAAGAAGCGCTGCGGCGCATCAGCGTGAATTGCGTGGAGCAGATGGAAGCCAACATCTCGGGCGTACTGGCCAAGGATGTCGAAAGCCTGCACCAGATGCGGGTCGGCCTGCGCCGCCTGCGCGCGCTGCTGGATATGTTCGAGCCGCTGATCCCGGCGCCGCCGGATATCAGCGAAGGCCTGGACTGGCTGGCCGGTGAGCTGGGCGCAACCCGTGACTGGGATGTGCTGGCCAGCGCCACGCTGGATCGCATTGACGGCGCCGAAATGCGGGCCTTGCGCGACTCCAGCCGCGCGAAAGCCGCCAAGCTGCACGGCGCAATGGCGCAGACGCTGCATGCGCCCCGCTTCACGGAACTCATGCTGCGGCTGAACAGCTGGATACGCGGCCACGAGTGGCGCGCGCAGGCCACGCCCACCGGCCGCACCGCCATGGACAAGTGCGCCATCCGCAGCGCCATGCCACTGCTGCGCAAGGCGGAGCGGCGGCTGCGCAAGCGCATCGCGGGCCTGGATCCGCAAGACCCGCCGGCATTGCACCGGGTGCGCATCGCCGCCAAGAAAGCGCGCTATGGCGCCGAATTCTTCCGCGACCTGCTCGATAAAAAAAACACGGCACGCTACATCAGTCGCCTGTCAGCGCTGCAGGACAGGCTCGGTTTGCTGAACGACTTGGCCGTGGCGGCACGGCTGCTGCCCGAGCTCCAGCACGGCCACGGCCAGCTGGCGCACGAAGCAGCATACGCTCACGGCTATTTGACAGCGCAAGCAAGGCACGGCATCGATCAGCTTGGCCCGCCGCTCAAGGCGGTGGCCGGGCTGCGCATGGCCGAGTAGCCGCCGGCGGCCTAGTACAGCAGGCCCATGCTGCCATCCCACAGCAGCTTGAACGCCGTGACGACCAGCATGCCATAGCAAATGCGGTAGAGCTGCTCCTGGTTCAGGCGGCCGTGCAAGTTCCACCCGCCCCAGACGCCGAGTAGCGCTGCAGGCAAGCAGATGGCCATCAGCATCCAGGAGCCGTCCGACAAGTCGCCCACGGCCAGCCACGGCCCCGCCTTCAGCAGGTTGCCGATGGTGAAAAACAGGCTGGTGGTTGCCGCGTAGACCTCCTTCGACAATCCCAGCGGCAGCAGATACATCGCCAGCGGCGGGCCGCCCGAGTGGGCAACCATGGTCGTCACGCCGGACGCGGTGCCGGCCAGCAGCCCCTTGGCCCTGGAGCGCGGGCGCGCGACGGCGGTATTCCGTCCACGCCACCAAAGGAAGGCGAACAGCAGCGTGGTGAGCGCCATCAGGATTTCAACCACATGCCGGTCCAGATACTCCAACAGCAAGTAACCGCCGCCAATGCCAACCACCAGCCCCGGAACCAGCAAGGCCAGGTCAGGCCTGGACCAGGTGTGGGGGCGCCAGAAGCGCAAAGCGTAGAGGTCCATGGCAACGAACAAAGGAGCCAGCAAGCTGCCCGCCTTAATGGGGTCCATGACCAGCGCCAGCAGCGGGATGCCGATGATGGCAAAGCCGCCGCCGAACGCGCCTTTCATAAATCCGATGGCCATGACGGCGGCCATGGAAACGCCGATCACTTGTAGGCTCAACTGCATAATGCGTAACGCACGGTAAAGGCTGAAAACCGAATTTTAGTCGCAAAACCGCCGCCAAAATCCCTTGCCGCCGTAAGTGATAAATGCACACGCGGCGCGCTTCCGCGGCCTCGAGACACGAGCCGATACCAGTCATGCCGACCCGGAACACGGTACAGCGGCTGCCGCCGCAAGAAATTCAACATTACCAGCCTGCGTCGCAGGGCAACGTCCGTGGCAGCGCTGCGCTTGCCCTCGGGATCAGCCTGGCGGCCAAGAGCGAGTAGTTCGGCCCCTGCAAGCAGCAGCGTAAATCTGTAAATGTGTGCACTTGGCGTGCACCGAACCCGAAAACGAAAAAACCGGCCAAGGCCGGTTTCGCTGAATCTTTAGTTGTTGGTCGGGGCGAGAAGATTCGAACTTCCGACCCCTTGCACCCCATGCAAGTACGCTACCAGGCTGCGCTACGCCCCGACGAACGCATGCATTATAGCAGCAGCTTTGGGATTTTGGTAAGAGTGCTTTATGCTTAACATATGATTAATTCCATAAACCTTGCCGCCGAGCTGGTTTCGCAGGCCGACGCCCTCATAGTCGCGGCCGGCGCTGGCATGGGCGTGGACTCCGGACTGCCGGACTTTCGCGGCAACCAGGGCTTCTGGCAGGCCTATCCTGCGCTCGGCCGCGCGCGGATGGATTTCAGCAGCATCGCTTCGCCGCAGGCGTTCCGGGATGATCCCGCGCTGGCCTGGGGCTTCTACGGCCATCGGCTGGCGCTGTACCGGGCCACCGTGCCGCACGCGGGCTTTGCGCTGCTGCGCGCCTGGGGCGAGCGCATGGAGCATGGCGCCAGCGTGTTCACCAGCAATGTGGACGGCCAGTTCCAGCTGGCGGGCTTCGATCCGCAGCGCGTATTCGAGTGCCACGGTTCCATCCACCACCTGCAATGCATGCGGCCCCACCGCAGCCACGCCTGCGGCGCCATCTGGAGCGCGCAGGACTTCGTGCCGGATGTGGATGCGAACGCCTGCCGCCTGCGCAACGCCCCGCCCGCCTGCCCTCACTGCGGCGGGCTGGCGCGGCCGAATATCCTGATGTTTGGCGACGGAGATTGGCTGGAGCGGCGCGCGGAGGAACAACAGGCGCGCTTGCAGGCCTGGCTGGCGCGGACGCGCCGCCCTGTGGTGATAGAGCTGGGCGCCGGGACGGCGATACCGTCGGTGCGCCATTTCAGCCATAGCGTGGTGCAGCGCCACGGCGGGCGCCTGGTGCGCATCAATCCGCGCGAGCCGCAGGTGGCCGGCTCGCTGGACGCGGGCATCGCCATGGGCGCGCTCGACGGCCTGCGGGCCATCGCCGCCGCCCTCGCCCGGCTTTAAACCACTTTCAGTGCGATCGGCGCCAGGCCCTCGATGCTGGCCACCATGGTCTGGCCGCGCACCACAGCGCCCACGCCTTCCGGCGTGCCGCTGAAAATCAGGTCGCCCGGCTGCAGCGTGAACAGCGTGGACAGGTTGGCGATGGTTTCACTGACGGACCAGATCAGATGCGTGATATGGCTGGACTGCTTGACCGCGCCGTCCACTTCCAGCGTGATGGCGGCCTGCTCGATGGCGCCCGCCTCGGTTGCGCGCGTGATCACGCCTATCGGCGCCGAGTAGTCGAAGGCCTTGCCGATTTCCCACGGGCGGCCGGCGTCCTTCATCTGGCCCTGCAGGTCGCGGCGTGTCATGTCCAGGCCGACCGCGTAGCCGAACACGTGCTGCAGCGCGTCCGCCACGGCGATGTCGCTGCCGCCTTTGCCGATGGCCACCACCAGCTCGCACTCGTAGTGGTAGTTGCTGGTGCGGGGCGGATACGGCAGCTCGGCCACGCCTTGCGGCGCCACCGGCAGCACGGCCATGCCGTCGCCCGGTTTGCAGAAGAAGAACGGCGGCTCGCGCGTCGGGTCGGAACCCATTTCACGCGCGTGGCCGGCGTAGTTGCGGCCGACGCAGTAGATACGGCGCACCGGGAACAGCGCGTCGGCGCCGGCCACCGGCAGGCCCACGATGCCGTGGGCGGGGAAGATGTAAGGAGAGTTCATTGCTGCCTTTATGAAAACAGCATCGCCTTCATGGCGATGCCCATATAGCGCGCCAGCGCCGGCTCGTTGACATTCGGATTGTGCACCACGCGCACGTCCAGCCCCTGGAACAGGCTGATCATGGCATCCAGCAGGCCGTCCAGCGTGTCGCTGTCCACGGCCAGGCCGTGCCGCTCGCGGGAGGACTTGAGGATGGCGCGGAACTGCACGCGCGCGCGCACGTCGGCGTCGCGCACCACTTCGGCGATCTTGGGATTGCGCGCTGCCTCGGCGGAGATCTCCAGCGCCAGCGGCCAGGTGTTCGGGTCCAGGTGCTCGCGCACATGGCGCGGCGCGTCGTCCACCATCGACTGCAGCGGGTCGGCCTGCTGCTCCAGGTCGCGCATCAGTTGCGATACGCGCTCCACGTTCTGCTCGACGAAGGCCGCGATGATGGCGTCCTTGCTGTCGAAGTAGTTGTAGATATGGCCGGCGCTCATGCCGGCCGCCTTCGAAATCTCGGCCATGCTGGCGCCATGAAAGCCGCTGCGCCCGAAGCAGGCCGCCGCCGCATCCAGTACCTGCTTGCGGCGCACCAGGGCGCGGTCCGGGTCGATATGGCGTTTTTCGGTGGTGCTCATGCAGAATTCCTCGTGTTCGATGCGGTACTGTGGCCAAGCCCGCGCATTTTGTCAATTTGGCGTGCAACATCGGACTGGATTGGTGATACCATAAAGACAACATCAACCAGCCCAGGGTGTTGCCCATGACGACCTACAAGACCGCGCCATCGATCGAATTGCGCCCGGCCACGGCGGCCGATCAGCATTTCCTGCTGCGTCTTTACGCCAGCACGCGCGGCATGGAATTCCGCCTGCACGGCTGCGACGCGGCCACCGAAGCCATGCTGCAGGCGGTCCAGTGCAAGGCCCAGCAAACCGATTTCCAACTGCAGTACCCGGACGCCGAGGCCACCATCATCGTCGAGCGCGAGCGCCCCATCGGCCGGCTGTACGTGCAGTACAACGAGACCGAAGTGCGGCTGATCGATATCACGCTGCTGCCAGAATACCGTGGACGCGGCATAGGGCGCGGCCTGCTGCGCGGCCTGCAATCGCACGGCCAGCGCCTGCACCTGCCGGTGCGGCTCAACGTCCTGCTCGGCAATCCGGTGCAGCGCCTGTGCCAGCGCTGCGACTTCGTGATGCAGGGCCTGGACGGCTTGTACGCCACCATGGAGTGGACGCCGGCCTGAGCCCTGCCCGGCCGCCTCACTGCTTACTGGTAGCCGCCGCCCAGCACCTTGTACAGCGTCACCTGGTTGCTTGCGCGCGCCAGGCGTGCCGAGATCAGGCTTTGCTGGGCCGCGTACAGCGCGCGCTGCGACACCAGCGCGTTCAGGTAAGACTCCGAACCCTTCTGATAGCGCGCCTCGTGGATGCGGTAGCTCTTTTGCGACGCGTCGGCCAGCGCGGCCTGCGAGGCCAGGCGCTCGTCCAGCGTGCCGCGCTGGGCCAGCGCGTCCGCCACTTCGCGGAAGGCCGACTGGATGGCCTGCTCGTAGCGCGCCACGGCGATGTCGCGCTCCACCTTGGCCACCTTCAGGTTGGCGGTGTTGGCGCCGCCGTTGAAGATGGGCAGATTAATCTGCGGCAGGAAGCTCCAGGTGCCGGAACCGGCTTTGAACAGGCCGGACAGATTGCTGCTGGCGCTGCCGGCGCTGCCGGTCAGCGAAATGCTGGGGAAGAAGGCCGCGCGCGCCGCGCCGATATTGGCGTTGGCCGCTTGCAGCCTGCGTTCCGCGCCCAGCACGTCCGGGCGGCGCTGCAGCACTTCGGACGGCAGGCCGGCGGGCAGCTCGGCCATCGCCGCCACGCTGGCCAGCGGCGCCTGCTGCTGTTGCAGCTCGGCCGGCACCACCGTGCCCACCACCAGCGCCAGCGCGTTCTCGCCCTGCGCCACTTGCGCGGTATAGACCGCCATGTCGTTGCGGGCCGCTTCCACGCTGGTCTGCGCTTCGTACATGTCCAGGCCGGAGGTGGCGCCCGCTGCGAAGCGGCGCTTGCTCAGCTCATAGCTGATCTGCTGGCTTTTCAGCGTGTCCGCAGCCAGGCCCAGGCGCTCGCGGTCGGCCTGCAAGGACAGCCAGGTGTTGGCCACTTCGGCCACCAGGCTGATTTGCTGCGCGCGGCGCGCTTCCTCGGTGCCCAGGTATTGCTGCAGCGCCGCCTCGGACAGGCTGCGCACCTTGCCGAAGAAGTCCAGCTCGTAGGACACGCCCAGGCTGGCCGTGTACTGGCGGTTGATCTGGCCTTGGCCGCCGGCGCTCATATTGTCCGCCGTGCGGGTGGCGTTCTGGCCGCCGGAGGCGCTCACGCTGGGCACCAGCGCGGCGCGCTGGATACCGTACTGCGCGCGCGCCTTCTCGATATTGAGCGCCGAGACGCGCAGGTCGCGGTTGTTGGCCAGCGCCAGCGCGATCACTTCGCGCAGACGCTCGTCAGCAAAGTAGTCGCGCCAGGCGATGTCCGCGGCGGGCTTGGCGTCCGCCGCCACCGGGGCCGGCTTGTAGGCGTCGCCTTGCGGCCAGCCTGCCGTCACCGGCGCGGCCGGACGTTCATACACCGGGGCCAGGCTGCATGCACTGAGCAGCGCGGCAGCGGCCAGGGAAAATAAAGTCTTTTGCATATCAATGCACTCCTGCTGCGGTGCTGGCGGCGGCTTGGCGTTGCTTGAACAGGCCGCGCACCAGCACGAAAAATACCGGCACAAAGAAGATGCCGAGGAAGGTGGCCGTCAGCATGCCGCCCAGGACGCCCACGCCGATGGCGTTCTGGCTGCCCGAACCGGCGCCGCTCGCGATGGCCAGCGGCAGCACGCCGAGACCGAAGGCGATGGAGGTCATCAGGATGGGGCGCAAGCGCAGGCGCACAGCTTTCAGCGTGGCGGCCTTCAGCTCCATGCCCTGCTCCTGCAGCTCCTTGGCGAATTCCACGATCAGGATGGCGTTCTTCGCCGCCAGGCCGACCACGGTGAGCAGGCCCACCTGGAAGTACACGTCGTTGGCCAGGTGAAAGCCCCAGGTGGCCAGCACCGTGCCGATCACGCCCAGCGGCACCACCAGCAGCACCGAGAACGGCACCGACCAGCTTTCATACAGCGCGGCCAGGCACAGGAACACCATCAGCAGCGACAGCGTGTACAGCACCGTGGTCTGCGAGCCGGAATCGCGCTCTTCCACCGACAGGCCGTTCCACTCGAAGCCTATGCCGGGCGGCAGCTGGGCCGCCAGTTTTTCCACCTCGGCCATGGCCGCGCCCGAGCTCACGCCCGGCGCCGGCGCACCCTGCACGTTCATCGACGACAGGCCGTTGAAGCGCTCCAGGCGCGGCGAGGCGTAGATCCACTGGCCGCTGGCGAAGGCGGAGAACGGCACCATCTCGCCCTGGCTGTTGCGGACGAACCATTTGCCCAGGTCTTCCGGCGCCATGCGCGAATCCGGCTGGCCTTGCAGGTAGACCTTTTTCACGCGGCCGCGGTCGACGAAGTCGTTCACATAGGACGAGCCCCAGCCGGTGCTGAGCACGCGGTTCACTTCGGCGATGGACAAGCCCAGCGCGGTGGCCTTCTGCTGGTCCACGGTGATCTTGTACTGCGGCGTGTCATCCTGGCCGTTGGGGCGCACGCCCACCAGCAGCGGGCTCTTGGAAGCCATGCCCAGCAGCTGGTTGCGCGCACCCATCAGAGCGTCGTGCCCCAGGCCGGCCTGGTCCTGCAGCTGCAGGTCGAAGCCGCTGGCATTGCCCAGCTCCAGCACCGCAGGCGGCGCAAAGGCGAACACAAAGGCGTCGCGGATCTGCGAGAAGCTGCCCATGGCGCGGCCGACCACGGCTTTCACATTGCCCGCCGGGCCGGGACGTTCGGACCAGTCCTTCAGGCGCACGAAGGCGATGCCGGTATTCTGGCCGTTGCCGCCGAAGCTGAAGCCGGCCACCGTGAAGATGGAAGCGACGTTCTGCTTTTCCTCGGTCAGGAAATGCTGCTCGACCTGCTCGATCACTTTCAGTGTGCGCTGCTGCGTGGCGCCGGCAGGCAACTGGATCTGCGCGAACAGCACGCCCTGGTCTTCTTCCGGCAGGAAGGAAGTGGGCAGGCGCATGAAGGCGGCGGCCAGGATGGCCAGCAGCACCGCGTACAGCAGCATGGAGCGCTTGCCGCGATTGAGCATGGCGCCGACCACGCCTTCGTACTTGCCGCTGCCGCGCTCGAAAGTGCGGTTGAACCAGCCGAAGAAACCGGTGCTGGCGGGCTGGTGGCCCTTGGCCACAGGCTTGAGCAGCGTGGCGCACAGCGCCGGGGTGAACACCATGGCCACCAGCACGGACAGCACCATGGCCGACACGATGGTGACGGCGAACTGGCGGTAGATCACGCCGGTGGAGCCGCCGAAGAAAGCCATGGGCACGAACACGGCCGACAGCACCAGGGCAATGCCCACCAGCGCGCCGGTGATCTGGCTCATGGACTTGGTGGTCGCCTCTTTCGGCGGCAAGCCCTCCTCCGTCATCACGCGTTCAACGTTTTCCACCACCACGATGGCGTCGTCCACCAACAGGCCGATGGCCAGCACCATGGCGAACATGGTCAGGGTGTTGATGGAATAGCCCAGCGCGGACAGCACGCCGAAAGTGCCCAGCAGGACCACGGGCACCGCCATGGTCGGGATCAGCGTGGCGCGGAAATTCTGCAGGAACAGATACATCACCAGGAACACCAGCACCACGGCTTCCACCAGCGTCTTCACCACTTCTTCAATCGACAGCTTGACGAAAGGCGTGGTGTCGAAAGCCACTTCGGCCTTCATCCCGGCCGGGAACTGCTTGGACAGCTGGTCGATCTTGGCGCGGATGGCCTTGGCCGTATCGAGCGCGTTGGCGCCGGTGGCCAGCTTGATCGCCACGCCGGTGGCGGCGTTGCCGTTGAAGCGCGCCACGGTGTTGTAGTTCTCGCTGCCCAGCTCCATGCGGGCCACGTCGCGCAAATGCACGGTGGCGCCGCTGGCGGAAGTCTTCAGCAGGATGGCGCCGAACTGCTCGGCGGTCTGCAGGCGGCTTTGCGCCGACACGGTGGCGTTCAGCTGCTGGCCCGGCATGGCGGGCGCGCCGCCCAGTTCACCGGCCGATACTTCGGTGTTCTGCGCGGTGATGGCCGCGCTCACGTCGGCGGGGGTCAGCTGGAAGCTTTGCAGCTTGGTCGGGTCCAGCCAGATGCGCATGGCGTATTGGGAACCGAACAGCGTCACGTCGCCCACGCCTTCCACGCGGCTCAGCGGGTCGATCACGTTGGCGGCCACGTAGTCGCCCAGGTCGGCCTGCTTCATGCTGCCGTTTTCGGACACGAAGCCCAGCACCATCAGGAAGTTCTTGGTGGACTTGGAGACCACCAGGCCTTGCTGCGTCACGGCGGCCGGCAGCAGCGGCGTGGCCAGCTGCAGCTTGTTCTGCACCTGCACCTGCGCGATGTCCGGATTGGTGCCGTTCTTGAAGGTCAGCGTGATGCTGATGCCGCCGGTTGAATCGCTGCTCGAGCTCATATAGCGCAAGCCGTCGATGCCCTTCATCTTCTGTTCGATGACCTGGGTGACGGCGTCTTCCACCGTCTTGGCCGAGGCGCCCGGGTAGGAACCGCTGATGGTGATGGCGGGCGGCGCAATGCTCGGGTATTGCGACACCGGCAGGCCGAGGATGGCGATCAGGCCCGCCAGCATGATGACGATGGCCACCACCCAGGCGAAGATCGGCCTATTGATAAAGAAACGTGCCATGGAATACCTCGCTTATTGCGCCGCGCGCTGGTTTGCCGCTGCGGTAGTGGCGGGTTTGGCGGCCACTTGCGCAGGCGCGCCGGGGCGCACTTTCTGCAGGCCGTCGATGATGACGCGGTCGCCGGCGGACAGGCCGGACTTCACCAGCCACTGGTCGCCGACGGTGGCGCCGGTGGCCAGCACGCGCTGCTCCACTTTGCCTTCCTTGTTCAGCACCATGGCGGTCGCCTCCCCTTTCGGGTTGCGCGTCACGCCCTGCTGCGGCACCAGGATGGCCTGCTCGTCCACGCCGCTGTCGACCACGGCGCGCACGAACATGCCGGGCAGCAGATCATGCTTGGGGTTGGGGAACAGCGCGCGCAGCACCACGTTGCCGGTGCCGGGGTCCACGCTGGCGTCGGAGAATTGCAGCTTGCCTTCCTGCGCGTATTTGCTGCCGTCGGCCAGCAGCAGCGTCACCCTGGCCTGGCCGCCGTTTTTCTTCAGGCTGCCGCTTTCCAGCTCGCGCTTCAGGCGCAGCATGTCGGTGCTGGACTGGGTCACGTCCACATAGATCGGGTCCAGCTGCTGCACCGTGGTCAGGGCGTTGGCCTGGCCTGCGGTCACCAGCGCGCCGGGCGTGACGTTGGAACGGCTGATGCGGCCGGAAATCGGCGCCGCCACGCGGGTGTAGTCCACATTGATGCGGGCGCTGTCCAGCGCGGCCGCTGCGGCCTCCACGTCGGCCCTGGCCTGCTCGGCGGCGGCCACGGCGTCGTCATAGTCCTGGCGGCTCACGCCTTCGATGGCCACCAGCTCCTTGTAGCGCGCCACTTTCGGCGTGGCGGCGGCCAGATTGGCCTTGGCCTTGGCCAGCGCGGCCTTGGCCGAGTTGTAGGCGGCCTGGTAGGTGGCCGGATCGATCTGGTACAGCTGGGCGCCGGCCTTCACGTCCGCCCCTTCGGCGAACAGGCGCTTCTGGATCAAGCCGCCCACTTGCGGGCGCACTTCGGCCACCTGGTAGGCGGTGGTGCGGCCCGGCAGCTCGGTGGTGATGGACAGGCTCTGCGGCGCGACCGTATGCACGCCCACGGCCGCCACCTGCGCCGGTTTCCCGGCGCCAGGTGCTCCGGCAGTGGTGGGTTGGCAGCCTGCGCTCAGCGCGGCTACGGAAATCAGGACCAGGGAAATAGGTTTCATTGTTCACCTCACATTTATCTTTTTATAGAATGAACGATCATTCTAAGACTGTCAAGCAATTATTTACTAATGAAACAAAAAAAGGCCAGCCCTCGAAATGCGAGGGCTGGCCCGAAAGGCTGCAGCAGGGGAGACTGCAGCGGGAGTGAAACTGTATGTAAGGCGCTGGCTTATTTCACCGGATCGGCATCCACCACCACGGTCTGGATATTGATACGGGAAGCGGCTTCAAAGCCGGAATCGATGCCCGCCAGCAGCCACATCTTGCCATCGGCGTCGGTCTTGACGATCAGCGGCTCGGCGCTCTTGACGGTCTTGAACTCGGCCTTCGTCACGCCGCATTCCTGCGTGTTGCCGATATTGCCCAGTACCTGCCCGTCCTTGCCGCCGGTGCCCTGGTTGCCGCGGTCCAGGTTCAGGGTGTTGCGGCCGTCCTTCAGCACCGATTTCGGTTCAGTGGCCGAAGCGGCGCCGATGACAAACACCGATTCGCCCGGCGCGCCGCCCACACCGGAGCAGCCGGAGGACACGTCGGTGGAAAATTTGACACTAAAGGTTACTTTATAGCTGGTGGATGGCACGAAACCGCCGAACTGTTTCTTTACATACAAGAACATGTCGTCGCTGCGGTTATGGCCGGCCATGTAATAGCCCTTGCCGGTCAGCGGCGCGTCCACGGT
Source organism: Pseudoduganella aquatica (assembly GCF_009857595.1). Classification (GTDB taxonomy): domain Bacteria; phylum Pseudomonadota; class Gammaproteobacteria; order Burkholderiales; family Burkholderiaceae_D; genus Rugamonas; species Rugamonas aquatica_A. The sequence goes on along the minus strand of NZ_WWCU01000007.1, from coordinate 139,063 downwards.
GCGCTGTTCGAAGACCACGAAATCCGGCGCGTCGCCGTCGCCGTAGTCGGTCGATTCGCCCTTCCAGCCTTCAATGCTCTGGCCGAAATCCGCCGTGATTTTCACAGCGACCGGCACGGTGGGCGGCGGCGGACCGGATTGCGGCACCGCAGGCCCCGGATAGTCGCCCGCGCCGCAGCCGGACAGCACGGCGGCGATGGCGGCGATGCCAGCGGCCAGGGCCGACGGCTTGATCAATTGTTTCATCGGATTTATCCCCTGTTGTTATAGGAGCGCACATTGTATGAAAACTGCATTGCAGAAACCGTCACAATTGTAACCATTTGTAGATTTCCATACTGAACTAATTGCAAAATGTGGCCTACCGTACATTGTGTTTTCATACCCTGCGCTATTATTTCCACAACTAATCTCCGTATCTGCGAGTCGCTATGGAACAGCAAAATGAAGACCACAACCGCACCCTGTCTTCCGGCGTTCCCGGCCTGGACAACATCCTTGCCGGGGGGCTGACGCGCGACCGTTTGTACCTGATCGAAGGCGAGCCGGGCACGGGCAAGACCACGCTGGCGCTGCAATTTCTCAATGAAGGCGTGCGCCTGGGCGAATCCGTGCTCTACATCACCCTGGCGGAAACCATCGTGGAACTCAGTTCCGTGGCCCACTCGCACGGCTGGACGCTGGACGGCATCCACGTCGAGGAGATCATCCCCGACCAGTCCGCGCTCGCGCCGGAACAGCAGTACTCCATCTTCCACCCCTCGGAAATCGAGCTGGGCACGACCACGCAGCGCATCCTGGCGGCGGTGGAGCGCTACAAGCCCACGCGCGCCGTGCTCGACTCGCTGTCCGAGCTGCAGCTGCTGGCCGAAAACCCGCTGCGCTACCGGCGCCAGGTGCTGGCCCTGAAGCAGTACCTGGCCAGCCGCAACTGCACCACCATCTTCCTGGACGACCGCACCGCCCTCAGCACCGACCTGCAAGTGCGCAGCGTGGCGCACGGCGTGATCACGCTGGACCTGGCCAGCCAGTCCTACGGCACCGAGCGGCGCCGCCTGCGGGTCGTGAAATACCGCGCCGTCGCTTTCCGGGGCGGCTCGCACGACTACCGCATCCTGTACGGCGGGCTGCAGGTCTACCCGCGCCTGGTGGCGGCCGAGTCGCGCGTCACCAGTCTGCGGCGCCAGCTCTCGAGCGGCCTGCCGGAGCTGGACCACCTGCTGGGCGGCGGCCTGGAGGAAGGCATGAGCACACTGGTGGCGGGGCCGCCGGGCAGCGGCAAGTCCACCGTGGCGGCGCAGTTTGTGGCGGCCGCCTGCGCGCGCGGCGAACGCGCCGCCATGTTCCTGTTCGAGGAGGCGCGCAACAATATGCTGAACCGCGCCGAAAGCCTGGGGATGAAGCTGAACCAGGCCGTCGAGGACGGCCTGCTCACGGTGCAGCAGGTGGACCCGGCCGAGCTGACGCCGGGCCAGTTCACGCAGGCGGTGGTGGAAGCGGCCAGCGGCGGCGCGCGCGTGATCGTCATCGACAGCCTGAACGGCTACCTGAACGCCGTGCCCGACGAGCAGTTCCTGTCCACCTACCTGCACGAACTGCTCACCTACCTGGGCCAGCGCGGCGTGGTCGCCATCGTGGTGGGCGTGCAGGCCGGCCTGATGGGCGGCGCCATGACCACGGCGGTGGACGCCAGCTACATCGCCGACAACATCATCACCCTGCGCTACTACGAAATGCAAGGCGAAGTGCGGCAGGCCGTCGCCGTGTTCAAGAAGCGCGGCAGCAGCCACGAACGCACGCTGCGCGCCTTCCGTATCGGCATGGGGGGCATCCAGGTGGGCGACGTGCTGGCCGGCCTGCACGGCGTGCTGACCGGCGTACCAACCAGCAGCGGGCAGGACGCGCCGCCTCGCGGCAAGCCTTGAGCATGATGGAAAAACGCATCCTCATCTATGCGCCCACCGGGCAGAACGCCGCCCTGTGCCACAAGGTGCTGGAGGTGGCCGGCATCGCCAGCCACGTGTGCGAGACATTGGGCGAGCTGCGCCAGGAGCTGCTGCTGGGGGCCGGCGCGGTGCTGACGGTGGAAGAGGCGCTGACCGCCAGCAGCTTCCGCCTGCTGAGCGAATACGTGGCGCAGCAGCCCAACTGGTCCGACCTGCCGATCTTGCTGCTGGCGCGCGGCGGCGACTCGCTGCTGGTGCGGCGCGCGGTGATCAGCCTGGGCAACCTGACGCTGCTGGAGCGGCCGGTGCGCACCGTCACCCTGATCGCCGCGCTGCATGCCCAGCTGCGCGCGCGGGAACGGCAGTACCAGATGCGCGAAGCGACGCGGCGCAAGGACGAATTCCTGGCCAGCCTGGGCCACGAGCTGCGCAACCCGCTGGCGCCCATCCGCACCTCGGCCGCGCTGCTGCCGCACCTGTTCCCGCAGTCGGCGCCGGCCGGGCGCATCAAGGATGTGATCGAGCGGCAGGTGGTGCACCTGACGCGGCTGGTGGACGACCTGCTCGACGTGGCCCGCATCACCAGCGGCAAGATCGCGCTGCAGCGCCAGCCCATCGTGCTGGCCGACGTGCTGCGGCACGTGATGGAGCTGAGCCAGCAGGCCGCGCTGGCAAAGCGCATCCGCGTGGAACAGCAGCTGCCGGACGAAGGCATCGTGCTGGACGCGGACTACGCGCGCGTGGTGCAGATCTATTCCAACGTGCTGTCGAACGCCATCAAATTCACGCCGCAGGGCGGCCGCGTGGCGCTGCGCGCCTGGCCCGAGCACGGCATGCTGTGCGTGAGCGTGTGCGACAGCGGCATCGGCCTGGAGCAGGAAGCGCTGTCCAAGATCTTCAATATGTTCGAGCAAAGCCGCACGGTCAGCGGGCAGATGTCCAGCGGCCTGGGCATAGGCCTGAGCCTGGCGCGCCAGTTCGCGCAGATGCACGGCGGCACCATCGAAGCGCACAGCGCGGGCATAGGCCTGGGCAGCGAATTCCTCATCAAGCTGCCGCTGCCGGAACAGCCGACGCAGGCGCCCGAACAGGCGCGGGAGGCGCCGGCCGGCCTTGCCGAAGCGGCGTCCAGCCGGCGCACCAAAGTGCTGGTGGTGGACGACAACCGCGACGCCGCCGACTCGCTGGGCGCGCTGTTCGAGATGCGCAACTTCGACGTGCACACCGCCTACGACGGCTACGCGGCGGTGGCCGCCGCCAACCAGCAGCAGCCCGACCTGATCGTGATGGACCTGGGCATGCCCGGCATGGACGGCTACGAAGCGGCGCGCCTGATCCGCCAGCAGCCGGGCGGCCAGGCGATCCAGCTGGTGGCGCTGACCGGCTGGGGCCAGCGCGACGCCCGCAGCCGCACCCAGGACGCCGGCTTCGACCAGCACCTGATCAAGCCGGTCGACTTCGACGACCTGCTGCGCCTGGCCGCCGCATCCCACTAACCCCTCAAAGCGAGCTGAGCCGCATTTCCCCCAATTCGGGGTCTGACCCCGGATGAGAGAAAATGCGGCTCAGCTCGCTTGTAGGAATTATTTCCAATCGCCTCGCAATTCCGCAACCTGGGCGTGCAGCAGTTCGGGGGTAGCGTCGAGCGGTGCGACCGGCTGGCCGACGGCCAGCGCCAGACGCGAGCGCCAGCCTTTGCGGAAGGCGCGCTCGAACACATTGTCCTTGCTGCGGCTGAGCAGGTGGCCCCACAGGCCGCGCAGCGCCATCGGGATTACCGGCACCTTGCTGCGCTCGATAATCTTGGCGATGCCGCCCCTGAACTCGTTGAGCTCGCCCGTGGTGGTCAGCCGCCCTTCCGGGAAGATGCACACCAGGTCGCCCTCGTGCAGCGCCTGCGCAATGTCGATAAAGGCCTTCTCCATCAGCCATGGATCTTCCTTGGCTGGGGCGATCGGGATCGCCTTGGCGGTGCGGAAGATCCAGCCCAGCAGCGGCGTGTTGAAGATGCGGTGGTCCATCACGAAACGGATCGGACGCGGGCTGGCCGCGCCGATCACGATGGCGTCGACGTAGCTGACGTGGTTGCACACCAGCACCGCCGGGCCGCTCTCGGGAATGCGGTCGGCATCGATGGTCTTCACGCGGTGCAGCGTATGGATCAGCATCCAGGCCAGGAAGCGCATCAGGAACTCCGGCACCAGCGAGAAGATGTACACCGCCACCACCGCGTTCATGACGGCCGTGGCCAGGAACAGCTGCGGGATGGTGAAGCCCTGCCCCAGCAGCACGATGGCGACGCCGGCCGCCGCCACCATGAACAGCGCGTTCAGGATGTTCATGCCGGCGATGGTGCGCGACAAATGGGCCGGCTCGCAGCGGATCTGGATCAGCGCGAACAGCGGCACGATGAAGAAGCCGCCGAACACGCCTATCATCACCACGTCGAACAGGATGCGCAGCGCGCTGTCCTGCGCCACAAAGCCCAGCCACTGCACGGCCGCCGTGTTGGTGTAGCCCATGCTGGCGAAATACAAGTCCACGCCGAACAGCGTGAGGCCGATGGAGCCGAACGGCACCAGGCCGATCTCCACCTTGTGCCCGGACAGGCGCTCGCACAGCAGCGAGCCGGTACCCACGCCCAGCGAGAACACCGTCAGCAGCAGCACGAACACGCTATGGTCGCCGTGCAGGAATTCCTTGGCGTAGACCGGGAACTGGGCGAGGATCAGCGCGCCATAGAACCAGAACCAGGAGTTGCCCAGCATGGACAGGAACACGCTGCGGTTCTGCCTGGAGAAGCCGATATTGCGGATGGTTTCGCTCACCGGGTTCCAGTTGATTTTCAGGTCAGGCGCCGACGCCGGCGTGAGCGGCACGCGGTAGCTGGCGAGCAGGCCTATCACCGCCACCGCCACCGTGGCCCCGGCCACCAGTTCTATGCCTATGCCTTTGTAGGCCACCAGCACCGCGCCCAGCACCTGGCCCAGCAGGATGCCGACAAAAGTGCCCATTTCGATCACGCCGTTGCCACCCATCAGTTCCTCGGGCTTGAGCTGCTGCGGCAGATAGGCGTATTTGACCGGGCCGAACAGCGTGGAGTGCACGCCCATGCCAACCACGGCGGCGATGAGCAGCCACAGCGTATGCGTCATCCAGCCCGCGCCGGCCATCAGCATGATGGCCACCTCCAGCCATTTCACCAGCCGCGACAGGCCCGCCTTTTCAAACTTGTCGGCGATCTGGCCGGCCGTGGCGGAAAACACCACGTAAGGCAGGATGAACAGGCCGGGAATCAGATTGGTCACCGTGGAGGGCGACATGCTGGTCCAGCTGGCCGCCTCGAAGCCCAGGATCACCATCAGCGCGGTCTTGAACAGGTTGTCGTTGAAGGCGCCCAGGAACTGCACCCAGAAGAAGGGGGCGAAGCGGCGCTGCGTCAGCAGGGAAAACTGGCTGGGCTTGCTCATGGTGGCGGTCTTTGCAAAAGTTAAATGTTGAACATAGACAAAATATATCAGGAAGCATGGTCCGGCAAGCGGCCCGTGACCGGGCGAAGCTTGATTTAACGCATCAAAGACTGAAACGCCTTCGGCATCCACGGCCGCGCCGCCAGCATGAAGGTCAGCGAATGCCGCTGTTCATACGGCAGGCGGGCATCGTCCTGATGCTGGCGCGAGAACTCGTCGGCCACCTGCTTCAAGCGCTCCAGCAGCGCCCTGGTGGAACGCTGCGACAGCATCACGCTCACCAGCTTCATGATCTCCTGCTCGCCGGCGAAGCGCGCGTCGAGGAAATCGCCGTAGGCCTCGCCCCGGAACCAGGTCTGGATCGGGCCGTTCGGTATCCAGCTGAAGGTGCGCGCCACCAGCAGCTTGACGCGGTTGTTCGGCATCAGCCGGAGGAAGCCGGTCTTGTCCAGCCGCAGCAGGTACTTCACCGCTTCCGCCTCGCTGATCTTGTACACCGCCACGATTTCCTCCAGCGGTATCATGTTCAGCGACGCCACTGCCACGATCAGCAATTTCGTGTCGCCGATGATTTCCTGCTCCTGCGCATAGCTCAGCTGCGCAATCAGCTGGGGGGCGTCGGTGGCGGCCTGCACCAGCTCGGCGAAATCCATGCCGACCGCCTCCAGTATCTGCTCCAGCCGCTCCAGCGTGAAACTGCGCTGCGCAAACATGCGCTTGACGCTCGCTTCGGACAAGCCGATGCGCTTGGCCAGTTCGGCGTACGTCACCGCCTTGGCCTTCAACTGCCGTTTCAGTGCGTCGATCATGAGGCTGGAATGGGACATGGGCTAGCTTTGCGCCAAAAGTATCGAAAAATAATACCACGCGCCCCAATTCTGACAACTAGTATCGAAAATATTGCCAGCCAGGCTGGCCGGGTCCAAGATGCGCCATCAACCCACCGGAGACCCAAATGAAACGCCTGTTGCTGCTTTCCCTGCTCTGCCTCACCACTGCCGCCGCCAATGCGAACGGCGCCAACTCCGAATTGTCGCGCGCCTCGGAAGCGCTGTCCGGCGCGGCCGGTATCGTCGTGCTGGGATCGATGTCGGCGGTGGCCGCATCTGGTTACGTGCTTATCGCCAGCGTGGACGCGGTGGCCGACGGCAGCGTGATCGTGCTGAAAGGCGCGTCGGACGGCGCCACCGCCTCGGTCAAGCTGAGCGCCAAGGCGGCTGAAGGCCTGTCGCGCGCGGCCGGGCAGGCCGTCACGGTGACGGCCATCTCCACCGGCCACGTGCTGGTCATGTCCGGCAAGGCCATCGCCTTCATCCCCAACGAAATCGGGCAGGCGCTGATACACCATAGCCGTGTGGGGCAATAATCATGCGCCGCCTGATCATGCCGGCCGCAGCGCTGGCCGCCCTCCTCCTGGTCCTGCTCCCGCACGCGGCGCGGGCAGGCAACAGCTGCGAGGACAAGCCGCTGGAACTGCAATCCATCGTCAAGGGCATGGACCTGGCGCTGCGCACCAGCCGCGCGCTGGACGAGAGCGGCGCGCAGGTCGCCTTCATCGCGCGCGCCGGGCAGGACCTGAGCAAATACCGCCTGCGCTACTCGCACATGGCGCTGGCGTGGCGCGACGAGGAACGCCAGCGCTGGCTGGTGGTGCACGAACTGAACGACTGCGGCAGCGCCACGTCCGCCCTGTTCAATGAAGGCCTGGGCAACTTCTTCCTCGACGATATGTTCCTGTACGAGGCGCAGCTGGTGATCCCCAGCCCGGAAATGCAAGCCCGGCTGGCGCGCGTGCTGTCCGCCAGCACGCCGCGCAAGCTGCATCAGAGCAGCTACAACATGCTGTCCTACGCCTACTCCACGCGCTACCAGAATTCCAACCAGTGGGTACTGGAAACCTACGCCGCCGCAAGCGCGGAGCCGGGCCGGGTGGAAACGCGCGCCGAAGCGCAAGCCTGGCTGCAGCAGTCCGGCTTCCGCCCCATCACGGTCGAGATCCCCGCCATGACGCGCCTGGGCGCGCGCATGTTCCGCGCCAACGTGGCTTTCGACGACCATCCCTACGAGCGCCGCATGGCGGGCCAGATCGACACCGTAACGGTGGACTCGGTTGTGCGTTTCATCAAGGCGCAGGACAAGCAAGCACGTACGATCACGATACGCTGAACCACATTGGCAGGAGCTGTCATGGAAACAATCATCCTCGGGATTTTAGCGCTTGGGTTGTATTTAATCGGGATGCCGGTCTATTGCATCCTCGCCGCGCGGCGCGCCAGCCGGCATGCAGAGAGCAACGACCGGGATCTGCTGCAGCTGCGCCATCTGGTTGACGAATTGCGGATGCAGGTGCGGGAACTGTCGGCAAAACGCGCGCCAACCATTCCGCCCGCCCCGACGGTCACGGCCGAGCCGCCGGCCGCCAGGCAGGACGCGCAGGCTGCTCCTGCAGCAAGTGCGCCCACCGCTGCAACGCCCACTGCACCACCCGCCGCACCGCCGGTTGCACGCCCCGCTGTACCTGCCGCTGTACCTGCCGCTGTACCTGCCGCTGCACCCGCCGACGCTCCGGCCGACGCTCCGGCCGATTCTCCCGCCGCAGCCGCTGACGATATCCCGCTCTACACCCGATCACTGGGTGCGCCGCCGGCATGGCTGACGGCCGCGCACGCATGGCTATTGGGCGGCAACATCGTCGCCAAGCTTGGCCTGTTGATCCTGTTCATGGGCGTGGGCTTCCTGCTCAAGTACACCGCCGCCAATTTCAACACCCCCATCGAGCTGCGCCTGAGCACCGTGGCGCTGGCGGACATGGCGCTGCTGGCCTGGGGCTGGCGCATCCGCGAGACCCGGCCCGGCATGAGCCTGCCCGTGCAAGGCACGGCGATTGCGGTCCTGATCCTGACGACCTTTGCGGCCTTCCGCATCTACCATCTGCTGCCCGCCACGCCGGCCTTTGCGCTGCTCATCGTCTTCGTTGCCTTCGCCTGCGTGCTGGCAGTGCTGCAAGACGCCGTCTGGCTGGCCGTTTTCGGCATCATCGGCGGCTTCGCGGCCCCAGTGCTGATCTCCACCGGCAGCGGCAACCACGTTGCCCTGTTCAGCTACTGCGCGACTCTGAACACGGGCATACTCTGCATCGCCACCAAAAAATCCTGGCGCGCCCTCAACGTGCTCGGCTTCGCCTGCACCTTCGTGCTCGGCACCGCTTGGGGCGTGCTGCGCTACGCGCCGGAAAACTACCTGTCGGCCCAGCTGTTCCTCGGACTGTTCCTGCTGATGTACATCGCCATCGCCGTCTTCTACGCGCAGCGGCAAGCGCCCAAGCTGGCGCACTACGTGGACGGCACGCTGGTGTTCGGCACCCCGCTGGCGGTCATCGGCCTGCAGCACGGGCTGGTGCAGCATATGGAGTTCGGTATGGCCTGGTCGGCCCTCGCCATGGGCCTGCTCTACACCGGCCTGGCGCTCGCGCTGTGGCGCCGCATGGGCGCAAGCGGCCGTCTGCTGGCCGAATCTTTCCTGGCCCTCGGCGTGGTGTTCGGCACGCTGGCCCTGCCCTTTGCGCTGGACGGACGCTGGACCGCCACCGCCTGGGCGCTGGAAGGCGCCGGCCTGGTGTGGGTGGGCCTGCGCCAGCAGCGCAAGCTGGCATGGATCTTCGGACTGCTGGTCCAAGCCGCCGCCTGGATCGGCTTCCTCGGCGACATTGTCACGCCCGATGCCACCATCGTGGCCGGCACCAATATCTGGCTAGGCTTCCTGATCCTGGCCGCCAGCACCTTTATCGCCGCCGTTCAGTTGCGCGGCGCGGACGACGCCGTGCCGGCAGACCTGCGCAGCCAACTGGCCCCGCTCCTGCTGGCCGTGGCAGCCGCCTGGCTGCTGGCGGGCGCCTGGAACGAAGTGTTCAGCCGCAGCAGCGGCGCACTGCAGCTTAACTTGCTCACCGCGAGCGCGCTCATGGTGGCAGCCCTGCTCGGTGTGATTGCCGGCCGCTTGCGCTGGCGCATGGCGGGCAGTTACACCGTGGCGGTACAGCTCCTGGCCGCCGCCGTGTTCCTGTACCGCACGAACTGGTACTGGATTGACGGCCGGATCCCCCTGCTCGACGGCCCATTCCTCAGCGCTGCCATGCTGGGCGCCGGCCTGTTCCTCTCCAGCCTGTCGTTCCGCCGTCGCGCCCAACGCAGCGCCGCCCAGGATGACCGGGACGCGCTCGCCCTCACTTCCGACGCCCTGCTGACCGGAGTGGGACTGGCCTGGTTCGGCATGGCACTGGCGCCCCTGGCCTCCTGGCTGGCGGACCAGTATTCCCTGCCGCAGAGCCTTGCCGTGCCAGCCATGGCATCGTTCTACGCCATCGCCGCCAGCGTGCTCGCATTGGTCCTGCAATACCTGGCGCGACGCCTGGACTGGAGCGGCCTGCGCGCGCTGGCAGCGCCGGTGTGGCTCGCACTGGCCGGTATCGGTGCCGCCATGCTGCTGGTGATGTACATGGCAAGCCAAACGCCCGGTGCACTGGCATGGAGCGCTTACGCCATCGCATGGGCCGCCGCAGAATACACGCTGCGCACCTGGACGCGCATGGCATGGCCGCTGCCGCGCGCCGCGCTGGTGGCACTCCATCTGCTGCGGATCGCCGTGCCTTGGCTGATGATCTGGCCGGTACTGAACCACGCCATCAGCGGCGCGCTGCTGGCGGGCAGCACCGAAGCGCAGACCCGCTTGCTGCTGGACGGCTGGGAAGTCAGCGGAGGCTGGGCGCGCTACCTGCCCGCATGGGCCATGATGGCCGCCACCGCCTTCCTGCTGCGCTGCGCGGCGAAGGACGACTGGCCGCTGCAGCCCCTGAACGGCTGGCACCGCAGCGTGCTGCTGCCGATCGCCGCAGCGTGGACATTGCTGCTGGCGGCGCGCTGGAACCTGCTGTACAGCGGCGCCATGGAACCGCTGCCCTATCTGCCCTTGCTTAACCCGCTGGATCTGACAACCGGCTTCGCACTGCTGCTGGCGGCCGCCGCGTTCCGGGAACACCGCTACGCCGCGCAACTCAGGCTGGCGGCAGCCGGCGCCGGCTACGTGTGGTTCAACCTGATCCTGTTGCGCTCCGTGTCCAACTACATGGATGTGCCCTACCGCTTCCATGCGCTGATGGCATCGCAATTCGTGCAAGCGCTGCTCTCGCTGATATGGACCGTGAGCGCCATGCTGCTCATGCGGATGGCGGCGCAGCGCGGCTTGCGCACGCTATGGGGCCTAGGCGCGGCGCTACTGGCTGTGGTGGTACTCAAACTGTTCGCGGTCGACCTGTCCAACGCGGGCGGCATAGAGCGCATCATATCCTTCATCGGCGCCGGTTTGCTGATGGTGGCCATAGGCTACGTGGCGCCGCTGCCGCCTGCCGCCCAGCGTGCGGAGGCCGTGTGAAGCGCGCCGTCCTGCGTCTCATCCCGCGCCACGCCGCCCTTGCGGCACTGCTGCTGGCGGGCGCCTGCCACGCGGCCGCTCCGGCAAGCACCGCCGGCTACAGCCACACCATCGCCGTCAACGTGGATAAGGACAGCGGCCTGGCGGCGCTGCGCCTGCCGCAACAGGTTTACCTCGGTTCCCAGTCGTCATCGCTGGGCGACTTGATCGTGTTCGACAGCACCGGGGCAGCCGTGCCATTCGCGCTGCTCGCGCCGCCGGTGCAAACGCGCACCACGGTGACCGAGCTGCCGGTGAAGATCTTCCCGCTGAAATCGGCAGTGGGTACGGCCGGCGAAGCGGCAGGCGCGCGGCTGGATATCCGCACCGACGGCAGCGGACGCCTGCTGTCCGTCGCAAACAGCCCGGCATCGCCAGCCGCCGCCGCGCAGGAAAGGCTGTCGAACCTGATACTGGATATCGGCAGCGACAAGGACGCGCGCGGCGAAGCGCCTGCAATATCGGCGCTGCGCTTCGAACTCCCACCGGGCACACCCAGCTACAGCGCGCAGCTCTGGCTGGAAACCAGCGACGACCTGCAGCATTGGGAATCCACCGGCGCCGCCGAATTGAACTGGCTCGCCAATGCAAATGCCGACACGCTGTCGAACAGCCGCATGGTGCTGCAAGCCGCCCGCTTCCGCTATGCGCGCATCAGTTGGCGCAGCGGCACGCCGCTGGTGTTCGCACGCATTGTGGCCGAAAGCGCCAGCACAGCCAAAACAGGCACGCCGCTGGATACCATCACCCTGCAGCCCACGACGGCCAGGAACGGCACGGACCTCGTGTACCGCAGCAGCATCGCCATCCCGGTGGAGCGCATCGGCATGCAGTTTGACGCCGCCAACGTTGTCTTCCCCGTTGTACTGGGCCGCTACGAGCAGCTGCCAAGCCGGCACCGCAGGCACCAGTCCCAGCCGGTATGGCAGTTCATTCCCGTGCTGAACACCACCTTTTACCGCATCAGCCAGCAAGGCGTGGAACGCAAATCGGACGATGCCGCCATCGAAGAGACGCACACGGAAACCTGGGTCGCGAAGACGCAGCACGCCTCGGCGGTGCAGCCGGCGCTACGCGTTTCCTGGACGCCGTCCACGCTGCTGCTGCTCGCCAACGGCAAAGGCCCCTACCGGCTTGCTTTCGGCCGCGCGGACACCGAACGGGCCGCGCTGCAACCGTCCCAGATCGCGCCCGGCTTCAGCGCCGACGAACTGCGCGCCCTGCCGCAAGCGCACGCCGAACCGCCTGCCGCTCAACCGGCGCCGGGCATCCCCGGCGCCGCGCCTCCGGAATCCAAGGTCACGCAGCGCACCGTCATCCTCTGGACAGTGCTGCTGGCCGGGATCGCCCTGCTGGCCTACTTCGCACGCACCCTGCTGCGCCAGATGAACGGCAGCCAGCAGTCGAAATAGGTTCCGGCCTACATCCCCAGCGGCAGGCGGATGGCGATGGTGGTGCCCTGGTGGCCGGTGGCGATGGCCAGGCTGCCGCCGAACGCGTCGGCCCGCTCGCGCATGCCGATGATGCCGATGCCGGGCGACGCTTGCGCCGGGTCATAGCCTTTGCCGTTGTCGGCCACCTCGATCAACAGCGTGCTGCCTTGCGGACCGGCCGCCTGCCGCAAGGAGACTGTCACGCGCGTGGCACGGGCGTGCTTGACCACGTTGGACAAGGCTTCCTGCACCGTGCGGTACGCGGAGATGGCGACTGCGCTGTCCAGTTTTGAGAAGTCGCCTTCGGCCTGGAACTCGAAGCGGCAGCCTGCGCCTGCGCGGTCGTAGTGGCGCACCATTTCTTCAAGCGCGCCTTGCAGGCCCAGCATCTCAAGCACTTCTGGCCGCAAGCGCCGCACCAGCGCGCGGCCGCTGTTGTACAGTCCCAGCGCCAGCTGGATCACGCCCTGCGCGCGCGCAGCGATCTCCTGCGCCTCCGGCCCCTGCTCCAGCTTGCGCGACAAATCCACCACCCGCTGCGACTCCAGCCGCACCGCGATCAGCGTGGCGTTCAGCTCATCATGAATTTCCAGCGCGATGCTTTTGCGCTCTTCCTCCACCGCGCTGTTCACCTTGCGTATCAGCCGGCGCTTCTCCGCGTCGGCCTCGCGCAAGGCGCGGATGGAGGCGTTCAGCGAATGACTGAACTGCTTGGCCAGATGCCAGGCCAGCAGCGCGCACACCAGCAGCCCCAGGCTCGCCACCAGCAGCGCAAAGCAGAAGCGGCCGGTCTGCTTGCGCAGCATGGCGGTGGAGGACATGGTCACGCGCACGTGGCCGACCGTCTCCACCGTCATACCCTCCGGTCCCGGCGCAAGGCTCTGCATATTCATCCAGACCAGGCGCCGCAGGATGGGCGTCTCGTAATAGTTCGGCTCCGGCTGGCCGCCGCTGCGGCTGGCCACTTGCAGCAAGGGCTTGCGCGCCTTGTCGAACAACTCCACCTTGTGGATGCTGCTGTCCGACTGCATCATGCGGCTGACGCTGGACCGAAGCTCATCGAGCTTGCCCAGGCTGATGCTGTATTCGCTGCTGTCTGCCACCACCTTGGCGACCAGCGGCCCGCGCTCGGCCAGCTCCTCCCGCACCTCGGTCAGGCGCGACTGCCAGGCGTAGGCCACAAAGGTGACGAACATATACGCCACCGGCACGATGATAATGGACAGCAGCCGCGCGCGCACGCTCCAGCCGCGCCAGAAGGCCAGCGCCATCAGGGTTCAATCAGGCCGTGCTTGACGGCTAGCCGCGTGATCAGCGCGGGCCGGTGCACGCCCAGCTTCTCCTTCACGGCCTGGCTGATATTGCTGATGGTCTTGGTGGATACGTCCAGCTTCTCGGCGATCTCCGCGTTGGTCAGGCCTTCGGCCATCAGCGTGAAGATCTCCAGCGCGCGCTCGTCAAGCTGCGCCTGAGGCGACTGCTCGCCCTGCACCGACAGCTGCGCCAGGCGCTCGGCGATCTGCGGCGCGAAGTACAGCCCACCCTCCTGCGCGCGCAGCACCGCCGCCGCCAAATCGGCCGGATCGCAATCCTTGGTCATGAAGGCGCGCCCGCCGAGGCGGTAGGTTTCCTTGATCAGGCTGTCCTGGTCGAACTGGCTCAGGAACACGATCTTGGCCGACGGCGTCTGCGCCAGCACCTGCTTGGCCACGTCCAGCCCGGTCAGCTCCTCGCCGAAGCGGATGTCCAGCACCAGCACGTCCGGCTGCAGGGCCGCGAACTGCGCGATGGCGTCGGCCGGCGTGCGCGCCTGCCCCACCACGTCCATGCCGTGGCTCTCCAGTGACATGGCAAAGCCCGTCATGACAATCGGATGGTCATCCGCCAGCAGAACCCGTGTTTTTCGTTCCATTTCCATCCAGTCGCAAAAATAATTTCCACTGGTTAGAAGCATATCACACCATGCATTTCCACTGAAACTGCTTTTCGTTTTCTATTTGATAGAATAATATAATTCCACAACCTAGCAATTTTAGGTTCCACATGAACAGGAGCGCACATGAAGAACGAAAAAAACCTGACCGGCATCACGGTGGTCGCAGCCCTGCACGTGGCTTTGGCCGTGCTGGTGATGAGCAGTTCCCGCATCACGGTGTTCCATTTGCCGGAAACCACCGTGGATCTGGTGAAGGAAGTGGTGGAGCCGCCGCGCAAAGTGGAATACACCGACCTGCCGATGGACGCGCCGCGCCAGCCCGACATCTACGTGCCGCCCGTGCCGGACCATATTCCGCAGCAGCAGTCCAACGTCACCGCCCGTCCGCTGACGGACAGCGCGCAGCCGTCGACTCCCGGCCCGGTGGTGGCCAGCGCAGACACCGGCGCCGCCCGCGTGGCGCCGACCAGGGCGCCGGTGCATGTGGCTGCGGTGGTGGACGCAGCCAACTGCGCCAAGCCGGACTACCCGAAAAGCGCGCTGCGCAACGGCGACTCCGGCGCGGTCACGCTGGCCCTGCTGATCGGCACCGACGGCCGGGTGGCGGATTCAAAAATAGTAAAGTCCAGCGGCTTCCGCGACCTGGACCGCGCCGCGCAGGTGGGACTGGGCCTGTGCAGGTTCAAGCCCGGCACCATAGACGGCGTGCCTCAGCAGTCCTGGACGCGCATGCAATACGTGTGGAATCTGGATGATTGAACGGCGCTAGGAGCGCATGCGGCGGAACAGCGGCCCTATCGCCAGCACCAGGATCACCATGCGCGCCACGTGGAAAGCGGTGACAATAGGTACGCCGAGATGCAGGGTCTGCGCCGTCAATGACATTTCGGCGATGCCGCCGGGAGAAGTGGCGAGGATGGCGGTGCCGGGGTTCAGGCCCGCCATCTTCGCCAGCAGCAGGCCGAAGGCGGCGGCCAGGGCCAGCGCCAGCGCGCTGCAGGCCGCTACGCTGGCGAGGTAGCGCGGCGCGGTGTGCAGAAAGCCCGGCGTGAAGCGCGTGCCGAGCGATATGCCGATGAACAGCTGCCCTGCTTTCACCATCCATTCGGGCAGGCGGCTCAGGTGGATGCCGAAGGCGGTCAGCGCCATCGCCATCAGCAGCGGGCCGATCACCCACGCATTCGGCAAGCGGCCCTTCTTCAGCGCCAGCGCGGCGGCGCTGGTGAGCAGTATCAGCACCAGCAGCCCCGCCGGCTCCACGCTGCGCGCGCCCGGCACGAACAGGTCTGTCCCCATGCCCAGGCCATGCTGGCCCCAGTAGCGTATGGCAAACGGGATAATCCCCACCACCATCATGATGCGCAGGCTGTGCGCGGCCGCCACGCGCTCCACGTTGGCGCCGTGATGCTCGCCCTGCACCGCCATCTCGGAAGCGCCGCCTATGGCCATGGCGAAGAAAGCCGTGGTGCGGTCCGTGCGGGAGAGTTTGTGCAGCAGCCAGGCGCAAAAGCAGCCGAGCAGCAGCGCGAAGGCGACTGCGGCGGCGATCCAGCCCGCGCGCGCAGCCAGCACGGCGAGCACCGGCGCGGTGAAGTACAGGCCGAGCGCGGTGCCGATGGCCCACTGTCCCGCTTCGCGCACGCGCACCGGCGCGCTTAAATCAATGCCGCACAAGCGCATTGCTGCGGTGGCAAACAGCGGGCCTATCATCCACGGCAGCGGCGTGTTGAGGACCACGCACAGCAGCGCGGCGGCGATGCCGGCCGCCAGCGCGGAGAGAAAGGCCCGCCCGGGTTCCACGCTGCCTCAGAACACCCAGAGCTTTTCGGCCGGCAGCTGCAGCCAGTAGCTACCTGCGTCCAGCTTGTACTTCGAGTAGGCGCGCAGGCTGATGTCGCCATTGGCGCTCTGGAACAGGCATTCCCAACGGTCGCCCAGGTACATGCAGGTGAACAGCGGCACCTGGATAGCGTTCTCTGCCTGCTCGGAACTGATGCGCACCTCCTCCACGCGTATCAGCGTGGCCGAATCGGCCATGCCCGCGCCGCGAGCAGTGCCGCGCAGCTTCTGGCCAGTCACTTCCAGCACCACGCTGGCGCCGTCGCGCGACAGCACCTTGCCCGGGAGGCGGTTGTTACTGCCCATGAACTCCGCCGTGAACAGCGTTTCCGGCGTTTCGTACATGCTTTGGGGCGTGCCTTGCTGCTCGATCTTGCCGTTGTTGAGCAGCAGGATGCGGTCGGAAATCGCCATGGCTTCGGCCTGGTCGTGCGTCACCATCAGCGCGGACAGGCCCAGGCGCACAATCAGCTCGCGCAGAAAGGCGCGCGCTTCTTCGCGCAGCTTGGCGTCCAGATTGGACAGCGGTTCGTCCAGCAGGATTACGGGCGGGTTGTACACCAGCGCGCGCGCAATCGCCACGCGCTGCTGCTGGCCGCCGGACATCTGGTGCGGGAAACGCTCGCCCAGGTGGCCCAGGCCCAGCTGCTTGAGCACCTCGTTCACGCGCTCCTTGATTTCGGACGATGGCATCTTGCGCAGCTTCAGGCCGTAGGCGACGTTGTCGAACACGGTCTTGTGCGGCCACAGCGCGTAGGACTGGAACACCAGGCCCAGGTTGCGCTGCTCGGCCGGCATCTCGAAGGATTTCGATCCGTCGAACACATTGCGGTCGCCGATGTTGATGGTGCCCAGCTTCGGGCTTTCCAGGCCGGCCACGGCGCGCAGCAAGGTGGTCTTGCCGCTGCCGGAAGGGCCTAGCAGTGCCACCACTTCGCCCTTCTGCAGGTGCATCGATACGCCCTTGAGGATGGGGTTGGCTGTGGCGCCCTGGCCGTATTCCAGGTGCAGGTCGTTGACGGTCAATTCATTCATGGCGAGGTCTCGTTTCATGATTATTCTCTCAGTTATGCACTTAGTTGTGCAGCTTCACGCCAAAGCGCAGCGCGATGCCCAGGCCCACGGCCACCAGCGATATATTGATGAAGGACAGCGCCGCCACCAGGTCGGTCGAACCGCCCGCCCACAGCGACACCAGCATGGCGCCGATCACCTCGGTGCCCGGCGAGAGCAGGTACACGCCGGTCGAGTATTCGCGCTCGAAGATCAGGAACACCATCAGCCATGCGCCCAGCAGGCCGTATTTGATCAGCGGCAGCGTCACGTCGCGCGTCACCTGGCCGCGCTTGGCGCCCACGGCGCGCGCCGCTTCTTCCAGCTCGGGACCCACCTGCAGCAGCGCGGTCGAAATCAAGCGCATGCCGTAAGCCAGCCACACCACCGAGTACGCCAGCCACACCGCAAAGATGGTGGAACGCAGGGAACGTAGCGCGGGAATCAGGTGCTCGCTCAGCCACAGGGCCAGGCCGTTGTCCATGCCCTTGAGCATGCCGTCCAGCCACGAAGGCACGAACAGGAACACCCACAGGAAGGCCAGGCCGGCCAGCAGGCCAGGCACGGCGCGCGGCACCAGCACGCTGTAGTCCAGCATGCGGGTGATGCCGTCCGGCTTGCGGTGCATGGCCAGCGCAATGGCGCAGTAGCAGGCCACGGCCAGGCCGCCGCCGATCACGCCGATCAGCACCGTGTTCAGGATGCCGCGCATCAGCGAGTGCTGCTCGAAGATGTCGCGGAAGTGCTGCAGCGTGAGCACGTCGGCCAGCTTCACGCCCTCGCCCCAGTACTGCACGAAGGAGCGCAGCACGATGCCGGTCAGCGGCAGGATGATGGTGAACAGCAGCCAGGCGAACAGCAGGCCGAAGGCCAGCCATTTCCATTTACCGAGCGGCATGGCCTTGGTGCGCGCGCCCTTGCCCTTGATGGACACGTATTTATTGGCCGACTTGAGCAGCCAGCGCTGCATCATCACCAGCGGCATGGTCACCATCACCAGGCAGACGGCGACGGCGGCCATCAGGTGGTAGGACGGCGTACCCAGCTTGTTGGTCAGCTTGTACAGATAGGTGGCCAGCACCAGGTGGCCTTCCGGATCGCCCAGCACCAGAACCAGACCGAACACCTCGAAGCCGAGGAAGAACACCAGCACGCCGGCGTAGGACAGCGCGGGCATGATCATCGGCAGCGACACGTTCATCATCACCTGCCACGGCGAGGCGCCTGCCACGCGGGCCGCTTCCTCGACGTCCGAGCCCAGGCTTTTCAGCGCGGACGAGGCATACAGATAAACGTGCGGCACGTGCGTGAGACCGGCAATGATGACGATGCTGGTGAAGGAGTAGATATTCCAGGGAATGAAGCCGAGCAGCTCCTTGGCCCAGATCGAGTAGAAGCCCACCGGCCCCATGGAGACCACGTAGCCGAAGCCCATCACCATGGGCGAGACGAAGATGGGCACCAGCAGCAGCGGCGCGATCCAGCCGCGGCCAGGCAGGTCGGTGCGTATCATCAGGAAGGCCAGCGCGCCGCCCAGCGGCACGGCGATGGCTGCCAGGCCGGTGGCCAGGATCAGGCCATTCCAGAACGCCTGCGCGAAATCGGGGTCGTCGAAGATGAAGCTGTAGGCTTCCAGGCTCAGCACCTTGTTCGGCATGAAGAACGGCGCCGACAGGAAGCTCTGATAGAAGATCAGGTACAGCGGCAGGAAGATGGCGATCGCGGTCAGCGTCACCACCACGCCGCGCGGCCAGTTCAGGCTGCGGCGGCCGCTTGAGGGTAGGGTCAATGTTTGCATGGTCGGGTCTCGATTCAACGGTTGGCTGCTGCTTGGCGGGTTACGCTGCGCTAACCCGCCATCCTGCTTACTTCTTACCGGCGGTCTCTTTCCACTGCTTCAGGAAGGCCATGCGCTTGGCCGGTCCCAGGAACTGCAAAATGATGGGGTGCACCGGCACCGGCTTGACGTTGTCCTTGCCGATCTGCTTGATCAGGTCGGCCGAAGTGGTTTCGCCGGTCACGTCGGCGCGGATGGCGTACAGCTTGGATTCGTTCGCGATCACGGTCTGGCCGCGATGGGACAGCATGAAGTCCAGCCACAGCTTGGCGGCGTTGACGTTCTTCGCGGCCTTGTTGATGAACATCACGCGCGACAGTATCAGCGTGTAGTCCTTCGGCAGCATCACGCCGATGGACGGGTCGGTCTTGGCGCGCACCAGCGCGTAGGAGCCCAGCACGTTGTAGCCGATCAGGTTCTCGCCCGAGGAAATGCGCTCCATCATGGTGCCGGTGGACGACTGCACGCGCACCTTGGCCACGCCGAATGCGTTCTCCAGATCGATGAACTTCGGATTTTCCTTCGCGTCCTGGGTCATGAACATGAAGCCCACGCCGGATTTTTCGATGTCGTAGGTGGTGACCTTGTCCTTGAACTTGGGCTGCTGGATCAGCTTGGCGAAATCGGCGTGCGTCTGCGGCACTTCCTTGGCGTCCACCAGGCGCTTGTTGTAGACGATGGCGGCCGGCTCGAACGTGGTGCCGTAGGCCTGGTCGTCCCACACCGCCCAGCCGGGGATCTTCGGCGCTTCAACCGATTTGTATTTCAGCGCGTGGCCGTCCGAGGCCAGGCGCATCTGCAGGTCCATGGCCGAGGACCACATCACGTCGGCGGTGTTGCCGCCGGCGGCCGCTTCGGAGATGAAGCGGTTGTACACCTCGGTCGAATTCATGTCGTTGTACTCGACGGTGATGCCGGGGTAGATGGCGTTGAATTCCTTGATCAGCGGCTGGGTCGCCTTGCTGTCGGTGGCGCCGTAGACAACCAGCTTGCCTTCCTTCTTCGCGCCGTCGATCAGCTTCTGATAGTCGGCGGGATAGCCGGCCGGTACTTGGGCGAATGCTGCGGATGCGAACAGGGAAGCCGCGACGGCCAGGGTCGATTTCTTGAACATATAAGTCTCCGGTTAGAGTGTTTTGCTTGCTTAGCGCACCAGGCCGAATTCGCTGGCGCGCTTGCCGTAGTTGTCCACGGCCTTGCGTACATAGTCGGCGAGCGCGTCGCCGGTCAGTGCAAAGGGATACAGTCCGTAAGCCATGCGGGCTTCGGCAAATTGCGGCGTGGCCATCATGCGCTCGAACACCTGCACCCACTGGCGGTAATCCGCCTCGGGCACATGGGGTCCCATCCACACGCCGCGGATGATGGGCCAGACCACGTCCACGCCCTGCTCGCGCGCGGTGGGCACGGCAGCGAGCACGCCGGGCAGGCGCTGTTCGGACAGCACCGCCAGCACGCGCGTCTTGCCCTTGGCCGCGTACAGCGTGGCTTCCGACGCGTCGCCGGACACCACGTGCACAAAGCCCGCGTCCATGGCAGTGAAGGCCTCGCCGCCGCCCTCGAGGGCCACGAAGCGCAGCACTTTCGGGTCCACGCCTGCGGCGCGCATCACCAGCGCGATCTTCAGCCAGTCCTGGCTGCCGATGGTGCCGGACACGCCGATCAGCACCTTTTCGGGATGCTTCTTCAGCGCCGACACCAGGTCCGCCAGCGATTTGTAGGCCGAGTCGGAACGCACGGCGATCATGCCGTAGTCCGCGCCCAGCGCCGCCACCCAGCGCACATCGTCCGCCTTGGCCTTGCCGAACTTGCCCTGCGCCAGATTGAGCAGCGAGCCGCCCGAGAACACCACCAGCGTGTTCGGATCGGCGCGCCGCTGCGACATCAGCGAGTGCCAGGCCACCGCGCCTATGCCGCCGGGCACGTAGCTGATGTGCACATCGCGCTGCGCCTCGCCGGCCAGCGCCTGCAAGCCCTTCTGCGCCAGCTTGCAGGTCAGGTCCATCGCGCCGCCCGGCTTGGACGGCACGATGCACTCGACACGGCCGGCCGGCACGCCTTGCGGCGGTTTGGCCGCGTGCGCGCCCGCCGCCAGCAAGGCAAGCGGCAACAGCAAGGTTGGCAGGGCTTTCATGGCGCGGTGCTCGCTAGGCTGATTAGAAGCGGTGCTGGATGCCGGTGACCACGCCGCGCTGGTTCGTGTCGAAGCCAGCGTCGTCGCGCGACAGGCCGGTCAGCTGGCCGTGCTTGGCCTTGGCGTAGGCGGCAGCCACGTACACGTCGGTGCGCTTGGACAGCGCGTAGCGGTAGCGCGCCACGTACATCACAGGATCGGCGTCCTTGCCGCTGGCCACATTCTTCACGTTCACGCGGTACACGGCGCCGGTGATGGTGGTGTTCGGAATGGCCTTGTACGCCACGCCGGCCCACCAGGTGGTCGCCTTCACGTCCGCCGTAGCGGCTTTGCCGGCCACCAGCTTGTAGTCGCGCATCACGCCGTAGAACTTGAACGGGCCGGTCTCGTAGCTTGCGCCCAAGTGGTAGACGGTGTTCTCGTCGCGGCGGCCGGTGACAGCCACGGTGTTGCCGTTGATGCGCTCCCAGGTCGCCATCAGGCCCAGGCCATTGGCGGCGTAGGCCACGTTGCCCGCCATTTTGCGGCTGTCGGACTGGCCGGTGGTCTGCTCGCCCATGCCGTAGGTGGCGCCGTATTTGAAGTCGCCGGTGCTGCCGGTGTACTTGATCAGGTTGTCGAAGGCGGTGGTGAAGCCGTATTTGCTCGGGCCGGTGGCCGGGCCGCTGGTGGCCCACGAGTAGTAAGGCGCAAAGCCCATCGGATCGTAGGAGATGACGGTGTCGTACACGGTGGTGAAGGAGCGGCCGATGACCACGCGGCCGAAGCTGCCTTCCAGGCCGACGTTGGCCTGGCGCTTGAACAGCGGGCCGTCCTGCGCGCCGCTGTCGAGCAGGATGCCGCCTTCCAGGTTGAACACGGCTTTCAGGCCGCCGCCCAGGTCTTCGGTGCCGCGCAGGCCCCAGCGCGAGGTGTTCATGCCGCCGGAAATCACGCTGGTCTTGGAGCCACCCGCAGGCGTGGCATTCGAAGCGTTTTCAACGCCGGCGTCGATCAAGCCATAGACTTGCACATTCGACTGCGCGTGCGCCGCGCCGCCCAGGGCGCTAACGGCGGCAGCGGCAACGGCCAGCGCCAAAGTGGACTTCTTCATGGGTGTCTCCTATAGATATAATTGTTGGTGATATGCCTGATCACTGAAATCAGGGCTCCACTATAGGTTTCACTTCCTTTCAATTCTCTTTCACTGCCAATATTGTCGCCACGTCACCACAAAGAATTTACTTTTGGCGGCGCGGCGAGGAAGATGCAGGCCTGAGCATACACCCGGCAACACGAAAACCATGCGCATCCTCCTCGTAGAAGACCATACCGAACTGCAGCACTGGCTGGCCAAGGCCCTGCGCGACGCCCACCTGACGGTGGAGTGCGCCGACAACGGCGCCGACGCCGACGCCCTGCTGCACACGCAGGACTATGCGCTGGTGATACTCGATCTTACCCTGCCGCGCATGGACGGGCTGGAGGTGCTCAAGCGCCTGCGCGCGCGCGGCGGCCCGCGCGGCAAGACGCCGGTGCTGATCCTGACCGCGCGCGGCGGCCTGGAGGAACGCGTGCAGGGCCTGAACCTGGGCGCGGACGACTACCTGGCCAAGCCTTTCGAGCTGGCCGAGCTGGAAGCGCGCGTCAAGGCGCTGCTGCGCCGCAGCGTGGGCAACGAGGCGCTGGTGCACAGCTGCGGCGCGCTCAGCTTCGACACCATCACCCGCATGTTCAGCTACCACGGCGCGGCGCTGGCGCTCACGCCGCGCGAGCACGCGGTGCTGGAAGCGCTGATCAGCCGCAGCGGCCGCGCCGTGTCGAAGGAAAAGCTGTTCGACGAAGTGTTCGCGCTGGCGGACGACGCCAACCTGGACGCGATCGACCTGTACATCCACCGCGTGCGCAAAAAGCTCGAGAGCGGCCAGCCCGGCGGCGCCGCCATCACCACCCTGCGCGGCATCGGCTACCTGCTGCAGCCGCGCGAGCCGGCCGAGTAATGGAGCGCGCGCCGCCACCGCAGCAGCCCGCGAGGTACAACGCCCCGCTGGGCAGCTTGCGCGGCCAGCTGCTGCGCTGGCTGCTGGTGCCGCTGATCTGCCTGATGGCGCTGGACGCCGTCTCGGTCTACCGCAACGCGCTGGACGCGGCCGACATGGCCTACGACCGCTCGCTGCTGGCCTCCACCCGCGCGCTGGCCGAGCGCGTCTCGGTACAGGACGGCAAGGTGGTGGCCGACGTGCCCTACGTGGCGCTGGACAGCTTCGAGACCGACACGCTGGGCCGCATCTTCTACAAGGTCAGCGGCATCAATGGCGAGACCGTGTCCGGCTTTGGCGACCTGCCACCGGTGCCGGCCAATGTGCCGCGCTCGGAAGCCTATCCCGCGCTGGTGCGCTTCTACCACGCCAAATACAACGGCCAGCCGGTGCGCATTGCCGCGCTGCTGCAGCCGGTGTACGACGACAGCATGCGCGGCATCGCGCTGATCCAGGTGGCCGAAACGCTGGACGCGCGGCGCGGCCTGTCCAACCAGATCCTGCTCGACACGCTGCTGTGGCAGGCCGGCCTGGTCCTGGCCACCGGCCTGCTGGTGTGGTTCGCGGTGCGGCTGGTGCTCAAGCCGCTGATGCGCCTGAAAGTGGAAGTGGAAACGCGCAGCGTGTCCGACCTGTCCGACGTCGATCCCGCGCTGGTGCACAAGGAAGTGCGGCCGCTGGTGGAGGCGATGAACGGCTCCATGTCCCGCATCCAGGACCTGATCGCCAGCCAGCGCCGCTTCATCGCCGACGCCTCGCACCAGCTGCGCACGCCGCTCACGGTGCTCAAGACGCAGTCCGAACTGGCGCTGCGCGAAGCGGACCGCGCGCCCTGCGACGCGGCGGCGCTGCGCGCCATGGTGCAAGGCATCGCCGCCACCACCGACTCGGCGGTCCACCTGGCCAACCGCCTGCTGATGCTGGCGCGCATCGAGCACAGCGGCGGCGTGGAGCCGGTGCCGGTGGAGCTGCGCGCGCTGGTGCGGCAGGTGGCGCTGGAGCAGGCGGTGCCGGCGGTGAGCCGCAATATCGACCTGGCGCTGGAAGCGGAGCAGGAACTGGTGGTGCCCGGCCAGGCGCTGCTGCTGCACGAAATGGTGGCCAACCTGGTCGACAACGCGCTGCGCTACACGCCGGACGGCGGCGGCGTCACGCTGCGGATCGGCCCGGGCCGCGTGCTGGAAGTGGAAGACAGCGGCCCCGGCATCCCGGAAAGCGAGCGCGAGCGCGTGTTCTCCCCCTTCTACCGCGCCGCCGCCTCCATGCAGCGCAACCCCGGCGGCGCCGGCCTGGGCCTGGCCATCGTGCGCGACATTGCCGCATTGCACGGCGCCACCATCGCCCTCGCCGACGGCGCCCACGGCCAAGGCCTGAAAGTCAGCATAAGCTTCCCTCCCTAGTCCCCTTCCTACAAGCGAGCTGAGCCGCATTTACCCCAATCCGGGGTCAGACCCCAAATTGGAGGGAATGCGGCTCAGCTCGCTATACCAATCGGACGCGGAGTTTCGGGCTTTTCCCCTATGATGCAGTGGATACGCTGCTGAGCCGTCCGGCCTCCGTTTCCTATGTTTCCCAAGCTGTCTTTCCGCCATCTGCTGCTGGGCGTGTTTCTGCTGGTCGCCGTGCTGCTGAGCGCGACGTCGGTGCATGCCCTGCTGATCCTGGACCGCCTCGCCGCCCATAGCCGCGAGGCCGGCCAGCATGCCGTCGCCCTGACCGAGAATGCACAGCGCCTGGCCGAACGCAGCGTGGCCATGGAGCGCAGCGCGCGCCAGTATCTGGTGCTGGACGATCCGGCCTTCCGCCAGCGCTATGCCGAGGCCTGGCGCGACGCGCAAACAGCCTTGGCGGCAGTGTCGGCCGGTCTGCCCGGCGCGCCGCCGCACACTTTCGCCGACTGGGCGCAGCGCAGCGACGCTGCGTGGACCGTGCTGCAGACGCCGCGCGCCCGCCGCGCCAGCCGGGTGCAGGCACTGAACCAGGCGCTCAGCGGCCTGCCTGCCATCAGCCAGCGCCTGGAGGATGAGGTGAAGCGCGAGGTGGAGCGCCGCAACCAGTTGCTGCTTGACGAACTTGACCAGCGGCGCGGCGTCCTGACCGGCCAGGTGGCCGCCGCCATCGCCTTGGCGGCGCTGTTGGCGGTGGGCTTCGGGGCCTGGGTGTCGCGCCCGCTGAAACAGATCGAGCAGGCCATCCACAGGCTGGGCGAGAACCGCTACGGCGACGCCATCGCAGTCGAGGGGCCAAACGATTTGCGGCGGCTGGGTCAGCAGTTGAATTGGCTGCGCCAGCGCTTGTCCGACCTGGAGGCCGACAAGTCGCGCTTCCTGCGCCATATCTCGCATGAGCTGAAGACGCCATTGGCCGCGCTGGTGGAGGGCGTGGCGCTGCTGGAGGACCAGGTGCTGGGCGCGCTCACGCCGCAACAGCGCGAGATCGCCGCCATCCTGCGCCACAACACGGCCTCGCTGCAGAACCAGATTGAAGACCTGCTGCGCTACAACGCCGCCAATTTCGAGGCCCAGCACCTGCTGCGCACGCCCTGCGATCCGGCGGCGCTGGTACACGAGGTGGTCGCCAACCAGCAACTGCAGATGCAGGCGCGCGGCTTGCAGGCGCTGGTGGAGGGCGCGCCGCGCACGCTGCCGCTGGACCGCGACAAGATAGCCGCCGCACTGGGCAATCTGCTGTCAAACGCGCTGCGTTTCAGCCCGCCAGGCGGCGTGGTGCGCTTTGCACTGGACGAGCACCAGGACATGCTGCGCATCGACTGCATAGACCAGGGGCCGGGGGTGGCGCCGGAGGACGCGGAACGCGTGTTCGAGCCGTTCTACCAGGGCGAGCGCCAGCCGCCCGGTGCGCGGCGTGGCAACGGTATCGGCCTGTCCATCGTGCGCGAGTACGTGCAGGCGCACGGCGGCGCTCTTCAACTGCTTCCCTCCCAGGCGGGAGCCCATTTTCGGATTGAACTTCCTTATGACCATTAAATTGCCTATTCCTCCGCCACTCACTGCGGTGCTGATTACCGCGCTGCCGCTGGTGCTGGCCGCGTGCGTCACCCAGGCCCCGCCGCCACAGGTCGCGCTGCCGCCGCCTGCCGTTGCACCGCTGGCGCAAACGCCGATCACGCATGTGTCGCCGCAGGACGAGGCCGCGCCGCTGCTGGCCTACCATCAAAGCCTGCGCCGCATGGCGCAAGGCGAGCTGCTGAAAGAACTGAGCGGCTTGAGCCTGCAGCAGGCCACGCCCAAGCTGTCGCTGCAGATCGGCATGATATTGATGCTCACGCGCGGCAGCGGCGACCTGGCGCGCGCGCAGGCGCAGTTCGACAGCGTGGCCACCTCCGGCGAGCCGGCTGCGCAGTCGCTCAAGCCGCTGGCGCAGTTGCTGTCCAGCCATTGCGCGGAGGCGCGCAGGCTGTCCGAGCACAACGAGAAACTGAGCACGCAGCTCAAGGAAAACCAGCGCAAGACCGAACAGCTGAACGACATGCTGGAAGGCCTGAAGGCCATCGAGCGCAATCTGCCGGTGCGGCCGCCGCCGCAATCGTCCGCCCAGGGAGGCCGCTGATGGCCGGCGCGCACATACTGTTGGTGGACGACGATACGGACTTGCTGCGGCTGCTGTCGCTGCGCCTCACCGCCAACGGCTACCGCGTCACGTCGGCCGACAGCGCGGAGGCGGCGCTGGCGCGGCTGTCGATCGAGCTGCCGCAGCTGGTGGTGAGCGACGTCCGACTGCCCGGCCGCGACGGCATGGCGCTGTTCCAGGAAATCCGTTCGCAGTATCCCGCGCTGCCGGTGATACTGCTGACCGCGCACGGCACCATACCGGACGCGGTGGAGGCCACCACGCTGGGCGCCTACGCCTATCTGACCAAGCCTTTCGACGCCAAGGTGCTGCTGGACCGCATCGAGCACGCGCTGAGCCTCACCGCGCCGGCGCCGGCGCAGGGCGGCGGCGACGAGCGCTGGCGCGAGGAGATCATCAGCCGCAGCCAGTCCATGGCGGAGCTGCTGGCCGAAGCCAAACTGGTGGCGGCGTCCGATGCGAGCGTGCTGATACGCGGCGAGAGCGGCACCGGCAAGGAGCTGCTGGCGCGCGCCATCCACCGCGCCAGCCGGCGCGCGAAAGCGCCCTTCATCGCCGTCAATTGCGGCGCAATCCCGGAGCAGCTGCTGGAGTCCGAACTGTTCGGGCATGTGAAAGGCGCGTACACGGGCGCGGTGAACAGCCGCGAAGGCCTGGTGCAGGCGGCCGACGGCGGCACGCTGTTCCTGGACGAGATCGGCGACATGCCGCTGCTGCTGCAGGTGAAGCTGCTGCGCGTGCTGCAGGAGCGCGTGGTGCGCCAGCTTGGCTCGGACCAGGGCCGGCCGGTGGATGTGCGCATCCTGTCCGCCACCCACCGCGACCTGGACGCGGCCATGCTGGAGGGGCAGTTCCGGGAGGATTTGTACTACCGGCTGAATGTCATCACGCTGACCTTGCCGCCGCTGTCGGAGCGCCGCGAGGACGTGGCGCTGCTGGCCACGCGCTTTCTGCACGCGCTGGCGGCCAAGTACCAGAAGACGGTGAGCGGCTTTGCGCCGGGCGCGCTGGAGGCGCTTACGCGGGCGTCCTGGCCGGGCAATGTGCGGCAGCTGTACAACGTGGTCGAACACGTGTGCGCGCTGGCGACCGCGCCGCTGGTGCCGCTCACGCTGGTGCAGCGCGCGCTGCGCGTGCCCTCGCTGGAGGTGCTCAGCTATACGGAGGCCAAGCAGCGCTTCGAGCGCAACTACCTGGTGCAGCTGCTCAAGCTGACCGACGGCAGCGTGGCCGACGCGGCCCGCCTGGCCGAGCGCAACCGCACCGAGTTTTACCGCCTGCTGCAGAAGTATGACTTGAACGCGGCCCAGTTCCGCGCCGACGGCGTGGCTGATTCGTAGGGCGGGTTGTAACCCGCCCTGACCACCCGACGGCGGCGCAAGTTACCTGAGCGCGAGGGCGCGGCCCGGGGCATGCCGGCGCACGGCGCCGGCTTCGATCTTGAACACGCTGACCGCTTGCGCCAGGCTGGCCGCCTGGTCTTGCATGGCCTTGGCGGCGGCCGCCGCCTGCTCCACCAGCGCGGCGTTCTGCTGCGTTACGTGGTCCATTTCGATAATCGCCTGGTTCACTTGCTCCACGCCGGTGGTCTGCTCGCTGCTGGCGAGCGCAATCTCGCCGATGATGGAGCTCACGCGCTGCACGCTGGCCACCACTTCCGTCATGGTGGCGCCGGCCTGGTCCACCAGCTTGGCGCCCAGGTCCACACGCTCCACTGAATCGCTGATCAGCGCCTTGATTTCCTTGGCCGCCGCCGCCGAGCGCTGCGCGAGGTTGCGCACCTCGGACGCCACCACCGCAAAGCCCCTGCCCTGCTCGCCCGCGCGCGCCGCTTCCACGGCCGCGTTCAGGGCCAGGATGTTGGTCTGGAAGGCGATGCCGTCGATCACGCCGGTAATGTCTTCGATCTTGCGCGAGGCGTCGTTAATGCCCTGCATGGTGGACACCACCTGCGCCACCACTTCGCCGCCGCGCACGGCCACCGTGGCCGCGTTGGACGCCAGCTGGTTGGCGTGCCGCGCGCTGTCGGCGTTCTGCTTCACCGCAGAGCTGATTTCCTCCATCGACGCCGCCGTCTCTTCCAGCACGCTGGCCTGGCTTTCGGTGCGCGCGCTCAGGTCCAGGTTGCCCTGGGCGATCTCGCTGCTGGCGGTGGCCACGCCGTCCGCATCCTCGCGCACCGTGGCGACGATGCCTTGCAGGCTGGCGCGCATGTTTTCCAGCGCCTGCAGCAGCTGCGCCGTCTCGTCCTTGCCTTCCACCTGCATGGCCACGGTCATGTCGCCCTCGCTCATGCGGTGCGCGCTGCCGACCGCCACCGCCAGCGGATTGGTCACGTGGCGGCTGACGGCGAAGCCGAGGAACACGCCCACCGCCAGCCCGGCCAGCACCAGAACGATGGTCACGTTGCGGCTGCTGGCGTACAGGTCCGTATTGGCTTCGGCCACGGCCTTGGCTTCGCTTTCCTTGAGCTGGGACAGCTTGGTCATGGCCACGCCCAGCTGCACGCTGGGCTGGACCACGTTGGCGCGCATGTATTGCTGCAGTTCGCTGTCGGCGTGCATGTCGCTGGCCTTGATGCGGGCGATCAGGCCGTCGGCGGCGGCCTGGTCGGTCTTGATGACGTCCTGCAGCTGCGCCACCTGGCGCCGGCCTTCCTCTGTCGTAAACAAGCTGCTGGCCTGCGCGATGAAGGCCTGGCTCTTGGCCCGGCCGTCGGCGATGCGGGCGTTGGCGCTGTCGCGCTCGGCCTGGGACGTGGCGAGGATGGCGTCGCGCAGGCCGACCACGGCCTTCAGGCGCTCCACATTGGCTTCCTTGAAGTAGGAAAGGCCCATCAATTCCTGCTGGTACAGGCGGGTGTCGGCGTCGTTGATGCGCTTCATGTTGTAGATGGCGTAGGCGCCCAGCAGCGCGCCTATCGTCGCCACCGCGATGAATGCCAGCACCAGCTTGGTTGAGGTTTTGTAGTTGGACAATTGCATGAGCGGTCTCCTATGACTGGTGTTCAGACTCTACCCAATCACCGTGCGGCGGGCCATAGTGTTTTTTTCTGTCGTGCGGCGGCGACAGAAAAAAACCCTTTGTTTTCAACAACTTGGGAAAACCACCGTGGAATGTGTCGCCGTATCACGACAAATCATGTGACAAATTTGCTGCCTGTCGGCAAGTCAATCTTGGCAAAAATGCCAAGCCTTTGATTTCATTGGACTTTTTAGAGCTGGCACACCGCTTGCAATGGAGAGGATAACGTCACAAGGCGTTCCCTTAAAACTTTATGGAGTAGCAAACATGACGAACACCAAAATGATCACCCGCCTGCTCGCCGCCGCCGCCCTGAGCGCCGCTTCGATTACCGCCGCCTACGCCGTGCCGCAGCAAGAAGGCACCATGGCAGGCGTGGGCACCGCCGCCAATTCCACCGATGGCGCGCTGAGCAAGAAAGTCCAGGCCGCGCTGAGCGACTACAAAGGCGTGGGCGTCACCGCAGCCCAGGGCGTGGTCACGCTGACCGGCCAGGTTGCCAACACCGACATTGGCACCAAAGCCATCCAGGCCGCTTCCGCCGTTGAAGGCGTGAAGGAAGTAAAAAGCGAACTGACCGTCGCCAGCAAGTAATTCCGTTTCGTAGCACCCGCAGTTGAAGTTGTAGTTGTAGTACCTACCCAGAGTAAGACCTTTTCGCCGGGCCGCGTTTTGCGCAGCCCGGCTATTTTTTTTCTTGCACGGCGGCCGCAAAAGCACCCAGGCCGATCAGGGCGCTGCCGGGGCGCGGGTGGTAGCTGCGCAGCACGGGCAGGCTGCCGTCGGGCTGGCGGGGCGCGTCCCAGCCTTCGGCGGAGACGCTGTCGAAGTCGGCGTCGCCGACGGTGAGCGGCAGGGTCCAGCTGTTGTGGGCCTGGTCGGCGCCGGCGGCGTTGCGGATGGTGCGGCCGATGTTGTTGCGCAGCAGGCCGAAGCTGGCCGGTCCGCCGTCGGGGGCGATGCCGCGCATGTCGTAGTCGGCGCCGTTGCCGAAGGCGGTGTTGTTGAAGAAGTCGATCGCCAGCGGGTGGTGGTTGGCGTAGAAGCCGGCGGCCTTGTTGTTGAAGGCCACCGAGAAGCGCACGGTGTGCTTGACGCCGTTGGCCACGTACACGCCGCCGTAGCCGCCGGCCTTGATGCCATTGCCGTTGCCCGCCGCCAGCGGCGTGCTGGTGCCCGGCAGGTAGCCGTGCTGCCAGGCCCACGAGTTTTCTATGGTGACCGGCGAGTAGGCTTTGATCAGGTCGAAGCCGTCGTCGGTGTTGGCCCAGGCGCGGCAGCCGCGGAACACGTTGCCGGGCTGGTTGGGCTTGATGTGGGCGCCGAAGCCGTCCGCGCTCTGCCCTGCGCCGTTGGAGGTGTAGGGGTCGTAGTTGTGGTGCGAGTCGCTGTTGAGCACCAGGTTGTGGCTGCCGTCCGCGATGAACACGCCCGGTCCCATGTTGTGGTGGGTGTTGAGCTGTTCGAAGATGTTGTGGCTGCCCTTGATCCACAGGCCCCAGGATTCGTGGTTGAGGCGGTTTTCGGGCTGCTGCGGCGCGCCGGTGATTTCCAGGCCTTTCAGGTGCAGCCAGCTGGCGGAGGCGTTGATGCCTTTCACGCGGCAGTCGTCCTTGATGGCGGAGAAGTCGAACACCGGGGTTTCGCCGGGATAGGCCCAGTAACGGATGGGCGCGCCTTCCTGGCCGCTTTTGTTCAGCGTGACGGCGTCCACTACGGCGGTGCGGCTGGCGCAGGCGGTGGCGGCGGCGGTGTAGGCGTAGCGGCCGCCACGGAAGTAGATGGTGTCGCCGGGGGCGGCGGCGTCCTGCGCGCGGGCGAAAGTGAGCCACGGGGCGTCCTGGGCGCCGCTGGCGGCGTCGTTGCCGGTGGGGGAAACGTACCAGGTGGCGGCGCTGGCGTGGCCGGCGGCAAGCAGGGCGAGGATGAGTGGCTTCAAGGCGGGCTCCGGTGAGAGCGCCAAGAGTAGCACCGGCCATGGGCGGCGGATGATCGAATTGCTGATTATTGCGGCGGCTTGGCGGGTTACGCGCTGCCGCGCTAACCCGCCCTACGAATTGCAATCGGCACAGGAACCGTAGGGCGGGTTAGCGGCGTCGCCGCGTAACCCGCCATGCCAGAGCCGGTCAGCTCAGGTTTTCCAAGCGGATGCGGGTCACGCTGCCCACCACCGTGCTCAGCGCTTCCATCTTGGCGATGGCGGCGTTGACGTTCTTCTCCTGGGTCTGGTGCGTCAGGATGATGATGTCGGTGTGGGTCTCGTTGTCCGCCGGTTCCTTCTGCATCATGGCGTCGATCGAGATGGTGGCGTCGGCCAGGATGCGGGTCAGGTCGGCCAGCACGCCCGGCTGGTCCACCACGTGCAGGCGCAGGTAGTAGCTGGTGGTGATCTCGGACATCGGCAGGATCTGGATGTCGGTCATGGCGTTCGGCTGGAAGGCCAGGTGCGGCACGCGGTGCTCGGGATCGGCCGTGGCCAGGCGGGTGATGTCGACCAGGTCGGCGATCACGGCCGAGGCGGTCGGCTCGGCGCCCGCGCCCTTGCCGTAGTACAGCGTGGCGCCGACGGCGTCGCCCTGCACCAGCACGGCGTTCATGGCGCCTTCCACGTTGGCGATCAGGCGCTTGGACGGGATCAGCGTCGGGTGCACGCGCAGCTCGATGCCTTCGGTGCCGTTGACCTTGGCGCGCTTGGCGATGCCCAGCAGCTTGATGCGGTAGCCCAGCTGCTCGGCGTACTTGATGTCCACTGCGTCCAGCTTGGAGATGCCTTCCACGTGCGCCTTGTCGAACTGCACCGGAATGCCGAAGGCGATGGCCGACATGATGGTGGCCTTGTGCGCCGCGTCCACGCCCTCGATGTCGAAGGTGGGGTCGGCTTCGGCGTAGCCCAGCTCCTGCGCCTGTTTCAGCACGGTGCCGAAGTCCAGGCCCTTGTCGCGCATCTCGGACAGGATGAAGTTGGTGGTGCCGTTGATGATGCCGGCCAGCCATTCAATGCGGTTGGCGGTCAGGCCTTCGCGCAGCGATTTGATGATGGGGATGCCGCCGGCCACGGCCGCTTCGAACGCCACCATCACGCCCTTCGCTTGCGCGGCGGCGAAAATTTCGTTGCCGTGCACGGCCAGCAGCGCCTTGTTGGCGGTGACCACGTGCTTGCCGTTGGCGATGGCTTGCAGCACCAGGGCCTTGGCTTCGTCGTAGCCGCCGATCAGCTCAACGACGATGTCGATTTCCGGGTCGTTGACGATGTCGAACGGGTTGGCGACCACGTTCACTTTGCCGCCAGTACGCTGCTTGGCGCGTTCCAGGTTGCGGGCCGAGACGGCCACCACTTCAATGCCGCGCCCGGCGCGGCGGCGAATTTCTTCCTGGTTGCGTTCCAGTACGTTGAACGTGCCGGAGCCGACATTGCCGACGCCTAACAGGCCTACTTTGATGGGTTTCATAATTGGTGAGTTCCTTGCAGCGCGGCCGGCGGCGCCGGCGCGGCGCTGTGTTGATCAGATGGGGCTGCCGTGGCGCTTGCGATAGCCTTCCATAAAGCGCGCGATGCGGCCGAACGCTTCCGTCATGTCGTCGGTGTTCGGCAGGAACACCACGCGGAAGTGGTCGGGCGCAATCCAGTTGAATCCGGTGCCCTGGACTATCAGTACTTTGGTTTCTGCCAGCAAGTCGTAGGCGAATTGCTGGTCGTCCGCGATCGGATAGATCTTCGGATCAAGACGCGGGAACATGTACAGCGCGGCTTTCGGCTTGACGCAAGTGACGCCCGGAATATCGGTCAGCAGCTTGTAGGCCAGATCGCGTTGCTTTAACAGGCGCCCGCCGGGGCCCACCAGGTCTTGTATGCTCTGGTAGCCGCCGAGCGCAGTCTGGATGGCAAACTGGCCCGGCGCGTTTGCGCACAAACGCATCGAGGCCAGCATGTTCAGCCCCTCGATGTAATCTTTTGCATGGCGTTTCTCGCCACTCACCACCATCCAGCCGGCGCGGTAGCCGCAGGCGCGGTAGTTCTTCGACAGGCCGTTGAAGGTGACCATCAGCACGTCGTCCGCCAGCGAGGCGATCGAGGTGTGCTGGGCTTCGTCGTACAGCACCTTGTCGTAGATCTCGTCGGCGTAGATGATGAGCTGGTGCTGGCGCGCCAGTTCGATAATCTGCAGCAGCACCTCGTTCGGGTACAGCGCGCCGGTGGGGTTGTTCGGGTTGATGACGACGATGGCCTTGGTGTTGCTGGTGATCTTGCGGCGCATGTCGTCGATGTCCGGATACCAGTCCTGCTGCTCGTCGCACACATAATGCACGGGCGTGCCGCCGGACAGGCTCACGGCGGCGGTCCACAGCGGGTAGTCCGGCGCCGGCACCAGCACTTCGTCGCCGGTGTTGAGCAGCGCGTTCATGGCCATCACGATCAGCTCGGAGGCGCCGTTGCCCAGGTAGATGTCGTCGATCGCCACGCCGGGAATGTTCTTGCCCTGCGTGTAATGCATGACCGCCTTGCGCGGCGCGAACATGCCCTTGGAGTCGGTGTAGCCGGCCGCGTTGTGCAGGTTGACCATCATGTCATGCACGATTTCATCCGGCGGGTCGAAGCCGAACACGGCCAGGTTGCCAATGTTCAGCTTGGTGATCTTGTGGCCTTCTTCTTCCATCTGCCGCGCCTTCTCCGGCACGGGACCGCGGATTTCATAGCAAACTTCGGCCAGCTTGTTCGACTTGGTAATCGGTCGCAAAATCTAATCCTATCGAGAAAACGGGCCCCGTCGCCGGCCCCTGAAGGCCGCCACATGGGGCGATGCGCGCAAATGGTGCATTGCGAAAATACCCATTCTGCCGAAAGCGCTTCATTAAATCAACCTTCGCGGGCCGCAGATCAAGGGAAAACGTTACAATAACGGTCTGTATCGCGTCCCTTTACGCCACTTTACGTACAGTTACTTACGCATAGACTTAATTATGAAGCTCCACGCCAACAGCACCCAGGCCTACCAGACTGTCACCGGCTATTTCGCCGGCGGCGTAGAAATCAACGCCCTGCCCTACGACTACAGCCTGGTCGTGCTGCCGGAAACGCCGCCGCGCGCCTGGCCGGTGGCCAGTTTCGACCAGCTGACGACCGAGCATTTCGAGCAGCTGCTGGCCGACGCGCCGGACGTGGTGATACTGGGCACCGGCGAGCGCCAGCGCTTTGTGCATCCGAAACTGAGCGCCCCGCTGGTGAACCGGCATATCGGCGTGGAGTGCATGGACACCAACGCCGCCTGCCGCACCTACAACATCCTGATGGCGGAGGGCCGCAAAGTGACGCTGGCCCTGATCATCGAAAAATAGCTTGAATAACAAACTTTCGTCCCCACCTACGCGCCGCTGGGTACGCTGCCAGCAACCAGCATGTCCACGCGCCAGCGCCACCGTCCAGGAGAGCACCTGTGGCTGATAGCCCATCCGTAGCAACCGTCGCCGATTTTTCCGCCGCCATGACCAGCGGCAAGACCTTCCAGCTGTCCGGCCGCCCGGCCAAGCATACCGTGCTGTTTTTCTATCCCAAGGACAATACTCCGGGTTGCACCACGGAAAACATGGCCTTCCGCGACCTGCACGAGCAATTCCTGGCCGCCGGCGCCGAGGTGGTGGGCATCAGCCGCGACTCGCTGAAGTCGCACGAGAACTTCAAAGCCAAGCTGGGCCTGCCTTTCGAGCTGATTTCCGACCCGGACGAGGCTGTCTGCCAGCTGTTCGGCGTCATGAAGATGAAGCAGATGTATGGCAAGACCGTGCGCGGTATTGAGCGCAGTACGTTTGTCATTGACGGTAGCGGCCGATTGGTGAAAGAATGGAGAGGCGTGAAGGTTGCCGGTCACGTGGATGAAGTACTGGAATTTGTGAAATCATAGAACGCACCAATCAATCGACGCACCAAAATAGAGATTTTGAGTCTGCAAAGTTCTCCCACCAACTGTACCAGGTGGCTGCGGCCACCAACCGGTACATTCAACGGGCGCTACCCGCCCGCGGCAGTTCTTATATTCCTTTTCGTCAGCATCCACCCCATGCGCCGCTATCTGCGCGGCGCGTCCTATGGGCGGACCCTTCCAGCATTTTTTAGATCGAGATCCTGATGCCACTGCCAAAACTGCCTACCAAGCCAGCAACCCTGTTGCTCGCAAAAGATTACCCGAAGGCCAGCGGCGTTCGTCCCCAGCCTTTGCCTGTTGTTGAACTGGCGCCTGTCGCCGCACCGAAGAAAACCCCGGTCAAGGCCGCGCCCGCAGCCAAGGCCGCCAAAGCCGTTCCAGTACCCGCACCGGTCGCAGCGCCTATCGCTGTCGCCGCACCGGCCGCCAAGGCCAAGACCGCCGCCGCCAAGCCGGTGGCGAAGAAGGCCGCCCTGCTGAAAGCCGCGCCGGCGCCCGCCGCAGCGCCAGCACCCGCCGTTGCACCGGCACCGAAGGCCAAGTCGCCGCGCGGCAAGAGCGCGCCGGTGCTGGCCGAAGCGCCGCATCCAGCCAAGCACAAGCCGGTGGAAGTGGTGCTCAAGTCGTCCACCAGCCGCCATGCCGACCAGGAAGGCAGCACCAAGCTGTTCGTGCTCGACACCAATGTGCTGATGCACGATCCGTCCTCGCTGTTCCGCTTCGAGGAGCACGACGTCTACCTGCCGATGATGACGCTGGAGGAGCTGGACAACCACAAGAAAGGCATGACCGAGGTGGCGCGCAACGCACGCCAGGTCTCGCGCACGCTGGACGCGCTGGTCGGCAGCACCGACGACGACGCCATCGAGAACGGCATTCCGCTGTCCAAGCTGGGCAACAAGGACGCCAAGGGCCGCTTGTTCTTCCAGACCAAGCTGCAGATCGCCGAACTGCCGTCCAGCCTGCCGCAAGGCAAGGCCGACAACCAGATCCTGGGCGTGGTGCGTTCGCTGGAAGATGAGCAGCCGGGCCGCGCCGTGGTGCTGGTGTCCAAAGACATCAATATGCGCATCAAGGCGCGCGCGCTGGGCCTGCCGGCCGAGGACTACTTCAACGACCACGTGCTGGAAGACACCGACCTGCTGTACTCGGGCATCGTGCAGCTGCCGGACGACTTCTGGAACAAGCACGGCAAGGACATGGAATCCTGGCAGGAGAACAAGAACGGCCAGAGCGCCACGTTCTACCGCGTGACCGGCCCCGTCATCCCGACGCTGCTGGTGAACCAGTTCGTGTTCCTGGAGCCGGCCAGCGGCGAGGCGCCGTTCTACGGCCAGGTCAAGCAGATCAACGGCAAAACCGCCGTGCTGCAAACCCTGCGCGACTACTCTCACAACAAGAACAGCGTGTGGGGCGTGACCGCGCGCAACCGCGAGCAGAACTTCGCGCTGAACCTGCTGATGAATCCGGAGTGCGACTTCGTCACCCTGCTGGGCCAGGCCGGTACCGGCAAGACCCTGCTGGCCCTGGCCGCCGGCCTGGCGCAGGTGCTGGAGACCAAGCTGTACAACGAGATCATCGTCACCCGTGTCACGGTGCCGGTGGGCGAAGACATCGGTTTCCTGCCGGGCACCGAGGAAGAGAAGATGTCGCCGTGGATGGGCGCTTTCGACGACAACCTGGAAGTGCTGAACAAGTCCGACAGCGACGGCGGCGAATGGGGCCGCGCGGCGACGCAGGACCTGATACGCTCGCGCATCAAGATCAAGTCGCTCAACTTCATGCGCGGCCGCACCTTCGTCAACAAGTTCCTGATCATCGACGAGGCGCAGAACCTGACGCCGAAGCAGGTCAAGACCCTGGTGACGCGCGCCGGTCCCGGCACCAAGATTCTGTGCCTGGGCAACATCGCACAGATCGACACGCCTTACCTGACCGAAGGTTCGAGCGGCCTGACCTATGTGGTGGACCGCTTCAAAGGCTGGTCGCACAGCGGCCACGTGACCCTGGCGCGCGGCGAACGCTCGCGCCTGGCGGACCACGCCAGCGACGTGCTGTAACTCACGTTCAGGCACAAAAAAACCCCGCACGCTGCGAAGCGTGCGGGGTTTTTTCATGGGCTTTCAGGAGGCGTATCAGGCGCGCTGGTACACGTCCTCGAAGCGCACGATGTCGTCCTCGCCCAGGTAGCTGCCGGACTGCACTTCGATCAGGTGCAGCGGCAGTTTGCCCGGGTTTTCCAGGCGGTGGTTCATGCCGATAGGGATGTACGTCGATTCGTTTTCCGTCAGCAGCGTGACCTTGTCGCCGCAGGTGACGCGGGCGGTGCCGCTGACCACGATCCAGTGTTCGGCGCGGTGGTGGTGCATCTGCAGCGACAGCTTGCCGCCCGGATTGACCGTGATGCGCTTGACCTGGAAGCGCTCGCCGATGTCGATGCCTTCATAGCAGCCCCACGGACGGTAAACCTTGGTGTGGTGCAGGTGCTCGGTGCGGTCCTTGGTCTTCAGGTGGTCGACGATCTGCTTGACGCGCTGCACCTGGTCCTTGTGGGCTACCAGCACGGCGTCGTTGGTTTCCACCACGACCAGGTCCTTCACACCCACCACGGCCACGATGCGGCTCTCGGCGCGCACCAGCGTGCCCTGCACGCCGTCCAGGTAGACGTCGCCGCGGGTCACGTTGCCGTTGGCATCCTTGGGCAGCACGTCGTGCAGCGCAGACCAGGAACCGACGTCGTTCCAGCCTATGTCGGCCGGCACCACCACGGCGTGCTGGGTCTTCTCCATCACGGCGTAGTCGATGGAGTCGGACGGGCAGGCGGTGAAGGCGGCCTCGTCCAGGCGGCAGAAGTCCAGGTCGCGGTAGTCCTTGAGCACGGCAGCTTCGGCGGCGGCGGCGATTTCGGGCTGGAATTTCGCCAGTTCGGCGATGTAGGCGTCGGCGCGGAACAGGAACATGCCGCTGTTCCAGTAGTAGTTGCCGGCGGCGACGAAGCCTTCGGCGGTTTCGCGGTTCGGCTTTTCAACAAAGCGGTCCACCTTGAAGCATTGCTCGGCGCCTGCGCCGGCGCCGCTCTGGATGTAGCCGTAGCCGGTTTCCGGCGCGGTCGGCACAATGCCGAAAGTGGCCAGGGAGCCGTCCTTGACCATCACCAGCGCGCGCTCCACGGCTTGGTGGAAGGCGTCCACGTCGTTGATGACGTGGTCGGCCGGCAGCACCAGCATGATGGCGTCGGCGTCGATGGCCTTCAGGTAGTGGGCTGCTGCGGCCACGGCCGGCGCGGTGTTGCGGCCGACCGGCTCGAGCAGGATGCCCAGCGGCTTGACACCGATTTCGCGCATCTGTTCAGCCACCAGGAAGCGGTGCTCATTGCCGCACACGACCAGCGGCGGCATCAGTTCGGCGCTGGTGGCGGCGCGGCCGGCCACGCGCAGCGCGGTTTCCTGCAGCATGGTCTTGTCGGCAACCAGCGGCAGCAACTGCTTCGGCAGCACGGCGCGCGACAGCGGCCACAAACGGGTACCGGCGCCGCCGGACAGAATGACGGGATAAATTTTCATGCGGTGATGGTCCAATTATTTGTAGAGTAATTCTTCTTGCCTGCGGCGGCGACGGCGGTCGCGGGCATTTGCCCATTCACCCGTTTCATATTCTGAAACGTGTTTCATTTCACCAGCTCGGTCGACACTATAGTCCTTAAAGACAATTAATTCTTCTAAGGTAACATCCGGTAACACGCGAGTATATTCGAACAACACGCTTCGCACCACCTCCGCGCCGCTGCAAACGTGGCTGCCGTGGCCTATCCACGTCGGTCCGATGATGTGGGCGCCCGCTTCCACCCTGGCGCCGGAGCCGATGTAGACCGGTCCTTCTATCTTGGTGCCGCCGCTCCAGTCTATGCTGGTGTTGAGGCCGACCCACAGGCCTTCGTCGACCTGGATGCCGGGCACTTTCATGTTTTCCACCTCGCCCAGCAGCACGCTTTGCAGCACTTCCCAGTAGTCTTTCACGCTGCCGATGTCGATCCAGTTGAATTTGCGCTGCTGGGCGTAGAACGGCAGGCCCTTCTCGGCCAGCAGGGGAAACAGCTCGGAGCCGATGTCGAAGGGACGGTCGGTGGGGATCAGGTCGATCACTTCCGGCTCGAAGATGTAGATGCCGGTGCTGGCGAAATTGGACAGCGCCTCCTCCTGCTTCGGTTTCTCCTGGAAGGCGCGGATGCGGCCGTCCGCGTCCGTCACCACCACGCCGTAGCTGGGCACTTTGTCCCACGGCACTTCGCGCGTGATGACGGAAGCCAGCGCGCCCTTGCGGCGGTGCTCGAACAGCGCCGATTTGATGTCCAGGTCGATAATGGCGTCGCCGCACAGCACGATGGTGGTGTCGTCGAAGAAGCCGCCGAATTCCTGGATCTTCTTGATGCCGCCCGCCGAGCCCAGCGGTTCGGGCACGACTTCGCCCTCGTTGTTGGTGTAGCCCTCGAAGGAATAGCCGATCTGCACGCCGAACTGGTGGCCTTCGCCGAAATATTCCTCGATCTTCTCGTGCAGATAACTGACGTTGACCATGATTTCCGTGATGCCGTAGCGGGCCAGGTGCTCGACCAGGTAGGCCATCACGGGCTTGCCCAGGATGGGGATCATGGGCTTGGGGAGGTCATACGTCAGGGGCCGTACGCGCGTGCCTTTGCCGGCTGCCAATATCATCGCTTTCATGCATGCACTCCTTGATTTAAAAAGGGGCCGAAACCGGCCCCTTGTGTAATTACAGGCGCCAGACGCACAGCCCGGCGTCTTTCAGCGCGGCGCTGTCGAACGCCGCTTTGACGTCGATAAAGCAGCCGCCCTTGATGAGTTTTTTCTGGATGTCCTCGACCGGCCGCGCCAGCAGCTCGGCGTGCGAGACCGCCGCCACCACCGCGTCCGCGCGCGGCAGGTCGTCCCAGCCGTACAGGCGCACGCCATACTCGTGCATGGCCTCGTCGGCGTCGGCGTAGGGGTCGTGCACGAACACTTCGATGCCGAAGTCGCGCAGCTCGTTGATGACGTCGCCCACCTTGGAGTTGCGCAGGTCGGCGCAGTTTTCCTTGAAGGTCAGGCCCAGCACGTTGACGCGCGCGCCCTTGATGTAGCTGCCGGCCGCGATCATGTTCTTGACGGTCTGCTCGGCGATGTATTTGCCCATGCCGTCGTTGATGCGGCGCCCGGCCAGTATCACCTGCGGGTTGTAGCCCAGCTGCTCGGCCTTGTGCGTCAGGTAGTAGGGGTCGACGCCGATGCAGTGGCCGCCCACCAGGCCCGGGCTGAACTTGAGGAAGTTCCACTTGGTGCCGGCCGCCTGCAGCACTTCGGAGGTGTCGATGCCGATCTTGTCGAAGATGATGGCCAGCTCGTTCATCAGCGCAATATTCAGGTCGCGCTGGGTGTTCTCGATGACCTTGCAGGCCTCGGCCGCCTTAATGCTGGTGCAGCGGTGCACGCCGGGCACCACGATGCGCTCGTACAGCTGGGCCACCTGCTCCAGCGTCTCCGGCGTGTCGCCCGCCACCACTTTGAGGATGGTGGTCAGGGTGTGGTGCTTGTCGCCCGGGTTGATGCGCTCGGGCGAGTAGCCGACGTTGAAGCCTTCCCTCCATTTCTTGCCGGAGGCCTGCTCCAGCACCGGGATGCACACTTCCTCGGTCGCGCCCGGATACACGGTGGACTCGTAGACCACGATGGCGCCGTCCTTCATGTGCTTGCCCACGCTCTTGCTGGCGCCCACCAGCGGCGTGAAGTCGGGGTTGTGGGCGTTGTCCACCGGGGTCGGCACGGCCACCACGATGATGTCGGCCTCGGCCAGCATGGCCGGGTCGGCGGTGTATTCGGCGTGCACGGAGGCGGCCATCTGCTCGTCGCTCAGTTCGCGCGAGGGGTCGGTGCCGTGGCGGCAGGCGTCCACCTTGGCCTGCGAAATATCGAAACCGATGGTGCGGCCGTGCTTGCCGAACTCGATCACCAGGGGCAGGCCAACATAGCCCAGGCCAATCACTGCAACTGTCGTCATTTTTTTCTTCCTCTTGTTGGGATCAGCGGCGCGCCGCTTCCTTCAGGAACAGCCAGACAAAGGCCATGTCCTCGATAAAATAGCGCCGGAACATGCGGCGCGGCTCCTGCAGAAAACGGTAAAACCATTCCAGTCCGGACTTTTGCATCCACAGCGGGGCGCGCTTGACGCGGCCGACCGCCACGTCGAAGGTGCCGCCCACGCCCATGGCGAACGGGATTTTCATATGGGCCTGGTACTGGCCCAGGAAATGCTCTTTTTTCGGCGAGCTGATGGCCACGAACAGCAGGTCCGCCCTGGCCTCGCGGATCTGCTCGACCACGCCGGCTTCTTCTTCCGGCTTCCAGTAGCCGTTGCGGTAGCCGCACACGGTCAGGCCCGGGTATTTGATTTCGTACTGCCGCTTCACCTCGGACACCACTTCCTCGCGCGCGCCCAGCAGGAACACCCGCCAGCCGGTCTTGGACGAGCGCTGCATCAGCGCTTCGAACAGGTCCACGCCGGCCACGCGCTCCTTGAGCGGCTTGCCCAGCAGGCGCGAGGCCCACACCACCGGCATGCCGTCCACATTCACCAGTGCGCAGTCGTTGATGATGCGGCGCAGCTCGGCGTCGTGCGCGGCCTTGACCAGCTTGTCCACGTTGACCACCACGTGCTGGTGCGGCCGGCCGGTCTGGATAAAGCCGTCTATGGTTTGCAGGGTCTCTTCCATGGTCAGATTATCGACCTGGCAGCCCATCATGTTTATGCGTTCGCTCATTTCGTGCGCTCTTTTTTCAATTCCTGCACCAGCACATCCACGATGCGCTCGGCGGCCTTGCCGTCCCACAGGTGCGGGCGGCGGCCCTGCTTGCCTTCGCCGCGCAGGATTTGCTCCGCCGCTGCGGTAATGGCCTGCGGCACGGTTCCGGCCAGCACATTGGTGCCCTCTTCCACCGTCACCGGGCGCTCGGTGTTCTCGCGCAGCGTGATGCAGGGCACGCCCAGCGCCGTGGTTTCCTCCTGCAGGCCGCCGCTGTCGGTAAGCACCAGCGCGGCGTCCTTCCACAGGTCGAGGAAGGCCATATAGCCTTGCGGGCCGACCAGGGTGATGTCCGGTCCCAGGCTGATATCGAATTTTTCCAGGTTGGCGCGGGTGCGCGGATGCACCGGGAACACCAGCGGCAGCCCGCGCGCGATGTCGCGCAGCGCGCCGGCCAGCTGGGCCAGCATGGCCGGATCGTCGACGTTGCTGGGGCGGTGCAGGGTCACCACGCCGTAGCGCTGGCCCGGCGCCAGGCCCAGGCCGGCCTTGATGGCGGCGCTTTCCAGGCCAAGGTGGGCAACCGCGCCACTGGCGGCCAGCTTGTCGGCCTGGAACAGCACGTTGTCCACCATCACGTGGCCAACGTAGTGCACGGCCGCCTCCGGCTTGCCCTCGCGGCGCAGGTGGTCCACCGCGCTGGGCTCGGTGACGAAGAACCAGTCGCTGATGCTGTCGGTGACCAGGCGGTTGATCTCCTCCGGCATGCTCATGTCGCCGCTGCGCAGGCCCGCTTCCACGTGGGCCACCGGAATGGTCAGCTTCTTGGCGACGATGGAGCACGCCAGCGTGGAATTGACATCGCCCACCACCAGCACGGCGTCCGGGCGCTGTGCAATGCACAATTCCTCGAAGGCCAGCATGATCTTGGCGGTTTGCTGGGCGTGGCTGCCGCCGCCGGCGGCCATGAACAGGTCGGGCTGGGGAATGCCGAGCTCTTCGAAGAAGACGTCGTTCATCTCCCGGTCGTAGTGCTGGCCGGTGTGGATGATCTTGAACGACAGCCCGCCGTGCGCCTGCAGCGCGCGCACGATGGGCGCGATTTTCATGAAGTTCGGCCGCGCGCCGGCGACCAGGTAAATCATAGCCATATCATTCCTAAAAACAGATCAAAGAGACAACATATTAATCGCAGTGCAGCATTTGCAGGCGCACGGCTGAGTCAGGCTGTGCGCGCGGCAGCCGGGGCCACAGTGGCCGGGCCGAGCGGCACGCCCAGCTCGGCGTAAATCGCGCGCAGCTGGCCCAGCACGGCGTCGAAGGCATACTCGCGGGCCACACGCGCAAAGGCCTGCTCGCGCAAGCGGCTGCGCAGCGCCCTGTCCTGCAATGCCGCGACGATGGCGGCGGCGAGCGCCGTCCCCGGTCCGGGCGGCACCAGCAGCGCCTCCACGCCGTCGTCGATAAAATCGGGAATGCCGCCCACCGGCGTGGCGATCACGGGCACGCCGCAGGCCATGGCCTCCAGCAGCGCCACGCCCAGCGCCTCGAAATACGTGGGCAGCACGAACAGGTCCGCCTGCTCCAGATGCTGCTGCTTGGCGGCGCCGTCGACCCAGCCGGGCAGGCGCAGCGCGTGCGCCACACCCTGTTCCGTGGCCAGCGCGCGGATGGCCTCGGTCTCGCCGTCGCCGGCAAACACAAAGGTGGTGGCAGGCAGCACGGACAGCACGGCCGGCATGGCGCGCACCAGGTCGAAGATGCCTTTCTTTTCATGCAGGCGGCCCAGGAAGAGCACCGTGGCCGCGCCGTCCGCGCGCTCAGGGCGCAGCGGCGCCAGCAGCGGCGGCACGCGCACCGGATTGCCGACCACGGCCACGCGCGCGGCCGGCTCGATGCGCAGCACGTCGGCGCGCCAGCGCGGCGCCACCACCACCACGCGGGCGGCGCGGCGCAGCACCAGACGCACCCAGGCGCGCGCCAGCGGGCCGCAGCCATGCGCGTAAAAGTCGGGAAATTCTCCGCTGTGCAGATGGAACACATAGGGCACGCGGAACACGAAGGCCAGCGCCGCCACCAGCGACTTGCGCCAGAAGCTGCCGCGCGAGGCGCTGTGCACATGGACCACGTCCACGCGGCGCGCCGCCAGCAAGCCGGTGATGCGGCACAGCGCGGACGCGATGGTGCGCAGCTGGGTCAGCTTGCCCTTGCCTTCGTAGGTGGACACATAGCGCACGCCCCACTGCTCGAACAGGCCCACCTCCAGGTAGGAGCGGATCACGGCCGTGATGCCGCCATGGGCCTGCAGGCCGGTGCCGACCATCAGGATGCGGCGCCGGCGGGACGACGCAGTGCTTGCTAAACTCATGGAAAATTAATGACTAAAATGAAAGTATGTGGAGGAATCATAGCAGCAATGCATGACAAATCTACAGTGCTCGGTGCGCACGATAGAAGATATGTTT
The DNA here is from genome assembly GCF_009857595.1 of Pseudoduganella aquatica. GTDB lineage: Bacteria > Pseudomonadota > Gammaproteobacteria > Burkholderiales > Burkholderiaceae_D > Rugamonas > Rugamonas aquatica_A. The sequence goes on along the minus strand of NZ_WWCU01000007.1, from coordinate 94,140 downwards.
CAAGCAAGTTTAACAAATCACCATGCTAGAATCAGAGCATGAAAATCAGCATCGTGATCCCCGCCTATAACGCCGCCGCCTGCCTGGAGACGGCGCTGCGCTCCGTGCAAAACCAGACCTTCCGCGACTGGGAGGTGCTGGTGGTGGACGACTGTTCGCGCGACGAGACGCGCGAGCTGGTGCGGCGCTGGGCGCTGGCCGACGAACGCATCCGCCTGATCGAACAGCCGCGCAACGGCGGCCCGGCGGTGGCGCGCAACGCGGGCTTCGACGCCGCGCGCGGCGAATGGATAGCGCTGCTGGACGCGGACGACGCCTGGGCCGAGGACAGGCTGGCCAGCTTTATGCCGTACATGGAATCGGGCCAGTACGACCTGCTGTGCGACCGCCTGGCGCTGTACAACGCGGCGCAGGACAAGGTGGTGGCGGCCAGCTGGCCGTGGGTGCGCCAGCCGCACCGCATCGCCATGCGCGACCTGCTGCTGTGGGATCTGCCGGGCCAGCGCGCGCCGCTGGGCTGGGCCAAGCCGCTGTTCCGGCGCGCCTGGCTGAACCAGCACGGCCTGCGCTACCAGCCGGCGCTGCGTTTCGGCGAGGACTGGCGGCTGCTGGTGGACGCGGTGATGGCCGGCGCGCGCGCCGGGCTGCTGCCCTTCGCGGGCTACCGCTACACCATGCGCCTGGCGGAAAAGAATTTCAGCCAGACCAAGACCGACACGGTGTCGCCGCTGCGGCTGCAGCGCGACATGGTGCAGCAGTACGGCGCGCGCTGGACGCCGGGCACCCGGCTGGCCGCGCGCCTGCGCGGCTGGCTGATCGGCGGCCTGGACGCCAAGGCGCGGCTCAAGCCCGCCGTGCACGGCAAGCGCTGGTTCGCCCTGGCCAAACTGCTGCTGAGCAGCCCGCGCTGCTGGGGCATCCTGCTGGTGCACCAGTACGAAAAACTGGTCTGGTACCGCTAAGCTCCCACCCTGCCCCGGGCGCCGCCTGCGCCCGCCTCCCTCAAACACCGCATCATCCAATACCGCGTCATCAAGCGGCCCACGGTGTGGCCGCGCCCGCCGGACGCAGCGCGTGGCCCGGCGCGCGGCCGCCCTCGCTGCCCTCGCCGTTCTTGGCGCGCGCGGCCGCTTCGGCGCGGCGCAGCTGCAGCGAGTAGGCGAAGGCCATGCCAAAGAACATGAAGGGGATGGCCACGGTGTTGGGGTCGCCGTAAATCGGCGCCGTCAGCGAGCCGGTGAAGGCCAGGAAGTGGCCGACGAAGGCCAGGCGCCACAGCAGGCGCTCGCGCACGTGCTGCACCGTCCACGCACGCTGCAGGGCGAACAAGGTCATCACGCCGCCGAACAGGAAGACCGCGCCGCCGCCCAGCCAGCCGGTCTCGCCGAACAGGTTGGGCCAGTAGGTGTCGAGCAGGTACAGGTCCTGCCGGTACCACCAGTAGCGCGTGCTGTAGCCCAGCATTTCATACACGGAGCGGTCGTACAGGCGGGCGGCGTCGCCGCCGAATTTGCCGAAGCCGGTGCCCAGGGGGAAGTAGGTGTTGGCCAGGTGGAAACCGTCCATGTACAGCACGGTGCGCGGATTGGCCAGCGCCTGGTAGGACGGCAGCAAGCCCCACTGCAATCCCAGTTCGGCGCGGTGCACCGGCCCCAGCACCAGCATCATGGCGCCCAGCAGGAGCAGCACGGCCGCCACCGCCAGCAGCACCGCGCTGATGCGCGGCTTCATTTTCGCCGTGAACAGCAGGATGGCGCAGGCCGCCAGCGCGTCGAAGATTTCCTGGCGCTCGCCGGCCAGCATCAGCACCAGCATGAAGCCGCACAGCAGCGCGTAGTTGCCCACCGAGCTGCCCTGCCCGCACAGGCGGCGCACAAACACGCAGCACAAAAAGAGCGAACCGACCGAGGCCAGCACGCTGGGGTGAACGAAGGGCCCGGTGGCCAGGTGCAGGCCAGGCAGCAGCGGGTTGCCGTTCTGGCCGCCGCCTGCGTTGCGCGCGATCAGGTGGTGCACCGACGGCGCGGCGAACTCGACGGCCAGCGCGGCCAGGCACAGCACCAGCACCAGCTTGACCACCAGCCAGAAGCGCTGCTCGCCGCGCTCGCCCAGCGTGACGCTAAAGCCCAGCAGCAGCATGATGGGCAGCTTCAGGTCGTAGCCGATCTGGTAGAAAAAGGGATGCCAGTGGATGCGGCCGGCGCTGATGGAACTGGCCGCGCCGAGCGCGAAGAACAGGCCGAACACCAGCACCATCAGCTTGCCGAGCCAGGAGTTGCCGGCAAAAATAAACAGGCCGCGCAAGGCGTAGATGGCGAGCGGGATCAGCACGATGGACATCACGCCGCGGGTGCGCAGCGGCGACACCGTGTCGGCCAGCGCGGTCAGCAAGGTCAGGCCCAGCATCAGCCAGAACACGCCTTCGCCGCCGAAGCGGAAACTGGAAAAGGAATTGGTGAACAGGAGCAGCCCGAACAGCAGGACCGGGGCAGCCAGCACCAGGGCGAACACGCCGGCGCCAAGGCCGACCAGGCCGCCGAACAGCAGCACGCTGAGCAGGCCTACCAGGACCAGGGGCAGCACCGACAGGCTGGAGCGCAGCTTGCCCGGCAGGCGTGGCGCGGAGGGGAACTTCATGATGATTACCGTGGAAATCTATAGTCCAGGTAACTTATCATATCGTCAAAAAACCGCCCACGCGATTGCGCAAGCGGTCTTCCGTTTTCGGTGCTTAGCGCGGCCCGCAAGGGGTCTGCGCGTACATCATGTCGTAGGTGCTGGCGGCGCCGCCGAGGTGGATGAAATCGGCGTACAGGTTACGCTGCGGCACCATCATCGTGCCCGGCAGATACAGGCCCACCTTGGCGTAGTTGCCCAGCCAGGTTTCGTAGCTGTTGTAGGTGTTCTTGGCGCTGAACACCTCGGCGCCGTTCATCCACACCTGGATCTGCCCCACGCCCGGCTTGTAGGACCAGTCCGCGCGCACCACGAAGCAGTACCATTTGTTCAGCTCCACCGTGCCCAGGCGGATGGACTCGGCCACCGAGTTGGCGCGGGTGGCCGGATCGGTGCCGCCGCTGGTGCTGCGGTGGTTGTAGTTGAAGTCCAGCGACAGCGTACGGTCCTGCACCGTCAGCGAGGCGGGCGGCGACACCACCGCCGTGTTCTGGCTGGTGTGCAGCTGCGCCACCAGCGTGGGCGAGTTGTGGAACACCCAGTCGCTGGGGAAATACATGCTGAAGGTGTACCAGCGCAAGCCTTCCTTCACGTATTCGTTGCGCGGGGAAATCTCGGTGCGCGAGCCGCCCAGCACCAGCGGATCGGTCTTCGCCACTTTCATGTTGAACACCTTCCTGCCGCTGCCGGCCGGATCGTCCACCAGTGTAACGTTGTTGGGCGAACCGCTGTTCAGCGTGTAGAAGTCAGGAAAGTAGCGCGTGGTGGCGGTGGCGTTGGCCGCCAGCAGCCAGGAGATGTACTGGTAGGTCTTGGGGTTGGTGGCCATGGTGGTGACCGGGCCGCCGCGCGCCGGGTCGATCTGCGCGTGCGCGCCGGCCGCTGCGCCGCACAGGGCCGCCAGCGCGATGAGTTTGTTCGTCAATTGCATGCTCAACCTCTCTAGGTCCTTATTTCACCAGCGCCGTGGTCGCGCTGGTGGTTTTGCAGGGCGTTTCCGCCAGGAGTTTTTCCAGGGTGGTGTCCGGGCCGCCGAGGCGGATAAAGTCGGTGTACAGCACGCGCTCGGCCACGCCGAGCAGGCCGGGGAAAGACAGCCCGACGCGCGGCACATTGCTCGCGCCGCCCGGATAGGAATTGATGTCGCGCTGCGCATCGAACACCTTGTCGCGGTTCTGGTAGACCGTCAGCGCCCCATTGCCCAGCGTGGGCGACCATTCCGAGCGCACGGCGAAGCAGTACCACTTGCCGGTCTGCAGCGTGCCCAGCTTGACCGCCTTGACCGCAGAATTGGCGGCCGTGGCCACGTCCGCCGCGCCGCTCAGCGGACGGTGGTTGAAGCCGAGGTTCAGCTCGATCGCGGTGCCGCGCACCACGATGGCCAGCGGCGCCGGCAAGCCGGACAGCTGCGCCACCGGCCCCACTTGCGCCACGACGGCCGGATTCGGATGCGCCACCCAGGTGGTGGGGAAATACACGCTCAGGCCATACCAGCGCGGGCCGCTCTTGCCCTCCTCGCCCAGCGGCAGCACATCGGTGCGCAGCTTGCCACTCACCGTGGCGTCGGTGCTGCGCACGCGGCTGCGCAGCACGGTGCGGCCGCTGCCGGACGGGTCGCTGGCAAAGGTCAGATTGCCGCTCCAGGCGGAATACAGCGCATAGCGCTTATTAAAATCGGCCTGCGACACCGCGCCGCCCACTGTGGGGTCGATCTGGCTCCAGGCCGAAGCGCACGCCAGCGCGCTTAAAATAATAAAACCAAGTTTCGGTAATTGCATAACGGCTTCCTCCGTGTTTCGTTATTTAATTACGATAGCATGAAACCGCTGTTTTAAGCGTTGCCACAGACCAACACGCCATATTAATTCCGCATATTATCGCTGCATGTTAATTTTGAATGAAAAGACGCCAATTGATAAACAAATCACGGTTGTTTATTTTAGATAATATTAAATTGGAATATCCGGTTCATTTATATTAACTTGAAACAGCCGGACTCTGGCGCAGCAGACGCAGGGCGCGCGCCGGCAGCAGGGCCAGCTCCGCCGCGGACAGCGGCCGCAGCAGCAACAGCACGCCCCAGCTGACGCCGGTGGCCGCGCACAGCGCCAGCGCCAGGTGGAAGGCGTCCGCCCCGCCCGGCAGGCTGGCCAGCACCATGGCCGCCAGCAAGCCGGCCACCAGGTATTTCGCCAGGCCGCTCCAGTGCAGGCGGTAATGCCAGTCCGGCGTGCGCAGCTGGCGCAACACCAGCGCCGAATACACGGTTTCGGCCAGCGCCAGCACGGCGAACAGCCAGCTCCAGCGCTGTTGCGGGGCCACCAGCAGCAGCGCCAGCGGCGTGAGCAGCAACACGAAATTGGCGCGCGTGGTGGCCGACGAGCGGCCCAGCGTGTGCGCCATCAGGTCGGTCAGGCGGCGGTGCGCCAGCACCACCAGCACGGCCAGCCAGCCGGTGAGCAGCCAGTGCGCGTCCGGGTAGCGGCCCTTGCTGAGGAAGGCGGCCAGCTCGGCGCCGCGCACCGCGCACAGCACCAGCAGCGGCAGCAGGCACAGCAGGTTGACTTTGTAGATCAGCCCGGCGCGCAGGCCCAGCTTGTCCTTGTCCTTCTCCGCCGCGTAGCGCACCACCAGCAAGGTGCGCACGATGCCCAGCAGGAATTCACTGGGCAGGTATTTGCGCACCTGCTCGGCCAGGTTGCGGGCAAAGCCCAGCGGCGCGGCCGCCTCCGGCCCCAGCGTACGGGTCGCCAGCAGGATCACGGCCTGCCAGCTCCAGGTCAGATTGGCAATATTGCTCAGCCAGGCGTTGCGGCCCACGCGCAGCATGTCGCGCCAGGCCGGCATGGCCCACGCCGGCTCGGCGCCGGGCATGCCGGCGGTGGCGGCCGGCTGGGCCGCAGCCGGCCGGCCGGCTTGCGCGCGCAGCGGCCACAAATGCCGCTGCAAGCACCATGCGGCCACCAGCAGGCTGCCGCTGCTCGCGATCAGCTCGCCGACCGCCAGCGCGTGCGCATTGCGCCATTCCTCGTGCGAAAAGGCCAGCACCGCGTAGCCGGCCAGCGCCACATTGCGCAGCAGCTGGCTGGCCTGGCCGGCTTTCTGCAAAAGCAAACTGGACAGCAACTGGTCGCGGAATACCCGGCTCACGCCTTCGATCAGCATCACGCCCGCGTAGAGGCGCAGCACGCCCTGCGCGTCGCGCAGGCCGAGCCAGGCCGTGAGCAGCGGCGCTGTAAAAAACAGTATCAAGGCGCCGCCCGCCAGCAGCAGGGCCTGCAGCGCCGCGCTTTGCCACACAAAACGGTATAAATCCCGCCCGCTGGCATGCATGCGGATTTGCGGGATATAAATACCGGTCACCCATTCCATGCCGAATCCGGATAAAACTATCCCCATTTCGATAATCGAATAAGCGGCGACGTAATTAATATACTGATTCTCCGGAAGCTGGCGCGCAATCCAGATAAGAATAAAAAAAGCGGCCAGTGCATTAAGAAAACGGCCGCCTACGTAATAAGCTATGCTGTGATTAAAAGCACGGCCCGAATAATTTTCTGACATGTGCTATGGCCTTGCCGGATTGCCAACCAATTTGGCCGCGTCGGCGGGCGGCATGCTGCGCACCAGGTCGGCGATGAAGCTGTCTTGCAGCGCGTAGCCGGCGTCGCGGTCGGCCCCGATATTGGACACGCGGAACAGCAGCCCGTCCGGAATCTGCCCGTTCAGGCTGAAGCGAAGCTGGGTGATGCGCTGGGCCAGGGTGCCGGACACGGTCTCGTCGCCCACCCGTATCCAGTAGCTGATGGGCTCCTGGCGCGCGCCCAGCACCGCGTACAGGCGGTTGACGACGACGTTGGCGCCGCCCACCTGGCGCTGCTGCTGGGCCACATTGTCGACCCGGAAGCCCTGCGCGGAATAACATTTCTCGGGGCGGTGCACGCGCAGCCGCCCGCTCTGGTCGCCGCCGTAGGCAATCGACAGCATCACCCGCTGGCCGCGCGCATTGACGTAGGTGCGCGCCAGCGTTTCGTCGTACAGCTGGCCGATGACCTCCTCCACCTCGGGCGGCGGCTGCACCGGCACCACGCTGCGGTCGATGCGCCAGCCGGCGAACTCGGCCGGAACCAGGGTTTCCAGGCCCAGTTTTTCCATCTCGGGCGCGGCGTGTTTTTTCGGTTTCAGCAAGGCGGCGGCGGCGCTGGTGCCGCCCATCAGCGTGGCCAGAATGGCGCCGGCGGCGGTTCTGCGGTTCATGTCGTACTCCTGGAGGCGGACGCGCTGCGGCGGCGCACCGCGCCGCGCAACAGCGTATCGACGCCGATGATCAGCAATAGCGCGCTGATAAACAGCACCATGCCGGCAAATCCATGCAGGAAACCCTGCCCGGCGGCATCGCCGAAATGGTAGGTAATCAAGGTCAGCGTCATGACGCGGATAATATTGGCGGTAAATGAAATCGGCACGATCAATAGCGCCAGGCCCACATTGCGCAGAAACGAGCCGTGCCGCACGATATTAAGATACAGCAATCCGAGCGCTTCCAGCGTGAACAGGGTGTGCAGGCCGGCGCAGGCGTCGGCAACCAAAAGTTGATACTGGCCCACCTGCAGCACCACGCCGCTGCGCGCGATGGGATAGCCTGCCGCGAACAGGATGTGCTCGGCGCACCAGGACACCGCCATCTTCATCGGCATGGTCAGGGTGTCAACAAAGGGGCCGGGCAGCGGCAGCATGAACAGCATGAAAAACAGCGGGAACCACTGCACCCGCAGCGCGGCCGGTCCCTGCAGCAGCAACAGCACCGCCAGCACCGTGCACGGGAAGGAAAACATTTCGATGAACTGGATGTTGAGCACGCGGCCCAGGAAATAGCTCAGCAGGCCCATGGCCAGCAGCGGCCAGCCCCAGGAGGCGCCGCGCGCCAGCCGGCCGGCGCCGGAGCCGGTCCCGGCCGCCATCATGGCCGGCCAGTTGCGGTACAGCAGCCACAGCGACACGCCCAGAATAATGGGGCCGTGCGCCTGTTCTTCCCTGCCCCATACTTCCTGCAGCGCGTCGTAGAAAGTGGGCAGGTACAGGGCCAGCAGGCCCGCCAGGGCCAGCAGCCAGCAGGCCGGCAAGCTGTCCCGGCGCTGCCCCTGGCCCGGCCCGGCGGCCGAGCCGCGGCCCGGCGGCAGCGGAGTGCTGGCGGACAGCATTTAGTGCTCCACCATGACCGAGCCGACCACGGCGATGCCGGCGTGCTGCAGCTGGTCCACGCTGGCGCTGATGGCGGCCAGCGAGGTGCGGTTCTTGCGCGCCACCAGCAGCACCCCGCCCACGCGGGAGGCCAGCGCCAGCGTATCGGAGCCCAGCACGCAGGCCGGCGCGTCGTACAGCACCACGTCGTGGCGCGCTTCCAGGTGCAGATTGAGGCTGGCGAAGCCGGGGCGCGCCAGCAGCTCCTGTGGATTGGGCGGCAAGGTGCCCGCCACCAGCACCGACAGGTCCACCATCTGGTCGATTTTTTCCGCCACGCCCGGATCGGCGCGGCCGGCCAGCACGTCGGACAGGCCGGCGCGCTGCTTCAGGGCGAAAATTTCCTGCTGGCGCGGCGTGCGCAGATTGGCGTCCACCAGCAGGGTCTGTTCGCCCAACTGCGAGAACACCACCGCCAGGTTGGCGGCGAACAGGCTGGCGCCGTCGCCCGGCTCCACGCCGGCCACCGCCAGCGACTTGCGGCCGCGTCCGAACCAGCGCAGCATCAGCTGGCTGCGCACCGCGCGCAGCACTTCCACCTGCGCCGAGAACGGGTGGTAGGCCGCCACCAGCTGCGGCGACAGGCCGCCCTCGCCCGGCGCCAGATAGGGATAGTCGAACTGGCGCGCCAGCACCTGCTGGATGTCGGCCTCGGAGATCAGGCCCAGGCGCTGGGCCGCCTCGCCGAAGCGGATGCCCAGCTCCTGCTGCATGCGCAGCACGCGCTCGGCGTTTTCAGGGCTCAGCTTGCCGGAGGCGAGCAGCAGCCCACCTATGCTGGAGTCGACGGCGGGCGGCAGCGCCGCGGGTTTCATGGCTGGGTGGTTCATAATCTTGTCCATATCAGGTCAGGCGCACGCGGCGAGGCATCAAGGCCATGCCCAGCTTGGAGCGGGCACGGGCCGGGCCCCAGTGAATTTCGCCCAGCACAGGGATCTGCACCAGGTCGGCCAGGTCGGCGCGCGAACGCACGCGGCGGTCCAGCATCTCGGCCAGCATGCCGAAGCCCACGCCCAGCAGGCTGCCCATGAACAGGGCCAGCACGGTGTTGAGCAGCAGGCGCGGCGAGGACGGCTCGACCGGCGCCACGGCCGGGTTCAGCAGCGCGATGTCGGACTGGTCGGACTGCCCTTCCATGCGCGTCTGCGACAGGCGCAGCGAGGCCGCGTCCATGGCGCGCTGGGCCGCCTCGACGTCGCGCTGCAGCACATTGAGCTCGTCGCGGCTGCGGTTGATTTGCAGGATGCGGGTCTTCTGCTCGGCCAGCGCCTCGCGCAGCGCGGCCTCGCGCGCGCCCAGGATCTGGGCGTTGTTGCCGACGCTGTTGGAGGTCGACGCCACCGCCGAATTGAGGCTGGCGCGCAGCTGGTCCGCCTCCGCCTTGGCGCTCTGGTATTGCGGGTGGTTGCGCCCCAGGCGCTGGCCCACTTCGGCCAGCTTGGTGTCGGCCATGCTCAGCTGCGCGCGCAGGTTCTGCACCAGCGGGCTGGCGGCCACGTCGGGCGAATCGAGCGCGCGGCCGCTGGCCACGCTGCGGCGCGAACTCGCTTCCATCTGCTGCGACTGCGCCATCACCAGCTGGGCCGACAGGTCGTTCAGGCGGTTCGACTCGACGTCCAGGCGGTTGTCCAGGCTGACGATGCCGTTCTCCTGCTGGTACTTCGACAGCCGGCTCTGCGCCGCCTCCAGCTGGTCGCGCAGGCCCTTGATCTGCTCGGTGAAGTAGCCGGTGGCCTTCTTCATCGGGTCGGCCTTCAGCTGCACGCTGAGCTTCTGGTATTCGTCGGCGAAGGCGTTGGCCACCGCCGCCACGAAGGCCGGGTCGGCGCCCTTGAAATTAATCTCGATCACGCTGCTCTCGCGCGAGGGCACCACGTCCAGCTTCTTCAGCAGCAGCGTGGCCAGCCAGTCGCGCACCGTGCCTTTGCCGCCGGTGTCTTCGCGGAACTGCTCCTGCACCGCCGGGTTGGCCGCCAGCTTGAGCTGGTCCACCACGCGCAGCGCCACGTTCTTGCTGGAGATCAGGTCGATCTGCGTGGCCACGTAGCTGGGCATGAGCTGGCCCGGCATGGTCATGCCGGTGACCGGGTCCACGCCCTTGGTGTTGAGCAGCACCGAGGACGAGCCTTTGTAGGTGGCCGGCAGCAGCAGGCTGACCAGCACGGTGACCGCCACGGTGGCGATCAGCGTGGCCAGCACGATCTTCTTGCGCGCTTGCAGTATCAATAAAAATTGGGCGAAATTCATGGCGTTTCCTTAGAACAGGCTTTCCTTGACGTACACGATGTCGTCCACCTGTACCGGGTCGTCGTGCTTCACGTTGATGATCTGCAGCTGGCCGCTGGCGTCCTTGCGCTTGATGCGCATGCCGCGCTCGGTGCCGCGCGGGGTCAGGCCGCCGCCGGCCGACAGCGCCTGCAGCACCGTCATGCCGCGCTCCAGGCGCACCGCGCCGGGGTGCTGCACTTCGCCGTAGATGTAGAAGCGCGGCGCGCGCTCGACGTAGATGATGTCGTTCGGCTGCAGCTGGTAGTCGCGGCCGAAATCGGCGGCCTGCACCATCTGCACCACGTCGATCACTTCGCGCGTGGTCTTGCCGTCGCGGGTGCGTATCAGCGACACGGTGTCGCCGCCCTCGGGGCCGATGCCGCCGGCCTGGGCCAGCATGTCCATCAGGCTGCGCTTGCCGTCCACCGGGTAGCGCCCGGGGCGGTTCACCTGGCCCAGCACGGACACCTGCTGGCTCTGGATCTGCGTGACCAGGATGTTGACCTGCGCCCGCTTCACGTAGCCGCCGCTTTCCAGCAGGGAGCCGATTTTCTTTTCCGCCGCCGGCACCGTCAGGCCGCCCAGGGCCACCTGGCCGATCAGCGGGAAGGTGATGCCGCCGCTGTCGCTGACGCGGGTTTCCAGCGCCAGGTCCGGACTGCCGTAGACCGAGATTTTCAGCACGTCGCCGGAACCGAGCACAATGTCGGCCGCCATGGCCGGACGCAGTACCAGCGCCATGACCAGGCTGGCGGCCAGGGCCAGCCACAGGATGAGTTTTTTCATGATGAGCTCACTTGATGAGGGGTGGATGCGGGTCGTTTATTTCAGGCCGGCCACGCCGCGCGCGGCGGCCTCGTCGGCGGAGGACTGCGATGCGGCGGCCTGCTGGGCCGGCGGCGTTGGGCTGGCAGCGGCGGCAGGTGCGGCAGGTGCCGCAGGCGCGGCGGCGGCGGTCGTGTCCGCCTTGTTGAAGTACTCGATCTTGGCGGTCGAGCGCAGGCGCTTGATCTCGGCCTCGGCCGCTTCCTTGTTCTTCTTGTTGAACAGGAACTGCTCGATCTGCGCGGTGGCCGCGTCCAGGCTGAGCGGGCTGTCCTTGACGTCGGTGATCTGGATCAGCATGCTGCGCTCGCCTTCGCGGATGATGAACAGCTGCCCCTTGGGCATGGCCGCCAGGCGCGCGCCCAGTTCCGGCGGCAAATCGGTGCTGGTGCGGGTCAGGCCGGCGCGCACGTATTTGATCTGGTGCCCGTCCAGCCAGGCGGCGGCCTCCTCCAGCGACTTCACGCTGTCGAGCTGGCTCTTGAGCTGCTCGCTGACGTCCTTGGTGGCCAGCACCAGCTGGCGCATGTCGAACTGCTTGCGGTTCGCGAAGAACTCGGGATGCTGCTGGTAGTACTGCTCCACCTCGCCCTTGGCCGGACGGGCCTGGCTGCCGATGCGCTTCTGCATATACGCCTGCGCCACGATCATGGCCTTGGCGCGCTCGATGGCCTGCATCACCTGCGGGTCGCGCTCCAGCTTGTCCTTGGCCGCTTCGTTTTGCAGCAACTGGCGGTCGATCAGGCCTTCCAGCAGCTGTTTGCGGGCGGTCTCCTGCTGCGCCGCCTGCACGCCGGAGCGCTGCATTTCCTCGTTCAGCTGCAGCACCGTGATCTCCTCGCCATTGACGCTGGCCAGGGCCTGGCCGGTCTTCTTGGCTTTCTCGCCGCACGCGGACAGGGCCAGCGCCGCCGCCAGCATCAAGACGGCCGCCGAACGGCTGGATGGGGAAGCATTTTTCATGATCGTTCCTTTGTGAAAGCTTTGCAACATTGTCATTAGACAAACATCTTAGCGAAACATTGCCAACCGTGACGCACGACTGGCGGCGCTGCCGCCGGCGCCCGGCCTAGTGCGCGTTTTCGCGCGCCGCCACCACCTTGACCGTGCGCATGACGATCAGCAGATCCATCCACAGCGACCAGTTGCGCAGGTAGTCCAGGTCGTAGCGGATGCGCGCCTCCATCTTGTCCAGCGTCTCGGTCTCGCCGCGCAGGCCGTTCACCTGCGCCCAGCCGGTGATGCCGGGCTTGACCTTGTGGCGCAGCATGTAGCCCTTGATCAGCTTGCGGTACTGCTCGTTGTGCGCCACCGCGTGCGGGCGCGGACCGACGATGCTCATGCGCCCCTGCAGCACATTGATAAACTGCGGCAGCTCGTCCAGCGAGGAGCGGCGCAGGAAGGCGCCCACGCGCGTCACGCGCTGGTCGTTCTTGGTCGCCTGCACCACTTTCGCGCCGTCCTCGGCCACCGTCATCGAGCGGAATTTGTAGACGATGATTTCCTCGCCGTACAAGCCGTAGCGGCGCTGCCGGAAGATCACCGGGCCGGGCGAGCTGATGCGCACGGCGGCGGCGATCACCGCCATCACCGGCACCAGCGCCAGCGTGATCAGCGCGGCCAGCACGATGTCGCTGCTGCGCTTGACCAGGCTGTTAAAGCCGGTGAACGGGCTTTCGCAGATGGCGATCACCGGCATGCCGCCCACGTTGTCGAAGCGCGCCTGCATCAGGTCGAACACATAGATATCGGGCAGGAAATAGACCGAGGCCGTGGTGTCCTGCAGCTCGTCGAGCAGGCGGCGGATGCGCGGCTGCGCCGAGATCGGCTGGCTGATGAAGATCATCTTGATCTGGTGCTCGCGCACATAGGCGGCGATGTCGTCCATCGTGCCCAGCACCGGGTGGCGCATGGTGCGCGGCTGGCGCACGTCGGTGCGGTCGTCGAAGAAGCCGCACACCTTCATGTACAGGTTCGGGAAACGGTCTATGGTGTTGGCGAACTTCACGCCCACGTCGTTGGCGCCGATGATGAGCACCGAGCGCAGTTCGCTGTCCTTGGCCGGATCGGAACCGAGCTTGCGCGCGGCCAGGTGGCTCAGCAGCAGCACGAAGGGCGTGGCGAAGAACCACACCAGCACCACGTTCTCGTCGTAGTGGTAGGACAGGCCGCTGACCGAGCCCAGGAACACCAGGATCAGCGCGGTGACCACCCAGCCCACCACGATGTCGCGCGCATAGGCCATCATGCGGCCGCTGCGCCAGGTGCGGTAAGGGTCGACGTACTGGTACACCGAGGACGAGATGAAGAAGGCCAGTATCATCAGCACCAGCGAATAGCCGGTGAAGGGTTCGGCGAACAGCATGGAAAACAGGTACAGCGTGCCCATGATAATGAGCGGGTCCAGCACGCGCTGGAAGAAGGAAATCAGGGGAATGTCGTTAACCGTCATGGTCATTCTCAAAACTGTATGCTGGCACTGACGGCGGCGCCGTGCGTGCGGTAGTTGGTGGAGGCGTTTCCGCTGCGGACTTCATGAAACACATTGGCGGACAGCCGTACCGACTGCAGCGGCGCATAGTTCACGCCCAGGGACGCGTTGCGGCTCTTGTCGTGCAGATTGGGCGGCGCGATCCTGCCCTCCAGCGTACTAAAATCGCGCTTTTCCCGACGCACCGCAGCAACCACGTTGATCTTGGCGGTCGCGTCCCAGGTGGTGCTGAAGCTCGCGCCCTTGTTCAAGCTGTTGTTGACGACATTGCTTTCCACCGGCGCGAATTCACGCCAGGCCGAGGCCTGCATGCGCAGCTTGCGCAGCATGGACCAGTTCATCGAGGCCCGGCCGTTCAGGCCGCTGCTGTCGCGCTCGGGAAAGAAGCTGTGCTTGCGCTCGGCCCAGCCGGCCAGCATGGTGAATTGCGAAGTGGCGGAGAACAGCCAGTACACATTGGCCTTCAGCTCGTTCTGCGTGTAGCCGTCGTCGATGGACGTGCCGCCCAGGATGCGGTGGTTGGGGTATTTTCCCTTGAGCTGGCTGGCCTGCAGGCCGAAGCGGCTACCGCTGGGCGGCAGGTAGTCGAAGCCCAGGTCGACCTGGTCCTCGGTGCGGTTGTTGAACTGCTGCTGCGGCAGGTCGTAGGTGAATTTCTGGCTGCTGGCGGCGGCGCGCACGCGGTAGCTGGGATGGAAGCGCCAGGCGCCGTCCACGTATTCGCGCTTCTGCACGCGCAGGTTGCGCTGGTTGCTGTGGAAGTCGCTGAAGGAGGTCAGCGTTTGCGCATACAGGCCGCCCAGGTGGCCTTCCAGGTGGTTGCCGATGTGCCACTCGAGGTCGGCCAGGTAATCCTTGCCGCTGTAGTCCAGTTCGCTGTAATGGTTGAACTTCACGCGCGACTGCTTGAACTGGCCGGTGAGTTTCTGCCGGCTGATGGGCATGTCGATCAGCACGCCGTACTGGGTCTGCGTCAGCGTGTCGCCGCGCGGCCCCAGCAGGCCGGGGGTGTTGTCGTCCAGCCGGAACAGATTGGCGTCGTAGGAGCGCGTCACGGCCAGGTAGGGGTGGATGGTGTCGCTGACGCCGGCCGCGGCCGGCAGGCAGGCCGCCGCGCCGATCGCACTGATGAGCAGCGCCAGATGTGGTTTTTTGTAAGGGAGTCGCATGGGATTTACCAGTAGTGCCAATTGCCGGTGGCCACGATCCACGCGCCCAGCACCCCATTGGTGACGCCGTGCGCCACGATGGCGGCCCAGAGATTGCCGCTGCGCATATACAGCAGGCTGTAGGCCAGGCCGGCAACCATGCCGGCCAGCCACAAGTTGTGCTCAAAGCCAAACAGCAGCACGGTGATGGCGAGCGCCTTCAGCGACACGGCGGCCGCGCGGACAGAGAGGAAATCGGGGGAATCGAGCCAGCGCAGCAGGAACGAGCGCCAGAACAGCTCCTCCATCACCGGCACCACCAGGGCCGCGCCCGCGATGCGCAGCGCCACCAGGCCCCAGTTGACGGCGCCGCCTGCGCCGCGCGGATCGAAACCGGCCGCGGAGCCGATCTGCATCCAGCCCGCATCGAGGCTGATCCACAGCACGAACACCAGCAGGCCCAAGGCCACGCTGGCCGCCAGCAGCGACGCGCGCATGCCCTTCCACGCCAGCTCGGCGTAGTGGCGCCAGTAGAACATCAGCGCGGCACTGACGGCGAGAATTTTTGCGCCGTACAGCCAGCGCGTGTCCTGCGCGCTATAGCCCAGGCGGACCAGCACGTCGGCAATGAAAATAAAGAACAGATAGACGGCGAACGGAACAATCCGTGCCAGGGCGGGGGCCGAACCTGCGGGCTCGGCGGTAGAGAGGTAGGGTTTCACAGTCGTGCGCCTCGGCCAATTGAAAGATCTGCATTGCTGCCGCAGCCCGGTCGGGCCGCTAAGCAACAATGCAGATCTTACAATTTTCCGCTCTGCAGCAGCGCACGCCTGCGCGGCGGCTGCTAGCCCTTAGCGCGAGCCTCGATCGCTTCCCATTTTTCCAGAGCTTCCAGCAGTTCGCCCTCGATTTGCTCAATACGCGCGTTCACACGCTTGGCTTCGGCCGCGTTTTTCTTGTAGAAATCGGGATCCGACAGCTGCAGATTGAGCGCGGTCTGCTCGTCCTCCAGCGCGGCGATCTGCTTCGGCAGCTCGTCCAGCTCGCGCTGTTCCTTGTAGGACAGTTTCTTCTTGGCAGCAGCAGGCGCGGCGGCAGCGGCGGCCGGGGCGGCCTCCACTTTCGGGGCGGCCTTGGCGGCGGCGGCCTTGGCGGTGGCCGTGGTGTCGCGCACGCGCTCCCAGTCGGTGTAGCCGCCGACGAATTCGCGCCAGTTGCCCTCGCCTTCGGCCACGATCACCTGGGTCACCACATTGTCCAGGAACATGCGGTCGTGGCTGACCAGGAACACGGTGCCCGGGTAGTCTTCCAGCAGCTCTTCCAGCAGCTCCAGGGTGTCGATATCCAGGTCATTGGTCGGTTCATCGAGCACCAGCACGTTGGCCGGCTTGGCGAACAGGCGCGCCAGCAGCAGGCGGTTGCGCTCGCCGCCGGACAGGGTCTTGACCGGCGAACGCGCGCGTTCCGGCGCAAACAGGAAGTCGCTCAGATAGCTCATGGCGTGCTTGCGCTGGCCGTTCACTTCCACCCAGTCGCTGCCCGGGGCGATGGTTTCCAGCAGGCTGGCTTCCTCGTTGAGCTGGGTGCGCATCTGGTCGAAGTACGCCACCTGCAGCTTGGTGCCCTGCTTGACGGTGCCGCTGTCCGGCGTTTCCTCGCCCAGAATCAGCTTGAGCAGGGTGGTCTTGCCGGCGCCGTTGGCGCCGATCAGGCCCACCTTGTCGCCGCGCAGAATGGTGGCGCTGAAATTGTTGACGATCTTACGGTTGTAGGACTTGGACACGTTCTCCAGTTCCGCCACGATCTTGCCCGAGCGGTCGCCGGCCGACACCTGCAGGGTGACCTGGCCCTGCTGGTCGCGGCGCACGGCGCGCTGCTCGCGCAGGCGCTCCAGGCGGCGCACACGGCCTTCGTCGCGGGTGCGGCGCGCCTTCACGCCTTTGCGTATCCACACTTCTTCCTGGGCCAGGAATTTATCGAACTTGGCGTTCTCGATTTCCTCGATCTCCAGCTGTTCGGCCTTGCGCACCTGGTAGGTGGTGAAGTTGCCCGGATAGGACAGCAGGCGGCCACGGTCCAGCTCGATAATGCGGGTGGCCACGTTGTCCAGGAAGGAGCGGTCGTGGGTGATGAACAGCACCGAGCCCTTGTAGTCCTTGAGCAGGCCTTCCAGCCACATGATGGAGGTGAAGTCCAGGTGGTTGGTCGGTTCATCGAGCAGCAGCACGTCCGGCGCCGACACCAGCGCGCGCGCCAGCGCCACGCGCTTTTGCATACCGCCGGACAGGGTCTTCATCAGCGACTCGGCGGCCAGGTTCAAGCGGTCCAGCGTGGCTTCCACCTTGTTTTTCAGGTTCCATGCATCGGCCGCGTCCAGCTTGACCTGGATGTCGTGCATGCGCTCCATCAGCGCGTCGTCGTCGCCCTGGCCGAACTGGCCGGTCAGCGCGTCGTACTCCTTCAGCAGGTCCTGCAGGTCGCCCATGCCGGACGCCACCGCCTCGTACACCGTCATCTCCGGCTCGAACACCGGCTCCTGCTCCACGTAGGCGATCTTCAGGCCCTGCTGCATCACCAGCAAGCCGTCGTCGAGCTTGAAGCGGCCGGAAATGATTTTCAGCAGGGACGACTTGCCCGTGCCGTTGCGGCCGATCAGGCCGACGCGTTCGCCCGTTTCCAGCGAAAATTCCGCATGGTCAAGGAGCGCAAAGTGGCCGAACGCCAGTTGCGCGGAAGAAAGAGAGATGACTGCCATAGTGAGTAAGCCTGCGCGCGGCGTGGTGAGGAAGCCGCTGAAAAGATGAATGAAGCCAGCATTGTACCGACATCGGGGAGGCGGGACTATTTTTTGCCTGCCCATCGGCTATAATTGCGCTCGCCTAGCGTCCTCCCCGTAGCACAATGGATAGTGCACATGCCTCCTAAGCGTGGGATACTGGTTCGATTCCAGTCGGGGGGACCACCAGCATCTTCCTCTGCGCAGATTCGCCATGCTGGGTTGGCGCGCCCACCAAGCAAGCTCCCTCGGAGCCTTTGACTGGGCTCGCTGCCGATGCAACTCTCGACCAAAAATCGTCTCTGGTAGCGTCAGCGTAGGGCTTTGCGCGCTCGACCTCCTTACTGACATCGATTTCCATAGCTAATTTTCGCTGCTCGACTGCACGATCTTTAAAGCATGCAGCGGCCATTTTTTTCCCTGCAATCCGAACTTTCATATTCAGTCCTCAGTTGCCGTTTGCGCCGTAGTAAGACGTTTCCGCAGGCCCAGCACCGCACCACCTCGCCTTATTACACTGGTGTAGCCCAAGTCTATATAGAAGTCCAGCAGATCCGGCGCGGGCCGCCACAGCACAGCTTGATCGCAGCCAGTGAGCGCGCCCATAGTCTCAATGTAGCGCGTAGCGATCGCTTCGATGAAGCGAACCAAATGCACAGCATGCGGATCACGTTCCAGCCAGTCCAAGCTCGCCACGACTTTGCCATCGCTGACTCTGCCAAGTGCCAACCCACACAGTCTGGAGTGAACCCAAATTGCCAGTTCAATTCGCCTCGGCCGCTTCCTTGCTCGCCGCAACAGTCTGTCCCAGTTCCACCCGACCCGCCGATCATGCCATTCGGATGCTTGCTCCAGTGCTCCGGGGCCGATATCGCTCAAGCGCAACGCAGGGTGTCTCGTAAGTAGCTCTTCTAAAACTATTGCACGAGCAATGCCACGATACTGACGAAAGTAGATTTCCAGGCGAGCCGCGCTATCGTCCCGCATATGATTTAATCGTCTGCCGGGTTGAAAAAGTCAATCTACAACCCGATTGGAGCCGCCGGTTTGATGACAGACAATCTCCGCCGCAAAAAGTTCATTGCCTGGCGAGGCGATTAGAGGGTTTATGTAAAAAACGGCAACGCCGCCGTGCTACGCTGGCCGGATTACTTTTACCATTCCAGCCCCATGAGCGAAGCTGATCCTCTCGATATCCAGGCCACATTTGATGCGCAGCTGGCCACTGCGCTGGCGTGGCGCACGTCCACGGCGCAGCAAAGGCTGCGACGCATCCGCCGCCTGCGCGATGCGATGATGGCGCAGCGCGAGGCTTTCTACGCAGCGTTCGCGCAGGATTACCGCAAACCGCCAGCGGAGGTGGAGGCGTCTGAATTCCTGCCGGTGATGGATGAGATCCGCCATGCGCTGGGCCGCCTGAAACGCTGGATGAAGCCGCGCACGGTATGGCCCACCACCACCATGCTGGGCACGCGCGCGTCGGTGCAGTACCAGCCTCGCGGGCGCGTGCTGATCGTGGCGCCGTGGAACTATCCGCTGAGTTTGTGCTTCGGACCGCTGGTGTCGGCGCTGGCGGCGGGCAACACGGCCATCATCAAGCCGTCCGAGATGACGCCTGCCGTGTCCGCGCTGATGGGCCGCATTATCGCCAGCGTATTCCCGGCCAACGAGGTGGCGCTGTTCGAGGGCAGCCAGCCTACCTCGCGGGTGCTGCTGGAGCTGCCTTTCGACCACATCTTTTTCACCGGCTCGCCCGCCGTGGGCAAGCTGGTGATGGCGGCCGCAGCCAGGCACTTGGCCAGCGTGACGCTGGAGCTGGGCGGCAAGTCGCCCAGCATCGTGGACGCCAGCGCCAACCTCAAGCTGGCGGCGGAAACGCTGATGTGGGGGAAGTTCCTGAACAACGGCCAGACCTGCGTGGCGCCCGACCATGTCTATGTGCACGCGTCCGTGAAAGACGCTTTCGTGGATGCCTGCCGCGCCGTGTTGCAGCAGCGCTACGGCGCCGGTCCGGCGGCGCAGAAGGCCAGCGCCGATCTGGCGCGCGTTGTGAACCGGCGCCACACGCAACGCCTGGCAAGTCTGCTGGCGGATGCGCAGCAGCGCGGCGCGCGCCTGCTGGCAGGCGGCGAAGTGGATGAAGATCAGTGCTATATCGCGCCCACGCTGCTGGACCGGATACCAGCCGGCGCGGCGATACTGTCGGAGGAGATTTTCGGTCCGCTGCTGCCCATTATCGGCTACACGGAGCTGGACCAGGTGATCGCCGCCATCAACGCGGCGCCCAAGCCGCTGGCCTTGTACGTGTGGAGCACAGACCGGCGCGCGGTGGGAAAGGTGCTGGAGCAGACCAGCTCGGGCGGCGCCTGCGTGAACCATTGCGTGGCACATTTCGCGCACGGCAATCTGCCGTTCGGCGGCGTGAATAATTCAGGCATGGGCAGCGCGCACGGCGAGTATGGCTTCAAGGCTTTCTCGCACGAGCGCGCGGTACTGCGCGCCTCGCCGCTCATGCTCATCAAGCTGTTTTTCCCACCCTACACCGGGCGGCGCACCGGCCTGATGCGCACCATCGTCGATGCACTGCGCCTGCCGATGCTGTAACGTCAGGCTGGCTGCAGTGCGTGTTCCAGCGCCTGCGACAGCATGGCGCTCAGTTGCGGTTCGGCGCCGCTGGGCAAGGTCAGCTTGCCGCTGAAGTAGCGCAGGCCGCCGCTGGAACGCTCGGCCACCAGCGACGCTTCGCCTTCGCTTGGAAGGTGCAGGCTGACCGTCAGCAGGCTGTCGGCCGCGCCGCGCAGGCGCACTTCCAGCGTGACGCCGGCGTGCGTGTCGAACAGCTTGCGGCTCGCCTCGCTCACCAGGCAGCCGCCCTGCGCGCGCGCGATCACCGCCGTGCACGTGCGCAAGGCCGCATCGGCGCGCTGCGCCAGCTCGGTGCGCACCGCGCCCGCCTCGGCCAGGCCAGCCATGCGCTCCACTTCGGCGAGCATCAGCTCGTCTTCCATCCGCTCGAGCATGAGCAGGATTTCGTCTTTATTTATATTGCCCATATGAAATATATATTTCCAAATGACAAGAACAAATGCAGTATATCACCAAGAAACGCGCGTGATGCGGGAATTTTTTTCCCCTCTAACGTTCAGTTCGGTTTGCGGCAGGCGTAGGCCATGACACCCAATCCGGCCACCAGCAAGGCCAGCGTCCCAGGTTCCGGCACTGCACGCACGGCGTACACCTCCATTGCCAGGTAGGTGAACTGGCCGGTGCCCGCCACGCTGCCGCCAAAGGGCTCGGCGCCCGGCTCGAAGCTGTAGTAAGAGGTCAGATAAGAGCTGCCGCCGGTGGCCAGGTCCTCATTCACCAGCAGGTCCGCGCCGCTGCCAAAGGCCGGTCCGCACTTGGCACAGTTATAGGTCTGGTGCGAGCCGTAGTCCGGCACTCCCTGGTCCGGCGGAGCGGGCACCTGGCGGTACATATGGCCCGCGGTGGCGTTGAAGATAAAGGCGGTGCGCTCGGACTCGGGTATGGTGATGTTCTCCCCGTCCACCGAACTCCAGCTTTGCGGATTGTAGCCGCCGATTACCCAAATGTTGCCGGCACTGTCGCGCGCGCGCAGCAGCGAGAACGTGGCGCCCTTGCCGTCCGCGGCGGCATGGAACTGCGCGGCGCTGTCGCCGTCCTTGCGGACGAACAGCTGGTCCAGCTCAGTATTCGCGCTGCCCAGCCAGCCCAGCAGCTGGGTCTTCAATTCGGACGTCATGATGGGGGTGGCATACGCCGGCGCCGCCCCCAGGCTCCAGAGCAGGCCCGCCACAGTGGCGGCCTTCACAGCGTTCAACATACAACCTCCATCAACCATTGCAAAAGATTCAACGCTATCACAATGGTGCGCGCCTGTCGCCACGATTGGATTAGAATGCCCGCCGCACCGCAGACAGCGCCTATTCCGGCGCGTTCAGGTGGCGCTTCATCTGCGACAGCAGGTCGATCAGCTGGCCTTTGTCGGCCGCCGGCATGGGCTGCAGCAGTTCGGCTACCCAGCTTTCATGCACCGCCGCCATCCTGGCGAAGGCGCTGCGGCCCTCCTGCGTGAGCTTGACGCTGTAGGCGCGGCCATCCTTCGGATCGGGCACGCGCATGACCAGGTTTTCCTGCTCCAGCTGGTCGGTGATGCCGGTGATGTTGCCGCCGGTGACCATCATGCGCTTGGACAGTTCGCCCATGCGCAGCCCCTCGGGGTGGCGTTCCAGCTGCGCCATCAGATCGAAGCGCGGCAGCGTGATGCCGAAGGTGGTGCGCAGGCGGCTGCGGATTTCATTCTCTATCTTCACCGTGCAGGACAGCATGCGCAGCCACAGCTTGAGCGACTGGTGGTGTTCCTGCGTAAGGCGGCTGGCCAGGTCCAGGTCCTGGTTTTCGGGTAATGGCATAAGTCTTCCTTGCTTATTTACTTGGACTGGCGCGCAGTTTGAAGCGCTGCAGCTTGCCCGTTTCGGTGCGCGGCAAGGCGGCCAGGAAACGGATGGCGCGCGGGTATTTGTAAGGCGCGATCTGGCCCTTCACGAACTCCTGCAATTCGGCGGCCAACTGCGGCGACGCATCATAGCCGGGTTTGAGCACGACGTGGGCTTCGACGACCTGGCCGCGCTCCTCGTCCGGCGTGCCGACCACGCCGCATTCGGCCACCGCCGGATGGCGCAGCAGCGCGTCCTCCACCTCGGGGCCGGCGATGTTGTAGCCGGCGGAGATAATCATGTCGTCCGTGCGCGAGCGGTAGAAGAAATAGCCGTCGGCGTCCATTTCATAGGCGTCGCCGGTGAGGTTCCAGCCATGGTGGACATAGTCGCGCTGGCGGTCGTCGGCCAGGTAGCGGCAGCCGGTCGGGCCTTTCACGGCCAGCCGTCCCACCATGCCCGGCCCCACCGGATTGCCGTCGCGGTCCAGGATGCAGGCCTGGTAGCCGGGCACCGGCTTGCCGGTGGCGCCGGGGCGGATGTCGCCGTCCGCCGCCGAGATAAAGATGTGCAGCATTTCGGTGGCGCCTATGCCGTCTATCATGCGCAGGCCGGTGGCCTGCTGCCAGGCCTCGCGCGTGGCCAGCGGCAGCGCTTCGCCCGCCGAGACGGATTTTTTCAGGCTGGCGATGTCGTACCTGGCGGCCAGCGGCGCCATCTGGCGGTAGAAGGTGGGAGCGGTGAAGCACACCGTGGCGCGGTATTGCTGGATGGCCTGCAGCAGCGTTTCGGGCGTGAGCTTTTCCAGCAGCACGGTGGCGGCGCCCACGCGCAGCGGGAACAGCAGCAGGCCGCCCAGGCCGAAGGTAAACGCCAGCGGCGGCGTGCCGATGAAGATGTCGCCGGGTTCGGAGCGCAGCACCGAACGCGGGAAGCAGTCGCAAATGGCCAGCACGTCGCGGTGGAAATGCATGGTGCCTTTGGGGACGCCGGTGGTGCCGGAGGTGAAACTGATCAGGCAGACGTCGTCCGCAGCGGTATCGCAGGCGGCGAAGCCGGCGGGCTGCAGCGTCATCATGGCTTCGAGCGATGCATCATCCGCCGCCTCGGCGTTGAACCAGACCACCTGGGCGGGCAAGCCTTCGGCCGCTTCCAGTTCCGTGCGCAGGCTGGCGGCGCACAGCACCGCGTCCACCTTGGCCTTGGCCATGATGGCGCCCAGTTCGCGCGCGCGCAGCAGCGGCATGGTGGGCACGGCAACCAGCCCGGCCTTGAGCACCGCCAGCACGGCGGTCGCCATCATGGGATTGTTGGCGCCGCGCAGCAGCACGCGGTTGCCGGTCTTCAGTCCCATGGGGCCGCGCAGCACGTGGGCGATGCGGTCCACCTGCTCCAGCAGATGCGCATAGGTCCAGCTGCGGTCCGCGCCGCCGTGCGCGTAGTGGATGGCGATGCGGCCACCCTGTCCTGCCGCCAGGGCGCGGTCCAGCAGTTCCGCCACGCAGTTCAGGCGTTCCGGATAGTTGAGTTCGGGGAGGTCGAAGCGCAGCTCGGGCCACAGGTCCGCTGCTGGCAGATTCATGCGCGTGAAGGGGTCTTCGTGTGCGCTGTCGCTCAACCCCGGTAAGGGTGCGGCATTGGGTCTGTTCATGGTCGCCCTGGATAGATGGTCGGTTCAAGTCAGCCTGACGGCTAATTTAAACCTAAACCATTTCTGCCACAAGCAGATTCAGTTGCCGCCGCCAATCGATTTGCGCACCAGCGCGGACTGGTGGATAACGGCGCGTATCACGTCCGACAGCACGGCCTGCACCGCGTCGCTGGACAGAAATCCGGGCGCGAAACTCTTCAGCGCCGCCGCCGCGCCGTGCAGGCCCAGCGTGACGCAGCCGGCGTGCAAACGGTCGATACGGGCTTGCGCCTCCTGCTGCTCGCCGCGCGCGAACAAGGCGTCCAGTTCGCCGCTGGCCACGGTGAGCTGGTTCTGGAAGCCGGTCAGGTAGACCAGCAGGCGGTCGGCGTTGATGCCCAGCCGCAGCTGCGTGGCGGACGGGGTTTCAGCTACGTGCTCGTAGCCGCTGGCGGCCTGGTCGAGGAAGGCGGTGAGGTGGATGCGCACCTGGTCGGCCTGGAAGGGCTTGACGATGTAGCCGGCCGCGCCGGCCTTGGTGGCCTGCTGCACGGTCTCCTTGTCGGTGGCCGAGGACACCAGCACGAAGGGCACGGCGTTCAGGGCGTGGTTGCCTTTCACGCGCTGCAGCAGCTCCATGCCGGACAGGCGCGGCATGCGCAAGTCGCAAAAGACGATGGCAGGCCGCAAGCCGTCTTCCAGCTGCTGCCAGGCGTCCGCGCCGTCTTCCGCTTCCACGATGTCGAATTTTCCGCAGCTGTCGATCAGGTGCATCAGCACCATGCGCGACACCACGTCGTCATCCACTACCAAAACTTTCATGTAGGTCTCCAGTGCCCTGCCGTACCCCTTTGCAGATACGCGCTGTCAGTCAGTTGTCGCCGTTCTGTGGCACTAACGTCAATATAACCGATAAGCGGTTCGCTGTCAGTCCGCTTGAGCCATGCCGTCCATGCCGGCCGTCGCCGCCAGCAGGACCCGCAGCTGCGGCATGCGCAAGGCGATTTCTTCCCACGCGGCGCGGTCGGCGCGTTCTTCCAGTTCGCCGCACAGGTCGCGCAGTTCCGGTTCGTCCAGGTAGGCCGCGCTGCCCTTCATGCCGTGGAACAGGCGCGCCGCGCCGTCGCTGTCGCCGTGGACGATGGCCTCGTCCAGGTCGGCCAGGCGCGCAGGCAGGTCGGCCAGGAAGGCGGCGCGCAGGCGCGCCTTCAAGGGATCGTCGTCATGCCCGCGCGGGCCGTGCACGGCGGCTGCGACGGACGGCGCGACCGGCGCGGACGGCACGCCGAACATGGCGTCCAGTTCATCGATGCTGGGCGCGCGCGGCCCCATGCGCTGCAGCACGATGCCGCGCTGCAGCTGGCGCTCGATGGCGCGGCTCAGCTGATAGTGCAACGCAGCTTCGTCGATAGGCTTGGTCAGGAAATCGTCCATGCCGGCCGCCAGGTAGCGGCTGCGGTCTTCCTCGCTGGCGTTGGCGGTCAGCGCGATGATCATCAGTTCCTGGTCGCGCACCGGCGCGCCGTCCGGGCCGCCCTCGCGTATCAAACGGGTGGCGGTGGGGCCGTCCATCTCCGGCATGCGGCCGTCCATCAGTATCAGGTCGTAGCGGGTGCGCGCGCAGGCGGCCACCGCCAGCAGGCCGTTGGCCGCCACGTCAACCTTGTGGCCCAGCTCCTCCAGCATCATGCGGATAATGATCTGGTTGGTGGGATAGTCCTCGGCGCACAGCACCTTGAGCTGGTGGCTGTGCGGCTCGCGCGGCATATGCACCACCGTGGGCGGCGCCACGCCGTCGGCCAGCGGCAGCTCGAAGGTGAACACGCTGCCCACGCCCGGCGTGCTGGCCACGCGGATCTCGCCGCCCATCAGCTCCACCAGCTGGCGGCAGATGGCCAGCCCCAGGCCGGTGCCGCCGTAGCGGCGCGTGGTGGTGGTGTCGGCCTGCTCGAACTTCTGGAACAGGCGCGGCATGGCGTCGGCCGGGATGCCGATGCCGGTGTCCTCCACCGTGAAGCGGATCAGGTTGTCGCCCGGGCGCACCGGCGCCGGCTGCGGCGCGGGCAAGCGCTCCACGCGCAGGCGCACCTCGCCGCGCTGAGTGAACTTGAAGGCGTTGCCCACCAGGTTGACCAGCACCTGGCGCAAGCGGGTCGGGTCGCCCAGCACGTACACCGGCAGGTTCTCGTCCAGCTCCACCGAGAAGCCCACGCTGTAGGCGGCGGCCTGCTCGTCGAACAGCGCGGCCACGTTCTGCACCATGCCGGCCAGCGCGAAGTCGATATTTTCGATACTCAGCTTGCCCGCTTCGATCTTGGAGAAGTCCAGCAGGTCGTTGATGATGCCCAGCAGCGCCTGCGCGTTGACCTGCGCCCGTTCGATCTGCTCGCGCGTCACGTCCTGCAGCGTGGCGTCGCGCAGCGCAAAGCCCTGCATGCCGATCACGCCGGCCAGCGGGGTGCGCATCTCGTGGCTCATATTGGCCAGGAACTCGGACTTCTGGCGCGTGGCGTCTTCCGCCTTCTGCTTGGCGTAGCGCAGGCGCTCCTCGTTGTCCTGCAAGGCGCGGTTGGCCAGCGCCAGCTCCTCGGTGTGCAGCCGCACCTTGGCCTGCTGCTGCATCAGCTCCACCTGCGTCTCGCGCAGTTCCTGCAGCGTTTCCTCCAGGCGCTGGTAGGCCAGCGCGTTGTCCAGGCTCACGGCGGCGTGCGCGGCCAGCGTTTGCAGCATGTCCAGGTGCACCTGGCGGTAGGCGTGGGTTTCCTTGCTCTGCACCGACAGCACGCCCACCACGCGGTCGTTCACGATCAGCGGCGTGTACAGCATGGACTGCGCGTAATCGGGCTCGCTGCCGTCGGCCAGCAGCACCGGCTTGAGCTTTTCCAGCCCGGCCGGCCCCATGTAGCGGCTGTATTCGGCGAAGAAGTCGTTGATGAAGATGTCGTGCCGGTGCTGCAAGCACCACACGGCCAGCTGGTCCGGGTCGTCCACCTTGCGGCTGTATGGCAGGCTGCGCACGCCGCGCTCCATCGAGAACGGGAACTCCAGCACGCCCTCCTCCTCGCGGTAGAAGCCGATGCCGAACATGTGCGCGTCCATCAGGTGGCGCACGTGGCGGTACAGCGTGCGCATGGCTTTCTCGATGTCCAGCGTGGCGCTCATTTCGCGCCCGATCTCGCTCAGCACCGAAATATTGCGGTGCGCCTGCTCCACCGCCTCCTTCTGCAATTCCACTTCCTGGCGCTGGCGCTCGGCGTCCATATGGCGCTGCTCGGCCTCGGCGCGCTGCGCCTCCGCTTCCAGGCGGCGCTTTTCCAGCTCCATCTTCTGCTGCTGCAGCAGCTGGTTCTTCAGCTCCACCTCGGCCGTGCGCAGGCCCACCTGCTGCTCCAGGCGGGTCTTCTGGCCGCGCAGCTGGCGCATGCGCACGCGGTACACGCCGTAGGCGCTGCCCAGCAGCAGCAGCGCCATGCCGCCGCGGAACCACCAGGTCTTCCACAGCGGCGGCAGGATGGTGATCTCCAGCGTGGCCGCGTTGTCGTTCCAGATGCCGTCCTTGTTGGCCGCCTTCACGCGGAACACGTAGCGGCCCGGATCGAGGTTGGTGTAGGTGGCGAAGCGCTTGCCGGCGTCGGTCACCACCCAGTCGTGGTCGAAGCCCTGCAGCTGGTAGGCGTATCGGTTGCGCTGCGGTGCGGCGTAGTGCAGCGCGGCGAACTCCAGCGAGAACACCGAGTCCTCCTCGCGCAGCGTGAGCGCGGCGGTGTGCTCGATGGCGCTTTTGAGCACGCTGCGCTCGCCGTCCTGGCCGGCCTTGACCGACTTGTTGAAGATCTGGAAATCGGTAATGGCCACCGTGGGCGCCACGCTGTTCTCGCGGATCTCGCCCGGCGCGAAAGCGGTCACGCCGTTGAAGCCGCCGAAATACATGGTGCCGTCGGGCGTGCGCAGCGCCGCGCCGTCGAAGTAGGCGCCCTCGATGGTGCCGTCGGCGCCGGCGTAGTTGCGCACCTCGCCGCCCGGCACGGACAAGCGCGTGATGCCAGTATTGGTGCTCAGCCACAGGTGGCCCTGCTCGTCGTCCAGTATGCCGGCGATGGCGTCGTCGGCCAGGCCGTCCTTGCGCTGGTAGCGCTTGAACCGCACCGTGCCGTCGGCGGCCTGCTCCATGCGGTTCAGGCCCGCCGCCGTGCCGACCCAGATCACGCCCTGCTTGTCCTCGAACAGGTAGTGCACCTCGTCATGGCTGAGGGAGGCAGGATCCTTGGGGTCGTGGTGGAAGTGGCGGAAGCGGCCGCTCTGGCGGTCCAGCAGGTCCAGGCCGTTGAACGTGCCCACCCACAGCGCGCCGCGCCTGTCCTCCAGGATGGGGCGCACCACGTTGTCGGCCAGGCTGTTGCTGTCGGCCGGGTCGTGGCGGTAGGTGTGGCTGGCGCCGGTCTTCGGATCGTAGCGGTGCAGGCCGCCGCGCGTGGCCACCCACAGCACGCCGCCGCGGTCGCCCACGATGTTGCGCACGTTGTCGCCGTCGGGATCGCTGTGCCAGGCGCGCACGCGCTGGTAGCGGCGCGTGGCCGTGTCGAAGCGGCGCAGGCCGTTGCGCCCGCCCACCCACAGCGTGCTGCCGTTCTTCTCCTTCCACAGCGAGATCACCTGCGGGTCGCGCACGTCGGCAAAGTCGGGCGCCGGATCGCGGAACACCTGGCCCTCGCCGCTGATCGGGTCGTACAGGGTGAGGCCGTCGTTGTTGCCCAGCCAGAGCTTGCCGCCGCCGGCGTCGACGATGGCGCGCACCTTGTTGTCGCTCAGCGAGCGCGGACGTTCGGCGTCGTGCACCAGGCGCGCAAAGCCGCCGCTGCCCAGGTCCACCCGGCTCACGCCGCTGTACCAGGTGCCCACCCACATGGTGCCCAGGCGGTCGCGGAACAGCGCCGACACGTAGTTGTCCGCCAGGCTGTGCGGGTCGGAGACCTGGTGCCGGTACTGCACGAAGCGGTCCTCGGCAGGGCGCCAGCGGAACAGGCCCTCGGTCTGGCTGCCGGCCCACAGCGTGCCTTCGACGTCCTGGTAGATCACCGTCACCACGCCCGGCTTCAGGCCCTGCTTCTCGCTCAGGCGGCGGCGCTGCGGCGCCTCGGCGCCCTTGGCCAGCTTCCATTGCTCGATGCCGGCCATGGTGCCTATCCACAGCACATGGTTCTTGTCCGCGAACAGCGACAGCACGGCCTCGAAGCGCGTGTCCGGCGCCGCCTCCACCTTGAAGTGGCGGAAGGCCTGCGCGCCGGGTTCCAGCAGGTCCAGGCCCGCCGCCGTGCCCACCCACAGCCGGCCGGCGGCGTCGCGCGCCAGCGCGTTCACCTGGTCGCTGCCCAGGCTGCCCGGCAGCTCGGCGTCGTGGTGCCAGTAGGTGTAGCGGCCGGTGGCCGGATCGAAGTGCTGCAGGCCATCCGAGGTGCCTATCCACAGCCCGCCGCTGCCGTCGTCGACGATGGCGCGCACGTGGCGGTTGCCGTTGCCGCGCTTGGCCGGCTCGCTGGGCGGGAAATGCGTGAAGCTCTGGGTAAGCGGCTCGTAGCGGTCCAGCCCCCCGTCGGTGCCTATCCACATGCGGCCGGCGCGGTCCACGTGCAGCACGCGCACCCAGTTGTCGGCCAGGCTGCGCGGGTCGGACACGGCGTTGCGGTAGGTCAGGATGCGCGCGCCGTCGTAGCGGCTCAAGCCGGCCTGGCTGCCGAACCACATGAAGCCCTGCTGGTCCTGGGCCACCGCCAGCACCGACTCCTGCGCCAGGCCGTCCTGCACGTCCAGCTGCTCGAAGCGCAGCGTGCGCGGCGGCGCGGCGCCCTGCGCCGGCGGCAGCAGGCCGCATGCCAGCATGGCTGCGAGGCAGAGAACACGGCGGACAGGCAGCGCAAGCAGCACAGGCAGGTCCTAGCTATTGAAGAAGGCCAGCACGTCGGCCTTGCGCGCATGCGTATCGCGCTGCCCCAGGCGTATCAGCTCGCAGGTGTACGTCGATTCAAACAGCAGGTAGGAGGCGAGCGAGGAACCGCGCGTTTCGGTGGCGCCTATGCCCGACAGCATGGTGCGTATCGGCGCAGGCAGGCTGCCGATGTGGCGGCTGGCGATATCGTCCAGCCGCTCGGACGGCGCGATCACCAGCAGCTCGACCGGCTTGAGCGGTGTTTGCGACAGGTACTCCGGCGGCAGCAGCGACAAGGTCTTGTTGATGCGCTCCAGGCGTTCGATGTCCACCGCCAGGCTGTCGAGGAAAATCGAGGACAGCGCATGGCCGGCGATCTGCGCCAGGCTGGGGTAGCGCGCGGTCTCGCTGCGCTGCTGCACCGGCTCGGACAGGCGCCCCGCGCCGATCACCAGCACCTTGTCGGCGCCCAGGTGGATGGCCGGCGAGATGGGCGCCAGCTGGCGCATGGAGCCGTCGCCGCAGTATTCGTGCTGGCCGCCCAGGTAAAGCGGCGTGGCTGGGAAAATGAAGGGGATGGCCGACGAGGCCAGCAGGTGCTCCACGCCGATCTGGTCCTGCATGGCGATGCGCTGGGTGCGCACCCACGGCGCGATCTCGGCGGCGGTCTGGAAAAAGGTGACGTGCTGGCCGCCGGTGTAGGACGAGGCGGTGACGGCCAGCGCGTGCAGCAGGCCCTCCTGCAGCACCGTGTCCAGGCGCGGCAGGTCCAGCATGCGGTGCAGCAGGCTGACCAGCGGGGTGTTGTCGAGCAGGGAGCGCGGCGGCGCAGCGCGCCACTTGCGCAGCAGCCAGCCGAAGGACAGCAGTGACAGCCAGCGCGCGCCGGAGCGGATCACGCCCAGCGAGTCGGCGCGGTAGACCTGCTCCACCGAGAAGTTCTGCCAGACGTCGAGCAGCTTCTGCACGCCCTCGCTGAAATTGTCGGCGCGGCAGGCCAGCGCCGTGGCGTTGATGGCGCCGGCCGATGTGCCGCAGATGATGTTGAACGGATTGCGCGAAGGCGGCCAGCCTTCTTCCCACAGGATCTCGTTAATCGCTTGCAGCACACCCACCTGGTAGGCGGCGCGCGCGCCGCCGCCGGAGAGGACCAGACCTGTTTTCTTTTTCATTCCCATCTGACAAGAGTAGCAGGGTCAGTCGCCGCGCACAACGCCCTCGCGGCGCGGATCGGCGCCGCCAAACCACACTTCCTTGCCGTTGCGCGTGACGCGCATGATGCCCTGCA
Source organism: Pseudoduganella aquatica (assembly GCF_009857595.1). Classification (GTDB taxonomy): domain Bacteria; phylum Pseudomonadota; class Gammaproteobacteria; order Burkholderiales; family Burkholderiaceae_D; genus Rugamonas; species Rugamonas aquatica_A. Next base: position 63,417 of record NZ_WWCU01000007.1, on the reverse strand, counting down.
GGCCGGAGTTCTGCTCGTACTGGCGCACTTCGTGGCCGCGCGCCTTGAGCGCGTCCACCACGGCCGGCGCCACGCGCGCCGCTTCCAGCTCGGTGGGGCCGTTGCGGCTGCCGAAATTGGGCAGGCTGATGGCCTGCTGCACGTCCAGCTTCCAGTCCAGCGTGCCGACCAGCACCTTGGCCACGTAGTTGATGATGGCCGAGCCGCCCGGCGAACCGGTCGACAGCACCAGCTTGCCGGTGGCCTTGTCGAACACCAGCGTGGGCGACATGGCGCTGCGCGGGCGCTTGCCCGGCTGGACGCGGTTGGCGATGGGACCGTTCTCGTCCACCGAATCGAAGGAGAAGTCGGTCAGCTGGTTGTTCAGGATGAAGCCGTCCACCATCTGGCGCGAGCCGAATGCGTCTTCCACCGAGGTGGTCATGGAGATCACGTTGCCGTAGGCGTCCGCCACCGACAGGTGGGAGGTGGCCGGGCTTTCGATGGCGTTGTCCACGCCCCAGGCCACATTGACGGAGTCCGGCACGCCAAAGCGCGCACTGCCCATGGAGCGCTCGCCGATCAGGGAGGCGCGCTGCTGCAGGTAGTGCTTGTCCAGCAGCGCCGCCGCGCCCTTACCGGGCAGCGGCACGAAGTCGGTGTCGGCCACATAGCGGGCGCGGTCGGCGTAGGCCAGGCGGCCCGCTTCCGAGAACAGGTGGATGGCTTCCACGCCCAGCTGGCCGTTCACCGGCGCGTAGCGCTCCATGCCCTTGGTCTCGAGCACGCCCAGCATCTGCGCGATGGCGATGCCGCCGGAAGACGGCGGCGGCATGCCGCACACGGTCCAGGTTTTATAGTCGGAGCACACAGGGTCGCGCCGCTTGGCCTGGTAGGCGGCTATGTCGGCCGCCGTCAGCAGGCCGGGATTGCCCGGGTGCGACGCCACCTTGGCGGCGATGTCGCCGGCGATGCGGCCCTTGTAGAACGCGTCCGCGCCGCCCTTGGCCACTTCGCGCAGGGTGCGCGCCAGCTCGGGGTTCTTCAGCACGTGGCCCACCGGCCAGGGCTTCTTGTCCGGGCCGTAGAAATAGGCGGCGGCCACCGGGTCGCGGGAGATGTATTTGTCCCAGGTCAGCAGGCCGTTCAGGCGCGGGCTGACGGCAAAGCCGTTTTCCGCCAGCTTGATGGCGGGGCCGAACAGCGTGGCCCACGGCAGCTTGCCGTGCTCCTTGTGCGCCAGCTCCAGCATGCGCAGCACGCCGGGCGCGCCGGTGGAGCGGCCGCCCACCACGCCCGCTTCACGCGAGAGCGGCTTGCCGTTCGCGTCCTGGAACAGTTTTTCGGTCGCGGCCGAAGGCGCGGTTTCGCGGCCGTCATAAGCCTGCACGCGCTTGCCGTCGAAGTGCATCACGAAGGCGCCGCCGCCTATGCCAGACGACTGCGGCTCGACCAGCGTGAGCATCAGCTGGGTGGCGATGGCCGCGTCGATCGCGCTGCCGCCCTGCTTGAGCATCTCGTAGCCCGCCGCGGAGGCGTGCGGGTTGGCCGAGGCCACCATGTATTTTTCGGCGACGACGCCGGTTTTCTCGGTGTAGCCGGTGGCGATTTCAGGCGCGCGCTGGGCGCTGTCCTGGGCGTAAGCGATGGATGCCGATTGTGCGGCCAACAGTGCGGCCAATGCCAGCGCGTGCAACTTGATCATGTAAGCTCCAAAAATAAATCGGGCGCGCAACCAAGGCTGCGCGCCCGATGACTTTCGCATCCTACAGCAAGTTTATTTCGGTTGCATCCTGATAGCACCGTCCAGGCGGATGGTTTCGCCGTTCAGCATCACGTTTTCGATAATCGACTTGGCCAGCATGGCGTATTCGGACGGCTTGCCCAGGCGCGGCGGGAACGGCACCATCTTGCCCAGCGCGTCCTGCACTTCGGCCGGCATGCCCAGCAGCATGGGGGTTTCGAAGATGCCGGGGGCGATGGTCATCACGCGGATGCCGCTACGCGACAGGTCGCGCGCCATGGGCAGCGTCAGGCCCACCACGGCGGCCTTGGAGGCGCCATAGGCCGCCTGGCCGATCTGGCCGTCATAGGCCGCCACGGAGGCGGTGTTGATGATGATGCCGCGCTCGCCGTGCTCGGCCGCTTCGGTCTTGCCCATGGCGTCCGCCGCCAGGCGGCACATATTGAAGGTGCCCACCAGGTTGATGTTCACGGTGCGCTGGAACACGTCCAGCGGATGCGGGCCGTCCTTGCCCACGGTTTTCACGGCCGGCGCCACGCCGGCGCAGTTGATGAGGCCGCGCAGCGTGCCCAGCGCGGCGGCTGCTTCCACCACGGCCTTGCCGTCCGCTTCCGACGTGACGTCGCACTTGACGAATACACCCTTCAATTCGGCAGCCAGCGCCTGGCCGGCTTCGGCCTGCACATCGGCCAGCACCACCTTGCCGCCCGCGTCCACGATCATGCGCGCAGTCGAGGCGCCCAGGCCCGACGCGCCGCCGGTGATGATGAATACGTTGTCCTTGATTTGCATGTCTTCCCCTATCCGGTTGTTTTGCGAAAACCATACTTTACGTTTACGTAAGCGTAAATGCCAATTGTAGCTCAACACTGCACCCAGTGGCCATCCGTGCGGCAGGGACGGCCGGACGGGTCCAGCACCACCGGGCCGGTGCCCTGGTAGCGGGTGCCGCTGGCGTCGCGGCAGCCGGCGGCGTCGCACGTGCCCAGGGGACGGATGGAGGATGGCGCGGGGGCCGCCGGGGCGGGAACATAGGCGGTGGCAGGCGGACGCGAAAGCTGCGGCAGCGGCTGGGAGGATGGCGGCGGAGCCAAGCGGGGTTGCGGCGCGGTTTGCTCCGCCTGGCGGCGCTGGGCGAAGTTGCGGTAAGGCGCGGGGCGGCAAGGCTCGACCAGCAGCTTCTTGCCGCCGGGGGCGAGCGAGCAGACTGGCAGCCTGCGGAAGGCTTCGGCGGCCGCTTCGCCGCCCGCGGCATCCGGCACCACGCGCGGCAGCGGCGCGGCGGGCTGCCGGGCATCGGCGGCCGGGGAAATGAGCTGGCAGGCCAGCAGTGCGGCAAACACGGTCTTCATGGCATCCTCCCGCAGCGCGGCGACAGGACATGATACCGCCACCCGGCCCGCCTTGGCGCGCGGACCGGGGACCGGGCACCGGACGCCGCAGGCCGTAGGGCGGGTTAGCGGGAACCGCGTAACCCGCCGGCGCGGCGGCTCCGGCGGCTCCTGCGGGTTACGGCCAAGGCTGCGCCTCGGCCTAACCCGCCCTGCGCTTACCGTACCGGCGCGGGCGCCACCAGCGCTGGCGGTGCGTGTGCCGCTTGCGGCGTGACCGACAGCCAGCCCGACGCAGGCAGCAGCGGCACCAGCAGCAGCGCCACGATGTTGATGATCTTGATCAGCGGATTGACCGCCGGCCCCGCCGTATCCTTGTACGGATCGCCCACGGTGTCGCCGGTGACGGCCGCCTTGTGCGCGTCCGAGCCCTTGCCGCCGAAATTGCCGTCCTCGATGTATTTCTTGGCGTTGTCCCAGGCGCCGCCGCCGGTGGTCATGGAAATGGCCACGAACAGGCCGGTGATGATGGTGCCCATCAGCAGCCCGCCCAACGCCGCCGAACCCAGCAGCATGCCCACCAGCACCGGCACCAGCACCGGCAGCAGCGACGGCACGATCATCTCCTTGATGGCCGACGCGGTCAGCATGTCCACCGCCTTGTGGTATTCCGGCTTGCCGGTGCCATCCATGATGCCCTTGATGTCGCGGAACTGGCGCCGCACCTCCACCACCACGGCGCCCGCCGCGCGGCCCACCGCCTCCATCGCCATGGCGCCGAACAGGTACGGTATCAGGCCGCCGATGATCAGGCCCACGATCACCATGGGGTTGGACAGGTCGAAGGTGATGCTCTTGCCCACCGACTCCAGCGCGTGCGTGTAGTCGGCGAACAGCACCAGCGCAGCCAGGCCGGCCGAGCCGATGGCGTAGCCCTTGGTGACGGCCTTGGTGGTGTTGCCCACCGCGTCCAGCGGATCGGTAATGGCGCGCACCGAATCCGGCATGCCGGACATTTCGGCGATGCCGCCGGCGTTGTCGGTAATCGGGCCATAGGCGTCCAGCGCCACCACAATGCCCGCCATCGACAGCATGGACGTGGCGGCGATGGCGATGCCGTACAGGCCGGACAGCTGGTAGGACACCAGGATGGCCGCGCACACGGCCAGCACCGGATAGGCGGTGGATTTCATGGACACGCCCAGCCCGGCGATGATGTTGGTGCCGTGCCCGGTGGTGGAAGCCTCGGCGATGTGGCGCACCGGATGGAAGTCGGTGCCGGTGTAGTACTCGGTGATGTAGACCATGAGCCCGGTCAGCACGATGCCGACCACGGTCGAGCCCATCATCTTGTAGCGCATGGCGTCGTCCGGCCATACCTGCCAGGTGACGGCGGCAAAGCCCACCAGCGACAGGCCCGCCGCCCACCACAGCCCGGTGTACAGCGCCGACATGATCTTCTTGCCCGGCTTGGCCTTGACCATGGAGCAGCCGACGATGGACGCGAGGATGGACACCGCGCCCAGCAGCAGCGGATAGACGATGGCCTGGGTCGGCGCATTGACGATCATCAGCGCGCCCAGCAGCATGGTGGCGATCAGGGTCACCACATAGGTTTCGAACAGGTCGGCCGCCATGCCGGCGCAGTCGCCGACGTTGTCGCCCACGTTGTCGGCGATCACGGCCGGGTTGCGCGGGTCATCCTCGGGGATGCCGGCTTCGACCTTGCCCACCAGGTCGGCGCCCACGTCCGCGCCCTTGGTGAAGATGCCCCCGCCTAGGCGGGCGAAGATGGAAATCAGCGAAGCGCCGAAGGCCAGGCCGATCAGCGGCTTGATCACGTCGTGCGGGGTCAGCGTGGGATTGGGGTAGCCGTTGGAGGCCAGGCCGGTCAGCAGCGCGTAGAACAGCACCACGCCCAGCAGGCCCAGGCCCACCACCAGCATGCCGGTGATGGCGCCGCCCCGGAAGGCGACGTCGAGCGCTTCGTTCATGCCCTTGGTGGCGGCCTGCGCGGTGCGCACATTGGCGCGCACGGACACGTTCATGCCGATGAAGCCGCAGGCGCCGGACAGCACCGCGCCGATCAGAAAGCCGAGCGCGGTTTTCACGTCCAGCAACACGCCGATGGCGATCAGCAGTACGATGCCGACCATGGCGATGGTCTTGTATTGCCTGCCCAGGTAGGCGGCGGCGCCCTCCTGGATCGCCGTTGCGATTTCCTGCATGCGCGCGTTGCCGGCATCCTGCCGCAAAATCCAGCTGCGCGCCCATAAACCATACACCACGGCGATCACGCCGCAGGCTACCGCGAACCAAAGGCTTGCTGTCATATTGTCCCCTTCGTTTGTTATCAAGCTCGATCACTACAGCCTTACGAACTGCGTACTGCGCTGACGCGCCCGCCGGTTGTTGGCGGGCTAAAACAGAAGTTGATATCGAGTCTACAGCAAACGTGGAAAATTAAGCAATTCACACGTGAATTGATTTTTCTCCAATGTGGGGATTTTGTGAACGCCCGGTCAGAACTCCTCCCAATCGTCGCCGGCGGCGGCAGGGGCGGGCTTGCGCGCGGGGCCGGCCTTGGCCGCCGGGGCAGGACGGACCAGCTGCGCGGCGGGCTTGGCGGCTGGCTTGGCGGCGGCCTTGACCACCGGCCGGGCCGCCGGCTTGCGCGCAGCGGAGGCAGGCGCGGCGCCGTGCGCCATGCCGTCCAGCTTGAACACGCTGACCGCCAGCGCCAGCTCGCTGGCCTGGTCCTGCATGGACTGGGCGGCGGCGGCGGCCTGCTCCACCAGCGCGGCGTTCTGCTGGGTGGCGTTGTCCATTTCCGTGATGGCGCCGTTCACCTGGTCGATGCCCGCGCTCTGCTCCTGGCTGGCATGGGTAATGTCGCCCATGATGACGGTAACGCGCTCAATGCTGGCCACAACCTCCTGCATCGTTGCGCCGGCCTGCGCCACCTGGCGGGTGCCGGCGCCGACCTTGTCGACCGAATCGCCGATCAGGGTCTTGATGTCGCGCGCCGCCGCGGCCGAACGCTGCGCCAGGTTGCGCACCTCGGACGCCACCACCGCAAAGCCCCTGCCCTGCTCGCCCGCGCGCGCCGCCTCCACCGCCGCGTTCAGCGCCAGGATATTGGTCTGGAACGCTATGCCGTCGATCACGCCGATAATATCGACGATCTTGCGAGAAGACTCGTCGATCGACTGCATCGTGCCCACCACGTCCGAGACCGCCTCGCCGCCCTTGCGGGCCACGTCCGACGCCGCCATGGCCATCTGGTTGGCCTCGCGCGCATTGTCCGCGTTCTGGCGCACGGTCGACGTCAGCTCCTCCATCGAGGACGCGGTCTCCTCCAGCGAGCTGGCCTGCTGCTCGGTGCGCGAAGACAGGTCCAGGTTGCCGCTGGCGATCTCGCCGGACGCCGCCGTGATGGCGTCGGTGCCGGTGCGCACCTGGCTCACGATGCGCACCAGGCCGTGGTGCATGTCCTCCAGCGCCAGCAGCAGCTGTCCGGTTTCATCCTTGGCGTGGCCGCTGCCCTGCGCGTTGCCGCCGCCCGGCTCGCCGGTCAGGTCGCCATCGGCCACGCGGCGGGCCAGGTCCACCGCCTGCCGCATCGGCCGCGTAATGCCGGTCGACAGCCACCAGGCGAAGGCCACGCTGAAGGCCACCGTCAAGGCCGTCAGCACCAGCTGGAGATTGCGGCTTTGCGCGGTAACCGCGTCGATCTCGCGCGCAGCGTCGTCGATCTGCTTGTTCTGGTGCTCGAGCAGCTTCTGCAGCATGGCCTCGTAGCCCTTGGCGGCGGGCTGGTACACGTTGGTCAGCAGCCTGGCCGCCTCCTCCATATTGCCGGCCGCCTTGGCCTTGTTGATGCCGTCGCGCGAGTCCACATAGCCCTTGCGGAACGCGACCAGGTCGGCCATCAGTTTTTTATCCTCGTCGGTGGTCAGGACCTCGATCTGCTTGATCAGCTCCTGGGCGCGCTTGGTGGAGGCCGCGATGTCCTCGGCGAAGAAGGTGGCCAGCGAAGTGTCGCTGCTCTTGGCGATGGCGGTGGTGCGGCGTATGCCGGCGTAGACGATGCGGTACCACTCGGAGATCAATCGCTCCTTGGCCAGCGGCACTTCCATCATGGCGCGGGTGGCGTCGGCGCTGCCCTGCAGGCGGTAGATGCCGAAGCCGGTATTGAAGATCAGCCCTGCCAGCAGCACCGTGAAACCCAAGGCCAGCCGGCGGCCTATGCTCCAGTCTCTCATATTCATTTTTTGCCTCCATATGATGTACGGAATCCCCACGTCTAGTGTAGTAGCGCGCAGGCGTACCGTCTGTTGTACTTTGGAACAACTTGTTGAAGAGCTTGGGGAGGGGCGGAAACGACGAGGCGGACCGATGGGTCCGCCTGCGGAGGGGTACTGCGGGGTGCGGGAAGCTTAGTTCGACAAGGCGGCGAACGCGCGGTCGCGGATTTCTTCCACGGCGCCCACGCCTTCAATCTTGCGGTACTTCGGCGCGACGCTGTCACCGGACTGTGCCCAGGTGTTGTAGTAGCCCAGCAGAACCTCGGTCTGGTTGTGGTACACATCCAGGCGCTTCTTCACGGTCTCGGCCTTGTCGTCGTCGCGCTGCACCAGGTCTTCGCCGGTGACATCGTCCTTGCCTTCGACTTTAGGCGGATTGAATTTCACGTGGTACACGCGGCCCGAGCCAGGGTGGCAGCGGCGGCCGTCCATGCGCTCGATGATGGAAGCGTCCGGCACCGAGATTTCCAGCACGTAGTCCACTTTCACGCCGGCGTCCTTCATGGCGTCAGCCTGCGCGATGGTGCGCGGGAAGCCGTCGAACAGGTAGCCGTTGGCGCAATCGGCCTCTTTCAGGCGCTCTTTCACCAGGCCGATGATGATGTCATCCGATACCAGTTGGCCAGCGTCCATGACCTTTTTCGCAGCCAGGCCCATTTCCGTGCCGGCCTTGATGGCCGCGCGCAGCATGTCGCCGGTGGAGATCTGAGGAATGTTGTATTTTTCCTTGATGAAATTCGCTTGGGTGCCCTTGCCGGCTCCGGGTGCTCCTAACAGAATGAGACGCATGAAAAGTCCTAAAACGATTATAAGAATCTGGTGGTATGGTTGGAAATGCTGACGCTTCGTCTACCTTCGTCACGAAACTTACCACAAAACGCCCGCCTGACGCCAGTTTGTGGACGATTTGGCATGCCAAAAACACGAAAGAGTCAAGGAAAAGAAAAAAGCGTGGGCAATCCGCCTCGCGGCCCGGCGGCCGGGGCGGATCAGGCGGCGTAATGGCGGCGCACGCGCTCCAGGTCTTCCGGCGTATCGACCCCGGCGGCGGGGGCCGCGTCGGTCACATGCACCGCGATCGGATAGCCGTGCCACAGCACGCGCAGCTGCTCCAGCGCCTCGATGGACTCCAGCGGCGACACCGCCAGCTGCGGATAGGCCTGCAGGAAATCGTTGCGGTAGGCGTACAGGCCGATATGGCGCAGCGGCACGTAAGCCGAGTCCGCGCCCGGCAGCACGCTCTTGTCCTTGGCGAAGGCGTCGCGATGCCACGGGATGGTGGCGCGCGAGAAGTACAGGGCGCGGCCGGCCTTGTCCAGCACCACCTTCACCACATTCGGGTTAAACGCGTCCGCCGCCTCGTGCAGCGGGTGGGCGCAGGTCGACATGGGCACATCGGCGCCGATGCGGGCGGCGGCGGCGGCCAGCAGCGCGGGATCGATCAGCGGCTCGTCGCCCTGCAGATTGACCACCACCGCATCCGGCGCCAGGTCCAGCGCGCGCGCCACCTCGGCGATGCGGTCGGTGCCGGAAGGATGGTCGGCGCGCGTCATGCACACCTCCACGCCGTGCTGCTCGCAGGCGGCGCGGATGTCCTCATGGTCGGTGGCGACGATGATGCGGGCCGCGCCGGCCTGCGCGGCCCGCTCGGCCACGCGCACCACCATGGGCTTGCCGCCCAGGTCGGCCAGCGGCTTGTTCGGCAGGCGGGTGGACGCCAGGCGCGCCGGGATAATGACGACAAAGCTCACGGTTCCGTCCTTATTCCACCGCATCCTGCAGGGTACGGGCCTCATCGGCCCACATGATGGGGATGCCATCGCGGATCGGGTAGGCCAGGCGGTCGCCGCGGCAAATCATTTCCTGGGCTTTTTTATCGTACTCCAGCGGGCCCTTGCAAACGGGGCAGACCAGGATATCAAGCAGACGAGCATCCACGACATTTCTCCACAATGTATTCGGCCAGCGCGGCATCGATGCGCGCTGTCACCGGAACCACCCACAAGCGCGGGTCGTCCCTCAGTTCTTCAATTTGGGCACATTTTACTGCATCCTTCTCGGTCATCAGGATGAGATCCGCATCCAGGCCGTCGAATGGGTGGTCGAGGAAATCATGATGGTCGGGCAAAGGCAGCTCGATGACGTCCAGTCCGGCGGCGCGCAGCATGCCGAAAAAGCGCGCCGGATTGCCGATGCCGGCCGCCGCCGCGATGCGCAGCGGGCGCCGCGCCAGTTCGGCCAGCGGCACGCGCTCGCTGCGGTCGGCCAGGCGCTCGGCGATATCGCCCGCCAGCACCATCTGCACCGGCACGGAGGCCTGGCCGGTGGCCGCCGCGCGGCCCAGGGCGCGCTGGGCCATGCTGGACAGCGGCGCCACGCTGTCGGCCAGCTCGGCGGTCAGCGCGGCCGTGTTGACGACGGTAAAATCGCGCCGGCGCGAAGGCGGCTCGCGCAGCGGCCCGGCCGGCAGCAGCCAGCCATTGCCCACGCCGCGCCCGTCGAAGAGCACGATTTCCACATCGCGCTGCAGCTTATAGTGCTGCAAGCCATCGTCCGCCACCAGCACATCCACGGCAGGATTCAAGGCCAGCAGCGCCCTGCCCGCTGCGGCGCGGTCGCGGCCCACCATTACCGGGCAGCCGGTGCGCAGGGCGATCAGCAGCGGCTCATCGCCCACCTCCTGCGGGGTCGAGCGCGGCCCCACCAGGCGCGGCGCGCCGTCCTTGCTGCCGAAGCCGCGCGAAATCACGCCCGGCGTAAAACCCGCCTGCTGCAAAGCCTGCACCAGCCAAATGGTCAGCGGCGTCTTGCCCGTGCCGCCGATAAAGATATTCCCCACCACCACCACCGGCACCGGCAGCCGCTCCGACTTCAGCACGCCCCAGCGGAACAGCGCCCCGCGCAAGCCGGATAACGCACCAAACAGCAGCGACAGCGGCCACAGCGCACACGCAAGCGGCCCCTTGCGCAGCCAATTGCGCGTCAGCGTCAATTCAAGCGAGGAAGTTTTAGACATTAGAACTTTATTAGCAGCCCCCACCCCAACGAACTGAGCCGCATTCACCCCACTTCGGGGTCTGACCCCGAAGTGGGGTGAATGCGGCTCAGGCTGCTTGTAGGAAGGGGCTGAATCGTTGGGAGGTTTCTTATTTGGCGGTGCCGGTCTGGGCGGCGAAGGTGAGCTTGTCGTAGCCGGCCAACCGCGCTGCTTCCATCACGTTGATGACCATCTGGTGCATCGCGAACTGGTCGGCGTTGATGATGACCACCGGCGATTTGGCGTCCTTGGCCGCGCTTTTCAGCGATTCGGCCAACCCCGCCACGTTCTGGAACGACACCGGCACGTTGTTCACCGTGTAGTTGCCCTTGGCGTCCACCGTTACGTTGATTTCGTTGGGCCGCTCGTGCGCCTTCTCGGCCTCGGCCGTCGGCAGCGTGATCTGCAGCTCGGTGAACTTGCTGTACGTGGTCGTCACCATCAGGAAGATCAGTATCACCAGCAGCACGTCGATGAAAGGGATCAGGTTGATCTCCGGGTCTTCGCGGTGCTGGCCGCGGCGGAAGTTCATGCCCATGGTCAGGTCTTCCGCGAGCAGTGGACCACGTCGACAAATTTAATCGCCTGCTGCTCCATCTCGATGATGAAGCTGTCCACCAGCGCGCGGAAGTGGCGGTAGAACACCAGCGTGGGCATGGCGATGGCCAGGCCGAAGCCGGTGTTGTACAGCGCCACCGAGATGCCGTGCGCCAGCTGCGCCGGGTTGGTGCCGGTGGCGTTCTGCGCGCCGAAAATCTCGATCATGCCGACCACCGTGCCGAACAAGCCCATCAGCGGGGCCAGCGTGGCGATCGTGCCCAGCGTGGTCAGGAAGCGGTCCAGCATGTGGGCCACGCCGCTGCCGGCTTCTTCTATGGTTTCCTTCATCACTTCGCGCGGCGACTCGATATTGCGCAGCGCGGCCGACAGCACCACGCCCAGCGGCGAGCTTTGTTCCAGTTTCTGGATCACGTCCGGCGTGATGTTGCCGCTGCGGTAGACGCCCACCACTTCGTCCAGCAGCTGGCGCGGAATAATCTTGGCGCGGCGCAGGAACAGCAGGCGTTCAATAATGAGGGCGGTGGCGACGATGGAGGCGATCAACAAAGGCCAGATGGGCCAGCCTGCTGCTTGGATAATGGCGAGCAAAACGAACTCCTGTGTTGGGGGGCTGCGCAGGCAGGAATGCCTAGACGCGCAATGTATCTTGTTGGGGCCTGATCGGCAAGTGCCACGCCATTCTCGGACTTATCCTCCATTCTGCACATTTTCTGTGGACAAGATTGTTAGCAAGGCATCCCACTTCGCATCAAGCCCTTGATCCATAAGGGAAAACTTGCCATGCGTAAAAATATTGCAGTCTCCAAGCCGGCCGCGCGGAAACGACTGTCCACACTTCTCCCCATATTCTGTTGATAAGATTGTTAGCAATGACATTGATGGACAGCAAAGTCTTTGATTCATAAGCACTTTTTTGCCGTGCGCAAAAATTTCGCATATGACGAGAATAGCCCGCTTTTGTATGATTCTTGATATGAAAACCCGGCTTTCCTCAGCTGTTTTTGAACAACTTCTTCATTCTGCACAAAAACTGTGGACAAAATTGTGCGCAAGGTCAAAGATTGCATGTTAAGCCCATGATTTATAAGGATAAAACACCAAAGATTAAAAAACAGGCAGCGAGCCACACTCGGCCACCGCCGGTTACTTTCTGCTACGCACGTGTACAACTGTGCACTTCTGCACATATTATGTGGATAAGATTGTGCGCAAGGCCGAAAATCACATGCTATCTCATTGATTCAACACGCTTTAGTTTATCTGATTAAATTTTAGACAGCGCTTCCGGGCGCCCGCTGCCGATTGGTCTGCAACGCCGGCCACTGGTATCCAAGTGGAGTTCTGCACATCTTCTGTGGATAAAATTGTGAGCAAGCGCCCGGGCAAGGCATTAAGTACTTGATTTATAAAGTAAATATTTCTATGCGTAAATTTTTAGCACAGGCGTACTTGTTCACAGCAAAGCCCTTTTGATACCAAAAAGTTCCTCACATTTTTTGTGGATAACTTTGTGCGTAACCACCCGCCCCTGCTGCAAAGTGCTTGATCCATAAGGACTTTCTGCCATTGCCCGCTAATGCGGCATGGTTGTTTACCTTTTAAAATCAATCATTTACGAAAAAGACTTGCCTTAAAAAGTGATGTATGACATAAGCATGACCTCCGCGTGATTTTGTGGACAGTTTCCCTTTCCTGAACGATGAACACCTTCCTTCCAGACGATAGCAACAAGCCGCAAGCAGACGTCATCAGCGTCAGCGCGCTCAACCAGGCCGTCAGCCGGCTGCTGGAGCGCAGTTTTCCACTGACGTGGATATCCGGCGAAATTTCCAATTTCACCCGTGCCAGTTCGGGACATTGGTATTTCACCTTGAAGGACGATGCGGCCCAGGTGCGGGCCGTGATGTTCCGCGGCCGGGCGCAGTACGCGGGCTTCGTGCCGCGCGAGGGCGACAAGGTCGAAGTGCGGGCGCTGGTCACGCTGTACGGCCCGCGCGGCGACTACCAGATCAATGTGGAAGCGATACGCCGCGCCGGCGTGGGCGCGCTGTTCGAGGCTTTCCTGCGCATGAAGGAGCGCCTGGGCGCCGCCGGCCTGTTCGACCAGGACCGCAAGCGCGCCGTGCCGCTGTTTGCGCGCACCGTGGGCGTGGTCACCAGCCCCACCGGCGCCGCCCTGCGCGACGTGCTGACGGCCCTGAAGCGGCGCGCCCCCCATGTGCGCGTGGTGCTCTATCCCACCCTGGTGCAGGGGCAGCAGGCGCCGGGGCAGATCGCGGCGGCCATCAACACCGCCTCCGCGCGCGCCGAGTGCGAGGTGCTGATCGTGTGCCGGGGCGGGGGCAGCATCGAGGATTTGTGGGCCTTCAACGACGAGGCGGTGGCGTATGCGGTGGCCAACAGCAATGTGCCCGTCATCTGCGGCATCGGCCACGAGACCGATTTCACCATCGCCGATTTTGCCGCCGACCTGCGCGCGGCCACGCCCACCGCCGCAGCCGAACTGGCCGCCACGCCGCGCGCGGACTGGCTGGCCTCCCTGCGCGCCGACGCCAACGATTTGCGCCGCGCCATGCAGCGCGCACTGGGCGACGCGGCGCAGACGCTGGACGGCTATACGCGCCGCCTGCTCAGCCCCACGGCGCAGATCGCGCAGCAGCGCAGCAAGCTGCAGGCCCACGCCACGGCGCTGACGCACGCCAACCGCGCGCCGCTGGCGTATGCGCGGGTGAGCTTCGATAAATTGCAGTCGCGCTGGTCGGCGCTGCGGCCGGATGTGCGCGCGCTGAGGATGCAGGTGGAGGGGTTGCAGCGGCGTGCGGCGCTCAGCATCGCCAACGGACACGCGCAGAAGCGCGATGCGCTCAACGCGCTGGCGGCGCAGCTGGAGATGTTGAATCCGCAGCGCACGCTGGAACGCGGCTACGCCATTGTGACGGGACAGGACGGTGCCATCGTGCGCGCGCCGTCGCAGCTGCACGCGCGCGACAGTGTGACCGTGCGGCTGGCCGAGGGCAGCGCCGAAATTGAAATCGCGGACGTCAAGCCGGCAAGCGGCGGCACCGGCGGGTTACGCTCGCGCTAACCCGCCCTACGCGCCATCCCGCATCGACTGCATCTCGTAGGGCGGGTTAGCGTGAAGCGCGTAACCCGCCAGCGCTACGCCAGCTCGGCCAGTATCACCGACATGCCGATCAGCGCCGGATACTCGGCCGTGATGACATAGGTCGGTATCTGCGAAATATAGCCGCTCAAGCGTCCCTTGTGCTCAAAGCGTGCGCGGAAGCCCGAGCGCGCCAGGAATCCGCCCAGGCGCGGCACGATGCCGCCGCCTATATAGATGCCGCCGCGCGCGCCCAGTGTAATGGCGACGTTGCCCGCGATGGTGCCCAGCATCTCGCAGAAGGTCTCCAGCGTCTCCACGCACACCAGGCATTCGCCGCGCAGGCCGCGCTCGATAATGGCCGGCGTGTCTATGCCCTGTATCGCCTGCGGCGCCGCGCCTGCGCGCTCGGCCAGCACTTCGTATATCAGCCGTATGCCCGGCCCGGACACCAGCCGCTCGGCCGACACGTGGCCATAGCGCTCGCTGGCCCGCTGCAGGATATGTATCTCGCGCTCGCTGACGGCGGCGAAGGTGCTGTGCCCTCCTTCGCTGTCCAGCGCTATCCACTCCTTGCCCGCCGGGACCAGTCCGGACACGCCCAGGCCCGTGCCTGCGCCGACCAGGCCTATCACGCCGCGCTCGCGTGCCTCGCCGCCGCCGACCTGCACGCGGTGCTGCGCCGACAAGAACGGCACGGCGCGCGCCAGTGCCGCAAAGTCGTTCACGACGTGCAGCGAGGTCAGGCTGAATTGGGAGCAGATCGCTTCAATGGAAAACGACCAGTGGTGGTTGGTCATGCGCACCGCGTCGCCGTCTATGGGGTTGGCGATGGCGATGCCGGCCTGGCGCGCCTGGTAGCCGCCCGCAGCCACCGTGGCGGGCTGCGACAGGTATTGCACGATGGCCGCGCCCAGCGTGGGATAGGCCGCGCATTCGGCCACCCAGATGGCGTCGATGCGCCCGGCCGCCGTCTGCAGGCCGAAGCGGGCGTTGGTGCCGCCGATGTCGGCCAGCAGCCAGGGGCGCTCGTAGCGCGCGCCGCCGCCGCCATCTTCGTCAAAGAATGCGAGGGAATGCTGGGGAATATTTTCGATCTTCATGGTTGCCACCTTTGAACCCACGGCACAACCTGGGGTCAGTCCCATCGGGACTGACCCCGGCCTTGCAGGGTCGGTTAGAACTTCATCGACACGCGCGCACCGACAGTGCGCGGAGCATTATAGAACGCGCCGTAGATCTGCTGGGTAGGCTGGCATGGCATGCCGGTGTCGGTGCACAGCTCCACCACGTCCAGCTTCACTTCGCGGTCGGTTGCGTTCTGCACGAAGATCTCGGCCGTGTAGGCTTTGTTCATCGGCTGGAAGCGCAGGCTCAGGTCCAGCGTGGAGTAGGCTTTCTGCTTCTTCACGCCCGGATGGCCGGGCACGTCGTTGCTGAAGGCGCCTGCGCCGACGAAGGTCTGGCCTTCGTAGTGGGCCGAAATGCGTGGCGTGAACAGGCCTTTGCTGGTGGCGAAGTCGTGCTCGTACTGCAGCGTGGTGGCGAACTTCGGCGCGTGTTTCATCACGCTGCCGCCCACGTCCACGTTGGGCGCGGTGGAGCCGCAGGACAGGCCCTTGGCGCGTGCCGCGTCCACGTCGCAGGACATGAAGCTGTCGTAGGTGGCGTCGAGCCAGGTGGCGTTGCCGGTCAGGCGGTCCACCTTGGTCGGACGCCAGGTCCACTCCGCTTCCACGCCGTTCACGGTGGCGCCGGCGGCGTTGAAGTTGGCCAGCACGCTGTTCACCACTTGCGATTCCAGCTTGTCCTTGTACTTCATGTGGAAGGCGGCCACGTTCAGCGTCAGCAGGCGGTCCAGCAGGTCGGACTTCATGCCCAGCTCATAGCTGGTCAGTTTTTCCGGCTTGGTGGTGGCGCCGCCGTCGCCGATGGCTGGCGAGTGGAAGCCGGTGGTGACCGAACCGTACAGCAGGATCTCGGGACGCAGCTTGTATTCCACGCGGCCCAGCCAGGTGGCCTGGCCGTATTTCAGGTCCGCCGTGTTGTCGCCGAAGGTGTTGCCGCAGGTGGCTGCGCTCACCACGCCGCCAGGGCCGATGTTGTGGGTGTTGATGGTGCCGGTGCCCGGCGTGACCAGCTGCTTGATCTGGTCCGGCGTCAGCACGGTGGTGCCCAGCGGGACGTTGGCGGGCCAGTTCGGGCAGGCCCAGTTCTGGCCGCCGATGTCGAACTTGTGGTCCTTGGTGTAGCGCGCGCCGACGGTGGCTTTCAGTTCGTCGTTCACTTGCAGGCTGCCCTGCGCGAACACGGCTTTGGATTTCAGCTGGCGGTCGCCCTGGATAAAGGACATGGCCGATGCGTACTGGCCCACGGTCGGACGCACGAAGATGACGTTGCCGGCGGCGATGTCCTGCTGCACGGTGGCTTGCGAAATCTGGCTGCGGTCGATGTCGAAGCGCACTTTATTCTTCTCGCCGAACAGGAACAGGCCGCCCACCCACTGGAACGGCGCGTCGTTGTCCGAGCGCGCTTGCAGCTCGTGCGAGTAGCTGTCGAACTTGGCCCACTCGGTGCGGTTTTCGGATTTGAAGCCGGGGAACAGGCCTGCGTCGGCGTCGTTCACGTTGGCGCGCTTGTAGCGGCTCCAGCTGCCCAGGTAGGTCAGGTCCAGCGCGTCGCTCGGATGGTAATTGAGCTTGCCCTTGAAGGTGGTGATGGACTGGTCCAGGTTGCCCGGGCTGTCGATCAGCGCGGAGCGCAGTTCGGTGCCGGCAGCCGGTTCGGCGGCCAGGTAGACGTTGCCGGCGCCCTGGTCTTTATAGTAGTCGGCAATGACGGTGGCTTTCAGCTCGGGGGTGAAGCGCCACATCAGCGAGGCGCGGGCGCCCATCTTGTCTTCGGCGCCGTATTTCTTCGCGCCGGGCAGCACGTTGGAGCCCTTGCGGAAGTCCACGGTGCCGTCATGGCTGTCCCTGATGGCGGCGATGCGCAGGGCGACGTCGTCGGCCAGCGGGATGTTGATCATCGCTTGCGTTTGCAGGCGGTGGTAGTCGCCTATGGTCATGCCGGCCGAGCCGAACACCTTCTCGGTGCTGGGCGCGCCGGACACCAGGTTGACGGCGCCGGCGGTGGAGTTACGGCCGTTCAGCGTGCCTTGCGGGCCGCGCGCCACCTCGACGTGGGACAGGTCGTACATCAGCGCGGTGGCGCCCTGCGGACGCGGCGAGTAGATGCCATCGATGTAGAAGGCCACGGCCGGGTCGCCCAGCTCGGTGTGGTTGGCGGAACCCACGCCGCGCATGTAGACGTGCACGCCGCCCGAGTCGCCGTGCTGCTCCACCACCAGGCTAGGCACCATGGTGGTGAGCGAGGCCAGGTCTTTTACCTGGTTGTTGGCCAGCGTGTCCTGGTTGTAGGCGGTGATCGCCAGCGGGGTTTCCTGCACAAAGGTGTTGCGGCGGGTGGCCGTGACGATGATCTTTTCCATCTCGCCGTTGCGTGCTGGCGCGGCGGCTTCGATCGGGGCGGCGGCGGCGGCAGGCATGGCGCTGGCGGCGGCTGCGGCGCCCTCCTGCGCGAAGGCGTTGGCGGTCAGCAGGGCGAGTGGCGCGAGTTTCCACATCGCTTTGGTGTGCGAGTTTTTCATTGTCATTCCTCTATTATTCCGTTGATTGATGGTGTTGCATAGCTCTTTGGCTACTGCGGCACTCCAGCTGAAATCAGCTCGAATCCATGTTGGGCTCCTGCATGGTCATTGCTCCTTGATGAAATTGCGGTACCAGTGCGCGCTGTCTTTCAGCGTGCGCTGCTGGGTGTCGTAGTCCACGTAGATCAGGCCGAAGCGGCGCAGATAACCCGAGTTCCACTCGAAGTTGTCCAGCAGGCTCCAGTAGAAGTAGCCCTGCACGTCCACGCCCGCCTGCATGGCGTCGTGCAGCGCGGCGAGGTGCATCTTCAGGTAGTCGATGCGCGGCTGGTCCTTGACCTGGCGGCCATTCGCGCCATCCTGCAGCTGGTCCGCCACGGCCATGCCGTTTTCGGTGATGTAGACCGGCGGCAGCGTGTATTCGGCGTGCAGCTTGACCAGCAGCTCGGTCAGGCCTTGCGGGTAGATCTCCCAGCCCATGTCGGTCTTGCCCAGCTTGAATTCGGGCTGGCGCGGCGGCGTCTCGGTGCTGACGAAGGCACGGAAGTAGTAATTCACGCCCAGGAAGTCGATGTCCTGCCGGATATCGTTGAAATCGTTTTCATGAATGGACAGCAAAGAGCAGTCGTTGTTTGCCAGCGCCAGCTCCGGGTAGCTGCCCTTGAAAATGGGGTCCATGAACCAGGCCACGGAGCGCGCCCACTCCACTTCGGCGGCCTTGATGTCGGCGGCGGAATCGGTGGCCGGGGTGGCGGTCCACTGGTTCAGCACGATGCCCAGCTTGGCCGATACGTTCAGCTTGCGCATCGCCTGCATGGCCAGGCCGTGCGACAGCAGCAGGTGGTGCGAGGCGCTCACGGCGGCGGCCGGATCGGCCATGCCCGGGGCGAACTGGCCGGTGCCGTAGCCCAGGTTGGCGGTGCACCAGGGTTCGTTGTGGGTGGCGATGGTGGCCACGCGGTTGCCGAAGCGGCGCGCCACTTCGGCGGCGTACACGGCGAAGTGCGCGGCGGTGTCGCGGTTCAGCCAACCGCCTTTATCTTCAAGGGCTTGCGGCAAATCCCAGTGGTACAGCGTGACGTGGGCGGCGATGTTTTTTTCGGCCAGCTTGTCCAGCAGGCGGCTGTAGAAGTCGAAGCCCGCTTCGTTCCAGGCGCCGCTGCCGTCGGGCTGCACGCGCGGCCAGGCGATGGAGAAACGGTAGGAGTCCACATTGAGCGAGGCGATGATGTCCACGTCCTCGGCATAGCGGTGGTAATGGTCGCAAGCCACGTCGCCGGTGCTGGCGTCGGTGATCTTGCCGGGGGTGTGCGTGAACGTGTCCCAGATGGACGGACCACGGCCATCGGCAGTGGCGCCGCCTTCGATCTGGTAGGCGCTGGTCGCCACGCCCCAGGTGAAAGTCGATGGGAATGCTGGCATGGTGGTCGGAGCGGAATCAGGTGTGGTCATGTCGTTGGCGGTGGTGTCTGTCTTTTGAAAACGTTTTCAAGAGTGTGTGCATTTAACACCCACTTAAAATTGAAGTCAATCATAATATTTTGAACAACTGTGCGATTTTTAACTCGGCAAAGCCGCTGCGCAAGAGCGAAAATCCCAGAAAAACTATGCTATGCTGGCCCTGAAAAGGATTTCAAAAAACAACGACAGGACCGACCTTGAGCGACGACGACCATACCTCCCCTTCGACTTTGCTGGACGTCGCGCGCGAAGCCGGAGTGTCGCCCAGCACCGTCTCCCGCATCCTGAACGGCACCGCCAAGGTGTCCGACGACAAGCGCCAGGCCGTCATGGCCGCCATCGCCCGCACCAAGTTCGCGCCCAACCTGATGGCCCAGGGCCTGAAAAAAGGCCGCTCGCAGACCATAGGCATCGTGGTGCAGGATATTTCCTCGCCCTACTTCGACGAAACCCTGCGCGGCGTGGACGACGGCCTGAAGGGCACGGGCTACGCCTCGGTCATCGTCAGCGGCCACTGGAACGCGGAGGAGGAAGCGGACCGCATCCGCCTGCTGCTGGCGCGCAAGGTGGACGGCATTATCCTGCTTTCGGGCCGCATGTCGGACGAGACCGTGCTGCAGTTCTCCGGCCAGCGCCCCATCGTCTCCACCGGGCGCTCGCTGAACACGCGCAGCGCGCTGGGCTTCAAGCTGGACAACGAATACGGCGCCTGGATGGCGGTGCGCCACCTGATCGAGCTGGGCCACCGGCGCATCGCCTTCGTGTCCGGCCCGGCCAACAATATCGACGCCGAGGAACGCGCGGCGGGCTACCGGCGCGCCCTGTTCGAGGCCGGCATCGAGCTGGATCCCAAGCTCATGGTCGAGGGTAATTTCCACGAAAACAGCGGCCTGCTGGCCGTCAGCCACCTGTTCGACACCGGCCAGCAGTTCACCGCCGTGTTCGCGGCCAACGACCAGAGCGCCTACGGCGTACGCCTGTGCCTGTACCGCAAGGGCATCCGGGTGCCGGACGACGTGTCGCTGGTGGGCTTCGATGACCTGCCCGGCTCCTCCTATACCACGCCGCCGCTGACGACCATACGCCAGCCGCTATATGACATGGGCCTGGTGGCCACCAATGCGCTGCTGCGCCTGATCCACGGCGAGCCGGTGCAGGCGCAAGTGCCCCCTCTGGAGCTGGTGGTGCGAGAGACCACGCGGCGGCGCTGAAAGGTTTACAATAATGGCTGTTTCAGCAAACAATAACTTTCAGCCCACACCAAAAGGATAGACACATGGAACATACTCTGCCACCTCTGCCGTATGCAATCGACGCCCTGGCGCCGCACATCTCGCAAGAAACGCTGGAATACCACTATGGTAAGCACCACCAAGCGTATGTCACCAATCTGAACAACCTGATCAAGGGCACCGAATTCGAAGCCCTGTCGCTGGAAGAGATCATCAAGAAGTCGTCCGGTGGCATCTTCAACAACTCGGCCCAGGTCTGGAACCACACCTTCTACTGGAATGGCCTGAAGCCAGCCGGCGGCGGCGAGCCTACCGGCGCGCTGGCCGACGCGATCAACGCCAAATGGGGTTCCTTCGCCAAGTTCAAGGAAGAATTCACCAAGTCCTGCGTAGGCAACTTCGGTTCCAGCTGGACCTGGCTGGTGAAAAAGCCGGACGGCACCGTGGACATCGTCAACACCTCCAACGCCGCCACCCCGCTGACCACCGAAAACAAAGCGCTGCTGACCTGCGACCTGTGGGAGCACGCCTACTACATCGACACCCGCAACCTGCGTCCGAAGTATGTTGAGAACTTCTTCAACCTGGTGAACTGGGACTTCGCGGCCGCCAACTTCGCTTAAGTACAGCCAAGCGAGCGGTCCGCCCCTCAAGAAAGCCTGCGCCACGGCGCAGGCTTTTTTTCGCCGATCGCTTTGACATCCCTCAGCGCCCCCTCACGCGCCGCCATGCTATCCTCAAAAGACAGCGATGCACATACAGGAGAAAATGAAAGCCCTTCCAATTTTTGGCCTTGTCTGCGCTGTTTGCCATATCCAGGCTGCGGGAGCGGTGGAAAGCGAGTGCCATGGCCGCACCGCGAGCGGACGGGTTGAACGCAGCGTGCCCTTGCCGGTCCGGGGCGAGAATTTTTCAGCCTACAGCACACTGGCCGCATCGGCCGGCAGGACTTACGTGCATTCCACCGTCGGGCGGGTCGTGGGCCAGGCCTATGCGGCGCTGGCGGCTTCGCGGCCGGCAACGCACTATGTGTACGGCGAAACCGGGCTGAAAAACGGCGGCCCGTTCAACCCCCACAAGACGCATCAGAACGGCACTTCCGTGGATTTCTTCGTGCCGGTGCTGGATGCCGAGGGCAAGTCCGCCTTGCTGCCATCCACCCCGCTCAACCGCTACGGCTACGATATCGAGTTCGACGCGCAGGCGCGCTACGGCGATTACCGCATCGATTTCCCGGCCATGGCGGAGCATCTCTATCAACTGCGGCTGGCGGCGCTGGCGCAGAAAACCGATCTGGCGCTGGTGATCTTCGATCCCCGCTACCTGCCGCAACTGCTGGCCACACCGCGCGGCCCCTACCTGCGCCGCCACCTGCGCTTCATGCAAGACACGCCCTGGGTGCGGCACGATGAGCATTATCACGTCGACTTTGCCATCGCCTGCGCCTTGTAAGTCCCGTGTAAGCAATCTGTAAGTATGCAGGAACATTCTTGCAATTCCGTTATCAGTGTCTGAACAGACAGGAGGCAGCACCGCCGTACTTTCGCAGCACCACGTCAGGATTTATCGTTCCGGTTACAAAACTACAACAGGAGACATACGATGAAGAAGATCGACACCCCAGCCAAGCAGAACATCAACGCCCGCCGCAAGTTCCTGGGCAACGCCGCCGCCGGCGCCACCGGCGCCGCGCTCGCCCTGCCCATGATCGCCAACGCCCAGGCGCCCACCCAGCTGCGCTTCCAGAGCACCTGGCCGAGCAAGGACATCTTCCACGAATACGCGGGCGACTTTGCCAAAAAGGTCAACGACATGACCGGCGGCGAGCTGAAAATCGAGGTGCTGCCGGCCGGTTCGGTGGTGCCCGCCTTCGGCCTGCTCGATGCGGTGTCGAAAGGCACGCTGGACGGCGGCCACGGCGTGATGGGCTACAACTACGGCAAGCAGAGCGCCATCGCGCTGTGGACCTCCGGCCCGGTGTTCGGCATGGACGCGAACATGGTGCTGGCCTGGCATAAATACGGCGGCGGCAAGGAGCTGCTGGTCAAGCTGTACTCCTCCATCGGCGCCAACGTGGTGTCCTTCCTCACCGGCCCCATGCCCACCCAGCCGCTGGGCTGGTTCAAGAAGCCCATCACCAAGAAGGACGACCTGAAAGGCCTGAAGTTCCGCACCAACGGCCTGGCCATCGACCTGTTCACCGCCATGGGCGCGGCGGTCAATGCGCTGCCCGGCGGCGAGATCGTGCCCGCCATGGACCGCGGCCTGCTCGACGGCGCGGAGTTCAACAACGCCAGCTCCGACCGCCTGCTGGGATTCCCGGACGTGTCCAAGGTGTGCATGCTGCAAAGCTTCCACCAAAGCTCGGAGCAGTTCGAGATCACCTTCAACAAGACCAAATACGACGCCCTGCCCGCCAAGATGAAGGCCATCATCGACAACGCCGTCGAGGCGGCGTCGGCCGACATGTCGTGGAAGGCGATCGACCGCTATTCCAAGGACTACGGCGAGCTGCAATCGAAGGACGGCGTAAAGTTCTACAAGACGCCCGACACCCTGCTGCAGGAGCAGCTGAAGGTGTGGGACGAGGTGGTGGCCAAGAAGGGCGCGGACAATCCGCTGTTCCGCGAAGTGGAGAAGTCGCAGCGCGCCTTCGCGGCGCGCGCCATGAAGTGGGACATGGACACCAATAACCCGCGCCGCATGGCCTACAACCACTACTTCGGCAAGAGGGCCTGATACCGGAACGCGCAGCATCCGGCGCGCGCGGCAGCACCGCGCGCGCCGGCCCGCCCACACCTTTCCGGAGCCGCCGCATGCAGAACTTCTTGTTTTTCATCGACCGGATGAGCAGCTGGATCGGCCAGGCATTTTCCTGGCTGATCGTGGCGCTCACCTTCCTCATTTCCTGGGAAGTGTTCGCGCGCTACGCGCTGAACCGCCCCAATCCCTGGGCCTTCGATCTGATGATCATGATGTACGGCGCTGCCTTCATGATGGCAGGCGCCTACACCCTGGCCAAAAACGGCCACGTGCGCGGCGACGTGCTGTACAGCTTTTTCCCGCCGCGCCTGCAGGCCGGCCTGGACCTGCTGCTGTATGTGGTGTTCTTCATCCCCGGCGTAGTGGCGCTGGTATGGGCCGGCTACGCCTACGCGGCCGAGTCGCTGGCCATCAATGAGCACTCCACGCTGACGGCGAACGGGCCGCCGCTGTATCCCTTCAAGATGGTGATCCCGGTTTCCGGCGTGCTGCTCCTGCTGCAAGGGCTGGTGGAGATCGTGCGCTGCGTGCTGTGCCTGCGCGACGGCGCCTGGCCCTCGCGCGAGCCGGACGTGGAAGAAGTGGACGTCGGCAAGCTGAAGGAAATGGTCCACGCCGACGGCACGGGAGAAGCAACATGAGGAAGGAAATCTGGTTCGGCCTGTCCATGCTGGTGGCCATCGTCATTGCGCTGTTCGCCCTCATGCCCGCCCCTGCCGACATGACGAACGGCCACGTTGGCCTGCTGATGCTGGCCCTGGTGGTGGTGGCCATCATGCTGGGCTTCCCCACCGCGTTCACGCTCATGGGCATGGGGGTGCTGTTCGCCTGGTACGCCTTCCATAGCCGCGATCCCAACCAGGCGATACAGCTCACGCTGGATCTGATGGTGCAGCGCGCCTATTCCGTGATGGCGAACGACGTGCTCATTTCTATCCCGCTGTTCGTCTTCATGGGCTACCTGGTGGAGCGCGCCAATCTGATCGAAAAGCTGTTCAAAAGCCTGCACATTGCCATGGCACGGGTGCCGGGTTCGCTGGCGGTGGCCACCATCGTCACCTGCGCCATTTTCGCCACGGCCACCGGCATTGTCGGCGCGGTGGTCACGCTGATGGGGCTGCTGGCTTTGCCCGCCATGCTGAAGGCCGGCTGCAGCACGCGGCTGTCGGCGGGCGCCATCACGGCCGGTGGCTGCCTGGGCATACTGATACCGCCGTCGGTGCTGCTGATCGTCTACGGCGCCACGGCGGGCGTATCGGTGGTGAAGCTGTATGCGGGCGCGCTGTTCCCCGGCATTATGCTGGCCGTGCTGTACGTGGGCTATGTGATGCTGGTGGCCAAGCTGAAACCGGACGCCGCGCCGCCACTGTCCGCCGAGGAGCGCCGCGTGGCCCTGCCGCCGTTCGCGCAGGCCATGACGGCCAGCGGACGCGCAATGGCCCTGCCGGGACTGGCCGGCGCGCTGGCGCAATCGGGGCCGGCGCCTGGCGGCGCGGGCAAGCGCGCGCTGGCGCAGCAGCTGCTTATCGCCCTGCTGCCCGCGCTGGCGTTTGCCGCCCTGATGGGGGTGAGCTACCGCGTCGTCACGGCGCCTGCCGCAGCGCCCACCGAGCTGGTGGAACTGGGCAGCACGCAGGACTTGAGCGCGTCCGCCAGCGACGCCGGAACGCTGGCGGAACCGGCGCCCGCAGGCGGACTGGAAGAACCGCCTGCCAGCAACGACCTGGCCGAGCCGCCGGGCGCGGAAACGCCGGCCGGCAAGGCAGCCTCCGGGCAAGGCGCGGGCGCAGTATCGCCAGCCGCGCCGGCCGGGCCAGCGACACCTGCCACCCCGGCTGCTAGCGCTGCCGCACCGGCGCCCGCAGCCGATGCGGCGTCAGGCGCGCAGCCTTCCAGGCCTGCGCCGGCCAGCTTCTGGATAGCGCTGGGGGCCGGCACGGCGGCGCTGCTGCTGTTCTACGTCTTCTTCTCCTTCGCCCGCCTGGAGATACTGAAAATGCTGATGGGGTCATTATTCCCGCTGGCGTTCATGATCCTGGCGGTATTGGGCAGCATCGTGTTCGGCTTCGCCACGCCCACCGAGGCAGCGGCCATGGGCGCGTTCGGCGGCATGCTGCTGGCCATCGCCTACCGTCGCTTCAACTTCGGCATGCTGCGCGAGTCGGCCCACCTGACGGCGAAGACCAGCGCCATGGTGTGCTGGCTGTTTGTCGGCTCCAGCATTTTCTCGGCCGCCTTCGCGCTGCTGGGCGGGCAGGAGCTGATCAACACCTGGGTGCTGGGCATGGAGCTCACGCCGGTGCAGTTCATGCTGCTGGCCCAGGTCATCATCTTCCTGCTCGGCTGGCCGCTGGAGTGGACCGAGATCATCGTGATCTTCATGCCCATCTTCATCCCCCTGCTGGGCCACTTCAATATCGACCCGCTGTTCTTCGGCCTGCTGGTGGCGATGAATCTGCAGACAGCCTTCCTGTCGCCGCCGGTGGCCATGTCGGCCTTCTATCTGAAGGGCGTGGCGCCGCCCCATGTGACCCTGAACCAGATATTCCTCGGCATGATGCCCTTCATGGCGATCCAGGTGCTGGGCGTGGTCCTGCTGTATCTGTTCCCTGCCATCGGCCTGTGGCTGCCCGGGGTGCTGTACAAATAGGCAGCCCAGGCGGGCGCCTCAGGGCGCCTGCCCCGCGCAAACCGCGTCTATCATGCTGCAGAGCTGCGGGTACTGGTGCTGCTCCAGCATGGCTTCCACCGCCTGCACGGTGTCGCCGTGGTCGGCGCGGAAGGCTTCCAGCAGCTGCAGGGCGCGCGCCGGATACAGCAGGTGTAGCGCTTCGCGCACCGACACCAGCACTTCGTAGGGCAGCAACGCCAGGCGCGCCTCCGTCAGCGGCGCGCGCGGCGCGGACGGCAGGCGCTGACGGCGCCGGAAGCGCACGCCCAGCTGCTGCTCCAGCACCTGGAACAGCCGGTCCTGCTCGATAGGCTTGCACAGGAATTCGTCGGCGCCAGCCGCCAGCGATTCGCGCCGCTCCTCCTCGAAGGCGTGCGCGGTCATCATCACCACGCGCGGCTGCACCAGCGCCGGTTCGGCGCGCAGCTGCCGTATCACGGCCAGGCCGTCCAGGCCCGGCATGCGCCAGTCCATGAACACCAGCGCCGGCTGGAAGCGGCGCAGCGCCGCCAGCCCGGCCGCGCCGTCGGCCGCCAGTTCCACTTCAAAGCCCAGCGGCGAGAGCAGGCTGTGGATCAGGTGGCGGCTGTCGGCGTTGTCGTCCACCACCAGGATGCGGCGGCCGCGCTGCGACGGATCCAGCGCCTCCACCGTGTTGAGCGCCTCTCCCGGCACGTAGTTGGCGCCGCTCACCTCCAGCGTGAAGCGGAATTCCGCGCCGCGCCCCAGCTCCGACTCCACTTCCAGCGTGCCGCCCATCATGCGCACGAACTCGCGCGAGATGGTCAGCCCCAGGCCCGTGCCTT
The DNA here is from genome assembly GCF_009857595.1 of Pseudoduganella aquatica. Classification (GTDB taxonomy): domain Bacteria; phylum Pseudomonadota; class Gammaproteobacteria; order Burkholderiales; family Burkholderiaceae_D; genus Rugamonas; species Rugamonas aquatica_A. The sequence goes on along the minus strand of NZ_WWCU01000007.1, from coordinate 36,773 downwards.
CCTGCGCGCCGGTGTTGTCGGTCTGGACGAAGGGCTCGAAGATGCGCTGCTGGTCTTCCTTGGCGATGCCTTTGCCGGTGTCGCGCACCGAGAACGACAGCCGGTAGCGCCCCTCCTCCAGCGGCGCGGCGCGCGCGATCAGCATCACGCTGCCCTGCTGCGCGAACTTCACCGCGTTCGATACAAGATTGAGCAGCACCTGGCGCAGGCGCGCGCCGTCCATCTGCACGGCCGGCGGCAGGCCGTGGCAGTCCAGCGTCATGTGCAGCCCGGCCTGGCGGGCGCGCGCGCCCAGCATGTCCATCACCTCGCGCAGCACGCCTTCCACCGCCACCACCGTCGACTGCAGAGTGATGCGGCCGGCTTCGATCTTGGACAGTTCCAGCAGGTCGTTGATCAGCGTGAGCAAGTGCTGGCCCGAGCGGTTGATCACGCCCAGGTTGCGCTTTTCCTCTTCCGTCATGGACTGCGAATCGGCCAGCAGGCGCGAAAATCCGATCACCGAATGCAGCGGCGTGCGCAGCTCGTGGCTCATGGTGGCCAGGAACACGCTCTTGGCGCGGTTGGCCGCCTTGGCCTCGGTCACCGCCACCGACAGCGCCTCGGTGCGCTCGGCCACCAGCTCCTCCAGGTGGTTGCGGTGGCGCCGCAGCTCCTCCTCGGCCAGCTTGATGTCGGTGATGTCGTAGTTCACGCCCACCAGCCGGCGCAGCGCGCCGCTGGCGTCGCGGAATGGCTTGCCCGCCGCCTTGATGTGGCGCAGCTGGCCGTCCGGCCAGCGGATGCGGAATTCGGCCAGGTAGCTGCGTTCGCCGCTGCGCACTTTTTCCAGCAGTGCGTTCACCTGCACCAGATCCTCCGGCAGCAGGCGCGCCTCCCACGCGTCCAGCGTGCTGTCGAAGGCGCCCGGCGGCACGCCGTACTGGCGGTGCATCTCGCGGTCCCACAGCAACTGGTTGGTGTCCACGTCCCAGTCCCAGATGCCGATATGGGCCGCGTCGGTGGCGATGGCCAGGCGCTCCTCGCTGGCCTGCATGGCGCTGTAGCGCTGGTCCAGCAGGTCCACCATTTCCAGGATGGATTCGTTCAGCGTTTTCAGTTCGCCCAGGAAGAGCGACTGGTCCGGCCGCGCGCCGGCGCCGCCGGCCTTCACGCTGGCCGCGTACTGCCCCACCGACTTGAGCGGCTTGAGCATCAGATACCACAGCAGCAGATACACGCCCAGCACCAGCGTGACGTCCAGCGCCACGATGGCAAAGCCGAGCGCAATGCGGCGCTCGCGCAGCGTTTGCAGCACGTACTGCGGCGTGACGTACATCTTCACCACGCCGATCTCGCGCCCCGCCATGCGGATGGGGCGCATGGCCGTGCGCAGCGCCGGAATGTCCGGCTCCTGCTCCACCTGTTCCAGCACGCCCTCGGCGTTGCGCAGGAAGACGAATTGCACCTTGTTGCTGAGGGTGACGGAGCAGCCGTACAGGTCGCGGTTGTTCAGGCTGGCCTGCACCATGGCGATAATCTGGCGGTCGTCGAAATTCCAGGCCGGCAGCGCGATGGCGGCGGTCAGCTGGTCGGCGCTGGCGTCGAGCTGGCGGTGCAGCGCCTTCCAGCGCTCGTCGCGCTCCTGGCTGTAGGACAGCACCGCAAAACCCAGCAGCACCAGCGTTACCAGCGCCGCCAGCGCCAGGCTCACGATCAGCGCGATCGATACCCGGCGCGACGCCATGCGCTGCAGCAGCGCGCGCGGCAGACAAGCGTCGGCCAGCCGCGCAGCCCCACGCCGCGCCGCGCCCATGCAGCGATCCGCCATATTCAAAACCATGCCCATTATTCCGCCCGGACTATCCCCTGTTCCAGCAATGCTAGCGCTCCGGGGGCGGATTGTATCTTGTACCTTGGTACAGTATGTATCAATTTACAATCCGGGCGGCCGGTTTTACACCATGCCGCCGTTGGCGCGCAGCGTCTGCCCGTTGATCCAGGCGCCGTCCGGGCCTGCCAGGAAGGCGACGGCGGCGGCGATGTCGTCCGGCGTGCCCAGGCGCTCCAGCGGCGCCATGGCCGACAGCCGGGCGATGGTTTCCGGCGTTTTCCCGTCCAGGAACAGGGCGGTGGCGGTCGGCCCCGGCGCCACGGCGTTGACCGTGATGCCTTTGCCGCGCATTTCCTTGGCCAGGATATTGGTCATGGTTTCAACCGCGGCCTTGGTGGCGGCGTACACGGCGTAGCCGGGCAGGCGCGTGCCCACCAGGCTGGACGAAAAGTTGATGACGCGGCCGCCGTGCTGCAGCCGGGTGCCCGCTTCGCGCATGGTGTTGAAGCTGCCCTTGAGGTTGACGGCCACCAGGCGGTCGAAGGTATCGTCGCCGGTGTCGGCCAGCGCCGGCAGTTGGGGCGGCATGATGCCGGCGTTGTTGACCAGCACATCGACCCGGCCCAGCTGGGCGATGGCCTGGTCGAACAGCGCGCGCACGGCGGCCGGATCGGCCACGTCGGCCTGGACGGCGATTGCGCTGCCGCCGCCATCCGCGATGGCCTGGACCACCCGGGCCGCTTCGGCCGCGTTGCCGGCGTAGTTGACGACCACCGCGTAGCCCTCGCGCCCCAGGCGCTGGGCGATGGCGGCGCCTATGCCGCGCGATGCGCCGGTGACGATGGCGACTTGTTGCTGTTTGCTGTTCATGGTGCGGCTCCTTTAGTTGGCGGATTCGTTGATGGATTGAGTATCACTCATTCAACACGACCAATAAATGCACTAAAATTGCTAACACAATTCAATAATTCACAATAATTCATGGACAGACTGGACGCCATGCGGCTGTTCACCCGCATCGTGGAACTGGGCAGTTTCAGCCGCGCGGCGGACAACCTGAAGCTGCCGGCCGCCACGGCCACGCACACCATCAAGCAGCTGGAGGCGCGGCTGGGCGTGCGCCTGCTCCAGCGCACCACGCGCCACGTGAGCGCCACGCCGGACGGTCAGGCGTACTACCAGCGCTGCGTGCGCATCCTGGCGGACGTGGACGAGACCGAGGCGGGCTTTGGCCACAGCGGCGCGGCGCCGCGCGGCAAGCTGCGGGTGGACCTGCAAGGCACGCTGGCGCGCCATTTCGTGCTGCCGCGCCTGGGCGAGTTCTTCGCCCGCTATCCGGAGCTTGAACTGGAAATCGGCATGGGCGACCGGCTGGTGGACATGGTGCGCGAGGGTGTGGACTGCGTGCTGCGCGGCGGCGTGCTGCGCGATTCAAGCATGGTGGCGCGGCGCGTGGCCAGCCTGCGGCAAGTCACCTGCGCCAGCGCGGCCTACCTGGACCAGCACGGCACGCCGCGCACGCTGGACGAGCTGGCGGGCCACCGCGCAGTGAATTTCTATTCCATCGCCAGCGGCAAGGTGTTCCCGTTTGATTTCGTGGTGGACGGCGAACCGCGCAGCGTGCAGCTGTCCGGCTCCGTCTCGGTCAGCAATGCGGAGGCCTATGTGCAGTGCTGCGCCAATCACCTTGGGCTGATCCAGCTACCGCGCTACCACGTGGCCGCGCAGCTGGCGCACGGCAGCTTCCGCGCGGTGCTGGACGACTGGCGCCCGCCGGAGATGGCGGTATCGGCCATGTACCCGCAGCAGCGCCAGCTCTCGCCGCGCGTGCGGGTGTTCGTGGACTGGCTGGCGGAGGTGATGGCCGCCGCCAGCTGACTCATTCGTCCCGCTCAGCCTCCACCAGCGGGATTGTTTCAACGTGGTCGACGTTGATGTCGGCGCCGTCCTTCTGCGCCGTATCGCGTCCCGGCGCGGCGCGTTCGCCGGTGCCGCCCGAATCGGTATCGCTGTCCAGGTCCGCGTCGCCCAGTTCCGCGCCGGCCGTGCCGCCGCTCACATCGCTGCCGGAATCCGAACTGTCGCTCGGTCCCAGGGCGCCGGTGCCGTGGCCTTTGCCCAGGCCGCGGTCAGGTGCCGTGGGAAAGTTATCGGGATCCAGTGTGCTGTTGCCTGACATGGTGGCCTCCGTAAGCTGTTTGCATTGAAGACCACTGTAACAAAGCCACCGCCGGGGCGGCGCACCCCATGGCGCGCCGCCGCGCAGCGCTACTGGACGGCGTGAGCCTGCTGCCCGGCCAGGGGCGCGTCGCGCAGCACCGCCGCCATGTGCTCCACCGACAGCAGGGTTAGCATCTGCCCTGCCGCATCGGCCGATTTGACAATGGACGCAAGCACCGGCGTGATGCCCACGAACACATGGTTGACCGGCGCGATGTCGGCCACCGGCACCACCGGGATGTCGCCCAGGCGCTCGACCAGCACGCCGAAGCGCTTGCCGTTCGCGTCGGCCAGCACAACGGTGAGCATGTCCGCGCGCGGCACGCTGGAGGCCACGCCCAGCGCGCGCTGCAAATCGTAGATCAGCATGGTGGCGCCCTGGTAGATGGCGGCGCCGCAGACTGCGGGCGCGGCGTTGGGCAACTGCACGCAGCCGCCGAACGGTATCGCCTCCACCACCGACGACGCGGCCACGCCCAGCAGGTAGCTGCCGACGTGGAAGCTAGCGATTTCCAGCCGCTCCGCACCGTCCGCAGGCTGCGGCTGCGGGACGGACATCGCCGGCGCGGCAGCGCTGGCGGGCGCACGCCCTGGCGCGGCCAGGCCGCCATTCCAGGCGCCGAGCGGCACGCAGACCAGCGCCAGCACCGCCTGCCCCGCAGCCCCCTCGCTGCCCCGGTACTCGCGGTAGCCGGACGACGCGCGCGCGCCCACCGCCATCACCTGCCCGTCCAGCAGCACCAGCCGCGCCGCGCCGGACGCGGTGGCTGCGGCTTCGGCCAGCAGCTCCGCCGGGACGTCGATGCGGCTGCCGGGCTGCCAGCGCGGGTCGCTGGACGCGATCACGCCGCCGAGTGCGTCCACGAACAGCGTGCAGGCTTTCGCGACTTTGGGCGGCCGCGCCGCCTCCAGTATCGCGGCCAGCTGCGGCGCGGAGTCGAACACCACGGCGATGCCGCCCGCCACGCGGCCGCCGCCGTCCTGCAGCGGTGTCGCGTAGATCCAGGTCGGACGGCCGCCGTACAAATCGTCCGCCACGAATTCGGACACGGCGTAGCGCTGCGCGTCGCGCAGCGCCACGGCCTGCTGCCGCCACGGCGCATCCAGCCGCCGCCCCAGCCATTGCTCCGCATGGGGACGCGACACCGCCACCACCACACCCTCCGCGTCGAACAGCAGCAGGCTGTCGTAGACCGTGTACAGGTCGTTGATGGCGCGCAGCCGCGCCGACATCGCTTCCTGCTGGCCGTCCGGCTGCGCCAGCAGGCCGCACAGCAGCGGGTCCAGCGCCCACCAGCGGCAATCGTTGCTGCGCTCGTAAAGATTGCGGTCCAGGATATCGATCGCCAGCGCCGCATGGAAACGGCAATCGTCCAGATGCGCGGCCACCGCCATCGCCTGCAATTTGCCGATCGAACGCGTGAAGACCTCCTTCATGCGCGTGCCGGTGCGCACGATCTCGGCCAGCAGCACGCGCGAGAAGGCGGGATTGCTCGCCGGCGCAGCCGCCCCGGACGATCCGGCCGCGCCTTGGCGCGCCTGGCCCTGGCGGATATTCGCGTTCCACACCGAGCGGCTCAACTCGCGCTGGATCGCCTCGGCCTGCGGCGGAATGCGCTGCAGCTCAGGCGGGAAAGCCGAGCCGTCGGCCAGCACCGCCGCCAGCAGACCGCCGCCGCCCGCCGGGTCCAGCGACGCAGACGCGCCGGCCTCCTCCCCGTCCTGCTCATCCTCCTCGAACGCGGCATCCAGCGGCACCAGCACCAGCGCGCTCCACCCCGGCCCCATATAACCCTGGAAGCCCTGCGCCATGCGGCGCGAGGCCAGGTATTTGCGGCCTGCGTAGCGCATCAGATGGCCGTCGCCCGGCGCCACGTCGACCACCGAACCCGGCGCCACCTGGCTGCTGTCGCTGCTGGCGATCACCATGCCCGTATCGTCCAGCAAGGTAATCACGCTCCAGTCGCCGCGCCGCTGCAAGCTGGCGAAGATGCGCTTGACCTCATATTCAAAATCAAAGCACAGGAACAGCGCGCCCAGCACGGCGCCCGCCTCGTTCTGCACGCGCACCGCGTAGAACAGATTGCGCGACTCCTCCGGGAACAGATCGCTGCGCACCGCCGCCTCGGTGTAAGGCGCGGTGCTGTCCAGCACCTCGCGCAGCAGCGCGTCGCGGCACACCGCCACGTCCGGCCGTCCCGGCAGCCGCGCCAGCACCTCGCCGGACGGCGACAGCAAGATCACGTCGCGGTACACCGAATAGCGCGCCACATACGCTTGCAGGCGCGCCGCCATGTCCGCCCGCGCGGCCGGGCTGCGCTCCGTGGCCGCAGCGAACCCGCGCAGCGCGTGGTCGGTGGCCAGGAAGCCGATGTCGGCGGTGCGCTCGAACAGATTGCGCACCAGGACATCAATCGCCACCTGGGCGGGCGCGCACAGCTCCTGCACGCGCTTGTCCAGCGTGGTGCGGGCCAGGCTGTCGAGCAGGCCGGCGCTCAGTTCGGCAAAGGCGGCCTTGGTGCCGCTCATTTCCGTGGTGGTGCCGGACAGTTGTCCCAGCAAATTTAAAACATCCCAGACAGATTCCAGGGATTTCAGGGTCTCGCGATTTTCCGTCACGTGCAGCATGTGTGGCTGCAAGCTACGGAATTGATGGCTGACCGCACTTGTGGTTGGGCGCATGTCGTTGGGTTTTCCGATAAGAAGACCCGCCATGCAAGCAATTATCATTCCACACACCAACATTACCTTTTCATCACTTTCGCACCAGACCGGTGCGCTTGTGCCACCTTGTGGTTACTACTTGCTTCATTACTGAACAATTCAGTGATATACTGTTTTCACTCAACCAGGAGAACCATCATGAAAAACCTCATCGCCACCTTCGCCTTGATCACCGCCGCCGCTGCCGCCTCCGCCCAAACCGCCGCCCCGGCCACCGACACCAAACAGCCGCAAGCCAGCACCGGCCGCACCCGCGCCGAAGTCATCGCCGAAGTCATCGAAGCACGCAAAAACGGCACCCTGATCGAAACCGAAGCGGACATGGACGTCGCCCAGACCCGCAAGCACATCGCCAAGTAATCCAGGCCGGACGACACCGCCATGACCCTGCTGCGCCCCCTCTCACTGCTTGCCGCCGCGCTGGCGCTCACCGCCTGCGCGGACATGAGCAAGGTCGCGCCGCCGCAAGCGCGCAAGCTGGACCCGGTGCAGCTGAACGCGGGCGCCGCCATCCAGGCCGCAGCGGCCGAGGGCGCCAAAGACGGCGCGGCGGCGCAAGCCGCGTGGCCCAAGGAAGCCTGGTGGCGCAATCTGAACGACCCGCAGCTGGACCGCTTGCTGGAGCGCGCGCTGGAAGGCAATCCCAGCCTGAAGGCCAGCCAGGCGCGCGTGCGCCAGGCGCAGGCGCTGGCCGGCGTAGCCGAAGCAGCCACCCTGCCGCGTGTGGACGGCAGCGCCGTGGTCGACCGCGAACTGTATTCCGCGCACAGCAGCGTGCCCGCGCCGCTGGCCGGCAACTACGCCACCAAGACCACGGCCAATATCACCGCCAACTACGACCTGGACCTGTGGGGCCGCAACCGCGACGCGCTGGCCGCCGCCCTGCACGACGCGCAGATGGCCGCCGCCGAGGCGCAAATGGTCAAGCTGGCGCTGGAGTCGGCCATCGTGCACAGCTACATCCAGCTGGCCAACGCCTGGGCCATGCAGGACGCGGTGGCCGCCAGCCTGCAGCAGCGCCAGCAGATCCTTGAGCTGACCAAGCGCCGCCGCAACGCCGGCCTGGCCAGCGACATCGACGTGGCCACCATAGAAACAACGCTGCCGGCCGGCCGGCGCGAGCGGGAACAGGCGGCAGAATCCGTCGCCCTGCTGCGCAACCAGCTGGCGGCCCTGATCGGCCAGGGACCGGGCGATGGCGACGCCATTGCCCGGCCAGTGCTGACATTGAACCAGCCCACCGTGCTGCCCAGCGCCCTGCCCGCCGAGCTGGTGGCGCGGCGCCCGGACCTGGCGGCCCAGCGCTGGCGGGTGGAAGCGGCGGCCAAGCGCATCGGCGTGGCGCGTGCGGACTTCTACCCCAACATCAACCTGATGGCCTTCGCCGGCATCCAGGCGCTGGGCTTCAGCCACCTGCTGGACATCCATTCCGCCACGCGCGGTATCGCCCCCGCCATCAGCCTGCCGATTTTCGAAGGCGGCCGATTGCGCAGCCAGCTGGGCAGTCAGAACGCGCTGTACGACATCGCGGTGGAGCAGTACAACGCCACGCTGGTGCAGGCGCTGGCCGAAGTGGCCAACGCCGTCACCCAGGCGCGCTCGGTGGAACAGCAGCAGCAACTGGCCGAACGCGCGCTGGCTTCGGCCACCCGCGCGCACGCGCTGGCGGACCGCGCCTTCCGCGCCGGCATGACGGACTCGCTCAGCGTGTTGCAGGCCCGCCTCACCCTGCTGGCCGAACAGCAGCAGATGGTGCAGGTGCAAAGCAGGCGTCTCGACAGCTATGCCGCGCTGATGGCGGCGCTCGGTGGAGGAATTAAACAAGATTTCCCGTGATACAACGATAGTACAATCAATACTTTCGTACAGGGAGAGGAGAGCGCAATGAGCAGTTTTGACGCGACCAACAAGCGCCTTAAGAACATCCACGCACGCATGCCGGCGTTTCCGGAGGAGACCATGCGCCTGATGCGGCTGACGTATCACGTGCAAAAGCGCATGAAGGACTTGTCCAACGCGGCGCTGCGCAAGTACGACCTGGTCGACGCCAGCTATATGGTGCTGGCCGTGCTGTACGGCTCGGACGACGAAACTTCGACCGCGTCCACGCTGGGCGAGGCCTGCATGGAAAAGCCGGCCAACCTGACGCGCGTATGCAACGACCTGGAGACCCAGGGCCTGATCTCGCGCGGCAACCGCCCCGGCGACCGCCGCTGCGTGATGATCTCGCTGACCGACAGCGGGCGCGCGCTGATCGAGCAAGTCATGCCCGAAGTCTGGGCACGCACCACCCGCGCCTATGACGGCTACAGCGCGGAAGACCGCAAGCTACTGGAGCAGCTGTTCAAGCGACAGCTGGAAAATTTAGAAAACATCAGTTGAACCTGACCTGAAAACATGACCCCGGACCCAGCCCCCTACACACATCAACACAGCAAGGCGTGGCTGGCCGGAGCGGCCAGGCTAGTCCAGGGCTGGACCGGGACCGAAGGCGAGCGCTGGATCTTCGTCGCCAAGACCCTGCTGGCGGCCTTCACCGCGCTGTGGCTGGCCTTCCGCCTGGGCCTCGATTCGCCCAACACGGCCATGACCACCACCTTCATCCTCGCCCTGCCCAGCAGCGGCATGGTGCTGGAAAAAGCCTTCTACCGCCTGCTCGGCACCCTGGTGGGCTGCAGCAGCGCCCTGCTGCTGACGGCGCTGTTTCCGCAGCAGGCGCCGCTCATGTTCATCGGCCTGGCGCTGTGGATCGCGGCCTGCACCTGCGGCGCGGCCATGTACCGCAACCAGCAATCGTACAGCTTCGTCCTGGCCGGCTACACCGCCGCCATGATCGCCATCCCCGCGCTGGACCACCCTGCGGGCGCGTTCGCGCTGGCCGTCACGCGCGTGGTGGAAGTGAGCCTGGGCGTGATCTGCGCCACCGTGGTGCACGACGCGCTATTCCCGCGCCACCAGAGCGCGCAGGTGATGCGCACCGTGCAGGCGCGCTACCTGCGCTTCCTCGGCTTCTGCCGCGAGGTGCTGGAACACAAGGCGCCGCCCGCCGAAACCGAACTGGCACACCTGCGCTTCGCGGCCGACATCGCCGCGCTGGAATCGGGCCGCGCCGCCGCCTTCTTCGAAGCCGCCCACGCCCGCGCCCACACGCGCCAGCTGCACGCCTTCAACAGCGCCTTCATGGCCGCGCTAACCACCTTCTACACCCTGCACCGCCTGGCGCACCGCCTGCGCCAGGACGCCGCATCGCCGGTGCCGGCCCTGATCGAGCCGCCGCTGGCGCGGCTGGCCGCGGCGCTGGCGCAAGGCGAAACGCTGCAAGGCCCGGCGCTGGCCGCCCTGCAAACCGAACTGGCCGCCGCCATCGCCGCCGCCCGCGCGCAGGCCCACCTGAACGCGGACGTCTACGTGGACGCGGACGGCGGCAAACCCGCCTCGCCGCACCGCATCGACTTCGAAACCGCCATCGAACTGCTGGAGCGCTTCGCGCGCCAGTTCGGCGACTTCGCCGCCACCTACCACGGCCTGGCGCAGCGCAAGCGCACGCAGGCCAGCGAGCCGCAGTCCTATACGCCCAAGACGCCGCCCGCCATCGTGCTGGCCAGCGGCTTCCGCGCCGCCGCCGCCCTGCTCACCGTGGCCGGCGTGTGGTACTGGATGGCCTGGCCCTACGCCGTCAACGCGGTGCTGATGACGTCCATCTTCTGCGCGCTGGCCTCGTCCTCGCCGCGCCCCACCGCCATGATCAAGCAGGTCATGACGGGCTTCCTGATCGCTTGGCCGCTGTCCTTCTTCACCGAGTACTTCCTGGTCATGCCGGCCAGCGGCTACCCCATGCTGGTGCTGGCCGCCGCGCCCCTGTTCGCGGCCGGCGCCTACCTGACCACCGATCCCAAGCGCGCCGGCGTCGGCATCGGCATGACCTTGTTCAGCGCGCAGGTGATCGCGCCGCTCAACCTGGCCCATTACGACGTCGCCGCCTTCCTCAACACCACGCTGGCCATGCCGCTGGGCGTGGCGCTGGCCTGGGCCATCTTCGCCGTGGTGCTGCCCGAGCACACCATGGGCCAGAAAGACCACGTGGCCGCCGCGCTGTGGCGCGAGGCGCTGGCCGCCAGCACCGCGCCGCAGCACGCCTGGCGGCGCTGGCCAGCGCTGCGCCACCGCTTCGACAACCGCGTGCGCGATCTGCTCAGCCAGCTCAACGCCGCCTCCGGTCCCGCGCCCGGCGAGGACGCGCGCGCCGTGGTGCGCCAGGGCCTGACCTTGCTGGAACTGGGCCACTCGGTGCTGGAGCTGCGCGCGCTGATCGCCGAATCCGGCCGCAGCGAAGCGCGCCGCGCGCTGCAGGACTGCGTGTCCGCCCTGGCGGCCTACTTCCGCTCGCCCACGCAAGAGCGCTGCGGTACGGCCGTCGGCGCGGTGCTGCGCGCCGGCGCCGCCGTGCGTGCAGCGCTGCCCGAAGCCGCCGCGCCCGAGCGCGCAGCGCGCCTGCGCACCGCCCTCACCGACCTGCATTCCATTTACACCTGCCTGCTGGACCAGCTGCTCACAAGCACAAGCACCAGCCCCGGAGACCGCCATGCCTCGTGAACTCGCCGTGTTCGGCATCCTCATTCCCACCCTGCTGCCGATTTTCCTGGCCAGCCTGCTGCTGCAAGGCGCGCTGGACTGGGTGCTGGGCCACGCCGGCCTGTACCGCCGCGCGTGGCACCCGGCGCTGGTGCGCCTGTGCCTGCTGGTATGCATCTTCAGCGCCCTCACGCTGGTCCTCTATTCCTAACTATGCTCTCGACCATGACCGCCAAGATATTCCGCTTCTTCATTACCGCCCTGCTGCTGTGCGGCGCCCTGTGGCTGGGCAAATCCGCCTGGGACCGCTACATGGAATCGGCCTGGACACGCGACGGCCGCATCAAGGCCGACGTCGTCAACATCAGCGCCGACGTGGCCGGCACCGTCACCGAGGTGCTGGTGAAGGACAACCAGCTGGTGCAGAAAGGCGACGTGCTGTTCGTCATCGACAAAGCGCGCTACGGCGCCGCGCTGGCGCAGGCCAACGCGCTGCTGGCGGGCCAGCAGGTTGAGCGCGGCCGCCGCAGCAAGGAAGCCCAGCGCCGCGCGGCGCTGGACGACGCCGTCATCTCGGCCGAGAACCGCGAGAGCGCGGGCTACGCGGCCGACAGCGCCGGCGCCCAGCTGCGCGCCGTGCAGGCCGCACGCGAACTGGCGCAGCTGAACCTGGAACGCACAGTGGTGCGCGCGCCCGTGTCCGGCTATGTGACCAACCTGAATGTGCATGCGGGCGACTTCGCGGCAGTGGGCGCGGCCAAGCTGGCCATTATCGACAGCGCGTCCTACTACGCGGTGGGGTATTTTGAAGAGACCAAGCTGCCGCTGCTGAAAGCGGGCGCGCCGGTGGACCTGAGCCTGATGGGCGGCGAGGCGCTGCTGCACGGCCATATCGACAGCATCGCGCGCGGCATCACCGACCGGGACGCGGGCACCGGCCGCGAGCTGCTGGCCGACGTCAATCCCACCTTCAACTGGGTGCGCCTGGCACAGCGCGTGCCGGTGCGCATACGGCTCGACAGCATACCCAAGGATGTGACGCTGGTGGCGGGCACCACCTGCACGGTCAGCCTGCACGGCGGGTTACGCGCCACGGCGCTAACCCGCCCTACGCCACCAACACAGCCGGCAACGGCGGCAACGGCGCGTAGGGCGGGTTAGCACGCGCAGCGTGCGTAACCCGCCAAGCAGGCCACGTAAAAAAACCCGCCGTGGCGGGTTTTGCGTTTATGGCTTGGTGTGCATGAGCGCGTAGCCCACGTGCTCCCACCAGTGCTCCCTGGTGTGCACCGTCTTCATGCACGCCATATCGGTTTCGCCCTTGAACATGCGGTCCTCGCACTTCTTGCCTGCGTAGGCGTTGCGCTGGTTCTCGGCATTGGCCAGCGCTATCATCAGCCACACCGAAAACGCAATCACGACCAGCAGCAAGCTCCATGCAACGTGGTTCACATGGCTGCGCCAGAACAGCTTGTTCTCGTCCGGCGCGGACTCGCGGTAGATCGCCATCACTTCTTTTTCAGTATCGCTCATGATTGTTCTGCTTTATTTCTTGGCGGCCTTGGCCACCAGATAATCCATCACCTGCAGCGTGGCCTGCTGCGAAGCCTGCTCCGGCATGCCCGGACGGCCGGCCTGCGACGGCGAGGTGACGAAACGGCCGTCGACCACGATGGTAGGCGCACTGTCCACCTTGTAGGCGGTAACCACCTGGGCCGCACGCTTCATTTTAGTCTGTACGGCGAAGGAATTAAAGAACTCCAGGTATTTCGCCTTGTCGATGCCGTTCTTGACCAGGAAGTCGGTCATGGCGTCGTCCTTGTTCAGGCGGTTGCGCTCAACGTGGATGGCGCGGAAGATCTTGTTGTGGAACTCTTCCAGCTTGCCCATCGCTTCCAGCGTCAGGTAAGCATGAGCCTGGGCGTCATTCGGGCCGCCTGCCGGGAAGTGCACGCGGCGGAAGGCGATCTTGTCGCCCTGCTGCTTCACCCACTCGTGCAGCGCCGGCTCGAATGCGTTGCAGTGCGGGCAGGAATACATGAAGAACTCGATAACCTCCACTTTCTTGCCGGTGTCGGTGCGCACCGGGGAAGCCAGCGTGGTGAAGTCCACGCCTTCCTTCGGCTCAGCGGCGGAGGCGCCGGCTGCGGTGAAAGACAGGGCGGCGGCGGCAATAATCAGGCGCAGGAAACGCATAATGATCCTTCTGGAAATAAGAGTGGGCTAATAACGCCGCGAGATTAACATTTTTTCGGCCTCGCCATCAGGCCATACAGCAAAAATCCCCGGCCAGCGGGGATTTTAAGCCTGATTTAAGACCCCGGCCATCAGCAACACGTAGGGCGGGTTAGGCAAAGCCGTAACCCGCCATGCGCGCGTCAGAACTCGTAGCGCGCCGACAGCTTCAGCTGGCGCCCGTCCGAGCTGTAGATGCCGCCACGGCACTGGAAGGCCATGCCGTAGTACTGCTTGTCGGCCAGGTTCAGGCCGGCCAGCGCCACTTCCCAGGCGCCAAACTTGCGCGCATAGCGTGCGTCCAGCGTGGTGTAGGACGGAATGCGCGCGGCGCAGCTGTTGGTGAAATCGGAACCGAAGCGCTGGCTGTCCACCCACTGCGCGCCGATGTCGGCGGTCTGGCCGTCGGCCGGGGTCCAGGTCAGGCGCGCGCTCAGCACGTTCTTCGGCACCAGCACCATTTCACGTCCGGCGATGGCGCCTTCGGTGAAGGTGGCTTTCACGCGCTGGTAGTGGCCGCTCAGCGTCCAGTCGCGCGCCAGCTCGGCGCTCGCGTCCAGCTCGAAGCCCTGGCGCTTGGTCGGCGCCAGGTTGGTGTTGGCGCCAAAGCCGAACGCGCCGGCGGTCGGATCGTAGTAGATCTCGTTGCGCAGCTCGTGGCGGAACACGCGCGCCGACAGCTTGGCGCCGCCGTCGGTGTAGCTGGTGCCCAGTTCCAGGTCGTGCGAGGTCTGCGGCTGCAGCACGGTGTTGGGCACCAGGGTGTAGCCGTTTTCATCGGCATTGGCCACGCGGTAGCTGTGGCCGGCCTTCGCGTGCAGCGTGGCTTTCGACGACAGCGCGTAGCTGCCCTGCACGTCCCAGGCGTTCACGCCCTGGGTCACGTCGTAGTTGGCAACCGACCAAGGCGACGGATCGGCGTTGGTCTTCTCGAACAGCTCGCGGCGCACGCCTGCGGCCAGGCGGAAAGCGTCCCACTTGACTTCGTCGCGCAGGTACAGCGCCTTGGATTTCTGCGTGGCCTTGCTCGGGCTGGAGCCCTTCTGCTCGCGGGTCCAGTCGATGAAGTCCACGCCCGCCACCGCTTCGTTCAGCACGCCGCCGAACTGGCCCAGCTTGCGCACGCGCGGCGAGAACTGGGTCTGCTTGCTTTCGTAGTCCAGCACGGAGGACGTGGTGCCGTGGAAGTAGGTCGCTTCCAGCTCCTTGCGGCGGTGCGACAGCTCGGCGGCCAGGTCGTAGCCCGCGAGCTTGGCTTCGACGAAGGCGGTGAAGCGGTCGCTATCGAGGGCGCCGAAGTCCTTCGGCGTGGCGGCCTGGCGCGGGTTGGCGTCGAACTGGGCCTGGCTCAGCGATCCGGCGAAGCGCGAGTCCTGGCGGGTGCTCGACAGGCGCACGCCGGCGCGGCCGTCGGTAAAGCCCACTTGCGCGCCGGCGTTCACGCTGCGCGATTTGAAGGCGTTGTTGTCGCGGTAGTTGTCGGTGTCCAGCGCGCCGCCGGACAGGTCGAAGGCCCAGTCGCCGGTGCTGTGGGTCAGCGCCGCGCGGCCTTCGCGCAGGCCGAACTGGCCCACTTCGGCGTACACGCTGCCGTGCGTGCCGGCATTGCGCGCACCGGGGCGCTTGGTGATGATCTGGATCACGCCGCCGGTGGCGCCGTCGCCGAACAGCACGCTGCTGCCGCCGCGCGTGATCTCGATGCGTTCAACCGAATCAACCGGGATGGTCGACAGGATGGCCGAGCTCAGTTCGTTCTCGGACAGCCGCACGCCGTCCAGCAGCACCACCATGTTCTGGCTGCTGTTGGTGCCGAAGCCGCGCAGGTCCAGCGCGAAGTCCGGGCTGCCGTCCAGGCTCTGGTGGCCCAGCACGCCGCCGATCTTGCGGATGGCCTGGTTCACGTCGCTCACGCCGGCGCGGCGGATCTCGGCCGCGCTGATGACGGTGGCGCCGATGGGCAGCAGCGACGGATCGCTGTCGAAGCGCGCGCCGGTCACCACAACGGCGGCCAGGGCATCGCCCGCGATCTGGGTTTGCGCCATGGCGGAGGAAGAAACGATAGCGGCGGAGAAGCACAGCGCCACGGCAAGCGCCAGCGGCGACGAAGCCGGCGCGCGGCTAGAATTCGAGAAGGTCATGTTGTACTTTTATGCGTAGTGAGCATCCGCCTGCGTCCCCGCAGGCCGGATTCAACGAAAGGCTTTCGGCGCTTTCACCTGTTTGGCCGGTATCCGGGCTGGCAAGACGGGACGGGATCACCTTCCGGCGCGGGACTGGCCTGCGCAGTGGTTGTCGATCCAGCCTGCCGCGCATGCATTGCAGAAGCGCGGCGCTTGCGTACCGTTGCGGGGGCAGCACACCTTGGCCGCCGCGCTGCCAAAAAGCGCCGGCTGCCTTGTGTTTCCCGTTTAACTGCGTCCAAGGGCATGGACGCGGGCACCAAAACGCCGCCATTATACTCCCGGCCCCGTATGGATGATTTCGTTGGCAAATAATTACGTGCTTCGTTATAGTGGCGCCATGAACGCACACTCCTACCGCAAGCCAGCCATCGTCCTTGCCGCCCTCGCCGCCGCCACGCTGGCCGTGCTGGCGCTGGCGCAAGTCCAGGTCATCGCCATCCCCGAGCCGTACACGGACACCGGCATCCCCTTCGCCCCCGCGCAGGCAGGCGCCGTGGCCGCGCCCAGCGCGCCGGACGCCTGGGGCGGCCCGCGCACCGGCAGCGAACCCACCCTGTCCGACCGCGTGGTGGACTACAAGATAGCCGCCACGCTGGACCCGGACAAGCACACCGTGGACGGCAAGCAGCAGCTCACCTGGCGCAACCGCAGCGCGCATCCGGTGCGTACGGTCTACCTGCACCTCTACCTGAACGCCTTCGAGCATGCGGGCACCACCTTCTTCACCGAGCACCGCGCCAGCGGCGGCGGCATGTTCAGCCGCGATCCCAGGGAAGGCGAATGGGGCCACATCAACCTGCGCAGCGTGACGCAAGGCGGCGCCAAGGTGGAACAGTCCTTCGTGCAGCCGGACGGCGGCCCGGCCAGCGACCGCACCGTGGTGCGGCTGGACCTGCCGCAGCCGGTGCAGGCCGGCGCCTCCACCACGCTCGATATCGACTTCCACAGCCAGCTGCCACGGCTGCTCGCGCGCAGCGGGTACTTCGGCAGCTTCCACCTGGTGGCGCAATGGTTCCCCAAGATAGGCGTGCTGGAACTGGCGGGAGAACGCGGCGCCACCAGGCCGCGCTGGAATGTGCACGAATACCACGCCGAGTCAGAGTTCTACGCGGACTTCGGCAGCTACGACGTCAAACTCACCGTGCCCAAGGACTACACGGTGGGCGCCACCGGCGAGCTGCAAGGCGCGCCGGTGGAAAAGAACGGCATGCTCACGCACCACTACGTCCAGGGCGACGTGCACGATTTCGCCTGGACAGCGGACAAGCGCTACGCAGCGCCGCTGATGGGCAGCTGGAGCGGCGCGGGCAGCCCGCCGGTCAGCATCAAGGTGCTCTACATGCCGGAGTTCGCGGCCAGCGCCGCGCCATCGCTGAAAGCCGCGCAGGACGCGCTCACCTACTACTCCAAAACGCTGGGCCCCTATCCCTACAAGACGCTGACCGTGGTGCTGCCGCCGCATAACGCAAGCGAGGCGGCGGGCATGGAGTATCCGACCTTCTACACCGCCGACAGCTACGCCACGGTGGATCCGAAATCGCGCCAGGAATTCGAGCTGGACCTGGTCAACATCCACGAATTCGGACACGGCTACTTCTACGGCATCCTCGCCTCCAATGAATTCGAGGAACCGATGCTGGACGAAGGCCTGAACGAATACTGGAATATGCGCATGGCGCGCGAACGCGGGCAGCTGCTGCATCCGGCGCCGCGCTGGCTGCGCGCCATCGGCGTGTCGCCCGGCTTTGACGGCTTCCACTTTGAACTGGGCGGCGCGGTGCGCGAGAACCCGGCCGACCCCGCCGGCCAGAACGCGTACACGCGCCTGCAAGGCATAGGCCCGGCCTACAACCGCAGCGCCACCATCTTCCACGACCTGGAAGCGCAGCTGGGCAAGCAGGCCACCGAGCAGGCCTTCAAGGAATACTACCAGCGCTGGCGCTTCCGCCACCCCAGCACCGCCGACCTGCGCGAAACGCTGGCCCAGGCCAGCGGCCAGCGCGCGCTGGTGGAGCGCGTGTTCGCGCAGCAGGTCTACCGCACCGGCAAGGTGGACGACCGCGTGCAGTCCATCAGCAGCGAAGAAGTGCTGCCGCAGCCGGGCAGCGGCATCGTCAACGGCAAGCGCGTGGAGCTGACGCAGGACCAGGTGGACAAGCAGATCGACGATGCGCGCGAAAAATGGGAGAAAGCCCATCCCGACGCCAAGCACGGCGCAGGCCCCTACCCCTACCGCACCGAAGTGGTGGTGCGCCGGCGCGGCGAGGCCGTACCGCAAACGCTGCTGGTGCGCTTTGCCGACGGCAGCAGCGAAACCGTCAAATGGGACCCGCAGAACGGCGAACGCTGGGAGCGATTCGTGTGGCAGAAGCCGGTGAAAGCCGTGTCGGCCGAACTCGACCCCGAGCGCAAGCACCTGCTCGACACCAATAAACTCGACGACAGCCGCACCGTCAAGGCCGACGGCAGCGCCGCGCGCCGCTGGACCTTCGACCTGGCCGCGCTCGCGCAAGCCATCCTGACCCTGATTGCAACCATATGAAACTGACCGACACCTGCGTGCGCGCCGCCCGCGCCGCCCTGCAATGGCGCCTGCTGGCGCTGTGGACCATCGCCCTGCTGCTGCCCACGCTGGCGCTTGCGCTGCCGTTCTGGATGCAGTTCGGCGCCGCCTTCAGCCACTCCGTGCACACGGCCGAACTGGCGCAGCGGCTGGACCTGTCCAATATTGCCGACCTGATGGGCGAGATGACGCGCAATCCGGCCGCGATCCAGCTGGGCGCAGGCACCGCGCTGGTGCTCACGCTGCTGCTGTCGCCGCTGCTCACCGGCGCGGTCGCCACCGCCGCCCGCTACGACGGCAAGCCGGCCCTGCGCCACATGTTTGCAGGCGCGGTCGCCGAATACCCGCGCATGTTCCGGATGATGCTGTGGGCCGTGGTGCCGCTGGGCGCCGCCATCGGCATCGCCAGCGGGCTGCAAAGCCTGGCCGGCAGCGGCGCAGACAACGCCATCACCCCGAGCGAAGGCCAATACCTGCGCGGCGCCGCCGGCATCCTCACCGCACTGCTGATCGCGCTGGCGCTGGCCACGCTGGACGCCGGCCGCGCCGTGCTGGCGTCGGACCGGCGCCGCCGCTCGGCCGTCGCCGCCTGGTGGCACGGCCTGCGCCTGCTCGCGCGCAGTCCCGGCGCCACGCTGGGCAGCTACGCGGCGATCAGCCTGCTGGGGCTGGCCGTGGCCGCCGTGCTGGGCCTGGGCCGCGTCCACCTGCCCACGGCCGGCACCATCGGCCTGCTGGCGGCCCTGCTGCTGACCCAGGCCATCGCCGTCATCCTGGCCTGGATGCGCAGCGCGCGG
Source organism: Pseudoduganella aquatica (assembly GCF_009857595.1). Taxonomy (GTDB): domain Bacteria; phylum Pseudomonadota; class Gammaproteobacteria; order Burkholderiales; family Burkholderiaceae_D; genus Rugamonas; species Rugamonas aquatica_A. The sequence goes on along the minus strand of NZ_WWCU01000007.1, from coordinate 17,666 downwards.
CTGTTCGCGCTCATCGGGATTATTAACAAATCCTGAACGATCCATCCATAAAAACACGATTGATGAACAAGGAGTGCGGGACTATAGTAAGTGCATCGAAAACCAGGAGCACTCCATGTCCAGCACTGCACTCCCCACCTACTTCCTGTCCCACGGCGGCGGCCCATGGCCGTGGATGCTCGCCCACTACGGCAACCGCTACGACGCGCTGAAAGCGTCGCTGGAAGACATCCCGCGCCAGCTTGGCAGCGCCAAGCCCAAGGCCGTGCTGGTGGTGACGGCACACTGGGAAGCGAGCGAGCTGCGCATTTCGGCCAGCCCCAAGCCGCCCATGATCTACGACTACGGCGGCTTCCCCGACTACACCTACGACATCCAGTACAGCGCGCCCGGCTCGCCGGAAGTGGCCGAACGCGTGCAGCAGCTGCTGAACGGCGCCGGCATCGCCGCCCACCTCGACCCGCTGCGCGGCTTCGACCACGGCACCTTCTCGGCCATGCAGCCCATCTACCCGGCGGCCGACGTGCCCATCGTGCAACTGTCGCTGAAACAAGGGCTGGACCCGGCCGAGCACATCGCCATCGGCCGCGCCCTGGCGCCGCTGCGGGAGGAAGGCGTGCTGATCATCGGCAGCGGCCTGAGCTACCATAACCTGCGCCAGTTCGGCGCGGCGGGCGCGGAAGCCTCGCACCAGTTCGACGCCTGGCTGCGCGCATCGATGGCGCTGGCGCCGGCCGAGCGCGAAGCCCGGCTGCTGGCCTGGGAAAGCGCGCCTGCGGCACGGGCGGCGCACCCGCGCGAAGAGCACCTGCTGCCGCTAATGGTCGCCCACGGCGCCGCCACGGCCGACGGCGCCGCCAACGTCTACCACGAAGACAGCTTTATGGGCGCCCTCGCCGTCTCCAGCTTCCGCTTCGGCTAAAAAGCACCAACACCCCAAAAGGGGTCAGGTGCCGCGCTTGCCCTTCATGCGCTCGGCTTCCTTGGCGGCAGCTTTGGCGGCGGCCAGTTCGGCTTTGATGCGCTGCTCTTCGGCGAAGGCGGCCAGGGCGGCGGCGCGGGTGGCGGGGGTCTCCAGGGAGATGCGGCCCAGCACGCCGCTGCGGTAGTCCTGCAGGAAGATGTGGGCCGCTTTTTCGTAGTCGTAGTCGCCGCCCTTGAGGCGGTAGCCGCGCTTGGCGGCGATGCCTTCGACCACGGCAATGGCGTCCATGCTCTCTATGTCCTTGTAGCCGTAGCGCGTGGCCAGCAGCTCGGGGTAGCGGCGCAGCATTTCGCCGGCCAGGAATTCGGCCACTTCTTCTTCGATCAGCGCATTCGAGCCGATGGCGTGGCTGGCGGCCAGCATCAAGCCGTCGCTCGGCATGGCGATCTTGGGCCACAGCATGCCGGGCGTGTCCACCAGCACGGTGTTTTTATCCAGGTAGAGCTTCTGCTGCACCTTGGTCACGGCCGGCTCGTCGCCCACCTTGGCCACGCGCTTTTTCAGCAGCGCGTTCATCAGCGTCGATTTGCCGACGTTGGGGATGCCCATGATCATGATGCGCAGCGGCTTGGTCGGCACGCCGCGGTGCGGCGCCAGCGCCTTGGCCAGGTCCGGAATGCGCGCCACGTCGCCCGGCTTCTTGGTGGTCATGGCGTAGGCGGTCACGCCTTCCTGGCCGTTGTAGTATTCCACCCACGCGGCGGTGGCGGCCGGGTCGGCCAGGTCGATCTTGTTGAGGATCTTCAGGCAGGGCCGCTGGCGGAACAGGCGCAGCTCTTCCACCATGGGGTTGCAGCTGGCTTCGGGCAGGCGCGCATCGACCACCTCGATCACCAGATCGGTGTTCTCCATCTGCTCGGCCGCCTTCTTCTTGGCGGCATTCATATGCCCCGGATACCATTGAATTGCCATGTCTTGCCTTCTGCTGCGTGCGTGTAATCCGCTATTTTACCTGCTCCGGCCTTTGCCGCCTCCATTGCAGTATCCGTTTGCCCGCAGGTCGGCTATCATGAGGCACAAATTTTTTCCTTTTTACAAACATTCCAGGGAGTCGTGCAAGATGACTAAAGCTTCCCCATCCACGCCAGGCGAAATCACCGTCCGCGGCGTGATCCTGGGTATCCTGATCACGCTGGTGTTCACGGCGGCGCAGGTCTATCTGGGCCTCAAAGTGGGCCTGACCTTCGCCACCTCGATCCCGGCGGCGGTGATTTCGATGGCGCTGCTGAGCGCCTTCAAGACCGCGACGATTCAAGAAAACAACATTGTGCAGACCATCGCCTCGGCCGCCGGCACGCTGGCCTCGGTGATCTTCGTGCTGCCGGGCCTGCTGATGATAGGCTGGTGGGCCAATGTGCCCTTCTGGCCGACCTTCGGCGCCTGCGCCATCGGCGGCGTGCTGGGCGTGATGTACACGGTGCCGCTGCGCCGCGCGCTGGTGTCGACCTCGGACCTGCCCTACCCGGAAGGCGTGGCCGCCGCCGAAGTGCTGAAGGTGGGCACCTCGTCGCGCGCCGGCGCCGCTGAAGGCAAGGCCGGCCTGATGGCCGTGATCCTGGGCAGCGTGGCCTCCGCGCTGTACGCGGCCGGCGCGGCCGTGAAGGTGATGGCCGGCGAAATGGCGGTCTATTTCCGCACCGGCAACGGCGCCACCGGCCTGGGCGCTTCCAGCTCGCTGGCCCTGATCGGCGCGGGCCACCTGATGGGCATCACCGTCGGCATCGCCATGCTGGCCGGCCTGGCCATCGCCTGGGGCATCCTGGTTCCCATCCTGACCGCGGCCCAGCCCATGGCGGACGCCTCGGCGGCCGACTGGGCACTGAAAGTCTGGAAAACCGATGTGCGCATGATAGGCGCGGGCGCCATCGGCGCCGCCGCCATCGTGACCCTGGCCGGCCTCGCCAAGCCCGTCATCGGCGGCCTGAAGTCGGCCATGGCCGCGTCGCGCCACGCCAAGCAGAACGGCGGCGTGCTGCCGCGCACCGAGCAGGATATGCCTATCTTTATCGTCGGCCTGGTGACGCTGATCGCCATGGTGCCGGCCGGCTGGCTGCTGGCTTCCTTCCTGCAAGGCGGCGTGCTGCAAAGCGTGGCGCCGGCGCTGATCGCTGTCGGCGTGGGCTACATCCTGGTGGCCGGCATTTTCGCCGCCGCCGTCTGCGGCTACATGGCTGGCCTGATCGGCTCCTCGAATTCCCCGGTTTCCGGCATCGCCATCCTGACCGTGCTGGGCGCCGCCCTGTCGGTGGGCGCGGTGGGCAAGCACATCATGGGTCCGGAAGTGGCGCATGCGCTGATCGCCTTTGCGCTGTTCGTCACCACCGTGGTGCTGGCCGTGGCCGTGATCGGCAACGACAACCTGCAGGATCTGAAAACCGGCCAGCTGGTCGACGCCACGCCTTGGAAGCAGCAGGTTGCGCTGCTGATCGGCGTGTTCGCCGGTTCCTGCGTGGTGCCGCCGGTGCTGGAGCTGCTGAACCGCGCCAACGGCTTTGCCGGCGCGCCCAATCTGCAGGCCATCTCCTCGCAGCCGCTGGCCGCGCCGCAGGCGACGCTGATCTCCACGCTGGCCAAGGGCGTTATCGGTGGCAATCTGCCGTGGCACCTGATCGGCTGGGGCGCCGCCCTGGGCCTGGGCCTGGTGGTGCTCAACTTCGTGCTGAAAAAAGCGTCGGGCAACAAGTACAGCCTGCCGCCGCTGGGCGTGGGCCTGGCGATCTACCTGCCGAGCGCCGTGACCGCGCCGGTGGTGGTGGGCGCCGTCGCCGGCTACCTGTTCGAACGCGCCGTGCACCACCAGAGCTGGGGTGAAGTGGCCAAGCGCCTGGGCGTGCTGATCATGTCCGGCTTCATCGTCGGCGAGAGCCTGTTCAACGTGGCGCTGGCCGGCCTGATCGTGCTGTCCGGCGAAGGCGAGCCGCTGGCCATCGCCAACTCGCTGAGCGAACACGCCACCATGGTGGTGTCGCTGGTGGTGGGCGCCGCCGTGGTGTCCGCCCTGTACCGCTGGTCCAGCACCAGCGCCAAGCGCGTCGGCGCCTAAGCACAGGCGGCCCCGCGCCGCCTTCCGTGTGTCGTATATATGCGTAGGGCGGGTTAGCAGCGCAGCTGCGTAACCCGCCATGTGTTAATGTAAGCACATGAGATTCGAGACACTGCGGCGATTGCGCAAGCTATTTACTGTGCTGGTAGTGGCAGTGGCGGCGGCATTCCTGATCGTCACTGGTTTCGTACTCCACACCCTGCACGAAAGCCGCCAGCGCTACTTCGCCAATGCGGAAGAAACCTCCCGCAATCTCGCCATTACACTGGAACATTTCCTGCGCGGCCACTTCTACGAAGTGGACCTGGCCATGCGCCGCGCCGGGCAGGAATTCCGCGCCATGCACGCCGAGCACCGCTTCAGCGACGCCGCCTTCAGCGCCTATCTGCGCTCGCTCAAGGAACGCATTCCCCACGCGCGCTCGGTGCGCGGCTCGGACAACGAGGGCCGGGTGATCTACGGCGAGGACATCGACCTGTCCAAGATCCAGAACCTGAGCATCCGCGAGTTCTACCCGCGCGCACAGAAGGAGCGCGAACTGGTGTTCGGCGTGCCGGTCAAGTCGCGCATCACGGGCGACTGGGTACTGCCGCTGGTCTACGCACTCACCTACGAGGACGGCCGCTTCGGCGGCACGGCCTATGTGAACATGACCACCAGCACCATCACCGACGTGCTGAAGTCCCTCAACGTGGGGGCGAATGGCGTAATCACCCTGGTGGACAAAGACCGCCGCATGCTGCACCGCTACCCGGAGGTGGCCGAAGTGCCGCTGGGTTCCCAGGTCATGCTGTCGGCGCCCACGCTGGCGGTGCTGAACAGCCAGCGCCAGCACGCCACCTACACCACCACCAGCGTGCGCGACGGCCTGCAGCGCGTGGTCAGCATCGAACGCATCGGCCAGTATCCGGTGTTCGTGCTGGTGGGCCTGTCCAGCGACGACTTCCTGGCGCCCTGGCGCAAGGAAGCCGTCAACGACGCCATGTTCCTGGCGCTGCTGTTCATCATGGCGGCCGGCTCCCTGCTGGGCGGGCGCTACGCCTTGCGCCAGCAGGCCCGCACGGTGGAAAAACTGACCGAGGCCAAGGACCAGGCGCTGGAAGCGGGCCGCGCCAAGTCGGACTTCGTGGCGAACATGAGCCACGAAATCCGGACACCGATGAACGCGGTGCTGGGCATGCTGCAGCTGCTGCAGCAAACGCAGCTCGACGGCCGCCAGCGCGACTACGCAGCCAAGGCGGAATCGGCGGCGCGCGCCCTGCTTGGCCTGCTCAACGACATCCTCGATTTCTCCAAGGTGGAAGCGGGCAAGCTGGCGCTGGACCTGCATCCATTCAGCCTGGACCGGCTGCTGCGCGACCTGTCCGTGATCCTGTCCGCCTACGTGGGCGGCAAGCCGGTTGAGGTGCTGTTCGAGGTTGATCCCGCGCTGCCGCCCTGGCTGCTGGGCGACTCGCTGCGCCTGCAGCAGATCCTGCTGAACCTGACCGGCAACGCCATCAAGTTCACCGAGCAGGGCGAGGTGGTGCTGTCGGTGCGGCCGGTGCAGGGGCCGGACGGCGCGCGCATCGCCTTCGCCATCCGCGACACCGGCATCGGCATCTCGCCCGAGCAGCGCAGCCATATCTTCGACGGCTTCTCCCAGGGCGAGGCCTCCACCGCGCGCCGCTTCGGCGGCTCCGGCCTGGGGCTGGCGATCTCGCAGCGCCTGGCCCGCATGATGGGCGGGACGCTGGATGTGGCCAGCACGCCGGGCCAGGGCAGCACCTTCAGCTTCGAGCTGGCGCTGCCGCAGGCGGAGCCGCCGCCGCAGCAAGGCCATCCCGCGCAGCTGCACGCCCTGGATTGCCTGGTGGTGGACGACAACCCCAGCGCGCGCCAGGTGCTGGCGGCCATGGCGGCGTCCTTCGGCTGGCGCGTTGACACGGCCGACAATGGCCTGGACGCGATCCGGCTGGCGATGGAACGCAGCGCGGGCCACCCTTACGACGTGCTGCTGGTGGACTGGCGCATGCCGCTGCTGGACGGCTGGGAAACCAGCGTGCGCCTGCGCGAGCTGCTGCCCGCCGCCGCCACGCCCTTGATCATCATGGTCACCGCATATGACCGCGAGCAGCTGGCGCAGAAGCAGGCGCAGGAGCCTGCCCGGGCCGCGCCGGTGCTGGACGGGGTTCTGGTCAAGCCGGTCACGGCGTCGATGCTGTTCAACGCGGTGGCCGACGCGCGCTCCGGCCAGCGCCCCGCCCTGCTGGACCAGCCGCCGCAGTCGCGGCGCTTGCTGAACCGGGTGAGCATCCTGCTGGTGGAGGACAATCCGACCAACCAGCAAGTGGCGCGCGAGCTGCTGAGCCACGAGGGCGCGCTGGTGGAGGTGGCCGCCTGCGGGCAGGACGCCATCTCCGCCGTGCGGCGCGAGGGGCCGCTGCCGGACGTGGTGCTGATGGATATCCAGATGCCGGACATGGACGGCTACGAGGCCACGCGCGCCATCCTTGCCGAACTGGGCGAGCGCGCGCCGCCCATTATCGCCATGACGGCCAACGCCATGCAGTCGGACCGGGATCTGGCGCTGGCGGCGGGCATGGTGGACCACGTGGGCAAGCCCTTCGACCTGCAGCAGCTGATCGGGGTCATCCTGTCCCACGCGGGACCTCGGCGCGAACAGGCTGCGGCCGGCGTGACGGCGGCAATCGGCGCAGCGGCAGCCGGCCCGGCTAGCGCAGCGGCAATCGGCGCGGCGGCGCGCACCGAACCGCCGGCGCGGCTGGACTCGGCCGGCGCCATCAAGCGCATGGGCGGCCTGGTGCCGGTCTACCAGATCGCCCTGCGCAGCTTCAATGCGGAAGCCGCGCTGATTGCGGCGGAGCTGCGCGCGGCACTCGATACGGAAGGCTGCGCAGGCGCCGCGTCCGCGCTGCATACGCTCAAAGGACTGGCCGGCACCATAGGCGCCAACGAACTCAGCCAGCTGGCGGCGCAGGCGGAACAAGCGCTGCGCAAGGAAGCCGGGCCGGCGGCGTGCCGGGCCACGGTCCAGGCGGTGCTGGCGGCCATCCCCAATATAGTCGAACAGGTGGACCTGAAGCTGGCGCCGCGTTAAGACGTGCCAGAGCGGCCTACAGCTCCGCCAGCGCCTTCACGTGGGCCACTACGCTGCGGCCCAGCGCCGACAGGTTGTAGCCGCCCTCCAGGCAGCTCACGATACGGCCTTGCGCGTAGTCCTTGGCCACGGCCATCACCTGCTGCGTCATCCAGGCGTAGTCCGCCTCCACCAGGCCCATGCCGCCGATGTCGTCCTCGCGGTGCGCGTCGAAACCGGCCGAGATGAAGATCATCTCCGGCTTGAAGGCGTGCAGCGCGGGCAGCCACTTGTCCAGCACCAGCTGGCGCACCACGTCGCCCTTGGAATGCGCCGGGACCGGCACGTTCACCCGGTTCGGCGTTTCCGCCGCCACCGCGCTGTAGGGATAGAAGGGATGCTGGAAGAAGCTCACCATCAGCGCGCGCGGCTCGTCCATCAGCGCCTCCTCGGTGCCGTTGCCGTGGTGGACGTCGAAATCCACGATGGCCACGCGCTGCAGGCCGCGCACGTCCAGCGCGTGCTTGGCCGCGATGGCGATGTTGTTGAACATGCAGAAGCCCATGGGCTCGGTCGGCCGCGCGTGGTGGCCCGGCGGGCGGATGGCGCAAAAGGCGTTGCCGATTTCGCCGTCGATCACCGCGTCCGTGGCCGCCACGGCGGCGCCGGCGGCGCGCAGGGCCGCCTGCCAGCTATGGGCGTTGAGCGAGGTGTCGCCGTCGATGGGGTAGTAGTCGCCCGCCTCCGGCACGTTGTCGCGCACAATGCCGATGGCGTTGCGGCTATGGTTGCGCTCTATGTCGGACAGCGCCGCCAGCGGCGCCTCGCGGTGTTCCAGCAGGTCGTCAATGTGAGAATTGATGAGCTGGTCGGCAATCGCTTGCAGCCGGGCGGGCGATTCTGGATGCCACTCGCCCATCTCGTGGCGCAGGCAGTCTGGGTGGCTGTAAATTGCTGTACTCATGTCTCGTGTCTCTACCGCAGCGATCGGGGTGGTTCCCATGCGGGTTCTCGCATAGAATCAGGTTGTAATCTACCACGGGATAATAACAGGAACCATGTATACCAAACTGCATGCGGTAGCGCGCCAGGTGGGCCAGGTCATCGTCGGCAAGGACCAGCAAGTGCGCCTGGCGCTCACTTGCATGCTGGCCGGCGGCCATTTATTGGTGGAGGACGTGCCGGGCGTGGGCAAGACTACGCTGGCGCACGCGCTGGCCATTTCGCTGGGCCTCAATTTCAACCGCATCCAGTTCACCAGCGACCTGCTGCCGGCCGACGTCTCCGGCATTTCCATCTACGAGCGCGAAAAGAACGGCTTCGCCTTCCATCCCGGCCCCATCTTCACGCAGGTGCTGCTGGCCGACGAGATCAACCGCGCCACGCCCAAGACCCAGTCCGGGCTGCTGGAAGCGATGGAGGAACGCCAGGTTTCGGCCGACGGCGTCACGCGCCCGTTGCCCGAGCCTTTCTTCGTGATCGCCACCCAGAACCCGCTGCACCAGGTTGGCACCTTCCCGCTGCCGGAGTCGCAGCTGGACCGCTTCCTGATGTGCCTCTCGCTGGGCTATCCCGACCCGGCCGCCGAACGCGCCCTGCTGCTGGGCGACGACCGGCGCGCCATGCTCAAGTCGCTGCCGCCGGCCATGAGTTCGGCCGAATTGCTGGAGGCGCAGCGCAGCCTGCGCCGCATCCACGTCTCGCCCGCGCTGGCCACTTATGTGCAGGCGCTGGCCCAGGCCTCGCGCCAGAACGGCGCCTTCGCCGAGGGCCTGAGTCCGCGCGCGGCGCTGGCGCTGCTGCAGGCGGCGCGCGCCTGGGCCGCGCTGGAGGGGCGCGACCACGTTCTGCCGGAGGACGTGCAGGCGGTGCTGGTGCCGGTCTGCGCGCACCGGCTGCGGCCACTGAAAGCGGCGCACGGCGTGGCCCTGGCCAGCCGCGACCTGGTGCTGCAATTGCAGGCATCGGTGCCGGTGTAAGCCCGCGCCATGCAAACCATGCAGGACGCCGGCGCACCCCGGCCACTATCCCCTCCGCCCCCCGGCCGGCTGCGGGCCTGGCTGAACAGCTGGCTGTTCCAGCTGCGCGGCCCGGAACCGGGCGAGGTGCTGCTGGTGATGCGGCGCGTCTTCATCGTCCCCACGCGGCCCGGCATGGCGTTCACGGGACTGCTGCTGATCATGCTGATCGGCTCCATCAATTACACGCTGGGCCTGGGCTTTGCGCTGACCTTCTTCACCGGCGCCTGCGCCGTGGCCGACATGGTCATGACGGCCCGCAACCTGGCCATGCTGCGCCTGGCGCCGGGGCGGGCGCAGCCGGTGTTCTCCGGGCAGGAGGCGCAGTTCGAACTGCAAGTCCACAACGGCACGGCGCGCAGCCGCTACGGCGTGTGGCTGGGCTTCCAGCACGACGGCGAGCCGCGCCAGGCGCTCGACGTGCCGGCCGGCGGCAGCGCGGCGCTGGTGCTGGCGGCAGCCACCGAGGGGCGCGGCTGGCTGGCGGCGCCGCGCGTGCGCCTGGTGACGCGTTTTCCGCTCGGCCTGTTCCGCGCCTGGGCTTACTGGGAGCCGGACCTGCGCGTGCTGGTCTATCCCGCTCCGGAAAACAACGCGCCGCCGCTGCCGGTGAGCGGCGCGGCCAGCGAGGACGGGCACGGCCAGGTGGGGCTGGATAATTTCGCCGGCATCCGCAGCTACCAGCCGGGCGACCCCATGCGCCACCTGGCCTGGCGCCAGATCGCGCGGCACGACCCGGCGCTGGGCGGACAGCTCAGCACCAAGCATTTCGAGGGCGGCGCGGTGGCCGAGATGGTGCTCGACTTCGCGCTTCTGCCTTACACCCTGGACCTGGAGCTGCGGCTGTCGCGCATGGCGCGCTGGGTGCTGGAGGCCGAGCAGCGCGCCCTGCCCTACGGCTTCCGCCTGGGCCACCACGACCTGCCGCCCGCCTTGGGCGACGCTCACCGGAGCGCCTGCCTGCGCGCGCTGGCCCTGTATGGACAGGAGGCCTACGCGTGAGCGCGCGTGGCGCAGCATCGGCCGGGCCGCTGGCACGATGGGCGCAGCGGCTCACGCGCGACAAGGCCGACACGCTGCTGCTGCTGGCCGCAGCCCTGCTGGTGCTGGCGCCGCACTTCGGCCATCTGCCCCCGTGGACCAGCGCCGTCATCTGCTGCGTGCTGCTGTGGCGCGGCGCCATCACGCTGCGGGGGCGCCGCATGCCGCCGCTGTGGCTGCTGCTGCCGGTGTCGCTGCTGGCCATGGGCGGCGTCTACCTGTCCTTCCGCACCCTGCTGGGCCGCGACGCGGGCGTGGCCATGCTGGCCCTGCTGCTGGCCTTCAAGCTGCTGGAAATGCACGCCAGGCGCGACCTGTTCGTGGTCATCTTCCTCAGCTTCTTCCTGCTGCTGACCAATTTCTTCTACTCCCAGTCCATCTTCACCGGCCTGTGCATGGTGGCCACCATCATCGTGCTGCTGGCCACGCTGATGACCTTCCAGTACACCGGCGCCGTGCCGCCGCTGCGCCAGCGCCTGCTGGTGGCGGGCAAAATCTTCCTGGCCGCCGCGCCGCTGGCCCTGGTGCTGTTCTTCGCCTTCCCGCGCATCCAGGGCCCGCTGTGGGGCCTGCCCGGCGACGCCCGCAGCGCCCGCAGCGGCATTTCGGACACCATGTCGCCCGGCAGCATGACCGGCCTGGCGCTGTCGGACGAGGTGGCTTACCGGGTGCGCTTCTTCGGCCCGCTGCCGCCGCAGAACCAGCTCTACTGGCGCGGCATTGTGCTGAGCAACTACGACGGCAGCACCTGGACCCGCACCGAACGCCCCCGCTACCGCGCCGGCGAAAGCAACTCGCGCGCCTCCGTGCTGGGCGAGCCGCTGCGCCATGAAGTGACCATGGAGCCCACCGGCAAGCGCTGGCTGTTCGCGCTGGAGCTGACCAATCCCAACCTGCCCATGCCCGGCCTGGGCGCCGGCCTGAGCGACGAGTTCGAGTTCATCAGCCGCGAGCCCGTGCACCAGCGGCTGCGCTACCAGGCCAGCGCCTACCTGTCCTACCGCCTGCAGCCCAGCCTGGACGGCGCGCAGCTGGCCCGCGCGCTGCGGCTGCCGGTCGGCTACAACCCGCGCACCCTGGCGCTGGCGGCCACGCTGCGCCAGCCCGGCGGCCCCGCGGACTCGGCCCAGGCCGTGCTGCGCATGTTCCGCACCCAGCAGTTCAGCTACACGCTGGAGCCGCCGCTGCTGGGCCGCAACGCGGTGGACGACTTCCTGTTCGGCAGCAAGGCCGGCTTCTGCGAGCACTACGCCGGCGCCTTCGTGGTGCTGATGCGCGCCATGGGCGTGCCGGCGCGCGTGGTCACCGGCTACCAGGGCGGCGAACTGAACCCCGTGGACGGCTACCTCACCGTGCGCCAGTCCGACGCCCACGCCTGGGCCGAAATCTGGGCCGAGGGCCAAGGCTGGCTGCGGGTCGATCCCACCTCCGCCGTCGCGCCCGAGCGCATCAACCAGGGCCTGGGCCGCGCGCTGCCGCAGCAAGCGCCGTTCGGCCTGACCGGCCTGGACGGCCTGATGAATTTCGCCAATGACAGCAATTCGTGGCTGGCGAAACTCAGATTCCGCGCACTGGCGGTGAATAATGCGTGGAATCAATGGGTCCTGGATTACAATCCAGATAGGCAGAGCAGTTTCCTTGCGGAACTATCCGGCGCCTTCGGCAACTGGCGCAGCGGCGCGGCGCTGGCGGCGTCCGCCCTGCTGGCGCTGGCGATGCTGCAGCTGCGCAAACGGCGCGCCCTGGTCCCGCCGGATCCGGTGGACGCGGTGTACGCGGCGTTCTGCCGCATAATGGCCCGGCGCGGCATGGCGCGCGCGCCGCACGAAGGACCGCACAGCTACGCCCGCCGCCTGCAGGCGATGGCGGGGCAGGAAGATAAGAAAGAGGCCATGCTGGCCTTTCTGGAATTGTATGGCGCGCTCAAGTATGCAGCGCCTGCTGATGAGATAACGGCGCCCGCCAAAAGGCTGGCCATTTTGCTGAAACGAATTCAATGAAACTGTCTTTGCACACCAACACGCTCTCCTCCGCCCTGCTGGCATTGGCACTGGCCGGTACCGCGCCGGCGCCAGCCGCCGCCGCCACGCCCGCCGCGCACAGCAAAGCGAAGGCCAAGAAAGCCAAGCCCGCCAAGGCCGTCCCGGCCAAGAAAACCGACTACGAAGGCGAATTCGTCAATTTCGGCCAGTGGAAGGAAGTGGGCCAGTTCCTCGACGAAATGGCCGCCAAGCACGGCTTTGACCGCAAGGAACTGGAAGCGACCATGATGCAGGTGCGCTACGTGGACTCGGCCGTGCAGCTGATGAAGCCGGCCCCTCCCGGCAAGCCGAAGAACTGGCAGGCCTACAGCAAGCTGTTCATCGAGCCGGTGCGCATCAACGGCGGCGTGAAATTCTGGAACGAGAACCGCGAGGCGCTGGCGCGCGCCGAGGCGCTGTACGGCGTGCCGGCGGAAATCATCGTCGGCATCATCGGTGTGGAAACCGTGTATGGCAGCAACACCGGCCGCTTCCGCGTCATGGACGCGCTCACCACGCTGGCCTTCGCCTACCCGCTGGCGCCCGCGCGCGAGGCGCGCATGGCCTTCTTCAAGGGAGAACTGGAAAGCACGCTGCTGTACGCGCGCCAGGCCGGCATTGATCCCTTCTCGCTGCTGGGTTCCTACGCCGGCGCTGTGGGCCTGCCGCAGTTTATGCCAAGCAACATTATGAAATACGCAGTGGATTTCGACGGCAACGGCCGGGTGGACCTGCGCAACTCGCCCACCGACGCCATCGGCAGCGTGGCCGCCTTCCTGGTGGCGCACGGCTGGCGCCGCGACGACCCGGGTCCGCTGGTGTATGCCGCCACCGTCTCGCCCAGCCGCCAGTGGGAACGCTTTATCAACCAGGGCCTGGAAGCAAAATTCCGCCCGCAGGACTTGATGTCCGCCGGCGTCGTCACCACTTCCACCTTGCCGGAAGGAATGAATTTCGGTCTGGTGGATTTGCAGAACGGCTCCGAGCCGACTGAGTTCTGGCTGGGCAGCAATAATTTCTTCTCGATTACGCAATACAATCGCAGCTACTTCTACGCCATGTCGGTGCTGGAGCTGGGACGCGCCATCAAATTATCGCGCCGCGACTTGTAAGGAAGCGTAAAGCCACTTGAAATCTTGCCTCGTGGCAGCTATTGTATAATTGATAGTTGGAAACACGACAGGAATCATATCGTGCGGCAATGCTGAGCGATTTTGCCCTATACTCAACTTTGTGCAAAAGACAAAGAATGGTGCGGGATCTGCAGAGGCATGGTAGCACACGCAGCTGGCGGCAATTCTCACACATTGTTGCGGACGGACAACGATATCTACGTGCAACAGTTATTTTTTATTGCTCGTAAGTATTACATTGCGTGATGTTGTACAATTGTGTATATATTATGAAACTTGTTATTTCGGAATTCCGTCCGTGTGGTGAATTCGTTCCCGAGTAAGGATGAACATGGCTAGGCTCCGAGTGTTTCACTTTGCAGGACAAACTTTACAGAAGGAACAGACGAATCATGACTAACCAAGTGGGTATCGATATGAACAGCGATTCGGAAGGCGATGATCTGCTGCAATACAATCCGAACCGGCTGCTCGACACGCTGATCGAAAACCTGCGCCTGAAAAACGATGCCGCCCTGTCGCGCGCATTGGAAGTGGCGCCACCGGTGATCAGCAAAATCCGCCACCACCGCCTGCCGGTGGGTGCTTCGCTGCTGATCCGCATGCATGAAGTAAGCGATCTGAGCATTCGTGACCTGCGCTACCTGATGGGCGACCGCCGCAACAAGTTCCGCATCAGCGACAAGCAGTTCAAGCCTAAAGAAGGCGAAACGCCGAACCAGGGCTAAGCCGCCCCGGTTTGCGATCCCTCCCCCGCGCGGGCGGAGGGATAAAGTCCTTTGCCCTTACGCCGGGAACACGCCGGTCGACAGGTAGCGGTCGCCCCGGTCGCAGACGATGAACACGATGGTTGCGTTCTCCACGGTCTGCGAAATGCGCAATGCAATCTCGCACGCGCCCGCCGCCGAAATTCCACAAAAGATGCCTTCCTCGGCAGCCAGCCTGCGCGCCATGCGCTCGGCCGCCGCCTGCGTCACGTATTCCACCTGGTCCACGCGCGCCTTGTCGTAAATCTTCGGCAGATAGGCTTCCGGCCATTTGCGGATGCCGGCGATCTGCGAGCCTTCCTCCGGCTGCGCGCCGATAATGCGCACCGCCTCGCTCTGCTCCTTCAAGTACTGCGACACGCCCATGATGGTGCCGGTGGTACCCATGGCGCTGACGAAGTGGGTGACGCGGCCGCCGGTGTCGCGCCAGATTTCCGGGCCGGTGCCCTCGTAGTGGGCGCGCGGATTGTCGCCGTTGCCGAACTGGTCCAGGATAATGCCCTTGCCGTCCTTCTGCATCTGCTCGGCCATGTCGCGCGCGTATTCCATGCCGCCGGTCTTGGGCGTGAGCAGGATCTGCGCGCCGTAGGCGGCCATGGCCTGCTTGCGCTCCTCGCTCTGGTTTTCCGGCATCAGCAGCAGCATCTTGTAGCCGCGGATGGCGGCCGCCATCGCCAGCGCAATGCCGGTGTTGCCGGAGGTCGCTTCGATCAGCGTGTCGCCCGGCTTGATGTCGCCGCGCTCCTCGGCGCGGCGCAGCATGGACATGGCGGCGCGGTCCTTGACGGAACCGGCCGGATTATTGCCTTCCAGCTTGCCCAGGATAATGTTGCCGCGCGCGTCGGCGTCGGCGCCGGGGATGCGTTTCAGCTGCACCAGGGGCGTGTTGCCGATCGTATCGGCAATAGTCATGTAAGCCATTGAGTTCTGTTTTCGTTCAGCAAAAAAGATCATTTTAATCCGGGACGCGAAAGCGCGCCCGGCACGGGGTTGGCCGGACCTTACAGCTTCACGCTCATCAGCGTGTAAGCGAGCTGCTCGCCGTCGATGCGGAACATGTCGGCGATTTCGCCGGTCTGCCGGAAGCCGCAGTCGCGGTAGAGCGCGCGCGCCGGTTCGTTAATGCTCAGCACTTCCAGGTCCACCCACTCGAGGCCGGCCTGGCGCGCCCAATCCATGGCGGACCGCACCAGCACCCGGCCCAGGCCCTGGCGCCGCGCCATGCGGTGCACACCCATGCCCAGCAAGGCGCGGTGGGCGCTGCCGCCCTCGGGCCGCGCGCGCAGGTCGACGTGGCCGAGAATGCCGTCCTGGCCGGTGGCGGCCCAGGCGCGGCGCCAGCCCGGCTGGCCGACGGCAATGCCCATGCCCTTGATAAAGGCGACGGCTTTTTCCTCCGGGAAGACCGACTGGCTGCGCGGCATGGGCTGAAACAGCGGATGGCCGTGCGTGCCGTTGTCCCTCAGGTGATCGTTCAGGTAGACGAAAAACTGCTCGGTTTCGCGCGGATCGAGCGCGCGGATGGAGGGGACGACGGGCATAAATAGCTTATCAGGGAGAATTGCAAAAAATAATTGCAAAGATTGTACCAGCCTGGCTCCCCAATAAGATGTTGGCATGAAAGCCGGGGCATGCGATAGACTGTCCGTAACAAAAACCCGCCCCTTATTTCACGAATACCGCCATGGCCAACGACACCCCTTTCGAAGCAGAAGTGAACGCCAGCGTAGCCATGGGCACTTTGCCCAGCTCGCTGGAATCGCGCCGCCACCAGATGTTCCCCACGCTGAGCGAAGCGGAGATCAAGCGCATGCACCGCTTCGGCACCGTGCGCCATTTCCGCAACGGCGAACGCCTGTTCGAAGCCGGCCGCACCACCTTCGGCATGCTGGTGATCCTGACAGGCCGGGTGGCCATCAGCCGCTACGACGGTCTGGGCAACACCTCGCTGATCATCGAACACGGCGCGGGCCAGTTCTGCGGCGAGGTGGGCCAGCTGTCGGACCGCCCTTCGCTGGTCAACGGCGACGCGGTCGGCGACGTGGAAGTGCTGGTGATCCCGTCCGAATCGCTGCGAGCGCTGGTGGTGGCGGAAGCCGAGCTGGGCGAGCGCCTTGTGCGCGCGCTAATCCTGCGCCGCGTGGGCCTGATCGAAGCGCCGTCGGGCGGCCCCGTGCTGGTGGGCGCGCCCGGCCATCCACGCCTGCACAATCTGCAGACCTGGCTGCAGAGCAACGGCCATCCCTATTCCGTGCTGGACCCGAAGTCCGACGCCCAGGCGCGCGCGCTGTGCGAGCACTACCAGCCGCAGCCCGAGGACATGCCGCTGGTGGTGTGCCCGGACGGCAGCGTGAAAATGAACCCCACCAATGTGGAGCTGGGCCGCTGCCTGGGCATGCTGCCCGAGCTGAGCAGCGACAAGGTGTGGGACGTGATCGTGGTGGGCGCCGGCCCGGCCGGACTGGCGACGGCGGTATATGCCGCGTCCGAAGGCCTGTCGGTGCTGGCGCTGGAAACGCGCGCCTTCGGCGGCCAGGCGGCAGCCAGCGCGCGCATTGAAAACTACCTGGGCTTCCCGACCGGCATTTCCGGCGGCGCGCTGGCCGGACGCGCTTATGTGCAGTCGCAGAAGTTCGGCGTCGAGATCGCCATTCCGGCGCCGGCCGGGCGGCTTATCTGCGACACCTATCCGCTGCAGGTGGAAATGTGCGGCAGCCTGACGCGGCTGCAGGCCAAGACCGTGGTGCTGTCCTGCGGCGCGCGCTACCGCCGTCCATCGCTGGCCAACCTGAAGCAGTTCGAAGGACGCGGCGTGTACTACTGGGCCTCGCCTATCGAGGCCAAGCTGTGCAAGACCGAGGAGGTCATCCTGGTAGGCGGCGGCAATTCGGCGGGGCAGGCGGCGGTGTTCCTGTCCGGGCACGCGTCCAAGGTGCACATGCTGGTGCGCGGGCCGAGCCTGGCGGCCACCATGTCCAGCTACCTGATCGAGCGCATCCAGGCCACGCCGAATATCGTGCTGCACACGCATAGCGAGATTGTAGCGCTGGAGGGGGATGACGAACTGGGGCTGCAGCAGGTGCGCGTGCGCTGCGGGCGGGACGACTCGGAAACCGACTACGACGTGTGCCGCGTGTTCCTGTTTATCGGCGCCGACCCGAATACGGGCTGGCTCAGCGACTGCGGCGTGGACGTCGACCCCAAGGGCTTTATCCGCACCGGCTTCGACGTGACCAAGGCGCAGTGCAAGGCCAACTTCTCCAAGGGGGTGTACCCGGCCGACCTGCCCTCGCGGGCGGCGCTGGAAACCAGCGTGCCCGGCGTGTTCGCTATCGGCGACGTGCGCGCCAACTCCACCAAGCGGGTGGCGGCGGCGGTGGGAGAAGGCGCGGCGGTGGTGTCGCAGATCCACGCCTTCCTGGCCAACCTGCCGCCGGCGTTGTAGCCGGCCGTGGCGGGTTACGGCTTCGCCTAACCCGCCCTTGTATTATTCCATCTGCCCCGAAAACGGAACGTCGGGGCAGAGCAACTGGATGCCGTACCCGCCCTTGGTCGCCAAGACCGTGATGTAGATTTCGC
>NZ_WWCU01000079.1 GCF_009857595.1 Pseudoduganella aquatica | reverse complement strand
GACGATTCCTTCTTTCGAAGGTCACGTTTAATTTTTTCGTTGAGCGTTTAATAATTTGAGCTAAGAGGCTTGCGCCTCCGGCATCATCATCAAACGCCCACACTTATCGACTGTTAATTTTTAAAGATCTGCTGCGTTTGACAAAGCGTTTTGTTTGTCAGCAGCGAAGAAGGAAGATTATGAGGCTTGTCGTTACTTCCGTCAACCCCCTGTTTTTCCTTCTATCCTGCGCTGCGTATGTTCAGCAGCGCGGGGACAGAACTATAGCAAGCCGCTCCGCAGCTTGCAAGCCCTAGCGCAAAATTATCGTCTGGCGCTTCCAGGCCGGGTCTTGCCACTTGTAGAACGCGGACAGCGACTCCGGCTTGTCGGCCGCACGCTCCACTGCCAGCGACGGAATGCTCACCAGTTCGAAGCTGCGCTTGTATGCGCCAGCACTGCGCACCTCGCGGGCGACCAGCATCTTGTCCGTACCCGGCACCCAGCCTGCGAATTCAGCGTACCCGATATCCGGTTCACTGCTTGCGGGCGGCAGTACGTCCGCAACCCAGGCGGCGCCTTCTTTACGGAATATCCATAACTCGCGCCAGCCATCCATGGGCTGCACCGCCAGGGCCAGGGCGGTTCCCGCAGCATTCACGCGGGCCGATGCGTTCCAAACGATGCCGTAGGTGCAGCGCCGCAGCAGCGGATTTGCCGCCGTGTGTTTGCCGTCGACCAGCAGCACGCAGGTTTCGCCGGGCTGGCCCAGTGCGCTGGTTACCGCAAGCCCAGCCGGTGCGACCAGCTTCATAGCAGCAGGAGGCGCCGGCTCCAAGGCCCAGCGCACCCCACCCAGCCTGACCGCCGCCTCCCCGTATGCCGCGCTGTCCTCTTCCGCCAATTCGGCCTTGTTCACGCCGGCGAGCGCCTCAAGCGCGCGGTTCGCGGCAGCCGGGGCATCCACGCCCTTGCGCGCACGCTGGAAGGCGATCGCGGACCACACGGATGCGCGCCGCATGCGCAAGCGATTCTGCACATGTTCCGGCAGTCCTTCGGCCGGGACGCTATCAAGCACGCCGGCGCGCCAAACGTCATACGCCGCGCGCTGCGTCACGCCCAGCGCCGGGTCGATGCACGCCGGCTTGGTCAGGGCCAGCGCGGCATTGGCGCGCTGCATCGGCGTGACACGCGGCAGCGAGGCGGCGCCGGTCGGCCGCAACGGCGCACCCGCTATCGGCACAGTCGTCGCCGCAGCCATTCCCGCAGCCATCCCGATCACGCGCCGGTACGCGTCGCCGTCGTAGCACAGGCGGACCTGGCCGTCCTGCTCCACGCCCCGCAACACCACGCCATATTGCGCCACCACCTCCAGATGCGCCGATGTGGCCTGCTCCACCTGCGGGGTCTGGCGGGACGAAGCGCGCTGTGCCAGCCGCTCGGCCATGGCGCCCAGCGCATCGAATGGCTCGCCGTTGATGGCGTCCGCCGGCGCAGCTTTCAGATAGGCCGCCGTGTAGGCGATACCGAGTGCTTCGCTGCCCGGCGTATCACGCAGAAAACGCACCACCGACAGCAATGCCGGCGCATCGGCAGGCGTATCGCCCAGCATGCGCACCCGCGACGCGCGGATATAACCGGTCCGCTCGCGCCTGTGGTCATACACTTGCAGGAAATCCTGGCGCTGCCCGCGTACTTCCAGCACGTCGCCCTGCCACAGCAGCGCCTGCTGCTGGGCCGTATCGCGGGCGGCGGCGCGCAGCGGCGCCTGGTCCTGCACCACCACGGCCAGTGCGGCCGCCGCAACCACACTCGCGAGCATAATCAGTTCTCCCCGCCGTCGGCAGCCACGGTCTCGCGGGCGGGCTTGCGCTGTCCAAGCAGGGCGGAGCCGATAAAGCCGCCCTCGGCCGGCGGCGCCGCGATGATCACCTGCACCTTGTCGGACAGCTTGTCCGCCATGGTCTTCTGGATCAGCAGCGGATGCTGGCTCAGCAGCGCGCCCTCACGCTCCATCTGCGCGCTGCTGGCCTTGCCCAGCGCATCCTGGCGGTAGGCCTCCGCGTCCGCCAGCTTGCGGCGCGACTCCGCCTCGCCGGTTGCTTCGATCACCCGCGCCTGCGCATTGCCTTCGGACGTCTTGATGCGCGCCGTCTTCTCAGCTTCCGCTTCCAGCCTGCGCTGCTCCACCTGCTTCTGCTTGAACGGCAGCACATGCCGCATCGCCTCCTCCTGCGCCCTCGCCGCGATCACCTGCTCGGAAGCAGCGGCTTCCGCCTGCTTCTCACGCCGCACTTTCTCCGCATCCGCCTCCAGCGCAGACTGCTTGACCTGCTTCTCCTTCAACTCCAGCGTGTAGCGCATCTTTTCCGATTCCAGTTCCTCGGCCAGCAGCTTCTCCATGCCCGCCTTGAAGTCTTCAGGCAGCTCCACCTTGCCGATGGCGACGGAGCGCAGCAGGATGCCGTCGGCCGCAAGCTTGGGCTTCAGCTGCGTTTCGATCGCCGCCTGGATCTCGGCCCGCTTGGTGGAGAAGATTTCGCGCACTGTATAGCGCGTAAAGACCTGGTAGATCACTCCCTGCACCGCAGGCCCCACCACATCGCCTTGCACGTCGCTGGACAGCTTGCGCGCCAGCTCCGGCAGGCGCGCCTGGTCGTAGGCATAGCGCACCGAAAGATCGACGCCCAGCGACAGCCCCTCCGCGGACTGGAACGGCGCCTCGCCGCTGCGCGCTGCCCGGTAAGTCTGGTCGCGCAAGGGGAAGCGGCGCAGCGTGTGCAAGCCCGGCACAACTACAGCCAGCCCCTCTCCCAGCTGGGTGCTGGCGCCGCTCCATTGATTCAGCCGTACCGCGCCTTCGCCACGCGCAACCGGCTGCACAGGCGGGTGCGCATAGATGCCATATGCAAGCGCGCCTGCCGCCGCCAGCAGGACCAGCCTGGCCGCCAGGCCTGGCTTGGACAGGGCTGCGGCGCCGTAGCCAAACGCTCGGCCAACTGTCTTGCCAACTGTGCGGCTGAACGCGCCGCGTATCGCCAATGCCATCGTCTTTGCAGCGGCAGCGGCCCGGTTCGTCATGATGCTCTCCTTGTGGTGGGTGGTGGAATGGCATCCATAGTGCAGCGCCGAGCCGGGAGCGTTCAATGCCGCCGCCGCGCCGCTTTACTCACCGCTGTGAAGAAACGCTCACAGCGGGCGTATGACTTTTCAGCCAAAACGGTGGATACTCTCTGCCATGATCCAGAGGGAGATGCAGGTGTTGCGAGTCGCAGTCATTGAAGACGATGTCCCCACCAGCCGGCAACTGGCGGGCTGGATCGCTGCGGCCAAGCCGGGCATTGCCATCGACCAGTGGTATAGCCGAGACGAGGCCGAAGCCGCCATCGCGCGCGAAAAATACGACCTGGTGGTGCTCGACATTGAACTGGGCCGCGAGCGCCACGCGGGCGTGGCCATCATCAACGCCATCAACAAGCGCCACGGCACGCCGGTGCTGGTGGTGTCGGCCATGCCGGCCACCATCTACCGCTCCATCATGAAGGCTCTTGACGCCTGGGACTATCTGCAAAAGAGCACCTTCGAAGAGGCCGATTTCGTCGACACCTTCCTGGAGATCCTGCGCTCGGCGAAAGAGAGCAAACAGCCGCCGGCCGACCTGGCGATGGACCCGCTGCGCCAGCGCTCGCCCACCTGGCGCGGCCAGCGCATCAACCTGCCGCTGACGGCGCAGCGCATCCTGGCCGCCTTGTTCGCGCAGCGCGGCCAGGTGGTCAGCTACGACGAGCTGTTCGAGGTGGTCAAGAGCGGCCGCAACCGCGACAACATCCGCAAGCACGTCAGCACCATCCGCGACGCCTTCCGCGAAATCGATCCCGCCTTCGCCTGCATAGAAAGCGTGCCGATGCGCGGCTTCCGCTGGACCGATAGCGCCTGAGCATGGCCTGGCCCGTCCCCAGCCTGCAGCCCTACCGCCAGCGCATCCTCCTGCGCGCGGCCTTCCTGTCGCTGGCGGCGGCCACGGTGGGGCTGGCCATCTCCGTGCTGCAGCAGGAGAAACAGCTCAGCTACCAAAGCTACGCGCAGTCCTTTCGCAAGACGCAGGACCAGCTCGGCGCCACGCTGCGCCATCCCACCGGCCAGCTCGCGCTGCTCAACCCTCCCGCAGCAGCGCCAGGCAGCGAACTGCATCCGCTGCTGCTGCCCTTCCCCGCGCTCGATTTCGACGACCAGTACAAGGTGCAGCAGGCAGTGGCCATGTCCGGCTGCCTGGCGCAGGTTGGCGAACACGGATCGATTTGCACCGGCATAGGCAACAATCCCTGGGCGGGTGGCTTCATTTACGTGGCAGGCACCTTCGACAGCGCGCAGCTGGTGCCGCATCCGAAGCGCGAAGTGAGCGTGGACCAGGCCCACCGCGTGGTGCTCAAGGTGGCGATGCGCGGAGCGCAGTACCACTGGATCGCGCCGTTCGAGCAGCCAGTGGAAGGCGTCGAATCGCGCGGCGGCATGCAGGGACGGCTGACCGGCTTCACCGCCGCCGATGCGGGCCGCCCCAACGCCAGGCCGGTGCGCGACTTTCGCGGCTGGATCTGGCAAAGCCCGGTGTGCACCGATGCGGCCATGCCGCCGGACGATGCGCGCTGCAGGCACAGCACCTTCTTCTCGCTGCGGCTGCCGGTCGGCGTGCTGCAGGACGCCTTGTTCGACAAGGCGCGCCCGGTATGGCCGCCGGAAGATCTCGACAAGATCGGCGTGCACCTGGCGGTGCTCGGCCCCGGCGATGGCGCGCCCCTGCTCGATACCGCGCGCGACCGCGTGGCGCCGGGCTTCCGGCTGACCGATTTGCGCGCGCAGCTGCTGCCTGGCGAGACGCTGCGCATCAGCAAAACCGGCGGCCCGGAATTGCTGCGCCTCGAAGGCGCGGCAGACAGCACGGCAACCGCATCGCCGCTGCTGGCGCGGCTGGTGCGCCGCCTGCCGGTGACCGCCAGCGATGCGCCGCTCACGGGCAGCATGGTGATCGCCACGCCGCTCGGCAACTACACGCTGGAACTGCATGGCGACGCGCGCAGCGTGAACCAGAATCTGAGCGTGGTGGCAACGCGGGTGTCCTGGTTTGTCGGCGCCATGCTGGGCGCGCTGCTGCTGGCCTGGCTGGTGGTGGAGGTGGGCATTATCCGCCGCATTACCGCGCTGACCAGGCGCGCGGACAGCGTGGCGCAAACCGTCAAAGGCAGCAGCGAATTGGCGCAGCAGGATTTCAGCGACCTGCGCGGACAGGATGAACTAGGCGTGCTGGCCCGCTGCCTGCAAGACCTGCTGCGCCGCGTGCGCGAAGACGCGGAACGCGAGGCCATCCGCGCCGAGCAGGAGCGCGATATGTGGCATGCGGTTGGCCACGAAATCATGTCGCCGCTGCAGTCGCTGATGGCGCTGCACGGTGCGGAAGGCAATCAGAGCAAGCGCTATATCGAGCGCATGCAGCAAGCGGTTCGGATTTTGTACGGCAGCGCCTCGCCCAGCGAAGCCTTCCAGTCCAGCGCCATGCAGCTGGAGGATGTGGACCTGGACGCATTCCTGCAGTCGGTGGCCGCCAACGCGTCTTGCGCAGGCATAGCCGGCGTGCGCTACGACGGTCCGGGCGCCGCCGTCATGGTCCGCGCCGACGAACATGCACTTGAGGATGTAATCACGCACATTCTCCAGAACGCGGCGCGGCATCGAGAAGCCGGCAGCGCCATCCGCATCACGCTGGAAGCGGGCGAACGCAATGCGGCCGTCGCCATTCACAACCAGGGCATGCCGATCGCAGAGGAAATGTTGGATAAGGTGTTTGAATATGGCGTGTCCAGCCAGGACGGCGGCGCGGCGGGCAGCCGGGGCCAGGGCCTGTTTGTCGCCAAGACCTATATGGCCAAGATGGGCGGCACCATCACCGCGCACAATGTGGCCGGCGGCGTGGCTTTCACACTGAATTTACAAAGAAGCTGAACGAAAAAAAAACCCACCAAGATCACTTGGTGGGCTTTTTAATATAACTAGCCTGACGATAACCTACTTTCACACTGGTTGCAGCACTATCATCGGCGCAAAATCGTTTCACGGTCCTGTTCGGGATGGGAAGGGGTGGGACCGATTTGCTATGGTCATCAG
>NZ_WWCU01000078.1 GCF_009857595.1 Pseudoduganella aquatica | reverse complement strand
GTCAGCGGAGCAAGCTCCCTGTTACCGTTCGACTTGCATGTGTAAAGCATGCCGCCAGCGTTCAATCTGAGCCAGGATCAAACTCTTCAGTTCAATCTCTGTTTAAAGTCATTGCTGACTTGGTCGCTCTTCAAAATAACTGACGATTCCTTCTTTCGAAGGTCACGTTTGTTTTTCGTTGAGCGTTTAATAATTTGAGTTTCACAGCTTGCGCTGCGGGCCTCATCATCAAACGCCCACACTTATCGATTGTAAATTTTTAAAGAATTCTGCGTTGTTGCTGAAGCGTTTTGTTCAGCAGCAGAGAGATGAGATTATGAGGCGTTTCCTTTATTCCGTCAACCCCCACTCCCCTGCGCTGCGTATGCTCAGCAGCGCGGGGACAGAACTATAGCAAAGGCCGGGCAACTTCACAAGGCGATTGTGTAGTATTTCACGCTGGCGCCGTTCAGCGCCGCCGATCCGGTCTGCACCAGGGCAAGGCGCTTGCCGGCGGACGAGTGGAAAATCTTGATGCCGTAGCTCTGCAGGCCATCGATCAACGGGAAGTCTATCGTGGCATCGGAGAAGAACAGCGAACCCGTGAAGCGGCGGTAGCTCGAAGGATAACCGGCCGATCCGCCTGCGATCACCAGGGTTTCATCCTTCGCCGCCGAGTTGCTCAGGGAGCGCACCGGCGTGGAGAAGGTGCCCGCGTACTTGAGATTGCTGGTGTAGAAGTAGTTGCCGCTGGCGGAAAACAACACGTCCTCATTTTCCGACAGGAACAGCGGCGTACTCATATTGTAGTCGCCGTGGTAAGGCGAATCACCCATGGCGATCACGCCGTTGGTGGCCGGGTCTATGGTGAAATAACTGATGTCCGCCGGCGACAGCCCTTGCGACATCAGGAAGACCTTGTTCTTGGTGGACGCATACACGCCGTACTGCGTACCGTAGAACATGCCCATGTAGACGGTTTCCGGCAAGGTCATCTCCGCACCGGTGCGGGCATTGAAATAGACCACCGACGGCCTCACCCACTGCCCGCCGGTCTGGCCGATGAAATAGGCTACCGCCGCGTTAGTTATCAACGCCTCGGTATGCGAGCCGCCTGTTGCGAAGGACTTGAGCAGCAAGCCGTGTTCAAGGTCAACCAGGCTGGCCACGCTTTCATGCAGCACGATGGCCAGCTTGCCGTTGGGACTCAGGCTGAAATTCTTGACCGCCGCCGGCAGACTGACGGTCAGCGTGGTTTCGGCCAAAGGATCGGCTATCTTCAGGACATTCGGATTCGTGGCGGAGATGACCAGCTTGTCCAGCCCCTTGCTGTAGCGCACTTCCAGCGGCGCATAGCTCAGCGCCGGCGGGAATGCCGAGAGCGTGGCCGAGGCAGTGCTGCTGCTCACGCCGTCGCTGACGGTCAGAGTCACGGTATAGCTGCCGGAGCGGTCAGGCGTGAACGACGGCAGCGCCGTATCGGCATTGCGCAGGACTGCGGCGCTGCCTGCGGGACGTTCGGCCACCGTCCATGCGTAGCTGAGCGTGCTGCCCGCGCCCGCCAGGCTTTCGGTGCCGTCCAGCGTCAAGGCTGCGCCCGTCGCGCCGCTACGGCTGGCGCCGGCGTTGGCGACGGTCACATAGGCGGCGCCGTCTACCCGGTAGGCAATGCCATTGCTGAGCGTGGCAAACATGCCGGCCTGGTTCTCCGGACTGTCGCTGAACGCGGCCAGTACTTCGGCCACGCTGGTGCCGCGATTCAGTATATTGACCCAATATTGGACGCCGGCGGTTTCGCCATCGCGGTTGAGGATGTTGCGATAAAGGCGGGTAACGATCTCATTATTGGTGGGATTGACGCCGTAGAGCGACTTGAACTCGGTCGAGCCCGCGAAGCCGTTGGAGATGGTCAGCAGCGAAGCGCCCTGATCCATCATCTGTATCCAGTAGCTCAAGCCCCGCACGTCCGGCGTGCGCTTGAACGCGGCGCGGTACAAGCGGTAGACCTTGCCGGCGTTGCCGTCCACGTCCATGGCCAGCGTGTAATCGGAGAACTGGACCCTGGCGTCGGCGGCCACGCGGGTGACGCGCGCCGTTGCGATATGCGTGAGATCCACCGAACCCGCGACGCGCTCCACTTTATAGTCGGAGCGCAGGCCCGGCATCGCGATGGAAGCAGCCGCTGCTGCAGGCGGTCCGGCCATGGACTGGCGCTGGCCTGCAGACTCCCCAGTCTGGACGTCCGAACCCGCGCCGCACCCGGCCAGCGCAGCCGCCAACACGGCAAGCGTCAATATGCGTTGAATTGCCAACATGGCGACTCCTATCTTACAGAATCCACCATCTTATCAATTTTTTAATCCCGCGTGAACGGTATTAATCTGGACCAGCTCCGCGCAGCACGGCCAGCACGTCGTAGCAAGCGCCCATGGTGTGGTAGTCGGTTTTGCCGGCGGGGCTTTTCTCGTCGCTGTATTTGCGGTTGCGCGCGTCCAGGATGCGGTACCAGGCGCCGTGCTTGTGGTCCACAAAGTGCTCCCACGAATAGGCCCACAGCCGCTGGTACCAGTCCCAGTAGCGGCCGTCGCCGGTACCGTCGGCCAGGCGCGCCGCGGCGGCCAGCGATTCGGCCTGCACCCAGAAGTATTTATCGTCGTCGCACACCTTGCCGTCCGGCGCAAAGCCGTAGGCCAGGCCGCCGTTTTCAGCGTCCCAGGAATGCTCAACTGCGCGGTCGAACAGGCGGCAGGCGACAGGCTTGAGCCAGGCCGCGCCGCTGTAGCGGTCCAGCAGCATCAGCAGCTTGGCCCATTCGGTCTGGTGGCCGGGCTGGAAGCCCCAGGGACGGAACAGATGCTTGGGATCGTCCAGGTTGTATTTCCAGTCCACCTGCCAGTCGGTGTCGTAGTGCTCCCATACCAGGCCGCCAGCAAGCTCGGCCTGCTCCACCGTCATGCGTTGCGCCAGCAGCAGCCCGCGTTCCAGGAAACGCGCGCCGCCGGTGGCTTCATAGGCGGCGATCATGGCTTCGCACATATGCATATTGGCGTTCTGGCCGCGATACGGACCGAACACCCAGTCGGCGCTGGCTTCGTCGCGATACAGGCGGGCCTGCGCATCCCAGTAGCGCAGTTCCAGCAGGTCCCAGGTCTCGTCTATCCACGGTGCGGCTTCGGTGATACCGGCCTTGAGCGCGGTGGAATAGGCCAGCAGCACGAAGGCGACGCCGTAGCACTGGTTGCTGCGGTCCTCGGGCACGCCGTTGCGTATGGTCCAGGCGTAGCCGCCGCTTTCATTGTTGCGGTGGACTTCGCGCAGATAGCGCAGGCCCCAGCGCGCGGCGTCCAGGTATTCCGGCTGCTGGAATTCGCGCGCGGCCATCGCGTAGTTGAACACGAAGCGCGTGCTGCTCACCAGGTGGCGGTGCTCGCTGTCGTAGACCGTGCCGTCGTCACGGAAGTAATGGAAGAAACCGCCGGCCGGATCGATGGCGCGCGGGTGATAGAAGGCCATGGTGTGCGCAATGTGCTGGCGCAGGAAAGCGACGGAACGGAAATCAGGAACGGTGCTCATGCGGCTAACTCCAGGTAAGGTTGCAGGTCGGCGCGGCGCGGCATGGCGGCGAATGCGCCGCGCCGCGTCACCGCCAATGCGCCGCAGGCGGCGGCAAAACGCAGGGCCGGCTCGCGCACGGCGGCGTCGTGGAAGAAGGACTCCAGCGCGGACGGCTTGACACCCTGCTCCACCAGGCCAGCCAGCAAGCCGGCCACAAAAGCGTCGCCCGCGCCGGTGGTGTCCACAGCACGGACTTCGGGAACGGCTGCCTTGCCGCTGGCGGCGCGGGTGTGCCAGGCCAGCGGCTGCGGGCCGTCGGTCACCACCAGCACGCGCACGCGGCCTTGCCACAAGCGCTCGCGCACCGCATCGGCGCTCCCTTCGGAAAGCGCCAGGTATTCAAGTTCCTCGCTGCTCAGTTTCACCAGGTCGGCCAGGGCCAGCGCCTGCCACAGGCGCGGCAGCGGATCCTCGCCGCGCTGCCACAGGGCCGGGCGCAGATTCAGGTCGAAACTGACAACCGCGCCGGCCGTGGCTGCGCGGCGCATGCCGGCCAGCGTGGCCTCGGCAATGGGCGCCTCGGTCAGGCTGTTGGAGCAGGCGTGGAAGGCTGCCAGGCCGTGGAAACAGCCATCCTGGAAATCGGATTCGGTGAACAGCAGGTCGGCCGCTGGCGGACGATAGAAATTGAAGCTGCGCTCTCCGCTGCGGTCCAGCGATACAAAGGCCAGCGCCGTGTTGGCGCGGCTGGTGCGGGCGATGTAGCGCGTGTCGACGCCGGCGGCGCGCAGGCTCTCGTGCAGAAAATCGCCGAACATGTCTTCGCTCAGCATGCCAGCGAAAGCGGACTGCATGTCCAGCGCGGCCAGCGCCACCGCCACGTTGGCGGGCGCACCGCCCGCGTTGCGCAGGAAGGGTACGGCCTCGCCAGGCGCGGCAGGCGGCACGGACAGGAAATCGATCAGCGCTTCGCCGAAACAAACTATCTTACTCATGGTGTTCCTGGATCAGTGTGGGATAAATTGGGGACGGGCCGCGCCGGCGGCGCTTTCCACGCCGTCCAGGCGCGAGCCGCGATAACCGTAGTAGGCAACAAAGGCGTAGCACAGCAGCGGCAGCACGAAGGACAGCTGCACGCCGATGCGGTCGGCCAGCACGCCTTGCAGCAGCGGCACAATGGCGCCGCCGACGATGGCCATGATCTGCAGGCTGGAGGCCTTGCCGGTCAGGACGCCCATGCCGCCTATGCCCAGCGTGAAGATATTCGGGAACATCACGGAGTTGAACAGGCCGATGGCCACCACGGCCAGCACGGCCACGTAGCCGTGGCTGAACATGCCGGCCAGCAGCAGCAGGCTCGCGGCGACGGCGCAGCCTCCCAGCACCGTGCGCGGATTGGCCTTGGTCAGCAGCGCGGCGCCGGCGAAGCGGCCCAGCATGGCGCCGCCCCAGTACAGCGACACGTACACGGCGGCCGTGGCCACCGTCATATTGCCGATATGAGGCAGCGAAATGTAGTTGATCAGGAAGCTGCCGATCGCCACTTCCGCGCCCACGTAGAGGAAGATGGCCAGCACACCCAGGCGCATATGGCGGTGGCGCAGCGCGGCACCGAAGGTCATGCTGTCGGCCTCCTCGCTCTCGGCAGCGGCCGGATAGAACATCAGCGCGCCGATGCCGGCAATGGCGAGGCCCAGGAAGATGCCGGTGCGGTAGCCGTAGTGCGCCACCACTTATCACAGCGAGGGCGACGCGTGGGCTGGCTGGTTTGGAACGCATGGATAGAAGCCTTTTGTCAGGGCTGGATGGGGAAACAACTCTTTTTAGCTAAAATTTAGATCGATCTAAATATAGTTTAGGCAAAATCCGGTGTCAAGCAATTAGCAAGAATCAGAGGGGTGGGCTGCTGCTCAGGCGCACCGCCAGACGCACCGGCGCAACAATGGCGGCGGTGGCCTGGGCGGGTTCGGCGATGCGCTCCAGCAGGCGGCGCGCGGCCTGCCGGCCCAGCTCGCGCGGATCGGTGGCGACCGTGGTGAGGGGCGGCACGCTGACGGCGGCTTCGGGAATATCATCGAAACCAGTGACGGCGAA
Organism: Pseudoduganella aquatica; assembly: GCF_009857595.1. Taxonomy (GTDB): domain Bacteria; phylum Pseudomonadota; class Gammaproteobacteria; order Burkholderiales; family Burkholderiaceae_D; genus Rugamonas; species Rugamonas aquatica_A. Next base: position 1,008 of record NZ_WWCU01000078.1, on the reverse strand, counting down.
GTCGCGCCCCGCCTGGCGGCCACAGCCTGCCAGGCCCAGCATGAGTCCGAGCGCGACGGCGTCGTTGTAAGCCACGGCGGCGGTAAGCGCCGGGTCGTTGGCAAACAGCGCGGCCACCTGGCGCGCGGCCTCCAGCCGGGTTGGCGCGGTCTCGATCAGCCAGTGCGGCTCGGGCGCGATGCCGGCCGCCGCCATCGCTTCCGCATAGCCCAGCCGGCGCTGGCGGCAGGAGCTCGAGACCTGGAAGCCGCCATAGAAGGCAATCCGGCGATGGCCCTGGGCCAGCAGATGCTCGGTCGCCATGCGCGCGCCGGCCTGGTTATCCATGGACAGGAAATCCCAGCCGCAGCCGCCCATGTCGCGGTTGAACAGCAGCATCGGCGTGCCGCTGCCGACCGCGCCGGCCACGCCGCCTGCCTCGCTGCCTTCGGCGGGAGACAGGATGATGCCGGCCGGACGATGCTCCATCAGCGACGACAGTACAGCCTGCTGCCGCGCCACCGATTCCGACGTGCTGCCCAGCAGCATCGCATAGCCCGCCTCGCCCAGCGCCTCGTCCACGCCGGCGGCAAACTCCGCAAAGAAAGGATTGGAAAGATCGTTGATCACCAGGGCCACTATCGAGGAACGCCCCTGCCGCAGATTGGCGGCGCCGCGATTGTAGACATAGCCCTGGCGCTTGAATTCCGCCTCCACCTTGGCGCGCGTGTCGGCATGCACCAGCGGGCTGTTGCGCACCACCAGGGAGACGGTGGCGCGGGATACACCGCAGCCTTCAGCGATATCGGCCAGCGTGACGCGGGAAGCGGAGACGGTTTTAGAGGACATGGGTGGCATCATAAACGCAAAAAACCCCCACCGGATCACCGGAGGGGGTTTTGCTTATAACTAGCCTGACGATAACCTACTTTCACACTGGTTGCAGCACTATCATCGGCGCAAAATCGTTTCACGGTCCTGTTCGGGATGGGAAGGGGTGGGACCGATTTGCTATGGTCATCAGGCTTT
>NZ_WWCU01000077.1 GCF_009857595.1 Pseudoduganella aquatica | reverse complement strand
AGCCGGCCAAGCTGGTGATCGGCGCCATGATGCGCAAGCTCGTCCACGTTGCTTTCGGCGTCTTAAAATCTGGCAAACCATTCAATCAGGAGCTTCAAAACGCTTGACCGGCATAACAGTATCTACGTATTTGCCGCTTTTTCGCCAAAGCGAAGTCACGCAGGCATCCATTCTGGTAAGGTGCTGTTTTTATCCGAACCCAAGCCGCGCCATGCCATCACCAAGCCACACCACCAGCCAATTGCTGCAGCAAGCCGTGGCGCTGCACCAGCGCGGCGACCTGGCGCAGGCCGAGGCGCTGTACGCGGAGGTGCTGCGCCGCGAGCCGGACCATTTTGACGCTCTGCACCTGATGGGCGTACTGGCGCGGCAGGGCGGCGCGCCGGAAGCGGCGATAGAGCTGATCGGCCGCGCCATCGCCATCGACGCGGACCAGGCCATCGCCCACTGCAACCTGGGTGCAGCCTTGCAGGACGCGCGGCGGCAGCAGGAGGCGTTGGCCAGCTACGACCGCGCGCTGGCGCTGCAGCCGGCCTATCCCATGGCGCTGGCCAACCGGGGCAACGCCTTGCGCAAGCTGGGCCGCCTGGAAGAAGCGCTGGCCAGCTACGACGCGGCGCTGGCCCTGCAGCCCGCCTATGCGGAAGCGCTGGGCAATCGCGGCATCGCGCTGCATGGGCTGGGGCGGCGCGCCGAGGCGCTGGAGAGTTTCGGCCGCTCGCTCACGCTCAATCCCAATCTCGCCGAATCCTACTGCGGCGCGGCCGTCACGCTGCAAAGCCTGGGCCGGCACGAGGACGCCAGCGAGGCCTACCGCAACGCGATCGAAACCCGGCCGTCCTATGCCGAGGCGTGGACCAGCTACGGCACGCTGATGCAGCGCGGCGGCGACTATGAAGGCGCGCTCGATTGCCACGAGCATGCGCTGTCCCTGCAGCTTGGCAATGCGCAGGCGCACCTGCACCGCGCCAACGCCCTGCGCGCGCTGAACCGCCCGCAGGAAGCGGCGGCGGCCTACCGCGACGCGCAGGCTTGCGGAGCGGACGCCGAGTCGGTGGCCTACCAGCTGGCCGCGCTGGGCGAACAGGCCGCGCCGCCCATGCCGCCGCCGCAATACGTGGCTGCGCTGTTCGACCAGTATGCGGACGACTTCGACCATCACCTGCAGAACGTGCTGCAATACCGCGCGCCGCAACTGCTGCTGGCCGCGCTGGACGCGCAGGGCGTGCTGGCGGGGCAGGCCGTCCTCGACGTGCTGGACCTGGGCTGCGGAACCGGCTTGTGCGGCCCGCTGCTGCGGCCTTACGCGCGCACGCTCGCCGGTGTCGATTTATCCGGCGAGATGCTGGAACAGGCGCGCCGCCGCGAGGTCTACGATGAACTGGCCTGCGCCGACATCGTCGAATTCCTGCAAGCGCGCGCCGCGCCGTGCGGCCTGCTGGTGGCGGCTGACGTGCTGGTTTACGTCGGCGACCTGCAGCCCGTCTTCCGCGCCGCGCGCCGCGTGCTGCAGGACGGCGGCGCATTCGCCTTCACGGTGGAAGCGCAGGAATACGGCGACTACACGCTGCGCCCCTCCGGCCGCTACGCCCACTCCCAGGCTTACCTCGAAGCGCTGGCGCAAGCACACGGCTTCCAGGTGCGCAGCTTGGAGCAGCAAGTGCTGCGCAAGGACGGCGGCCAGGACCTCACCGGCCTGGTCGCCGTGTTCAGCAAGCCGGCTTAATCGGCTGACAGCTAGGGCCAGGCTAGGCCAGCGCTTGCAGCGCCAGGTGCAGGCGCGGGGCGGCGTGGGTGTAGCCGTATTGGGCGGAGCGGGCGTGCAGCAGCGCGAGTTCGGCGCGCAGCGTTTCGGACGGGGCGCGCAGCCATTCCGCGTAGGCGTGGATCAGCGCCGCGTGGTGTTCGATCCAGACGCAGGGTTCTTGCGAGCCATAGGCCGCCAGCTGGCCGGCGTAGAACTCGGCGGCCACGGTGTCGCCGTCGAGCAGCGACACTTCGGCCGCGCTCAGGTGGAAGCGGTAGGCGTTGTGCGCCAGGCAGTCGCGCGTCAGGTGGGCGGCGCCTTGCAGCAGGGCGCGCTTGCGCACGGCGGCGTCCTGCGAGAACAGGGCCAGCGTGCCCAGCACCCAGGGGCCGATGAAGTTGTGCAGCTGCAGGCGCTCCATGTGCTGCGCCGCCAGCATGATCTGGCGCTCGGCCAGCGCGCGGTCGCCGCGCAGCCAGGTGATGCGGGCCTGGCTTTCCATCAAAAAGGTTTCGAAGCGCGAGCTGCCGAGCGAGCGCGCCAGCTCCAGGCCGGCGCCCACTTCTTCGCCGGCCTGGTCCAGCAGGCCGTCCGCCACCAGCGCCCAGCCGGCGGTCATGCGCGCGAAGGTTTCCGCGCGGCGGTTGCCCACCTTGCGCGCGATGGCGGCCGATGCCTGCGCGTCCTGCACGGCGCCGGCGGCGTCGCCGAGGTAGATGCGGGTGGAGCCGAGCGCCGCGCGGTTGGAGGCTTCGATCTGCACAAAGCGGTGCTGCCCGCACATGGCCAGGCATTGCTCGAACAGCTCGTAGGCTTTGCGCATGCGGCCCTGCGCGTAGTAGGAGTCGCCCACGCCGCTGAGCGCGCGCGCCTGGGTTTCGCGCATGTCGCTGGCCTGCGCGTAGCGCGCCGCGTCTTCATGCAGGCGGCGGCATTCGTTGTAGTTCCCGCGCGGGAAGTAGATATTGCCCTTCAGGTAAAGCAGCTTGCCCAGCGCCGCCTCGGCGCCTATCTCCAGGGCCAGCGGGATGGCCTCGTTCAGCAGGCGCTCTTCCTCTTCCAGTTCCTCCAGCACGTTCAGCGTGCCCGCCAGGCCCACCACGGCGTCGATCTTGTCCTGCGGCCTGCCCGCCAGCTGCATGGCGTGCTCGTAGTAGCGGCGCGCGTTGCTCATGTGGCCCATGCCGGCGCTGGCGTGGGCGCGCAGCAGCGCGAGCGGGAAGCTGCTGAAACTGGTTGAGTCGGCCGTGTTGCATGCCGCCGTCAGGTCCAGCGCGGCTTCGAACTGGTGCTGTTCCAGCTTGGCGCGGATGGCTTCCAGCATCATGCCCAGCGCGCCAGGATCGGCGGCGCGATACAGGTGGTGCGCGCACTGCACGGCGTCCTGCCCGCGCCAGGCCTCGGCCGCCTGCAGGTGCAAACGGCGCTGCTGGACCGGATCGATGGCGTCGTAGATGCAGTGCATGACCAGGTCGTGCACGAAGCCGTAGCTGTCCGCGCCCACGTTGCGCAGCAGGCTGTCGCGGCCCGCCGCCTGCAGCTGGTAGTCCGGCTGGCCCAGCGCGGCGCGCAGCTGCGCCAGTTCGAAGCGGTGGCCCAGCACGGCCGCCATGCGCATCGCCTGCGCGTGCTCGGGCGGCATGCCGTCCAGGCGCGCCTGGATCAGGTGGCGCAGGCTGTCCGGCAGCTGCTGGGCGGGATTGGCCAGCAGCTGGGTCAGGAACAGCGGGTTGCCCTGCGCGCGGTCCACGCAGCGCGCGCGGTAGGCCGGGTCGACGTCGCTGAACTGGTCGGCCAGCACGGCCGCTTCGCGCGGCGCCATCGCGGCCAGGTCGAACACCGACAGGCCCAGGTCCGCCATCTGCTGGCGCAGCGCCGATTCCAGCGGGTCGTTTTCCACCCGCGAGGTGATCACCCACAGCACCGGCGCGTCGCGCGACAGCGAAAGCAGCGGTCCCAGCGCCTCGAACAGATACGGGTCGCCCCAGTGCACGTCCTCCAGCGCGATCAATTGCGGCTCGGTCATGGCCTGGCGCAGCAACAGCATTTGCAGCGCGTGCGCCCAGCCCTGTTCGCGCACCTCCGGGCTCATGGCCGAATACAGCGCCTGCTGCTCCTCGCTCAGCGGCACGCCCGCCAGCACGTGGTAGAACAGGGCCGAGTCGGCCGGCAGGTAGAGCCGCGCCACGATATCGGCGATGGCTTGCGCGTTGGCGTGGCCCAGCGGCGAGCCCAGGCCGAGCAGGCTGCGCGCCAGCTGTTCCAGCGGCGCGCGCCAGCCAGCTTCGGCGCCCAGGTCCTGCACCTCGGCGCGGTGGCTGCGCATGCCGTGCTGGCGCGCGATATCGGCGAATTCCTGCGCCAGCCTGCTCTTGCCCACGCCCGCCATCGCGCGCAGGTAGATGATGTGGCCACACTGGTTTTCTTCCGTGCTTTCCACCACGGCCTTGAACTGGCGTGTTTCGGCGTAGCGGCCTATCAGCGGCGGCAGCTGGCTGGCGTCGCTGGCGGCGGGCTTGCTGAACGCCAGGTAGCCGGGATAGCGCGGCTCGTCCTGGTCGAACAGGTAGCGGTGGTCGAGCAGCGGCAGCAGGCTGCGTTCGACGTACAGCGGCAGGCGGAAGGGACGCACGGCGGCCGGCGCCGGCATGTCGTCGTGGCGCAGGTCGGGCGCGGGGATGGCCGGGGTGGCTGCGGCCCCGCCTTCCCAGCGCGCCAGACGCATGGCCATGGCGCGCCCGCCGTGGGTCAGCAGCTGGCGGTTCAGTTCCAGCGCGCAGCGCATGGCGCGTTCGGCGTCGCTGCGGAAGGCCTGCGGCAGGCCGAATACGGCGGTCAGGCGGCAGCCGTCCACCTGCGCCAGGCGGCCGCCGAATTGCTGGGCCACGCTGGCCAGCTCGTGGACTGCGGTGCTGGCGGCATGCTGGGGCGCGGCCATTTCAATGTCGAGCAGGACCACGTGGCGCAGCACGCCGCTGGAGGAGGAGGGCGTGGACGGCGAATAAGCGGGCAGGTGGCTCTCCGCCGGCGGCGCGGCGCGCGCCGCATCGAAGGACGGCTCCGCCAGGACCAGCGCCGCCGGGGCGGCTGGCGCGGACCCGGCCTGCTCCGTCGCCAGTTCTTCCAGCGCCACGCCGAACACCTGCGCCAGGTGGCGCGCGGTGCGGTAGAGCACGATCTTGCCGGTTTCCGCCCGCTTGATGGAGGCGATGGAGACGCACAATTGCTGCTGGAAGCACAAGTCCGCCAGCGCCTCCTGGCTCAGCCCGCGCGACTTGCGCAGGCGTTTCAGCAGGGTGGCGTCGAGCAGCACGCGTCCGTCTTGCGGCAGCGGTGATTCGGCGGGGTGGTAGGCGGGCAGATCCAGACTCATGACGCTGCCACTATAGCATTGCATAGCGCGCCCACGCGCGCCCGTCGCGCATTGCTAACGAGCAATGTTAATAGGCCACCATGCCCGCCAGCGGCCGCAAAGGACGCAAAATCCGCTTGCTGTGATTGGGCGTGGGGTCCTGCGGCGTGAAGCTGGCGGTGAGGCTGTGGGCGTTGGTGCCTAAGTAGTTTCCGCGTATCGCGCCTACAACACGCGCGCCCGATTCGAAGCGCAGCTGGCCCACCAGCACGTAGGGCACCGACACGGTGGAGTAGGTCAGCGCGATGGCGGCGCGCATGGCGGTGTGCGGCGCCACGTTGTAGGGCGTGTCGAAAGCCCAGTCGGTCAGGCGGGTGGAGGCGCAGTTGGCCACGTAGAACACCGGGTCCGACAGCACGAATTCGTCGCCCGAGATGGCGGGCGCGCCGCTGAAGTATTCCACGTCCGGCCCCAGCGCGGCGGCCGGGTTGTTGGTCCACGACGACGTTTCCGTGACGGCAATGGAGCCGGCCAGGGTGTGCACCGAGATTTCGCTGCCGTGGTTGGTGACGGTTTCGCTGTACTGGCTGGCCGGGCTGGTGCGCAGCACGCAGCCCTCGCTGAAGTCGTATTCGATGTGCAGCACTTCCTCGATGCTGAGCACGCGGTCGGTGACGGTGGAGGCCCAGATCACGCCCCGGCTGTCGTCCGGGCCGGTGCCGGCGCGCACCGAGAAATTGCCGTCGTCCTGCATGGCGGCGTAGAACTGCTGGCTCTGCGCGGTGGCCTGGGTGCCCCAGTGCCAGCCGCAGTTGTGCGCCAGGTCCGAGCCCTGGTAGACGCAGAAATTGCCGTCGCTTTGCAGCAGCGCGAAGTAGCGGCCCCGCGCGCCCGCTTTGGCGCTGCTCCACAGCAGGCCCTGCTCGTCGTCGGCGTCCATGCCGCGGTACACGCGCAGGGTGCCGTCTTCCATCAGCATGGCGAAGAACAGGCCGTTGGCCGACACGATGTAGTCGCCCGCCTGCAGGATCTGGTTCATGGGCAGGAAGGTGTGGAAGCGGCGGCCGCCGTGGGTGGGGCAGGGCGGGCTGGCAATGGCTTCGGCGCCGGGGTCGGCAAGGTGCTGCATCATGGCGGAGTCGGAGAGGTGGGGATGGCGCCAGTATGCGCGGGGGCGGGCGCGCGGGACAGGTCAGCACAGTCTCAGTTCGGTATCAGCTCAGCCGTGAAAATATTTTAATTTGTTACAAGGCTTTATTTTTTTAGAAACTAAATTAGAATGCCGCACGGAAATGAGGGAAGCATTTTGGAACTGGTTTATAAACACGAGCGCGTGCTGCTCAGGGCGCTGCTGGCGGCCGCGATGCTGATCTGGGGCGGGCTGGCGCTGGCCATGCCGGCTGCCGCGCTGGCCTGCATTGTTTTTATTTTTATAATATGCGCTTGCGCGCAATCGGCGCTGGCCGCTTATTTAAAAGGGACCGGCATACACATCACGTATCAGCAATTCCCGGATCTGAAAGCGCGCATCGACGTGTGCTGCCGCCGGCTGGGGCTGGAGCGCATACCGGAAGCCTATCTGCTGCGCCGGCGCAGCGCGGTTGCCGCCCTGATGCTGGGGCGGCGCTATATTGTGCTGCAGGCCAGCGTGGTGGACGCGCTGGAGGAACGCGCCGACGCCATCAACTTCTACATCGGCCATGAAATCGGCCACATCACGCGGCGCCACCAGCGCTGGCTGCCCCTGCTGCTGCCGGCCGCCCTGCTGCCGCTGCTGGGCGCGGCCTACGCGCGCGCCTGCGCCTACACCTGCGACCGCCACGGCCTGCATGCCTGCGACGACTTGCGCAGCGCGCAGAGCGGCCTGGCCGCGCTGGCGGCCGGCGGGCGGCGCTGGCGCCAGCTCGATCTGAGCGGCTACGCGGAGCAGGCGCGGCAGGCGTCCGGCTTCTGGATGTCGTTCCAGGAACTGATCAACGGCCAGCCCTGGCTGGTCAAGCGCATGGCGGCGCTGCGCGCCCTGGCGGCGGGCGCCGAAGCCGCGCCGCCAGCGCGCCACCGGCTGGAG
>NZ_WWCU01000076.1 GCF_009857595.1 Pseudoduganella aquatica | reverse complement strand
GGCTGGCGCCGCAGCGCTGCCCGGCACGCCGGTGGCGGTGGCGGTGGCCGCGCCGGCGGCAGGCAGCGCGAGGCTGGCCGCTTGCGGCAGCGGCGCCAGCGAGAACTCGGCGGGCGCTTTGCCCAGCAGGACGGCGATGGCGTGCTCCAGCTGGGCGCGCTGGCGGGTGATGCTGATCAGGTCTATGCGGGCGTTGGCCAGCTGGGTTTCGGCCTGCAGCACGTCGGACTTGGCGGCGATGGCGGCGCCGAAGCGGTTTTGCGTGATCTGCAGCACGCGCTCGTAGCCCTGCACGGTCGCTTGCAGCAGCGCTTTCTGGGCGTCCGCCTGGCGCAGCGCGAAATAGTTGGCGGCCAGTTCGCCCTGCGCGGACAGGCGCGCGGCGGCCAGCTCGGCCGCGCTGGCGGCGGCGCTGGCGCTGGCGGCCGTGCTGGCGGCGCCGAGGCGGCCCCAGATGTCCGGCTCCCAGCTGCCGCCCAGGTTCACGCGGTAGGCGCTGGCGGTGCGGGTATTGCCGCCCCCGCCGCTGCGGTTGGCGCTGCCGTTCAGGTCCACTTGCGGGAACAGCTGCGCGCGCTGCTCGGACACCAGCGCGCGCGCCTGCGCATACGACGCGGCGGCGGCGGCCACGTTCTGGTTGGAGACCTCGATGGACGCGGCCAGCTCGTTGAGCACCGGGTCGCCGAACAGCGTCCACCACGGGCCGCGTTCGAGCGCGTCGGCCGGCGCGGCGGGCGCCCAGCCGTCGGCTTCCTTGAAAGCGGCCGTTTGCGGCGTGGCGGGCACTTCGTATTTCGGGCCGGCAGCGCAGCCGGCCAGGGCGGATGCCGCCAGCAATGCCAACGAAACGGGGGTAAGAGTGTGCTTGTTCATGGCGTGCTCGGTTCGGCAGTTGCCTGCCTGCTCAATTGGAGTTCGGACGCGCTGCGGCTGCGCAGCTTGTCCATCAGGATGTAGACGACCGGCGTGGTCAGCAGCGTCAGCAGCTGGCTGGCGATCAGGCCGCCGATAATGGCGATGCCCAGCGGCTGGCGCAGCTCGGAGCCCTCGCCGAAGCCTATCGCCAGCGGCAAGGCGCCCAGCGCGGCGGCCAGGGTGGTCATGAGGATGGGGCGGAAGCGCAGCAAACAGGCTTCGCGCACCGCCACCACCGCCGTCAGCCCGCGCGCGCGCTCGGCCTCCAGCGCGAAGTCGATGATGAGGATGGCGTTCTTCTTGACGATGCCGATCAGCAGGAACACGCCGATCAGCGCGATGATGGAGAACTCCATCTTGAACATCAGCAGCGCCAGCACGGCGCCCACGCCGGCCGAGGGCAAGGTGGACAGCACGGTGACCGGATGCACCAGGCTTTCGTACAGGATGCCCAGCACGATGTAGATCACCACGATGGCCGCCAGTATCAGCAAGGGCTGCTGCTTGTTGCTGTCGTCGGCCGCCTTGGCCGTGCCCTGGAAGCTGCCGCGCACGTTGTTGGGCATGGCGATGTCGGCCTCGGCCTGCTTGACGGCGGCCTGGCCGTCGCTCAGGCTGGCGCCGTCGGCCAGGTTGAAGGACACCGTGGTGGCCAGCTCGCCGTCCTGGTGGTTGACGGAGGTGGGCGTGGCGCTTTCGGCGAAGCTGGCGATGGCCGTCAGCGGCGCCATGGCGGCCACCGAGGTGCTCAGCGCCGCGCCGGTGGAGGCGTCGCGCGCGGCGGCCACGTTATTGCTGCCGCCGCCCGTGCCCTTGGCCGACACGTACACGTCCTTCAGCGCCTCCGGGCTTTTCGCGTATTCCGGCGCCACTTCCATCACCACCTTGTACTGATTCAGCTCGTCGTAGATGGTGGCGACCTGGCGCTGGCCGAAGGCGTTGTAGAGCGCATTGTCCACGTCGCGCACGCCGATGCCCATGCGGGTAATGGTTTCCTTGTCGATGGTGACGAAGGTCTCCACGCCGTTTTCGGCCTGGTCGGTGTCCACGTCGGTCAGCTCCGGCTGCTGCTTCATGGCGTCGGCCAGCTTGCTGGCCCAGGCCTTCAGGTCGGCGCGGTTGTCGCTCTTCAGCGTGTACTGGTAGGTCGAGTTGCTGGAGCGGCCGCCCATGCGCAGGTCCTGCACCGGGTTCAGGAACAGCGACACGCCGGTGACCTTGGCCAGCTGCGGGCGCAGGCGCGCAATCACGGCCTGGCCCGAGTCGCTGCGCTCGGCGGCCGGCTTCAGGTTGATGAACATGAAGCCGCCGCCGGCGCGCCCGCCGCCGGTGAAGCCGACCACGGTGGCCACCGCCGGATCGTTCTTGATGATGTTCGCCAGCTGGCGCAGCTTGCCCTGCATGGCCTGGAAGGAAATCGACTGGTCGGCGCGCATGCCGCCGTTGATCTGGCCGGTGTCCTGCTGCGGGAAGAAGCCCTTGGGCGCGGCCGAGAACAGGTAGACGTTCAGGCCGATGACGAACACCAGGATGGCCATCACCAGCCAGACGCTGTGCAGCGCCCAGTCCAGCGCGTGCTGGTAGACGTTCAGCGTGGCCTGGAAGGCGCGCTCGAACTGGCGCGCCACCCAGCCTTCGGGCTTGCCGTGCTGGCCGGGCTTGAGCAGCCAGGCGCACATCATGGGCGTGGTGGTGAGCGAGATGAGCAGCGAGATCATGACCGCCACCGACAGCGTGACGGCGAACTCGCGGAACAAGCGCCCCACCTGGCCGCCCATGAACAGCAGCGGGATGAACACGGCCACCAGCGACAGGCTGATGGACAGCACCGTGAAGCCCACTTCGCGCGCGCCCAGCAGCGCGGCCTGGAAGCGCTCCATGCCGGACTCGATGTGGCGCGCGGTGTTCTCCAGCACCACGATGGCGTCGTCGACCACGAAGCCGGTGGCCACGGTCAGCGCCATCAGGCTCAGGTTGTTCAGGCTGAAGCCCATCAGGTACATCGCGCCGAAGGTGCCCAGCAGCGAGACGATGGTGGCCACCGCCGGGATGATGGTGGCGCGCGCGCTGCGCAGGAAGGCGCTCACCACCAGCACCACCAGCACGATGGAGATGATCAGCGTGAGCTCGATCTCGTGCAGCGAGGAGCGGATGGAGTTGGTGCTGTCCGAGGCCACCTGCAGCTTGACGTCCGGCGGCAGCTGCGCCTGCAGCTGCGGGATCAGGGCGCGCACGCCGTCCACGGTCTCGATCACGTTGGCGCCGGGCTGGCGCGTGACGAGCACGATGACGGCCGGGTCGCCGTTGAACAGGCCCAGCGTGTTCTTGTTCTCCGCGCCGTCCTCCACGGTGGCGATGTCGCGCAGGCGGATGGCCGAGCCGTCGCGCCAGGCCACCACCAGGTCGCGGTAGTCGACCGCGCTGGGGCGGGCTTTCGGCGCGTCCGCGCCGCCCTGGCCCGGCACCACGCCGCTGTTGCGCATGGGCGCCGAGTAGATCTGCAGGCGGCGCTCGTCGCCCTCCAGCGCGCCCTTGGGGCGGTTGGCGTTGGAGGCCTGGATGGCGGCGCGCACGTCCTCCATCGACACGCCGTAGCGGTTCACCGCGTAGGGCAGCAGCTCCACGCGCACGGCCGGCAGCGAGCCGCCGCCGATCTCCACGTCGCCCACGCCCTTCACCTGCGCCAGCTTCTGCTGCACGATGTTGGACACGGCCTCGTAGATCTGGCCCGGCTTGCGGGTGGGCGAGGTCAGCGCCAGGATGATGACGGGCGCGTCGGACGGGTTGGCCTTGCGGTAGGTGGGGTTGCTGCGCAGCGTGGCCGGCAGGTCGGCGCGCGAAGCGTTGATGGCGGCCTGCACTTCGCGCGCGGCCGCGTCGATCTTGCGGTTCAGGTCGAACTGCAGGCTGATGCGGGTGGAGCCGCTGCCCGAGGACGAGGTCATCTCGTTGACGCCGGCGATCACGCCCAGGCGCCGCTCCAGCGGCGTGGCCACGCTGGAGGCCATGATGTCCGGGCTGGCGCCGGGCAGGCTGGCGCTGACCGAGATCGACGGATAGTCGACCTGCGGCAGCGGCGAGACCGGCAGCACGAAGAAGGCGCCGATGCCCGCCAGCGCCAGGCCCATGGTCAACAGGACGGTGGCGATGGGGCGCCGGACGAAGGGTTCCGACAGATTCACGGCTGCGCTCCCGGCGGCACGGAGCCAGGAACCGGCGCCGAATCCGGGGCGGCGGCGCCCTGCCCGCCGCCGCTACGGCCGCGCCAGCGGCGCGCCAGGCTGTCGAAGCCCAGGTAGATCACCGGCGTGGTGTACAGGGTCAGCACCTGGCTGACGATCAGGCCGCCGAAGATGGACAGGCCGAGCGGCCGGCGCAGCTCGGCGCCCTCGCCGAAGCCCAGCATCAGCGGCACGGCGGCGAACAGCGCGGCCAGCGTGGTCATCAGGATCGGGCGGAAGCGCAGCAGCGCGGCCTGGTGGATGGCGTCGCGCGGCGGCATGCCCTGGTCCCTTTCGGCCTCGATGGCGAAGTCGATCATCATGATGGCGTTCTTCTTGACGATGCCGATCAGCAGGATGATGCCGATGATGCCGATCACGCCCAGGTCCTGGCCGCTGACCATCAGCGCCAGCAAGGCGCCCACGCCGGCCGAGGGCAAGGTGGACAGGATGGTGAGCGGGTGGATATAGCTTTCATACAGCACGCCGAGCACGATGTAGACGCAGATCACGGCGGCCAGGATCAGCCACAGCTGGTTCGACAGCGAGGCCTGGTAGGCGCCGGCCGCGCCCAGGAAGGTCATGGACACCGCCGGCGGCAGCTGGATCTCCTCGGCGGCGGCGCGCACCGCCTCCACCGAGCGGCCCAGCGAGACGCCGGGCGCGGTGTCGAAGCCCAGCGTGGTGGCCGGGTACTGCGCCACGTGGGTCAGTTGCAGCGGTGCCGGGCGCTCGGTGATGCTGGCCACGGCCGACAGCGGCGTGGGCTTGCCGGAGCTGGTCTTCAGGTGCAGATTGCCGAGCGACTCGGGCGTGGTCAGCGTGCCCGGCTGGGCCTCCAGGATCACGCGGTACTGGTTGGTCTCGGTGAAGATGGTGGAGACGATGCGCTGGCCGAAGGCGCTGTAGAGCGCGTCGTCGATGGCGGCGGCGGTCACGCCCAGGCGCGAGGCGCTGTCGCGGTCTATGCTGACCTGGGCCGCCACGCCGGTGGCGCCGGCGTCCGACACCACGTTGCGCAGCTGCTCGTGCTTCTGCATCTGCGCGGCCAGCTTGCCGGCCCATTCGGTGACGGTGGCCGTGTCGGCGCCCTCGAGCGAGACCCGGTACTGGGTGGGGCCGGATTCGGCGTCGATGGTCAGGTCCTGCGTGGGCTGCAAATAGATGGTCACGCCGGCCACGTCGGCCACGCGGCGGCGCAGGCGCTCCATGATGGCGTCCTGGTGGCCGCGCTTGTCCTTCAGGTTGATCAGCATGCGGCCGGTGTGCAGCATGGTGTTGTTGGCCGCGTCCACGCCCACCAGGGAGCTGAGCGTGTCCACGTCCGGGTCCTCCATGATGGCGCGCGCGGCGGCCTGCTGCAGCTCGGCCATGCGGCTGTAGGACACCGCCTGCGCGGTCTCGATGCGGGCCTGCAGCTGGCCGGTGTCCTGGGTCGGGAACAGGCCCTTGGGAATGAGCACGTACAGCAGCACGGTCAGGCCCAGCGTGGCCAGCGCCACCAGCAGGGTCAGGCCCTGGCGCCGCAGCACCCATTGCAGCGAGCTGTCGTAGTGGCCGATCACCTTGTCGAAGAAGCGCTGCACGCGGGCGCCGAAGGAGCGCGGGTCGTCGTCCTTGTGGCTGGTGAGCCAGCGCGCCGACATCATGGGCACCAGCGTGAGCGAGACCACGGCGGAGATCAGGATGGTGATGGCCAGCGTGACGGCGAACTCGCGGAACAGCCGGCCCACCACGTCGCCCATGAACAGCAGCGGGATCAGCACGGCGATCAGCGACACCGTCAGCGAGATGATGGTGAAGCCGATCTGGGTGGCGCCCTTGAGCGCGGCGGCCATCGGCGTTTCGCCCTCCTCGATGTAGCGGGCGATGTTCTCGATCATGACGATGGCGTCGTCGACCACGAAGCCGGTGGCGATGGTGAGCGACATCAGGCTCAGGTTGTTCAGGCTGTAGCCCAGCAAATACATGACGCCGAAGGTGCCCACCAGCGAGATCGGCACGGCCAGGCTGGCGATGACGGTGGCGCGCACGCTGTGCAGGAAGAAGAAGATCACCAGCACCACCAGCAGCACGGCCAGCACCAGCTCGAATTCGACGTGCTTGACGGAGGCGCGGATGCCGGTGGTGCGGTCGCTCAGCACGTCGACCCGCAGCGCGCCGGGCAGGCCGGCCTGCAGCTCGGGCAGGCGCTCCTTGATGGCGTCCACGGTGGCGATGACGTTGGCGCCGGGCTGGCGCTGCACGTTGAGGATGATGGCGGGGACCAGCGCGCCTTGCCGGCCGGACCAGGCGCCCAGCTTGACGTTCTCCGCGCTGTCGACCACGCGCGCCACCTCGGACAGGCGCACCGGGGCGCCGTTGCGGTAGGCCACGATCAGGCTTTTGTAGTCCTGCGCCGTGAGCAGCTGGTCGTTGGCGTTGATGGTGAAGGAGCGCGTGGGGCCGTCGAAGCTGCCCTTGGCGCTGTTGGCGTTGGCCGCGCTGATGGCGCTGCGCAGCGTGTCGAGGCCCAGGCCGTAGGACGACAGCGCCTGCGTGTCGGCCTGGATGCGCACGGCCGGGCGCTGGCCGCCGCTCAGGCTGACCAGGCCCACGCCGGAGACCTGGCTGATCTTCAGCGCCAGGCGGGTGTTGACGATGTTCTGCACTTCCGTCAGCGGCATGGTGTCGGAGGTGATGGCCAGCGTCAGCACGGGGGCGTCGGCCGGGTTGACCTTGGCGTACACGGGCGGCGCCGGCAGGTCGGTGGGCAGCAGCGAACCGCCGGCGTTGATGGCGGCCTGCACTTCCTGCTCGGCCACGTCCAGGGTCTGGCCCAGGCCGAACTGCAGCGTGATGATGGACACGCCGGCGGCGCTGGTGGAACTCATGCGCTGCAGGCCGGACATCTGGCCGAACTGGCGCTCCAGCGGGGCGGTGACGGTCTGGCCCATCACTTCCGGGCTGGCGCCGGGGTATAGCGTCTGCACCTGGATGGTGGGGAAGTCGACCTGCGGCAGCGCCGACAGGGGCAGGAACTTGAAGCCGACCAGGCCGGCCAGCACGATGGCCAGCATCAGCAGCGAGGTCGCTACCGGGCGCTGGATAAAGGGACGCGACGGACTCATGGCGCGGACTTCGGCGCCGGTGCGGCTGGGGTGGCCGATGCGGGCGGCACCGGCGCCACGCCGGCGGCGGACCAGAACGACTGGCTCAAGCAGCCGGACGGCGCCCTGGTCGGCAAGGCCAGCC
>NZ_WWCU01000075.1 GCF_009857595.1 Pseudoduganella aquatica | reverse complement strand
CCGTTCGACTTGCATGTGTAAAGCATGCCGCCAGCGTTCAATCTGAGCCAGGATCAAACTCTTCAGTTCAATCTCTGTTTAAAGTCATTGCTGACTTGGTCGCCCTTCAAAATAACTGACGATTCCTCTTGCGAGGTCACGTTTATTTCTTTTGTTGAGCGTTTAATAATTTGAGCTAAGAGGCTTGCGCCTCCGGCATCATCATCAAACGCCCACACTTATCGACTGTTAATTTTTAAAGAATTCTGCGTTACTTGCTGAAGCGTCTTGTTCAGCAGCAGAGAGGCGATATTATGAGGCTTGTCGTTTATTCCGTCAACCCTCTTTTCTCTTCTCTCCTGCGCTGCGTGTGTTCAGCAGCGCGGGGACAGAACTATAGCAAAGCCTGCCCTCACTTGCAACAGTGTTTTTGGAATATACTTTCCTTAGCAGCTATTCAACAGGAGTCAGGATGGTCCCCCACGAACTGCCGTCAGGAAGCCCTCCCACCATACTGGTGGTCGACGATTCCCCCTCCTTCCTGACCGCGCTGCTCGACCATCTGTCCTCCCGTGGCTTTCTGGTGCTGATAGGCCGCCATGCGGAAGAAGGCCTGATGCGCGCCGAGTTCGGCCTGCCCGACCTGATCCTCATGGACGTGGTATTGCCCGGCATGGATGGCTTCGAAGCCTGCCGCCGCCTGAAGGCCAACGAAGCCACCAAGGATATTCCCGTCATCTTCATGACCAGCCTGGCCGACGCGCGCCAGAAAGTCAGCGGCTTTGCCGCCGGCGGGGTCGACTACATCACCAAGCCCTTCCAGATTGAAGAAGTACTGGCCCGCATCAACACCCACCTGGATTTGCGCAAAGCCAACCGCGACCTGCAGCAGATGTTCGAGCAGCTGAACCGCGCCAAGGAGGAGCTGGTGCACAACGAAAAGCTGGCTGCGTTGGGCGCCTTGGTGGCCGGCATCTCGCACGAACTGAACACGCCGATCGGCAACAGCCTGATGATCGCCAGCGCTTTCGAGGACCAGACCAGCGAAATCCGCGCGCAGTTCAACCAGGGCGCGCCCATGAAACGCTCGGTGCTGGACAGCTATCTGGAAAATGCCAATACGGCGGTGGAGGTACTGGTGCGCAATCTGCACCGGGCGGCGGACATGGTATCCAACTTCAAGCAGGTGGCGGTGGACCAGACCAGCGCGCAGCGCCGCACCTTTCTGCTGGCCGAAGTCGTGTCAGGCAATGTGCTGACCCTGCTGCCCACCATACGCCGCACGCCCTACACCGTGACGCAGGACATTCCCCCCGCGCTGATGATGGACAGCTATCCCGGCCCGCTGGGCCAGGTCATCACCAACCTGGTGACCAACGCCATTACGCACGGACTCGATGGCCGCGACTACGGCACCATCGCCATCAGCTCCGGCAACGAGGAGCAGGACAGCGTGGTGCTGACCATCTCCGACGACGGCAAAGGCATCAGCGCGGACAACCTGCTGCACATCTACGAGCCTTTCTTTACCACCAAGCTGGGCGTCGGCGGCTCCGGCCTCGGGCTGCACATCGTGCATAACATCGTGAGCGACATCCTGGGCGGCCGCATCGACGTGCGCAGCACGCCTGGCGCCGGCACCACCTTCACGCTGACCCTGCCGATTACGGCGCCGATGCGCTAGCCAGCTCCTTCAGGCGCCTGCGGTTGTTCTTGATCCAGGCGGCCAGCGCGTTGCCGGGCATAGGCGCGGCCACCAGCGCGCCTTGCGCCATTTCGCAGCCCAGGCCGCGCAGCAAGGCCAGATCCTCCGTCAGCTCCACGCCTTCGGCCACGGCCGCCATGCGCATCTGGCGCGCGGCGCTGACCGACGCCCGCAACAGCGTCTGGCGCGGCGGGTATTGCGAGGCCTCGTGCACGATGACAGGATCGATGCGCAGTTCGGTCAGCGGGCAGCGCGCCAGCTGCTGCTGCGTGGTGTGCCCGGCCCGGTAGCCGCCCACCGCCAGCCCGAAGCCGCGCACGGCGAGGTGCGCCAGGTTGGCGATGCTGAGCGGCGCGCCGCCGGCGAGCACCGGTTCCGGGCACTCCCAGGTAATGGTGCGCGGCGCCAGGTCCAGCTCGCGCGCGAGGGCGCTGAGCTGGTCCACCTGCGCGCGGTCGGCCAGGGTTTCGGCCGGCAGCTTGATGGACACGCCCAGCGAAATCAGGCCGATCTCGTGCCAGGCGTGCAGCTGGTGCAGCGCCTGCCCGGCGATGGCGGCCGTCAGCGGCGCGATCCAGTCCGTGCCCTGCACCGCAGGCATGAAGCGCGCGGCGCGTATCAGGCCACGCTCCGGATGCATCCAGCACGGCAGCACATCCAACCCGCGCAGCATGCCGCTGGCAATCTCGATGCGCGGCTCGTAGTACGGCAGGAACTGGCCGTCCTCCAGCCCCGCCCGTACTTCCTCCGCCTGCGGCATACCGGTGGCTGAGGCCTGGCACAGCTGGTCCATGTCGGCGCGTTCCAGGATGTCGGCCAGGGCCTCGAAGTGCACCGGCTTGAGGGCGGTGCCCAGCAGGGCCAGGCGCGCCGGGCGCTGCGCCAGGCTGGCCTGCGCTTCGCGCAGGCGCTCCTCGCGCGCGCTGGCCACCAGCAGGCTGGCCGCCAGTTCCAGCTCGCAGATGTGGCGTATCAGCTCTATGCCCTCCATGCCGGGCATGTCCATGTCGGTGAGCACCAGCTGCACAGGCACGCCGCGCGCATTGAGCTTGCGCAGCGCGTCGATACCGTCGCAGGCCAGCAGCACTTCGCCGAAGCCGGCCTGGCGCAGCAGGCCGGCCATATGGTCGCGCTGGACGGGACTGTCCTCCACCACCATGGCCGTGCAGCCGCTCCAGTCAGCCATGGGACGCCTCAGGCCAGGAAGGAATTCATCTGCTGCACGATCTCGCGGCCTATCATCTCCAGCGTGACCGTGCGTTCCACGCCGCCGCGCTTGACCGCCTCTTTCGGCATGCCGTACACCACGCAGCTGGCCTCGTCCTGCGCCACCGTGTAGGCGCCGGCGTTGCGCATTTCGAGCAGGCCCGCCGCGCCGTCGTCGCCCATGCCGGTCATGATGACGCCCAGCGCATTCGAGCCGGCGCACTTGGCCACGGAGCGGAACAGCACGTCGACCGAAGGACGGTGCCGGTTCACCAGGGGACCGTCCATCACCTCCACGAAATACTGGGCGCCATTGCGGCGCAAGAGCATGTGCTTGCCGCCGGGCGCGATCAGCGCGCGGCCGGGCGCCACGCGGTCGCCGGTCTGCGCTTCCTTGACGGTGATCTCGCACACGGAATTGAGGCGCTCCGCAAACGCCGCCGTGAACTTCTCCGGCATGTGCTGCACGATGACGATGCCGGGCGAGACGCGCGGCAGCGAAGTCAGCACCACTTCCAGCGCCTGCGTGCCGCCGGTGGAGGTGCCGATGGCCACCACGCGCTCGGTGGTCTGGGTCATCGCGCGGCCGTCGCTGGCGGGGAGGATGGCGTCGGCGGTGAGCTTGGCCACCGGCTGCAGGGGCGTGGCGCGGCCGGCCAGGCGCCGCACATTGGCCACGGCGGCGGCGCGCACCGCCGCCACCAGTTCGTCCGAGCTGTCGTTCAGGAACTGCTTCAGCTCCAGCTTGGGCTTGGTGATGATGGATACCGCGCCGGCCGCCATGGCCTCCATGGTGGTCTTGGCCGCTTTTGCCGTCAGCGTGGAGCAGATCACCACCGGCGTGGGGCGCTCGGCCATGATCTTGCGCAGGAAGGTAATGCCGTCCATGCGCGGCATCTCCACGTCCAGCACGATCACGTCCGGCCAGACGGTCTTCATGCGCTCCATCGCCAGGATGGGGTCGGCCACCGCGTGCAGCACCTGGATATCCGGCGCCTTGTTGAGCAGGCCTGTGACGACCTGGCGCACCACCGCCGAATCGTCCACCACCATCACATTGATTTTCTTCATAAACGCTCCTTCAACGTCCTGCCGCGAAACGCGCCGGGCGGCCCTTGCCGCACCCACACATCGCCGGTTCCGACGTTGAAAATAATGTGGCGGTGGCCGATGCCGAACAGGCTTTCGGACACCACCGGTATCTGATGCATCCGCAGCAGGCGTTCGGCTGTTTCGCCGTTGCGCCGTCCTATTCCCCCGTTGTCGCTGCGCTCTATGCCCGGGAACATCATACCGCCGCCAAAGATCTTGGCCTGGCATTCCGCCGGATTGATGCCGGCCTGCTCCAGTTCCCCCAGCATCAGCTCCAGCGCCCCTTCGCAATAACGCCCGTTCAGGCGCCCCGCTCCTGGCTTGCCGTCCGCAGTCAGCAAAAAATGCGACATGGCGCCAAAGCGCGCCAGTGGATGCCAAAGCGTAATCGATACGCAGGAACCGAGCAAGGTTCGTATCCTGTGCCGTGCGTCGCCGACAAAGTGTTCGCCGGGCAGCAGGAAGACGTCGATGACAGCCATGCCGGCCTCACACCTTGCGGTAGACCGACGGCGCCATCACCTGCAGCGGGCCGGCCATGTCGTGCAGGCTTTCGGAATGGCCTATCAGCAGGTGGCCACCGGGGCGCAGGGCACCCAGCAGGCGCCCCACTACCTGGTGCTTGGTTTCGGGGCTGAAGTAGATCAGCACATTGCGCAGGAAGATCACGTCGAACTGCCCGAACTTGGGCGGCGTGGTCGAATTCAGGTTCACCTGGTGGAACTGCACGCGCTGGCGCAATTCGCGCGCCACCAGCAGCGTGCCGTCCTGGTCACCGATGCCGCGCAGGCAGTAGCGCTTCAGGTAGGCGGGAGGAATATGGCTGGTGCGCTCGCGTACATAATGTCCGGTGCGCGCCGCCGCCAGCACGCGGGTGCTGATGTCGGACGCGTACAGCTCCCATTCCTGCGCTCCCAGCACGTCGTCCAGCACCATGGCGATGCTGTACGGTTCCTCGCCGGTGGAACAGGCCGCGCTCCACACGCGGAAGGGGCGCCGCTCCGCGCGGGCCTCGCCAGCCAGCTTGCGCAGCAGATCGAAGTGCTTGGACTCGCGGAAGAAGTAGGTCTCGTTGGTGGTCAGCAGGTCGATGGCGGTCTGGGTTTCCGCCGGCGACTGGCCGCTCGCTATCATATTGAAATAGGCGCCGTAGGTGGCGAGCTTGTGGTGCGCCAGGCGCTTGGCCAGGCGCCCGCTGACCAGCGCCTTCTTTCCGGGCGCCAGCGTAATGCCGGCCACCTCGAAAATGAAACGCTGGAACTGGGTGAACTCCCGTTCGGAGATCGGCTCGGCGCTCATCGCTGCATCCCGCATTCCCTCTCCCTGTCAAAAGCGCGTGAACTGCGATTCGTCCGGTTCGCCGTCCGCAGCGTGCACCTTGCGCGGCGCTATACGCGAAGGAACTGCGCCGCGCGGCGGGGCCTTGCGGACAACGGCGCGGCCGCGCGCGGGCGCGCTGGCCGCCACCATGCCCACATTGAAGAAGGACATGGTGTGCTGCAGTTCTTCGGCCTGGCTGCTCATCTCCTCGGCCGTCGAAGCCAGCTCCTCGGAGCCGGCCGCGTTCTGCTGCGTGGTCTGGCTGAGCTGGCCCATCGCCATATTGATCTGGCTGACACCGGAAGCCTGCTCCTCGGATGCGGCCGTGATTTCCTGCACCAGGTCGGAAGTCTTTTTAATGTTCGGCACCATGGAATCAAGCAGTGTGCCCGCCTTCTCCGCCAGGTTCACGCTGCTGCCGGCAACCGCGCCGATTTCCTGCGCCGCTACTTGCGCGCGCTCTGCCAGCTTGCGCACTTCGGCCGCCACCACCGCGAAGCCTTTGCCGTGTTCGCCGGCGCGCGCCGCTTCGATGGCAGCATTCAGTGCCAGCAGATTGGTCTGGTAGGCGATATCGTCGATGATGACGATCTTGGTGGCGATCTGCTTCATGGCCGACACGGTTTCCTTCACCGCCGATCCACCCTCGGTGGCCTCCACCGCAGCCTTGCTGGCCATGGCGTCGGTAACCTTGGCATTCTCCGTGTTCTGGCTGATGGATGCGGTCATCTGCTCCATCGAAGCGCTGCTTTCCTCCACGCTCGCAGCCTGTTCGCTGGCGGCCTGCGACAGCGACTGCGCCGTCGCGCTGACCTGTTCGGAAGCGGCGGCCAGCGCGGCCGCGCTGTCGTTCACTTCGGACACTACCTGCGACAGCTTGGCCACCGCCGCATTGGCGAAGCCCATCATCTCGCCGAAAGCGCCTTCGTATTTCTTGTCTATGGTGCGCGTCAGGTCACCGCCGGCGATGGCCTCCATCATGCCCACCATATCGTCGATGCCGCCCTGGGTGGTGGCCACCAGCTGGTTCAGGCCTTCGCCCATCTCCTTCTGGAAGCCCTGCAGCCCTTGCAGCTCGATGCGGGTGCTGAAATTGCCCTTGTTGGCCGCCTGCACCGCAGCGCGCTGGCCGTCGATCACCTGTTTCAGCTTGTCCACCATATTGCCCATGGCGCGCAGCAGCTGGCCGGTTTCATCTTTCGCTTCGGACTGCAGCGACACGGCCAAGTCGCCGTCGGCCAGGCGGTTGGCGGCCAGCACCGCGTTATTCAGCGGCAGCGTAATACTGCGCGTGATGAACACCGCGCCCAGCACCGACAGTATCACCAGCAGCACCAGCGCCGAGGCGATAAGCTGGCGCGCGCGGGCGCTCACGGCGGTCATTTTCTCGTCGGCGGCCTTGGTGGTCTGGGCGGTAATTTTGCGCAGCTGGTCGAAAGCATCGGCCAGCGGCTTGTCGGCGCCGCTGACGGATTTGTCGAGCGTTTCGGCGTCGTTGACCTTATTTGCGCGAAGTTCAACGATTTTATTAAGAGCGTTGCGGTACAGGATGGTGTCCTGACGCACCTTGGCGAGGATGCGTTCCTCCTCCTGCGTCATGTGGCCGGTGGCCTTGTATTCATCGTCCACATTGTCGATGATCTCCAGCTGGGCGATCAGTTTCTTGTCATAATCTTCGCCGCGGAGCACATAGTTCTTGAACATCTGGACTGCGCTGCCCAGTGCCACCGAGCCCTTGGTGGTGGCGTTGGATTTGGCGATTGCATCTTCCTTGACGGTCTGCCACTGGCTGTTCATGGCAGAGATTTCGCTGTAGGCCATCAGGCCGAACAGCAGGGACAGGAGCGTGAGCAGTCCAAACGCAAAACCAAGTCGCTTCCCGATCGAGAATTTTCCCAGCATGGTCATCCCCCAAGTCTAGTTGTGACTCTCCATGCTAGGCCCAGGGCTGCATACAAGCAATAGCGGGTGGGGAAAAAGCACACTGCAAGCCACAAACGCAAAAAACCCCCACCGGATCACCGGAGGGGGTTCTTTATATAACTAGCCTGACGATAACCTACTTTCACACTGGTTGCAGCACTATCATCGGCGCAAAATCGTTTCACGGTCCTGTTCGGGATGGGAAGGGGTGGGACCGATTTGCTATGGTCATCAGGCTTTG
>NZ_WWCU01000074.1 GCF_009857595.1 Pseudoduganella aquatica | reverse complement strand
CCGGCGCCGCCGCACAAGGCCGGCAGCGCCGCTGGCGGGGCTGCTCCGGCGCCGGCATCGGCCACGACATCGGGCACATCAGCCACCTCGTCCGCTTCGGCCACGTCGGCGGCGGCCAGCCAGCCCGCGCCGCGGCGCAGCGCCAGCAGCAGCGCGGGCAACAGCGCCCAGGCGCGTGCCGCCACGCCGGCGCCCATGTCCTTCCCGGCGCAGGAAGTCGCGCCCATCCATCTCGATTTGCGGAAATAATTCATGCGCGCATTCCGCTTCAAACAAACGCTGTTCCTGATCGTCATCACCCTGCTGTACCTGTGCTTTGAACTGGGCTTCAACGCCCGGCTGCTGGATGTGGTGGGCGGCAACGCCACGCCGGACGACGTCGACCATATCGAGTTCTATGGCCGCTCGCTGTCCGGCATCGCCGCCGCGCTGGTGCTGCTGCAGCTGATGCTGCGGCGGCGCACGCCGCAGGGCGGCGGTCCTTCGCGGCTCAAGATCGCGCTGTGCTGCGCGGCGACGGCGCTGGTGGTGTACGGCGCCATCAAGACGCTGGTGGACGTGATGGTGGCCACGCGCGACGCCGAGTTCCGCCGCACCGCCTACAACTCCATGCTGCTGCAGCGCTCGCTGGTCAACGGCCGCCTGACGCTGGACGGCCTGGTCGAGGACCAGAACCTGTTCGCCCAGCCCGAAGGCAAGGCCTTCCTGGCGCTGTTTCCCTTCCTGGCGGTATCGGTGGAGCAGCTCGACGACCGCATCAAGGGCGTGAAGGACCAGCTGATCGACGCCGCCATCCGCAAGGAAGGCAACGGCACCCAGGGCTACTACGATTCCTACACCAAGGTGATGAAGGAATTCCACGGCAACTGGCAGAAGTACGCGCGCATTCCCACCGCCTCGGACGAGGGCCTGCTGCGCGAGCAGGACAAGGCCTGGAACGACTATCTGCGCACGCTTTCGCGCCACGGCTGGACGCCGTCCACGGTGCCGGCCAACCGGCGCGGCACGGTGCAGGCCAAGGTGCGCAAGAGCGTGCCTGTGCCGCCCGACTGGGATCCGTCCGACGAGGCCACCTTCCGCGACGCGGTGGAGCAGCGCTACCGCAAAGCCATGTCGGGCACGGCGCGCGCGGTGACGGTGGGCGGCGAGCGCATTCCGCCCGGCCTGTCCTATCCGGAATTCATCGCCCGCGCCGGGGTGCAGCGCGAGCTGCGCACCCAGCTGCATTTGCCGCCCGGCGCCCAGGTGGCGGCCAGCTACGGCAGCCCGCGCGAATTTTCCCGCCTGTACGAACAAATGGTGGGGCAGGAAGTGCGCGTGCGGCGTGCCATCTACGATGCGCCGGCGGCGCGCTTCGAACAGGGCGGCAGCGCCTACCGCGACGGAGACAAGGCGGCGCGCGCCGTCATCGTGCCGCCGGTGGCGCTGTTCTTCTCGCTGCTGGGCGCCATCGGCCACTTCTCGAAACTGCTGTACCTGGTCGCCACCCTGCTGTTCCTGCTGCGCAGCGGCCCGGACGGGCAGCTGAGCCGGCGCGCCGCGCTGGGCGCGTTCGGCGTGCTGCTGCTGGCCTTCAGCGGCGTCTGGAGCAGCCTGGCGCTGGCCGACAACCGCGTCACGCGCAGCGAGCTGTTCCAGCTGATGATAGGCTGGGCGCGCGCGCCGGCGGCCGGCGACAGCGGCTGGCAGCAGGCCGGCAAAGGCGCGCTGGCCAATATCGCCCACGTGGTGGCGGTGGGCCAGGGCCACGGCTATCCCGTCAACGAAGCAATCCGCACCCATTTATTGAACGGCATGGACTATGGCTATCAACCGCAAGACAAATAAACTGCCGGGACGGCGCGCCGCCGGCCTGCTGGCCACGGCCCTGATGCTGGCCGCCGCCGCGCCCGCCATGGGTTCGGCCTGCCTGGGCATGCAGGTGCACGCCCACCGTGGCGCAGCCAGCGCGCCGGAGAACTCGCTCAGCGCCCTGCGCGCCGCCTACGAGGCCGGCGCCGACGGCGTGGAAACCGATCTGCAGATGCTGGGCGACCAGCGCTGGGTGGTGCACCACGACCTGAACACCGGCCGCGTGGTGCAGGCCGGCGCGCCACGCCCGGTGCGCCAGCTCGCCAGCGCCGACTGGAGCGCGGCGCGCATGAAGCTGCGCGGCGTGCTGACCGACGAGGCGCCGCCCTTCGCCGTCGACCTGGCGGACCTGGCCGCGGACTATCCGCAGCAAACCCTGAACGCGGAAATCAAGGATCTGGCGCCCTGCGGCCAGGTGCAGGCGCTGGTGGGCCAGCTGCGCAGCGCGATGAGCCACGGCAACTGGTTCATGACCTCGGGCGCGGCAGGCAATCTGCGCTGCGCGCGCCAAGCCGACAGCGCCGGCTACCTGGGCCTGGTCGTGTTCGACGGCCGCAATGCCGAGGCGGCCGGCGCCAACGGCCTGACGCGGCTGATCGCCAGCAAGGCCAAGGCGCCCAAGCTGGACCAGGCCTGGCTGGCGCGGGTCAAGCAGGACATCGGCATGCCGGTGGGCGTGCATGTGGACGCGCGCACCCTGGACGCCAACCCGGCGCTGCTGTCGGATGCGGCACTGATGAAAATGCCGGTGTTCGTGTACGCCGTCGATGGCGACGCCGCGCTCGCGGCTGCGCTGCAGCGCTCGCGCCAGCACAGCGGCCGCTGGCCCAGCGGCGTGATCGTGGACGAGAGCGCGGCCGGCTTCTGCGCGCGGCTGCGCTAGGCGCAAAAAAAAAGCACCGCGCGCGGCGGTGCTTTTCGGCAAACAGACAGCGCTGTCTTAGGACATGTGCTGGCCGCCGTTGATGGCGATGTTGGCGCCGGTGACGAACGCTGCCTCTTCGGACGACAGGTAAGCCACCAGGCCCGCCACTTCTTCCGGCTTGCCCAGGCGGGACATCGGAATCTGCGGCAGGATCTTCGAATCCAGCACGTCCTGCGGAATCTCCATCACCATCTTGGTGCCGATGTAGCCCGGCGAGATGGTGTTGACGGTGACGCCCTTGCGCGCCACTTCCAGCGCCAGCGCCTTGGTGAAACCGTGCACGCCGGCCTTGGCGGCCGAGTAGTTGGTCTGGCCGAAGGCGCCCTTCTGGCCGTTCACCGACGAGATGTTGATGATACGGCCCCAGCCGCGCTCCACCATGCCATCGGCGACCGGCTTGGTCATGTTGAACACGGAATCGAGGTTGGTGCTCATCACCGCGTCCCAGTTCAGCTTGTCCATCTTCTTGAAGGTCATGTCGCGCGTGATGCCGGCATTGTTGACCAGCACATCGATCGGACCGATATCCTTCACGATGGCGGCGACACAGGCTTGCGCCGAGTCGTAGTCCGCCACGTCGCACGGATAAGCCTTGAAATCAAAGCCCATGTCGCGCGTCGTGGCCAGCCATTCTTCAACTTTCTTGTTGCTAGGGGAATATGTGGTCACTACCTTATAGCCCAGCGCGGCGAGCTTGATGCACACCGCTTCGCCCAGACCACCCATACCACCTGTTACCAATGCGATTCTTGCCATTTGTCATCCCCTCTTATTGTCTCAAACACTAAAAGAACTGAACTGCCTGCTGCGGTACTGCTGATACCTTGCTTACGCGCGCTCAACCGCCAGCGCCACGCCCATGCCGCCGCCGATGCACAGCGAAGCCAGGCCTTTCTTGGCGTCGCGGCGCACCATTTCGTGCAGCAGCGTGACCAGGATGCGGGCGCCCGACGCGCCGATCGGGTGGCCGATGGCGATGGCGCCGCCGTTCACGTTGATCTTGCTGGTGTCCCAGCCCATTTCCTTGTTCACGGCCAGGGCCTGGGCGGCGAAGGCTTCGTTGATTTCCATCAGGTCCAGGTCGTCCGGCGTCCAGCCGGCTTTTTTCAGGCACAGCTTGGCGGCCGAGACCGGGCCCATGCCCATGTAGGCCGGGTCGATGCCGGACGAGGCGTAGGCTTTCACCTTGGCCAGCGGGGTCAGGCCCAGCTCGCGCGCCTGGCTGGCGGACATCATGATGACGGCGGCAGCGCCGTCGTTCAGGCCGGAGGCGTTGCCGGCGGTGACCGTGCCTTCCTTGTTGAAAGCGGGACGCAGGCCGGCCAGCGCTTCCAGCGTGGAGCCCGGCTTGATGTATTCGTCGGCGTCGAACAGGAAGGTGCCCTTCTTCTGCGCGATTTCCAGCGGAATGATCTCGTCCTTGAACTTGCCTTCCTTCTGCGCCGCTTCGGCCTTCAGCTGCGACTGCAGGGCGAACTCGTCCTGCGCTGCGCGGGAAATGTCATACTTTTTCGCCACGTTTTCAGCGGTCACGCCCATGTGGTACTGGTTGTACACATCCCACAGGCCGTCGACGATCATGGTGTCGGTCATCTTCACGTCGCCCATGCGGAAGCCGTCGCGCGAGCCGTTCAGCACGTGCGGCGAGGCGCTCATGTTTTCCTGGCCGCCGGCGATGATGATGTTGGCGTCGCCGCACCTGATGGCCTGGGTGGCCAGGTGGGTGGCTTTCAGGCCCGAACCGCACACCTTGTTGATGGTGTAGGCCGGGATGCTGGTCGGCAGGCCGGCCTTGATCACAGCCTGGCGCGCCGGGTTCTGGCCCACGCCGGCGGTCAGCACCTGGCCCAGGATGGCTTCGTTGATCAGGTTCGCGTCCAGGCCGGTCTTGGCCAGCAGGCCCTTGATGACATGCGCGCCCAGTTCGGCTGCGGGAATCTTGGCCAGGCTGCCGCCGAATTTGCCTACGGCGGTACGGCCCGCCGCTACGATAACTACATCATCCATTTAATTCTCCAGAAGATCCAACCGAATGGTCAGGTGATTAAGATTGACGGTGCTTTCATTCTAACGATTTGTGGAGCGCGCGGTTGAATAACCCTTGTATTTGCTCGGTTGCTTCAACGAACAGCACGCTCGTGCCATTTAAGGCATTGCACAATTGACGGGTAATGACGATGGAGTTGGCGAGCGCGGCGTTAACAATATCGTGCTGAAAATCGGCCAGGTCGGAGAGGCTGCGGAAGTGGTCTTGATCGTGCTTGAACATGGATTCCTTCAGGATGCAGGGCCTGTGGCGAAAAACACCATCCTAGCGGTCCCCGCGCGCACTGGCTTTGATATTCGTCAATGCTAACAACTGCTGCCCCACTGAAAGCTCACCAATTGTCACGATAAAACATCACGACAATAACTTGATTCCATCCAGCGTGGCCGCGCACTGTTCCCGTATCACATTAACGAAGTCGAGCACATAGGCTTTCTCGCGTAATGCTTCCGGTACGGAAACAAATAAGTCGCTCCATAAACCTTGCTCGCCGATAGGACGAGCGCTCACATAATCGTAATCAACATAGTTTTTTATTGCCCAATTCGGCAAAGCGGCCAGGCCGCGGCGGCTGGCCACCAATTGCAAAATAGCCACAGTCAGTTCGGCCGTGCGGCGTTCGAAGCCGATGCCGGCCGGGCGCAACACTTCGCGGATCAGGTCGATGCGCGCTTCCGGCACCGGATAGGTGATCAGGGTTTCGCCTTCAAAGTCGGCGGCTTGCAGGCGGCGCTGCGCTTGCAGGCGGTGCTTCAGCGCCATCACCACCAGGATTTCAAAGCGGAACAGCGGGAAGGTGGCGAAGTCGGCGCTGTAATCGGAGCCGATGACGAGGTCGGCATTGCCGGCGCGCAGCAGCTCGGCCGGCTCGCTGTGGAAGCCGGACACCAGGTCGATTTCCACGTCCGGCCAGCGCTTGCGGAACTCGTCCATGACGGGCATCAGCCAGTCGAAACAGGTGTGGCACTCGAGCGCCACGCGCAGCTGGCCCTGGTCGCCTTGCGACAGGCGCGCCACGTCGCGTTCGGCCTGCTCGATTTCCGGCAGCAGGGTGTCGGCCAGGCGCAGCAGCCGGGCGCCGGTGGCGGTGAAGCCGATCGGCACCGATTTTCGCTCAAACAGCGGGCTGCCGTAGCGATCTTCCAGCAATTTGATCTGGTGCGACAGCGCTGACTGGGTCAGGTTGAGCAACTGGGCTGCACGCACCAGGCTGCCTGCGGAACGCAGGGCGCTAAGGGTGCGGAGGTGGCGGATTTCCAGCATGACGGGCCTTGTATTAATTTATTTCACGTTGAAGCGCAAAATCTTTCGTTTTGATTATAAACGTCTTTGCCGCACACTTTACCTCACCAATATTTAATGCGGATGACAACAATCATGAAATCAATTCAGACACATATTCCCGGTTTTCCACGCATAGGCGCCGCACGCGAACTGAAGTTTGCGCTGGAAAAACACTGGCGCGGCGAGAGCAGCGAAGCCGAACTGGAAGCGGCCGGCGCGGCATTGCGCGCGCGCCACTGGGCGCAGCAGCGCGACGCGGGCCTGGACCTGGTGTCGGTGGGCGACTTCGCTTTTTACGACCAGGTGGCCAACCATATCCAGCTGCTGGGCTGCGAGCCGGCGCGCTTCGGCTTCCACGCGGAGCAGGGCCAGCTGGCGCGCTACTTCGCCATGGCGCGCGGCGTTTCCCATGCGGAGCATGAGCACCACGCCGGCTGCACGCATCAGCACAGTGGCGAGCACGATAGCGAGCACGGCGCGCAGGCGCTGGAAATGACCAAGTGGTTCGACACCAATTACCATTACCTGGTGCCGGAGTTTTCGCCGGAAACCGAATTCTCGCTGGCCTGCGAGCGCCTGTTTGCCGACGTGGCCGAGGCGCAGGCGCTGGGCCACGCGGTCAAGGCGGTGCTGATCGGGCCGCTGACTTTCCTGTGGCTGGGCAAGGAACGCAGCGCGGGCTTTGACCGCCTCTCGCTGTTGGACAAGCTGCTGCCGGTGTACGGCGCGGTGCTGGACCGGCTGAAGCAGCAGGGCGTGGGCTGGGTGCAGGTCGACGAACCCATCCTCGGCCTGGACCTGCCGCCGGCCTGGCGCAATGCTTTCGAGAACAGCTACTGGCAGCTGAACCAGGTGGGCGTGCCGCTGCTGCTGGCCACCTACTTCTCGCCGTTGGAAGAAAACGTCAGCCTGGCGTGCCGCCTGCCGGTGGCGGGCCTGCACGTGGACGGCGTGCGCGCCGCGCATGAGCTGACCAGCGTGGCGGACTGGCTGCCGGTGCACAAGGTGCTGTCGGTGGGCATCGTGGACGGCCGCAATATCTGGCGCACGGACCTGGACCTGGCGCTGGCCCAGCTGGCCCCCATCGCGGCCAAGCGCGGCGGCAAGCTGTGGCTGTCCACCTCGTGCTCGCTGCTGCACACGCCGTTCAGCCTGGAGAACGAAACCGCGCTGGACGCCGAGGTCAAAAGCTGGCTGGCCTTCGCCGGCGAGAAGCTGGGCGAACTGGCGCTGCTGAGGACCGCGCTGCTGCGGGCCGGCGCCGCCGGCGAAGGGCCGGCGCAGGTGCAGGCACTGGACACGGCCGGCGACGGCGCGGCATTCGACGCCGCCTGGGCAACGTCCCGCGCCGCCTGCGCCAGCCGCCGCG
>NZ_WWCU01000073.1 GCF_009857595.1 Pseudoduganella aquatica | reverse complement strand
TCGCCAAGCTTGTTCAGCTTCGCTTCGCGCTCCTGGTCTGCAAACAAGCTGGTTTTGATCATCGGAAGAAGGTCAGTGTTGGCTCTGCGACATCATGCCATTTTCGGTGAAGTTTTTCGAGATCCCCTATATTCGGTGACGGTGAGATTCATTACCTGATTGAGGTGAATGGCCTGTTCTTAGTAGCGTGGGAAGATAACGCCACCGAGATGATGATAGTGAACCCTATCACTCGTTTTGGACTGGATGAGCTAGCGGAGCTTGGGGCCGAGGAGGCATGGACGGTCCTGCGCGAGCCAGACGCGCTCGCTGACGGCATCCAGTTCCGGGAGATCGATGAGGGTGAGCTGGTTGACGCTTATCGTTGGATGGAAGGGCAAGCGACGGAAGGCCGATTTTTCTCTTATGCGGGCACTTTGGTGCAGTGTCGAAGCCTGTGACGGGGTGTTTTTTCGCTCATCACTGGTTTCTCTCGTAGACAATAAGGCATAATGATAGGTAATTTTTTAGCAACTTCACCTATCAATATGCCGAAAGTCCTTTGCAATGGTTCGATGTGCTTGGCGTTCTCCAGCATTGGTTTGACTTTTGCAACAATCGCCTGCGCAGTCGCAGCGTCCCTCAGAAGAATATAGTTGGCGCGGAGTAGGCAATTTTAGGGGTAAGTTTGTTAAACGACTGTGTGCGAAATCCACATATTAAAAATATTTTTTTTAAAATAAAAAATCAAATTGGACGAATCGATGGCAGTTACATTAAACGACCTTCTCAATGACAGGCGGCTGGCTCGTTTGTTCTCGATGGATGCGCGTCATTGCGCACTGCAGTTATGGATCTTGCAAATCAAATCCGATCAATTGGCAGAGAATCGTATAGTTTACGGTCGTCTACTTCCTTACAGTCATTCCAGTAATAGCTGGTCCTTTAGCGACAACGACGATTTCAATACGTTCGGGAAAGTCAGAGCGAAGGTTACTCGGCTCAACCTATACGTCAAAAGCGACTATTGCTCGGATCTACTACGGCTATTGAGCGCAGGGCAGACTATCTCTGCCATCAGTGAAGAGTTGAAATTCAGACTTCCGGAAAAATTGAGGTCACAGTTTGGAGAGGCTTCGCTCGTGGCCGACAACCTAGTTTATCGTCCGGTTGCCTATTTGCTTAACCGTGATGCGTATGATTGGAAATCGATCTCTAGCCCGCATGGCGGAGCTGGCGCATTTAGCGCTTCTATCACCCCGATAAATAAGAGGGAATTGTTCCAGTTTGGCGAGGGCTACGATCTGTGCTTAACCGCATCAGTAGTCAAGTACCTAAATGCGGATACAGGACTAGAGTTCGGCGGTATTGACGCCGTGCGTTTTGGTGACATCGAACTCTTGGTTTTTCCTGCCCTGGACGACATGGAGAAGCGCTTGCTGAGTGTGAGTTGGGTAGATGACTCTTGCGCCCTGGTAGCTCGATTCAATCCAAGCCAAGTACCGAACTTCAGCGGTTTCCATTTTCGCCTTTGTGTAGTGAACGACGCCCAGATAATTTACTCTGGCCTCGGTAGGGCAGAGCGAGATGCTGAAGGCGTGTTTGAATACAAATTTGTATTAGGTGATCAATTGCGCGCTAGGATGGATTCATCCGAATTGGAGATATTTGGCTTGTATGACGACAATGCCAATGAAGGCGCGCTGTGCTGTCGGTGGCGCATTGGGTACATTCGAGAGATTAATTTTCAAGGGCATATGTTAGGGCATGGAGGCAGCCCCGTGAAGTTCGACTGGCTGGAAAAGACGACACGGCCATCTGTATCACAGCGAGTGAAGGCGGCACTAACGATCAACCGTGGCGACGCGAAGTTTGGCAGTGAAATCGGCGGGCGTAAAGCTGACCCTTGGGTGCCAGTCAACCGTGATCTTGCCTCGCTTTTTACGCAAATTCATCCACCCAAGTCGGATGGACAGTTTTTCCCTCGTTGGGGTCAGGAGGAGGGGGATGGGCGACTGCAATTCGTTGAGTGGTTTAAGACGCTTTTGGAAAAATTTCAGAAAAATCAAATAATAATTTTCGACCCTTATTTCGAGACCGCTGGCCTTGGTCTGGTGTTGCTATGCGCAGCACCGCAGGCCGATTACGTTGTCTTCACGTCTTTACCAAAATCATCAAAGAACAATGAAGCCAAGCTGGGCGAATCCGATCTACCAAATTCAGGCCGCGTTAACAATTTGGTGGCGAGCTGTGAGCATCATAGTCAGTTATTAAAACGCATCAAATTCCGGATTTACGGCATGAAGGAGGGGCGGCTACATGATCGCTATATCCTAATCATGGGGGCGGGCAATTTGCCGATAGCAGGATTTAACTTATCCAACTCATTTCAGAAGGCCGCTGAAAATTATCCTTTGTTAATAACCCCAATACCTGCGGATGTCTTAATCAAGGTTGAGCAATACAAGGCAGGTTTAATGAAGGAAGCGACGACTGCACTGCACGACGGCGATATCGAGAATCCCACTATGAGGCTACTTTTCGACTCAACGTTGTCATCGACAGTATCGCGTCGCTACGAGCCATTACGCTTTCTTGAAAATTCTGTGGCGGGCGATGTACTAAGCGTTTGGTGCTGCGAGTCGTCTTTAAAGGGCTTGGCGGGCGAGCCGTTGAAAGCTCAGATGACAGTGCTTGGCTTACTTAAAGATGATTCGCTCGCGCTGTCCGGGGAGGCTGGTTTGAACAATTGCCTCGAAAATCAGGCTGGAGCCTTTGATGACTTTGCTGCGCTTTGGGAGGTACTAGGCGAGGTGCTTGCTCATTCGCATGTCGAAGAATGGCGGTTTCGCGAATTCGAGTTTTCGGGTCGTTTTTTGGATTTCCTGGCGCGATATCTTGAGGAGGCATTCAAACGAAAGCATGATGAGGCAGACAATGAGTTGGCTGTAGTGGACGCGAAGCTCTTTCGAGAGTCAATCGAAGTTCTGATGCTTAGTTCGTACAACGTAGGTCATTTATTCCGCCCGGTGAAGTACGCAGCACTTACCTGGTCGGAGTACTACGCTGTCAAGTTTCTTTGGTGGCATTCCCCGGCTTCACTACTGATGATCACTGAAACGCAAGTGGCAGCTATGCCGATTGAGCCCGTTGGGTCGGACGCAGTAAGGCTGTCCTTATTGAGCCAGATCGTCAGCGATATTTCACTTTCGGTACAGTTTGGTGTTAGCGAGATTCAACGAGAGTGCCTCACTCATAGCAGTATGGGGTTGTTGCAATGGCTGGGGTTGAGCGCGATCGAAGGACTGTTGGAAAAGCCCGGAGGGCTCGAAGTTGTGCTTCAGTTGCTGAGTACCTTTGCTTACTCGGATAGAGTACGTGCGATGGGGTGGATGGTTCATCACGTGGCAAAGAACTCGCAGAAGATTGAGATTTATGGCGGCCTGGTCACAGCCCTGCACGATGCGCTCCCTGTAGTTATTTCAGCAGATGAGCTTGCACATCTGATAAATTCGATGCGAGGACATATGGTGCAGCTTGCTTGGGCTGAGCCGTGGCTATTCCAAGATGTGGTCTTCCCTCTGTTGAAGAGTGAGCGCGCCAACTGCGACGATGCTTGCGAAATATGGGTACAGGAGTTGGCAAGCATGCTGGAGCCGAAGTTCAAATGCCAATCCCATCTGTTTAGTCGAGAGCGCGAGGGACAGACGACTAACATTGCCGCCTTCCTCTTCGCGTACAGCACACCGGACCAGCAGCGGGACAGTCTGAAGTCGATAAAGGACATCTTAAAGCGCCAGCAACGGATCGTTCAACAGCCTCTCGCTAGTACCTCGGACTGGACGCGATGGGACGGTGCGTTAACAGCCTCGCTGTGGCTACTATCTTTCTGCCGATGGGGAGAGTTTTATCTGCGGCAGCGCGACATGGTCAACAATGAGTTAGAACAGCTGTCGAAAGACGCCCGAGTAATCGCTATGGTCAGGCCTGTGAGCGAATGGCAGGTGAACGATACGGGCAGGCAAGGAGAGCTCGCTGCGTTCCTCAACCAAGTGGAGGATCTGTTAGTTTCAAGCAGCGATTCGAAAAGTGGCAAACATCATCGAAATGATGAAGCGGAAAGTGCTTCAAAAGTTCGGATTGACAGAGGGTAGCGCATGACCACACTTCAAGACCTCGGCCTTGCTTACCGCAAAGCCAAGGTAGACCTGTACTACTCGTCGCATGCCTCGCTGGACACG
Organism: Pseudoduganella aquatica; assembly: GCF_009857595.1. Classification (GTDB taxonomy): domain Bacteria; phylum Pseudomonadota; class Gammaproteobacteria; order Burkholderiales; family Burkholderiaceae_D; genus Rugamonas; species Rugamonas aquatica_A. The sequence goes on along the minus strand of NZ_WWCU01000073.1, from coordinate 6,834 downwards.
ATTGCGGACTACGAAGAAAATCTCCACGCCAATCTCAGTGCTATGTTGGCTAAGCTTCAAGGTGACGATGAGTCCTGGGTCACGCAGGCTGAGTTCATCGGCGGCTGGACTCTAGCCACTAAGTCTGTGGATATGTCGTGCTGGGCGCAATACCGCGAAGTGCATGGCAGCGGCCTGATCTTTTCCTCTCCGGCAGAGGAATGGGTGTACGTTTGCGGCTTGCTGGGCGAAGATGATAAACCCCAGCAGCCCAACGCAGAATTTCGGGTGATGGCTCAGTGCAGCCTCAACTTCCATGTGCTTTCCACGTTGTGGATGTTGGAGGTGGGTCACTTGTTCGACGGAAAACTGACTGCCTGCGCCTATGGCAATCGCCTGCGGCGCACGCACAGCGGAAAGGGCATCAACCGGCTCTCGCTTGGCTCTTTTCAGCCCTATCTCAAGCCTTTTCGAGATTGGCGCGATAAGGGTATCGAAGCCATGCGCACTGCGCTAACGGTTGACAAGAAAATAGTGGCGCTTACGGCGGATGTCAGCTCGTTCTATCACGAGCTCAATCCAGACTTCATGCTCGACTCGGGCTTTGTGTTCGATGTAATGAAGTTGGAGTTGACGGTCTCCCAAGCCAAGTTACACCGACTGTTCATTCAGGCGCTGAAGGCCTGGGCTCAGACCACCCCCCTTAAGAAGGGTTTGCCCGTAGGGCTACCTGCTTCAGCGGTCGTGGCGAACGTTGCCCTGGCCGAATTGGATCGCATCGTAGAGGAGCAAATTGCGCCGCTGTACTACGGCCGCTATGTGGACGACATTCTGCTGGTAATGGAGAACGGCGCTAGCTTTCGCTCCACGACTGAGCTGTGGGAATGGTTGTTCGCGCGGTCAAAGGGCAAGCTGGCTTGGGTAACGGACTCGGAGCGCAAGCAGATTTGCTTCCAGCCCGTCTACCTGAGCAACAGCAAAATCCACTTTGCCAACGCCAAAAACAAAGTATTCATGCTGGCGGGCGAGCCCGGCAAAACTTTGGTGGATGCCATTGCCCACCAGATTCACGAACGGGCCAGTGAATGGCGTGCTATGCCTCGTCTTCCACGCGCAGCCAGCCATGTAGGCACCGACCTGTTGGCTGCTACCCAAAGCGATGGCGAGGCGGCTGACAACCTGCGCAAGGCTGACGCGCTGACCATGCGCCGTGCCGGTTTTGCCATAAAGTTGCGCGATTTTGAAGCCTACGAGCGCGACCTTATGCCCGACGCGTGGCGGGCGCACCGCCAGGCCTTCTTCCGCGCCTTTGTTCAGCACGTGCTGGTGCTACCCCAGTTTTTTGACTTTGCGGTGTACCTGCCTCGGGTAATTAGGTTGGCGACGGCGTGCGAAGACTTTGAGGCCCTGCGCAAGATCTTGCGAGCGCTGGAGCAACTTTGCATCCAACTGAAGTCGCACTGCACTCTAAGCGTCAAAGCTTGCCCGGCCGACACTGTGCCAGCTGCCTCAGAACTAATGAAAATCTGGCAAAAACAGATCTACACCACTGTGCGGGAAAGCATCAGCGCAGCTTTCCCGCCCCGGCTGTCAAAGCAGGGAAAGGCAGCCTGGGAAGCCCACATGGCTGACTACGTTCCTGCGGATCTTGATGCCTTGCTGGACTGGTACTTGTCATCGTTGGGCTTTCAAGCCCAACAAGCTCGCCTGTTCTCGTTCGACTTAGCACACATGCCGTTCCGCTTCTTAGGCCTGCCCAAGGAGATGGTGGCGCAGCGCGGCATCCCAGCCAGAAAGACCGTCATAAATTGCGCCACAGCGCTCGAATTGTTGCCAGAGGCCGTCCTTAATGGCTGCGTGCAACTGGCGGAGTGGGTCCGGTTGAAGGCTCTCCCGCACGGGCTGCTGTTTGCCACCCGCCCGTTCAACCTGCCGGAGCTGTTCATACTCAACAAGACGGCCTATGACATGGTGGGGCGTAAGGCTATGCAGTCTGTCGTGCTGGCAGTGCGCGGCTTCAAGCTTGGCGACGCGGCGCCAAGCTTCGATAAGCACGGCGTGCTGCAGATCCCCGATGCCCAGCCGCAGCGCCGCTACGGCATCGCTGTCTCGAGCTGGAAAACTGAGATGGCGAGCTGGACCGCTTCGGTCATGCGCATGCCCGACCCAGATCTTGAGCGCTATGCCCGCCTATGCCGACTACTTGATGGCGTGATCGCGCAGCCGCAGCACAGCCGCTACCTTGTATTGCCAGAGCTGGCCTTGCCCGCGCACTGGTTCATTCGTATTGCGCGCAAGCTGCAGGGGCGTGGTATCTCGTTGATTACCGGCATCGAATACCTGCATGCCAGCAAGGCAAGGGTGCGCAACCAGGTTTGGGCTGCACTATCGCACGACGGCTTGGGCTTCCCCTCGCTGATGATCTACCGGCAAGACAAGCAGCGCCCGGCTCTGCATGAAGAGCAGGAGCTGCAGCGCCTCGCCGGGCTGGAACTGAAGCCCGACAAGGCGTGGAAGACGCCGCCCATACTGCAGCATGGCGATCTGCGCTTTGCACTATTGATCTGCAGTGAGCTGACCAACATCGGCCATCGTGCCGCCCTGCGCGGCAGGGTGGATGCGTTGTTTGTGCCCGAGTGGAACCAGGACACCGAAACCTTCAACGCCTTGGTGGAGTCCGCCGCGCTGGATATGCATGCCTTTATCGTCCAGTGCAACGACCGTCAGTACGGCGACAGCCGCATCCGTGCGCCGTTCAAGGAAAGTTGGCAGCGCGATTTGCTGCGGGTCAAGGGGGGGATCACCGACTACTGTGTCATTGGCGAGATCGACGTGAAAGCGCTGCGAGCGTTCCAGAGCAGCCACCGTTCACCGACAAGGCCGTTCAAGCCTGTGCCAGATGGATTTGAAATTGATTTTGACCGCAGAAGTCTGGAGTAACGAAATCCGCTTTCGCAGGCCGTAACAGGACTACTATAGCGCGGTTGCGCGAACAGGAGTGACGCAGGCTCGCCGATCTGGCTAGCGTGTGGTGGTGGGGCTGTGTTAAGTTCCTGCAAACATTAAGTGTCCTTCTTCTACAGAGCGGCATTAAATTCTGCACATGGTATTTTTCGTGGCATCAGATAGGACATTTCTTGTAGGTTATTGTTATTTAAGTGATTTTTAGTATTTTTGATAACTGAGTGGGAGTAGAATTAAATTCTTAAGTCATTGATTTTAAACGAATAAAAACTTACGCAAAAGTTTCGCACGTTTTTTAAGCATTTGATTTTGTTGGGCTTTTAAACTACAGTTACACGAATAGCTACACAAAACTGTAGCTACTCAAAACCGTAGTTTTCAAGCCCATTTTTTATGCTCAAAAAAAAGACATTTAAGCCGGATGAAATAGCAATTTTTGACGAGGCCATCATTCACAAACGCAATGAGATTTGGCAATTTCAAATGTGGCTTGAGAAGGAAGGTAAGTACGCTCATGAAAGTCTTCGCACCCGAAATAGAGATACAGCGATTGACAAAGCGAAAAAGCTTTACATTGAAATCAAGGCTCAGGAACAAGCAGGCAAGACCTATTTTTCAAAAACGACAAAACAAGGCGTCGAAGAATATCTAAAACAACGGGCTACTGATGTTGATGCTGGTCTGATTGTAAAAGGGCGGTTTACGACAATTAAAACGCACCTTGAACATTGGCTTGACTTCATACATCGTGATACAAAGCTCAAGGAGCTTGAACGCACCGATTGTGAAAACTACTATCACTCTCGTACTAAGACCAAGAAAGGCATTAGCATAAGTCAAACGACGGTTGAGAATGAGCAAAGCACTATCAATGCGATGATCTCGTGGCTCTATAAAAGAAATGAAACCTATATCGACGCATTCGACTTTAAGAAATTGCCACGCATTGACAAAGGTGATGCTGCCAACAGACGCGATACATTCACCCTTGATGAAATCCAGCGTATCACAAAGGTACTTGAGGAGCAGGTTGGGCTTGGCAGAAAAAATGTTGTTGTTGACGAAGACAATTTGAAGAAAATTGTTGTCGCGTATTACTTCCTAATCGCAATTGTAACTGGATTACGCAAGGGCGAGCAGGTGCAGTTACGTTGGAGCGATGTTGAATTCTTGACTAAAGACGTAAAAGGTAAAAAAAATAATACTATCAACCTTGTTAAAATTACCGTTCGTGCTGAAACAAGTAAGGTAAGGAAGACGCGGCGGTTTTATATCGAAGACTGGGAGTATTTTGATAAGTTATTTAGTATTCTTTACAAATTCTATACTGTCAAAAATAAAGATAACAAAGATGCCGAACCGTTTGGAAGTACATTAGTTTTCAGTGTGGATGGAAAAACAGCGCCAACGCCGAGAGTGCTTGCACTTCATTTTGAAAAGCTAATGGAGAATGCGGAAATTCAAAACACAGATACACGTGATTTGGTTCCATACAGTTTCCGTCACTATTTCATTACGAAAATGGTGAACAGAGGCTTACCTCCGATAGCAGTTGCAGAGACTTGTGGGACGAGTGTCGTGCAGATTGACAACACGTACTATCACACGACAGAAGCAAAGATGCTTGCAAATGTTTTTCCAGATCACCATTACAAAGACGGATATCTGGTTCCAAAGTAAATGCGTTAAGTAAGTGCATTAAGTAAGTGCGTTAAGTAAGTTCGTAAAAATAATGTGGGCAAGGTTCGTGATGAATGTGCGACGGCCACTGTGGCTACTGGCACCTTCAATGCCAGCAGCAGCATACAGACGTGCGAAAAGCTGGCAAAGTGAGTTGGCCGAAAACGCAGCACCTTTCTGTGAACGAAGTAGCGGCTTTGCAGTGTCCTGCAGCTTGAGCTTGGAAGTGCGTAAGTAGGCGCGCAACGCATCAATCAACTTGGTGCCAAGAACGATGGTCCGGCCTTGGCGGCCTTTGGTCTGTTCTGCTGTAAGCGCCACGAACGACTTCACTTCGCCTGTTGCTGTATAGATGTCACCTACTGTGAGGGCTGCGATCTCTTTGACGCGCAGGCCAGCATAGTAGCTGAGTAGGACCGCAACCTTGTTGCGCTCTGCGTGCCGCTCGGCAGTTACAACAGCCAGGACACGCTTCAGTTCTGCGTGTGAGAGGGTCTTTGCTTGCTTCATTGCTGCCACCAAATCTAAAATTTTCTATGGCAACAGTGTATTTTCTGATATTGTGATTGGACAACCGGAACGGGCTATGTAACTTTCATTAGTGAATTCAAGTAGTTATGCAATAACATAATGAATTGTGTATTTCATTATATTTTGAATATTCCTCTTAACTCAAATCCAAGGGAATCATTGATATGAGCGATTGGCGGTACGGTCCTATAGATTTTTCAGGCAACCTGTGCTTTGAGCATGACTCAATCAATGTACGCTTCAGTGCAGGCATAAACTTGGGGGGCAATGTAATCATTAAATTACAACGCATGGATCGGACGCCCGCAACCAAATTTATTATTGTGCAGCATGATGTAGGTGGTACTCGCTTTCCGCAGTTTTCATTAAGTGGTGAAGCTGAAGGGGAGGTAAAATTTTTCACCGACAACCTCATTATCACATCTATGGGCAATGAGTTTTCGGACATGCACTCAACGATATGCCCCGTAGTCTCATGTTCACATTCAACATTCACAATGCCGCAAGCACAGACAGGAAAAATCGGAATCAAGTGGCTGTTATTAGGCTTTGAGAATTTTCGCCCATTGTCTAAAGAGACTGAAGTCGGCATGCTACAAATGGCTGGAACGTATGAACCAGTTCCTGGCGTAATGTCCGGTGCATTATCTATTTTTAAGGATGCTGGAGAACCCTTCTTTGACTGGAAGGAAAAAGCTGACAAACTCCTTGGATGGGTAAATACGGTTATGTCGTTTGCTGCCGCAAAAATGCTAACTGTTCCGATTATCGAGCTTGTTCAGGACGGTAAGTTAGTAATAGAAGCCTACGCACAATCTGAACGTGGAACCACCGGTTTACGTCCGTTTGCGGCAATAAATCAGGTGGCTATATTTGATTGTGCTGTGAACTCTTTCTTAGATGCTGACGTTACTATCAAAAACTTGGATTATGCCGTGGAATGGTTTTCAATGAAAGCGGTGCATGCTGAATCGAATTTGATTTTTGCTATGACTGTTCTTGAAAATCTTCTTGATTCAAATCTGAGCAATGGGGAAAAGGAAATTTTACAGAAGGGGAAATTTAAAGAGTTAAAGAAAAAACTCAATGATGTTGTTGAGGTGGAGGTTTTGCATCTTTACGAAACTACGGAGCAACAGCAAATTGCAATAGTCGACTACAGTGACAAGTTCATAGACCTTAATCGGAAAACGTTAATGCAAAAAATTCGATTGTTAGCTGAGAAATGGAACGTGTCGCTTGACGGAATTTCTGAATTGCAAATTACTGCTGCCAAGTCTGCACGGGATAAGATTGTTCACCGTGGGAGATATACGGCACCGGCAGAGGCAACGCATGATTTGCATGACCATCTTTTGGTGATGCGTGAGCTAATCGTTCGATTTATTTTGACAGCCATTAAATACGATGGAAATTATTTTACTTTTATTGATGGATACATCGAGAGAGCTATGCCGAAAATCGTTTCGAAATAGGTGAAGGGCTTTATTTGAGATTTTGACGTAGTTTAAAAGAAAGAATAAGTTCATAATAATGAATAACTCAAGAGTATTGGGGATCTCGAAAAACTTCACCGAAAATGGCATGATGTCGCAGAGCCAACACTGACCTTCTTCCGATGATCAAAACCAGCTTGTTTGCAGACCAGGAGCGCGAAGCGAAGCTGAACAAGCTTGGCGA
>NZ_WWCU01000072.1 GCF_009857595.1 Pseudoduganella aquatica | reverse complement strand
GCCGCGCCGGCGTGACGCTGGCCACCACTAGCTGCCGCGGCCGGCGGCGCCGGCGCGCACCGCGGCCAGGTCGGCCTGCATCATCTCGGCCACCAGCTGCTGGAAGCCCACGCGCGGCGCCCAGCCCAGTTCGCGGTGCGCCTTGCCGGCGTCGCCCAGCAGCGTCTCGACCTCGGTCGGCCGGTACAGCGCCGGGTCGACCCGCACCAGCACCTGGCCCGGGCGGCAGTGCGTCGCGCCGTGGCCGGGCGCCACCGCCCGCACCGTGGCCGTCTCGTGCACGCCGGCGCCGCGCCACTCGAGCACGATGCCCAAGGTGGCGGCGGCCGCGTCGACGAAGGCGCGCACGCTGTGCTGCTCGCCGCTGGCGATCACATAGTCCTCGGCGCGCGCTTGCTGCAGCATCAGCCACTGCATCTGCACGTATTCGCGCGCATGGCCCCAGTCGCGCAGCGCGTCCAGGTTGCCCAGCGCGATCCCGCTTTGCAGGCCGCAGGCCGCGCGCGCCAGGCCCAGCGTGATCTTGCGGGTGACGAATTGCTCGCCGCGGCGCGGCGACTCGTGGTTGAACAGGATGCCGTTGCAGGCGTACATGCCGTAGGCTTCGCGGTAGTTGACCGTGATCCAGTAGGCGTACAGCTTGGCCGCCGCGTAGGGGCTGCGCGGCGCGAACGGCGTGCGCTCGCTCTGCGGCACCTGGCGCACCTGGCCGAACAGCTCCGAGGTCGAGGCCTGGTAGTAGCGCGTGTGCGCCGCCAGGCCCTGGGTGCGCAGCGCTTCGAGCAGGCGCAGCGGGCCGAGCGCGTCGGCGTTGGCGGTGTACTCGGCCTCGGCGAACGAGACCGCCACGTCGCTCTGGGCGGCCAGGTTGTACACCTCGTCCGGGCGCAGCGCCGCCACCACCCGCTGCAGCGAGCTGGCGTCGGTCAGGTCGCCGTCGTGCAGGGTCAGGCCGCCGTCGGCCAGCAGGTGGTCGATGCGGCTGGTGTTGGGCAGCGAGCTGCGCCGGCGCAGGCCGTGCACCCGGTAGCCTTTTTCGAGCAGCAGTTCGGCCAGGTAGGCGCCGTCCTGGCCGGTGACGCCGGTGATCAGCGCGGTCAGGCCGGCGGGGCGGGGCGGAAGCGGGGAAGACAGGTTCATGCGGTAACTCCGGTCGGTTGGGAAAAGGGTCAGGCGGCGGCCTCGGCGCGCAGCACGGCGCCCACATGGCGCGCCAGGCGCAGCGCCAGCGCCGTCAGCGTGATGGTGGGGAAGTTGGCGCCGGCGGTGGGGAACACCGAGCTGCCGGCCAGGTAGAGATTGGCCATGCCGTGCACGCGGCAGTCGCGGTCGACCACGCCGAAGGCGGGGTTGCTGTGCATGCGGGTGGTGCCCATGTGGTGCCAGGTGCCCTCGCGCTCCAGCGTGGACGGCCACGCGCCGCCCTCGAGCGGCGGCTCCAGCGCCACCGTGGCCACGCCGCCCAGGCGCAGCTCGTCGGCGATGATGGCCAGCGTGCGGTCGAAGGTGCGCTGCACGCGCGGCCCCAGGCGCCAGTCGACGCGCACGCGCGGCAGGCCCAGCGCGTCGCGCTCGGTGGGCGACAGGGTGACGCGGCTGTCCGGGTCCGGCTCGGGCTCGACGATGGCCTGCAGGCGCACGCGGCGCACCAGGCCGCGCGGGTGGCACAGCCGGGTCAGGCCGTAGCCCAGGGTGTCGATCGGATGGGCCGCCATGGTGGCCAGGTCGGCGCCCAGGCGCCAGCCCGGCTGCTCCTTGCGCAACGCGGCCTGCTTGCAGCGGTACAGGGCGGCGGCGGCGGCCGAGCCCTCGCCGGGAAACTCGGAATTGAACCAGACCCGCGCGTTGAGCAGGCGCTCGCGCGCCAGCGTCTCCTCGCTCAGGGCCAGCTGGGCCGCCACGTGCACGCCGCCGGCCGCCACCGCCCGGTTCAGGTAGTGGTATTTGATGTCGAACAGCTTGTTGCGCTGCCAGCCGGGCGCGAACTGCACGCTGGCGCGCTGCAGCCGCGGGTGGTCCATGAAATAGCGCCCCACCACGCCGGCGCCGTTGCCCAGGCCGGCCGGGGCGATGCGGTTCGATGCCAGCAGCAGGCGCGCGTTCTCGATGCCGCCGCAGGCCAGGATGTAGCAGCGCGCGCGCACCGCCAGCCGGCGCCCGCTCAGCGTGGCCACGTCCACCTGGCGCACCTGGCGCGCGCCGGCGTCGGTGGCCAGGTTGACGGCGTTGGCGTGCAGGCACACGCGCACATGGCGCGCGCGCGCCAGGTCGGCGCGGTAGGCCTTGCCGAAGCGGACCGGCGGGCTGAACTGGGACAAGGTGTCGCGCACGCGCCCGCTCGGCAGCGGCAGGCGGCGCACGTCCGGGCGGCCGATGCGCGCCTCCCAGTAGGCCGGCGAGAAGTTGTCCGGTCCCAGCTGAAGCACGCTTTGCGCGCGCCGGTAGTAGGGCGCCAGCTCGTCGGCGCCGAAGGGCCAGCCGCTGTGCGGGATCCAGTCGCGGCGCTGGAAGTCCCAGGGGTCGAGCGGCCGGCACCAGCCGCCCCAGCAGTTCGAGCTGCCGCCCAGGTAGCGGCTGCGGCAGCCGTCGGCGAACTGGTAGGGCAGGCCCACGTCCTCGCCGCGGTACAGGTCGCGGTTGGCGTTGTCCGGTCCCAGGCCGCCGCTCTCGAGCAGGCAGGCGGGGATGCCCATGGCTTCCATTTCCAGCGCCAGCGTGATGCCGGCCACGCCGCCGCCGATGATGCAGACGGTGGTGTCGAGCAGGCTGTCCTGGTCCAGGGTGCGGGTATCGATCAGCATCATTCCTCCGGGGTGGGGGTGGGCAGGGGGCGCAAGGCGTGGCGCCAGCGCCGCAGCGTGGCCTGGGCCGCCAGCAGGCGCCGCGCCAGCGGGCCGTGCGCGTCCTTGCGGCTGTGCAGCCACAGCAGCGCGCGGCGGCCCAGGCTGTGGCGCCAGGCCGCCAGCGCCAGCGGCGCCTGGCGCAGCGCGGCCCAGGCCGAGCGGTACAGCAGCACCCGGTCCAGCGCGCGCTCCTCGCCGAGCAGGGCGCGCTTGTAGTAGTAGCGGCCCCACAGGAAATGGAACTCGCGGGCGCCGCGCTCGATGCAGGCGGCGATGGTGCGGTAGCAGCACCAGAAGCCCAGGCTGTAGTCGTCGTAGGCCGGGTCGTGCGCCAGCACCAGCAGGAAGCAGTTGCCGCCGTTGGTGGTGGCCACGCCGCCGGCGCAGATGCGCCCGCCGATCCGCACCACGCCGATCACGGCGCCCTCGCGCGCCAGCAGCGCGATGCGGCGCGCCTCCTCGGCGTCCAGCGCCGAGCGCTTGTGCTTGCCGGCCATGCGCGCGTGGTTCAGCGCCACGATGGCGTGCACGGCCTCGGCGTCGTCCGGCGCGGCCAGCTCGAACACCGCGTCCGGATGGTCTTGCAGCAGGGCGCTGTGGTAGCGCCGCAGGTTGCGGCGCGCGTTCTTGCCCAGGCTGGCGTGGTAGTCGGCCTCCGAGGGCGGCAGCGTGATCACCGTGTCTTCCAGGTAGTCGTAGTGCTGGCAGGGGTGGCGCGCGGCCCAGCGCGCCACCCGCACCGCGCGCAGGCAGACCGCCTGCGCGGCAGGGAAGTGGCGGAACACGTAGTCGGCGAAGGCGTCCAGCTCCGGGCCGTCGAGCGCGATCACTTCGTTCAGCACCTGCACCCGGCCGCCGCGCAGCACGAACACCAGCAGCACGCGCAGGCGGCTGTCCTGGTGCACCGCGTAGGCGTGGCAGTCGTCCAGGTCGTGGTCGAGCGCGAAGTGCGGCAGCGAGGCGTACAGATTGCCGTACAGCCGGGTCAGCGCCTGGCCGACGCCGGCCGCGCCGCGCTGGCAGCTGACGTGGCGGGCGGCGCCGAAGGGCGCGGCGGCCGGCGCGGCGCCGGCGGCAGGGGGATGGTGGGCAGTTTGCATGGGGCTCCTGTTGCGGTTCCGGTGGAAGGGGGCTAGGCGCTCCGGCCCAGCAGGCGCCAGCGCGGGCGCGCCGCCACGGCGGCCGGGCGCCGCCGGCTGTCGTTGAAGACGATGCCTTGCGTGGCCGCGCCGCCCTGCTGCAGGCGCTTGAGCGCTTCGTTGATGTCGGCCTCGGTGGTCACGCCGGCGCCGGCCAGCAGGAACACCGCGCCGGCCAGCGCGGCGCTGGCCAGGGGGTCGGACACGGCCAGCAGCGGCGGCGTGTCGACCAGCACCCAGTCGTACTCGCGCGCCATGTTCTGCAGCAGCTCGGCGAAGCCCGGGTGCAGCAGGAACTCGGCCGGATTGGGCGGCAGCGCGCCGGTGCACAGCAGGTCCAGCCGCTCCGGGCCGGCCGGCACGATCAGGCGCGCCGGCGGCAGGCGGCCGGCCAGCACCTCGGTCAGGCCGCCGGCGCGCTCGCGGCCGAAGCGCCGGTGCAGCTGGCCGGCGCGCAGGTCGGCGTCGACCAGCAGCACGCGCTTGCCGCTCAATGCCAGCAGGGCGGCCAGGTTGGCGGTGATGAAGGACTGGCCCAGGCCGGCGTGCGGCGCGCTGATCTGCACGATGCTGTTGCGCAGATGCGGCTGCACGCTGTGCAGCGCGGTGCGCAGGCCGCGCAGGTTCTCGATGGCGGGGTCGGCCGGCGCGGCGCAGGCCAGCAGGCGCGCCACGCCGTGCCGGTCCAGCTCCTGCTCGGCCATGCTGTGCGGCACGCTGGCGTACACCACGCGCTGGCCCAGCAGGCGCTCGAGCTGGGCCGGCGTGTCTATGCCCTGGTGCAGCAGGCGGCGCAGGCAGGCGTAGCCCAGGCCGATGGCCAGCCCGGCCGCCAGCGCCAGGCCGATCACCTTGCCGCGCTCGGGGCGCGCCGGGTTTTTCGGCAGCATGGGCTGGTCCACCAGGCGCACGTTGCTGACCTTGCCCGCCTTGACCAGGCGCAGCTGCTGCGCCGAGTTCAGCAGCGTGCCGTACAGGTCGCTGTTCAGCTTCATCTCGCGGTTCAGGCGCAGCAGTTCGCGCTCCATCAGCGGCAGGCCGCGCACATGGCTGTCGGCGCGCGCGATCTCGGCGTTGGTGGCGGCCAGCTGCTGCTCCAGCGCTTGCACCAGCGGGTGGCCGGCGGTGAAGCCGACCAGCATGTCCTGGCGTTTTTGCTGCAGTTCCAGGCGCTTGGCGCGGGCGGCGGCGGCCTGCTGCAGGCTGATCTTGGCTTCCTCGCCCAGGTCGATGGTGCCGCGGCTGTTGCGGTAGCGGTAGTACTCGGCCTCGGAGCGCTCCAGGCGCTGCTGGATGTCGGGCAGCTGCTTGTCGAGGAAGTCCAGCGACTTCTCGGCCTCCTCCAGCTTGCGGGTCACGTTCTGGTGCACATACTCGCGGCCGATCTCGCTGAGCACCAGGAACACCTGCTGCGGGTCGCCGCCCTCCAGCGTGACGCCGATCAGCCCGGACTGCTTGCCGATCTCGGCCACCGTCATGGCCTTCTGCACCCGCTCGATGGCGGCCAGCTTGGGCAGGTAGCGCAGGCGGAAGCGCGCGCCGGGGCGCGCCTCGATGGCCGCCACGCGCACCGTCAGCCGGCCTTGCGGCAGGCTGAACACCTGCCGCGGGCCGACCTGGCCGCGCATGGCCAGGCCATACGCGCGCTGGGTCAGCAGGAACTGGCCGCCGTCGAGCACGGTGAGCACGAATTCGGCGTCCTGCAGCGGCTCGGGCGCATACAGCTCGTCGACGCTGATCTTCTCGGCGCCCCAGACATAGCCGCCATGGCCGAACAGGCCGGGTTCGGACAGGCCGCTGCGCTGGGCGGCGATCAGGCGCCCGACCAGCGGCAGGTACTCGGGCCGCGCGTCGATGTACAGGCCGAGCCGGTCGACCGACTTGCCGATCACCATGCGCGACTTGATCAGCTCCATCTCCGAGATGGCCGCCGCCTTCACCTCGAACAGCGAGGAGATCTCGCCTATCATGCTCTTGGCGTTGTTCGGCTTGTCCTCCTCCACGTGCACCAGCAGGCTGGCCTCGTAGACCGGCTGCGCCAGCGCCAGGTAGAGCAGGCCGGCCAGCAGGCAGGCCAGCGTGATGCCCAGGATGTGCCAGCGGCTCTCGGCCAGCAGGCGCGCGTAGGCGGACAGCTCCACCTCGGCCTCGTGGCGCGGCGGCGGCGGGGCCGGCTGCAGCGGCGCTGCGTGGTAGGGCGCCAGCGCCGGCAGCTTGGGATCGTGGGGGCGCATGCGGTCTCCTAGCGTCCGGTGCCGGTGCCGACCGCGGCCGGCAGCGAGCCCGGGATCAGCAGGCTCAGCGTGCGGTTCCAGCTGGTCAGGCCGTTGGGCGCGACAAACACCGTGTCGCGCGCGCTCAGTTCGAAGTGCTCGGCGATGGCCAGCGCGCCGGGCTCGCGCGCGTCGAGGCGGAACACCTGCGACTCGTCGCCCACGCGCCGCACCACGTAGATCTGGCGCGCGTCGCCGCTGACCGGGCTCACGCCGCCGGCCTCGCCCAGCGCCTCGTTCAATGTCAGGCGCCCGCTGTGCATGGCCACCGCCTTGGGCGTGGTCACTTCGCCGGTCAGGAAGACCTTGCCTTCCTCGCCCGATGCCACCCGCACCAGGTCGCCGTGCCGCAGCACGATGGCGGTGGGGTCGCCGCCGTGCCGTATCAGGGCCGGCAGGTCGACCCGGTAGCTGGCGCCGCCGCGCACGATGCTGATGCGGCTCTGGTCGGCGCTGGGCAGCATGCCGCCGGCGCGGTTGAGCGCCTCGACCAGGTGCATGGGCTGGTTGTCCAGCGGCTGCAGGCCGGGCGCCTTGACTTCGCCGTCGATGTAGATGCGCTGGCTGCGGAAGGCCAGCACGCGCAGCGTCACCGACGGCTGGTTGAGCACGCGCGCCAGCTTGGCCGCCAGCAGGTCGCCGGCCTGCTGTTCGTTCAGGCCGCCCACCTGCAGCGCGCCGGCAAAGGGAAACTGCAGGCGGCCGTCCGGCCCCACCAGGAAGCCCGGCACGGTGCTGGCGGCGGCCTGCTCGCCGGGACTCAGCTGCGGTCCCGGCGTGGCCAGCTGGGCCGCCGCCAGTTCGGGGTGGCCCCACACCGTGATGGACAGCAGGTCGCCCGGGCCGATGGCGTAGGGCGCGGCGGGACCGGCGAACACGCTCAGGTCCTGCAGCTGGCGGCGGCGCGCGGCCTCCTGCTCGGCCAGCAGCTGCTGGGTGATCGGGATGGGAGCGACGGCGGTGGCGCCGGCCGGCGCGTGCTGCACGCCCTGCATATTGGGCAGGCTGGCGGTGCAGGCTGTGCACAGCAGGCCGGCCAGCGGCCAGGGCCAGCGCGGCGCGCGCCGCGGCGGGGGGGAAGTAGGCATCGGGACTCCTCGGCAAAGTGGCGTGCCGGCTCCGTGGCGCGGCATCTGACTGCAGTGTAGGGTCGGCTTGGCGGGCGGCTTTTGATAGCGGTCACGCCGGCGCTTGACGGCAGCGGGGTGGGGCGCCGCCCCGCTGCGGAAGTGACGGTAGTCAACACCGGCGCGCGCCGAACGGGTTCAATGAAGTGCCGGCCCCCGGCCCCATTTCCCCCCGCCATGAGGACTCCCATGCTGAGAATCGCCATCGTCACCAATATCCTGGCCCCGTACCGCACGCCGGTGTTTTCCGCGCTCGCCGCGCAGCCCGGCGTGACCGTGCGCGTGATCGCCTGCGCCGAGCAGGAGGACAACCGCCTGTGGGACTATCCGCCGCCGCGCTGCGAGCTGGCCATCCTGCGCCCGCGCGTGTTCAAATACCGCGAGCGCTACATCCACTGCAATCCCGACGTGTTCCAGGCGCTGGCCGGCTGGCGGCCGGACGTGGTGGTCACCGACGGCTTCAATCCCACCCACCTGTTCGCCTTTGTCTACGCGCGCCGGCGCGGCATCCCGCATGTCACCATGACCGACGGCACGGCCGACTCCGAGCGCACGCTCAGCGCGCTGCACCGGCTGGTGCGGCGCTTCGTGTTCGCGCGCTCGCACGGCCACGTGGCGGCCAGCGCCGGCGGCCTGGCGCTGTTCGACGCCTACCGCCTGCCCGCGCAGCGCCGCTTCCTGTCCTGCCTGTGCGTCGACAACGCGGCCTACGGCGGCCCGGCGCCGGCGGCGCTGCGGCCCTACGACCTGATGTTTTGCGGGCGCATGGAGGCGGTCAAGGATCCGCTGTTCGCGCTGGCCGTGGCGCTGGAACTGGCGCGCCGGCTGCGGCGCCCGGTGCGCATGCTGTTCGTCGGCTCGGGCACGCTGGACGCCCAGGTGCGCGCCGCCGCCGCCCTCTATCCCGGCCTGGTCGAGGCCCACTTCGCCGGCTTCCTGTCGCAGGCCGAGCTGCCCGGCATGTACCGCGCCGCGCGCGTGTTCCTGTTCCCCAGCCGCTGGGACCCGTGGGGCGTGGTGGTCAACGAGGCCTGCGCGGCCGGCATGCCGGTGCTGGCCTCGCCGCACGCCGGCGCCGCGCACGAACTGGTGCGCGACGGCGAGAACGGCTATGTGTGCGGACTCGACGTGCAGCGCTGGGCCGACCGCGCCCAGGCCCTGCTGCAGGACGAGGCGCACTGGGTGCGCTGTTCCGAGCGCAGCCGCGCGCTGGTGGCGGACTACACCTTCGAGCGGGCAGGCGCCGGCCTGGCCAGCGCCTGCCGCAACGCGGTGGCCGGCAACGCCGCCGCGCAGACCGACGGGCGCTACCGTTCCTGGCCGTCGGTGGTGATCGTCGAGCGCCAGCTGCTCAACTACCGGATCGGGCTGTACCAGCAGCTGCGCGCGCTGCTGGCCGAGCGCGGCATCGCGCTCACGCTGCTGGTCGGGCAGGGCACGCCGGCCGAGCAGATGAAGCGCAACGAGGCCAGCTTGCCGTGGGCGGTGCCTATCCCGACCCACTATGCGCTGCGCTACCGGGTCTGCTGGCAGCCCTACGGGCGCCAGGCGCGCGCGGCCGACATGGTGGTGGTCATGCACGAGAACAAAATCCTGTACAACCTGTGGCTGATGCTGGTCGCCCGCCCCAGCCGGCTGGCGTTCTGGGGCCATGGCGCCAACCTGCAGTCGGAGCGGCCGGGCGGCTGGAAGGAGCGCTTCAAGCGCTGGACCGTGGGGCGCGCCGACTGGTGGTTCGCCTACACCGACATGAGCGCCAGGCTGATCGAGGCGGCCGGCTTCCCGCGCGAGCGCACCACGGTGGTCGAGAACGCCGCCGACACGACCGAGATGGTGGCGCTGTGCGCCGATATCGGCGAACTCGAGCTGGCGCGCTGGCGCGCCCGGCTGGGCCTGGGGGGCGGGCCGGTGGGACTGTACCTGGGGTCGCTGTACCATGAAAAGCGGCTCGATTTCCTGCTGGCGGCGGCGCGCCGCGTGCGCGCCGCGCTGCCCGGCTTCGAGCTGCTCATCGTCGGCGCCGGCCCGGATCAGGCAGCGCTGCAGGCGGCCGCCGCGTCCGACCGCTGGATCCACTTCCTCGGGCCGCTCAGCGGGCGCGACAAATGCGTGGCGCTGCGGCTGGCCGACGTGATGCTCAATCCCGGCCTGGTGGGCCTGGGCATCCTGGATTCCTTCGCCAGCGGCAAGCCGATGCTGACCACCGACTGCGGCCTGCATTCGCCCGAGATCGCCTATCTGGAATCGGGCCGCAACGGCATCATGACGCCCAACGACCTGGACAGCTACGCGGCGGCGGCGGTGGCGGTGCTGCGCAATCCGGCGCAGCTGGCGGCCCTGAGTGAGGCCGCGCGCGCGAGCGGCGGCCGGTACACGGTGGAGAATATGGCGCGCCGCCTGTGCCAGGGCATCGAGGCGGCGCTGGCGCAGCACTGAGCGGCGGCGCGGCGCGCTCAGGTCGGCGCGCTCATGTCCTGGTAGGCGTGGTAGTGCAGCGCCTGGCCGCTGAAGGAGCGCCGCAGTTGCTGGGACAGCGCGTCCAGGCCGCGCGCGCGCGCGTGGCGGTCGCCCTCGGCGTCGGCCCGGCAATAGCTGTGGTAGGTCTCCTGCAGGCCCGCCTCCAGCCCGACCTGGGCGCGCCAGCCCAGCGCCGCCAGCTTGCTCACGTCGAGCAGCTTTTGCGGCGTGCCCTCGGGCTGGCTGGGATCGAAGCGCATCTTGCCCTGGTAGCCGACCACGGCGGCGATGGTCATGGCCAGTTCGGCTATCGTGATGTCGCTGCCGGTGCCCACGTTGATGTGCGACTGCTGCTGCGAGGTGGCGTTCTGGTAGGTCTTGCAGCCGAGTTGCATCACGTGCAGGCAGGCTTGCGCCATGTCGTCGACGAACAGGAACTCGCGCCGGGCGTTGCCGGTGCCCCAGATCGTCACTTCCTTCTGGCCGCTGATCTTGGCGGCGTGGAAGCGGCGCAGCATGGCCGGGATCACGTGGCTGTTCTCCGGGTGGTAGTTGTCGCCCGGTCCGTACAGATTGGTCGGCATCACGCTGCGGAAGGTGGTGCCGTACTGGCGGTTGTAGCTCTCGCACATCTTGATGCCGGCAATCTTGGCGATGGCGTAGGGCTCGTTGGTGGGCTCCAGGGCGCCGCTCATCAGCGACGATTCGCTGATCGGCTGCGCATTCAGGCGCGGATAGATGCAGGACGAGCCGAGGAACAGCAGCTTGTTGATGCCGTGGCGCCAGGCCTCGTGGATGACGTTGGACTGGATCACCAGGTTGGAGTAGATGAACTCGGCCGGGTAGGTGTTGTTGGCGTGGATGCCGCCCACGGTGGCGGCGGCCAGGTAGATCTCGTCGATGGCCTCGGCCTGGAAAAAGCTGCGTACCTGGGCCTGGTCGGTCAGGTCCAGCCGCGCGTGGCTGCGCGTGATGATGTTGCTGTAGCCGCGCCGCCGCAGCGCGCGCACGATGGCCGCCCCCACCATGCCGTTGTGGCCGGCGACGTAGATGCGCTTGTTTAGTTCGTTACCCATGGCTTCCTCCTGAAAAATGCCGGCCCACCGGCGCCGGCTCAATAGACATCGTTCCCGGTCCAGCCCCGCAGCGCGGTCCAGACCACTATGCGCACATCCATCCACAGCGACCAGTTGCGGATGTATTCGACATCGAACTGGACCCGTTTGCTCATCTTTTCCGCCGTCTCGGTTTCCCCGCGGCAGCCGTTGATCTGCGCCCAGCCAGTGATGCCGGGCTTGGCGCGGTGCCGTATCATGTACACCGGCAGCAGGTCGCTGTACAAGTCGGTGTGCTGCACCGCGTGCGGGCGCGGGCCGACGATGGACATCTCGCCGCGCAGCACGTTGAGGAACTGCGGCAGTTCGTCCAGGCTGGTGCGCCGCAGGAAGGCGCCCAGGCGCGTCACCCGCGCGTCGCTCTTGCTGGCCTGGCGCAGCGCCGCGCCTTCGGCCTCGCCCTGCCAGTGCATGGTGCGGAATTTGTAGACCTTGAACACCTGGCCGTTCAGGCCGGTGCGCGGCTGCAGGAACAGCGCCGGGCCGGGCGAGCTGAGCTTGACGGCGACCCAGATCCCGGCCAGCAGCGGCGACAGCAGCAGCATGGCGGCCAGCGCGAACAGCTTGTCGAACAGGTACTTGCCCAGCTTGCTCAGCTCGCTGGTGTCGGGGCAGTTCAGGGTCAGCACCGGGGCGCCCAGGAACTGTTCCATATTGAAGCGCAGCAGTTGCAGGCCTTGCAGGTCCAGGACCCAGCGCAGCTCGACCAGGGTGTTGCGCAGCAGGTGCTGCAGCGCGCGCACCTGGGCGGCCTGGCCGATGGGCAGGGCGATCCAGATCTCGTCGATGGCGCAGCAGCGCGCGTAGCCGGGCAGGGCGCTGGCGCTGGGCAGGCGCTCGGCGCCGGGCGGCAGCGGCGCGTGCGGCTCGGCCGGCAGCGTGCACACGGCCTGGATGTGGTACTCGCATTTGTCCTCGCCCTGGGCGCGGCGGTACAGTTCGACGGCGCTGGCCGCGTCGCCGACGATGACCACGCGCACGGTGTTCAGGCCGTGTGCACGCTGCCGGCCGAGCCGCACGCGCCGCTGCCGCCCGGCGCCGAGCGCCTGCCCAGCGCCA
>NZ_WWCU01000071.1 GCF_009857595.1 Pseudoduganella aquatica | reverse complement strand
GGGGAGGATTTCGCGGCGGCGGCGGCGCGCCTGGCGCGCTACGGCCCCAACCTGGTGCGCGCGCCGCAGCAGGCGGCGCTGCTATGGCGCTTTGCCGGCAAGCTCGCCAATCCGCTGGTGTTCATCCTGGTGCTGGCCGGCGCGCTGTCGGCGCTGACCGGGGACGCGGCCAGCTCGGCCATCGTCGGCGCCGTGGTCGTCCTCAGCGTGACGCTCGACGTGGTGCAGGAATACCGCGCCGGGGCGGCGGCGGAGCGGCTGCGGCAGTCGGTGGCGGTGCGCGCGCGGGTGCTGCGCGACGGCGAGCCGGCCGAGGCGCCGCTGGCCGAGCTGGTGCCGGGCGACGTGGTGCTGCTGGCCGCGGGCGACCTGGTGCCGTGCGACGGCCGGGTGCTCGAGGCCAGGGACTGCTACGTCAACCAGGCCCTGCTGACCGGCGAGTCCTACCCGGTCGAAAAGGCCGCGTGCGAGCAGAGCGGCGGCGACGACGTGCTGGCCGCCGGCAACGCCGTGCTGCTCGGCACCTCGGTCATCAGCGGCAGCGCCAGGGTGCTGGTGTGCCGCACCGGCCAGGCCACCGCGCTGGGCGAGGTGGCGCGCCTGCTGCAGGCGCACGAACCGCCCACCGACTTCGAGCGCGGCACGCACCGCTTCGGACTGCTGATCCTGCGCATGACGGTGTCGCTGGTGCTGTTCGTGCTGCTGGTCAACGTGCTGCTGCAGCGCCCCCTGCTCGAGTCCTTCCTGTTTGCCGTCGCGCTGGCGGTCGGCCTGACGCCGGAGCTGCTGCCCATGGTGGTGTCGGTGACGCTGGCGCGCGGCGCCCTGCGCATGGCGGCCGCCAGGGTGGTGGTCAAGCGCCTGGCGGCCATCCAGAGCCTGGGCAGCATGGATGTGCTGTGCACCGACAAGACCGGCACCCTGACCGAAGCCCGCATCCGGCTCGAGCAGCACCTGGACCCGGCCGGCCAGGACAGCGCGCGGGTGCTGGAACTGGCCTACCTGAACAGCCATTTCGAGACCGGGCTGCGCAGCCCGCTCGACGACGCCATCCTGGCCCACGGCGGGGCCGGCGCGGCGGGCTGGCGCAAGATCGCGGAATGCCCGTTCGACTTCGAGCGCCGGCGCGTCTCGGTGCTGATCGACAACGGCGCCACGCGCTTGCTGGTGGTCAAGGGCGCGCCGGAGGACATCCTGCGCCTGTCGGCGCGCCACGGCCCGGACGCGGCCGGCGCCGTGCAGGCGCTCGACACGGCCGCGCGGGCCGCCATCGCCGCACGCTGCGAGGCGCTGGGCCGGGACGGCATGCGGGTGCTGGGCATCGCCTGGCGGGAAGTGGCGGCCGAGCACGGCGACGCCGCCGTCGGCGACGAGACGGCGCTGGTGTTCGCCGGCTTCGCCACCTTCCTTGACCCGCCCAAACTGAGCGCCCGGCCCGCGCTGGCGGCGCTGGCGGCGGCCGGGGTGGCGCTCAAGACCGTCACCGGCGACAACGAGCTGGTGGCGCGCCACCTGTTCGGCCAGCTGGGCCTGCCGGTGCGCGGCGTGCTGAGCGGGGCCGAGATCGACGGCATGGACGAACTCGCGCTGGCGGCGCGCGCCGAGCGCGCCAACCTGTTCTGCCGCGTCACGCCGGCCCAGAAGAGCCGCATCCTGCTCGCGCTGAAGCGGCGCGGCCACGTCGTCGGCTATCTCGGCGACGGCATCAACGACGCGCCCGCGCTGCGCGCGGCCGACGTGGGCGTATCGGTGGACGGCGCGGCGGACGTGGCGCGCGAGGCGGCCGACATGATACTGCTGGAACACGACCTGGGCGTGCTGCACGCCGCCGTGCTGGAGGGGCGGCGCACCTTCGGCAACATCATGAAGTACATCATGATGGGCACCAGCTCCAATTTCGGCAATATGTTCAGCATGGCCGCCGCCTCGCTGCTGCTGCCCTTCCTGCCCATGCTGCCGGTGCAGATCCTGCTCAACAACCTGTTGTACGACCTGTCGGAGCTGCCGCTTCCGCTCGACCGGGTGGACCCGGAGTACCTGGCGCGCCCGCAGCCATGGGACATGGTTTTGGTGCGCGACTTCATGCTGGCCATGGGCTCGGTCAGTTCGGTATTCGACCTGCTCACCTTCTACGTCATGCTGGCCGTGTTCGACGCCGGCGCGGCGCTGTTCCAGACCGGCTGGTTCATCGAGTCCATGGCGACGCAGGTGCTGGTGATCTTCCTGATCCGCACCCGCCGCAGCCCGCTCCGGAGCCGCCCGCATCCGGCGCTGGCGCTGGCGGCGCTGGCGGTGCTGGCCGTGGCCGTGGGCCTGCCCTACACCGCGCTGGGCGCGGCGCTGGGCTTCGTGGCGCCGCCGGCCGGCTTCTTCCTGGTCCTGGCCGGCATGCTGGCGGCCTACCTGGTGGCGGTGGAGGCGGTCAAGCAGTGCTTCTTCCGGCGCCGCCGCGCCGGGGAACCCCGGCGCGGGCGCACGGTCCAACCAGCACGGGCCAGCGGCCCGCCACCCAACCAGGAGCTGCCATGAAACTTTGCCTGATCGTGTACTACTCCCGCTCCGGCGTCACTGCCAAGGTCGCCAGCGCGCTGGCCCAAGCCTGCGGCGCCGACCTGGAGCGGATCGAAGACCTGCGCCCGCGAAGCGGCGCGGCCGGCTACCTGCGCTCGGCCTGGGAGGCGCTGCGCGGCCGGCCCGCGCAGATCGCGCCGCCACGGCACCGGCCGGGCGACTACCACGTCGTTGTACTGGGCACGCCGGTGTGGGCCGGGCATATGAGCGCGCCCATACGCAGCTACATCGCGCAGCAGCGCGGCCAGTTCCGCCAGCTCGGCCTGTTCTGCACCATGGGCGGCAGCGGCGGCCCCGGCGTGCTGGCGGCCATGGCCGCCCTGTGCGGCAAGCCGGCGGCCGCCACCCTGTGCCTGCGCCAGCGCGACGTGCTGAACGGAATGGACCAGGCGGCGCTGGCCGGCTTCGCCCGCTCGCTGGGCCTGGGCACCCATCCCGCCCCCGCCGGCCAGGCCTGACGCGGCCGGCGCTAGATGGCCAGCGCGGTGTTGATGGTGATGTGGTTTTCCACCGCCGTCACGCCGGGTGCCTTCCACGCGGCGCGCTCGGCGTCATCGCGCTCGGCCCAGGTGCGCACGCTGCCGCTCAGCTTGACCTTGCTGCCGCTGGCCTCGATGGTGATCCGGCCGGCGTCGATGTTCGCGCTGCGCTGGAAGGCCAGCACGATCTTCTGGCGCACCTCGCCGGCCGAGGCGGTCGGCTTGATCGTGACCTGGTTGCGCAGGCTGCGCACGCCGCGCACATGGCGCACCGCCGCCTCGGCGCGCTCGCGCTGATAGTTCCACTCGACCTGGCCCTCCAGCCTGAGCACGCCATCCTCGACGATCACCTTGATCCCCTCCGACGAGACGGGCAGCTGGGCCTTCAGCGCCGCCACCGCGTCGTGCGCGATATCGGGATCGGGCCGCACCGAACTGCCCAGGCGCACCTCGATGTCGTTGGCCACGCCGGCCACCCCGGCCACGCGCTTGGCCGCGCGTTCGGCATGCACCTTGTCGCCAAAGCCGCGCACAAAGCCGGTCAGCGTGACGACGTGGTCCTTGACCGTGACCCCCACATCGGCCGCGTCAATGTCAGGTTCCCATTCCAGTTCGTTTTCCACCCTCTTCTTCACTTCACTATCGCTTACCATGGCTGCCTCCTGTCGTTTATGCCAGTGCCCATGTGGCCCTGGATCTCCGAGTCTAGGACCGGCGCCCGCAGGCGCGTTTGATTTATGTCAATCCTGCGCGCGAGGCAAGCAGGCTGCGGGGCCGGTCCTTGCCGGCCCGCTATTTCACACTGGTGGACGCCGTCGCCAGGGCCTGCTGCAGCGGCTGCGACTGCGTGTTGGCCACGCCGCCGTCGGCCACGTCCTTGGGCGACAGCGTCCGGCCGTAGTAGGCGTTGGTCAGGCTCTGGTTGAAACGGATGTCGCTCACGCCCACCGCCAGCAGGTCGCCGAACAGGCCCTTGGTGCCGCTCCATGCCACCACGTCGCCGGTGCCGGCGGTGCCCTGCGCCAGCTTGGACCAGTTCACCACGGTTATGCCGGCCTCGGCGCTGAGCGCGAAATTGTTTTTCTGCATGAACTCATTGACGGCCTTGTCGTTATTGAGCACCAGGGCGACCGGGCCGCCTTCGACGCCGGCCTGCAGCCCGACGGTCAGGCCGCCCAGGTCGTAGAATGCGGGTCCGCTCCAGCTGCCGTCGGCACGCCGTACCAGCAGCAGGCCGCCGCCGCCGTGGGCGCCCACGGCCAGCGCGGCCCGCCCGTAGGAAGGCACGATCAGCACGCCTTTGGCCCGCTGCAGCAGCTGCTTCATGCGCGGTTCCGCTTCCAGCTGGCGCACCACCGCCAATGCGTCGCCGACGCGCTGGACAGCGCTTTGGGCCGGCTTGGCAGCCAGGTCGCCCGACGCGCTCTGGCTGCCGTCGGCTTGCGCCCAGGCGCAGCCGACCGCCAGCGTGGCGGTCAGGCCCGCCATTACCACCTGCACCATCCTGCCTTTGACTGCCTTACGTTGTAAGCACATGACGTTCCCCTTTAGATAAGATCGCTTGGATTCGCGCGCAAGCCGCGCCCCGTCATGCTAGCCCCGCCCCGCCGCAGCGCCTGTTGATCCGCGTCAAAGTGCGGCGGGAATCCGCTGCCGCCAGCCCATCAACCTGCCCGGATCGGATACGTACCGATGACAGACTGGCGCTGGCAGTGGCACGCCGCAGCGGCGCGCCGACGTGCCGGCAGCCTGAAATCGATCTGCACGAAATGTTTGGTGAAAGCGGGTTTGCCCCCCTGCCTGCGCCGCAGAACAACATCCTGCTATGAGGAAGGCCGTGCCGGCCTGCCGCTGAAATCTCCCCCCTGACAGCAAGCGCCAGATCAGTTAGAGTTCTGCATGATGTGCCAGCCTGCAAGCGTGGCTCAGAGACACGCCTCTTGTTTCACACTGCGGGATGATCAGCTTATGCAAGCAACTGTTCAAAGCGAAGAGTTCATCAGATTGAACTTTCCCAGGCTGGCCGCTGCGCTGGAATATATGCCCGTCGGCGTGACGATAGTGGACAGCGACCTGACCATCCGCTTCTGGAATCCCGCTTTTTGCCAGGCCCAGGGCTTTCCGCTTGAAGTGATGCACCCCGGCGTGACCATGGCCGACGTGTTCCGCTTTATTGCCTCGCGCGGCGACTATGGACCGGGCGATATCGAGGAACTGGTGGCGGCGCGCGTGGCGCTGTGCCTGAAGTTCGAGCCGCACAATTTCACCCGCACCAGCATGGACGGCGTGGTGCTGAATATTATCGGCCGCCCCATCTACGGCGCGGACGGCGCCGTCAGCGGCTTCGTCACCATTTACCACGATGTGACATCCGAGCGGCGCTACGAGGAACAGCTCGAGGCCAAAAACAAGGAGCTGCTGCAGGCCAAGCAGCTCGCCGAGGCGGCCAGCACGGCCAAGGGCCAGTTCCTGTCCAATATGAGCCACGAGATCCGCACGCCGCTGAACTGCGTGATCGGCATGGCTTATCTGGCCTTGAAAACCGAACTGGACCCGCGCCAGCGCGACTATCTGGAAAAAATCCGCTTCGCCGGCGAACATGTGCTGGGCATTATCGACGACATACTCGACATCTCAAAAATCGAGGCCGGCAAGATGGAACTGCAGCATGCCGACTTTTCACTGGACCAGGTGCTGCAAACGCTGACGGCGGTGGTGGCGCCGAAGGCGGCCACGCGCGGCCTGGAGCTGGTGTTCGACCTGGATCCCGCCTTGCCGCCGGTGCTGGTGGGCGATCCGCTGCGGCTGAAACAGGTGCTCATCAACTACGCCAGCAACGCCATCAAATTCAGCGAACAAGGCAGGATCACCTTGCGCGCGCGCAAGGTGGCCGACGGCGCCGACGAGTGCCTGGTGCGCTTTGAAGTGAGCGACCAGGGCATAGGCATGTCCAAGGCGGAGATGGCCAAGTTGTTTGTCTCCTTCCAGCAGGCCGACACGTCGACCACGCGGGAATACGGCGGCACCGGCCTCGGGCTGGCAATCTGCAAGGAACTGGCGGAGCTGATGGGCGGCAGCGTGGGCGTGGACAGCCAGCCCGGCGCCGGCAGCACATTCTGGTTCACCGCCCGGCTCGGCATATCGTCGCAGACCCTGCCCACGCTGATCAGCCAGGTCAGCGATGCCGCCAGCGCGCTGCTGGCCTATTCCCGCGCGCCGGCCCTGGCGGCCACGGCGGCGCTGCAGACGGCCCGCATCCTGCTGGTCGAGGACAATATCTTCAACCAGCAAATAGCGCAGGAAATGCTGGAGGAAGCGGGAGCAGCCGTGGGCCTGGCCGGCAACGGCGCCGCCGCGCTGGAGCTGCTGCACAACACCGATTTCGACTGCGTGCTGATGGACTTGCAGATGCCGGTGATGGATGGGCTGGAGGCGACCCGCCGCATCCGCGCCACGCCGCAACTGCACCATATCCCGGTGCTGGCCATGACGGCCACGGCCACCACCGAGGCGCGGCTACGCTGTCTCGACGCCGGCATGAACGACTTCATTCCCAAGCCGGTGCAGCCTGCGCTGCTGTATCAAACCATCGCCAAATGGCTGCCGCAGCGCGCGCAGCAGCAAGCGCCGTTGCCGGCGCCCCTGCCGACAGCCGCCGCAGCCACCTACGGCGGCGACCCGGACGTGATCGACCTGTCGGTACTGGCCACGCTGCTGGACTGCGACACGGACAAGGTAGGCAAATTCGCCGTCAAATTCCTGCACAGTTCACAGGAAGGCCTACGCGATATGGAGGCGGCGCTGGCACGCAGCGACGTGCAGGCCGTGCGCGAATTGGGCCATCGCATCAAGTCGGCAGCCCGCAGTGTGGGCGCGTTCGGCATGGGCGACTTGTGCGAGGAACTGGAGCAGCTCGCGCCGCAAGAAGCGGCCAGCGAGCTGGTGGATGCCCGTGCCATCCTGGAGCGGCTGCAAGCCGTGCTGCGGCAGGTGGAGGAGCACATCATGCACATCACGGCCGTGCCGCCTGGCGCGGCTTGAGAACCACCTCCAGCTTCTCGAGCTGAATCCTGTTCCCTGCGGATGGCGTTCCGGTGAACTGGAAACCGAATCCGCCCAGTGTGCTGGCGGCGCTTGCCACATGGGCCTGGAAGTGTATCTCCTTCGGCAAGGAAAAGCCGGCCTGCGCACTGGTCTGCGGCGATGCCGTCACCACATCCGCCGACAGCGCATCGCCGGCCAGTTTGAACACGGCCCGCGCACCCGGCATAAAGACCGAGCTTTCAACGTAGGCGCCCGGGAAGATCCGCCTTGCGCCATTGACGTATTCCATCATCGACACCCGCACCGAATTCCCCGACGACGGAATCGGCTTGCCGCCGTTTAAAGGGTCGGCCGACAAACGCTGGAAGCGCAGCGCATAGCCGGTCTGCGTGGCCGGGTCCCATTTGATGTAGACCTCGAAATACTGGCCGGTCGCGCTGCCGAAGCCCTGCCCTGCGGCCTTCTCCGGCGTGAGGTCCACCGTCAGCGACATGTCGGCGTAGGCGCCTTGAGGCTGGTAGAGCAAGCGGGCGCCCTGCGTGGCGGTCCGCAGGCCCGCAACGCCCACGGCTCCGTCCCGGTCGCCCACGGCGTAGAGCCACGGCGCTGCGCCGGACGGCGCCCACGCCTGCTCGATATCGGATGGCTTGATGGCGTCGGCATACCAGGCATCGGGCTGGTTCAGCGCATGGCCGGTCCAGCTGATATTGGCGAAGTTGGTGGAAATGACGGACGGCTGCGCGACGTCCCCAGCGGCGACAGCAGCTGCGCTGGCCACCTGGACCGGACTGGCGGCAGCCGGGCTGAACTCGTACTTGGGAATAATCACGGCGGTGAGGTAGTGGCCGATATCGCCGGCGGACAGCTGGTAGTGTTTGTAGGGCTTGCCCAGCGTCGAGACCGCCACCTGGACCGCCTTGTCGCCCGGGGCGCGGCCCCTGAACCAGGTGACGGACGAGCCGTCGGCAAATTCCGGATGGTCGTAGACGATTTGCAGGGCGGCGGTGTTGTTGCCTATGGCGATAGACGGCGTGCCCACGACCAGCGGAGCAGCGACGGCCTCCGGATAAATACGCAGCGTGGCCTGCGCCACCAGGCCGTTCGGCAAGCTGGCCTTGACGGCCGAGTCAATAATCTTTCCGCTCACGTTAGGCTTGGCGTTCAGGTGCAGCTTGCCGTTGTTCGATGCGGCGGGGCTGAACAGCGACGCGTCGTACTGGTAGCGGACCGATGCATCGCCGTATGCGGCTGCGGGCACAAAGCCCGGCGTAATGACAGTCTCATTGGCTGCGGTGCTGGCCGCCAGCGTGAACTTGTATGCGGTATCGTTTCTCGCCGCCTGCTTCGACGGGTTCCAGCCGTCAGCGCCCTTGAGCAGGTTGTAGACGTTGTACTCCTCGCCGATCTTGAAGATTTTCAGCGACTCATTCGTCAGCGTTTGGGCCACGTCCGGAAACCTGGGATCGAAAACGACGGGCGTGCCGTCGGCGTACCGGTTGTTGTGGACGTAGTGCTTGACGTCCGGCCGCTGGATGTTCTCCCAGCGGATTTCCTCCTTGGGCCCATTAAATTGGTTGTCGATCATGACCCAGCCGCCGCCGCTTTTCGACCACCAGAAGACCGGGCTGTCGTTGTGGAAGTTGAAGGTGGAATGCAGGAAGGCGGCAAGGACCGATGAGCCGCCGTAGGACGGGTGGCTGCCATAAAAGTCGAATGTGCAGTGATCGTAGACGTTGATGCCGCCGCCGGCGATGGCGTCGTCGGTCAGCTGGAAATGGGAGTTCTTGAAATAGGCCCTGCGCGGACCGATGGCGGTCAGGTTCAGGAAGCTGATAAAGCGCACGTTTTCGAAATACATCCGGTCCAGGGACGGGACGCCGGCTGCCGCCGTGATCGTCTGCGCCTGCACGCGCGCATCGGTACGCCGCGCCACATTCTGCGACGGGTCGCGCGGGAAGACCAGGTCGACCGTGGCGTAGTTGGCCACCGTCAGGTTGTATGCGGAAAAATGCGTGCCGATGCCGATCACATTCCAGTTGCCCTCGGCGCCCATGGTCTGGCCCCGGTTGCCGGCGATGCGCACATCGTCGGCGTTGGAGGTCAGCCCTTTGAAGGTCAAGCCGGACTGGGGGAATGAAATGCCGATCAAGCCCGGGTGCGCCGGCGTGTTGGCGACGGCGGGATCCTTGTAGTCGTCGGTCCAGTAAACGCCGGGCGCAAAGTTGACGGTGGCGCCGTCCGGAATATTGGCGGCTTGCAGTTCCTGCAGCGTCCTGAAGGTAAAGGGCGTTCGCCGCGCTTCGTCGAGGTAGGCGTCCACGACGACATTGGAGGCGGAAAGGTCGAGGAATTTTGCCTTGAGCACGACGTCGGACCGCACCGCCTGGTGCGCGAAGTCCCACATGTGGCCCTCTCCCTCGCCGGTGACGAACCAGCCGGCAAAGTAGGCGCTGCCCTTGCGTGGCCGTTCCGGCGCTTTCAGCAGCGCGCCATCGCCAAGCTGGACGCTGGAGGCGGCCGCACCCTCCACATGATAGGAGACCGTGTGGACGGCTGGCGGCGCAGCGCTGGCCCAGCCGCCGCAAGCTGCGAGGGCGAAAAGTAAAATCGCCATCAGCAGCGGGGCGAGAGCATTCGCCCTTGCATAATTTGTGGCGATATACATTTCCGTATCCTTTCTCGAAGTGGCCTTGGCCCTGGCCGTGAAATGACAAAATCACGCAACATCGGGCGCTACGGCATGCGGTATTATGCCTACTGAAAGTAGACGGCGCCCAAGCGCCGCGGCTTCCTGCCCAAACGCGTGCCTGGGCCGGCATAAACAAGGAGACTCAATCGCAATGGCAACACTCGTTCGCGCAGCCGTGTTAACCAACTATCTGGAAGTAGCCCAGCACCTGGGCATCAACACCCAGGCCGAGCTGTCCGCAGTGGGGCTGACCAGGAGCATGCTGCAGGACCCCGACCAGTCCATTCCCGTCCTCAGCGCGGTGCAATTGCTTGAACATTCGGCCGCCAGCAGCGGCTGCCAGACCCTGGGCCTTCGCATGGCCGAATCGCGCCAGTTCTCCGACCTGGGCGCGGTCGCCCTGCTGCTGACCCACCAGGCCACCCTGCGCGACGTCCTGCAGATGACGGTGCAGTACCGCCACCTGCTGAACCGCGCGCTGGCCATCTTTATCGAGGAGGCGGGCGAGCTGGTCATCATCCGCGAAGAGGTGGTCACCGACACGCCCACACCGTGCCGCCAGGCCACCGAGCTGGCCCTGGGCGTGATGGCGCGCCTGTGCGCCAGCCTGCTGGGGGCGGCATGGCGCCCGGTCAGCGTCAACTTCACGCACGATGCGCCGCAGGACCAGCGCATCCACCGCCGCGTGTTTGGCTGCGACATCCATTTCGGCGCCGAGTTCAACGGCATCGCCTGTCCGGCCGCCGCCTTCGACGCGCCCAATCCCAAGGCCGATCCGGCCATGGCGCGCTACGCGCAGCGCTTCATCGACACGCTGCCCGGCGCGCACGAGTCGTCGCTGGTGTTCGAGGTGCGCAAGGCGATCTACCTGCTGCTGCCCATGGGCCGCGCCACCATCGAGCAGATCGCGCAGGCGCTGGGGATGAATGTGCGCACGCTGCAGCGCCGCCTGGAAGACGACGGCGTCAACTTCAGCGATCTGATCAACGGCGTGCGGCGCGACCTGGTGCAGCGCTATATGAACAATCCCAGCTATTCGCTGGCGCGCATCGGCGATCTGCTGGGCTATTCGCTGGCCAGCAGCTTCAGCCGCTGGTTCGCCACCCAGTTCGGCGACACGCCGGCCAACTGGCGCGCCGTGCACGGCAAGCCCTTGCAGCCGCCGCAATAAATGGGCAGGCGCCGCCCTGCCTACATCCCCCAGCGCAGCAGCACCATCACCAGCGCCGCCAGGAAGGCGGTCTCGCCCACCATCAGCAGCACTGGCTTGAGGCCGACGCTGGCCAGCTCCTTCAACTGGGTCTTCATGCCCAGCGCGCTGATGGCGATGACCAGCGACCAGCGCGACAAGTCATTGCCCAGCTGCTGCACGGCCGGCGGTATCCAGCCGGTGCTGTTGACGCAGGCAAGCACGAAGAAGGCCACCGCAAAGCCGGGCAGCAGCGGCGGGCGGACGCCGCCTGCCCCGGCCCCTGCGCCCTGGGCGCGCGCCACCAGCGCCGCGCACAGGATGACCGGCACCAGCATGGCCACCCGCATCAGCTTGACCACGGTGGCCGCGTCGCCGGTTTCGCGCGACATGCTGTAGCCGGCCCCCACCACCTGCGCCACGTCGTGGATGGTCCCGCCCAGGAACACGCCGGCCTGCAGCGGCGTCAGCTCGAACAGGCGGCAGATCATGGGATACAAGATCATGGCCAGCGTGGACAGCGCGGACACGCCGATCACCGTAAACAGCGTGGCCTTCTCCTTCTGCGGATGGGCCGGCAGCGAGGCGGCCAGCGCCAGCGCGGCCGAGGCGCCGCAGATGGCGGTGGCGCCGCCGGTCAGCAAGCCGAACAGCTTGTTAAAGCCGAGCAGCCTGGCCGCCAGCACCGACAGCAGGATCGTCACGCACACCACCACGACCACCAGCGCCACCGGCTTCCAGCCCAGCGCGGCAATCTGCGCCAGCGTGATGCGCAGGCCCAGCAGGGCCACGCCCGCCCGCAGCACAGTGCGCGCGGTGAATTCAATACCGGGCTTGCACTGCCCCTCGGCGGCCAGGAAGTTCAGCGCGATGCCCAGCAGCAGCGCGAACAGCATCACGGGCGCGCCGTAGTGCTCGGACAGGAAGCTGGCGGCGGCGGCCACCATGGCGGCGATGAGGAAGCCCGGCGCGAGCGTGCGCAGGCGCTCGCGCCAGAGCGGCGCGGCGGCGGTAATCAGAGTGTTCATGTCAGGTCTCTTGGTCGGGCAGGTCGAGGTAGACCCGGCCCTCTTCTATGTGGATGGGATAAACCGGCACGCGCACCGAGGGCACGTTGGCCAGGCAGCCGCTGGCCAGGTCGAAACGCAGGCCGTGCGCGGGGCATTGCAGCAGGCGCCCCTCCAGTTTTCCGCCGGCCAGCGAGGCGCCCTGGTGCGGGCAGCGGTCGTCGATGGCGTGGTAACGGCCGTCGACCTGGAACAGCGCCACGCAGGCCGCGCCGGCGTGCAGCAGCGAGCGGCCGCCGGGCGGCGGCAAACGCTCCTGCGGCACCTCGACGCGGCGCGTCACAGCGCCGCCCGCATCGCGTCCAGCAATTGCGGTGCGGCGCGGGCGCCGCTGCCGATGTCGCGGCCGTTCAGCGTGTAGTACGGCACGCCCGCCGCCGGGCTGCCCTGGTAGGGAATGGCGGCGCCCCGCAAGGCCGGCGCCAGCTGCTGCGGGCTGTAGCCGCAGGCAACCGCGTGCGCCATCAGCGTGGCCTCGCGGCCCAGGTCGTCGCCGCGCTCGAAGTAGCCGGTGAGCAGGCTCTCCAGCAGGCTGTCGCACTGCGCGGCGTCGCCCAGTCCGGCGGCCAGCTGCAGCAGGCGGTGCGCGTCGGCCGTGTTGGGCATGGTGTGCAGCGCGGCGAAATTGATGCGCGCGCCGGCCGCTTCGGCTGCCGCCCGCACCATGGCCTGGCGCTGCGCCAGCGCTGCCTCGCCACCCAGGCGGCGCAGATAAAACTCGTGGAAAGGCAGGCCGTCCGCCGGGACCTGCGGCAGCAGCTGCACGCCAAGCCAGTCGCACTCGACCTCCACGTCCGGCGCCTCGGCGCGCAGCATGGCGATGGCCTGGCGCAGCTGGCGCAGGCCAATCAGGCACCACGGGCAGACGAAGTCGAAGCCCATGGCGATACGCAAACGGCGCGTCATGCGGCCTCCCCGGCCGCGCCCGGCGCGGCGGCGGCGGCCTGCGCGGCGGCCGCGT
>NZ_WWCU01000070.1 GCF_009857595.1 Pseudoduganella aquatica | reverse complement strand
GCTTGGCGCGGCGGGGCGGCTTTGCGCGGCGTCGGGCAGGTCGATGGGCGGCACCAGGCGCAGGCGCTCGCTGTGCGGCAGCAGGATCACGAGGAAGGCCGCCACCACGGTGGCCTGGCCCAGCAGCCAGGTCGAGCGCTGCAGGGCCACGCCGGGCAGGCGGCGGCACAGCGCCGTCAGCGCCCACACGCCCAGGCCGGC
Organism: Pseudoduganella aquatica; assembly: GCF_009857595.1. GTDB lineage: Bacteria > Pseudomonadota > Gammaproteobacteria > Burkholderiales > Burkholderiaceae_D > Rugamonas > Rugamonas aquatica_A. Next base: position 13,181 of record NZ_WWCU01000070.1, on the reverse strand, counting down.
GGCCAGGCAGCCGGCGCTGGCCAGCAGGAAGCGCAGCAGCCATTCGTCGACCGGTGCGGCGCCGCTCATGCCGCGTCCTGCTCGTCCGGCCAGTCGTTCAGCAGCTGCTCGAGCTGCGCCAGCTCGGCCTCGTCGACCAGCTTGCTGCCGGTGAACATATTGACCGGCAGCGGGGTGTCCATTTCCATCACGCGCTTGCCGAAGTCGTGCGCGAAGGCGGCCAGGGTGCCGACCTTTTCCAGCGCCGCCTCGTACACCTGCACGCCGTGCCGCGTCTGCTGGCTGACGGAGCCCTTGTCCAGCATGCGTTCCAGCGTCTTGCGGGTGGAGGAATAGGACCAGCCCAGTTCGGGTTCAACCTGGTCGTGGATTTCACGCGCGCTCAGCGGCTGCTGCTTCCACAGCGCCTTGAGCACGGACAGTTCGGAGATAGAGGGGATGGCCATGGCGCTATTGTGCAAGGGTTTGCGACCAATGTCACCAAAAATAAAATGTTTGACAGGCATGTGACCAATGTCGCATGATGGCCATGTTTGTCGCATTTCGCGGCTTTGAGAGGAGAAGTATGGAATTCCGCATGATCGCCATGGCGGCGCTGGGCAGCCTGGCTGCCTTGGCCGCCGCGCCCGCCGCCCACGGCGCCGAAATCTGCACCGCCATTGCCGACGCCGCCACCGGCAAGGTGCTGATGCAGCGCGGCGACTGCCAGCGTCAGGTCACCCCCGCGTCCACCTTCAAGATCCCCATCAGCCTGATGGGCTACGACGCCGGCTTCCTGAAGGACGAGCACACGCCCGAGCTGCCCTTCCGCCAGGGCTATGTGGACTGGCGGCCCAGCTGGCGCAGCGCGTCCGATCCGGCCAAGTGGATGAGCGAGTCGGTGGTGTGGTATTCGCAGCAGGTGACGCAGGCGCTGGGCAAGGTGCAGTTCGCCGCCTACACCCGGCGCTTCGAGTACGGCAACGCGGACGTGTCGGGCGACGCCGGACACGACGGGCTGACCGCGTCCTGGCTGGAGTCCTCGCTGCGCATTTCGCCGCTGGGCCAGCTGTCCTTCCTGGGCAAGGTCGTGAACCGCCAGCTTGGCGTGAGCGCGCACGCTTACGAGATGACGGAGCGCCTGATGCGCTTTGGGCAGTCGCCGGAAGGCTGGCGCATCAACGGCAAGACCGGCGCCGGGTCGGGCTATGGCTGGTATGTGGGCTGGGCCACGAAAGGGGAGCGCAAATACCTGTTCGCGCGCCTGATGCAGCGGGACAAAAGCATGCCGCAGGAGGTGTCCAGCGGCCCGCTGGCGCGCGACGGCTTTATTGCCGACTTTCCCGCGCTGGTCAACGCCATCGAGGTGGACCAGGCGATTCAGCCGCTGCTGGAGAAGAATGCGATTCCCGGCATGGCCGTGGCGCTCAGCGTGAACGGCAAGCACTACTTCTACAACTACGGCGTGGCGTCGAAAGACACCGGGCAGGCGGTCAGCAATGCCACGCTGTTCGAGCTGGGCTCGCTGAGCAAGCCCTTCACGGCCACGCTGGCGACCTACGCGCAGGCGCAGGGCAAGCTGGCCATGACGGACCCGGTCAGCCGCCATGTGCCCTATCTGCGCGGCAGCGTGTTCGACCGCGTCAGCCTGATCCACCTGGGCACGCACACGGTGGGCGACTTCCCCATGCAGGTGCCGGCCGAGATCAAGAGCTACGAGCAGCTGATGGACTACTACAAGAACTGGCAGCCGGCCCACGCGCCGGGCACGCACCGCACCTATTCCAACCTGGGCATCGGCCTGCTGTCCATCGCCACCGCCCGCAGCCTGGGCGTGCCGTATGCGGACGCGGTGGAGCGGACGCTGTTCCCGGCGCTGGGCATGGAGCACAGCTATATCCGCGTGCCGGCCGCGCAGATGGCGCAGTATGCGCAGGGCTACAACAGCAAGGGCGCGCCGGTGCGCGTCAATCCCGACGTGCTGGCCGAGGAGGCTTATGGCGTGAAGAGCAATACGCGCGACATGATACGTTTTGTGGACGCGAATATGGGCCTGCTGCCGCTCGACGCCAAGCTGGCGCGCGCCGTCGCGGACACGCATGCGGGCTATTTCACGCTGGGCGCCATGACGCAGGACCTGATCTGGGAGCAGTATGCCGGCCAGGCCGGGCTGGAGCAGCTGCTGGCCAGCACGGCGGAGAAGACGGTGTGGCAGGCCAATCCGGTTGGCGCCGTCGCGCCGCCGTCGGCGCCGCAGGCGGACGCCTGGCTGCACAAGACCGGCGCCACCGGCGGCTTCGCGGCCTATGCGCTGTTCAATCCGGCGCGCAAGGTGGGCATCGTGATGCTGTCCAACCGGGGCCTGCCGGGCAGCGAGCGGGTGAGCGCGGCCTATGAGGTGCTGAGCCGGGTCGCGCCCGGTGCTGCGCCTGCCGCTGCCGCTCCCTAGGGTTCGATATTGGGGATCAGCGCCAGCAGGTCGGTCACGCCCACGTCCACGCCGGCCTGCGAGAGCAGGGTGGTGGCCTGGCCGCGGTGGTGGGTCTGGTGGTTGAAGAAGTGCGCCAGCACCTCGAACAAAGGCTTGGCGTACTGCTCGCCGTTCATGCGGGCGTAGTGCAGGGCGGCGCCCAGGTCGGCCTCGGTCAGCGCTGCGGTCCAGGCGGTGATGACGCCGTCCAGCCAGGCGCGGTGGGCGGCCATGGGCGCCAGCGCGTCGAACTGCGGCGCGTCCAGGCTGGCCGGCATGGCCAGCGCGCGCACCGGCGCCAGCGCCGCGTACGCGGCCGGCGACTGCGCCGGCGACAGCGCGGACTCGGCGGCGAAGCGCTTGAGCCACACGGTGTCGGCCACCAGCAGGTGGTTCAGCGTGCCCTGCACCGAGCCGAAATACGCGCCCCGCTCGCGCGCCAGCTCGCCTTCCGGCAGCGCGGCCGCCGCCTCGTACAGTTTCTTGTTCATCCAGCTGTTGTAGCTGGCCATCAGTTGCACATGGCGGTGGCGGCTCATCGGGGCTTTCTCGGATATGGGCGCAGCGGCGGGGGACGCAGCGGGTCGAGCAGGCTGCGCAGGTTGTTGTGGTCGAGCTCGTACATCAGCGCCAGCAGGGCGCCCAGCTGGCCGCCGGGGAAGCCTTCGCGCGCGAACCAGCCCAGGTAGTGGCCGGGCAGGTCGGCCAGCACGCGGCCTTTGTATTTGCCGTAGGGCATTTCATAGCGCAGCAGCTGCGCCAGCGCGTTGGAGTCGAGGTTCATTGTTGATCTGGATTCAAATATCTTCTGCTCGGCGGCGTCTTTTTCGAAAGAATGTATGCCCCGATACTGCATGGCATCTACTTTACAGGAGTTATGCCATGCCTATTGCCTTGCTGGCGCTGACCATCAGCGCGTTTGCCATCGGGACCACCGAGTTTGTCATTGTCGGCCTGCTGCCGACCATCGCCGCCGATCTGGGCGTGAACCTGCCCTCGGCCGGGCTGCTGGTGAGCCTGTACGCGCTGGGCGTGGCCGTCGGCGCGCCGGTGCTGACCGCGCTGACCGGCAAGCTGCCGCGCAAGACCTTGCTGCTGTCGCTGATGGTGCTGTTTACCGCCGGCAACCTGATGGCCTGGCTGGCGCCGGGCTACCAGTCGCTGGTGGCCGCGCGCGTGCTGACCGGCCTGGCGCACGGCGTGTTCTTCTCGATCGGCTCGACCATCGCCACCTCGCTGGTGCCGCGCGAGAAGGCGGCGTCGGCCATCGCCATCATGTTTACCGGCCTGACCGTGGCGCTGGTGACCGGCGTGCCGCTGGGCACCTTCATCGGCCAGCACTTCGGCTGGCGCGCCACCTTCCTGGCCGTGTCGGCGCTGGGCGTGCTGGCCTTTGTCGGCAGCCTGCTGTACGTGCCCAGGGCGATCGCGCACAGCGCGCCGGCCTCGCTGCTGCAGCAGGTCAAGGTGCTGGGCCAGCCGCGCCTGCTGCTGGTGTACGCCATGACGGCGGTCGGCTACGGCGGCTCGTTTATCGCCTTCACCTATCTGGCGCCCATCCTGCAGGGCGTGGCCGGCTTTGGCGAGAACGCGGTGGGCGTGGTGATGCTGGTGTACGGCGTGTCCGTGGCGGTGGGCAATATCTGGGGCGGCAGGCTGGCCGACCGCCGCGGCCCGGTGGGCGCGCTGAAGCTCATCTTCGCCGGCCTGGCGGCGGTGCTGCTGGCGCTGACCTTCACCGCGCCGCATCCGTGGCTGGTGGTGGCGACCGTGCTGCTGTGGGGCGCGGTGGCCTTCGGCAATGTGGCGGGCCTGCAGGTGTATGTGGTGCAGCAGGCGGAGCACTACACGCCGGGCGCGGTGGACGTGGCCTCGGGCCTGAACATCGCCGCGTTCAACCTGGGCATCGCGGGCGGCGCCTGGGGCGGCGGCCTCATCGTCGAGCGCCTGGGCCTGGTGCACACGGGCTGGATGGGCGCGCTGGTGGTGCTGGGCGCGCTGGGCCTGACCGCGCTGAGCGGCCGCCTGGACCGGCTGAACCCGCGCGCGGCGGCGCTGGACGGCGCCGCGCCGCGCAAGGTGCGCGTGGCGGCGCACTAAGGCGGCATTGCGCGCCGCCCGGTGCCGCCTCTGCCCGGCCGCCCTAGCGCGGCCGGCCCGGGTAGATCCGCTCCAGGCTGCCCGGGCCGAAATAGCGTTCGTATTCCTGCGCCGCGTAGGAGTCCATCATGCCGGCGATGTAGTCGATCACCAGGCGCTCGCGGCTGTCCTTCAGGCAGCGCAGCTCCGGCGGCAGCAGGATGTTGTCCTTGTTGTACTGCGGATCGGTCAGCACCTCGAACAGGCCGCGGATGATCTTCTCGCCGCGCTTTTCGTACAGCTGCACGTCCTTCTTGCGCAGGATCGCCTTCCACAGCAGGCTTTTCAGGCCCTTGGCCAGCAGCTCGGCCGAGCGGTAGCCCAGCTGGCCGTCCACCACGTCCAGGTCGCGGCACAGCGTGTGCACGATCTCCGAGGTCAGCTCCTTGCGCAGCACGATGGAATATTCCTCGGACGAGGCCTGCTGCTCGCATTTGAGCGCCTCGTTGTGCGCGCGCTCGGCGATGGCCGAGAACAGCGGGTAGGCGGCCGCGTAGTCGGCGCTGATCTTGAACTCGTGCGCGATCTCGCCCACGGTGATGATGCCGAAGCTGAGCGCGTCCTCGACGTCGTGCGCCGCGTAGGCGATCTCGTCGGACAAATCCATGATCTGCGCGTCGATGCTTTTGCGCGCCGCGATGCCGTGCTTCGCCAGCTCGGCGCTGAGGAAGGCGTGGTCCTCGTCGTACAGGAATTTGCGCGGGTGCTCGCTGCGCGTGTGGAAATACTTGGTGATGCCGAACAGGGTGCGCACCGTCAGGTTCAGGCCGGCGTAGCCGTAGTGGCGCTTTTCCAGCGTGCGCAGGATGCGGAAGGCCTGGGCGTTGCCCTCGAAGCCGCCGTGCTCGGCGCACAGGCTGTTCAGGATCTTTTCGCCGTAGTGGCCGAACGGCGGGTTGCCGATGTCGTGCGCCAGCGCGCAGGTCTCGGACACCACGCAGCGCTCCAGCCCCATGTCGGCGGCGATGGAGCGCGCGATCTGCGCCACCTCCAGGCTGTGCGTGAGGCGGTTGCGGTTGGACTGGTTGGCGTCCACGCCGAGCAGCTGCATCTTGCCCTGCAGGCGGCGGAAGGAGGCCGCGTACAGCACCCGCGCGTAGTCGCGCATGGCGTCCTCGCGGCCGTCGCTGCGGCTGTCCTGCTGCTGGTGGACGCGGTATTCCAGCGGCCGCACCAGGGCTTCCTGGGCGCGCGCGTAGGCGATCGTTACTGATGAGTACATGCGATAACTCTGGGTGATGGAAGGGCAAAGGGATTCTAGACCAGCGCGCGCCGGATCGGGTGTATATTGCTGGCGAAATATTTCCCTATCGGAGTCCCATGTCGCCAGCAGCCCTGTTCAGTGTCGTCCTCGCCTATTTCGCCCTGCTGCTGGGCGTGGCCTGGCTGACCTCGCGCAACGCCAACAACGACAGTTTCTTTATCGGCAACAAGAACAGCAACTGGATGCTGGTGGCCTTCGGCATGGTGGGCACCACGCTGAGCGGGGTCACCTTCATCAGCGTGCCGGGCGCGGTGGGGCGCGACGGCTTCGGCTACCTGCAGATCGTGCTCGGCTATGTGCTGGGCTACCTGGCCGTGGCCTATGTGCTGCTGCCGCTGTACTACCGCCTGAAGGTGACGTCGATCTACCACTACCTGGACGTGCGCCTGGGCCGGCGCGCCTACCAGAGCGGGGCCGCCTTCTTCATCCTGTCGCGCACGCTGGGCGCGACGGCGCGGCTCTACCTGGTGGTCAACATCCTGCAGGCCACCATCCTCGACAGCCTGGGCGTGCCGTTCTGGGCCACCAACCTGGTGATATTGCTGATGATCTTGCTCTACACCTACGAGGGCGGCGTGAAGACCATCGTCTGGACCGACACGCTGCAGACCACCGGCATGCTGCTGGGCCTGGTGGTCTGCACCGGCTGGCTGCTGCACCGCATGGACCTGGGCCTGCTCGACAGCCTGGCGCGCATGGAGGCGGCCGGCCTGGCGCGCGTGCTGACCCTGGACGTGGACAGCCCGAGCTATTTCTGGAAGCAGGTGCTGGCCGGCATGGCCATCACCATCGCCATGACCGGCATGGACCAGGAGATGATGCAGAAGAACATCTCGGTCAGCACGGTGGGCAATTCGCAGAAGAATATGGTGGCGCTGACGGTGATCCTGGTCGGCGTGCTGGCGCTGTTCCTGTTCCTGGGCGGCCTGCTGCACCTGTACGCGCCGCTGGCCGGCCTGTCCGGCCCCGGCGCGTCCGGCGACAAGCTGTTCCCGGCCGTGGTGATGGGCCATATGCCGGCCGCGATCCAGCTGATCTTCTTCATCGCCTTGGTGTCGGCGCTGTTCCCCAGCGCGGACGGCGCCATCACGGCGCTGACCTCGTCCTTCTGCATCGACATCCTGGGCCTGCAGCGCCGCGCCGGCCTGGACGAGCGCGCCCGCACCGGCCTGCGCCACCGCGTCCACCTGGGCTTCTGCGCGCTGTTCCTGGTGCTGGTGATGGTGTTCAAGTGGATAGACAGCGCCAGCATGATAGGGGTGATCCTGAAGCTGGCCGGCTACACCTACGGCCCGCTGCTGGGCCTGTTCGCCTTCGGCATCCTGACGCGGCGCACGGTGCGCGACCGCTGGGTGCCGCTGGCGGTGCTGGCCGGGCCGCTGCTGTGCTGGCTCATTGACCGCAATCAAGCATTGCTTTTCGGCAGCTACAAGCTGGGCCTGGAACTGCTTATTATTAACGGCCTGCTGGTGATGGCGGGGCTGTTCCTGATTTCGTCGCCCGCGCGCGCACTAGGCAAGACTGGCTGATTTCGCTTACAGTGTTGTCAGATTTAAATTATTGAAGGAGCATCCATGTCACGATCCATTGTTTCCCGCATCGGCAGCGGGCTGGGCTACGCCTGGCGCGCGCTGGACTTCGGCCGCCGCGCCGTCCTGAATGTGCTGTTCCTGATCGTGCTGATCCTGCTGGCCATCGCCATCTTCAGCGGCGGCCCCAAGCCGCTGGGCGGCAAGACCATGCTGGTGCTGGACCTGAAGGGCGAGCTGGTGGAGCAGGGCGCCGCCGGCGTGCGCGAGGCGGTGAAAGCCAATCTGCTGGGCGGCGAAGTGCGCCGCACGGTGCAGCTGCGCGACGTGCGCAACGTGCTCGACACGGCCGCCAAGGATCCGCAGATCGCCGGCGCCGTGCTGCTGCTGGACGAGCTGGAAGGCGGCGGCCAGGCCAGCCTGCGCGAAGTGGCCGGCGCCATCGAGCGCTTCAAGGCCAGCGGCAAGAAGGTGGTGGCCTGGGGTTCCAGCTACAGCCAGCGCCAGTACCTGGTGGCGGCGCACGCCAATGAAGTCTACGTCCATCCCATGGGCGCGGTGCTGCTGGAGGGCTTCGGCCGCCACCGCAACTACTACCGCGACGCGCTCGACAAGCTGGGCGTGACGGTCAACCTGCTGAAAGTGGGCACCTACAAGAGCTTTGCCGAGCCGTATATCGCCAACGGCCCGTCCGAGGCGGCCACCGAGGCCGAGGCTTACCTGACCAACGCGCTGTGGGCCAGCTACACGAATGAGGTGGAGCAGGCGCGCAAGCTGCCGCAGGGCCACATCATGAAGAGCATCAACGAGCTGCCGGCGCTGGTGGAGGCGGCCAAGGGCAACCTGGCCCAGGTGACGCTGAACACCAAGCTGGTGGACGGCCTGAAGACCCGCGACGAAATCCGTGCGCTGATGATGGAGCGCGGCGAGAAGGACGAGAAGGGCAAGTCCTTCCGCCAGGTGAGCTATGGCGACTATCTGGCGCGCGTGCATCCGAAGATGATGGGCGATGCGGTGGGCGTGGTGATGGCGGTGGGTGAGATCAGCGACGGCGTGGCGCCGGCCGGTTCCATTGGCGGCCAGTCGACCTCGAACCTGATCCGTTTGGCGCGCGAGGATGCCAGCATCAAGGCCATCGTGCTGCGCGTGAATTCGCCGGGCGGCAGCGCCTTCGGTTCGGAGCTGATCCGCCGCGAGCTGGAGCTGACGCGCGCGGCCGGCAAGCCTGTGGTGGTGTCCATGGGCGATGTGGCGGCTTCGGGCGGTTATTGGATTTCCATGGCGTCCGACGAGGTGATTGCGGAGCCGAACACCATTACCGGTTCGATCGGCGTGTTTGCGCTGTTGCCGCGCGCCGACAAGGTGATTGATAAGCTGGGCATTCATACTGCCGGCGTGACCACCACGTGGCTGGCGGATGCGGCCAATCCTTTGCGCCCGCTGGATCCGCGCTTTGGACAGGTGATCCAGGGCAGCATCAATCATATTTATTCGGAGTTCACGACGAAGGCGGCTGCGGCGCGCAAGACTACGCCGGAGAAGATCAACGAGGTGGCGCAGGGCCGTGTCTGGACTGGCGTGCAGGCCAAGGAGCGCGGTCTGGTGGACCGTCTGGGCACGTATGGCGATGCGCTGAAGATTGCCGCCGAGCGCGCGAAGCTGGGCAGCGATTACCGCGTGACGTATATCGAGCGCGAGGTGTCGAAGTTTGACCGCTTTGTGGAGTTCTTCGGCGGTTCGGCGGCGCAGGCTGCGGCGCAGGCTTTCGCGCCTTACGTCAAGGCGGCCGTGGCGCCGACCGGCTTGCCTATGGGCGTGGCCGCCGATGCGGCACGGGATCTGAGCTGGCTGTCCGAGGTGGCCGACAAGCGCAAACCCTTTACGGCGGTGACGCACTGCCTCTGCGAATCGCCTTGATGCAAACGCAGGGGACGGCTTTGCAGTTGTCACTGCGGCCGCTGGCGCTGGGCGAGCTGGCGGCGTTGGCGGCTTCGCGCGTCCCGGCCGGCATGGAGGGGCGCGCGCAGCAGGGGGCTTTGCCGCCTGCGTTTGTGGCGCAGCGCGCGCTGGACCGGATTGCGCACGGCGGCCCGGAAATTTGGTGCGCCACTTTTTTGATCCTGCGCGGCGATGGCGAAATTCTTGGCGGCTGCGGTTTCAAGGGCGAGCCGTCGGATGGGCGGGTTGAAATTGCTTATGGCGTGGCGCCGGCCCACCGCCGCCAGGGCGTGGCTTTCTTTGCCGTGCAGGCGATGCTGGAGCTGGCTTTTTCCAGCGGCGTGCGTGAGGTGATTGCTGAAATTCTGCCCGAAAACCATGCATCCATCGCCGTCGTCCGCAAGCTGGACTTTCGCTTTATCGGCTCTCGCGTGGATGGGGACGGCGAGGTGGTTGGCGTGTGGGTGGCCGGTTCTTGATTCGCCTCCCTGCAGGACACGGTACTGGATTTGGTACTGAAATTCCCTGAACGGTACTGAAATTTACTGAAATCTTCCCTGGAATGGCCTGAACCTTCTGCTCTTGTTGAGGTCTAACTGGAGTTGGGTGGGAATTCAGTATCTTTCAGTACGATTCAGTACGTTTGAGGAGGAATTTCAGTATGTTGTCCTGTATGTCGCTCCAACTACCAACGGATACCCTGCACCGCCTGCTGGATTTTTTGCGCAACACCGGCAGCGGGCTCAACGCGGCGGAAGCGGCCGATCAGGCGGTCCGCGAATGGATAGACCGCATGGGCCGGGAAGGCCATCCCGGACGCGTGCCGGACGGCTACCAATGGAAGACATTGTTCCTGCCGGAGGGCACCCGCCTGACGGTCTTCTGCCAAACCGGCCTTGCCCATGCCTACGTGGTGGGCTCTCAGCTGCTCTACCAGGGCGAACCCACCTCCCCGAACCGCTTCGCCAAAGAAGCCTCAGGCTATGTGCGCAACGCCTGGACCGATATCACGGTCCGCTACCCCGGTGAAATACGCGCCAAGATGGCCTCCGTCCTGCGCCGCGAGCAAGAGCGCGCGGCAGCAGCCAAGGCTAGCCAGCCGCCTCCCGAAGTGCCGCGTGCCTACTGCCCGCCCAGCCAGCCGCCGCCCGAACCGCCGGTCCTGTTTGAATCACAAAAGCCGCCCCTGCCAGCGGACGAATGGCCCTATATAGACCGCCGCGCCTTGCGCGTCTATACCGATTGGGAACCGTTCTGAAGCGGCAAGGTGATGACGAAAGCGCTATGGCCGGTGTGCAGATGGTCGCAGCGCGCGTCGCCGCCGTGGCGGCGGGCGATCTGGCGCACCAGCGCCAGGCCCAGGCCTGAGCCCACGCTGTCGCGCGCATTGCTGCTGCGGTAAAAGGGCTCGAACACCTTGTCATACTCGGCCTTCGGTATGCCCGGCCCCGCGTCGCGCACCACGATCTCCGCCACGTCCACACCGTCCACGCTGCTGCGGCGCAGCTTCACCGTGGTGGGCGGCACGCCGTGGCGGCGCGCGTTCTCCAGCAGATTGCGCAGCATGCGGCGCAGCAGGCGCGCATCGCCGCGCACCGGCAGCGGTTCGCCGTCCAGGTCCGCCTCCTCGTAGCGCGCGCATTCCTCGGCCGCCAGCGGCAGCAGATCCAGCTCATCGTTCTCGGTGCGCTCGCCCACCGCGTCCAGGCGGCTGGCCAGCAGGATCTCGTCGATCAGCTGGTCCAGCTCCGCGATATCCTGCTCCAGGCCCGCGCGGCGCTTGGCGTCCACCTGTTCCTTGCTCAGCTCCAGCGCCAGGCGGATGCGCGCCAGCGGCGTGCGCAACTCGTGCGAAGCGTTGGCCAGCATGGTCTTGTGCGCGCCCACCAGCGCTTCGATCTGGTCCGCCGAGCGGTTGAAGCTGGCCGCCAGCGCCGCCACCTCGTCGCTGCCCTTGACCTCCACCCGCGCCGACAGGTTGCCCGCCCCCAGCGACTCCACGCCCTGCTGCAAATGCTCCAGCCGGCGCGTGACGCGCCGCACCACCGGGTAGGCGGCGATTGCGATAATGATGGCCAGCCCGATCAGGATGGTGTGCAGCCGCATGCGCGAAGGCATCTGGCGCAGCGGCGTGTTGGAGATGATATGGCGACCGTCGTCCAGCCGCATCTGGAAGCGGCGCAGGCGCAGCGGGCGGTCCAGGTCTTCGTCGCCGCGCGCCCAGCGCCGAGCGCGGTCCAGGGGCCCGGCGCGCGGCAAGGGCTCGGCGTCCGGCAGCGCGCGGCTCTCGCCGGGAGCGCCGTCGCCGCCAGCTGCGCCGCCGTTGCCGCCGCCGTCACCTTGCAGCCTGCCTTCGCTGCGCCTGCGCTCCTGCATGCGCTCCTGCATGCGCTCCAGCATTTCCATGCGCTGCTGGCGCAGCATGCGGCGGTCGGGGCGCTCCAGCGGCTCGCCCACGTAGGCCAGCCGCTGCCAGTCCTTGCTGAACAGCGTGATATCGGCGCGCAGGCCGCGCGTCAGGCGCTCCAGCGCGGCCTGCTGCTGCTCGGGCGGCGCCTCGGCGGCCGGCAGCGCGTTGCGCAGCAGCGTGCCCAGCGTGCGGTCCGACAGCTCGGTCGGCGCGCCCGCCCATTGCCACAGCAGCACCACGGCCAGCGTCAGCAGCGCCAGGCTGGCCAGCAGCGCGGCGTAGAAGCGGAAATACAAGCGCGGCATCAGTCCTGGTCCTTGGCGAACAGATAGCCCGCGCCCCGCACGGTGATGATGCGGCGCGGATGCTTGGGATCGTCCTCCACGGCGGCGCGGATGCGCGACATGTGCACGTCGATCGAGCGGTCGAAGGCCTCGGCCTGGCCGCCGCTGGTGGCGTCCATCAGCGCCTCGCGCGACAGCACCCGGCCCGCGTTCCGGGCCAGCATCAAGAGCACGTCGAACTGGCAGGCGGTCAGCTCGCAGGGCCGGCCGTCCAGCCGCGCGCCGTAGGCTCCCGGCTCGATCTCCAGCCGCCCGAAGCGCAGCACCTCGGTGGCCGCGCGCTGCGCCTCGCCGCCGCGGCGCAGCACCGCGCGCAGGCGCGCCAGCAGCTCGCGCGGCTCGAAGGGCTTGGGCAGGTAGTCGTCCGCGCCCAGTTCCAGGCCGATAATGCGGTCGATGGCGTCGCCGCGCGCGGTCAGCATCACGATGGGGACGTTGGAGCTGGCGCGCAGCTGGCGGCACACCTCCAGGCCGTCCATGTCGGGCAGCATCAGGTCCAGGATCACGGCGTCGGCCCGGTTGGCCGCCAGCCAGGCCAGCGCCGGCTTGGCGCGGGTGTGGGCGGTGACCTCGAATTTGGCCGTGGTCAGGTATTCGGACAGCATCTCGCTCAGGCGCGGATCGTCCTCGATAATCAGGATATGTTCGCTCATGCCCCATTCTACGGAGCCGGGCGGCCGCCAATGATGCTGTTTTGTGATTTTTTTGTAGCAGCTTTGTATCGGCTGGTGAGCGCGTGTAACGTCCTGCCGTTGCAGGCGCTCTGGCCCGCGTCCCGGCGCCTTGCCCGTTGCAAGCCCGCCGCGGGGCGGCGATTTGTTTCAATTCGACATTTTGCCCAAATGGCAGTGTGCTAGAGTCGTTTCATCTATGGCGCGTACTGGGCGCGCCGCGCCAAAAAACAAGGACAACAGCGATGAAATCGCCAGCACCACCGACCACCAGCAACACTCCGGGCATTCCTAAACGCAGCCGCCGCGCGCAAGTGATAGGCGGCGTGCTGGCCGTGGCCGCCATGGCCGGCCTGGGCGGCCTGGCCTGGCACCTGACCCATCCCGCAGCGGGCCAGGGCGGCCCCGGCGGTCCCGGCGCGGCGCCCGGCCCAGGC
>NZ_WWCU01000006.1 GCF_009857595.1 Pseudoduganella aquatica | reverse complement strand
GGCTCCCGCGGCGCAGCGCAAGCATGCCGCCGTGCTGCCGCCCGGCGCGCAGCCGCATGCGCCGCCGCCAGCCGTAACGCCGCCTGCGCCGCCAGCGCAGCCGCGCAAGAAAGAATAAGGGACGCGTATGCGTATTAACGAAAGGCGCTCGCTGTGGCGCCGCATGAAACCTTACCTGACCGTGTTCGACGGTCCGCTGATGCTCATCATCACGCTGCTGCTGTCGACCAGCCTGGTCACGCTGGTGTCGGCCAGCATGGGCATTCCGGGCAAGATTGAAGACCAGGTCCGCAACATCTGCATGTCCTTCCTGATGATGTGGATGGTGGCGAACGTGTCGCCGCAAATGATGATGCGCGTGGCGCTGCCCGCCTACGTGGTTACGGTCTCGCTGCTACTGGCGGTGGCGGTGGCCGGCACCATCAAGCTCGGTGCGCGGCGCTGGCTGCATATCGGCGTGGTGGACATCCAGCCTTCCGAGTTTGCCAAGATCGCCGTGCCGCTGATGCTGGCGTGGTTCTTCCAGCAGCGCCAGGGCACGCTGCGCTGGCATTCCTACGCCATTGCCGCAGTGCTGCTGCTGATACCGGTGTTCCTGATTGCGCGCCAGCCCGACCTGGGGACGGCGCTGCTGGTGGTCATGGCCGGCTTCTGCGTGATCTTCCTGGCGGGGCTGTCGTGGAAGGCTATCGTGGCGCTGGCCATTGCCGCCGGGGCCAGTTTGCCAGTGGCCTGGTCTTTGATGCACGACTATCAGCGCGAGCGCATCATGACGCTGATCGATCCCACCACCGACCCGCTCGGCAAGGGCTTCCACATTATCCAGTCCACCATTGCCGTCGGCTCCGGCGGCATGATGGGCAAGGGCTGGAAAGAGGGCACGCAGGCCCACCTTGAATTCATCCCCGAGCGCACCACCGACTTCATTTTCGCGGTCTACTCCGAGGAGTTCGGGCTGATGGGCAATCTGTTCCTGATGATGCTGTACCTGCTGCTGATCGGGCGCGGCCTGATGATCGCCGCGAACGCACCCAACTTCTTCACGCGCCTGCTGGCGGGAGCGGTCACCATGATTTTCTTCACCTATGCATTCGTCAACATGGGCATGGTCAGCGGCATCCTGCCGGTGGTGGGCGTGCCGCTGCCGTTCATGAGCTACGGCGGCACCGCGCTGCTGACGCTGGGCCTTGCATCGGGCATTCTGATGAGCATCCAGCGCCACCGCAAGCTGGTGCAGACATGATGCGCCGCGCCGTTTATGGCCTGGCGCTGGCGGCGCTGCTGGCGCTGGCCGGCTGCGGCACCGCGCCGCAGCAGCCCGCGTCTGCGCCTGCAGCCCGTCCCGCGCCTGCCGCCAAGCCGGCGGCCAAACCGGAGCCCGGCGTGCCTGTGCTGCCGCCTGCCGGCTCGGGGCGCGGCGGCTACTACCAGGACGACGGCCCGGGCGAGAACCCGCCGCCCAACCTGATGGCGACGCCGGATGCGGAAGTGCGCAATGAGCCGCTCAATCCGCGCAACAGCAAGCCTTATGTGGTGTTCGGCAAAACCTATACGCCGATTACGGACCCGAACAAGACCTTTGTGCAGCGCGGCCTGGGCACCTGGTATGGCAAGAAGTTCCACGGCCAGCGCACCTCGTCCGGTGAAATCTACGACATGTACAAAATGTCCGCAGCCCATCCCACGCTGCCGATTCCTTCCTACGCCAAGGTAACGAATCTGGACAACGGCAACCAGGTGGTGGTGCGCATCAACGACCGTGGTCCCTTCCATTCGACGCGCGTGATTGACGTTTCCTATACTGCCGCGCTGAAGCTGGGATTGCTGGGCAAAGGCAGCCACCAGCTGGAGGTGGAACGCATTCTGCCTGCGGACGTGGACCGGTTCAACGCCGAGCGCAGTCAGCAGAAGGCCGCCGCCGCGCAGCCGGAGCCCAAGCCCGAGAACAAGCCCAAGCCGCGCGCGCCGTCGGAGACGGCCGCCATGCTGTATCCGTCGCCGCCGTCCGGCGCTGCCGTGGCCACCGCCAGCGTGGCCGCCGTGCCGTCCGGGCCGGAAAGCGCCGCACCCGCGTTGGCGCTTGCCAGCCAGATGCCGCAGCCCTTGCAGGCCATGCCGCGCGCCGCGCCGCTGATCCTGACGCCGCAGGCAGGCGCCGCCATGCCGGCCGCCGTGTCGCCTGCGGCAATGACGACGCCTGCCGCTGCGGGCGGCTTCTATCTTCAATTGGGTGCATACGGCCGCAAGGAAAACGCCGAAGCCGTGCGCGCCAAGCTGGCGATGGACGGCGGTTTGAGCGGTCTTGAGATTGTGCCTTCCGGCGATGTGCACCGCCTGTATGCTGGCCCGTATGCCACGCGCCAGGAAGCGGCGCAGGCCATACCGGGGCTGCCGCCGGCGATGGGCCTGAAGCCCCTGATTATCCAGCGCTAATCTGCCGGATTACTTGCAGCTGCGGCCTTCCTGGCTTGGGAAGGCCTTCAGCTTGCCCTCCAGCTGCGCCTTCACGTCGGCGCTGATATCGCGGAACTGGAACGCCAGCAGCTTGCTGCCGCTCATGCGCGGCGCCACGCGGGCGCTGTGCACGCCTTGCTTCTGCAGCATGGCCAGCTGGTTCTGCGCCGCCGCTTCCGTCTTGAACACGCCCAGCGAAATAGCCCAGCGCATGGCCGGATTGTCCGCCATGATGAAGTAATTGCTCACACCCAGTCCGCGCAGCTCGGCCGCTTTTTTATCGGCGCCTTCCTTGCTGCCCTGCGACGGGATATGCACGATGTAGCTGGAGACCTCAGTGCCGGGCATGTTGCGGCGGGCCTGGTGGTCGCCCAGGTCCAGCGGCGCCACGGCCGCTTCAAAGCGGCGCGCATCGGCCAGCACGAAATTGCCCACTTCATAGCAGGCCACGGTTTCCGTTTTTTTCTCCGCCGGGGTATCCGCTGTAGCAGGGGCGGCGGGCTTGAGCGCGGCTGCTGCGGCATTGGCTTTGGCGGCCGGGATCAGCGCCAGCTTGTCCGCATTCTGCTGATTCTTCAGGCGCGCAGGCTCGCGTTCGTTGCCGCTGAAATGGCCGAGATAACCCTGTCCGTAGGCGTACAGGGCGCCGTTCACAGCAAGCAGCAACCAGAAGATGAGTTTCAGCACGGGCGTTCCATGTCAGGCGCTGCCGGCGGCAGCTTGTAATCCGATCAGCACGATATTGTCCACCAGGCGGTGCGGAATCTGCGCCGGCAGGGCAGGCGCGATATACGCCGCCGCGCCGCCCGAGATCAGGCAGGCCTGGGCGCGGTGCAGCGCGCATGCGTGTTCGATGGCGCCCGCCTGCGCCGCCAGCAGGCCGCTCAGGATGGCGTCGTCGGTGTTGTCGGCGAATCCAGACGGCAGCTTACCGCCTTGCGCTATCTGCGGCAACTGCGCCGTGTTGCGCGCCAGCGAAGTGGCCATCAGGCCCAGGCCGGGCAAGATCATCCCGCCGAGGAAGACACCGTCCGCCGTTACCGCGTCGATGGTGGTGGCGGTGCCGCAGTTCGCCACGATGACGGCCTGCCCAGGCGCCAGCGCGTGCGCGCCGATGGCGGCGGCAAAACGGTCGCAGCCCAGCTGGGCGGGATTGCGGTAGCCGTTTTTCACGCCCGCGCGCTCGGGCACGGAGGCGAACCAGTCGATGGCGTCTTCGCCGATGGCCAGCGTGGCCAGGGCTGCCGTGATCTGGCCGCGCACGGCGGCGCCGGCCACGTTGGCGGCCAGTACGCGGGTGATGGCGTTGTTTGCAGCCCCTGTGGCCTGTGCGGCAGCGGCGGCCTGCAAGGCGGCGGGCAGCTGCGCGGCGTCCGCATGCATCAGGGCGCCGCAGTCCAGCCAGTCGCCCAGCGCCGCGCCGGGAGCGGCCAGCGCCCACTTGATGCGGGTATTGCCCGCGTCGATCAGCAGCATCATGGCGCCAGCCTTAGCGACACGTCGCCCGACAGCACTGCCACGCGGCCCTGGGCCGTGTCCAGCAGCAGCCGTCCGGAGCCGTCCACGCCGGCGCTCAGGCCTTCGTGCAGGGTTTCGCCATGGTCGAGTATGCGCACCGGCTGGCCGTGCCATGCTTGCAGGCGGTTCCAGCGCTCGGTGAAGGCGGCAAATCCGGTGTCGTCGAATTCGGCCAGCACCGAAGAGAGGCGGTTCAGCAGCGCGGCCATCAGCTCGTTGCGCTCCATCTTGGCCAGCCAGGGCGCGGACGCCACTTCGCGGCCGATATCCGCCTCCAGCTGGTCGGGCATCAGCAGATTGATGCCCGCGCCGATCACGGCCCAGATGGCGCCGTCCTGCGCGGCCTGCGTTTCAACCAGGATGCCGGCCAGCTTGGCGCCGTCCTTCATCACGTCGTTGGGCCACTTCAGCTGCACCGGCACGCCCAGCACGGTCATGGCTTCGGCCAGCGCCACGCCCACCGCCAGCGGCAGGCCGGCCAGGTTCTGCAGCGGCCCCTTGAAGCGCCACGCCAGCGAAAAAGTAAGCGTGGAGCCGGGCGCGGACAGCCAGGGGCGGCCGGCGCGGCCACGGCCTGCGGTCTGGCGTTCGGCGATCAGCAGCACCGGGCCGCTCATGGCGCCCGGCGTGCCCACGCGCTGCAGCAGGTCCGCATTGGTGGAGCCGGTTTCGGCCACCACTTCGATCGCCACGTGGTTGGCGCACTCGGCGCAATGGCGCGCAATCGCGGCCGGGGAGAGTTGCAAAGTCATGGTGCTTTATTGTTCAGACGCGCCTTGTGCGGCGCTTTGGCGAAGGCCAGGTCGTAGACGCCGTTCGGCAGCATGCGCAGCAGCTTGGCCACCACCCCCATCTGCCAGGGAATCACCGCATAGCTGTTGCCGCGCTCGATGGCGCGCACCGCCGCCGCCGCGAATTTTTCCGGCGCCATCAGGAAGGGCATGGGGTAGGCGTTCCGCTGCGTCATCGGGGTATCGATGTAGCCCGGCGCGATGGTCACCACGTCTATGCCGTGCGGTTTCATTTCCAGCCGCAGCGATTCGCAGTAGCTGATCACCGCCGCCTTGGAGGCACTGTAGGCCGCCGCGCCGGGCAGGCCGCGTATGCCCGCCACGCTGCCTATGCCCACCAGGCGCGCGGGTGTTTTCTGCAGCTTCATCGCGGCGATAAAGGGCGCGAAGGTGGCCACGGTGGCGTTCAGGTTGGTGGCGATAATGGCCTCGAACACCGGCAGATCCTCCGCGTGTTCGGTCAGCGTGCCGTGCGAGATGCCGGCGTTGGCGATGACGATGTCGGCGCCGCCGGTGTATTCGATGAAGTCCATGGCAGCCGCGCGGATGGCGGCGTGGTCGCGTACGTCCACGGCGTAGGCGCGGTGCTTTTCAGGGGAGGGCAGGGTGGCGATCAGCGCTTGCAGCGATTCGCCGCGCCGGGCCAGCAGGCCAAGCGTGGCGCCGTGCTGTGCATAGCGCAGCGCCAGGGCTGCGCCTATGCCGCTGGACGCGCCGGTGATGAATACGCGTTTCAACGGCGGCCCATGCTTATTTCTTTTCCGCTTTCGCCTTGGCGACGAGGAAGTCCATGACCTGCAGCGCAGCCGTTTGCAGCTCGGTTTCGCTAGGGTTGCCCTGCATGCCGGAAGCGGCCAGGTGCGGCGAAGCCTGGTAGCGGCCGTCCACGATCAGCGTAGGCCAGGAGTCGATCTTGTACGAGTCCATCATGCCGTCGGCGCGTTTTACTTTGGCTTGCACGCCGAAGGAGCGGTAGGTGTCGATGAACTTCTGGCGGTCGATGCCGTTGGCCGCCACCCAGTCGAATACCTGCTCGTCGCGGTTCAGGCGGTTGCGTTCCACGTGCATGGCGTTGAACACTTTCTTGTGGTACTGCGGCAGCAGGCCCATGGCCTCCAGCGTGAAGAACAGCTTCTGCTGCGGCAGCACGCTTTCGTCGCGCGGCACGTGCACGCGCTTGAAGACGATGTTGTCGCCCTGTTTCTTGACCCAGGCTTCCAGCTGCGGTTCCAGGTTGTTGCAATGCGGGCAGTAGTAAGCGAAGAACTCGATGACTTCGATCTTCTTGCCGGTGTCGGTGGGCTGGGCGGTTTGCAGGGTCTGGTACTCCACGCCGCTGATCGGTGCGGCCGGGGACGCGGCGGCGCCAAAGGCCGCGCTGCACATTGCTACTACGCTCAACAACTGCTTCAGGATACGCATGCTCGATTCCTTATTTTTGATTGCGCACGACGGCCACGTCGATGCCGTTTTCCGACAGCTTGCCGCGTACTTTGTTCATTGCTTCCACCTGATTGTAGGGGCCCATGCGGACGCGGTGCAGCACGCCGGTGCTGTTGGTGTGGTCGGACACGGTCGCCTCGAAGCCCAGCAGGGCCAGCTTGGCGCGCGCATTTTCGGCGTCCGCCACTTCGCGGAAGGCGCCCGCCTGCAGATAATATACGTACTTCTCTTCGCCTGCCGCCGCAGCTGCAGCCGGTGCGGCCACGGTGGGCTGCACGTTGGTGGCGCCGGGCTTCTTGCTGGCCGCTTCTATCTTGTCCACCACCTGCTGCAGTTCATCGGTCGCCGGTTTTGCCGGCGCGGCCGGCGTGGTGTGCGCAGCAGGAGCTGCTGGCGCGGCCGGGACCGCCGGCGCGGCGGGCGCCGCTGCGTTCGGGTCGCGCGCGAGGTCGCGCGCCGCTTCGCGCGCGGCTTCCTTGTTGCCGTACATCGGCTTGTTGGGATCCGAGATCTGTCCCGCAGTCGGTTCCGCCGCCTTGCCCGTTTTGCCGGACTTGTCGGTGAATGGCGTCGAACCCTTGGTGATCACCAATGCCACGATGACCGCGATAACCAGGCCGATAACCAGGCCGATGATGATGCCAACCAGCGTGTTGCCGCGCTGGCGCTGCAAAGAAGTGGGACGGAAACTCATTGTGCGGGATACCCTAAGCGATTTACATTTTGTTCGGAGCGGAGACGCCGATCAGCGCCAGGCCGTTGCGCAGCACCTGGCGGGTCGCCACCATCAGCGCCAGGCGCGCCAGCTTGGTCGCCTCGTCGTCCACCAGCACGCGTTCGGCGAAGTAGAAGCTGTGCAGCGCTGCGGCCAGGTCGCGCAGGTAGAACGCCACCTGGTGCGGGCCCAGTTCGGCCTGCGCGCGCGCCAGCGCTTCAGGGTAGGCGGCCAGCGCGGCCAGCAGCGTCGCTTCCGACGGCGCGGTCAGCGGCGACAGGTCGACATTGGCCAGCTTGGCTTCGTCGCCGTTCCACTGTTCCAGCATGCGGCAGATGCGCGCGTGGGCGTACTGCACGTAATACACCGGATTCTCGTCCGAGGTTTTCAGCGCCACGTCCACGTCGAACACGAATTCGGTGTCCGCCTTGCGCGAGATGAGGAAGAAACGCACTGCGTCGCGGCCCTTGGTGGTGTCGCCGCCGCCCGACCATTCGATCAGGTCGCGCACGGTCACGTAGGAGCCTGCGCGCTTGGAGATCTTCACCTCGGCGCCGTCCTTCATGACGGTGACCATCTTGTGCAGCACGTAGTCGGGATAGCCTTTCGGGATGCCGATGTTCACCGCCTGCAGGCCGGCGCGCACGCGCGCGATGGTGCCGTGGTGGTCGGAGCCCTGGATGTTGATGGCCTGGTCGAAGCCGCGCTGGAACTTGACGATGTGGTAGGCCACGTCCGGCACGAAATAGGTGTAGGTGCCGTCGGTCTTGCGCATCACGCGGTCTTTGTCGTCGCCGTAGTCGGTGGTTTTCAGCCACAGCGCGCCTTCCTGCTCGTAGGTCACGCCGGCTTTCTGCAGCGCTTCCACGGCGGCGTTCACCTTGCCGTCCTTGTACAACGACGATTCCAGGTAGTAGTTGTCGAACTTCACGCCGAAGGCTTGCAGGTCGATGTCCTGCTCGTTGCGCAGATAGGTCACGGCGAAGGCGCGCAGGGATTCGAGGTCGTCCACGTCGCCGGAGGCGGTGGCGGGAGCGCCGTCCGAAGCCGATACGGTTTTCTTGGCCAGGAAGTCGTCCGCGATGTCCTGGATGTAGTCGCCGTTGTAGGCCGACTCGGGCCATTCGGCGTCGCCCGGCTTGAAGCCGCGCGCGCGCGCCTGCACCGAGGTGGCCAGGGTCTGGATCTGCACGCCGGCGTCGTTGTAGTAGAACTCGCGGGTGACCGCGTAGCCTTGCGAGGTGAACAGCGAAGACAGCGCGTCGCCCAGCGCCGCCTGGCGGCCGTGACCCACGTGCAGCGGGCCGGTCGGGTTGGCGGACACGAATTCAATGATTACGCTCTTGCCGTTGCCCACGTCGCTGCCGCCGAACTGCGCGCCTTGCGCCAGCACGGACTTCACGACGGCCTGCTTGGCCGCGTCCGTCACGCGCAGGTTGATGAAGCCCGGACCGGCGATCTCGGCGGCGGCAACGATGTGTTTGCCGTCCGGATTGTCCAGCAGCGCGGCGACCAGCTTGGTGGCCAGTTCGCGCGGGTTCATCTTCAGCTGTTTGGCCAGCTGCATGGCGATATTGCAGGCCACGTCGCCGTGCGACGCATCGCGCGGGCGCTCCAGCACGACATTGGCGGTGACGCCGGAGCCGTCGAGGATGGGCGCCAGGGCGGCGTTGAACAGGGCGGTGATCTCTTGTTTCTGTTGGGCGAGCATGTGCGTAGGTGGCGGCTGGGCCGCGCTAAGTATCTGGTTAATGCGCTTGTAAAAGCGGTTTTGAAGCGAAACGGCCGGCAGCGTGCGCCCCGGCCAAACAGCGGTAATTATACTGGTTTGCAAGGGGGAGCAAACGTTTGAACCAGATGCAAGCCGACATGGCTTTAGCCTGAGTTGTCCACAACCCGGTTACAATCTCACCTTTATAGCAATTCCGCGATTTTTGCGGCCCGGCGGGCCGCTCGGCCCTGCCATGGGCGGACGCGAGCCATTACGGAAATAACAAGATGACCAAAGAGCGCCCAGTCCTGAAACTGAAAACCCCTGCCGCACCGGCCAAGACCGCTGCCGGCAAGGCACCTTACAAGGGCGCTCCCGGCAAATCCGCAGCCGGCAAACCGGCGTATGCCAAGCCGGCCGCCGCCGGCGGCGCCAAGACCTGGCCGGCCAAGCCGGCCGCCGCCGGTGGCCAGTCCGGCTCGCCGGCCCGTCCTGCAACGCCGCGTCCGGCTTCCGGCGAACCGGCCGAGACCGCGGCTTCGGTCTGGGCCAAGGCCGCGCCCAAGCAGCGCAAGACGGCGCCCGAGCCCAAATTTGCGGCCCCGCGCTCCAAGCCGGAGTTCCGCGAGAGCCACCACCGCGACCTGAAGCCTGCGCTGCAAGTCAATTTCCAGACCGATTTGCGCCATGACTCGCTGGCCTTCGCCCTGCTGGGCGCGGCCACCGCCGTGGCCCAGGTGCGCACCGGCATGGCGCTGCCGCAGGCGCTGGCCGGCGTGTTCGCCAGCACCAACGCCATCCCGCAGGCGCGCGGCGCCATGCAGGACATCGCCTACCGCGCCATGCGCGCGCTGGGCCATAGCGACGCGCTGATCGCCATGATGGCGCCGAAAGCGCCCGAGCCGCTGGTGGCTGCCCTGCTGGCCTGCGCCCTGCCGCTGATGCAGAAGGACGCCGACGGCAGCGCCGCCTACGAACAGTTCACCGTGGTCGACCAGACCGTCAGCGCCGCCTGGGCCCACCCGGACACCGAGCGCGCCAAACCCATGGTCAACGCCGTGCTGCGCCGCTTCCAGCGCGAGCGCGCCGAGCTGCTGGCCGCGGCCGCGCTGCAGCCGGTGGCCAAATGGAATTACCCGCAGTGGTGGATAGACGCGGTGCGCACCGCCTATCCGGACCAGTGGCAAGCCGTGCTCAGCACCGGCAACCAGCCGCCGCCGCTCACCCTGCGCGTGAACCTGCGCCGCAGCACGGTGGCCGACTACCTGGCCAGGCTGGAGCAGGCCGGCATCGCCGCCGCGCAGATCGGCCCGCAGGCGGTGCGCCTGGCCAAGCCGGTCGGCGTGCACCTGATCCCCGGCTTCGACGACGGCGTGGTCTCGGTGCAGGACGCGGCGGCCCAGCTGGCCGCGCAGCTGCTCGATGTCCAGGACGGCATGCGCGTGCTGGACGCCTGCGCCGCGCCAGGTGGTAAAACTTGCAACATCCTGGAGCTGGCCGACGCCGACGTGACCGCGCTCGACGCGGACGCCAAGCGCCTGCTGCGCGTGGGCGAGAACCTGGAGCGCCTGGGCCTGCACGCTACCATGAAGGCGGCCGACGCCCAGCATCCGGACTGGTGGGACGGCCAGGCCTACGACCGCATCCTGGCCGACGTGCCGTGCACCGCGTCCGGCATCGTGCGCCGCCACCCGGATATCCGCTGGCTGCGCCGCAAGGGCGACACGCTCCAACTTGCAACACTTTCCGCCAAAATTCTCGACAACCTTTGGCAGATGCTTGCCCCCAATGGTAAATTGCTGTTCGTGACATGTTCGTTGTGGCCGCAAGAATCCGAGGCGCAGGCGGCCGCCTTCGCGGTGCGTCACGGCGCCACCCGTCTCGATGCGCCCGGTCAATTGCTGCCCACCGGCAGTGCCGAACAGGATCATGATGGACTGTTCTACGCCTTGTTCCAGAAAAATGCGTGAACGGCGCATAAGCGTAGCGACTCCATGTTTTGCCCAATTTTTCGCGCTATTCCCGACGGATATATTTAGTACCGGCCCACTTGTGACGCAACGTTTTTTTCGACTCCTCGCCTGGCAGTTGCTGCTGATGTTCGCTTGCGCGCTGTCGCCCGCGCGCGCGTCGGAGGAAACCGTTGAAATCACCCGCGCCACCATCGAGGCGGCGGAGGAGGGCTACCGCCTGTCGGCCGCCTATTCCTTTGAACTGAACCACGGCCTGGAAGACGCGCTGCTGTACGGCATGCCGCTGTACTTCACCACCGAAATCGAATTCACCCGCCCTCGCTGGTACTGGGTGGACGAGAAGGCCGTCCGCGTTAAACGCACTTTCAGCATTTCCTACAACGTGCTCACGCGCCAGTACCACGTCGGCCCGGTCGGCAATGTGCGGCAGAGCTTCCCGACGCTGGAGGACGCGCTGTTCCTGATACGCCGGCCCAGCCGCTGGGTGGTGGCGCCGCGCGGCGCGCTCAAGGTGGGCGAGGTCTACAACGTCACGCTGCGCATGGGCATGGACCGCGATTACCTGCCCAAGCCCATCCAGGTCAACGCGTTCAACAACAGCGAGTGGCGCCTGGCGTCGAACAAGAAAACCTTCCTGTACAGGGCTGAATAAGTGAGACCGGCCTTGCGGTACCTGTTCGTCGTTGCCGGCGCTGCGGTCAGCATCCTGCTGTTCCTGCTGGCCTCGGCGTCCGACAACTCCGGCCTGTTCGACCGCTACTACGGCTGGCTGCTGGGCCTGAACGCGGCGGTCGCCGTGGCGCTGCTGGTGCTGGTGGGCGTGTCGCTGTTCCGCCTGTATTCGCGCTACCGGGCCGGCAAGTTCGGCTCCAAGCTGATGACGCGGCTGGTGCTGCTGTTCGCCGCCATCGGCGTGCTGCCCGGGCTGGTGATCTTCCTGGTGTCGGTGCAGTTCGTGTCCCACTCGATTGATTCCTGGTTCAACGTGCGCATCGAGGAGGCGCTGGACGCCGGCCTGACCCTGGGCCGCGACGCGCTCGACAAGGCGGTGGCCGACCTCAACGGCCAAAGCAAGAAAACCGCCAGCCTGCTGGCCGAAGAACAGTTCTACGCCGCGCCGGCCATCCTGGCGCGCTTCGTCAAGACCCATCCCGGCACGCAGAGCGCCATCATCGTCGACGCCGAAGGCGGGCTGATCGTGTCGGCCACCGGGCCGCAGCGCATCAATCTGTCGGCCGACCTGCCCAATGCGCCCATGCTGGCGGTGGCCAAGAACGAGGACTCCTATGCCCAGGCCGAGGGCGGCAGCGAACTGCGCGACGACCGCGTGGGCGCGCCGCCGCCGCCGCTGCCGGACGCCTCCAACGTGCTGCGCGTGCGTGTGCTGCTGGCCATACCGGACCCGGTGCAGCCCAACGGCACCCACTTGGCGCCGCGCTTCCTGCAGATTATCCAGGCCGTGCCGCCCAAGCTGGCCGCCAACGGCGAAACGCTGCGCACCGCCTACAGCGAATACAAGGAGCGCTTCGTGGCCCGCGTGGGCCTGCGCAAGATGTATATCGAAACGCTGACCTTGACCCTGCTGCTGGCCGTGTTCGGCGCCATCGCGGCGGCCTTCCTGATCGCCAACGACCTGGCCCAGCCGCTGCTGCTGCTGGCCGAGGGCACGCGCGCGGTGGCCGGCGGCGACCTGTCGCCGCGCCCCATCGTGGCCAGTTCGGACGAGCTGGGCACCTTGACGCAGTCGTTCAACACCATGACGCGCCAGCTGTCGGATGCGCGCATCGCCGTCGACAAGAACCGCGCCGCGCTGCAGAACGCCAAGGCCCACCTGGAGTCCGTGCTGGGCAATATGTCGGCCGGCGTGATGGTGCTGGACGGGGACTTCCGCCTGGTCAGCTGCAACGACTCGGTCGAGCGCATCCTGCAGCACGCCGGCGTGACCATGATAGGCCAGCAGCTGACCGAGATCGACGGCCTGCAGGAGTTCGCCGGCGCCATCGTGGCGGCGTTCTCGGCGCAGAGCGCGCACTCGGCGGCGGGCCGCAATGTGCAGCGCCTGCACTGGCAGCGCCAGATCGAAATTCCGCGCCCGGCCAACAGCGCCAATCCGGACGAGCATGACCTGACCCTGCTGACGCGCGGCTCGCGCCTGCCGGTGGAAAACGGCAGCGGCTACATCGTGGTGTTCGACGATATCACCGACGTGATCTCGGCCCAGCGCTCGATCGCCTGGGGCGAGGTGGCGCGCCGCCTGGCGCATGAAATCAAGAACCCGCTGACGCCCATCCAGCTGTCGGCCGAGCGCCTGCAGATGAAGCTCGAATCCAAGCTGGAAATGCAGAACGACGTGGACCTGCTGAACAAGGCCACCACCACCATCGTCAACCAGGTGGCCGCCATGAAGCGCATGGTGGACGACTTCCGCGACTACGCGAAGACCCCGCCGGCCGTGCTCGAGCCGCTGGACGTGAACGCGCTGGTGGAAGAGATCCTGAACCTGTACCTGAGCGGCGAGGCCAGCGACATCATCCACCTGGCGCTGGCGCCCCAGCTGCCGCTGGTGATGGGCGACGCCACCCAGCTGCGCCAGGTGATCCATAATTTACTGCAGAATGCACAAGATGCGTTGCTGGACCAGCCGCCCGCCGGCGTGGCGCCGCGCATCGACGTCGTCACCGAGGCCATCCATTACCAGAGCGCAGACGGCGGCACCCGCGTTGCGGTGCGCCTGGCGATATCGGACAACGGCCCCGGCTTCGCGCCCAAAATCCTGGCGCGCGCCTTTGAACCGTATGTGACGTCGAAGGCGCGCGGCACCGGTTTGGGGCTGGCGATGGTGAAAAAGATTATCGACGAGCATGGGGGACGGATTGATATCCAGAACCATGTCGATAGAAGTGGCGCTTCGGTACTGATTTTGCTGTTAAAGTTGGCGCCGGTGCAGTTGGCATAATATTGGAAGACTAATAAAATAATTGCTAGCATGCAGGCTTACAATGTCAGCATGACCGGCGAATGAAAAAAAGGCAGGGATAGATGGCAAACATTCTGGTAGTGGATGATGAAATGGGTATCCGCGAGTTGCTCTCGGAAATTTTGAGCGACGAGGGACACGCAATACAGCTTGCCGAAAACGCGCAGCAGGCGCGCGAGGCGCGTGCACAAGGCGCGCCGGATCTGGTCCTGCTCGACATTTGGATGCCGGACACGGACGGCGTGACGCTGCTGAAGGAATGGCAGCGCGACGGCTTGCTGACCATGCCCGTCATTATGATGTCCGGCCACGCCACCATCGATACGGCGGTGGAAGCGACGCGCATCGGCGCGCTGAATTTCCTGGAAAAGCCAATTGCCATGCAGAAACTGCTGAAGGCAGTGCAAGCAGGCCTGACGCGCGCCCAGGAAACCGTGCGTTCGCCGTCGCTGGCGCCGCGTCCGGCCGTGGCGCCGCCGCCGGAAGACGGCGCGGTCGCCGCCGGCGCGCCGTTCAGCGCCGCCATGCCGCAAGCCCACGCCTCGGTGCGCGGCGCGGGCGCCACGGCGGGCGAGGGCCATATGTTCAACCTGTCGTTCGACCTGCCGCTGCGCGAAGCGCGCGACGCCTTCGAGCGCATGTATTTCGAGCACCACCTGGGCCGCGAAGGCGGCAGCATGACGCGGGTGGCGGAGAAGACCGGCCTGGAACGCACCCACTTGTACCGCAAGCTCAAGCAGCTGGGCGTGGAGCCGGGCAAGCTGGCCAAGAAGAACCAATAATGGCCAGCGCCGCCGATGCCGCTCCCGGCGCAGCCGGGGCCGGCGCGGGCGGTCCGCCATCGCCCGCTGCGGCCGCGCGTACCCGCGTCACGCTGGTGACCGGCCCGCGCGCGGCTGTGCGCGAAGCGGCCATCGCCGCCGCGCTCGCCAATATGGCGGCCGCGCAGTCCGCCGCGCAGTCCGCTGTAATTCTGGAAGGCCTGGCGGACGCCAATTCCCCCCTTATCTCCTCCCCCGAAACAGGCCTGAATGTGCAGCGCATCGCTCCCGGCTGTTTGTGCTGCGCAGGAAATCTCGTTTTGCGAGTAACATTGAACCGTCTGCTGCGCCGTCCGCCAGCGCAGCTGTTCATCAGCCTGGCAAATGCGGAGCATGTGGACCAGTTGCGCAGCATGCTGCAGCAAGCTCCGTATGGCGATTTGCTGGACCTGGATACCGATTTGCAAGCCCAGGCTTGAAAAGCGGCGCCCGGTCCCCACTTCAATATGGACCGGCGGAACACATGAGCTTCCGCCTCTAGCGTGAAGGAAGCCAAATGAACCTGATCTACAACAGCGAGCAGTACAGCGTGGTTGAATTCGGTGCGGACCGCGACCTGGAGGCCCTGCGTTTTGGCGGCTATGAAATTGTGGACAAAGGCTGCAAGCGCGAGATCTTCATCGCGGGCGTGCTGGCGCAAAGCTTCCGGCGCGACGTCACCCAGCTGATTGCCAGCGAGCCCACCATGGAGGAAGTCGACGAATTCCTCGGCAGCTACGAGTCCCTGATGAGCCAGCCCGTGCTGCTGCATTAAAGGCCGCAGGCATGGTAAGGTGAGAGTCTGTTGCAGATTCTCCCTTACTATGTGCCAATTACTAGCCATGAACTGCAATGTCCCGACCGACATTGTGTTCAGTTTCACCGGCTTCGCCATGCGCGGCGGCCGCACCGACACCCACCATGACGGCTGGGGCATCGCCTTTTTCGAGGGCGCCGGCGTGCGCCATTTTGTCGACCACCAGGCCGCCATCGCCTCGCCGATCGCCGAGCTGATCAAGAACTACCCCATCAAGTCGCGCAACGTGATCGCGCACATCCGCAAGGCCACGCAAGGCCTGGTGGCGCTGGAGAACTGCCATCCCTTCGTGCGCGAGCTGTGGGGCAGCTACTGGGTGTTCGCCCACAACGGCGACCTGAAGGAATTCCATCCCGTGCTGGACGGTGCTTTCCGCCCGGTCGGCAACACCGACAGCGAGCGGGCCTTCTGCTACATCCTGCAGACGCTGCGCGCCCGTTTTGGCGACCAGCGCCCCGAACGGGCCGCCCTGCGCGGCGTGCTGGAAGAGCTGGTGGCCGGTATCGCCGCGCACGGCACCTTCAATATGCTGCTGGCCAGCGGCAACGAACTGTACGCGCACTGCTCCACCAATCTGTATTACCTGGTGCGTCAATATCCCTTCCTGACCGCCGAATTGTCCGACGAGGACGTGACCGTGGACTTTTCCGAGGTCACCACGCCGGACGACCGCGTGGCCATTATCGTCACCCAGCCGCTGACAACGAACGAGCAATGGACGGCGTTTGTGCCCGGTGAACTGAAAGTATTTCTCGATGGAATACCTGATGCGCCGGGTAACGCGAAAATTGTTTGAGACAACATGCGTGAATGATGCCAAAATATCAGGTAAAACCGCGTAAAACAGCGGGTTAGTTGCCATTTGGCACCATTGTTTCCTGAACTGAGACGGACCCTTCCATGATCGACCTTTCGCCTACTAGTGCGGCCTCCAGGAATTTGCGTGTGCGCGAGTTCTATCTTGGCCGTCAGCCTATGCTGGACCGCAATCAGGCGTTGTTCGGTTATGAGTTGTTGTTCCGCAACGCGCCCGTCGGGCCGGCCAACATCGTCAGCGACATCGGCGCCACCGCGTCCGTGATCGCCCACGCCTCCCAGCTGGGCATGGAAAAAGTGATCGGCGACGCGCTCGGCTTCGTCAATGTCGATGCCGACGTCATCATGAGCGACATCTTCGGTTTCCTGCCGCGCGAAAAAGTGGTGCTGGAAATCGTGGAAACCATGGAAGCCACGCCGCCGGTGCTCAAGCGCATGGCCGAGCTGGTGAGCCACGGCTTCAGCTTCGCGCTGGACGACGTGACCGGCGAAACCGGCAATGTGCAGTCGCTGATGCCCATGATCGAGTACGTCAAGATGAGCATGCGCGACACGCCGCTGCCCATCCTGATGAAGCTGGCGCCGCGCTTCAAGCAGGACGGCAAGAAGCTGGTGGCCGAAAAAGTGGAAACCCGCGAGGAGTTCAAGCACTGCCTGGACCTGGGCTTCGACTACTTCCAGGGCTATTACTTTGCCAAGCCGGTCATCATGAGCGGCAAGAAACTGTCGCCGTCGCAGCTGGCCGTGATGGAGCTGATGACCCTGGTGACGTCGGAAGCGGACAACCTGGAAATCGAACGCGCCATCAAGCGCGACGTGTCGCTGGCGCTGAACCTGTTGCGCCTGGTGAACACGCCTGCCGTGGGCGCGCGCCAGCGCATCGACTCGCTGAGCCAGGCCGTGACCATCCTGGGCCGCCGCCAGCTGCAGCGCTGGCTGCAAATCATGCTGTACGCAGAACCGAGCAAGCGCGGCCACAGCATGACGCCGCTGCTGATGCTGGCCACCACGCGCGGCCGCCTGCTGGAGCTGCTGGCGCTCAAGCTGCGCCCCAGCCAGCGCCACTGCGCCGACATCGCCTTCACGGTTGGCATCATGTCGCTGATGGATACGCTGTTCGGCATCCCCATGTCCGAAATCCTGGCCCAGATCCCCGTCATCGACGAGGTGCAGGATGCGCTGATGTTCCGTGGCGGCTTCTTCGGCGACCTGCTCAAGCTGGCCGAATCCATCGAACAGATCGAGGAGCTGGAGCACCAGATCGTGCCCACGCTGCGCGACCTGGCCGTCTCCACCGACGAACTGGTGGAACTGGAAATGGCGGCGTTCGAGTGGAGCGACAACGTGGTGCGCTACGCATTGTGACTTGTCACAACAAGTCATGACACTTGTCACTTGCTAGAAGGCTAACAGGCGCGATAAGCTTGCGATCTTATTAACGGATCGCACCGCGCCATGACTTCAGTCCTGCTCAGCGTCAATCAACTCAGCAAATCCTACGGCGGCCGCCTCGCGGTCGACGGCGTGAATTTCCAGGTCCGGCACGGCCAGACCGTCGGCCTGATCGGCCCCAACGGCGCCGGCAAGTCCAGCACCGTCAGCATGATCTGCGGCCTGCTGCGCAGCGACAGCGGCAGCGTCGAGCTGGAAGGGGAGGCCATGGCCCAGGGCCAGACCGGCGCCAAGCTCAAGATCGGCCTGGTGCCGCAGGACCTGGCGCTGTATGAAGACCTGTCCGCGCTGGAAAACCTCAAGCTCTTCGGCGCGCTGTACGGCCTGAAAGGCGCGCTGCTCAAGGAGCGCTGCGCGCAGGCGCTGGACATGGTGCGCCTGGCGGACCGCGCTGCCGACAAGCCATCCACCTTCTCCGGCGGCATGAAGCGCCGCCTCAATATC
Source organism: Pseudoduganella aquatica (assembly GCF_009857595.1). GTDB lineage: Bacteria > Pseudomonadota > Gammaproteobacteria > Burkholderiales > Burkholderiaceae_D > Rugamonas > Rugamonas aquatica_A. The sequence continues at coordinate 197,858 of NZ_WWCU01000006.1, read as the reverse complement.
GCCGCAGCGCTGCTGCACGAACCCAAGCTGCTGATCCTGGACGAGCCCACCGTGGGCGTCGATCCGCAAAGCCGCAACGCCATCTTCGACACGCTGGAAGCGCTCAAGGCCAAGGGCATGGCGCTGATCTACACCAGCCACTACATGGAGGAAGTGGAGCGGCTGGCCGACCACATCGTCATCATCGACCACGGCAAAGTGCTGGCCGATGAAAGCCCGGCCGACCTGTACCGCCGCCTGCCCGCGCAAGCGGCGCTGCGTGCCGAACTGGCGCAGCCGCTGGCGGCCGAGCGCATGGCCGAGCTGCTCGCCGGCCTGCGCAGCCTGCCGGGCGTGAGCGCCGTGCGCGAGCTGGGCAGCCAGGCCGGCGAGGGCGGCCCGGTGCTGGAAATCGGCCTGGCCGCTACCGCGCACGCGGCTTCCGTGCTGGCCTGGCTGAACGCGCAGGGCTGCGCCCTGCAGCACTTCGCCACCGCCAAGACCAATCTTGAAGACATCTTCCTCAACCTCACCGGCCGCAGCCTGCGCGACTGAAAAGGACCATGATGACCGCATTTTTCGCACTGGTCCGCAAAGACCTCATCCTCTACCTCGGCGACAAGCGCGCGCTGCTGATCAACCTGATGCTGCCCATCGTGCTGGCTGCCTTCTTCGGCTCCCTGTTCGGCGGCAGCGGCGATTCCAAGACCGGCAAGATCGACGTCGGCCTGGTGCTGCAGGACAGCAGCCCGGTCGGCGTGAAGATTGCCGACGGCCTGAAGGCGGACGCCACGCTGCGCATCATTGAACTGCCGCTGGAAGAGGCGCAAGCCAGGGTCCGTTCCGGCAAGCTCACCGTGGCCGTGGTGATTCCGCAAGGCTTCGGCGACGCCGCAGGCAAAGCGCTGTTCAGTGCGGGGAACAAGCCGGAGATCCCGGTGTTCTACGACCCCTCGCAATCGACCACGCTGGCCATGGTGAAAGGCATGCTCACGCAGCAGGTGATGCAGATCGTCAGCGCGGAAATGTTCGGCGGCGACACGGGCGCCAAGTTCATGGACACCAGCCTGCTCGAGCTGGAGCAGGAGACTGCGAAAGGCAAGGGCAATCCCGAACTGCGCGACATGCTGGCCAGCGTGCGCAAGTTCCAGAAAACCGAGCAGGCCAAGCCTGCGCAGGACGGCGCGGACGGCGCCAAGGCCAAGCCCGGCCTGAGCATGCCCTTCGCCACCAAGGACGAGGCGCTCAGCTCTGGTCCCAAGTACAACGGCTACGCGCACTCGTTTGCGGGCATGAGCGTGCAGTTCATCCTGTTCATGGGCGTGGACATGGGCATAGGTATCCTGCTGGCGCGCCGCATGGGCATCTGGAGCCGGCTGCTGGCCGCGCCGGTATCGCTGACCACGGTGCTGCTGGCGCGCGCCATATCGGCCGCCGTGATCGCCTCCGGCCTGCTGGTGGCCATCTTCCTGTGCGCCATGCTGATCTTCAAGGTGCAGATTGCCAACCCGCTGGGCTTCGTGGGCGTGGGGCTGTGCTTCGCGCTGATGACGGCAGGCTTCGGCCTGCTGATCGCCGCCTTCGGCAAGACGCCGGAAGCCGCGCGCGGCATTGCGGTGTTCGCCACGCTGATCATGGTGATGCTGGGCGGCGCCTGGGTGCCGTCCTTCGTCTTCCCCGCGTGGATGCAGCTGCTGACGATCGCCATCCCCACCCGCTGGGCGGTGGACGGCTTTGACGCGGTAACGTGGCGCGGCCTCGGCATGGAAGGCGCGCTTGGCCCCATGGCGGTGCAGCTTGCCTTTGCCGCCGTGTTTGCCGGCCTCGCCATCTGGAAATTCCGCCGCGACCAGTGAAACCGGCGGGTTAGCGCCTGGGCGCGTAACCCGCCAAGCTCCGCCACGGTCACGGATGCGCCGCACCCGGCCAATGCGTGCGCAACTCCGGATCCGTGCGCATCTCCCACAGCGCCAGCACGGCAACCGCCGCGCCGACGATGAGGTTGTTCCACATGGCCTCTTGCGGCACGGTGATCTGCTCGGCCCGCGCCAGCACCCAGGGCGACACCGCCACCCAGACGCCAACCAGCAGGTTCAGCACAACCGCCCAGAAATAGGTCTTGTACAGATCAAACGCGGCCAGCGCCGCCATGACCGCGCCGGTCACGAAAGCGTTCCACGCCAGCTGCGACGGGATGCCGTAGCCAAACACCCAGGGCGTAATGAACTGCCACAAACCGAGCAGCAGGATCAGCTGATCCTGCCAGCGTTTGATTGCAACTGCGTTTTCCATATGGCCTCCGTTGAAGTGGTTAACTCCATGCTTAGGCCATCGCAGCGCGCAAAGGTTCCCGTTTTTTTTACAGGTTAGGCGCGAGGTAGCGTTCGAGTTCAGCCTTGTCGATGCCGCGGCGGACAACCATGTCTTCAAACTGGTCGCTGCCGATCTTGCCGACGGTGAAGTACTTCGATTGCGGATGCGCGAAGTAGAAGCCGGACACGGCGGCGCCGGGGAACATGGCGAACGACTCGGTCAGCTCCATGCCGATCTCTTCCGCTTGCAGCACCTTGAACATGTCGGCCTTCACCGTATGCTCGGGGCAGGCAGGGTAGCCCGGCGCCGGGCGGATGCCGGCGTATTCTTCGGCGATCATCTGCTCGTTGCTCAGGCCTTCGTCGGCGGCATAGCCCCACAGGTCCTTGCGCACGCGCTCGTGCATGTATTCGGCGAAGGCTTCGGCCAGGCGGTCGGCCAGCGCCTTGAGCATAATGGACGAGTAGTCGTCGTGTGCGTCTTCAAAGCGCTGCTCGTACTTCTCGATGCCCAGGCCGGAGGTCACGGCGAACATGCCGATGTAGTCCTTGATGCGGGACTCTTTGGGCGCGATGAAGTCGGCCAGGCACTGGTTCGGGCGCTGCACGCCGTCGATGATGGGCTTCACGCCCTGCTGGCGCAGGCCGTAGTAGGTGAAGGCCACGGTCTCGCGCTCGTCGTCGGTATAGATTTCGATGTCGTCGTCGTTCACGCTGTTGGCGGGCAGCAGCGAGACCACGCCGTTGGCGGTGAGCCAGCGGCCGTCGATCAGTTTCTTCAGCAGCGCCTGGCCTTCCTCGAACACCTTGCTGGCCGCTTCGCCCACCACTTCATCGGTGAGGATGGCGGGGAAGGGACCGGCCAGGTCCCAGGTCTGGAAGAACGGACCCCAGTCGATATAGTTGGCCAGCAGCGCCAGGTCCACGTTCTTGAACACGCGGCGGCCGATGAACTTGGGCTTGAGCGGCTTGAATTCCAGCTTGGCCTTGTTGGCGCGCGCGGCGGCCAGCGATACGGTCGGCAGCGCCTTCTTGTTGGCGTGCTGTTCGCGGATGCGCACATAGTCCTGCTCTATCTCGGCGATGTACTGGTCGCGGCTTTCCGGCGTCAGCAGCGACTGCGCCACCGACACGGAACGCGAAGCGTCCGGCACGTAGACCACCGGGCCTTCGTAGTTGTGCGAAATCTTCACGGCGGTGTGCGCGCGGCTGGTGGTGGCGCCGCCGATCAGCAGCGGGATCTTCATCATGCGGAAGTGCTCGTCGCGCTGCATCTCCTTGGCCACGTGGGCCATTTCCTCCAGCGACGGCGTGATCAGGCCGGACAGGCCGATGATGTCGGCGTTTTCCAGCTTGGCGCGCGCCAGGATCTCGGAGCAGGGTACCATCACGCCCATGTTCACCACCTCGAAGTTATTGCACTGCAGGACCACGGACACGATGTTCTTGCCGATGTCGTGCACGTCGCCCTTCACGGTGGCGATGACGATCTTGCCCTTTGGCTTGGCGACGATGCCGGTGCGCGCTTCCTCGGCCTTCTTCTCCTCCTCGATGTAAGGGATCAGGTGGGCCACGGCCTGCTTCATCACGCGCGCCGATTTCACCACCTGCGGCAGGAACATCTTGCCCTGGCCGAACAGGTCGCCGACGATGTTCATGCCGTCCATCAGCGGGCCTTCGATCACGTGGATAGGACGGCCGCCGGAAGCCAGAACCTGCTGGCGCATCTCTTCCGTGTCGTCGGTGATGAACTGGGTGATGCCGTGCACCAGCGCGTGCGCCAGGCGCTTCTCCACGATGGCGTTGCGCCACTCCAGGTTCTGCTCCTGCGCCTTGCCGCCGGCCTTCAGCGTGCCGGCGATTTCGATCATGCGCTCGGTGGCGTCTTCGCGGCGGTTCAGCACCACGTCCTCCACGCGCTCGCGCAGCTCGGCCGGCAGGTCGTCGTACACGCCCACCATGCCGGCGTTGACGATGCCCATGGTCATGCCGGCCTTGATGGCGTGGTACAGGAACACGGTGTGGATGGCTTCACGCGCCGGGTCGTTGCCGCGGAAGGAGAAGGACACGTTGGACACGCCGCCGGAGATCTTCGCGTGCGGCAGGTTGTCCTTGATCCAGCGGGTGGCGTTGATGAAGTCCACCGCGTAGTTGTTGTGCTCTTCGATGCCGGTGGCGATGGCGAAGATGTTCGGGTCGAAGATGATGTCTTCCGGCGGGAAGCCCACCTGCTCGGTCAGCACCTTGTAGGCGCGTTCGCAGATTTCGATCTTGCGCTCGAAGGTGTCGGCCTGGCCCTTCTCGTCGAAGGCCATGACGATGACGGCGGCGCCGTAGCGGCGGCACAGTTTCGCCTGGCGGATGAACTCCTCCAGGCCTTCCTTCATCGAGATGGAGTTGACGATGGCCTTGCCCTGCACGCATTTCAGGCCCGCCTCGATCACATCCCACTTGGAGGAGTCGATCATGATGGGCACGCGCGAGATGTCCGGTTCGGACGCGATCAGGTTCAGGAAGCGCGTCATGGCGGCCAGCGAATCGAGCATTGCTTCGTCCATATTGATGTCGATGACCTGGGCGCCGTTTTCCACCTGCTGGCGCGCCACCGACAGCGCCTCGTCGTACTGCTCGTTCAGGATCATGCGCGCGAACGCTTTCGAGCCGGTGACGTTGGTGCGCTCGCCCACGTTGACGAACAGCGAGTCGTCGTCGATGGTGAAGGGCTCCAGTCCGGACAGGCGCTGGGCGACCTTCACTTCCGGCAGCGCGCGCGGCTGGGTCTCGGCCAGCAGCTTGGCGATGGCGGCAATGTGGTCGGGCGTGGTGCCGCAGCAGCCGCCGGCCATGTTGATAAAGCCCGCGTCGGCGAACTCGCGCAGCAGGGCGGAGGTGTCGGCCGGCAGCTCGTCGAAGCCGGTGTCGCTCATCGGGTTGGGCAGGCCGGCGTTCGGGTAGATGCAGACGAAGGTGTCGGCGATCTGCGACAGCTCTTCGGCGTAGGGGCGCATCAGGGCGGCGCCCAGCGCGCAGTTCAGGCCTATGGTCAGCGGGCGCGCGTGCCGCACCGAGTTCCAGAAGGCCGGCACGGTCTGGCCGGAGAGGATGCGGCCGGAGGCGTCGGTCACGGTGCCCGAGATCATCAGGGGCAGGCGCTCCTGCTCCGGGCGCTCTTCGAAGTACAGGTCGATGGCGAACAGCGCGGCCTTGCAGTTCAGCGTGTCGAAGATGGTTTCCACCAGCAGCACATCGGAACCGCCGTCGACCAGGCCGCGCACCTGCTCGTAGTAGGCGGCGACCAGCTGGTCGAAGGTCACGTTGCGGGCGGCGGGGTCGTTCACGTCCGGCGAGATGGACGCGGTCTTCGGCGTCGGGCCGAGCGCGCCGGCCACGAAGCGCGGCTTGTCGGCGCTGCTGTACTTGGCGGTGGCGGCCTTGGCCAGCTTGGCCGCTTCCACGTTCATCTCGTAGGCCAGGTGGCCCATGTGGTAGTCGTCCTGCGCGATGGAGGTGGCGCCGAAGGTGTTGGTTTCGATCAGGTCGGCGCCGGCGGCCAGGTAGCGCTCGTGGATTTCCTGGATCACCTGCGGCTGCGTCAGCGTCAGCAGCTCGTTGTTCCCCTTGACGAACAGCTCGCGCGCGCCGCTGTCGGCGGGCGCTGCGAAGTCGGCGAAGCGGCCGGTGGGGCCGCCGCGGTAAGCCATTTCATCCAGTTTGTACTGCTGGATGATGGTGCCCATCGCGCCGTCCAGGAACATGATGCGCTTGGAGAGCATCTCGCGCAATTGCGCTTCGGTCTTGGAGTAGCGTGGCTGGCTGGCTTTGTTGTTCATTTCGTACTTTCGCGACGTGGCTGAAGGGAGGCTGAGAAGACAATACCGGGTCTAAAATTATACGGCATTGCAGCATCGGCAGCATAAGAGGCATTTTCCGGTAACATTGCGCCATGAAGATAACCGTTATCATCTCCGCGCACAAAAAGCGCCGCGAAATGGAGTTCGTCCTGACCGGCTACGCCGCCCAGACCCGCATGCCGGACGAGATCATCGTGTCCCAGGACGGCGAGTTCCCCGAGATTGCCGAGGCGGTGGAAAACTGCCGCCACCTGGGCCTGCCGCTGATCCACCTGACCCAGGAGCACCGTGGCTTCGGCAAATGCCGCGCCCTGAACAAGGCCATCCTGCAAGCCAGCGGCGACCTGCTGCTGTTCACCGACGGCGACTGCATCCCGCGCGACGACTTTGTCGACACCTATCTGCGGCTAAGCCGCCCGGGGGCTTTCCTGGCGGGCGGCAGCCATATCAGCGTGCCGGAGGCCTACCACCTGAATAACGACCTGCGGCCCGCCATCCTGGACCAGCGCCTGTTCGACTACGGCTTCCTGAGCGCCATCCCGGGCTTCGACAAGAGCCGCAACCGATTGCTGCGCAATCCGCGCCTGCGGCGCTTCTACGACTTCCTCTCCCCGCGCAACGCCTTCAGCGGCGCCAATAGCTGCGCGTGGCGGCACGACGTGCTGGAAGTGGGCGGCTTCGACGAGAGCATGGCCTACGGCGGCGAAGACCTGAACATCGGCCTGAGGCTGAACAACATCGGCGTGCGGGGCGTGCGCGCGCGCCACTCCATCGTCAGCCTGCACCTGGACCACGGGCGCGGCTACTACGACGCGGCGCTGCACCAGGCCAACCAGGACTGGAACAAGGAAGTGCGCAGCCGGGGCCACGTGTTCCCGCGCGTTTCTCCTATCCGCCAGCTGAAGCCGTAAGCCGGCGTGCGCGGCGCGCACAAATCCTGTGCGCCGGCATGGCTGGTGCGGGTGGGGAGGGCGGCCTACCATGGCTACACCTTAACCACTCGTAGGAGTAGCGCCATGCCCATCCTGAACCTCACCCTTTCCACGCCGGCCAGCGCCGGGCAATCGCAGCGCGCCGCCGCCATTCTGCTGCGTCTGACCAATGACATCCTGCACAAGGCGCAGCCGCTCACTTCCATCGCCATCTCGCACGTGGAGCCGCAGCACTGGTACATCGGCGCCGCTTCGCTGGCGCAGCAGGAGAAAGCCAGCTTCTTCCTCGACATCAAAATCACCGACGAAACCAACACCGCCAGCGAAAAGGCGGCATACATCAAGGCCGTGTTCGAAGAAATGGCAGGCTTGCTGGGACCGCTGCACGAGGTCAGCTACGTCCACATCGACGACGCCCGCCCCGCCGCCTGGGGCTACGGCGGCCTCACCCAGCAATACCGCGCGGTGAAGAAGTCGATGGCGCCGGCCGAAGCCTAGGCCCAGCCGCGCCCGCGGTAGTGAGCGGTGGCGAAGTCGATGAAGGCGCGGACTTTCGGGGACTGGTGGCGGCTCTGCGGGTAGCGAGCGTACAGTTCGCGCGGACGCTGCGGGTAGTCCGGCAGCAGCGCGGTCAAGGCGCCGCGCTGCACGTCTTCATGCACGATGAAGGAGGCGGCGCTGATGATGCCCAGGCCGGCCAGCGCGGCGGCGCGCAGGGCGACGCTGGTGTTGGCTTGCAGGTTGCCTTGCACATTCACGCTCTCCTCGCCGCCGCCGGGGCTGCGGAAAGTCCATATGCGCGGGTGCTGCGCCTGCGTGTAGACCAGGCAGTTGTGCCGCGCCAGCTCGGCCGGCGTGCGCGGCGCGCCATGCTGCTTCAGGTAGGCCGGGCTGGCGGCCAGCAGCAGCGGGCTGTCGGCCAGTCTCCTGGCGATCAGCGTGGAGTCGGGCAGGCCGCGCGTGAGGCGCAGCGCGACGTCGAAGCTGTCTTCGATCAGGTCGACGATCCGGTCGTTGCAGACCAGGTCCACTGTCAATTCAGGGTATTGCGCCATGAAGGCGGACAGCCAGGCGGCCAGCTCCAGCGTGCCGAAGGCCATGGGCGCGTTGATGCGCAGGGTGCCGGAAGGACGCGCCTGCTGCGCAGTCACGGCGCGGTCGGCGTCGTCGAGGGCGTCGAGGATCTGGCGGCTGGCTTCGTAGTATTGCTTGCCGGCGTCGGTGAGGGCGAAGCGGCGCGTGGTGCGGTTCAGCAGCTGGGCGCCGAGGTGGGCCTCCAGCTGCTTGATCTGGCGCGAGACGGCGGTGTGGCTGAGGCCCAGCGCCTCGGCGGCAGCCGTGAAGCTGCCCAGTTCGACCACGCGGCGCAGGGCGCGCAGCGCAGCCAGCTGGTCGATGCGCGCAGGCTCGCTCACCGCTCAGGCGAAGCGCAAGCCATCCAGCGCGAAGCCCTTGATGAACTCGGAAGCCGGCAGGCGCTTGCCGCCCGGCTTTTGCAGCTCGGTCAGGCGCAGCGAACCGCCGCCGCCGCAAGCCACCACGATGCCGTGCTGCGCGTCGGCCGCGAGCACCTGGCCGGCAGGCGCCGAGCTGTCCGCGTCCAGCACTTCCGCGCCCCACAGCTTGATGGTGACGCCGTTCACGTCGCCATGCGCGCCGGGGAAGGGATTGAAGGCGCGGATCTTGCGGCCGATCTCGCGCGCGGACTGCTTGAAGTCCAGCGCAGCTTCCTCCTTGCTGATCTTGGCGGCGTAGGTCACGCCCGCTTCCGGCTGCGGCACCGCTTCCACGATGCCGCTGTCCATCTTCTGCATCACCTTGACGATCATGCGCGCGCCCATGGCGGCCAGTTTGTCGTGCAGTACCCCGGTGCTGTCCTGCGGGCCGATGGGCAGGCGCTCGATCAGCAGCATGGGGCCGGTGTCCAGGCCTTCTTCCATCTGCATGATGGTGACGCCGGTTTCCGCGTCGCCCGACTCGATGGCGCGGTGGATGGGCGCGGCGCCGCGCCAGCGCGGCAGCAGCGAGCCGTGGATGTTGATGCAGGGCTTGATGTCCAGCGTGCTGCGCGGCAGGATCAGGCCGTAAGCGGCCACCACCATCGCGTCGTAGTCGGTCGCCATCAGCAGCTCATGGGCTTGCTTGGCTTCGGCGGCGCGCTGCGGGTCCTTGCTGTCCATGCGCAGCGACAGCGGCTGCGCCACGGGAATATTGTGCGCCACGGCATATTGCTTGACGGCGGACGGGTGCAGATGCATGCCGCGTCCGGCGGGGCGGTCGGGCTGGGTCAGCACCAGGGGGATCTCAAACCCCGCCTCGTGCAGGCTTTGCAGCGCCACGGCTGCGAATTCGGGTGTGCCCGCGAAGATTATTTTCATTCTATTGTCCTCTTGAGGTGGCACTAAAAACTGACATGGCCGGACTGTGCCGGCCATGTGGGAAATCAGATGCGGCGGCCTTGTTCCCGCAGCGCTTTTTCGCGCGCGATGCCGCGTTCTTCCTTCATCATGCGCGTTTTGATGCGGTTGCGCTTGAGCGGCGACAGGTATTCCACGAATACCTTGCCCACCAGGTGGTCCATTTCGTGCTGGATGCACACGGCCAGCAGGCCGTCCGCTTCCAGTTCAAACTGCTCGCCCTTCACGTCGAAGGCGCGCACCTTCACTTTGGAAGGACGCTCCACGCCGTCGTACACGCCGGGCACCGACAGGCAGCCCTCGTCGTACACGGTGCGCTCTTCGCTGGACCAGATGATTTCCGGGTTGATGAAGGCGATCAGCTGGCTTTTGTCTTCCGAGATGTCGATGACGACAACGCGCTCATGCACGTCCACCTGGGTGGCGGCCAGGCCCACGCCGGGCGCCTCGTACATGGTGTCGGCCATGTCGGCGACCAGTTTGGCCAGGCGCGCGTCGAAGGCGGTGACGGGCTGCGCAATCTTGTGCAGGCGCGGGTCGGGATAGCGGAGGATATTCAGTATGGACATGCGGATTCGTGGTGTGACTTAAAAATGCAACAGGCGCACCCTGCTGCGCAGCGTGGTTTCTCTTGCTAGTTCAGGGTATTATGGGCAGAATTTGATTCAGCAGGGCAACCTTCAGGTCGCGATCCAGCCTTTCGTCCATGCCCGCCTTTAACGGACATCTTAATGAAAAATTTTAGCACAGTCGGCGCACGCCTGTTGATCGCGACGCTTATTTCCAGTGCCACGGCGGCCTCTGCGCAATCCATGAACTGCGAATTCCGGCCGAATGCGCCGGACCAGCACGTGGTGGTCCGCGGCGATACGCTGTGGGGTATTTCCGGGCGTTTCCTGGAGCGCCCCTGGTGCTGGCCCCAGGTGTGGGGCATGAACCGCGAGGAAATCCGCAATCCGCACTGGATTTATCCGGGCCAGATCGTCTACCTGGACCGCGCCGCAGGCCGCCTGCGCCTGGGCAGCCGGGTGGGCGAGGGCGCCGGGGCCGGCGATCCGTCCGCGCTGCGGCTGTCGCCCCAGCTGCGCATGGAAGGCCTGGGCAAGGACGCCGTGCAGTCCATCCCGACCGGCGACATCGAACCCTTCCTCACCCAGCCGCTGATTATCGAAGACGACGAGCTGAAGAATGCGCCGCGCATCATTGCGGCGCAGGAAGGCCACGTTTTCCTGGGCAAGGACGAGAAAGCCTATGTGCGCGGCGACCTGAAGGATGGCACCTCCTTCCAGGTGTTCCGCCCGGGCAAGCCGCTGAAGGATCCGGTCACCAAGGCCGTCATCGGCCAGGAAGCGTTCTATTTAGGCACGCTCAAACTGCAGACCGCCGCCAAGCCCGGTTCCGAAGTGCACACCTTTATCGTGGCCACCGCCAAAGAGGAAATGGGCAAGGGCGATCTGCTGATGCAGTCCCCGCCCACGCCTATGCAGAACTATGTTCCGCACCCGCCGGAGCGCAAGGTGGACGCGGCCGTGGTGGCTATTTACGGCGGCGTGAGCCATGCGGGCCAGAACCAGGTGGTCAGCATTAATCGCGGAAAGCTTGACGGACTCGATATCGGTTCTGTGCTGCAGCTGTACCATAGGGGACAGACGGTGACCGATCCAGGCGCCAGCAAAGGCTGGCTCAACATGGGGAATCCGCAGGTCAAGCTGCCGGATGAGGAAGTGGGCAGCTTGTTTATCTTCCGCGTGTTCAAGCATATTTCTTACGGCCTGATCATGCAGGTAACGGCGCCAGTGGAAGTGGGCGACGTCGCCAAATCGCCGGAGTAAACCGCGCCGTGCAAGCCACGGATCCCCCCGCCAGCGGCAGCCAGCCTGCCGCCAGCCCCGCCGCCGCAGGCCCGGGGCCAGCCCTTGCCGCGCCCCGGGTCTTGGGCCGCGCGGCCATCGCCAGCTGGCTGCGGCTGCAGCTTACGCCCGGCGTGGGCGTGACCGCCGGCGCCGAGCTGATCGCCGAATTTTCCCATCCCGACCGCGTTTTCCAGGCCGAGCCCGGCGATCTGCACCGCGTGTTGGCCGAAGTGCTTGCTGGCAGCCTGGTCGCTCCCGCCGTGCAGGCGCTGCGCTCGCCCCCGGCCGCGCTGCTGGACGAGGCCGGGCGCCTGGCGGACGCCACGCTGCGCTGGCTGGAACAGCCCGGCCACGCGCTGATGGCGCTGGACGATCCCGCTTTTCCGCCCCAGCTGCGCCAGATCCCCGCCGCGCCGCTGCTGCTGTATACAAGAGGGCGGCGCGAACTGCTGTACCGGCCGGCGGCCGCCATCGTCGGCGCGCGCAACGCCAGCGTGCAGGGCGTGGAGAATGCGGACCGCTTCGCCGCCGCACTGTCGGCCGCCGGGCTGGTGATCGTGTCCGGGCTGGCGCTGGGCATAGACGCGGCAGCCCACGCGGGCGGGCTGGCGGCCGGACCGGAGGGCGCCGGCACGGTGGCGGTGCTGGGCACCGGCATCGACCGCCTGTATCCGGCCCGCAACCGCGAGCTGGCGCTGCGCATCGCCGCCGAAGGCTGCATCGTCAGCGAATATCCGCTGGGCACGCCGCCCCTGCCGGACAATTTCCCGCGCCGCAACCGCATCATCAGCGGCCTGGCGCGCGGCGTGCTGGTGATCGAGGCGGCGGCGCAGTCGGGCTCGCTCATCACCGCGCGCTACGCGCTCAACCAGGGCCGCGAGGTGTTCGCCGTGCCCGGTTCCATCCACGCCACGCTGAGCAAGGGCTGCCACGCGCTGATACGGGCCGGCCAGGCCAAGCTGGTCGAAACCGCCGCCGACGTGCTGGAGGATATGTTGCCGGATGCGCCCCGGGGCGCCGGCGCCGAGCGGCAACAGGCCACCGTGCAGCTGCGCGCCGAGCTGGAGGCGCTGCTGCTGGCGCTCGGGCATGATCCGGCCCCGGCCGACGCGCTGGCGCTGCGGGCCGGCCTGTCCGCCGCCGACGCGCACAGCCATCTGCTGGCGCTGGAACTGGCCGGCCTGGTCGAGCGATTGCCGGGAGGAATTTTTCAGCGCCTGCACCGCCGGGGCCTGTGACGATGCGGTGCAGGGCTTGTGTTTCGCCGTTCTTAACTGTTAGAGTAGCGCCATGTTCGACATCCTTGTTTATCTCTACGAGACTTATTACCGCCCCGATGCGTGCCCGGAACCGGCCGCCTTGGCAAGGAAACTGTCGGCCGTCGGTTTCGACGACGAGGAGATCTCCGAAGCGCTGGTCTGGCTCACCGACCTGAATGAAATGGCGGGAGTCGAACAGACGCTGACGGCCGCCTCCACCGGCACCCGCTACTATGTGGAGGAGGAGCAGGACGCGCTGGGCACCGCCGCCATCGGCTTTATCCAGTTCCTGGAAAGCGCCCAGGTGCTGTCGCCCCTGCAGCGTGAAATCGTCATCGAACGTGCGCTGGCGCTGGAGGAAGTGCCGGTGTCGCTGGGCAAGCTGAAAGTCATCGTCCTGATGCTGCTGTGGAGCCAGGGCAAGGAGCCGGACGCCTTGATGTTTGACGACCTGTTCGGTTCCGATGAAGATCAAATGCCGCGCCTGCTGCACTGACACGCTTCCCGTTGTTCCCCGCTTGCGCACCGCAAGACCACCCTCTGCAGCGCCGTGCCGCCAAGCCGAAGCAACCCTGGCGGGATTGCAAAAGTTCAGCATGCGGTATAAGAATGTTCTGTATGATGCGCATGCTGCGCCAAATCCAGAGTAAAAAAACAAGAGAATACAAAATATGAGCAAAACCCTCATCATCGCCGAGAAGCCATCTGTCGCGAACGATATCGCGAAGTCGCTGGGCGGCTTTACCAAGCACGATGAGTACTTTGAGTCCGACGACTACGTGCTGTCCTCGGCCGTCGGCCACCTGCTGGAAATCGCGGTGCCGGAAGAGCACGACGTCAAGCGCGGCAAGTGGAGCTTTGCCCACCTGCCCATGATCCCGCCGTACTTCGCGCTGAATCCGATCGCCAAGACCGAGTCGCGCCTGAAAGTGCTCAACAAGTTGATCAAACGCAAGGACGTCACCGGCCTGATCAACGCATGCGACGCGGGCCGCGAAGGTGAGCTGATCTTCCGCCTGATTGCGCAGAACGCCAAGGCCAAGCAGCCGGTGCAGCGCCTGTGGCTGCAGTCGATGACGCCCAACGCCATCCGCGAAGGCTTCAACAGCCTGCGCTCGGACGAGGAAATGCTGCCGCTGGCGGACGCCGCGCGCTGCCGTTCGGAAGCGGACTGGCTGATCGGCATCAACGGCACCCGCGCCATGACCGCGTTCAACTCGAAAGAGGGCGGCTTCTACCTGACCACCGTGGGCCGCGTGCAGACGCCGACCCTGTCCATCGTGGTCGAGCGCGAAGAAAAGATCAAGAAATTCGTCTCGCGCGACTACTGGGAAGTGCGCGCCGAGTTCATCTGCGCAGCCGGCGTGTACGAAGGCCGCTGGATGGACACCGGCTTCAAGAAGGACGAGCACGACCCGGAAAAACGCGCCGAGCGCCTGTGGTCCAAGGCCGCCGCCGACAGCATCGCGCTGGCCTGCCGCGGCAAGCAGGGCAATGTCACCGAAGAGTCCAAGCCGACCACCTCGATGGCGCCCGGCCTGTTCGACCTGACCAGCTTGCAGCGCGAGGCCAACGGCCGTTTCGGCTTCTCGGCCAAGAACACGCTGGGCCTGGCCCAGGCGCTGTACGAGAAGCACAAGGTGCTGACCTACCCGCGTACCGATTCGCGCCACCTGCCGGAAGACTACCTGGACACCGTCAAGGAAGTGCTGGGCGTGCTGGGCGAGAACCACAATTACCACACCTTCTCCAAGCAGATCCTGAGCAAGGGCTGGGTCAAGCCGAACAAGCGCATCTTCGACAACACCAAGATCTCGGATCACTTTGCCATCATTCCGACCGGCATCGCACCGAAGAACCTGTCCGAGCCGGAACAGAAACTGTACGACCTGGTGACGCGCCGCTTCATGGCCGTGTTCTTCCCGGCCGCCGAGTTCCAGGTCACCACCCGCTACACCGAAGTGTCCGGCCACCAGTTCAAGACCGAAGGCAAGGTCATGACCAACGCCGGCTGGATGGCGATCTACGGCAAGGACGCGGCCGGCGACGACGACAAGGAAGGTAGCGGCATGCTGGTGCCGGTCGCCAAGGGCGAGAAGGTCAAGACCGAGAAGGTCACGCCGAACGGCCTGGTCACCAAGCCGCCTGCGCGCTACTCGGAAGCGACGCTGCTGTCCGCCATGGAAGGCGCGGGCAAGCTGGTCGACTCCGACGAACTGCGCGACGCCATGGCCGGCAAAGGCCTGGGCACGCCGGCAACGCGCGCCGCCATTATCGAGGGCCTGCTGGGCGAGAAATACCTGCTGCGCGAAGGCCGCGAACTGATCCCGACCGCCAAGGCGTCGCAGCTGATGACGCTGCTGCGCGGCCTGGGCGTGAACGAATTGACGGCGCCGGAGCTGACCGGCGAGTGGGAATACAAGCTGTCGCAAATGGAAAAGGGACGCATCTCGCGCGAGGAATTCATGCGCGAAATCGCCCAGATGACGCAAATCATCGTCAAGCGCGCCAAGGAATACGACAACGACACCATTCCGGGCGACTATGCCACCCTGGTCACGCCTTGCCCGAACTGCAACAGCGTGGTGAAAGAGAACTACCGCCGTTTCGCCTGCACCAAGTGCGAGTTCTCGATGAGCAAAACGCCGGGCAGCCGCCAGTTTGAAATCGCGGAAGTTGAAGAACTGCTGAAGAACCGTACCATCGGTCCGCTGCAAGGCTTCCGTTCCAAGATGGGCCGCCCGTTCGCCGCCATCCTGCGCATCGTGCGCGACGAGGACATCAGCAACTTCAAGCTGGAGTTCGACTTTGGCCAGAACGACGAAGGTGGCGAGGACGGCGAAGGCGTGGACTTCACCGGCCAGACCCCGGTCGGCCCGTGCCCGAAATGCGCCGCCAATGTGTACGAAATGGGCTTGGCCTATGTGTGCGAGCACAGCGTCGCCAAGCCCAAGACCTGCGACTTCCGCAGCGGCCGCATCATCCTGCAGCAGGAGATCCTGCCCGAGCAGATGAGCAAGCTGCTCAACGACGGCAAGACCGATCTGCTGCCGGGCTTCGTCTCGCAGCGCACGCGCCGTCCGTTCAAGGCCTTCCTGACCAAGGGCAAGGACGGCAAGATCAGCTTCGAGTTCGAAGAGCGCAAAGCCAAGCCGGGCGCCAAGCCGAAAGCGGGCAAGGCGGACGAAGCGGAAGGCGCCGAAGGCGAAACCGCGGTAGCGGCGGCGCCGACCAAGAAAGTGGCGGCCAAGAAAGCCGCCGCGAAGCCGGCAGCGAAAAAAGCTGCAGCCAAGCCGGCCGCGAAAAAAGCCGCCGCCAAGCCGGCCGCCAAAAAGCCAGCCGCCAAAAAAGCCGCCGCCACAGCGGAATAAGCAAACGGGACCTTCGGGTCCCGTTTTTTATTCCCTTAGCCTGCGGCGCAGCGACACGAAGCTGCGCCTGCTGTGAAGTACGGCAAGGATAAGAGCTTCCGATGCGCGCACCCGATAGATGATGCGGTAGCGGAATACTTTGCGTTCGCGTATCGCCGGATCGGCAAGTTCAGGCACGATGGCGCCCAAGTGGGGAAACTGGCTAAGGCTAGCCGCTGTAGCCAGAATTTTTTTGACAACCGCCGAAGCATTTTGCGTAGAGTCGCGCGCAATGTAGTGGGCGATTGAGTTGAGGTCGTCGATTGCTTTTTCAGACCAAATTACGGATTTAGCCATTTATTGAGCCGCCGTTCCGCTTCAGTGTGCGAAATGGTGCCGTGGGCATCAACATGGTCGTCGCTCCTCTTGATTTCGGCTATGACGTATAGCTTGTAAAGGATGTCTTCCAATGAGCAGTCGTCAGGCATGGTCGCGAGCAAGTTCATGATTTCCTGCTTGGCGGTGGACATTTCTATGCTCCCAGTGCGTTGTATGACTTTAGTATAACTGGCCGGTTCGGACTTTGACCTTGCTTAAATCGGCAGGGTTCACACGCAGCGCATCATGGCTTCACAGGCCGTCCCTATGCTTGCATGATTCACATCATCAGGGACAGCTAATGAAAATCTTCGCTTCGGTTGCCGTTATTTGCACGCGCTTGTGCTGCGCACTTCTGGGCTTTGGCATGCTCTTTGTTTCCATTCCGCTGGCGCTGGTCCTCAACGCGTTTTCTTCCGAGGAGGCGACGGCGTCACCGTGGCAGATGATGGTATTGGTGATCGGCGGCGCGTGCCTGCTGGCGTCCGGGTTTGTGATGTTCGCGGTGGGGTGGCGGGCCAGGTCTCGGGAGCGCGCCTATCGGGGCGCCACGTTCGCGCTGCTGCTGGTGCCGCTTGCGGCCTGGGCGAAGCTGATGACCAGCCCGATCCAGTTTCCGCCAACGTCTTTGGCGGTGGTGCTCAGCGCTTTCACCGTCTGGCTTTTGCTGCTGTGTGCGTGGCCGGAGTTGCTGGAAACGCCTATGCCAGCGACGTGACGCGCCAGTGGCCGTCGGCGAAGGGCAGGGTGGTGATGCCGTCCGGCGAAAACTGCTGCGTGGCCAGCGCGTCCGCGCCGGGCACTTCCTGGCCTTCCTTCCAGGCGCAGTTGGAGCCGGCAATGCGCCAGCCGCCGCCTTTATGCAGCACCGTGAACTCGCCCCATGAGCTGGCGTCCGGCGTGGTCGGGGAGTAGGCGTCGCCGGGGCTGCCGCAAGCCCAGGCCATCCAGTGCTCGCCGATAATCAGGTAGGCGACCGCTGCGCCGCCCGCCGCCGCAACCGGCACCAGCCGCACGCCGCGCATCGGCGCGCCCGCCATGCGTACCCAGTCTTCATCGTAGCTGGCGTCAATGCCGGTTTCGTGGACCGCGTCCTCGCTGTCAAAGCGCATCCAGCCCGCGTCCAGTTCGGCGCTGAGAGCGGGGAAGGCGATCTCGGGCCGCCATTCGCAGCGCTCGCCCGCCACCACGGTAGTGCCGGCAAAGCCGGTTTGCGCGCTGAAACGGGCCAGCTGCGCTGGCGCAAGCGTCGCCAGCTGGGCGCGGCTGTCCAGCGACGGGCGGTCGATCGGAATGCGCAGGTCGATATGGAAGCTGGCGGACTGGAACCACCACACCTGAGTGCTCAGGTCGCTGGTGCCATTGCTGCGCCAGATGCCGGTGCGCCGCCACAAGCCTTGATAGATCGCAGGAACTGTCATCACCGCAAGTCGTCGGTATAGAAGTAGACCGTGCCGCGTATGGCGGACGGCGTTGCCTGCAGCGCGGCGGCGAGCGCTTTGGCGTCCGGTTCGGCCATGCCGTTCTTGGCGATGGTGGCCGGTGCGTATGGCGCATGCGATGCTGCACGGTAAGAAACAATATGATCGAAATCGGGACGGCTGTCGATCTCCTTGATGAGGTAACGCTGTTTGCCGTTGCCAATTTGCACATAAGTTGCCGTGGAGTTTGTTTTTTCGGCTGGCGAGAGTGGCCGGAACAGCAAGACTTTATCCACCACCAATGTTGCAGCCCTGTACTGTGTCTTGCCGCCTTGCTCGAAATGGCCGAGCACCAGATCAGCCTTGAACTGGCGCAGGGGCGAGGCGGCGTCCGGCGCCAGCCTGTCCAGTTCGAATTTTTCCGGGTCCACGGTCCACAGCGCGGTCTTGCCGTCCAGCCGGCCTTTCAGCGCCGCGTCCAGCCTGGCGTCCGCCACGTGCACTTGCAGCACCACCTGGTAATCGTGCGGCGCATGGAACATGGGCAGGTGCGAGGCGTACAAGCCCTCCTTGCCGCCGAACAGCGCCATGCCGTGGGTGCCGAAAGTGGGGCCGGCCGCGATTGCCTGAACGGCGAGAAGGCAGGCGGCGGCAGTCATTGCCGCTGCGCGCGGCCATCTGGTATGGATGAATGTTTTCATACCGTAATGGTATTCGGGCGCACGCGGAGCGTACAGCCCTGCTTGCGTCCGCGTCTACGTAGTTTCCACGAGGCACTAATTTTAACTCCGTGTTACACTCCTATCCTTCCCTAGCAGTTCTGTCAATACTAAGTGTTGCTTTTTATCACAAGCAGCACGCTGTCTCATTGTTGCAATCGTAGTTTCCCATGGACGCACTGGCACCTGTTTTCAGCCGGGGCGCGGCTTGTCCGCCTGTGTCCCACTTTTTTGTTCGAGAGAAAAAATGAAAAACCTGAAAATCGGTACCCGCCTCGCCGGCGGCTTTGGACTTGTCTTGCTGCTAACTATGCTGATGACCTGGATAGGCCTGAGCCATATGCAGGCCGTGGCCGAAGCCACCAGCGAAATGATGCAGCAGCCGCTGGCCAAGGAACGCATGATCTCTGACTGGTACCGCCTGATCCACACCAGCGTGCGCCGCACCACCGCCATTTCCAAGTCCAGCGACGCCAGCCTCGGTCCCTTCTTTGCCGCCGACGCCGCCGCTTCCTCCAGCGAAGTGAACGAGCTGCAAAAGAAGGTTGAGCCGCTGCTCGAAAGCGACGAGGAAAAGCAGCTGTTCGCCACCATGATCGCCGCGCGCAAGCGCTATGTGGCCTCGCGCGACGGCATCGTTGCGCTGAAGAAGGAAGACAAGTTCGAGGAAGCCGCCGCGCTGCTGGAAAAGAATTTCATCCCCGACGGCAAGGCCTATCTGGATGCGCTCAGCGGCCTGCTGGTGATGCAGCGCCAGAGCATCGACGCCAACGCGGCCCGTATCGACGCCAGCTACCAGGAAAACCGCCGCTTCATGCTGGCCTTCGCCGCCGCCGTGCTGGCGCTGGGCGGCCTGTGCGCCTGGCGTTTGACCACCGGCATCACCCGTCCGCTGCGCCGCGCCGTGGACGTTGCCACCGCCGTGGCCGCCAATGACTTGCGCAGCGATATCGTGATCGACAGCCGCGACGAAACCGGCAAGTTGCTGCAGGCGCTCAAAACCATGAACGACGGCCTGGTGCTCATCGTCAGCGAAGTGCGCTCCGGCACCGACCAGATCGCCACCGCCTCGCATCAGATCGCCGCCGGCAATCAGGACCTGTCCAGCCGCACCGAGCAGCAGGCCGGCAGCCTGGAGGAGACCGCCTCGTCGATGGAAGAACTGACCTCGACCGTGAAGCAGAACGCCGACAATGCGCGCCAGGCCAACCAGCTGGCCGTGGCCGCGTCGCACGTCGCCGAGCGCGGCGGCGAGGTGGTGGGCGAAGTGGTGGACACCATGGAATCGATCAATGCTTCGGCGCGCAAGATTGTCGACATCATCAGCGTGATCGACGGCATTGCTTTCCAGACCAACATCCTGGCGCTGAACGCCGCCGTAGAGGCCGCCCGTGCAGGCGAACAGGGTCGTGGTTTTGCGGTGGTGGCCAGCGAAGTGCGCAACCTTGCGCACCGCAGCGCCGCCGCCGCCAAGGAAATCAAGGTGCTGATCGACGACTCGGTGGGCAAGGTTGAGAACGGCAGCAAGCTGGTCGAACAGGCCGGCATGACCATGAGCGAAGTGGTGGACAGCATCAAGCGCGTGACCGACATCATGGGCGAAATCACCTCGGCCAGCATGGAGCAGAGCGCCGGCATCGAGCAGGTCAATGAGGCGATTATCCAGATGGACCATGTGACGCAGCAGAATGCGGCGCTGGTGGAAGAGGCCGCCGCTGCCGCGGGCGCGCTGGAGGAGCAGGCGGAATCGCTGGCGGACGTGGTGAGCGTGTTCAAGTTGTCCGAGCCGTACAGCCATGCGCCGGCGCTGACTTTGCACAAGTCCGCCGCCGTGGCGCCGCGCGCCGCGAACCAGCAGGCGCTGCGCCTGAGCGCTTGATATGGTTGGCGGGTTACGCGCGTACCGCGTAACCCGCCAGCTCTGCAGCGTGCGCTGCATAAATCCCAAACTGTGTAGAGTGTGACAACAACACCATGCTTTGGGAGAAATTATGCGAAATACCTTCTTGAAACTGAGCGCCTTGTGCGCTGCCCTGCTGCTGGCTGCCTGCCAGACCTCGCCGACCGGCTCCAGCGCCGCCCAGGACGAGGCGCCGTCGCCGAAGAACCCCGAGTTCACCACGGAAATGGCGAAATTCAACGCCCAGTTCCCGAATCCGAAAGTCAGCAAGTACGAGGAAGAGTCCATCGCCTTCAACAACGCGCAGAAGTTGGACGAGCGCGGCAACTGCCACGGCAAGTCCAAGTATCCGGTCACCATCATGCTGCTGCTGGACGCGAACGGCAAAGTCATCAGCACTGTGACGGATGTGGAAAACGGCAAGGCGGCCTGCTTCCGCCAGTCCTACGCGGCGGTGCAGTTCCCCAAGCCGCCCATCGCGCCTTACCGCAAGGCCATGCTGCTCAGGTAATCACTGCTCCACGGCGATCATATTGTCGTCCGGCTTGCGGTCGATCAGTTTGTTGTCCGGATCGATGCCCGCCCTGGCCGGGCGGCCGCTGACCACCAGCGTGTAAGTGGCTTGCTTTTGCGTGACCAGCTTGCGCTCGCGCAGCAGGCTGTTGCCGTCCTTGTCGTCCACGCCCACGTCGATCAGGTCGCGGATCGGCATTTCCTTCTCGGCGCCCAGTTCGTCCGCCCGCAGCTTGCTGGCGTGGACTTTCAGCGTCACCTCATACTTGCCGTCCGGACGCTTGCGCGCCGTAGCGCTCAGCGCGCGGCTGTCGTGCAGCACGATGGCGTTGAACAGGTCGTCGATCAGGTAAGCCTGGTCCGGCTGCGCAATCTTGCGCAGCGCATCCACCAGCACCGTCACGCTGGGGTAGGGCGCGGTGTGGAAGGCGTGCTGCGCCAGCAGGCCCTTCAGCACACCGTTCACCCGCTCCTCGCCCAGGATGTCCTGTAGCTGGTACATGGCCAGGCTGCCTTTGCGGTAGTGGATGTAGGGCTGGTTCTCGTTGTCCGCCAGCGGCAGCTCCTTCTTGTTCTCCAGCGCGCGGCCCATCAGGTAGTGGTTCAGGTCGTAGCGCAGGAAGCGGCGCATCTTGTCGGCGCCGTACTGCTTCTTCATCACCATCAGCGCCGAGTACTCGGACAGGGTTTCGCTCAGCACGGTGGCGCCGCGCGTGTCGCCGCCCACCAGCTGGTGCGCCCACCATTGATGCGCCACTTCATGCGCCGTCACGTAGAAGGGGTAGTCCACGTCCTTGGGGTTCTTGTCGTCCACCTTGGCGATGAAGCCCACGCTTTCCGAATACGGGATGGTGTTCGGGAAGGACTGCGCGAACGCGGCGTAGCGCGGGAACTCCACAATGCGCACCACCTTGTGCTGGTAGGGGCTGTAGTTCCTGGTGTAGTACTCCAGCGCGTCCTTCACGCCCTTGGCCATGCGGTCCAGATTGTATTCGTGGCCGGGCTGGTAGTAGATTTCGATGCCCACGTCCTGCCACCAGTCATGCTTGACGGCGTAGCGGGCCGACTGGAAGGCGTAGAAGTTCAGGATGGGCTTGTCCATCTTGTAGTGGAAGTAGCGCCGGCCCTTGGCTTTCCATTCCTTTTCCAGCGTGCCGGGCGCCACGGCGGTCTGGTCGGCGCTGGTGCTGACCACGGCGTCGAAGGTCACCCAGTCGGCGTCGCTGCCGATGTAGTTGTTGGCCAGGCCTTTGGGATCGTCGCGCGGCAGGGCGCGTTCCTGCGCCGGCAGGCCGTGGCGCTTGCGGTCGCGCGGATCGGTCAGCTCGGCCTGGCGCTGGTAGCCGATGTGCGGCAGCTTGGTGTTGTTGAAGAAGGTGCCGTTGCCCACCACCGGCGTGTCCTGGCCCAGGCCGAGGATGCCCTTGGGCGCGTACACCAGTTCGAATTCCAGCGGCATGCGCGCGCCCGGCGCCAGCGGCGTGGACAGGGTGTAGCTGTACACGCCCAGCTGCTCATCCCTGGTTTTCAGGTGCGCCACCTGGCCGAAGCGCAGCGGCTGCATGTCGGCCGTCGTGTCCTGCGTGACGTAGATTTCGCTGATGGGCTGCGCGCTCTTGTTCTCGAGCATGTAGCGGCCCTTCACCTGCAGGCGGCGCTTTTCCGGCTCGATGGCCACGCCCAGCCGCACGTCCGTGATGCGCGGCTGCGCCACATCGGCCAGCTGCTTGTATTTGCGTTCATAGTCCGCGCGCTCGGCCAGCTGGCGGTAGGCGGACTTGTAGTTGTTTGCGATGTGCAGGTTGTAGAACAGCACGCCGCCGGCGCCCAGGAAGATGCTCACGCCCAGGGCCAGCGAGGCCAGCACCGGCATGGTCAGCGCATGGCGCGCCAGCGAGACGCGCTGGCGCCATTCGGTGTTGTTGCCGCGCGCCCAGAACAGCAGCGACAGCACCACCAGGATCAGCGCCGCGCCGCTCCAGTACAGCTCGAACCAGCGCTCGCGCACCAGGTAGTGGCCGTAGCCGTTCATGGCCGAGTAGACGAAGCTGGGCGAGGTGCCGTACACCAGCATGGGATGTTCCATCCCCAGCGAGGGCAGGGTGATGCTGGCTACGTAGTACAGGATCATGGCGAAGTGCGCCATGTATTTGTGGTTGATCAGCACCTGCGCGGCAATCGCCAGCACCGCCACCAGCGCGTAGGACGGCAGCTGCACGGTGTACAGGTGCTGGAAGTACAAGCCGGGTTCAAGCTGGAAGTAGCCGTGGAAGATCTGTATCGTCATGCCGCACAACATCACCACCAGCATCAGCAGCGCCTGCAGGCCGATCAGCGCGAACAGCTTGGACAGCAGCGGCAGCCAGCTCGGCACCGGCAGCGCGTCCAGCATCTGCGCCATGCGGTTCTCGCGCTCGCGCCACACCAGCTCGCCCGCGTAGAAGGTGGTGAGCACCAGCATGAACAGCGCGAAGGTTTCCGACACCATTTCCAGCACCATGTAGGTGACCGGGTAGGTCTTGGTGCCGTACATGGAGCCCATGTCCAGCGCGCCGGCGAACATGGTCAGCACGCCGGCCAGCACGATCACCAGGAAGTAGACATTCTTCACGGTTTCGCGCAGGTTCAGGTAGATGTTTTTCAGCAGCAGCAGGCCCAGGCTGCGCGACTTGAAGTCCGGCGCCTCGTGCGTGTGGCTGGCCGCCTGGCTGATGCGCAGCTGCGGTTCGGCGTCGCCGCGCGCGTCGGCCTTGCCGCTGTCTATGCTGCTGACAAAGCGGAAGCGCCAGTAGCCCAGCAACAGCACCACCACCGAGAACGAGGTCCAGATCACGCGGTTCAGCAGGTACACGCCTTCCGGCAGCACCAGGCGCGTGTTGCGCTCGGCGATGGGCCAGTATTCGGTCAGGTTGATGGCGGCGGCGGTGCCGAAGGGGTCGATCAGCGCGGCCAGCGTCTTGTAGTCCAGGTCGCGCGCCAGGCCGGGGGCGACGATGTAGCCGATCAGCATCACCACGCTGGAAATATAGACCGGCAGCATGCGCCGCGTGAGCGCGGCCAGCACGAAGAAGATGGCGCCGAAGATGAACAGATTGGGCAGCAGCGTGACGAAGTAGGGTATCAGCCAGGCCGCCAGCGGCGGATTGCCCAGCCGTTCTGGATCGACGCCGGGAATGAAGGTGCCCAGCCAGGCGCCCAGCAGGATGGACGCGAACACCACCGCCAAGGTCAGGTAGGCGCCGATGAAGCGGCCCAGCATGTACTGGTACTTGCGGATGGGCGCGCTGAAGAAGAAGTGGTGCATGTCATATTCGAAGTCCTGCTGCACCGAGCGGCCCATCATGGCGGCCACCACGATCACGCCCAGGCAGCCGAGGAAGCTGGCGGTGAACATGATGGAGCGCGGGGCGTTGATGAACACGCGGCCGCCGAAGGTGACCACGGCTTCCTTGAACACGCCGCCGGCGGCCGCCATCCACAGCATGGCCAGCAGCAAAAACATGCCGAAATAAACCCAGGTGGACAGCAGCTTGAGGCGCTGGCGCGCTTCGAACAAGGCGATGGCAAGCATGTTGGCCGCCTTAATCGCAGCTGTCGGCGGCGTTGTGGCGGCCGGCGATGGTGGCGAAGTACAGGTCTTCCAGGTCGCCGATGGCTTCCTCGAAACCGTCGCCCGGATCGTCGTCGCTGTAGACGTGGATCAGCGTGCGGCCGGACAGCAGACGGGTCGAGATCACGGCATGGCGGGTCTGGAACTGCTGCAGGTCGCGCTTGTCCACGAAGCGCGCCCAGATCTTGCAGCTGATGTCGTCGATCAGCTGCTGGGTCTGGCCGGTGAGCAGCAGATGGCCCTTGTTGATAATGGCCATATTGGCGCACAGGTCGGCCACGTCGCTGACGATGTGGGTGGACAGGATCACGGTGCGGTCTTCGCCGATGTCGGACAGGAGGTTGTGGAAGCGCACGCGTTCCTGCGGGTCCAGGCCGGCCGTGGGTTCGTCCACGATAATCAGTTTCGGGTCGCCCAGCAGCGCCTGGGCGATGCCGAAGCGCTGCCGCATGCCGCCCGAGAAGGTGCCCAGCTTCTGGTGGCGCACCTCGAACAGATTGGTCTGCTGCAGCAGGCCGTCCACCACTTCGCGCCGGCGGGCGCGGCTGGACAGGCCTTTGAGCACCGCGAAATGGTCCAGCAGCTCGTAGGCGGACACCTTGGGATAGACGCCGAAGTCCTGCGGCAGATAGCCCAGCAGGCGGCGGATTTCGTCCTTCTCGTCCAGCACGTCCAGCTCGCCCAGGAAGACCGAGCCGGAATCGCATTCCTGCAGCGTCGCCAGCGTCCGCATCAGGGTGGACTTGCCGGCGCCGTTAGGCCCCAGCAAGCCGAACATCCCGGCCGGTATCGTGAGCGAAATATTGTCCAGCGCCACCACCCCGTTGGCGTAAGTCTTGGACAAATTGCGAATGCGTAATTCCATGCTGACTCCTGTCGTGTCCTGCTGCACCGCAACAGGACATACCACTATTCAATGTTGGCATTGTATTGAAATTGCCGCTGAGCGGTGGCTTCATTGCGACAGTCGGCAAAATCAGGGTTCCAGAGCGCCCAAAGCGGGGAACGGGCTACCGGGCGAACCGCGTGCGGCTAGTTGCGGAACAGCACTTGTTCGCGGCTGAACCACCAGCGGCACAGGGCCAGCAGCGCGCCTGCCGTGACCGTGCTCGACACCAGGATCACGGCGAACATGCGGTAGTCCATGGTGCCCTTGACCAGTTCCTTCATGGCCAGCGCCACATTGGTCAGCGGCACCATGGCCCACAGCCAGTTCAGTTCCACGCCCGGCAGCAGGGCCACCATCACCGGCAGCAGGGACAGCAGCATCAGCGGCGAGATCAGCCCGGCCGCCTCCTTGTAGCTCTTGGCGTAGATGGACAGCGACAGCAGCACCGAGGCGAAGATGGCGGCGGTGGGCGCCAGCATCAGCGCCAGCATGGCCATGTCCAGCGCGCCGATGGAGCTGACCATGGCGGCCACGCCGGCCGGCGCCGCGCTGCCGAAGGCGAACAGCAGCACGCTCATGCTGCCCACCATGAGCAGGGACGAGGTCAGGCCTATGCTGAACAGCACCAGGAATTTGGCCAGCACGATGGAGCTGCGCGGCACCGGCGCCAGCAGCAGCGTTTCCAGCGTGCCGCGTTCCTTTTCCCCGGCGCCCATGTCGATGGCCGGGTACATGGCTGCCATCAGGCAGCCCATCAGCAGGAAGTAGGGCAGCAGGCCGCCCAGCACGGCGCCCATCTGCTCGCGCTTGCCCGCCGTGGAGCGCTCCTCCAGCATGACGGGATTGAGGGCGAAGCGGAGCTGCTTCTTGCTCAGGTTAAGCGCGGACAGCTCGTGCTCGCGCAGCTCGGCGTTGACCGCGTCCAGCTCGGCCGACACGCGCTTGCGGATCACGTCCATGCTCACCGCGCTGTTGTAGTGCAGCGCCACGCTGGCCTGCTCCTTGCCTTGCAGGCGCTGCTGGTAGGCCGGCGGGATCACCAGCGCAAACTTGATCACGTCCTTGTCGATGGCGTTGCGGATCTGCTCGGGCGAGGCCAGCGGCACTTCGCGGAAGCCGCGCTCGGCCGTGAAACGCTGCGCCAGGCCGGGCGCGTATTCCTTGCCGAACATGGCGTAGGTCAGCTCGGCGGTGCGCGCCTTGTTGAACAGATTGGTGGACACATAGCTGAAGCCGCCCATGATCAGCGGCATGGCCAGCACCGGTATCAGCACGGTGAAGATAAAGGTCTTGCGGTCGCGCGCCAGCTCCAGGATTTCCTTGAGGTAAATGGTCCACATGGCTCAGTCCTCGCGGTTGATGACGCCGATAAAGGCGTCGTACAGGTCGGCGCTGCCGCCCAGGTGGCGCAGCTCATCGACCGTGCCGTTGAAGGCGGTCTTGCCGTGGTTGATGATGCAGACGCGGTCGCACAGTTTTTCCACCTCGTGCAGGTGGTGGGTGGAGAACACCAGCGGAATGCGCAGCGCCTTGTAGCTGGCGATGAAGTCCAGCAGGATCTTGGAGGACATCACGTCCAGGCCGGTGGTGGGCTCGTCCAGGATCACAATCTGTGGCTCGTGCACCACGGTGCGGGCGATGGCGCACTTCTGTTTCATGCCGGTGGAGAGCTGGTCGGCGCGCTTGCTGCCATAGTCCTGCATCTGCAGCAGCTCGAACAGATAATCGCAGCGGCGCTTCAGGTGGGCGCTGTCCATGCCGTGCAGGCGGCCGAAATACTCGACGTTCTCGCGCGCCGTCAGGCGCCCGTACAGCCCGGTTGAGCCGGACAGGAAGCCGATCTGCTGGCGCGCCAGCAGCGGCTGTTGCAGCAGATCCACGCCGTTCACCAGGGCCTTGCCGGCGTCCGCCTTGAGCGCGGTCGACAGCAGGCGCAGGGTGGTGGTCTTGCCGGCGCCGTTGGGGCCGAGCAGGCCCAGCACTTCGCCGGGCGCGCAGCTGAAACTCACGTCGCGCACCGCGTGGAACCAGCCGTCGTGGCCGCGCGGGTCGCGCGTGGCCGGCGCGGCGCCCTTCTGCCGGGGCAGCTGGAAGCGCTTGGCCAAGCCCTGAACTGCGAGCATTTTATTGTCCTGTTGTAAATATGGTGAGCAAGGGTAGCATGCCAAAATTCTCACATGCAAGATACAAAATGGTTTTGTCTTGCTATAGTCGTGCCACTATGAAAAACAGTCTGTTGATCGACACAGCCACCAAGGAAAAGATCCTCGCGGTAACGCGCTGCGGCACCACCGTGTCCGAAGCCACCGGTTTCTTCCGGGTGGCGCTGGGCCTGCATTACCTGTCCGGACTGATGACCAAGGAGACCCTGGACTTCAAGCGCCTGGACAAGGAATACAACCGCTTCATCTACCATGCCATTGGCAAGGGCCACAGCATCACCAGCATCCTGCAGTACCTGAGCGGCGAAAAGGTGATCAAGGTGGTGGAGTCTGCGCGCTTCCTGCGCGCCTTCAGCGACTATTGCGACGCGGTGCCGGTCGACAGCATTCCCTTCCTGCTGGGGCTGAACCTGGGCGTGGCCAAGGATTTGTCCGGCATCGACGTGCGCGGGCCGGTGGCGGACTGGATAGAGCGCCAGCGCATCCTGCGCGAGGAGAGGGAAGGCGGGGTGTAAAATGGTGCTTTCTGAACCAGCTTGAGCAGAACACCATGGCAGCAAACCATTTCCATACTCCACTGGACCGTTTCATTGCCAGCGCCGACAAGGCGCTGCGCGTGGTGGCTGGCGTGGCCTCGGCCTCGCGCCCGAATCCCGCCGCACATGCGGCCGATGCGGCGCTGAGCGAGTCCGAGCAGCGCCACGCCGCCGGGCTGATGCGCGTGAACCACGTGGGCGAAGTGATGGCGCAGGCGCTGTACAACTCGCAAGGGCGCTTTGCGCGCAGCGAGGAGATCCGCCGGCAGTTTGAAATTGCCTCGCGCGAGGAAGAGGACCACCTGGCCTGGACCGCGCAGCGCCTGGGCGAGCTGGGCTCGCAGATCAGCATGCTCAATCCGCTGTTTTATGCGGGCGCCTATGCGCTGGGCACGGTGGCAGCCGTGCTGGGCGACGCGCGCAGCCTGGGCTTTGTGGTGGAGACCGAGCGCCAGGTGGAGGCGCATCTGGCCAGCCACCTGGACAAGCTGCCGCCGCAGGACGCCAAGTCGCGCGCCATTGTCGAGCAGATGCGGGTGGACGAGGTGGCGCACGGCGCCGCCGCGCAGGAGATGGGGGCGGAAACCGCGCCCCTGCCGGCGCGCCTGGCCATGACGGCCATGGGCAAGCTGATGACCAGTACCGCGTATTACATTTAATGCCGGCGGGTTACGGGCTCCGCCCTAACCCGCCCTACGAATTCACCAAATACCGGACCATTGCGTAGGGCGGGTTAGCGTAGCGTAACCCGCCATCTCAGCCTTCCACGATCTCGTAGGAATGCGTGATCTCGGCCGTCTTGGCCAGCATGATGGACGCCGAGCAGTACTTGTCGTGCGACAGCGACACCGCGCGCTCCACCGTGGTCTGCTTCAGGTTCTTGCCGGTCACGGTGAAGTGGAAATGGATCTTGGTGAACACTTTCGGATCGGTATCGGCGCGTTCAGCCTTCAGCGTCACGTCGCAGCCGCGCACGTCTTCGCGGCCGCGCTTCAGGATCAGCACCACGTCATAGGCGGTGCAGCCGCCCGTGCCCAGCAACACCATCTCCATCGGGCGCGGCGCCAGGTTGTGGCCGCCGCCCTCCGGCGCCCCGTCCATATTCACCAGGTGGCCGGAGCCGGTCTGGGCCAAGAAACTCATCCCGGACGGGCCGTTCCAGCTGACTTTGCATTCCATTTCATCTCTCCGTAAAAAAACTTTGCCACTATTGTAATGGAGCAAAGCCGGCCGCGCTTTGCGCCAGCATCTACTCCTTGTTGCGGTGCCGCATCTTCCGCTGAAAAAGAGCCAATCGCCAGTGGGTATTCATCTGCAATGCACTGCAACATAATTATTGCCGTGAACCACGCAATCTCGCATACTGATGCGCGTCCGCTTCTCCATCTATCCCTTTCATACAGGTAGGTACCATGAACAACATGACTGCATCCGAGACCGGTTTCAAGCACCTGTGCCACTACGGCGAGTTGGCCTTGCCCGGCATGACCAAGAGCGGCGAGCTGCCGGACGACTTCACCATGAATTCCCCGGTCGGCGTTGCGCGCGACAACTACAACCACGTCTGGGTGTGCGACACCGGCAACAGCCGCGTGCTGGTCTTCACCGCCGACTTCGGCACGCTGCTGCATGTGATCGACGGCATCCCGGGCAGCACCGGCCTGGACCAGCGCCTGCTCATGCCCTTCCACCTGTGCCCGCATCCCACCGACGACATCATGTATTGCACCGACATGGGCAACGGCCGCGTGGTGGCGTTTGAATACGACGAGCACAGCGCGGACTTCCAGTTCGCCTTCGGCAACGTCGCCAGCAAAAACTTCCTGCCGCTGTCCGACCCGAACGGCATCACCGTGATCAAGGAAGCGGACGGCGAGCACTACATCTACGTGGCCGACGAGTTCTTCCACACCGAGGGCGACGTGCGCAGCCGCTGCGTGAAATTTACGCTGGAAGGCGACTTCGTGCTGCAGTTCCGCGCCGTGCAAGACCTGGACAGCACCCACGAACTGCTGTGGCCGCAAGGCCTGGCCAGCGACTCGAAAGGCAACCTCTACCTGGCCAACACCGGCTACTACGAAATCCTGAAGATAGACACGGCCTGGCCCATCAAGAACGAAACCGTGCAGGCCACCAAGGAAACCGCGCTGCTGCACGGCTTCGGCCAGCCCACCGGCATCGGCAAGTTCAATGTGATGCGCTCGGTGTGCGTGATCGACGACTACGTCTTCGTGCCGGGCCAGGTGGAAAACGCCATCATGGTCTACAACCCGGAAGGCAAGCTGCAGGAGAAGGTGATGGGCATGCTGCCCATGTGGAACCACGAGCCCGAGCCTGTGCATTCCTATAACGACCTGATCTACGGCGCGCTGGAAGACCGCGTCTTTGTCGGCCCCTACCAGATCTGCGCGGGCAAGGAAAAGAACACCTATTACATCAGCGAGCCGTTCGCCTCCACGGTGCTGCATGTGAGCATCAACATCATCGACGACAGCCTGCCCACCGTGGCCGTGCTGCTCGACACCGTGGGCCACCGCCGCGACAACGCCTCCCGCGCCCTGGCCACCTCGCAGTTCAACTGCATGACCTCGGTGATCCGTGTCGACCCCAACCGCAAGGGCGATGGCGTGCTACCGGCCCGCAACTGGTGGGACGGCTGGGCCAAGACCGCGGCCGGCGTCTACCAGTACTGGTACGACCACGTGCTCAAGCCCGCCGGGCTGGATCCGCTGGCCCATGTGGGCACGTCCTCGTACAACATCGATTCCGGCAACTGGTGCCTGAAGACCTTCAACACCGCCGTCAATCCCTATGCGCAGCTGCAGGACATGGTGCGCGGCTTCTTCACGCCCGGCGACATCGCCATGACGGCCTACTACCCGTCGCAGCCGCTGCTGGGCCAGGTCTGCCCCGGCACGCCGCTGATCTTCATCACCAATTTCAATATGTGCACGGTGTCCATGTACCAGTACGGACCGAACGGGCATTTGCTGAACTACGGCGTGCCCTTCGGCCGCGAAGGCGTGGGCGGCGAGGGCACGCTGAAGGCGCCGCAAGGCATCACGGTGAACAGCCACGGCGAGATCTATATTGCCGATTCGCTCAACAACCGCATCTCCCAGTGGCAGCTGCAGGCCACCGGCATCGTCAGCTTCGTCCGGAATTTCGTGTGGGAGGAGGACGGCAAGCCGCTGGCCTCGTTCACGCCGTGCGACATGGACGTGGATACGCAGGACCGCCTGTTCGTGTGCGACCAGTTCAACAACTGCATCCGCGTGTTCGGCCGCGACGGCAAGAGCCTGTGGAGCTACGGCCAAGCCGGCTATTGCGACGACCTGGAGAAAGATTATGAAAAATTCTATCTCCCGGCCAGCCTGTGCATCGACGAGGACGACAACCTCATCGTCAACGACCTGGTGAACCGCGCGCTGAAGGTGTTCAAGATCGGCGAAAACACGCTGACGTACAAGACGGGCGATCTGGTGTTCAAGAAATATCCGGAGGCGGGCGGCGTGTGGATGCCGTTCTTTATCTATGCCCACAAGGGGAACGTCTACGTGCCGGACACCACCTTCAACGTCGTGAACGTGTATAGCTACTGATCGAGGTGTTTGTGGTTGTATCTGCTTCAGTGCTGACTTGTCCCCTCGAAATCAAAGCCTTACTAGAAAATGAAATTAAATAAGATTCGCATTTGTAAAGTTTTCCTTCGAACATTGTCAATTTTCATTTTGTATTCCGGGGTTGCGTCTGTTCTCGGTGGGAAGCCTGGGCATGGCTTGGTAAATATCGGATTTTCGATTTACGTCGCCTTGTGCAGCACCGATGATGTGATTGCGCTTTGGCATGTCCGCAAAGAGAATTTATCTGCTATTCAGAAAGTCGACAGTCCAGTCTGGTTTTCTTTGTTGGGGACTATTGGGGCGGTTTTGGTGATAACAGGCCTGGCACTTCAGATATTTTAACCAGCCATGCAAACGGTAGGAGGCGATGATACGCCGACTCCGTTTCGAGCGCTTCCGGGAGTGCGCCCCGAGCGAAGGGCGAAGGGGCTTGTCTTTAGAGCAGTGCGAGGCCGGGTGCAGCCAGCGTACGTCCTGCCAGACCAAAGTCGGCTTGACGGGCGTGGCCGGTGGGGGTTATAATTGCCGGCTTTCCCGTTCGCTCAGGGAAAGTAAACAACAAGGATGCGTCCGCTGCAACACCGGGGCGGAACCACCAGATGAGCGTTTTTATCTTTCACAGAAAGTCATAACATGAAAACTTTTTCCGCTAAGGGCCATGAAGTCCAGCGCGATTGGTTCGTGATTGACGCGACGGACAAAGTCCTCGGCCGTGTTGCCAGCGAAGTGGCACGCCGACTGCGCGGCAAGCATAAGCCAGAGTTCACCCCTCACGTCGACACCGGTGACTTCATCGTCATCATCAACGCAGGCAAACTGCGCGTGACCGGTACCAAAGCAACCGAGAAGACCTACTACCGTCACTCGGGCTACCCAGGCGGCATCTACGAGACCAACTTCCTGAAAATGCAACAGCGTTTCCCAGGCCGTGCTCTCGAAAAGGCTGTCAAGGGCATGCTGCCTAAAGGCCCACTGGGCTACGCCATGATCAAGAAGCTGAAAGTATACGCCGAGGGTTCGCACCCACACGCTGCTCAGCAACCTAAAGCACTCGAAATCTAAGGAACTGACATGATCGGTAACTACAACTACGGCACCGGCCGTCGCAAGAGTGCAGTGGCTCGCGTGTTCATCAAGGCAGGCACTGGCCAAATCATCGTTAACGGCAAGCCAGCGGCTGAGTACTTCTCCCGCGAAACCGGCCTGATGGTCATCCGTCAACCACTGGAACTGACCGGCAACGTTGAACGTTTCGACATCAAAGTCAACGTACACGGCGGCGGCGAGTCCGGCCAGGCTGGTGCTGTTCGTCACGGCATCACCCGCGCACTGATCGACTACGATGCAGCTCTGAAGGGCGACCTGGCACGTGCCGGCTTCGTCACTCGCGATGCTCGCGAAGTTGAGCGTAAAAAAGTTGGTCTGCGCAAAGCACGTCGCGCAAAGCAATTCTCGAAGCGTTAATTTGCTTCATACAGCGTGCGCTGCGGCGCATGCTGGCGAGAAAGCCGCCCGGTACGCCGGGCGGCTTTTTTTCAGCCCTGCTAAAATGGGCGTCCCCTCTTTATTTAACTCCCAAGGAAAGAACATGATCAAAGTTGGCATCGTCGGCGGCACCGGATACACCGGAGTGGAACTGCTGCGATTGTTGGCCGTCCACCCTCAAGTGCAGCTGACGGCGATTACGTCGCGCAAAGAGGACGGCTTGCCGGTGGCTGACATGTATCCTTCCCTGCGAGGCCGCGTCAAGCTGGCGTTTTCGGCGCCGGACAAGGTCGACCTGGCCCAGTGCGACGTGGTGTTCTTCGCCACCCCGCATGGCGTGGCCATGGAGCAGGCGCCCGCGCTGCTGAAAGCCGGCGTGAAAGTGATCGACCTGGCGGCGGACTTCCGCATCAAGGACCAGGCCGTATTTGAAAAGACGTACAAGATTCCCCATACCGCGCCGCAACTGATCGAGGAGGCCGTGTACGGCCTGCCGGAGCTGAACCGCGAAGACATCAAGGCCGCCAAGCTGATCGCCAACCCGGGCTGCTACCCGACCACCATGCAGCTGGGCTTCGTGCCGCTGCTCAAGGCCGGCATCATCGACGCGGGCAACCTGATCGCCGACTGCAAGTCCGGCGTGTCCGGCGCGGGCCGCAAGGCCGAGATCGGCATCCTGTTCTCCGAGTCCAGCGACAACTTCAAGGCCTACGGCGTGTCCGGCCACCGCCACACGCCGGAGACGGTGGCCCAGCTGCAGCGTTTCAGCAGCGACAAGGTCAACCTGATCTTCACGCCCCACCTGGTGCCGATGATACGCGGCATGCACTCCACGCTGTACGCGCGCCTGACCAAGGACGTGAGCAACGAGGAACTGCAGGCCCTGTTCGAAGACGCCTACAAGGACCAGCCTTTCGTGGACGTGATGCCGTTCGGCTCGCACCCGGAAACCCGCAGCACGCGCGGCGCCAACACGCTGCGCCTGGCGCTGCACCGTCCGGACAACGGCAACACCGTCATCGTGCTGGTGGTGCAGGACAACCTGGTCAAGGGCGCATCCGGCCAGGCCGTGCAGTGCATGAACCTGATGTTCGGCCTGGAAGAAGGCATGGGCCTGGACAACATCGCCCTGATGCCATAAACAGTGGCGAAAAAATGGCAAGGCAGCGGCGCCTCGGCCCCGCCCACCGTCCTGGTGGAACGCAAAGCGCCGCTGCTGGCGCGCATCGCCGGCGTGGCCGTGGTGCTGGCGCTGGGCGGCGTGCTGCTGGTATGGGGCGTGGACCTGGGCGGACGCATCTTTGGCGTCAGCCGGGGCGCGCCCACGCCGGAGCAGCAGCTGGCGCAGGTGCAGGCCGAACTGGCGCAAATGACCGCCGAGCGCGACGCGCTGCAGGCCATCGTCAAGAAA
The DNA here is from genome assembly GCF_009857595.1 of Pseudoduganella aquatica. GTDB lineage: Bacteria > Pseudomonadota > Gammaproteobacteria > Burkholderiales > Burkholderiaceae_D > Rugamonas > Rugamonas aquatica_A. Next base: position 163,258 of record NZ_WWCU01000006.1, on the reverse strand, counting down.
GCCGGCTTGCCGCTGCCGGGCCAGGAAGCAAAAATTGTTGCCCCGGAACCAAAGCCCGTACAGGAAATCAAGCCTTGACAGCATGAGTCCGGACTAAGGTCTATAATGGCCGTATGAATTTTTAGGAGTAGCACATGAATGCAGTAGCCGAAGTGCAAGACGAAGTAATCCCGGTCCCTATCGTATTCACCGACAGCGCCGCGCAGAAAGTTGCGCAGCTGATCGAAGAAGAGGGCAATCCAGACCTGAAACTGCGCGTATTCGTGCAGGGTGGCGGCTGCTCGGGCTTCCAGTACGGTTTCACGTTTGATGAAATCGTCAACGAAGACGACACCACCATGGACAAGAACGGCGTGCAGCTGCTGATCGACTCCATGAGCTACCAGTACCTGATCGGCGCGGAAATCGACTACAAGGACGACCTGGAAGGCGCGCAATTCGTCATCAAGAACCCGAACGCCACCTCGACCTGCGGCTGCGGTTCGTCGTTCTCGGCCTAAGAGGCACGGCGGGTTACGCGGCTCTGCCGCTAACCCGCCCTACGGTTCCGCATACCCGCAGATCCGCATACCCGGCGTAGGGCGGGTTAGCGCAGCGTAACCCGCCAATCTCAGCGCGGATACAGCGCCCCCAGCACCCGTTCGCCCCGCGCTCCCGTCACGGCAGGCAGATTCCCCGCCAGCCGCTCGTTGAAGCGGAACGCCAGCCAGGCAAAGGCCAGCGCTTCCATCCGGTTCGGCGCCACGCCCAGCGCGTCGGTCGATTCCACCGGCACGCCCAATTCCACCGCAAGATTGCGCATCAGCACGCCGTTGTAGGCGCCGCCGCCGCAGATATACACCGCCTCCGTCCTGGGCGCATGCTCCTTGATCGCCTGCGCCAGCGACAGCACGGTCAGCTGGGTCAGCGTCGCTTGCACATCCTGCGGCGCAGCCGAGGCAAAGGGCGCCAGCTGCGTATCGAGCCAGTCGCCGTGGAACAGGTCGCGGCCCGTGCTTTTCGGCGCGGGCAGGGCGAAGTAAGGCTCGCGCAGCATGGCGTCCAGCAACGGCTGGATCACGGTGCCGGACGCCGCCCAAGCGCCGTCGGCGTCATAGGCCTTGCCCTGGTGGCGGGCGATCCACTTGTCCATCAGCACATTGCCGGGGCCGGTATCAAAGCCGGTGGCCTTGCCGTCGCCGCGCAGCACGCTGATATTGGCGATGCCGCCGATATTGGCCACCACCCGCGTCTTGCCCGGCACGCTGAACATGGCCTGGTGGAAGGCCGGCACCAGCGGCGCGCCCTGGCCGCCGGCCGCCACGTCGCGGCTGCGGAAGTCCGCCACCACGTCGATGCCGCACAGCTCGGCCAGCAGCGCGTGGTTGCCGGTCTGGCGCGTAAAGCCCAGCTCGGGGCGATGGCGTATGGTCTGCCCATGCGATCCCACGGCGCGCACGTCGGCCGGCTTCATCTCGGTCTGCGCCAGCACCTCGGCCACGCACTGCGCGTAATACTCCGCCAGCGTGTTGGCCGCCAGCGCCTCGCGCTCCAGCTCGTTCGGGCTGGCCGCCTGCAGCGCCATCAGCTCCTCGCGCAGCGCCGGCGGAAACGGCACATAGGCCGCCGCCATGGTGCGCGCCGCACCGCCCCAGAAATCCACCAGCACGCCGTCCACCCCATCCAGGCTGGTCCCCGACATCAAACCGATATACAGGCTCATCAACATCCTCCAATAGTGTGCCGCTATTGTGCCTCACCACAGCGAAAAAGGGGTCAGGGTTAATATTGCAAGCAATATTAACCCTGACCCCTTTTTGCGTGGGCCGCGCGCAGCGGCTTATTTGGCGGCCAGGCTGGAGGCGTTGGCGTTGGTGGGACGCAGCAGCGCGAAGCGGTGCATCATGTCGCCGGAGACGGTCTTGAAGCGGTTCAGCTCGGCTGCGGTCAGCGGGGCTTGCGCTTGCACGTTGAGCTTGTTCGGGTCCTTGGCTTCGCCGCCGACACGGAATTCGTAGTGCAGGTGGGCGCCGGTGGACCAGCCGGTGGTGCCGACATAGCCGATCACGTCGCCCTGGCTGACCTTGCTGCCTTTTTTCAGGCCAGGCGCGAAGCGGCTCATGTGGGCGTAGGCGGTGGTGTAGTTGGCCCAGTGCTTGAGCACCACCAGGTTGCCATAGCCGCCCTGGGTGCCGGCGAAGTCCACCACGCCGTCGCCGGAGGCGCGGATCGGGGTGCCGGTGGCGGCCGCGAAGTCGATGCCTTTGTGGGCTTTCCAGTTGCCGGAGATGGGGTGCACGCGCATCGAGAAACCGGAGGAGATGCGGGAGAATTCCAGGGGGGATTTCAGGAAGGCTTTTTTGAGGGACTTGCCGTCGAAGCTGTAGTAGCCGCCGCCTTGGTTGCTGCTGGGATCTTCAAACCAGACCGACTGGTAGGTGGTGCCGCGGTTGGTGAATTCGCCCGCCAGGATGCGGCCCGCTCGGATAAATTCGCCGTCTTGCCAGAACGTTTCGTAGACCACGTTGAAATGGTCGCCGCGCTTCAGGTCGGAGCGGAAGTCGATATTGGTGGAGAACATTTCCACGATCTGGCGCACCACGGAGTCCGGCAGCTTGGCGCCGTCGTTGCTGGCGTCGGTGGCCGCGTACAGCGACGAGGAGTTGATGGTGCGGGTGTGCATTTCCACACGGCGCTCCAGCTTGGCCGCTTCTTCGCTGGCGACAAAGCCGTCGCCCTTGCGGCTGACCAGGATGTTCTTGACCGGGATGTCCTTGCCGTCCACCACGGTGGCGCGCAGCCACACCAGGTTGCCGTTTTCGTCGGTCTGCGCCTGGACCTTCTTGCCGGTCTTCAGCTGCATCACGCCTTTGGCGACCTTGTCCTTCTTGATGAAGGTTTCGGCGGCGTCGTCCTCCACGCCGAGACGGGTCATCAGCGCGGCCAGCGTGTCGCCGGCGCGGATGCGTTCTTCGTGGACGTATTTTTCGGTGGATTCTTGCTGCTCGAGGGCGCCGATTTGCGCGGAGATGTTCGGAAGTTCAAGGGTGGTGGAGACCGACTTGACCGGTAGGTCCGCCGCGTCTGGCGCTAGCGGCGCCACGCCGGCCGCACCAAAGGCGCACACAGCAAGAAAGATTGCCGATGCACTCATGATGCGCGCCTTGCGCGTCGAACCTAGCAAGTTGACCAAGCCTTGGCTTGTGAATTTGTTTATAGGGTTCATGCAATCAGTTAAAATTTACCGCTTGAACTGTTCCGAACTTTGATATTTTTATAGTTGTCGTCTTATCGAGTTTTCATGCGGCAAGATTGATGGGATCGCGAATTATATCAAACTATCGGACTCATCCTACATTTTCACGAGAATTGTGCTCCCCCTATGGTAACTGCAACCCAACCCGCTCTGCCGCTGTCCGACCGCGTGCAGGAAGCCCTGGCCATCACTAAACGCGGCGTCGACGAGCTGCTGATCGAGACCGAATTCGCGCAGAAACTGGCGCGTTCCGAACAGAGCGGCGTACCGCTGCGCATCAAGCTGGGCCTGGACCCAACCGCGCCGGATTTGCACTTGGGTCATACCGTGGTGCTGAACAAAATGCGCCAGCTGCAGAACCTGGGCCACCAGGTGATCTTCCTGATCGGCGACTTCACTTCCATGATCGGCGACCCGTCCGGCCGCAACGCCACCCGTCCGCCGCTGACGCGCGAGCAGATCGAAGCGAACGCCGCCACTTACTTCAAGCAAGCTTCGCTGGTGCTCGATCCGGCCAAGACCGAAATCCGCTACAACTCCGAGTGGTGCGACCCGCTTGGCGCGCGCGGCATGATACAGCTGGCCTCGCGCTACACCGTGGCGCGCATGATGGAGCGCGACGACTTCACCAAGCGCTTCAAGAACGGCACGCCGATTTCGGTGCACGAATTCCTGTACCCGCTGATGCAGGGCTACGACTCGGTGGCCCTGAAGGCCGACCTGGAGCTGGGCGGCACCGACCAGAAATTCAACCTGCTGGTGGGCCGCGAGCTGCAAAAAGACTGGGACCAGGAGCCTCAGTGCATTTTGACCATGCCTCTGCTGGAAGGTTTGGACGGCGTTGAAAAAATGTCCAAATCGAAGAACAACTACATCGGCATCACCGAGCCGGGCAATAACATGTTCGCCAAGATCATGAGCATTTCCGACGTGATGATGTGGCGCTACTACGAACTCCTGTCGTGGAAATCGATCGAAGAGGTAGCGGCGCTGAAAAAGGCGGTGGAGCAGGGCGGCAACCCGCGCGACGCCAAGGTGGCGCTGGCGCAGGAAATCGTCGAGCGCTTCCATTCGCGCCAGGCGGCCGAGGACGCGCTGGCCGACTTCGTCAACCGTTCCAAGGGCGGCATTCCGGACGATGTGCCGGAAATCACCCTGGCCGGCGCGCCGGCCGGCATCGCCCAGCTGCTCAAGCAGTCCAACCTGTGCGCCTCGGTGTCGGAAGCGGCGCGCATGGTGGACCAGGGCGGCGTGCGCGTGGACGGCACGGTCATCAGCGACAAGGCGCTGAAGCTGGACGCCGGTACTTTCGTGCTGCAAGTGGGCAAGCGCAAGTTCGCGCGCGTCACCTTGACGGCATGATAGGGCTGCTGCAGCGGGTCAGCAGCGCGGGCGTGGTGGTGGATGGCGCGCTGATCGGCGCCATCGACGCCGGCCTGATGGTGCTGGTGTGCGCCGAGCGCGGCGACACCGAGAAGGAGGCGGACGCCCTGCTGAACAAGCTGCTGGGCTACCGCGTGTTTGCGGACGAGGCGGGAAAGATGAACCGCAGCGTGACCGACGTGGCCGGCGGCCTGCTGCTGGTGCCGCAGTTCACGCTGGCGGCGGACACCAAGTCCGGCACGCGCCCCTCGTTCACGCCGGCCGCCGCGCCGGCGGACGGCGCGCGGCTGTTCGAGTACTTTGTGCAGCAGGCCAGGCTCAAGCATCCGCAAGTGGCCACCGGCCGGTTCGGCGCCGACATGAAGGTGTCGCTGACGAATGACGGCCCGGTCACGTTCTGGTTGCAGGTTGAACCGAAGAAACAATAAAGCGGGGGCGGCGGTGAAACTGTGGAGTGATTCTTTCAAGAACGGCGGCGTCATCCCCGCCGAGTTTGCCTTTGCCGAGCCGGACCCGCAGGGCGGCATCCGCCTCGCGGCCAACCGCAACCCGCACCTGGCCTGGAGCGAGGTGCCGAACGGCACCGAGTCCCTGCTGCTGGTGTGCATAGACGGCGACGCCCCGGCCGACGCGGCCAAGGTCAACCGCGAGGGGCACACCCTGGACGCGTCCGACGCGCGCGCCGACTTCTTCCATTGGGCGCTGGCCGATATTCCGCCCGCGCTGGGGGGTATCCCCGCAGGCCTGCTGGCCGACGGTGTGACGGCCAGGGGCAAACCCGGACCCGATATCGAGCTGGCCGTGCTGGACGGTGCCGGCCATCCGCTGCGGCAAGGCCTGAACGACTACACCGACTGGTTCGCCGGCGACCCGGCCATGGCGGGCGACTATTTCGGTTATGATGGCCCCTGCCCGCCGTGGAATGACTTGCTGGCGCACCATTATGTGTTCCGGCTGTATGCGCTGGATGTGCCGCGCCTGCCCGTGGAGGGGCGTTTCACCGGCCAGCAGGCTTGCGCGGCCATGCGCGGCCACATACTGGACGAAGCACAAATCATCGGCGTCTACAGCCTGAATCCTCGGGCGCGCTAACCAGGCTTACATGACTACCAGTATTTTATTGATACGCCACGGCGAAACGGCGTGGAACGCCGTGCGCCGCCTGCAAGGCCACATCGACATTCCCCTGAACCCGGAAGGGCGGCGCCAGGCGGACGCCCTGGCGCGTGCGCTGGCCGCCGAGCCGCTGCACGCCATTATCGCCAGCGATTTGCAGCGCGCGCTGCAGACCGCGCAGGCGGTGGCCGGCCCGGACCGCACCGTACAGCAGGACGTGCAGCTGCGCGAGCGCTGCTACGGCGTGTTCGAGGGCATGCTGTACGCCGACATTGAACGCACTTATCCGGCCGAGTTCGCCGCCTGGCAGGCGCGCGACATCGACGCCGTGCCGCCGGCCGGCGAGCGCGTGGCCGAAAGCTTCCGCCAGTTCTTCCACCGCTGCACGGACGGCATCGCCGCCTGGGCCGTGCGCCACCCTGGCCAGACCATCGCCATCGTCGCCCACGGCGGCGTGCTGGAGTGCGCCTACCGCGCCGCCACCGGCATGACGCTGGAAAGCCCGCGCGATTTCCAGGTGAAGAACGCCAGCATCAACCGTTTCACTTTTGCCAACGGCAAGCTGGCGCTGCAAAGCTGGGGCGAAACCGCCCACCTCGAACAGCTCGTCCTGGACGACATCGTTTAAGCTGCCGCCGCCGGCGCGGCAGCACACCCGTGCTTATAAATTCCACACGGAAAGGCAGTTTCATAACTGCCAAGCTGCACAAGCACGGGAATCAGAATAAATAGTGCTTATTATTTGAGCAGTCCTTCGGTTAGAATAGACGGTTTCCCCGTTCATTTTCAGGCTTACCCAGTGCAAATCGGTCCGCATATCCTCCGTAACAATGTCTTCGTCGCCCCTATGGCGGGCGTGACGGACAGGCCTTACCGCCAGCTTTGCAAGGAGCTGGGCGCCGGGTATGCGGTGTCGGAAATGGCGGCCTCGAACCCGCGCGTGTGGGCTTCGGAAAAGAGCGCGCGCCGGCTCGACCATGCCGGCGAAATGGAGCCGAAGGCGGTGCAGATCGCCGGCTCCGATCCGCAGGAACTGGCCGAGTGCGCCAAGCACAATGTTGACAAAGGTGCACAGATTATCGACATCAACATGGGCTGCCCGGTCAAGAAGGTGTGCAACAACTGGTGCGGTTCGGCCCTGCTGCCGCACGAGGACCTGGTCGAGCGCATCCTGCACGCGGTGGTGGGCGCGGTGGACGTCCCGGTGACGCTGAAGTTCCGCACCGGCTGGGACCGCGAAAACAAGAACGCGCTGCGCATCGCCCGCATCGCCGAGCAGGCCGGCATCCAGATGCTGACCCTGCACGGCCGCACCCGCGCCGACGGCTACACCGGCGACGCCGAGTACGACACCATTGCCGCCGTGAAGGCCTCGGTCGGCATCCCGGTGGTGGCCAACGGCGACATCACGTCCCCGGAAAAAGCCCGCTTCGTGCTGGACAAGACCGGCGCCGACGCCGTCATGGTGGGCCGCGCCGCCCAGGGCCGCCCGTGGATTTTCCGCGAGATCGACCATTACCTGCGCACCGGCACGCATCTGCCCGCGCCGCTGGTGGCCGAAGTGGCCCAGCTGATGGACGAGCACCTGCAGGCGCACTACGCTTTTTACGGCGAGCGCAAGGGCATGCTGACGGCGCGCAAGCACATCGGCTGGTATGTGCGCGACCTGGAAGGCGGCGAGGAATTCCGCCAGCGCATGAACCGCCTGGAGTCCACGCAGGAACAGTTGCAGTCGGTTAAAGAATTCTTCGAATCGCAATGGAAGTATGGCGAGCGGTTACAATACCGCCTCGCCGAAGAAATGCTGGCCGCCTGAACGGCGCCGGCGTGGCAGATCAATTAGCAGAAATATATAAAAATGAGCAAAGAAAGCATTCAGGAAGTCGTCCAGAAATCGCTGGAAGATTACTTCAACGATTTGGGCGAGCAGCAGGCGTCGAACATCTATGACATGGTCGTGCTGACCGTGGAACGTCCCATTCTCGAAGTCGTGATGACCCGCGCCGACGGCAACCAGTCGCATGCCGCGCAAATGCTGGGCATCAACCGCAATACCCTGCGAAAGAAATTGCAGGAGCACGGCCTGCTGTAAGGTCCGCTGACGTCCCGGCTTGCATGGCTGTGACCGGCCCGTGCGGCCGGCGCGTTGACCTTTGTCCCACAGAATACTCAACAACCTAGCCACAGCCATGATTAAACAAGCTCTCATCTCCGTTTCCGACAAGACCGGCGTTCTGGACTTCGCCCGCGCCCTGTCCGCCATGGGCGTCAACATCCTGTCCACCGGCGGCACCGCCAAGTTGCTGGCCGACAATGGCGTGCCCGTGACCGAAGTGGCCGACTACACCGGCTTCCCGGAAATGCTGGACGGCCGCGTGAAGACGCTGCACCCGAAAGTCCACGGCGGCATCCTGGCGCGCCGCGATTTCCCCGAGCACATGGCCAAGCTGGAAGAGCACGGCATTCCCACCATCGACATGGTGGTGGTGAACCTGTATCCCTTCCAGGCTACCGTGGCAAAAGACAGCTGCACGCTGGACGACGCCATCGAGAACATCGACATCGGCGGCCCGGCCATGCTGCGCTCGTCGGCCAAGAACCACAAGGACGTGGTGGTGATCTGCGACCCGGCCGACTACGGCCAGGTGCTGGCTGAGATGAAGACCACCGACAACGCGCCCGGCTATGTGTCCTACGAAACCCGCTTCATGCTGGCCAAGAAGGTGTACGCGCACACCGCGCAGTACGACGGCGCCATCGCCAGCTACCTGAGCAGCCTGGGTCCGGACCGTTCGCACGCCAACCGCGCCGCCTATCCGCAAACGCTGAACGCGCACTTTGAAAAAGTGCAGGACATGCGCTACGGCGAAAACCCGCACCAGTCCGCCGCGTTCTACCGCGACCTGGCGCCGGTGGCCGGCGCGCTGGCGAGCTACACCCAGCTGCAGGGCAAGGAACTGTCGTACAACAACATCGCCGACGCGGACGCCGCGTGGGAATGCGTGAAATCGATGGGCGGCTTCGACCAGTCGGCAGCCTGCGTGATCGTCAAGCACGCCAATCCATGCGGCGTGGCGCTGGGCGCCAACGCGGCCGACGCCTACAAGCGCGCGCTGCAGACCGACCCGACCTCGGCCTTTGGCGGCATCATCGCCTTCAACGTGGAAGTGGACGGCACCGCCGCCACCGAACTGGCCAAGCTGTTCGTGGAAGTGCTGATCGCGCCGTCGTTCACCGCTGAAGCCAAGCAGATCCTGTCGGCCAAGCAGAACGTGCGATTGCTGGAAATTCCGCTGGGCAACGGCGTCAACGCGATGGACTTCAAGCGCGTGGGCGGCGGCCTGCTGGTGCAGTCGGCCGACTCGAAAAACGTGCTGCTGGCCGACCTGAAAGTGGTCACCAAGCTGCAGCCTACCCAGCAGCAGCTGCAGGACCTGATGTTCGCCTGGCGCGTGGCCAAGTACGTCAAGTCCAACGCCATCGTCTTCTGCGGCAACAACATGACGCTGGGCGTGGGCGCAGGCCAGATGAGCCGCATCGACTCCGCGCGCATCGCTTCGATCAAGGCGCAGAACGCCGGCCTGACCCTGACCGGTTCGGTCGTGGCGTCGGACGCCTTCTTCCCGTTCCGCGACGGCCTGGACGTGGTGGTGGACGCAGGCGCCACCTGCGTGATCCAGCCGGGCGGCTCCATGCGCGACCAGGAAGTGATCGACGCCGCCGACGAGCGCGGCGTGGTGATGCTGTATACCGGCACCCGCCACTTCCGTCATTAATCATGCATGGCGGGTTACGGCGTGCCGCCTAACCCGCCCTACGAGCTGGCTCAGGGCCGGATGGGGAAACCTGTCCGGCCCTGTTTTTATTGCACTGTGCTTATATACAGCTTTTGCTGCTTGCCAGCCATGTTGTTGATGTACAATCCGAGCATGATTATTCTCGGCATCGACCCAGGTTTGCGCACCACCGGCTTTGGCGTCATCCACAAACAGGGCGCGAAGCTGCGCTATATCGCGTCCGGCACCATCAAGTCCGGCGAAGGCGACCTGCCGGCCCGCCTGAAAGTCATCCTGGACGGCGTGAGCGAAGTCGCTGCCACCTACCAGCCGGACTGCTCGGCCATCGAAAAAGTCTTCGTCAACGTCAATCCCCAATCGACCCTGCTGCTGGGCCAGGCGCGCGGCGCGGCCATCTGCGCGCTGGTCAGCAACGGCCTGAGCGTGGCGGAATATTCGCCCACCCAGCTGAAGCAGGCCGTGGTCGGCACCGGCAAGGCCGACAAGGCCCAGGTGCAGGACATGGTGGCGCGCCTGCTGGCGCTGCCCGGCTTGCCCGGCTCGGACGCGGCCGACGCGCTCGGCGTGGCCATCTGCCATGCCAACAGCTACGATGCGCTGGCCCTGATCAGCCTGGCGGGCGGCACGGCGGCCAGCCCGCTGGCCGGCCTGCGCATGCGCCGCGGCCGCCTGGTCGATTAAACCCACTCACTAAGGTTACAACCCATGATCGGACGTCTCTCCGGCATCCTGCTTGAAAAAAATCCCCCGCAACTGCTGGTTGACGTGCAAGGCGTAGGCTACGAAGTCGACGTGCCCATGAGCACCTTCTACAACCTGCCCGGCGTGGGCGAGAAGGTGGTGCTGTTCACCCACCAGGCCATCCGCGAAGACGCGCACCTGCTGTTTGGCTTCGGCAACGCCGAGGAACGCGCGGTGTTCCGCCAGCTGATCAAGATCAGCGGCATAGGCGCGCGCATGGCGCTGTCCATCCTGTCCGGCATGTCGATCGCGGACCTGGCGCAAGCCGTCACGCTGCAGGAATCCGGCCGCCTGGTGAAAGTGCCCGGCATCGGCAAGAAGACCGCCGAACGCCTGCTGCTGGAGCTGAAGGGCAAGCTGGGCGCGGACCTCGGCGCGGGCGGCGCGCATCCGGTGCACGACTCCCAGTCCGACATCCTGAACGCGCTGATCGCTTTGGGGTATTCTGACAAGGAAGCGCTGCTGGCGCTGAAGACCGTTCCCGCCGGCGCCGGCGTGTCGGACGGCATCAAGCAGGCGCTGAAAGCGCTGTCCAAGGGTTAATGGTAAATACTAAGCAATGAGCATCCAGACCGACAATTTCACCGAGCAGCGCATTATCGACGCCGCGCCTTCGTCGCCGAACGAGGAGGCCATCGAACGCGCCTTGCGCCCCAAGCACCTCGATGAATATGTCGGGCAGGCCAAGATCCGCGACCAGCTGGAGATCTTCATCTCGGCCGCGCGCAACCGCAAGGAAGCGCTGGACCACACGCTGCTGTTCGGCCCGCCCGGCCTGGGCAAGACCACCTTGGCCAACATTATCGCGCGCGAAATGGGCGTGAACCTGCGCCAGACTTCCGGCCCTGTGCTGGAGCGCCCGGGCGACCTGGCCGCCATCCTCACCAATCTCGAAGCGAACGACGTGCTGTTCATCGACGAGATCCACCGCCTGTCGCCGGTGGTGGAGGAGATCCTGTACCCGGCGCTGGAAGACTACCAGATCGACATCATGATAGGCGAAGGCCCGGCCGCGCGCTCCGTCAAGCTGGACCTGCAGCCCTTCACCCTGGTGGGCGCCACCACGCGCGCCGGCATGCTGACCAATCCGTTGCGCGACCGCTTCGGCATCGTGGCGCGGCTGGAGTTCTACACCGTGCCGGAACTGACCAAGATCGTCAGCCGCAGCGCCGCGCTGCTCAAGGCCAGCATGGACGTGGAAGGCGCGGCTGAAATCGCCCGCCGCGCGCGCGGCACGCCGCGCATCGCCAACCGCCTGCTGCGCCGCGTGCGCGACTACGCCGAAGTGAAGGGCAACGGCGACATCACGCGCGAAGTCGCCGCCGCCGCGCTGGTGATGCTGGACGTGGACACCGTCGGCTTCGACGTGATGGACCGCAAGCTGCTGGAGGCGGTGCTGTACAAATTCGGCGGCGGCCCGGTCGGCATCGGCAACCTGGCCGCCGCCATCGGCGAGGCGGCGGACACCATCGAGGACGTGCTGGAGCCTTATCTGATCCAGCAAGGCTATCTGCAGCGCACGCCGCGCGGCCGCGTCGCCACGCCGGCGGCCTACAAGCACTTCGGCGTCACGCCGCCGCGCACCAATCCGAACGGCGAGCTGTGGGACCTGTAGCCAAGGCTGCCTGATGGACGAACTGCGCGCCGTCGCCACCTTTGTGCGGGCTGCCGAACTGGGCAGCTTCAACCGGGCCGCCGAAGCGCAGAGCACCACGCCGCAGGCGGTCAGCAAGACCATACGCCAGCTGGAGCAGCACCTGGGCGTGCGCCTGTTCCACCGCAGCACCCGCAAGAGCACTCTCACCGAAGAAGGCCAGCGCCTGCTGGAGTCCGTCAAGCCCGGCCTGGACGGGCTGGTCGGCGCGCTCAGCAAGGCGCGCAGCGCGGCACAGGACGACCAGGGCGTGGTGCGCATTACCGCGCCCGGCGCGGTGGGCCGCAAGGTGCTGATGCCGCTGCTGGCCGAGTTCCAGCAGCGCTACCCGCTGATCCAGTTCGAGCTGCTGCTGTCGGAGGGCTTCAGCGATATCGTGGATGAGCGCATCGACGTCGGCTTCCGCGCCGGCAATCCGCCGGACCTGCAAGTGATAGGACGCATGCTCTTCCCGGTGCAGCAGATCGTCTGCGCCACGCCGGCCTACCTGGCGCAGCATGGCGCGCCGGGCAGCATCGCCGAGCTGCAATCGCACCGCTGCACGGCCTACCGCCAGCCCGGCAGCGGGCGCGCCATGCCGTGGGAATTCGAGGTGGACGGCAGCACCGTGTTCCAGCACATGCCCACCGTCCTGTGCAGCAACGACCCGGAGGCGGACATGCACGCCGTGCTGGCCGGCATGGGCATAGGGCAGGTGGACAGCATCAACGCCGCCGCGCCGCTGCGCAGCGGCGAGCTGGTGCCGCTGCTGGTGTCCACGGTCAGCGAGCGCATGGGCTTGCATCTCTACTATCCGCAGCGCGCCGATATGCCGGGCCGGGTGCGGCGCTTTATCGATTTTGCCGTGGAGCGCTTGCAGGGCAGTACGGTGTTCTCGGTGCCGGGCGCGGAGCTGGCGGGTTACGCGGGCATTGCCCGCTAACCCGCCCTACGTTGGCGCCGATTGATTAACAACTCGCAGTTGTCTTTCAATCGGGTTTTTGGGACTACTTTGGTTGTCCTTGAAAATATAAAGTTCTCCCTGTCGCCGCATCGCCGGCATTGAACCTCAAGGAGAACAGCATGAACCAAGCTACCCAACTGTCCGGTCGCGTGGCCGTCATTACCGGCGCCTCCAGCGGCATCGGCCTTTCCACCGCAAGGCTGCTGGCCGCGCGCGGCGCCAAAGTGGCCGTGCTGGCGCGCCGCAAGGATGCGCTGGACCGCCTGGTGGCCGAGATCGAGCAGGCCGGCGGCACCGCCATGGCGCTGGCGGTCGACGTGACCGACCAGGCTTCCATCGATGCCGCCGCCGCCGCCGTGCTGGCCGCCTGGGGACCTGCCAACCTGGTCTTCAACAACGCCGGCCTGATGCTGCCCGGCGCCATCGAGGAAAACAAGCTGGAGGAGTGGAGCCGCCAGATCGACATCAACGTGGACGGCGTGATGCGCATCATCCACGCCTTCGTGCCGCAGCTGAAGCAGGCGGCGGAGCAGGGCGTGACCGTGGACCTGATCAACACCTCGTCCATCGCCGGCCAGTACATCTATCCCTACTTCGCCGTGTACAGCGCCACCAAGGCCTACGTCAGCCACCTGACGCGCCATATGCGCGTGGAGCTGGGCCAGAAAAACATCCGCGTGTCCATGATAGAGCCGGGCATCGTCGCCACGGAATTGCAAAGCCACGTCACCCACCAGGGCGTGCTGGACTGGCTGGCCGACGCCGCCAGGAACATCGAGTTCCTGCAACCGGAGGACGTGGCCGAAGTGGTGGGCTTCCTGGCCGCGCAGCCGCCGCGCGTGAACCTGATGCAAGTGGTGGTCATGCCGACCAAGCAGGCAAACTGAGGCTGGCGTTATACTGCATGGTTTATTGATCCGCCACGGAATGACCATGCAAAGTTGGAGCAGCACCAAAGTAGTAGGGCGCCTGGCCGCAGCGGGCCTGGCGCTGTTTGCCTCCTTGGCCACTGCACAGGCCGCTGTGCCTGTGTACGGCTACGAAATCAAGCACAGCTACCCGCACGACCCGCAGGCTTTCACGCAGGGGCTGCTGTTCCAGAACGGCATCCTGTACGAAAGCACGGGCCTGAACGGCCGCTCCTCGGTGCGCAAGGTGGCGCTGGAAACCGGCAAGGTACTGCAGAAGACCGATATCCCGGCGCAGTTCTTCGGCGAAGGCATTACCGCCGTGGGCAACGTCATCATCGGCCTGACCTGGACCAGCCAGACCGGCTTCATCTTCGACAGCGAGACCCTGCAGCTCAAGCAGACCTTCAGCTACCCCGGCGAAGGCTGGGCGCTGGCCACGGACGGCGAACGGCTCTACATGAGCGACGGCACCGCGTACATCCGCGTGCTGGATCCGAAAACCATGCAGCAGACCCGTCGCATCCGCGTTACCGCCGACGGCGAGCCGGTCACGCAGATCAACGAGCTGGAATGGGTGGAAGGGCAGATCTACGCCAACATCTGGCAGACCGACAAGATCGCCCGCATCGACCCCTTCAGCGGCCGCGTGATGGGCTGGATAGACCTGAGCGGCCTGGCCGCCAAGGCCGGCATCGAGTCCGGCAGCGACAACGTCCTCAACGGCATCGCCTACGACAGCGCCAAGCGCCGCCTGTTTGTAACCGGAAAGCTATGGCCCAAGCTGTTCGAAATTGAACTGAAACGTAAATAATGAAGTTGCAATAGGCGATAGCTCCTCGCCAACTCCGCCCGCCGCGTGGTGTGGATGGCTGGCGACAGTGACAATTGGTAATGTCCGTCCGCCATTGAATGTTGTGGTGCAGCCGGTTAGTCTGCTGAGTATTGCTGTATGGCACTATTCTGGCCGGCAGCGGCCGCCGCCTCTTCAGTTTGAACGGACACTTCCATGGACATTACCCCGCCCCGTCTCGTCAGCTTTTCCATGCCATCCACGCTGGACCTCAGCGCTGGTGCGCGCAACCTGTCGCTGCGCGTGGACGCGCGCGATGAAACCGGCGGCTCCGGCCCCGGCTGGGCGCAAGTCTGGATGCAGCAGTCCCTTATCTCCCCGCTCGGCTCCAGCCAGGCCATCATGATAGGCGCACCGGGCAGTGCGGACCCGCTGAGCGACGGCTCCGCCAGCTATGTGTTCCCGGTCGGCGCCGCCACGCCTCCCGGCGTGTACCGCATCTACGAAGTCGCGGTCTACGACATGGCCGGCAATGTGAAGCACTATTTCGACAGCGACCTGGCCGCCATGGGCTTCAATACGGCGGTCACCATTACCGGCGGCGTGGCGGACGCCACGGCCCCTGAGCTGACCGGACTGGTGCTGCCGGGCGTGGTGGACATCAGCGGCGGCGCCCAGCAGCTCAGCTTTACCGCCCATGCGCAGGACGGCGCCGGCAGCGGCGTGGCCGGCGTGGATCTGTTCTTCGACCGCGATTTTTACCTGGACACTTTTACCGGCCCGGCGGTTTCCATCGGCGGCTTCGTGGGCGGCAGCGACACCTTCTACGACGGCACGCTGAACTCCGCCGCCTATACCGGCACGCTGTTGGCGGAAACCGGGCTGGGCGTCTACAACTTGCTGAGCGCGGTGGTCACCGACCAGAGCGGCAACGCGAGGGAATACACTGCGGCCCAGCTTGCCGCCATGGGCATCAACACCCGCTTCGAGGTGCGGGACGGCGTGCCCGCCGAAGTGCCGGGTGATGCGCCGGTGAGCGGCCCCGTGCCCGGCCCCACCGTTATCCAGGGCGGCGCAGGCCTGGACGAAGTGGCGTACGCGGAGGCCAGCACCGGTTTCACGCTGCGCAAATCCGGCGGCGGCTATCTGGTCACGGACGGCCGGGGCACCAGCAATACGCTGGTCAATGTGGAGCGGGTGGCGTTTTCCGACCAGACCATAGCGCTGGACGCGGACGGCAACGCAGGCCAGGCCTACCGCCTGTACCAGGCCGCGTTCGACCGCCAGCCCGACTTGCCCGGCCTGGGCTACTGGATCTCGCATCTCGATGCCGGGCTCGCCTTGCGCGACGTGGCCGCGTCCTTCCTGGGCAGCCAGGAGTTCACCCGCCTGTACGGCGCCGCGCAGCCGAACCAGCAATTCGTGACGGAGCTGTACCACAATGTGCTGCACCGTAACCCCGAGCAAGCCGGGCTGGACTTCTGGGTGCGTGCGCTGGACAATGGCGCCATGCGGACGCAGTTGCTGGTCGACTTCAGCGAGAGCGCTGAGAACATGGCGCAAGTCATCGGCTCGATCGAGCACGGCATCGCCTATATTCCCTACTAAGAAAGCAGTGCATGCAAATTTGGGTGGACGCGGACGCTTGTCCGGCCGTGATCAAGGACATCCTGTACCGGGTGGCCGAGCGCACGCAGATGCAGGTGACGCTGGTGGCGAACCAGCTGATGCGGGTGCCGCCGTCGCGCTTTGTGCGCTCGGTGCAAGTGCCGTCCGGGGCGGACGTGGCGGACCAGGAAATCGTGCGCCTGCTGGCGCCGGGCGACCTGGTCGTCACCGCCGACATCCCGCTGGCGTCGGACGTGCTGAAGAAGGGCGGGCTGGCGCTGAATCCGCGCGGTGAGTTCTACACCGTGGACAACATCGCGCAGATGCTGACCATGCGCGCCTTCATGGAAGAGCTGCGCAGCGGCGGCGTCGACACCGGCGGCCCCGCGCCGTTCAGCCAGTCGGACCGCCAGAGTTTCGCCAACGCGCTGGACCGCCACCTGGCCAAGGTCAAGGCAGCCAGCCGCGGCTGATTTTCCTGCTTACTCCTGGCGCAGCCAGGTTTGCGAGCGGCCCAGCATCGGCACACCGATATAGCCGCGCACTTTCAGCTTCTTGCCGCCGTCGGCCAGTTCCATCTTGCTCTTGTAGACCTTGCCGTTGTCCGGGTCGAGGATCTCGCCGCCGGTGTACTCGTCGCCGTCTTTTTTCAGGCCGGACATGAACACCATGCCCAGGATGGGCTGGTCCTTGCGCGCGTCGGTGCACTTGTCGCACTTGGGATTCTGCTCCTGGTCGGCGGGGCGGAACAGCTTCTCGATCTTGCCCTGCAACACGCCGTTGCTCTCGCTGATGCGTATCAGCGCCTTAGGCTTGCCGCTCACGTCATCGATATTTTTCCACAGGCCCACGGGGCTGGCATCATCGGCAAAGGCAGGCGCCATGACGACGGCGGCGGCCAGGGCGCCGGCTTTGATCCAGTTACGCATAAGGTTGTCTCCAAAAGTTATGTTTGTCCGACGAGTGTAGCGCCAATTAATAGAATAGTCGTACTATTTCGTGTGGCAACAAAAAAAGGGGTCAGGGTTGATATTCCCGCTTGGGAATATCAACCCTGACCCCTTTTTTTGGGGGGCGCTAGCTTATGCCGGCAGCTTGGCCAGTTGTTCGCGCATCTTTTCGATGGTGGCGGTGAAGTTGGCCAGGCGTTCTTTTTCCTGGGCGACGACGGCCGCCGGGGCGCGTGCAACGAAGCTTTCGCTGGACAGCTTGGTGCTGGCCTTGGTGATCTCGCCGTCGATGCGGGCGATCTCTTTCGACAGGCGCTCGCGCTCGGCCGCGACGTCGATTTCCACTTTCAGCATCAGCTTGGTGGTGCCGACGATGGAGACGGCCGCCGTGGTCTCGGGCAGCGTGTCGACGATGGTGACGTCGGCCAGCTTGCCCAGCGCCTGGATGTAGGGCGCGTACACGGCCAGACGCGCCTTGTCGTCCGGCGAGGATGCTTCCACGATCAGCGGCACGCGCAGCGACGGCGCCAGCTTCATTTCGCCGCGCAGGTTGCGCGTGGCGTCGGTCAGCGTTTTCAGCTCGCCCATCCAGGCTTCGGCCGCCTCGTCGATGTTGGCCAGGTTGGGCAGCGGGTATTGCTGGGTCATGATGGATTGACCGGCGCTGTCCTTGCCTGCCAGTGGGGCCACGGCCTGCCACAGTTCCTCGGTCACGAACGGGATGATCGGATGCGCCATGCGCAGCACCACTTCCAGCACGCGCAGCAGCGTGTGGCGGGTGGCGCGCTGTTGGCCTTCGGTGCCGTTCTGTACCTGCACCTTGGCCAGTTCCAGGTACCAGTCGCAGTACTCGTCCCATACGAACTTATAGATGGTGCTGGCGATGTTGTCGAAGCGGTAGTCTTCGAAGCCTTTCACCACGTCCGCCTCGGCCTTCTGCAGCAGCGAGATGATCCACTTGTCGGCTTGCGACAGGTCCGCTTCGCTCGCGGTGCAGTCCTTGCCTTCGGTGTTCATCATCACGAAGCGGGTGGCGTTCCACAGCTTGTTGCTGAAGTTGCGGTAGCCTTCGCAGCGGCCCAGGTCGAAGTTGATGTTGCGGCCCAGCGAGGCGTAGGACGCCATCGTGAAGCGCACCGCGTCCGTGCCGTAGGCGGCGATCCCTTCCGGGAACTCCTTGCGCGTGGCCTTGGCGATCTTCTCGGCCGCCTTCGGGTTCATCAGGCCGGTGGTGCGTTTTTCCACCAGGGCTTCGATGCCGATGCCGTCGATCAGGTCGATCGGGTCCAGCGTGTTGCCCTTGGACTTGGACATCTTCTGGCCTTGCGAGTCGCGCACCAGGCCGTGCACGTACACGGTGTTGAACGGCACCTTGCCGGTGAAGTGCGCGGTCATCATGACCATGCGCGCCACCCAGAAGAAGATGATGTCGAAGCCGGTCACCAGCACGGACGACGGCAGGAAGGCCTTCAGGTCAGGCGTTTCTTCCGGCCAGCCCAGGGTGGAGAAGGGCACCAGCGCGGACGAGAACCAGGTGTCGAGCACGTCGTTGTCGCGGCGCAGGGCGCCGGTGCTGCCGGCCGCCTGCTGCTTGGCCACGGCTTCGGCTTCGGTGCGCGCCACGAAGATGTTGCCCTGCTCGTCGTACCACGCAGGGATCTGGTGGCCCCACCACAGCTGGCGCGAGATGCACCAGTCCTGGATGTTGTTGAGCCACTGGTTGTAGGTGGTGTTCCAGTTCTCCGGCACGAACTTGATCTCGCCGCTGGCCACTTTTTCCAGCGCCACGTCGGTGATCGATTTGCCCGGGTTGAAGGTGCCTTCAGGGGCAGGCTTGCTCATGGCGACGAACCACTGGTCAGTCAGCATCGGCTCGATAACGACGCCGGTGCGGTCGCCGCGCGGCACCATCAGCTTGTGCGGCTTGACCTGCTCCAGCAGGCCTTGCGCGTCCAGGTCGGCCACGATCTGCTTGCGGGCGGCGAAGCGGTCCATGCCCACGTAGGCGGCCGGCGCGTTGTCGGCGATCTTGGCGTCCAGCGTCAGGATGGTGATCATTTCCAGTTTGTGGCGCTGGCCTACCGCGTAGTCGTTGAAGTCGTGCGCAGGGGTGATCTTCACGCAGCCGGTGCCGAAGGCCTTGTCCACGTAGGAGTCGGCGATGACGGGAATTTCGCGGTCGCACAGCGGCAGCTTGAGCATCTTGCCGACCAGCGCCTGGTAGCGCTCGTCGGTCGGGTCCACGGCCACGGCCACGTCGCCCAGCATGGTTTCAGGACGGGTGGTGGCCACCGTCAGGAAGCCGCTGCCGTCGGCCAGCGGGTACTTGATGTACCACATGGAGCCGTCTTCTTCTTCCGACGCCACTTCCAGGTCCGACACAGCGGTGCCCAGCACCGGGTCCCAGTTGACCAGGCGCTTGCCGCGGTAGATCAGGCCTTGCTCGAACAGGCGCACGAACACTTCGGACACCACTTTCGAGCGCGGCTCGTCCATGGTGAAGTATTCGCGTGCCCAGTCAGGGGAGGTGCCCATGCGGCGCATCTGGCCGGTGATGGTGGAGCCGGATTTCTCTTTCCACTCCCAGACTTTTTCGATGAATTTTTCACGGCCCAGGTCATGGCGCGAGATCTTCTGCGCGTCCAGCTGGCGCTCCACCACGATCTGGGTGGCGATGCCGGCATGGTCGGTGCCGGGGATCCAGGCGGTGTTATGGCCCAGCATGCGATGGTAGCGGGTCAGGCCGTCCATAATGGTCTGGTTGAACGCGTGGCCCATGTGCAGCGTGCCGGTGACGTTCGGCGGCGGCAGCTGGATGCTGAAGGAGGGCTTGGACAGGTCGAGCGAAGCGGCGTAGTAACCGCGCTTCTCCCACTCGCTGCGCCAGAACTGTTCAATGTCGGCGGGCTCGAAAGACTTGGCTAATTCCATGATGTTGGGCTGTGTTGTAGGCGAAAACGACCATTATAAAGGGGCAATGCCGCCAGTGCATGCCGCCAGCGCCGCAGTGCACAATATTTCGCACATAATATGTGCCATATTGATAATGAAAGGCCGCCACCGTGGGCGCAACGCCATTGAAACCGCCGGAAAGCCGCTACGCCGCAGTGCGGTGGGCGTTGCGCTGCCTGCGCTATGGCTGGGCGGCGCCGTGCACTGCCGTCGGTATCTGCCTGGCTTCGCCCGCGTTCCTGTTTGGCGCGAGGATGCGGGCCGTGGACGGCGTGGCCGAGATTGCGCTGTCGGCGCGCGCGGAAGCCGGCTGGCTGCGCAAGCTGCCTTTCGTTGCCATCACCTTCGGCCACGTGGTCATCGGCGCCACGCGCGCGGACCTGGAGCGCCTGCGGCTGCACGAGCATGAACACGTCCGCCAGTACGAGCGGTGGGGAGCGCCCTTCCTGCTGGCCTATCCCTTGGAAAGCCTGTGGCAGATGCTGCGCGGCCGGCGCGCCTACCTCGACAACCGCTTCGAAGTGCAGGCGCGGGCCAAAGAAGTCCACCTGTAAGCAAATACAGCAAGTTGTAAGCACGTGTAAGGCTCGTCAACTGCGGCCTTCCGGCCCGCGTTTTCTGCCCAGAGACGCGGCAAAACCAGCTGCCCTGGAACTGAAGTGGATGAGTGAAACTTCGTGGTAACAAACTAAACCGTTTATATCAATTTAAAGAGGATTACATCATGACCAAGACCATCGCTACCCTGATCGCCGGCCTGTTCGCTACCGCAGCCTTCGCCCAAACCCCAGCCCCTGCCGCATCGCCTGTGCCAGCGGCGAAAGCCGAAGCCAAGGTTGTGAAAGCCGAAGCCAAGGAAACCAAGGAAGTTGTGAAAGCCGACGCCAAGGAAGCCAAAACCGTAGCCAGCGCCAACGCCGATGTGGCCAGTGCCAAGGCCGACGCCAAAGTCGAAAAAGCCAAGGCGCATGAGAAGTCTGCAAAATCGAAAGCCAAGGCGCACGCCAAGGCGGCCAAGGAAGTCAAGGCAGCTGAAACCGCCGCCGTCCCTGCCGCGCCAGCCAAGTAAGACTGTCGAACCTGAGGTGCATCCCCGCTTCGGCGGGGATTTTTTTTGCCTAGCGGTGTCAGCCACGCAGTGGGTGAGGAGCAGAACTACTATTCAGTGTGCACTGGCGTTACGCTGTCCAATCCCAATGCGCTGAGCTGCACGGCGACCGCCACCGGCATTGAAGTGCGCCTTGCCGGCGCGTTCAAAATCACCACGATATTGCCTTCGTATTCGGCCGACTACAACCAGCAGTTCGGCAACGTGGGCATCCAGTTCAACGGGCTGCTGAACTCCACCCCGAGCGGCGATGTCAGGGGCACACTGTCCAAGCTTGTGCTGACCGCCGACAAGGTGATGGCATCGACCACCATTGCGGGCGATTTCCAGGTAAGCGGCAATTCGCTGACCATTGCGCAGGGACTGAGCCATTCATCGGTGAGCGGCGTCATGTCCTCCTATGTCACCGAATACCGCGACGGCAGCTATGAGCGCCTCACGGGGCTGTCGGCGCCGCTGAGCGCCAGCCAGGTAATCGATTCCAGCATGCTGGCAAACAGCGCGCTCTTTACCGGGAATGACACCATCAGCCTCAACCTGCCGGCGCGGATATACGGCGATGCGTGGATCATGGCTGGCACGGGTAACGACACCGTCACGATCGGCGGCGGTGGCGGGCAGCTGCATGTGGATGCGGGCGCGGGCAACGACGTGATATCGGTGCTGTCGGGCTCCCACCGCATTGATGGCGGCAGCGGCGTCGATGTGCTGAAGTACAGCGGTGCAAAGTCCACCTACGCGATCGCCAAGACTGCTGCTGGCTTCAACGTTTCATCGCTGAACGGCAGCCAGAGCATCGACATGACGGGCAATATCGAACGCGTGAAATTTGCCGACGGCGCGCTTGCCTTTGATATCGCCGGCAACGCGGGCATGGCCTACCGCGTGTATCAGGCGGCGCTCAACCGCACGCCGGACATCGGTGGCCTGGGCTATTGGATGGCGGTGCTGGATGCCGGCAGCAGTATGCGGGACGTTGCAGGCAGCTTTATTGGGAGCGCCGAATTCCAGGGTATGTACGGCGCCAATCTGTCGGCCGACGCGTTTATCTCCAAGCTGTACGCCAATGTGCTGCACCGCGCGCCGGACCAGGGCGGACTCGAATATTGGAGCAACTCCGTCAAGAATGGTTTGGCCTATGCCGACATGCTGGTGAGCTTCAGCGAAAGTGCGGAGAACCAGTTGCAGGTCATTGGCGCTATTCAGAATGGGATCTCTTACACGCCGTTTGCCTGACCCGGCCTGCTTGCCGAAAATGGATCCCCGCTTCGGCGGGGATTTTTTTTGGCTAACTGTAAGCAATTACCGCAAGTTGTAAGCGCGTGTAAAGCCCGTCAACTGCATGAAACCGGGCCGCGTTTTCTGCTCAGTGACACGGCAAATGTGCACGAAACCACAAACTAGAAAGAGGACTGAAAAATGAAAAAAGTAATCGCTACCCTGATCGCCGGACTGTTCGCTAGCGCTGCGTTTGCACAGGCCTCCGCACCAGCAACGGCGCCCGCCGCTCCAGCAGCACCGGTAGCCAAGACCGAAGTAAAAGTGGAAACCAAAGCCGCAGTCAAAGCAGAACACAAAGCAGAGCACAAGGCAGAACATAAAGAAGTCAAGGAAGCGGCAAAGCCAGCCGCCCCTGCAACGAAGTAAGCAGTAAAAGTTAACTAAATAAACCGTTTATATCATTACAGAGGAATACACCATGACCAAGACTATCGCTACCCTGATCGCCGGCCTGTTCGCAACCGCAGCTTTCGCACAAACCCCGGCGCCTGCAGCCGCGCCAGCGCCTTCCGCCAAGACCGAGGCGGTTGCCGCGAAAGCGGAAACCAAGGAAGCCGCGAAGACCGATGTGAAAGCGGAACCTGCGAAAGAACACAAGAAAGCCGCCAAGGGCACGCACCACAGCAAAGCCGCAGCCAAGCCGGCGGAAAAAACCGCAAGCGCCCCGGCCGCAGCACCAGCAGCACCAGCAGCCCCGGTCGTCGCTTCGGCCACCACTCCGGCCGCCAAGTAATCGCAGCACCGAACAAACCATTCATATACTGACCAAGGAAAAAATATCATGACCAAGACTATCGCTACCCTGATCGCCGGCTTGTTCGCAACCGCTACCTTCGCTCAAACCCCGGCTCCTGCCGCTGCTCCAGCGCCGTCGGCCAAGGCGGAAGCCAAAGTGGTGAAAGCGGAAGCCAAGGAAAGCAAGGAAGTGGTGAAGACCGAGAAGGCCGAAAAGTCGAAAGAGAAATCGCACGCCAAGGATGGCAAGCATGCTGAGAAGGCCGCCGCCACGCCAGCCGCCGCTACGCCTGCCGCAGCACCAGCCGTCGCAGCCGCACCTGCGCCAGCCGCGAAGTAATTTCCGGCGCTTGCCTGGAGCCCCGCTTCGGCGG
Organism: Pseudoduganella aquatica; assembly: GCF_009857595.1. Taxonomy (GTDB): domain Bacteria; phylum Pseudomonadota; class Gammaproteobacteria; order Burkholderiales; family Burkholderiaceae_D; genus Rugamonas; species Rugamonas aquatica_A. The sequence continues at coordinate 139,680 of NZ_WWCU01000006.1, read as the reverse complement.
GGCTTTTTTTCGTCTGCTTGAGGATGTGCGCCGTAACGCCGCCACGCTCGGTTATCATCGCATTTTGAACAGATAGATGGAGTTTGGTGGTGAAGACAATCGTAGCGGCCCTGATGATGGCGGCGGCAATGGCGGCGCAGGCCGCACCGGCGGCGCGCCCGCCGCAGGACGTGTCCCTGATAGAGCTGATCGCAAACCCCGCGCGCTTCGACGGCAAGCAAATCCGCGTGAGCGGCTACCTGGTGCGCGAGTTCGATGGCGATGCAATCTACCTGCACCGCGACGACTACGACCACGGCATCCTGCGCAACGGCCTGTGGGTCACCTTCGCCAAGGACAGCCCCGAGCTGCGCTGCAAAACTTTGCGCTACGCCTCGGTGGAAGGAAAGTTCGTCGCCAAGGAACGCGGCCACCGTGGCTTGTGGAGCGGCTCGATCGACCGCATTGCCCGCTGCAGCGTATCGCGCTGAGCCTGCGGTGCAATAAAAAAGTTTAGTTTCGAATCAATGTTGCCTGCGTTCGCGGGCCATGTATAATTCAAACCGCTGCCGCAAGGCGGCACACGCTAGGGGTCCTGCGTTGCGAAAGCGGCGCGGGTGAGAAATACCCTCCGAACCTGATCTGGATAATGCCAGCGAAGGGAAGCTTTAGGCCTCCACCCGCCACGCCGCGCGCCCGTACTTTGGGGACTGCGCGCCGCAGCCGGGTATTTGCCGAACCTCCTTTGCTGGCTCCTGTAGCCAACAAAGGAGCCAAATGAACGCCAACCCGAAATTCCTGTCCGCCACCGCTGAAGTGGACAGCGCGGCCATCGCGCCGCTGCCGAATTCCCGCAAATTCTATGTCGAGGGCAGCCGCCCGGATATCCGCGTGCCCATGCGCGAGATCTCGCAGTCCGACACCCCGGCCAGCTTCGGCCACGAGAAGAACCCGCCCATCTACGTCTACGACACCTCCGGCCCGTACACCGACCCGGACGTGCAGATCGATATCCGCTCCGGCCTGGCCACGCCGCGCCTGCCGTGGATACTGGAGCGCGATGACACCGAGGAGCTGGACGGCCCGACTTCGGACTACGGCAAGGAGCGCCTGAACGACGCCGCGCTGGCCGAGCTGCGTTTCAACCTGACCCGCAAGCCGCGCCGCGCCAAGGCAAACGGCAATGTCACGCAAATGCACTACGCACGCCAGGGCATCATCACGCCCGAGATGGAGTTCGTGGCGATCCGCGAAAATATGCGCCGCAAGGAGTACCTGGCGGAGCTGAAAGCGTCCGGCCCCATGGGTGAACGCATGGCGGAAATGATGGGCCGCCAGCATCCGGGCCAGAACTATGGCGCCGCAACCCCGGCCGAGATCACGCCCGAATTCGTGCGCGAGGAAATCGCCCGTGGCCGCGCCATTATCCCGGCCAATATCAACCACCCCGAAGTGGAGCCGATGATCATCGGCCGCAATTTCCTGGTCAAGATCAACGCCAACATCGGCAACTCGGCCGTCACCTCGTCCATCGGCGAGGAAGTGGAGAAGATGACCTGGGCCATCCGCTGGGGCGGCGACAATGTGATGGATCTGTCCACCGGCAAGCATATCCACGAAACGCGCGAATGGATCATCCGCAACAGCCCCGTACCTATCGGCACGGTGCCGATCTACCAGGCGCTGGAGAAGGTGAACGGCAAGGCAGAAGACCTGACCTGGGAGATTTTCCGCGACACGCTGATTGAACAGGCGGAGCAGGGCGTGGACTACTTCACCATCCACGCCGGCGTGCTGCTGCGCTACGTGCCGCTGACGGCCAAGCGCCTGACGGGCATTGTGTCGCGGGGCGGCTCCATCATGGCCAAGTGGTGCCTGGCGCATCACAAGGAGTCCTTCCTGTACACGCACTTCGAAGAGATCTGCGAAATCATGAAGGCCTACGACGTGTCCTTCAGCCTGGGCGACGGCCTGCGTCCCGGCTCCATCTACGACGCCAACGACGAGGCGCAGCTTGGCGAACTGAAGACGCTGGGCGAGCTGACGCAGATCGCCTGGAAGCACGATGTGCAGGTGATGATAGAAGGCCCGGGCCACGTGCCCATGCAGCTCATCAAAGAGAATATGGACCTGCAGCTGGATCAGTGCAGCGAAGCGCCGTTCTACACGCTGGGACCACTGACCACGGACATCGCGCCGGGCTACGACCATATCACTTCCGGCATCGGCGCGGCCTTGATCGGCTGGTACGGCACGGCCATGCTGTGCTACGTCACGCCCAAGGAGCATCTCGGCCTGCCGAACAAGGACGACGTCAAGGACGGCATCATCACCTACAAGATCGCGGCGCATGCGGCGGACCTGGCGAAAGGCCATCCGGGCGCGCAGATCCGCGACAACGCGCTGTCCAAGGCGCGCTTCGAGTTCCGCTGGGAAGACCAGTTCAACATCGGCCTCGATCCGGACAAGGCGCGCTCTTTCCATGACGAGACGCTGCCCAAGGACAGCGCCAAGGTGGCGCATTTCTGTTCCATGTGCGGCCCGCATTTCTGCTCGATGAAGATCACGCAGGAGGTGCGCGAGTACGCTGCGCAGGGCATGCAGGAGAAGGCTGTGGAGTTTGTGAAGAAGGGCGCGCAGCTCTACAGCAAGGCTTGACCCGCCATGATCGCGATTGAACTGAACGGCGAGGCGCGCAGCGTGCCGCCGCAATACAGCCTGCAGGCGCTGGTGGAGGAGCTGGGGCTGGCGCACCAGGCGCTGGCGCTGGCTGTGAACCGCAGCGTGGTGCCGCGCCAGGCCTGGGGCGGGCGCACCTTGCAGGCGCAGGACAAAGTGGACATCGTGCGCGCCATCGGCGGTGGCTGAGCGCGGCGTGTCAAACAAAAAAATTGGAGATTGAAAATGCGTGACCTGAAAAATGAAGACCTGCTGACCATTGCAGGCAAGACTTACACCTCCCGCCTGCTGGTGGGCAGCGGCAAATACAAAGACCTGCCGCAGACCCGCGAGGCGACCGACGCGGCGGGCGCTGAAATCATCACGGTGGCGATCCGCCGCGTGAACATCGGCCAGGACCCGAAGGCGCCCAGCTTGCTGGACGTGCTGCCGCCGTCGCAGTACACCATCCTGCCCAACACCGCCGGCTGCTATTCGGCCAAGGACGCGGTCTACACGCTGCAAATGGCGCGCGAGCTGCTCAACGGCCACAAGCTGGTGAAGCTGGAGGTGCTGGGCGACGAGAAGACCCTGTTCCCCAATATGCCGGAGACGCTGGTGGCGGCGAAGGAGCTGGTGAAGGATGGTTTCGATGTGATGGTTTATTGCAGCGACGATCCTATCCAGGCACGCATGCTGGAGGATATCGGCTGCGTGGCGGTGATGCCGCTGGCGTCGCTGATCGGCTCCGGCATGGGGATACTCAATCCATGGAATCTGTCGCTGATTATCGAGCAGGCCAAGGTGCCGGTGCTGGTGGATGCGGGCGTCGGCACGGCGTCGGATGCGGCCATCGCGATGGAGCTGGGCTGTGACGGTGTGCTGATGAATACCGCCATTGCCGGCGCGCAGGATCCGGTGCGCATGGCGCGAGCCATGAAGCTGGGCGTGCAGGCTGGGCGTGAAGCCTTCCTGTCCGGGCGCATTGCGCGCAAGTTCGCGGCCTCGCCGTCGTCGCCGATGGCGGGCAGGATGGTATGACGGTGAGCGCTGCCGCTGCGGATGCGGGCGGGCCGAATGCGCGGAGGCGCTGCGTGCTGGTGTTTTCCGGCGCTGATCCGTCGGGCGGCGCCGGCATCGCTGCCGACATCCTGGCGATACGTGCACAGGGTGCGCATGCGCTGCCGGTCATCACCGCGCTCACGGTGCAGGACAATGACCGTGTGTACGAAGTGCTGCCGGTGGAGCCGGATGTGGTGCTGCGCCAGGCCCGCGCGCTGGCAGCCAGGGTGACGGTGGATGCGGTCAAAATCGGCATCCCCGGCAGCGCCGCCAACGCGCGCGCCATAGCGCAGGTGATCGCCGAACTACGCGCCGAACTGCGCGCCGGAGCGGGCGATACGCTGCCCGTCGTGCTCGACCCCGTGCTGGCAAGCGGCCACGGCGACCTGCTCTCGCGCGGCGACGCGGTGCAGGCGCTGGCGGCGCTGCTGCCTCTGGTCACGCTGATCACGCCCAACGGGCCGGAAGCTTTGGCGCTGGCGCGCACCGGCAGCACGGCGGAAGCGGCGGATGCGGCGGCCGGCGCCGCCGAGTCACCCGCCGGCGCCGATGCGGATTCGCAGCGCGCTGCGCGGGTCTTGCTGGGGCAGGGCTGCCGCCACGTGCTGGTCACGGGCGGCCATGGCGGCGGCGACACCGTCATCAACCGCTGGTTCAGCGCCGCGCCGACGCCGGGGCAGGAGCGGGCCTGGCATTGGGCCCGCCTGCCCGGCGAGTTCCACGGCAGCGGCTGCACGCTGGCCGCCGCTGCCGCCGGCCTGCTGGCGCAAGGCGTTCCGATGCAGCAGGCGCTGGCGCGCGCGCAAGACTACACGCATGGCGCGCTGGCCGCCGCCTTTGCCATCGCGCCCGGCCAGCGCATTCCACAACGCTAGTCACTACAACTATCAAAGAGAGACCATCATGCAAGGACTTTATCTGGTTACCCCCAACTGGGACGACACCGCCCGCCTGCTCGACGTCACCGAACAGGCGCTGGCCGAAGGCGTGGCCATGCTGCAGTACCGCCACAAGGATGCCAGCCCCGAATTGCGCATGAAGCAGAGCGCGGAGCTGCTGGCGCTGTGCCGCCGCTACGGCGTGCCCTTCATCGTCAACGACCATGTCGACCTGTGCCTGCTGATCGGCGCGGACGGCATCCACCTCGGCGGCACCGACGCCCGCATTGCCCAGACCCGCGCGCTGCTCGGGCCGGACACCATCATCGGCGCCTCCTGCTACGGCGAGATGCAGCTGGCGCTCGACGCGCAGGAAGCCGGCGCCAGCTACGTCGCCTTCGGCGGCTTCTACCTGTCGCGCGTGAAGCAGTATGCCGTCACCACGCAGCCCGAGATACTGGACGAGGCGCGCCGGCGCGTGCACCTGCCGCGCGTGGTCATCGGCGGCATGACGCCGCAGAACGCCGCGCCGCTGGTGGCGCGCGGGGCGCACATGGTGGCGGCCGTGAGCGGCGTCTACATGGTGGAAGACCCGGCCCAGGCGGTGCGCGATTTCAACGCGCTGTTCCTGGCTGAAGCCGTGGAAGAATTCATCAGCGAATAAATTCGCGCCGGCGCGGCGCGATCGTCTTATAATCGGTTGCATTATCTTCCGCTCAAGGTTGCGAACAATGAATGCACCCACCCCGGCGAAGCGCCTGATACTGATAGTTGACGACGACCAGTTGCTGGCCGCCTTCCTTAGCGAAGTGCTGCACCATGCCGGTTACGACACGGTGCTGGCCTATTCGGCCGACCAGGCGCTGGCCCAGGTGGCCGAGCGCGAACCGGACATGGCGCTGCTCGACATCCACATGCCCGGCATGTCCGGCCTGGAACTGGCCAAGCAGCTCAACCGCAACACCTCGGTGCCGTTCATGTTCCTGTCCGGACGCGGCGACAGCGACGCGGCCAAGCAGGCCGCCGCTTACGGCGCGGTTGGCTTTGTGGTCAAGCCGGTGGACGAGCAGCACCTGATGCCGGCCTTCGAAGCCGGTCTGGCGCGCGCCGACGAAATCCGCCAGCTGCGCCGCACCGAACTGAATCTGAATGCGGCGCTGGCCGCCGGGCGCGAGACCAGCCTGGCCGTCGGCCTGTTGATGTGCAAGTTCCAGACCGACCGCAACACCGCGTTCGAGGTGCTGCGCGACCATGCGCGTTCCAGCCGTCGCAAGATCAACGAGATTGCCGACCAGCTGCTGACGGCCGAGGAAACATTGAATGGTTTGCATGCTGCGTTTAGTGCACGGCTGAAAAAATAAGTCCGAAAATAAAACCGTTTCGCCTGAAATACGCTAAACTTGTATCCACAAGCACGGGGTCCTGAACCGCCCCGTTGCTTCCTCTTGCAGCCGCCCGCTCCCTGCCGCTGTATCTGAATTTCGGCCCAGCTCCGCCGACCTTGCACCCTGAATCCATCGATACGGCCCCGCCGCTGCTGTGCGCGCGCGCCTTCTGGCTTCAGGCACTGCGCAACAAGCAAACCGCAGCCGCCTTGGCTGCGGGCGGAGAAAAGAAGATGAAGGACAATCTGCACGCAATCGGTGACGTGATGGAAGAGCTGGCGGCCCTGGTCACCGAAGTGCCGCGTGTGCTGCACGTTGACGGCGACAGCGACGCCGCGCTGGTGCTGGCCACGCTGCTGGTGCCGGAAACGGAAGTGGTGCACGTGGCCACGCTGGCCGAGGCGTTGGGCAAGGTGGAGCAGGCCAGCTACGCGCTGGTGGTACTCGATCCGGACCTGCCCGATGGCGACGGCACGGTGCTGCTGGAGCAGCTGCGGCAGCGCCGGGAACGCATGCCGGTGCTGCTGTATTCGGCCCGCCATCCCGGCCTGCGCCTGCAGGCGCACGCCTTCCTGCCCAAGCCCTGGACCTCGCCGCGCCAGCTTTGGCGCACCGTGTCCCATCTGCTGGGCATAGAGCCGGTGATCCTGCAAGAGGAGGCCACCTGATGGGCGTGCTGAACAGCATACTGTATGTTGAAGACAACCCGCACGTGCGCGGCGTGGCCAAGATGGCGCTGGAAGTGATCGGCAATTTCAAGGTGCGCGAGTGCAGTTCGGGCCTGGCGGCATTGCGCCTGGGGGCTGACTTTCATCCCGATCTGATCCTGCTGGACGTGCAGGAGCCCGGCATGGACGGCGTGGCCACGCTGGCGCAGCTGCGCAGCATACCGCACCTGTGCCATACGCCGGCCATGTTCGTCACCGGCGCGGTGTCGGCCGGTGAAATGGCGCGCTACGTGGCGGCCGGCGCGGCCGGCATCATCGCCAAGCCGCTCGAACCGCTGCGCCTGGCCGGCCAGCTGCGCCGCCTGTGGGACGAAAGGCCGGAACAGGGGTTGGCCTTATTGCCGGTGTAATCTTATTTTCCTTGTTATGATTCGGGTATCCCGCTTATCAGGGCAATCCCCAACGTACACAGGAAACAAGCATGAAAACCAAAGCAGCCGTTGCATGGAAATCCGGCGCTCCGCTGACCATCGAGGAAGTGGAGCTGGGCGGCCCGCGCGAGGGCGAAGTGCTGGTGGAAATCAAGGCCACCGGTATTTGCCACACCGACTACTACACCCTGTCCGGCGCCGACCCGGAAGGCATCTTCCCCGCCATCCTGGGCCATGAGGGCGCAGGCGTGGTGGTGGACGTGGGTCCGGGCGTGAAATCGCTGAAGAAGGACGACCACGTCATTCCGCTGTACACGCCGGAGTGCCGCCAGTGCAAATTCTGCCTGTCGCAAAAAACCAACTTGTGCCAGTCGATCCGCTCCACCCAGGGCCGCGGCCTGATGCCGGACGCCACCAGCCGCTTCTCCATCGACGGCAAGCCCATCTTCCACTACATGGGCACGTCCACCTTCTCGAACTACATCGTGGTGCCGGAGATCGCGCTGGCCAAGATCCGCTCGGACGCGCCGTTCGACAAGGTCTGCTACATCGGCTGCGGCGTCACCACCGGCGTGGGCGCCGTGCTGTTCACCGCCAAAGTGGAGGCGGGCGCCAATGTGGTGGTGTTCGGCCTGGGCGGCATCGGCCTGAACGTGATCCAGGCCGCCAAGATGGTGGGCGCCGACAAGATCATCGGCGTGGACATCAACCCGGCGCGCGAAGAGATGGCGCGCAAGTTCGGCATGACGCACTTCATCAACCCGACCAAGGTGGAAAACGTGGTGGACGCCATCGTCCAGTTGACGGACGGCGGCGCCGACTACAGCTTCGAGTGCATCGGCAACACCACCACCATGCGCCAGTCGCTGGAGTGCTGCCACAAGGGCTGGGGCCAGTCCATCATCATTGGCGTGGCGGCGGCGGGGCAGGAGATCTCCACCCGTCCGTTCCAGCTGGTGACGGGCCGGGTGTGGAAGGGCTCCGCTTTCGGCGGCGCGCGCGGCCGCACCGACGTGCCGAAGATCGTCGACTGGTATATGGAAGGCAAGCTCAATATCGACGACCTGATCACCCACAAGCTGAAGCTGGAAGACATCAACAAGGGCTTTGACCTGATGAAGTCCGGCGAGTCGATCCGTTCCGTGGTCGAGTTCTAAACTCCGCATTTTTGCCGCCTGCTCCGCGCAGGCGGCGTTCTGTCGCAAATCCCTCGCTCCTGGCGGCGCCCGCCGCTACATTCATGCTGACGCCGTCACGGTTGGAAGTAGAAAAAAAGTTCTAGACAGAGAGTTCTAGATCATTTAATCTACATTGCATATTTCAAGGAGTTATTCATGGCCGAGTTGCTGTCCCTGCTGATGCCTGCCATAGGCTGGTCGCTGCTGCACTTTGTGTGGCAGGGATTGCTGATCGGCTGGGCGGCGACACTGGCGCTGCAACTGCTGCGCAACGCCCGTCCCCAGGCGCGCTACGCGATTGCCTGCGGCGCCTTGCTGCTGTGCGCCGCGCTGCCGCTGGCCGGTATCGTCTGGCGCCTGCTGGACGCGGCCAGCGCCGCGCCCGCCGCCGATCCCGCCGCGCTGCTGATGGCGGCCGCTCCTGCCGGCGCGGCATCCGCTGGCCTGGGCGTGCCCGTGCTCATGGATGGCGACCAACTCATTTCCTGGCAATACATGCTGCAGCGCCAGCTGCCCTGGCTGGTGCTGCTGTGGGCCAGCGGGGCCGCGTTCATGACGGTGCGCCTGTCGCTGGGCCTGCTCTGGGTGCGCGAGCGCACGCTGGAGGCGCAGGCCGTGCCGAATGCCCACTGGCAGCAGCGCCTGGACCGCCTGGCGCTGCGTCTCGGGCTGGACCGTCCGGTGCGGCTGGCCGTGGCGGACCACCTGGACTCGCCCATGACGGCGGGCTGCTGGAAGCCGGTGGTGCTGCTGCCCGCGTCGCTGCTGACCGGCATGCCGGCCGATCTTCTGGAAGCGCTGCTGGCGCACGAACTGGCCCATATCAAGCGCCATGACTACCTGGTGAACCTGGTGCAGAGCGCGATCGAGATACTGTTGTTTTACCACCCGAGCGTGTGGATGCTGTCCCGGCACATCCGCGACGAACGGGAGCAGATTGCAGATGATTTAGCCGCAAGCACGCTCGGCGAACCGCGGCGCCTGGCCCTTGCATTGTCCGAACTGGACCGCTTCCAGTTCGCTACCCCCCAGCCTGCGCTGGGGGCTCAAGGAGGAAACCTCATGTCCCGTATCAAACGTCTGGTCCGCCCAGACAGCCAGCCGCTGAGCTGGAAGATTGCCGCGCCCCTGCTTGGCCTGTGCACCGCCTGCGCCGTGCTGTACGCCCACGCCGCCCCGCAGCCGCCCGCCGTTGACGCGCCGGCAGCTCCTGCCGTGCCCGCTATTGACGCGCCCGCCGCCCCCAAGTCCCTGCCTGCCGTGCCGCCGGTGCCTGCCGTTGCCCAGCCGATGATGCTCGCGGCCGCCGCGCCGGTGCCGCCAGTGCCGGACGCCGCTCCAGTCCCGGCCCCGGCGCCCGCAGCCGCTCCGATGCCAGCACCGCGTCCCGCGCTTGCCGCCCGTCCCGCTCCCGCCGCCTTGGTGGCTTTGGCTGCCCCGGCTGCTCCTGCAGCCCCCGCCGCACCGGCAGCCCCAGCGGCTCCGGCTGCTCCGGCAGCGAAAGCAGCCCCCGCCGCACCGGCAGCTCCAGCAGCCCCGGCTGCGCCGCCGGCCCCGCCGGCGCCCATGCAGGCCGACGAGCAGGCTGCCCCGCACACTCCCGGGCGCATCCGCATGACCTTCGGCCGCCTGACCATGAACAACAACGCCAAGGAAGCCTACGCCATCCGGCGCGGCGACGGCTACAAGTCGATCTATTCCGGCCGCAACGACATGGCCGAACTGAGCCGCCTGGAAGGCGCCGTGAAGGGCGACTTCATCTGGTACCGCGACGGTAGCCAGGCCTGGCTGATCAAGGATCCCGCACTGCTGGCCAAGGTCAACGCCGCCTGGGCGCCGGCCGACGCGATGGATCAGAAAATGAAAGAGCAAAGCAAGGAGATGGAGCAGCACAGCAAGGCCATGGCCGTGCTGGGCGAGAAAATGCGCGCGATGTCCGACCAGGCCGAGCGCCAGGAGCGCGGTATGCCGCACGCCAGGATCGAGCAAGTGGCGCGCGAGCAGGAAGCCGTGGCGCGCAAGATGGAAGCGGTGGGGCGCCGGATGGAGCGCAACGGTGAAGCCGGCGCCGACCGCGAGGCCCTGCAGCGCGAAATGGCGGCCCTGAAAAAGGAAATGGAGCCCTTCAAGAAGCAAATGAAGGAGCTGACTGCCGAGTTTGCAAAAATGCACGCGGAAATGGCCCTCAAGCAGGAGCCAATGAAGGCGCTGAGTGCGGAAATGCGCGAAGCCGGCAAGCCCATGAAGGAGCTGGGCCGGAAGATGGGCGAGCTGGGCCGGGAGCAGGGCCGCCTGAGCCGCGAAGCCGACCAGACCGTGCGTGCGCTGATCCAGGAAGCCGTGCGCAACGGCCAGGCCGAAGCGGTCCCGGCCCCCAAGGGCTGATTGGATATCCAGTGTTTTGCACCGGGGCGCGCGCCGCCCCGGTATAATCACGGGATGCAAAATCTCCTCCACAACCTCAACCCCGAACAACTGGCCGCCGTCACGCTGCCGGCCCAAAGCGCCCTCATCCTTGCCGGCGCCGGCTCGGGCAAGACCCGCGTATTGACCACCCGCATTGCCTGGCTGATCCAGACCGGCCAGGTATCGCCGGCCGGCATCCTGGCGGTAACGTTCACCAACAAGGCCGCCAAGGAAATGCTCACGCGCCTGTCGGCCATGCTGCCGATCAATACGCGCGGCATGTGGATAGGCACCTTCCACGGCTTGTGCAACCGTCTGCTGCGCACCCACTACCGCGACGCGGCCTTGCCGCAGACCTTCCAGATTCTCGATTCGCAGGACCAGCTGTCGGCCATCAAGCGCCTGCTGAAGGCCTTCAATATCGACGACGAGAAGTTCCCGGCCAAGTCGGTGGTGTACTTCATCAACGGCGCCAAGGACGCGGGCCTGCGCGCCGGCGACGTGGAAGCCCACGATCCCGCCGAGCGCAAGATGGTGGAGCTGTACGGCCTGTACGACGACCAGTGCCAGCGCGAAGGCGTGGTGGATTTTGCCGAACTGCTGCTGCGCAGCTACGAGCTGCTGAGCCGCAACCAGCCGCTGCGCGAGCACTACCAGCAGCGCTTCAAGCACATCCTGGTGGACGAGTTCCAGGATACCAACGACCTGCAATACAAGTGGCTCAAGCTGCTGTCCGGCCAGGGCCAGAGCCAGGCCCGCAGCGCGCTGTTCGCGGTGGGCGACGACGACCAGAGCATCTACGCCTTCCGGGGCGCGAATGTGGGCAATATGCGCGCCTTCGAGCAGGAGTTCAACGTCCAGAACCTGATCAAGCTGGAGCAGAACTACCGCTCGCACGGCCACATCCTGGACTCGGCCAATATGCTGATCGCCAATAACAGCAAGCGCCTGGGCAAGAACCTGCGCACCGACGCCGGGCACGGCGAGCAGGTGCGCGTGTACGAGGCCAGCTCGGACCTGCAGGAAGCGCAGTGGATTATCGAGGAAACCAAGAACCTCATCGCCGAAGGCGCCTCGCGCAGCGAAGTGGCGGTGCTGTACCGCTCCAACGCGCAGTCGCGCGTGATCGAGCATGCGCTGTTCTCGGCCGGCATTCCCTACCATGTGTACGGCGGCCTGCGCTACTTCCAGCGCGCCGAGGTCAAGCACGCCATCGCCTATCTGCAGCTGATGGACAATCCGCACAACGACTCGGCCTTCCTGCGCGTGGTGAATTTCCCCACGCGCGGCATCGGCGTGCGCACCATCGAGAACCTGCAGGGCGCGGCGCAGCAGTACGGCATTTCGCTGTACGCGGCGGTGCCGTATATGTCGGGCAAGGCGGGCAGCTCGCTGTCCGGCTTCGTCAAGATGATAGAAGGCATGCGCTTTGAAACGCAGCAGATGGCGCTGCCCGAACTGGTGCGCGTGGTGCTGGAAGGCAGTACGCTGCTGAGCCATTACGCCACCGAGAAAGAAGGCGCGGACCGCGTCGAGAACCTGGAGCAGATGGTGAGCGCGGCCACGCAGTTCGTGTCCGAAGAAGGCTATGGCCAGGGCGCCCCGGCGCACCTGGGACCGCGCGCGGACGCGCAGGCCGGCGCGCCCATCGTCAACGCCGACGGCATCGAGATACTGGACGCGGACGCGCCGCTGGCCACGGTGATGTCGCCGCTGTCGGCCTTCCTGTCGCACGCCTCGCTGGAAGCGGGCGACAACCAGGCGCAAGCCGGCCAGGACGCGCTGCAGATGATGACGGTGCACTCGGCCAAGGGCCTGGAGTTCGACAACGTCTTCATCACCGGCCTGGAAGAGGGCCTGTTCCCGCACGAGAGCAGCTCGAAAGAGGACGGCGGCGTGGAGGAGGAACGGCGCCTGATGTACGTGGCCATCACGCGCGCGCGCAAGCGCCTGTACATGTGCTTCTCGCAGACCCGCATGCTGCACGGCCAGACCCGCTACAACATGAAGTCGCGCTTCTTCGACGAGCTGCCTGAGGAATCGCTGAAGTGGCTGTCGCCCAAGGTGCAGTCGCACTGGTTCGCCAACAAGAAGTCGGCCTGGGACGACGCGCCGCTGAACCTGGGCAGCGACAACGCCCTGGCCCAGCGCATGGCGCAGAAAGCCGGCGGCGGCAGCGGCTGGCGCATCGGCGAGGCGGTCTCGCACGGCAAATTCGGAGAAGGCGTGATCGTCAATATCGAAGGCAGCGGCGCCAACTGCCGCGCACAGATCAACTTCGGCAGCCACGGTATGAAGGTGCTGGATTTGAGCGTGGCGAAGCTGGAGCGGCTGGGACGCTGACGTCTGGCGGGTTACGCCCTGCGGGCTAACCCGCCCTACGGATTGCTTATTCCTGTGGCTGGTTTTCCTGCGGGTCCTGCGGCTGTACCGGGCTGCCGAAGATTTGCCGGTAGCTGGCGTACAGCGAGCAGTGGAACAGCACCGAGAACAGCACCAGCACCACCTGCATCACCATCATATACAAGGCGGGGGTGCGGCCGAACAGCAGGGCCACGGTCTGCGACAGCAGCAGCATCAGGCCGAACATGCTGATCAGGAAAACGGCGAAGGTCTTGAACGCGCGCCATACGCCGAAGAAGCTGAAGAAGATGGACTTGCCCACGCCCATTTTCTGGAAGTAGATCAGCGGCGCGGCAAAGCAGAAGGCCATGGCCGCCGGAATGCCGGCCGCCATAATGACCAGGAAGGCGCCGCCCAGGCTGGCGTCGCGCGCTTCCGGCGAGTTGTGCGGCACCTGGCCGGTGAGCAGCTTGATCAGCATGCCGTCGCTGGCCAGCGTGGCCAGGCCGATGGCCAGCGCAGCGGCAGCCATGTACAGCAGGCCCACCGCCACCAGTTTGCCGAAGGCCGGCTTCTGGAAGCCTACCGTCAGCAGTTTCGGTGTTACCCGCTTGCCTTGCTCCACGTCGGCGCCAGCCTGTATTAACGCTACCGAGAACACCGGGGTCAGGATCACCCAGGCCAGCGGGCCGATATAGGGCACGATGTTAAGCAGCAGATTCAGCATGGCGTACAGCATGGCCAGCGACGTCAGGTTGCCTGGCTGCTGCTTGAACATGCCGTAGCCCTGTTTGATCCAGAGCCAGCCGGTGCTTGCGGGAAGTTTGCCCATATCGGTTTTCAGTGTCAGTACAGTGCTGGTGCGGCTACGGCGATGCGTTCGCGCAGGATGCGTTCAAAGTGCGTGGGGTCGTGCGGCGTGAGCATCTCCGCTTCGCGCGGCTGGTGCAGGTCGTACAGGCGCGAGAGCCAGAAGCGCAGCGCGCCGGCGCGCAGCATGGGCTGCCATGCGGTCTGCTCCGCCTCGGTGAAGGGGCGCACGGCATGGTAGGCGTCCAGCATGGCGCGCACGCGCGCCGTGTCCAGCACGCCCGTGTCCAGGTCGATGCACCAGTCGTTGACCGTCACCGCCACGTCGAACAGCCAGCTGTCGCAGCCGGCGAAGTAGAAGTCGAAGAAGCCGGTGAGCTTGTCGCCGTCGAACATGACGTTGTTGCGGAACAGGTCGGCGTGCACCGGGCCTTGCTGCAGCTGCTTGTATGTGTCGCAGCCGTAGAACGCTTCCTGGAAATGCATCTCGGCGCGCAGCAGGTGCGCTTCCGCGTCGGACAGGAAGGGCAGCACTTGCGGCGTGGCCCAGTTCCACCAGTCCAGGCCGCGCAGATTGGGCTGCGTGCCGGTGTAGTCCAGCGCCGCCACGTGCATTTTCGCCAGCATGGCGCCCACTTCGGCGCAATGCACCGGCTGCGGGTCCATTTGCGACTTGCCCACCAGCTTGGTGACGATGGAGGCCGGCTTGCCGTGCAGCGGCACCACCAGCTGACCGTCCGCGTTGGCGATCGGCGCGGGCACGGCCACGCCCCGGTCGGCCAGGTGGCGCATCAGGTTCAAATAGAAGGGGAGTTGTTCGAAAGACAGGTTCTCAAAGATCGTGAGCACATATTCGCCGCGCTCGGTCGTGAGGAAGAAGTTGCTGTTTTCGATGCCGGACGCGATGCCTTTGATCGCGACCGGTTTGCCGAGAGGAAATTGCGTGATCCACTGGCTGACGTCATCCAGGCTGACCGGGGTAAAAACTGCCATGAGTAGAGGTTTGTTTAAGTAAGCTGCGGGAGCAAGAAAGTCGCGGACCAGCGCAGGCTCAGGGCTTGGCGGGCGGCGGGGCCGGCGTGTCGTCGGCCGCTTCGCCTTCCTTCTGCTTGGTCTTTTTCTTGCCGATGTCGAATTCCATCACGGTCCACTGCGGGCCACGGTTGGCCGAGCCGGCGGCGTCGCCGGGCAGGGCCGTGGTGCTGCTGGTGTTCTGCGCCTTGACGGTGTAGGTGCTCGGGCCGCTCTTGACTTTGGCCTCGGTCACACGGCCGCCTTCGCGTTTCTCCGTGATCTTGCGTTCGTTGGCCGGCTTGGTGGTAACCGTGATCGGCGTGTCAACTTCTTCGATTTTGTCGAGTTTGGGGGGCGCGGCCGAAGGCGTTTGAGCCTGGGCGACGCTGTTCAGGGCGAGAATGAGGACTGGCCAGATTATGGATGCACGCATGATGTATACCGCCCTGTTAAGTGAATAGCTAGATTCTGTATGTGCCCATTGTAACAAACCGACACGGTTCCGGTTTTAAAATAGTCTGCGATAATGGCCGACTACATTGTTATAACGCCGGAACGCTTAATTTTCTAATATGCAAAAGACCCTGCTGCTGGTTGACGGTTCCAGCTATCTCTACCGAGCCTTCCACGCGCTGCCCGACCTGCGCAGTCCGGACGGCCATCCGACCGGCGCCATGCACGGCATGGTCAACATGCTGCGCCGCCTGCGCGCCGATTTCCCCGCCGCCTACATCGCCTGCGTGTTCGACGCCAAGGGCAAGACCTTCCGCGACGATATGTACCCGGAATACAAGGCCACCCGCGCCTCCATGCCGGACGACCTGCGCCTGCAGATCGAGCCTATCCACGAGGCGGTGCGCGCCATGGGCTGGCCCATCCTGATGGTGGAGGGGGTGGAGGCGGACGACGTGATCGGCACGCTGTGCGTGGACGCGGTGAAGGTGGGGCTGGACGTGGTGGTGTCCACCGGCGACAAGGATCTGGCGCAGCTGGTCAACCCCAACGTCATGCTGATCAACACCATGACCAACGAGAAAATGGACGAGGCGGGCGTGCTGGCTAAGTTCGGCGTGCCGCCCAACCGCATCATCGACTACCTGACCCTGATCGGCGACACGGTCGACAACGTGCCGGGCGTGGCCAAGTGCGGCCCGAAAACCGCGCTGAAGTGGCTGACCGCTTACGACAGCCTGGACGGCGTGATGGCCAATGCGGAGAAAATCACCGGCGCCGTGGGCGAGAACCTGCGCCAGGCGCTGGGGTGGCTGCCCAAGGGCCGCGAGCTGATCACCGTGAAAACCGATTGCGACCTGGCCGCGCACATGATGTCGATTTCCGAATCGCTGGTGGCCAAGGGCGAGGACAAGGAAGCGCTGCTGGCCTTCTTCGGCAAATACGGCTTCAAGACCCTGCTGCGCGAACTGGGCGGCATGACGCCGTCCGCGCCCATCGGCGCCGGCGGCGCAGGCGCTCCGGCCGCAGCCTCCGGCAATGGCTCCGGTGCCGGCGCTGCGCCGGACGGCGCGATCGCCGCCGGCGGCGCCAATGGCGACCTGTTCGCCGCCGCCAGCGCGCCCGCCAGCGTGAACTACGAAACCGTGCTCACCGAAGCCCAGCTGGACGCCTGGATCGCGCGCATCAACGCCGCAGAGCTGACCGCCGTGGACACGGAAACCACCTCGCTGGAGCCGATGACGGCGCAAATGGTCGGCATTTCGCTGGCCACCGAGCCTGGCCTGGCCTGCTACATCCCGGTGGCGCACAGCTACCAGGGCGTGCAGGAGCAGCTGAGCCGCGAGCTGGTGCTGGACAAGCTGAAACCCTGGCTGGAAGACGCCGCCAAGGCCAAAGTGGGCCAGAACCTGAAATACGACGCGCACATCTTCGCCAACCACGGCGTGGCGCTGCGCGGCATCGTGCACGACACGCTGCTGCAGTCCTATGTGTTCGAGTCGCACCGCACGCACGACATGGACAGCCTGGCGCTGCGCCACCTGAACCACACCACCATTCCCTTCGTGGACGTGTGCGGCAAGGGCGCCAAGCAGATCACCTTCGACCAGGTGGAAATCGGCCGCGCCACCGAGTACGCGGCGGAAGACGCCGACATCACGCTGCGCCTGCACCTGGCCATGCATGGCAACGTCACTGCGGATGCGAAGCTGGAGCACATCTACAGCCAGATCGAACTGCCGACCGCCATCGTGCTGCAGAAGATAGAGCGCAACGGCGTGATGATAGACGCCGCGCTGCTCAAGACGCAGTCGGCCGAACTGGGCGCACGTATCGTGGAACTGGAAGCCAAGGCGCACGAACTAGCCGAGCAGCCCTTCAACCTGGGGTCGCCCAAGCAGATCGGCGAGATCTTCTTCGAGAAGCTGAAGCTGCCGGTGGTGAAAAAGACCCCGAGCGGCGCGCCGTCCACCGACGAGGAAGTGCTGCAAAAGCTGGCCGAGGACTATCCGCTGCCGAAGGTGCTGCTGGAATACCGCGGCATGGCCAAGCTGAAGTCCACCTACACGGACAAGCTGCCGCTGATGATCAATAAGGCCACCGGCCGCGTGCACACCAACTACGCGCAAGCGGTGGCGGTGACGGGGCGCCTGGCGTCGAACGATCCCAATCTGCAGAACATCCCCATCCGCACGGCCGAAGGGCGCCGCATCCGCGAAGCGTTCATCGCGCCCGAGGGCAGCCACATCGTTTCGGCCGACTATTCGCAGATCGAGCTGCGCATCATGGCGCACATCTCGGAAGACGCGAACATGCTGCGCGCCTTCGCCGAGGGCGAGGACATCCACCGCGCCACCGCCGCCGAAATCTTCGGCGTGGCCCCGGCCGAGGTGACGAGCGAGCAGCGCCGCTACGCCAAGGTGATCAACTTCGGCCTGATCTACGGCATGAGCGCCTTCGGCCTGGCGGGCAACCTGGGCATAGACCGCACCGCCGCGCAGAATTATATCGACCGCTACTTCGCGCGCTTCTCCGGCGTGAAGGCGTACATGGACGATACGCGCCTGCAGGCCAAGGCCAAGGGCTATGTGGAGACCGTGTTCGGCCGCCGCCTGTGGCTGCCGGAGATCAATTCGCCGAACGGCCCGCGCCGCCAGGGCGCCGAGCGCGCCGCGATCAACGCGCCGATGCAGGGCACGGCGGCGGACCTGATCAAGCTGGCCATGATCGCGGTGCAGGACTGGCTGGAGAAAGACCAGCTGAAAACCAAGATGATCATGCAGGTGCACGATGAACTGGTGTTGGAAGTGCCCGACGACGAGCTGGCGCTGGTGCGCGAGAAGCTGCCGCAGCTGATGGCCGGCGTGGCGCAGCTGAAGGTGCCGCTGCTGGCCGAGGTCGGGGTAGGGAAGAACTGGGAGGAGGCGCACTAACGGCGGGTTACGCTACGCTAACCCGCCCTACGCCCTGTCGCGACGTCGCAACCAATGCCGCGACGCCGTCATATGCGTAGGGCGGGTTAGGCGCCGCCGTAACCCGCCAGCGCCGCCGCACATTTTGTTGTAACCACTGGAGGGGACTGATGAAAGATTTGTTGAACGACGCAGCAAGCCTGAACGAAAAGCACCTGAACGACGGCATACCCCGCCGCGACTTCCTGAAAGTGGCGCTGGGCACCGGCTTTGCCGCCGCCGCGCTGCCGGTGGTGGCGCAGAACGTGGTCAAGACAGACACCGAAGGCCTGACCGCCGGCACCGTCACGGTGACGGTGAACGGCACCGCCGTGCCGGTCTACCGCGCGCAGCCCGCCGGCAAGACCGGCCTGCCCGTGATACTGGTGATCTCCGAAATCTTCGGCGTGCACGAGCACATCGCCGACGTGGCGCGCCGCTTCGCCAAGCTGGGCTACCTGGCGCTGGCGCCGGACCTGTTCGTGCGCCAGGGCGACGCCACCAAGGCGCCGTCCCAGGCCGAGCTGATGAAAAACATCGTCGGCAAAACCCCGGACACCGAAGTGCTGGCCGACCTGGACGCCGTCGTGGCCTGGGCCAAGGCCAATGGCGGCAACACCGACAAGCTGGGCATCACCGGCTTCTGCTGGGGCGGCCGCCAGACCTGGCTGTACACCGCGCACAACCCGAACGTGAAGGCCGGCGTGGCCTGGTACGGCCGCGTGGTGGGCGACAAGACGCCGATCAACCCCGCGCAGCCTATCGACGTGGCGGACAAGATCAAGGCGCCGGTGCTGGGCCTGTACGGCGCCAAGGACACCGGCATCCCGGTCGAATCGCTGGACAAGCTGAAAGCGGCGCTGGCGGCGGCCGGCAACACCAAATCCACGTTTGTGGTCTACCCGAACTCGGGCCACGCCTTCCACGCGGACTACCGTCCCAGCTACAACGAAGCCGACGCCAAGGACGGTTTCGCGCGTGCCGTCGCCTGGTTCAAGGCCAACGGCGTTGCATAACTGAGCAGGAAACCGGGCCGGGCGGTAAAATGCCCGGTTTGCGCAGTTTTGCGTAGCGTTCCAAGGCAGTCCGAGGTTATAAAATCGATTCCACACTCATTTCCATACTGCTGGCCACCACTATAGGCGGCGTGATCAGCCTGACGGCTGCGGCCATTTTCTCGTTTACCTTGCTGTCCAAGGTGGTCGAGCGCATGGTCAGCCTGTCGGTGGGCATCATGCTGTCCACGTCGCTGCTGCACGCGCTGCCGGAGGCGTTTGAGTCGAACGCCGACCCGCGCACGCTGTTTGCCACCCTGCTGGGCGGGCTGCTGGCCTTCTTCATGCTGGAGAAGCTGGCCATCCTGCGCCACTCGCACCACCACGAGCACGACGGCCACCACCACCACCATGGCCACGACAAGCGCGAGGCCGGCAAGGCGGGCTGGATGATACTGGTCGGCGACGGCATGCACAATTTCACCGACGGCATCCTGATCGCGGCGGCCTTCCTGGCCGACCCCGGCCTGGGCCTGGTGACCGGCCTGGCGATTATCGCGCACGAGATTCCGCAGGAGATCGGCGACTTCATCGTGCTGCTGAACGCGGGCTTCTCGCGTACGCGCGCCTACATCTACAATCTGCTGTGCAGCATGATGGCGATCGCCGGCGGCCTGCTGGGCTACTACACGCTGGACCAGGCCAGCAATCTGATCCCTTACGTGCTGGTGTTCGCCTCGTCCGGTTTCATCTACATCGCCGTCAGCGACCTGATGCCGCAGATGCAGCGCCGCGCCACCCTGCGCGAAACCGTGCCCCAGGTGCTGCTGATCGCCGCCGGCGTCGCCATCGTCCTCTTCCTCACCGCGCACCGCCACTAAAAGCGCTTGCGGCCGCGCAAACCGCGCGGTCCGCCCTGTGCTAAGGTGGTGTTTTGGCCGCCAAGGAGGCAATCATGGCTACCGAACAAGACCTGCAAGCCCTGTCCCCATCCGACCGCGAGCGCCTCGAGCGCCTGGCCGCGCTGGCCGAGCGCACGCCGCTGGAAACCTTGTATTTTGTTCAACGGGATGGATTTGAAGAATGCGAAGAAAGCGTTCGCGAAAATTTGCTGGCCGAGCAGAGTATTCTGGAGCAGGGCACAGTATCCAATGACGAGGTAATGGCCGAAACCCGCCGCATGATTGATCGTTATGCCCGGCAAAAACAGGCTGCAAAATAATCGCCGCGTTGAATGGGCCTTGCCCGCACTCCAGTCCTATCACGGCACTTTGCAGCGTATTGCGGAGCAGGACGTGTTAACAGTGGCACTTTTTGAACAGCGGGTCATGCATGCGCTATCCTTGCTGGCCAGCCAGCCCGGCATGGGAACGCCCGGAACCCGTGCCGGGGTGCGCTCCTTCGCTGTGCCCAACACCGGCCATACGCTCGAGTATCGAATGCAGGACGATATTCTGCGGGTTACACGCTGGTATCGCCAGCGCCGCAAGCGGCCGTGATCAGGCGCCGGTGGCGATCGGGCGGGCGGGGTTGGCGCACCATTCGCTCCAGGAACCGGGATACAGCGCAGCGCCGTGCAGGCCGGCCACTTCCATCGCCAGCAAGTTGTGGCAGGCCGTCACCCCCGAGCCGCATTGCATGATGGCGGCCGATGCGCTGCCGAACAGCGGCGCGAATTCCTGTTTCAGCTGCGCCGCTGGCTTGAAGCGGCCGTCCGGCCGCAGGTTGTCCTTGAAGAAGCGGTTCTTCGCGCCCGGTATGTGGCCGCCCACCGGATCGATGGTCTCGTTCTCGCCCCGGTAGCGGTCCGCCGCGCGCGCATCCACCACGGTGCGGCGGTGGGTGCCCAGGTTCTCCACCACGTCCGCCACGGTCACGGTATGCGTCAGCGTAGGGCGCTCGGTGATGTGGCCGCGCGCGCGCTGCGCCACCGGCGTCACCAGCGGCAGGCCCTGCGACTGCCACGCGGCCATGCCGCCGTCCAGCACCGCCACCGCCGGGTGGCCTATCCAGCGCAGCAGCCACCACAGGCGCGCAGCGAACATGCCGCCGTGTGCGTCGTATGCCACCACCTGGGTGCTGTCGCTGATGCCCCAGCCGCGCAGGGTTTCGATCAGCGCGCCGCGCTCCGGCAGCGGATGGCGGCCGGTGAACTGCGCGCCGGCCGGGCTCTTCGGGCCGGACAAATCGTCGTCGATGCTGGCGAATTGCGCGTTCTGGATATGGCCGATGGCGTAGCCGTCGCGGCCCGCGTTCGGATTCATCAGGTCATGGCGGCAGTCCAGGATGACCCAGTCCGGGTCGGTCAGGTGCTGCGCCAGGCCGGCGGCGTCGATCAGGGTGGTGTACATGGCGCTCCTTTTGTTTTTTATACTTCGCTGGCAATCGGATCGGTCGTGGCGATGGCCTTGCCGCGTTCCGTACTGCGGGTATTGTAAAACGTCGCGGCGATGCCGGAGGCGAGAATAATGCCTATGCCCAGCCAGCTGTGCCAGTCGAAAGAGTCGTTGAACACCATCACGCCCCAGAAGCTGGAGAACACAATGCCGGTGTACTGCAGATTGGCCACCACCAGCGTCTTGCCGACGCGGTAGGCGCGCGTCATGGCCATTTGCGCGGCGGTGGCGAACAGGCCTATGCCCAGCATCAGGAAGAATTTCTGCCAGGTGTCGACCGCGTGCCATACCACCGGGCCGCTGCCCGCTTCGAGGATATTGCCCGCCACGCCGGCGATCAGGTTGCCAATCGAGAAATAGAACACCACGCGGTATTCCGGCTCGCCCGCCAGGCCCAGCTTGCGCACCTGCATATAGGCCATGGCCGACAGCACGCTGGAGCCCAGCGCCACCAGCGTGGGGCCGAACAGATGGGAGTTGAAGGCCGGCTGCAGCAGCAGGGTGACGCCGACAAAGCTCATGAACACGGCCAGTATCAGGGGCCATTCAATGCGGTTCTTGGCGTGCCACCAGCCGTGCATGAACAGCCAGACGGCGATCCAGATCGGCGCCATGTAGTTCAGCGTCATGGCGGTGGCGAGGGGCAGCTTGGCGATGGCGTAGAACCACAGCCACAGGGAAATGACGCCGATGAAGCCTCGCCACAGGTGGGCCAGCGGCATGCCGGTCTTCAGGCTGCCGCCCTGGATGCGTATCATGCAGAACAGCACCGTCACGCCGATCACGCCGCGGCACAGCACGATCTCGGAGGTGGTGTAGATTTCCGAGGCCAGTTTCACGCACACGCCCATGGCGGCGAACATGAAACTGGCAAACAGCATCCAAAGCGATTGCATAGGCGGCAGTGTCTTTCCGTAGGGCGGGTCGTGACCCGCCATGTTTGCGATGCGGCGGCGCTGTGGCGGGTTACGCGGCGCTGCCGCTAACCCGCCCTACACTTACAGCGTTACTTTACTGCGGTACCACTCGTGGAAGTGCTGCATGCCGTCTTCCATGGGCGACTGGTAGGGGCCGGCGTCGTTTTCGCCGCGCTGCATCAGGATCTTGCGCCCGGCGTCCATGCGCAGGGCGATTTCGTCGTCCTCCACGCAGGTTTCCATGTAGGCGGCGCGTTCGGCGTCCACGAACTCGCGCTCGAACAGCACGATTTCTTCAGGATAGTAGAACTCCACCACATTGCGCGTTTTCTGCGGGCCGTCCGGCCACAGGGTGGACACCACCAGCACGTGCGGATACCACTCCACCATGATGTTGGGGTAGAGCGTGAGCCAGATGGCGCCGTATTCCGGCGGCTCGCCGCCACGGAACTTGAGCACCTGCTCGTGCCATTTCTCGTACA
Source organism: Pseudoduganella aquatica (assembly GCF_009857595.1). GTDB lineage: Bacteria > Pseudomonadota > Gammaproteobacteria > Burkholderiales > Burkholderiaceae_D > Rugamonas > Rugamonas aquatica_A. The sequence continues at coordinate 116,674 of NZ_WWCU01000006.1, read as the reverse complement.
CCGGCGAGCCGGATTTGCGCAGGCTGCGGTTCACGCCCACGGTCTGCACGCTGTAGTCGGCGCCGAATTCCCAGCGCAGGTCTTCGCAGTTGACGAAGCTGCCCAGGCCGGGGTGGAAGGGCTCGACGTGGTAGTCCTCCAGGTAGACCTCGATGAAGGTCTTCCAGTTATAGTCGCACTCGTGCACTTCCACGTGGTCGAACATATAGCCGCTGAAGTCCAGGTCCTTGGTGACCGACATCTCCTTCAGCTTTTCCATGACGTTGTAGCCGTTCTGCTCGAACAGCAGGCCGTTCCAGCTTTGCAGCTTGGTCTTGGGCAGGTTCAGGCATGGCGTTTCGGGGAAGTGCGGCGCGCCGATCAGCTCCCCTTTCAGGTCGTAGGTCCAGCGGTGCAGCGGGCAGACGATGGTGCTGCTGTTGCCGCGCCCATTGAACATCAGCGCCTGGCGGTGGCGGCAGACGTTGGACAGCACTTCCAGGCCGTTGGCGTTGCGCACCAGCATACGCCCTTCGTTTTCGGAAACGAGGGTCGCAAAATCGCCGGTGTTCGGCACCATCAGCTCATGCCCGATATAGCGCGGGCCGGCTTTGAACAGTTGCTGCATTTCACGCTGCAGTAGCGTTTCGTCAAAGTAGACGTTAACCGGAAGTTGCGCGTTGGAGCGCGCTAGCTTGGCGTGGGTAGCCAGATCGGACATCCCAACCCCCCTTAATTAATGTGCTGCAAACCAAGAAGAGACAGAATCCGTAAAGACCTGAATTCAGTTTTTGAAACGGTATTTCGGACAGAACCGGCGATTATAACGTGAAATGCCCATCTTCCGCTTGTGTTAAGGTGGTCCGCGGGTGGATTGCCGCGGATTGCCGTCCCGATAGGGTGGACTGATTTGCAACACCGCGTCCCCGGCGCGCTCACTTGGCCAACTGTTAATTCCACTGCATTGGATGGTTTGATCTAAAATAACGGGCTAAACTGGGCTGGCGGCCCCTGAACGCCGTCCGGCCTTACTGATTTGAGTGCTTATGTCTAAGAAATTGAACGCTGAATCCGCCCCTGTGCTGCCGCCGCCGGCCTCTTTCGAGGAAGCCATGGCGGAGCTGGCGCAACTGGTGACGCAAATGGAGGCGGGCCAGCTGCCGCTGGAAGCGTCCGTCGCGGCCTATGCGCGCGGTTCGGAACTGGTGAAATACTGCGCCGGCCAGCTCGACAAGGTGGAAACGCAGGTGAAGGTGCTCGAAGGCGGCATGCTGAAGCCCTTCGCGGACACGGAGGAGCTGGCATGAGCGCGTCCTTCCAGGATTGGATGAAGACCATCCAGGCCGGCATGGAGCAGGATATGGACGGCTACCTGCCCGCCGCCGGCGCCGAACCGGCCAAGCTGCACGAGGCGATGCGCTACGCGCTGCTGGGCGGCGGCAAGCGCGTGCGCCCGCTGCTGGTGTACGCCGCCGGCGCGCTGTTCGGCGCGGATGCGGCGGTACTGAGCCGCGCCGCCGCCGCCGTTGAAATGATCCACGCCTACTCGCTGGTGCACGACGACATGCCTTGCATGGACGACGATGAACTGCGGCGCGGCAAACCCACCGTGCACGTGGCCTACGACGAAGCGACCGCGCTGCTGGTGGGCGACGCGCTGCAATCGCAGGCCTTCCTGGTGCTGGCCGACGCCGCCGCAGTGGCCGGGCTGCCGCCCGCCCGCCTGGCGGCCATGCTGCGCCTGCTGGCGCACGCGTCCGGCTCGGCCGGCATGTGCGGCGGCCAGGCCATCGATCTGGACAGCGTGGGCCTGAGCCTGACGCTGGAGCAGCTCGAACGCATGCACCAGCTGAAGACCGGCGCCTTGCTGCGCGCGTCCGTGGTGCTGGGCGCGCTGGCCGGCAAGGAACTGGACGAGGCCGAACTGGCGGCGCTGAACGCCTACGCGCGCGCCATCGGCCTGGCTTTCCAGGTGGTGGACGACGTGCTCGACGCCACCGCCGATTCGGCCACGCTGGGCAAAACGGCCGGCAAGGACGCCGCCGACAACAAGCCGACCTATGTTTCGATACTGGGCCTGGAACCGTCGCGCGTGCTGGCGGAACAATTGCGGTTGGACGCGCACGCAGCGCTCGCGCCGTTTGGTGAACAAGCGATGCGCTTACGCGAACTCGCGGATTTGATCGTGCAGCGGAAGGCTTAAGAATGAATTTGCTCGAAAATATTAACGACCCGGCAGACGTGCGCAAGCTGGCGCGCACCCAACTCACGCCGCTTGCGCACGAGGTGCGCAACTACCTGCTCGATTCGGTCTCCAAGACCGGCGGCCACCTGTCGTCCAACCTGGGCACGGTGGAGCTGACCGTGGCGCTGCACTACGTCTTCAACACGCCGCACGACCGCATCGTGTGGGACGTGGGCCACCAGACCTACACCCACAAGATCCTGACCGGCCGCCGCAACCAAATGCATACGCTGCGCCAGCTGGACGGCATTTCCGGCTTCCCGCGCCGCGTGGAAAGCGAATACGACACCTTCGGCACGGCGCACTCGTCGACCTCCATCTCGGCCGCGCTGGGCATGGCGCAGGCGGCCAAGATCAAGGGCGAGCACCGCCACGCCATCGCCGTCATCGGCGACGGCTCCATGACCGCAGGCATGGCCTTCGAGGCCCTGAACAACGCGGGCGTGCAGGACGACGTGAACCTGCTGGTGATCCTGAACGACAACGACATGTCGATCTCGCCGCCGGTGGGCGCGCTGAACCGCTACCTGGCGCGCCTGATGTCCGGCCAGTTCTACGCGGCCGCCAAGAACGTGGGCAAGCAGGTGCTGCCCGGCCCCGTGCTGGAACTGGCCAAGCGTTTCGAGGAACACGCCAAGGGCATGGTGGTCCCGGCCACCATGTTCGAGGAGTTCGGCTTCAACTACATCGGCCCCATCGACGGCCACGACCTGGAATCGCTGATCCCGACGCTGGAGAACATCAAAAAGCTCAAGGGGCCGCAGTTCCTGCATGTGGTAACCAAGAAGGGCCAGGGCTACAAGCTGGCCGAGGCCGAGCCGGTGCTCTACCACGGCACGCCGAAATTCAATCCTGCCGAAGGCATCAAGCCTGCGCCCGCCGGCAAGATCACCTACACCGAAGTATTCGGCAACTGGCTGTGCGACATGGCCAAGGCGGACAAGCGCCTGGTCGGCATCACGCCCGCCATGCGCGAAGGATCGGGCATGGTGCGCTTCGAGCAGGAATACCCGGACCGCTATTTCGACGTCGGCATCGCCGAGCAGCACTCGGTCACCTTCGGCGCGGGCCTGGCCTGCGAAGGCCTGAAGCCGGTGGTGGCGATTTATTCCACCTTCCTGCAGCGCGGCTACGACCAGCTGATCCACGACGTGGCGCTGCAAAACCTGGACGTGACCTTCGCGCTGGACCGCGCCGGCCTGGTGGGCGCGGACGGCGCCACGCACGCCGGCAATTACGACCTGGCCTTCATGCGCTGCATCCCGAACATGGTGGTGATGGCCGCGTCGGACGAAAACGAATGCCGCCAGATGCTGACCACCGGCTACCACTACGAAGGTCCGGCGGCGATCCGCTATCCGCGCGGCGCGGGCATAGGCGCGGCCATCGAGCCGGCGCTGAACTCGATCGAGATCGGCAAGGGCGAGATCAAGCGCAAGGGCGAGAAGATCGCCATCCTGGCCTTCGGCTCCATGGTGGCGCCGTCGGTGGCGGCGGGCGCACAGCTGGGCGCCACGGTTGCCAATATGCGCTTCGTCAAGCCGCTGGACGTGGAACTGGTCAAGCAGCTGGCCGCCGAACATGATTACTTCGTGACGGTGGAAGAGGGCTGCATCATGGGCGGCGCAGGTTCCGCCGTGGCCGAGGCGCTGGCCGCCGAGGGCATCATCAAGCCTGTGCTGATGCTGGGCCTGCCGGACAAATTCATCGACCACGGCGACCCGGCCAAGCTGCTGGCCAGCGTGGGCCTGGACGCGGGCGGCATCGCAGCGTCCATCAAGGCGCGCTTCCTGGATGCGGACGGCAACGGCGAACCGCGCCTGGTCGTCAACAACGGATAGTTCCAGCATGCCAGTCAGTTCCTACCTCGACACCTCGCCCGAACTGGGCGAGGGCGTCTACCTGCACGACACCGCGCAAGTGATCGGCGACGTGCGCATCGGCCGCGATTCCTCGGTCTGGTGCAACACCGTGCTGCGCGGCGACGTCAACCGCATCACCATCGGCGAGTGCAGCAATGTGCAGGACTTCGCCATGGGCCACGTCTCGCACAAGAACCCGGCCAAGCCGGACGGCTCGCCGCTCAAGATCGGCAACTACGTCACCATAGGCCACTCGGTCATCCTGCACGGTTGCGAGATCGGCGACGAATGCCTGATCGGCATGGGCTCCATCGTCATGGACGACGTGGTGGTGCAAAAGCACGTCATGGTTGGCGCCGGCAGCCTGGTCTCGCCGGGCAAGGTGCTGGAAAGCGGCTACCTGTACGTGGGCCGCCCGGTCAAGCGCGTGCGCAAGCTCACCGAAGCGGAAATCACCTGGCTGAAGTACTCGGCCGAGCACTACGTCCGCGCTAAAAACAACTACAACAAGTAAGTCCCGCTTGCGGCTGCGCCCGCGCTCTCCTATATTGGTATAAACGGTTTATTCCAATGAGGGGGCGTCATGCGCGGTCTCGCTATGCTGTTGGCCGGATGGCTGCTGTGCGCAGGCGCGCAGGCCCAGGTGCCGGATTCCGGACGCTGGCAGGAGTTGCGCTTTGGCGCGGACGAGGTCGTCGAGCGCATGGAAGACCGCTATATCGAGCAGGTGGTGGACCTGGCCGCCGCCGGCAAGCTCGATGCGGACCGTACGCTGCTGCACCGCCTGCGCTACGTCAGCGCCACGCTGATTGCCGCCGCCATCGAACTGAAACCGGAAGCGGCGGACTGGCCCTGGGAGGTGCACCTGGCCGGCGCAGCGGATATCGATGCGGTCTGCCTGGCCGGCGGCAAGCTGCTGGTGGGCGCAGGTTTTGTACGGCGGCTGGCGCTGACCGACAGCGAGTTGGCGGTGCTGCTGGCGCACGAGGTGGCGCACGCCATCGCCGAACACTCCCGCGAGTTTTTGTCCGAAGCGCAGCTGGTGTACCGTCCGCTGGTACCGGTCGACGTGGTGATGCTGCGGCTGGACAGCGACCTGTCTTTGCAGCTGCGCCTGGCCTGGCTGTCGCGCATGCAGGAGCGCGAGGCGGACCAGCTGGGCATGGTGATCGCACACCGCGCCGGCTGGCCGGCCTCCGCCATGCTCAGCTTCTACCGCAAGCTGGCCGACGCGGATGCCGACAACGGCCCCGGCGAGCCGCTGATCGCGAGCCACCCTTCGCACGCCTCGCGCATCAGCATGTCGCGCGGCATGGCGCGGCTGCTGGAGCCGTAACCCGCCATGCGTTTCGACGGCTCATGGCGGGTTACGCTCCGCTAACCCGCCCTACAGAACTTGATACGCGGCTTTTGCCATTGCTTCATAGCCCGCGTCGCCCGGGTGCAGATGGTCGCCCGAGTCGAATGCCGGCAGCAGGCGGGACGGACGCGCGGGGTCGCGCAGCACCGCATCGAAGTCCACCACCGCGTCGAAGGCGCCGCTGCTGCGTATCCAGTCGTTCACCTGGCGCCGCACGGCGTCCTTGGCCGGGCTGTAATGGTCCGACAGGGGCGTGCCTTGCAGCGCGTTCTCGAACGGCGCCATGGTGGCGCCTATCACCTTCACCTTGTTTGCATGGGCGCGTTCGATCAGCTTGCGGTAGCCGGCGATCAGCGTTTCCGCCGCCATGGCCGGATCGTGCGGCGCAAAGGCGCTGGCCGGCCAGCCGATATCGTTGATGCCCAGCGCGACGATCACGCTGCGCACGCCCGGCTGGGCCAGCACATCCTGCTCAAAACGCGCCGCCGCGCGCTCGCCCATGCGGTCGGCCAGCACGCGCGCGCCCGAGATCCCGGCATTCGCCACAGCCAAGCCGCGCGCCACCGCCAGCCGGGCCAGATAGTCCGGCCAGCGGCGGTCGTGATCCGGCGTCGAGCCATTCCCGTCCGTGACCGAATCCCCCAGCGCCACCAAGGTGCCGCCGTCCGCGCCGCCGCTCACATGGACAGCGGTCAGGAATATGCGCCCCTGCAGCGTCTCTGCGCCAGGCAGCTGCCGCGCCGCAGTCTGGTTGCCGCTGGCGATAAATCCCGTCTGTTGCGCGCCCCAGTGAAAGGTGGAGGGCAGTGCGCGCTGCGGAAAGTAAGTTGATACGCTCAGCCGCTCAAGCGGGCGCACGCAGAAATCCAGTGCATCGCTGACCGCCTGCTTCCCGGGCGGCACCGTCACAGAGCGCTGGCCGCCGAAGGTCAGCACGCCCGCCGGCGCCGCGGTGATGGCGTGCGACGCCCCGGCGGCCGCGCCGGCGGCGGTGCGCGCCAGCCGCGCCTCGCCTATCACCAGAGCTTCGGTGCCATAGCGGTTCGACAGCACCACCCGCACCCTCTGCCCGCCCGCACTGAGGCGCAGCGTCTCGCGCACGGTTTGATCCTGCAGGCTAAGCGGGATGTTGGTCGGCAGCGCAAAGCCTGCATCCCAGCCGGGCTGCGGCGCCGCGTACCAGCTGGTCTGCCATTGCTCTTCCGCCACGGCAGGCAAGGCGACGGCGGCTGCAATGCCGATGACGGTCAAAGTCTTCAACATGGTCTGCTCCTTGAGTAAGTGTGCAGCCATCTTCATTCATTCCACTATCATGCGGAAGTGGCCGAAATGGACTATGCTTCATTCCAATATCGAATGAAAGACCGGCATGGACTCCATCCGCTCCCTGCAATACTTTGTGCGCGCCGTCGAACTGGGCAGCCTGTCCGCCGTCGCGCGCGAACACGGCACCACGCAGCCCACCGTCAGCAAGGTCGTCGCCGCGCTGGAGGACTCCCTGGGTGTGCGGCTGCTGGAGCGCAGCACCTCCAGCCTGTCGCCCACCGTGCAAGGCCAGCGCTTCTACGAGCGCAGCAAAGGCGTGCTGGAGGACTATGCCGAAGCCGTGGCCGACGCGCGCGGCGAAACGCAAACCGCGTCCGGCCTGCTGCGCGTGAATGCCCCGGTCGCGCTGGGCCAGTTCCGCCTGAACGCGCTGGTGCAGGAATTCCTCGCGCAATACCCCGGCATGGAAATCGAACTGATACTGAATGACCGCATGGTGGATCTGGTGGAAGAGGGCGTCGATGTCGCCCTGCGCTTGGGCAGCGAGTTGCCGCCCAACGCCATCGCCCGCAAGATCGGCAGTTCGCCGCGCTGGCTGGTGGCGTCGCCGGGCTATCTGAAAAGCCATCCCAAGCTGCGCCAGCCCGACGACCTGGCCGCGCATGAAGTTATCCGCTTCGCCTGGCTTAGCACGGGCGGCACTGTCGAACTGCACAATGGCGAGCGCAGCGTGCAGGTGCAAACCCACGGCCGCTACCGCGTCAACAATGCCCTGGCGATACGCGAAAGCCTAGCCATGGGCGGCGGCATCGGCTTGTGTCCCGCCTGGCTGGTTCAGGACCTGCTGGCAAGCCGCAAACTCACCCGCGCGCTACCCGCCTGGCAAGGGGCAACGCAAGACCTCAACTTGCTCTATCCCTCCCGCCGCCACCAGCCGTTGCGCGCACGCCTGTTTATGGACTTTCTGCAGGCGCGCTTCGCTTCAGTCAGCGGCGAACAATAGCTTGCCTTCCTTGAATACGCACGGTGCGGGTATGTCGTTGGCGTCGGTTCCCCGGCATGTGCCTTTTCCGTGCCGCAGGCCGTTCGTGTCCGCAGGTCCGTTGAAGACTATGCCATCCGTTGCCGCCCATTCGAAGCCGCCGCGCCGCCAGGCGCCGCTCAGCGTTACCGGTTTTTTTGCTGCCGTGAACTCGCCCGCGCCGTGCATGCTGCCGTCCTCGAAGCCGCCCACGTAGCGGCCCGTTTTGGTCACCAGTTCGCCTTTGCCGGATGGCCGCATATAGTCCACCTGGCCCTTGTAAGAGATGGCCTCGCTGCCGGACGGGTAGCTGACTTCCCCCTGGCCGCGCCCGTATCCACGGTCGAATTCCCCGAGGTAGACCAGCCCCGAGTCGCTGGCCAGTTTTCCTTTGCCATGAGGGACGCCTTGCACGAACGGCCCTTCGTAGTACGATCCGTTCGGCAGGCTGATTTTGCCCATGCCGTCCGGCTTGCCGTTGCTGACGGCACCGGTGTAGCGTGTGCCGCCGGCGTATTCGAGTCCCGTGGCCGTGGCTTTCGCCTCGCCGGCCAGGTCGTTCAGCAATTCGACATTGTCGAGTAGTAGCGCTTCGGGACCGAGCAAGGAGGGCTTGCTGAACGCCACCGCGCTGCGCAAGGCGTCCAGTGCTTCCATCGGTTTACCCATGCGCAGGAATACACCTGCCAGTTGCCTGAAGGTCTCCGGCTCGCGCGTGTAGATCGATGCGGTATCGAAGCCCGCCACCGCTTCCTGCAGCGGTTCGCTGTCCGGCAGCAGCTGATACAGCAGTCCCAGGCCGTTATACGGTGCGGGATAGCCTGCATCGATGCGGATCGCTTTGCGGTAGTAGTCGCGGGCCTTGTAGGCGATGGCCGGCCAGCCGGCTTCGCCCTGGTCCTTCATGTGTTCGGCCTGCCCCCGCAGCATGTCGGCGCGCAGCGTCAACAGCATGGGATGTTTCGGAAAGCGCTGCTCCAGGGCCGCGCCTGCCGTACTGCTTTCCAGGCCGTGCAGCAGTGGGAGAAGATTGGCGTCGGCGTCGTCTTGATTCAGTTCGCGGTTCCTGGTGAGCAGTTTTTCCAGGTCTGCACGCGAAATTTTGTGGTTGGGAAGGATGCGTGCAAGCTGCGCATACAGGCCGGGCGTATCGAGCCGGGTGACGGAAGGGGAAATCTTGGGGAATACGAAGTCGCCATGCCGATAGGTCATGACCTGCGCCGTCAGGTGGAGGGAGGCGTATTTCGCAATCGCCTTGTTCAGCTCCGCGTAGGACTGTTGAAAAGCCATCGCCGCAGCCCGGTCCTGGCGGTAGCCGCGATTGATGAATGTGACGTATCTGGCCAGCGATGCGCGCAAGGCGTCGGTGGAGTTGAAGTAGTGCACCGCGAAGTATGCGGCCGAGTAGAAGCGGCTCAGATCGTAGTGATCGGCCCGCGAGCTGCCTTCCAGTGTCAGGTCGACGGTATTGAAAGTCGTTTGCATGTCGAGCGAGAGGCGGCCGAGGTGGTTGTAGAGGCCGTGGTCGCGGCTGCCGCCATCGCTTGTGACGCGGTCTCCCAGACGGATGGTTGGCCCGTTGACATTGAACGTGGCCCAGTAGTCCGCCATGCCCTCATCCACCCAGTGCGGGTAGGCGAATGTCCGTTCCGACATGCGCAACAGGAAATGGAAGTATTCGTGCAGCAGGACTGTGCGCGGCCAGTTGTCGGTTTTGCTGCCGCGCATATAGTCGCCGATATTGGCGACCGCTGAGTAGCCTTGCAGGTCGAGCTGGAAGACGCCTGCCCACGTTGCGGGAAAGCCGATTTCGGCAAAGGCATCCTCGCCCAAGGCGAGTATGGGCAGCGGCTTGGACAGCTCAAGCGCCTTCAGGGTGCCGTACTCGCGCCTGAAGTGGCGGAACGCCTCCATGTCGGTCACCACCCGCAGGGCGACGGCTTCGGGCTGATCGGTGACGATGCTGAAGTTCGGGCTGTCGACCTTGATCCAGCTGCGCTTGGCCAGGCCGTCCAGGTTCGCTGCGGCGGCCGAAGAAAGAACACATGCGGCGCAGAGTTGCACGCATAGGGACAGGAAAGGACGGGGCATGGAGAAAAGTTGATTGAAGGCAATACTCCATCCTATCAACAACTTATGAATAAGGCAATGCGCATGACCCGGAAAATTCAACAGCTGTTTGAGGTCACAATTTGTGACCTCAAACGAGTGTTTGATCAGCGGCTCTTGCGTTCGTGCTGCCACAGCACGTCGCCGCCGCCGGCGTAGCGGTTCAGCACGCGGGCCAGCACGAACATCAGGTCGGACAGGCGGTTCACGTACTGGCGCGGGTGCTCGTGGATGGGCTCGGCGTTGCCCAGCGTGACGATGCTGCGCTCGGCGCGGCGGCAGATGGTGCGGCACACGTGGGCGATGGCGGCGGCGCGCGAGCCGGCCGGCAGGATGAACTCGGTCAGCGCGGGCAGGGTGGCGTTGTACTTGGCCAGCAGCGCGTCCAGCTTTTCCACATGCTCTTCCTTGATCATCTGATAACCCGGAATGCACAGTTCGCCGCCCAGGTCGAACAGGTCGTGCTGGAAGCCGACCAGCTCGTCGCGCAGGTCGTCCGGCATGGCTTCGCACAGCAGCAGGCCCAGGTTGGAGTTCAGCTCGTCCACGTCGCCGATGGCGTGGATGCGCAGGCTGTCCTTGCTGGTGCGGCTGCCGTCGCCCAGGCCGGTGGTGCCGTTGTCGCCGGTGCGGGTGGCGATTTTCGAGAGTCGGTTGCCCATGGTATTGCCCCTTAATTCTGGAATGACTGCGAGCATACGATAAATTCAGGCCGGGTGCCTTACAATCACTGCTTCATCGGCGATATGCTTTCCACCCATGACCATAGCCACCCCCAAGCCGGCCTTCACGGCCGAGCGCCAGCACAGCGTTGCGGCCGCCCTGCGCGCCGTGCTGCCGGCAGCCAGCATCCTGTCCGCGCTGGAAGACACCAAACCCTATGAATGCGACGGCCTGGCGGCCTATCGCCAGGCGCCCATGATCGTGGCGCTGCCGGCCAGCGAGCAGGAAGTGCTGGCCGTGCTCAAGGTGTGCCGCGACATGAACGTGCCCATCGTGCCGCGTGGCGCGGGCACCGGCCTGTCCGGCGGCGCCATGCCGATCGCCGACGGCCTGGTGCTGTCGACCGCGCGCATGAACCAGATCGTGCGCATGGACGCCTACTCGCGCACGGCGGTGGTGCAGCCCGGCGTGCGCAACCTGGCGATCTCGGAGGCGGCGGCGCAGCATGCGCTGTACTACGCGCCGGACCCCTCGTCCCAGATCGCGTGCACCATAGGCGGCAACGTGGCGGAGAATTCGGGCGGCGTGCACTGCCTGAAATACGGCCTGACGGTGCACAACGTGCTGCGCGTGCGCGTGGCCACCCTGGAGGGCGATGTGGTGGAGCTGGGCAGCGAGGCGCTGGATGCGCCGGGCCTGGATCTGCTGTCGGTCTTTATCGGCTCGGAGGGCATGCTGGGCATCGTCACCGAGGTGACGGTGAAGCTGGTGCCCAAGCCGGCCTGCGCGCGCGTGATCATGGCTTCGTTCGACGACGTGGTCACCGGCGGCAACGCGGTGGCCAAGGTGATCGCGGCCGGCATCATCCCGGCCGGGCTGGAGATGATGGACCGCACCTCCTCGCGCATGGTCGAGCCCTTCGTCAAGGCGGGCTACGACACCGACGCCGCCGCCATCCTGCTGTGCGAGGCGGACGGCACGCAGGAGGAAGTGGAGGAGGAGATCGCGCGCATGACTGCGGTGCTGGAAGCTGCCGGCGCGAGCGCCATCCAGGTTTCGCGCAGCGAGGCGGAGCGTCTCAAGTTCTGGTCCGGACGCAAGAACGCCTTCCCGGCGGCGGGCCGCATCTCGCCGGACTACTACTGCATGGACGGCACCATCCCGCGCAAGAACCTGGCGCAGGTGCTGATCGGCATCGAGCAGATGGAGGCCAAGTACGGCCTGCGCTGCGCCAATGTGTTCCACGCGGGCGACGGCAATCTGCATCCCTTGATCCTGTTCGACGCGAACCAGCCGGACGAGCTGCACCGCGCCGAGGCCTTTGGCGCGGAGATACTGGCGCTGTGCGTGGAAGTGGGCGGCACCATCACCGGCGAGCATGGTGTGGGCATAGAGAAGATCGATTCCATGTGCGTGCAGTTCAAGCCCGCCGAGCTGGAGGCCTTCTTCAGCGTGAAGCGTGCCTTCGATCCGGCCATGCTGCTCAATCCGAACAAGGCCATTCCCACATTGAACCGCTGCGCGGAGTTCGGCAAAATGCGCGTGACGGCGGGTGTGCTGCCGCACGCGGGCCTGCCGCGTTTTTAACGGAGTTATCTTGCAAGCGATCGTAGAACAATTCCGCAACCAGGTGCTGGCGGCCGTTGAAGCGGCCACGCCTTTGCGCGTGCGCGGCGGCGGCACGAAGGACTGGTATGGCAACGCAGCCACTGCTGCCTCCGCTGGGGCCGTGCTCGATACGCGCGCCTACACCGGCGTGGTGGATTATGAACCGACCGAACTGGTGATCACGGTGCGCTGCGGTACGCCGCTGGCTGAAGTCGAGGCGCTGCTGGCCGCCAACGCGCAGATGCTGGCGTTCGAGCCGCCGCGCTACGGCGAGGCGTCCACCATGGGCGGCGTAGTGGCCAGCGGCCTGGCCGGTCCGCGCCGCGCCAGCGCCGGCGGCGTGCGCGACTTCGTGCTGGGCGCGAAGCTCATGGACGGCAAGGGCGAGGTGCTCAGCTTCGGCGGGCAGGTGATGAAGAACGTGGCGGGCTATGACGTGTCGCGCCTGCTGGCGGGCTCGATGGGGACGCTGGGGCTGATACTCGAGGTGTCGCTCAAGGTGCTGCCGCTGCCGGTGTGCGAGGCCACGCTGCGCTTCGGCATGAGCGAGATCGAGGCGCTGCGGCGCTTGAATGAATGGGCGGGCCAGCCTTTGCCGGTGTCGGCCAGCTGCTGGCACCAGGACGTGCTGACGCTGCGCCTGTCCGGTGCGGAGGCTGCGGTGCGCGCGGCGCTGCTGCGCATGGGCGGCGGCCGCGTGGACGATGCGGAGGCGGCGCTGTTCTGGAACGGCTTGCGCGATCAGACGCATAGCTATTTCGAGGGCGGCGCGCTGTGGCGGCTCTCGGTGCCGCCTGCGGCCAGCGCCATCATCCTTAAGGGCGAGCAGCTGATCGAGTGGGGCGGTGCGCAGCGCTGGCTGAAGGTCGACCCTGCCGCCAGCGCGGACGCGGCGCAGGACATCCGCCGCAGCGTGGCTGCGGCCGGCGGCCACGCCACGCTGTTCCGTGCAGACGACAAGCGCCCCGGCGCTTTCCATCCGATGGCGCCGGCCGTGGCTACGATCAACCAGCGCCTCAAGCAGGCCTTCGACCCGGCCGGGATATTCAACCCGGGCCGCATGTAAAACTATGCAAACCAATCTGGCAGACTTCATCAAGAACACGCGCGACGGCGACGAGGCGGAGGCCATCCTGCGCGCCTGCGTGCATTGCGGCTTCTGCACCGCCACGTGCCCCACCTACCAGTTGCTGGGCGATGAACTGGATGGCCCGCGCGGCCGCATATACCTGATCAAGCAGGTGCTCGAAGGCGCACCCGTGACGCAGAAGACGCAGCTGCACCTGGACCGCTGCCTTACCTGCCGCAACTGCGAGAGCACCTGTCCGTCCGGCGTGCAGTACGGCCGCCTGGCCGACATCGGCCGCAAGGTGGTGGAGCAGCGTGTGCAGCGTCCGCTGGCCGAGCGCGTGAAGCGCTATGTGCTGAAGGAGGCTTTGCCGCGCCGCTGGCTGTTCACGCCTGCGCTGGCGATGGGGCGCATGGTCCGGCCTTTGCTGTCGCCGGCCTTGCAGGACAAGCTGCCGCCCGCAGCGGCGGCCGGCAGGCGGCCCTCGCGCACCCATGCGCGCCGCATGCTGATGCTGGAGGGCTGCGTGCAGCCGGGCATGGCGCCGAATATCAACGCGGCCACGGCGCGCGTGCTCGATGCGCTGGGCGTGCAGCTGATCGCGGCGCCCAAGGCGGGCTGCTGCGGCGCGCTGCGCTACCATCTGAACGACCAGGATGGCGGGCTGGATGATATGCGGCGCAATGTGGATGCGTGGTGGCCCTACGTGTCGGGCGAGGCTGGCGCGGCGCCGGTGGAGGCCATCGTGATGACGGCGTCCGGCTGCGGCGTCACCGTCAAGGAGTATGGCCATTTGCTGGCGCATGACGCGGCTTATGCTGAGAAGGCGCAGCGCATTTCGGAGCTGACCAGGGATTTGAGCGAGGTGATGCCGGCCTTTGAGGCGGAGCTGGCGCAGCGCATGGGCGGACGCATCGCGGAGCGCGTGGCCTTCCATCCGCCGTGCACTTTGCAGCATGGGCAGCAGATACGCGGCAAGGTGGAGGGCGTGCTGCGCGCGGTCGGCGTGGATGTGGTGCTGTGCGCGGACAGCCATTTGTGCTGCGGTTCGGCGGGCACGTATTCGATGCTGCAGCCGGAGCTGTCCAAGCAGCTGCGGGACCGCAAGGTGGAGAATCTGGAGGCGACCGGGGCGCGGAAGATCGTGTCGGCCAATATCGGCTGCCTGACGCATCTGCAGTCGGGCACCGAGACGCCGGTGCAGCATTGGATTGAGCTGATCGATCAGGCGCTGGCGGATGGCGGGTTACGCGCTACGCGCTAACCCGCCCTACAATCACCGTAGGGCGGGTTAGCGGGGTACCCGCGTAACCCGCCGTTACGGGACCGCGGGCAGTGCGGTGCTGGGGATGCTGGGGGCGCCGTTCATGCCGTCGATGGGCAGCAGCGCGGCGCGCTGCCAGGCGGGCGTGGAGGCGAAATTGGCGGTCCAGTCCAGCACGTCGTCCGCCGGCATGGGGCGCGCGATGCCGTAGCCTTGCGCCAGTTCGCAGCCCAGCCGCATCAGCTGGGCGCCGTGCTCCACGGTCTCCACGCCTTCGGCGATCACGCTGCGGTTGAAAGCCCGCGCCAGGCCGATCACGGCCGACACCAGGTGCAGGTCGTCACGGTCCACCAGCATATTGCGCACAAAGCTCTGGTCTATCTTCAGCACTTCGGCCGGCAGGCGCTTCAGGTAGGACATGGATGAATAGCCGGTGCCGAAGTCGTCCAGCGCGAAGCGGATGCCGAGCGCCTGGCATTCCAGCATGATGGCGCGCACGTGGCCGATGTCCGCCAGCGCGGATGATTCCAGTATCTCCAGCTCCAGCATGCGCGGCGGCACGGTGGGGAATTCGGCCAGGATGGCGGTCAGGCGCGGCACGAAGTCGGTGCGCTGGAAGTGGCGCGCGGCGATGTTCACGCTGACCACCCAGCCTGGATGGCTGGCGCGCCAGATCTCCAGCTGGCGCAGCGCGTGGCGCAGCACCATGTCGCCGATCTCCACGATCAGATCGGTGTGCTCCACCACCGGCAGGAATTCCATCGGCCCGACGATGCCGCGCAGAGGATGGCGCCAGCGCAGCAGCGCTTCCATCCCGATGATGCGCCCGGCGCGCATGTCCAGCTTGGGCTGGTAGAACAGGCACAGTTCCCCGGCGCGCAGGGCGGCGCGCACTTCGGTGCGGCGGTTGTGGTGGGTGCGCACTTCCTCGTCCAGATGCGCGTCGAAGTAGTGCACCTTGTTGCGGCCGGTGAGCTTGGCCTGGTACAGCGCCTGGTCGGCCTGGCGCAGCAGGCTGTCGGCGCTGATATCGCCGCCGGTGTAGAGCGCCACGCCGGCGCTGGCAGGCACCGACAGCGTTTGCGTCTCGCAATGGTAGGGCCTGGCCAGCAGCGCCATCAGCTGCGCCAGCGCGTGCTCGACGGCGCCCTGGCCGGGCTGGTCCGGCAGCAGCAACACGAATTCGTCGCCGCCCAGGCGCGCCGCGTAGTGGCGCGGGCCTGCAAAGCTGTGCAGGCGGCCTGCGGCCTGCTTGAGGATCTCGTCGCCCAGCGCATGCCCGCCGCGCTCGTTCACTTGCTGGAAGTGGTCCAGGTCCAGCATGCACACGGCCAGCGTGGCGCCGCCGGCCTGCTCGCGCGCCAGTTCCAGCTCGTGCTCGAAGCGCGCCGCCAGGGCGCTGCGGTTGGGCAGGCCGGTCAGCAGATCGTGCTGGCTTTGCCAGGACATCTGCTGGATCAGCTGCTTTTTCTCGCTCACGTCGCGGAACACCAGCACGGCGCCTTGCACCGCGCCTGCTTCGCCGTGGCCGTTGCGGCGGATGGGCGCCACCGTGTATTCGATGACGAAGCTGGCGCCGGAGGGCTGGCGCAGGGTCTGGTTCTTGGCGCGTACCGCCGCGCCGCCGGCGCAGATGCTGTGCATGGTGCGCTTGAGCGCCTGGTGGCCGAAGTTGTTGGCCAGCGTGAACACCGCCTGCAATTGCTTGCCGCAGGCCTGTTCCTCGCTGTAGCCGGTGAGCTGCTGCGCCGCTTCGTTCATGCTGCCGATGCGGCCATCGAGTCCGGTGGTGATGACGGCGTCGCCGATGGAGGCCAGCGTGACTTCAATGCGCTCCTTCTGGTCCTGCAGCGAATGCACCAGCGCCTGCACCTGGCTGGCCATGCTGTTGAAGGTGGTGGCCATGGCGCGCGCTTCGAGCGAGCCGGCAACCGGCATGCGCACACCCAGTTCGCCGTTCTGGAACCGGCTGGTGGCGTTCTCCAGGCGCAGCTGCATGCGGCGGTTCAGGTAGACCAGCAGCCCAAGCAGCACGAAGATGGTGACCACGTTCAGCGCCGAGATAATGGCCTGCTGGCGCAGCGCGCGCCACACGCGGTTGAGTGGCTGGGTGGGACGGAACCACAGCGACAGGGTGCCGGTGGCGGCATGGGGCGCCGCGTTGGCGCCCGGGGTGGATTCACTCCCGCTGCGCAGCGGGACGCGCAGGTTCAGATACAGCGGTTCGATGGCGATGGCCGGTCCCAGCCAGGCAGGATGGGCGATGCCGGGCAGGTCCGGGTCGCTTGCGGCGCGGGCTTGCCCGCCTGCGTGCTCCCAGCGCACCAGTGCCAGGTCGGGATTCTGCGCTGCTGCGCCGGCCAGCAGGGCGGAGATGGCGTTCTCGTTCTGTTCGCGTTGCAGCGGCCTGAGAGCCGCGGCCAGGTATTGGCCAAGCTGCTGCGCTTCCACTTCATAGCGCTGGCGCGCGGCGGCTGATTCGGATTCGGTCAGCAGCGTATAGCGCACGCTGATGATGATGGTGACTAGCAAAAAGATAGGGACGAACAGCCTCGCGTAGATTCCCATGCGCATCCACAATGACAGCAATTTCCCCAGCAGTGGCATGGTTTCCGTCCAGCTCTAAATCGTTCCTATTCCCATTATTACGTAAAAGTAAATAAAGCACATCCCTTTTTAACGTTCCGCCCATTTTTCCATGATCTCGGCGACGGCCGGCAGCTGGGTCAGGAACAGGTCCACCAGCCGGGGCTCGAAATGCAGGCCGCGCTGTGCGCGCAGATGGTCGCAGGCCTGCTCCACGGTCCATGCCTGCTTGTAGGGACGCACCGAGGTGAGCGCGTCGAACACGTCGGCCACCGCCACGATGCGGGCGGCCAGCGGGATCGCCTCGCCGGCCAGGCCGTTGGGGTAGCCGCTGCCGTCCCATTTTTCGTGGTGGTTCTGCGCCACCTGGCAGGCCACGGCCAGCATGCCGGTGGCGTGGCGGCCGATAATGTCCGCGCCGATGGTGGGGTGGGTCTGCATGACGCGCCACTCGTCCTCGTCCAGCTTGGCGGGCTTTTGCAGGATGCGGTCCGGAATGCCGATCTTGCCGATGTCGTGCATGGGGGCGGCGTTGAACAGGTCGTCCACGTCGTCCTCGTCCATGCCGGCCGCGATGCCGAGCAGGCGCGCGTAGTGGCTCATGCGGATCACGTGCAGGCCGGTTTCGTTGTCCTTGTATTCGGCGGCCAGGCCGAGGCGCTGCACGATCTCCAGGCGGCTTGCTTTCAGTTCATCCAGGCGCACCAGCGACAGGTGCAGGCGCACGCGCGCTTTCACCACGGCCGGGCTGACCGGCTTGGTGATGTAGTCCACCGCGCCGGCGTCGAAGCCGTCCACCTCGTCGGTGCTGTCGGTGAGGGCGGTGACGAAGATGACGGGAATGCCGGCCGTGGCCGGGTCGGCCTTCAGGCGGCGGCACACTTCGTAGCCCGTCATGTCCGGCATCATCACGTCCAGCAGGATCAGGTCGGGTTGCTCCTTGGCGGCCAGCTCCAGCGCGCGCGGGCCGTCCTTGGCGAACAGCAGGCTGTAGCGGTCCTGCAGGATCTGGCGCAGCAGCTGGAGGTTGGTGGATTCGTCGTCTACGGCGAGGATGACGGGCAGGCGCTTGGGGGCGCTGTGCATTTGTGCAGGTGCGAGGGTCATGTTGTGCTCCCGGCCGCCGCGGGCAGGACGGACGCCAGCAGCGCCTCCAGCCGCGCGTGGGCCGCGCTGAAATCAAAATCGTCAATGGCTTGCTGCAGTTCGTGCAGGCGCTGCGGCGCAACGTGCGAGGCCAGGGCCTGCGCCAGCTGCGCCATCGTGGCTTCATCGAAGGCGCCGCTGTCGATGGAGCGCTGCAAGGTGGCGCCCAGGGTGCGCACCAGCTGTTCGTCCAGGGCTGCGGGCGCGCCGCTGGCCGGGCGCGATGCGGCATCGGCAGTGACGGGGGCAGGGGTGGGCAGCAGGGCGGACGGGGGCGCGTCGGCCAGCAGCTCGCCGATGGCGGTGATGGCTTCGGCCAGGCGCTGCTCCACCGCCGCCAGCATGCCGGACACGGCGTCTGCCGGGGTGTCCGTGTCGCGCAGTGCGCGTTCAAGCTGGTCCAGCGCGGCGGCCAGCTGTTCCAGGCCGAGGTTGCCGGCCGCGCCTTTCAGCTGGTGGGCCAGGCCGGCCGCGTCGGCGGCCGCAGCCGCATCGTCGCCATGGCCGGTGCCCACGCCGGTCAGGCTGCGCAAGTCGCCGCTGGCCTGCGCGCGTTCGGCGGCGAAGTTGCGCAGCGAGCGGTGGTAGGCGCGCTCCTCGCCGGCCCAGCGGTGCAGCGCATGCGCGTGGTTGAGCACCTGCAGCGACTGCTCCGCGTCCGGCGCGGCCTCCTCGGCGATGTCTATGCCCAGCACCATGGCCAGTTCGCGGCCCAGCACGTGCATGTCCACCGGCTTGGGCGCAAAGCCGTCCATGCCGGCCGCGCTGGTGGCCTCGCGGTCCTTCTCCAGCACGCTGGCCGTCATGGCGATAATGGGCACGCGGCCACGGCCCTGCTGCGCCTCCTGCGCGCGGATGCGGCGCGTGGCTTCCAGGCCGTCCACGTCCGGCATCTGCACGTCCATCAGGATCACGTCGAAGCGGCCTTCGGCGGCCAGCTGCACGGCAATGGCGCCGTCGCTGGCGCCGGTGACGCTGTGGCCCTGCTTGCCCAGCAACAGGGTCAGCAGCTCCAGATTCTGCGGCACGTCGTCGGCCGCCAGGATGTTCAGCGGCGGCAGCTTGATGCACGGCGCCTGGCGCTGCAGCGCCGGCAGGTTTACGGCCGGCGTGAGCGGCAGCACCACGTGGAAGGCGCTGCCATGGCCCTCGGTGCTGGTGGCCCAGATCTGGCCGCCCATCAGCTCGGCGAGCTGCTTGCAGATGGTGGTGCCCAGGCCGGTGCCGCCGTAGCGCCGGTTCATCGACGCGTCGGCCTGGGTGAAGGGCTCGAAGATGGCGGCCAGGCGGCTGGCGGGAATGCCGATGCCGGTATCGCTAACAATGAAGTGCACGCAGTCGCCGTCCGGGCCGTTCTCGCGCGCCACCGCCAGCGTGACGTTGCCGCGGTCGGTGAACTTGATGGCGTTGCCCAGCAAATTGCTGAGCACCTGGCGCACGCGCAGCTCGTCGCCGTGCAGGCAGTGCGGCATGGCCGGGTCGTAGGCGATGGACAGCTTGAGGCCTTTCGCGCTGGCGTTGCTGCCCATGGTGGAGGACAGCTCGTCGATCAGGGCCAGCAGGTTGTAGTCGGCCAGCTCCAGCTCCACCGCGCCCTTGTCCAGCTTGGCCGTGTCGAGGATTTCATTGAGCAGGCGCAGCAGCGAGCGCGCCGAATTGCGCACCGTGTTCAGGTGGCGGCGCTGGTCGTTGGCCAGATCGCCCTGCAGCAGCACGTCGGTGAAGCCGAGGATGGAATTCATCGGCGTGCGGATTTCATGGCTCATATTGGCCAGGAAGGCGGCGCGCGCGGCGGCGGCCTGCTCGGCGCGCTCCTTGGCTGCGCGCAGCTCCTCCTCCATGGTGCGGCGGCCGCTGATGTCGAGGATCACCCCGTCCAGCCACTGCACCTTGCCCTGCTCGGTGAAGATGGCGCTGCCGTTCTCCCACATCCAGCGCGTGCTGCCGTCCTTGTGCAGCAGGCGGTATTCGAGCACGAAGGGCTCGCCTTTTTCCACCGCCGCGTCCAGGCCGCGCGCCACCTGCTCGTGGTCGTCGGGGTGGATCAGGTCGCCGAAGCTGCGCTTGGGCGGCGAGCCGAGGAAGTCGGCGGCCGGGTAGCCGGTCAGGTTCTCCACCGCCGCGCTGACGAAGACCATGGGCCAGCCCGGCGCCATCAGGCTGCGGTAGGAAATGCCGGGGATGTTGCCGATCAGGGAGCGGAACTGCTGCTCGCTGGCGCGCAGCTGCTGCTCCATGGCCTTGCGCTCGCTGATGTCGGTGACGAAGCACACGTATAAATCCTTGTCGGCCAGGCGCGCATGGCCGTAGGCATTGCGCAGCGGGACATGGCTGCCGTTCTTGTGCAGGCCCAGCACGTCCTGGCTCTCGCCGATCACGCCCTCCCTGCCGTCGTTCAGGTGGCTGAGCAGGCCGTCGCGCTGCGAGCGCTCCAGGTCGGCCATCAGCAGGCGGATGTTGCGGCCCACGATATCGTTGCGGCGCCAGCCGAAGATGCGTTCGGCCGCCGCGTTGAATTCGCGGATGGTGCCGTCCGACTCCATGGTGATCACGCCGTCCACGGCGGTGGCCAGCAGCGCGCGCATCCACGACTCGCTCTGGCTCAGCTGGAAGAACAGGGCGCGGTAGCGCAGCAGGCCGTTGGCCGACATCACCAGCAAGGTGAGGGACACGGTGATGAGCGTGATGGCCAGCGCCAGGAACATGGAGTCGCTCACGCCGCCGGCCGTGCCGGGCGGCACCGTGCCGACGAAGCGCGCCGCCGCCATGCCGGTGTAGTGCATGCCGGCGATGGCGCAGCCCATGATGACGCCGGCGATGGCCAGGCGCGCGGCGCTGCTCAGGCGGTCGCGCAGCGCGCTCAGGCCGAAGCGCACCCACAGCGCCAGCGTGGCCAGCGCCACTGCCACCACGATGGACAGCGCGAACATGGCCGGGTCGTAGCGCAGCTCCAGGGCGCTGCGCATGGCCGCCATGCCGGCATAGTGCATGGTGCCGATGCCGGCGCCCACCAGCACGCCGCCGGCCAGCAGCTGCCAGCGGCCGATGCGCTGGCGGCTGATCAGCGACAGCGCCACCAGCGACGCCGCCACGCTGGGCAGCATGGACCAGATGGTGATGGAGCGGTCGTAATCGACGCTGGTGCACAGGTCGAAGGCCAGCATGCCGATGAAGTGCATGGCCCACACGCCGCTGCCCAGCGCCAGGCTGCCGGTCAGCAGCGCGGCGCGGCGCAGGCGCGCGCTGGTGGCGTTGCCGGCCTGGCCGGCCATCTGCAAGCCCATCCAGGACGAGAAGGAGGCCACCAGCACGGACAGCGCCACCAGCCAGGGATCGTACTTCCCGTAGGTGAGCATCGAAGGATCGGCGGGCGGCGAGAACAGCTGCGCCAGGTAATCTATAACCATAATGTGCGGACGGGGGATGGCCCCGCCGGGGTAATGCCGGTGCGGGACTTATTCGGCCAGCAGGCGCGCGATATCGTCCGCCAGTTCTTCCGGCTTGGTGGTGGGGGCGTAGCGTTTGTAAACCGTGCCGTCTTTGCGGATCAGGAACTTGGTGAAGTTCCACTTGATGCCTTCGGTGCCCAGCAGGCCGGGCGACTCCTTCTTCAGGTGCTGGTACAGCGGATGCGCGCCGCTGCCGTTCACGTCCACCTTGGCGAACATGGGGAAGCTCACGCCGTAGTTCTTTTCGCAGAAGGCGCCGATCTCGTCGGCCGAACCCGGCTCCTGCGCGCCGAACTGGTTGCAGGGGAAGCCCAGCACCACGGCGCCCTGGTCCTTGAACTGCTGGTACACCGCCTCCAGGCCCTGGTACTGCGGCGTGAAGCCGCACTTGCTGGCGGTGTTCACGATCAGCAGCACCTTGCCGCGGTACTGCGCCAGGTCGGCCGGCGCGCCGGACAGGGTGTCGGCGCTGAAGTCGAAGACTGTGCTCATGTGCTTCCTTAAATAATGTTCAGGTGTTCGGTGCCGGCCGACAGGTCGCGCGTCTTGGCGGCCTTGCCTTCCAGCTTGATGGCCAGCCGCAGGTCGTTGACGGAATCGGCGTTGCGCAGCGCGTCCTCATAGCTGATGGCGTCGGCCTCGTAGAGGTCGAACAGCGACTGGTCGAAGGTCTGCATGCCCAGCTCGCGGGACTTTTTCATCAGCTCCTTGATCTCGTGCACCTGGCCCTTGAAGATCAGGTCCGAGATCAGCGGCGAATTGAGCAGGATCTCGATGGCCACGGCGCGGCCCTTGGTCTCCTTGCGCGGCACCAGGCGCTGCGAAATCATGCCCTTCAGGTTGAGCGACAAGTCCATCAGCAGCTGCTGGCGGCGCTCCTCGGGGAAGAAGTTGATGATGCGGTCCAGCGCCTGGTTGGCGCTGTTGGCGTGCAAGGTGGCCAGGCACAGGTGGCCGGTCTCGGCGAAGGCGATGGCGTGGTCCATGGTCTGGCGGTCGCGGATCTCGCCGATCTGGATCACGTCCGGCGCCTGGCGCAGCGTGTTCTTCAGCGCCACTTCCCAGTCGTCGGTATCGACGCCCACTTCGCGCTGGGTGATCACGCAGTTGCGGTGCGGGTGCACGAACTCCACCGGGTCCTCGATGGTGATGATGTGGCCGTAGCTGTTCTCGTTGCGGTAGCCCACCATGGCCGCCAGCGTGGTGGACTTGCCCGAGCCGGTGGCGCCCACCATGATGACCAGGCCGCGCTTGGACATCACCACGTCCTTGAGCACTTCGGGCAGGCCCAGGTCCTCCAGCTTGGGGATGGCCGAATTAATCGTGCGCAGCACCATGCCGACCGCGCTCATCTGCACGAAGGCGGACACGCGGAAGCGGCCCAGGTCGCCGGGGCTGATGGCGAAGTTGGCCTCCTTGGTCAGCTCGAAGCCGGCGGTCTGCTTGTCGTTCATGATGGAACGGGCCAGATCCGACGTGTGGGCCGCCGTCAGCGGCTGGGCCGACACCGGCGTCATCTTGCCGTCTATCTTCATGGCCGGCGGGAAGCCGGCCGTAATGAACAAGTCCGAACCGTTCTTGCTGACCATCAGGCGCAAGAGGTCGAACATGAATTTGGATGCCTGGTCGCGTTCCATGTTTAGCCCGGGAAGTTGTCGGGGATCTTGGCGGCGTTGCGGGCGGCGGCCGAGGAGATCACGTTGCGGCGCACCAGCTCGGTCAGGTTCTGGTCCAGCGTCTGCATGCCGACATTGCTGCCGGTCTGGATGGCCGAGTACATCTGCGCGATCTTGGCTTCGCGTATCAGGTTGCGGATGGCCGGCGTGCCGACCATGATCTCGTGCGCGGCCACGCGGCCGGAGCCGTCCTTGGTCTTGAGCAGGGTCTGCGAGATGACCGCCTGCAGCGATTCGGACAGCATGGCCCGCACCATCTCTTTTTCCTCGGCCGGGAACACGTCCACGATACGGTCGATGGTCTTGGCGGCGGAGGAGGTGTGCAGGGTGCCGAACACCAGGTGGCCGGTCTCGGCCGCCGACAGCGCCAGGCGGATGGTTTCCAGGTCGCGCAGCTCGCCGACCAGGATGGCGTCCGGGTCTTCCCGCAGCGCCGAGCGCAGCGCGTTGTTGAACGACAGCGTGTGCGGCCCCACTTCGCGCTGGTTGATCAGGCATTTCTTGGAGTCGTGCACGAACTCGATCGGGTCCTCGATGGTGAGGATGTGGCCGTATTCGTTTTCGTTGAGGTGGTTGACCATGGCCGCCAGCGTGGTGGACTTGCCCGAGCCGGTCGGCCCCGTCACCAGCACCAGGCCGCGCGGCTTGAGCGCGAATTCGGCGAAGATCTTGGGCGCGTTCAGCTCCTCCAGCGTGAGGATCTTGGACGGAATGGTGCGCAGCACGGCGGCCGCGCCGCGCTCCTGGTTGTAGGCGTTGACGCGGAAGCGCGCCAGGCCCGGAATGGCGAAGGAGAAGTCGCACTCCAGCATTTCCTCGTAGGCCTTGCGCTGGCCGTCATTCATGATGTCATAGATCATGCCGTGCACGTCCTTGTGCTCGAGCGGCGGCAGATTGATGCGGCGCACGTCGCCGTGCACGCGGATCATGGGCGGCAGGCCGGCGGACAGGTGCAAATCGGAGGCTTTGTTCTTGACGGAGAATGCGAGTAATTCGGAGATGTCCATTTATAATCCCAGTGCTGCGTTTCGGGGGGAGGCCTGCGGAACCGGCCCAACCAGCCCGCTCAATGATTATGTCCAGAATAGCCCAGAACTTGCAAGCAGTGATCAGTACAATTGTTGCCTCCGAGCACGAAGCCGGCCGCGCGCCGCAATCGGTGCGCTTGCTGGCCGTTTCGAAGACGTTCGGCGCAGATGCGGTGCAGGAGGCGGTGGCGGCGGGGCAGCGCGCCTTCGGCGAAAACTATGTGCAGGAGGGCGTGGACAAGATCCGCGCCCTGGCTGCGGCCACGCCCGTGCCGGACCCGGCGCTGGAATGGCATTTCATCGGCCCCATCCAGAGCAACAAGACGCGGCCCATCGCCGAGCATTTCGACTGGGTGCACACGGTGGAGCGCGAGAAGATCGCACTGCGCCTGAGCGAGCAGCGGCCGGCCGGGCTGGCGCCGCTGAATATCTGCCTGCAAGTGAATATCAGCGGGGAGGCCAGCAAGAGCGGGGCGGCGCCTGAGGACGTGGCGGCGCTGGCGCAGGCCGTGGCCGGGCTGCCGAATCTGCGCCTGCGCGGCCTGATGGCCATCCCGGAGCCGGAGGAGGATGTAGCCAAGCAGCGCGCGGCGTTCCGCCGCGTGCGCGCACTGTACGAGGCGCTGCGCGCGCAGGGCTTTGCGCTCGATACGCTGTCCATGGGCATGTCCGGCGACATGCGGGCGGCGGTGCTGGAAGGCGCCACCATCGTGCGCGTGGGCAGCGCCATTTTCGGCGCGCGCAGCTACGCCGCGCAATGACACGCGGCGACACAACCATGCCGGCGCGCGCCTGCACCGCGCACGCGGCGACACAACAAGGGACTTTATGAAAATTGCATTTATCGGCGGCGGCAATATGGCTGCGGCACTGATCTCCGGCCTGGCCGGCAAGCTGACGGCGGGCGCGAATATCCACGTGGTCGATCCGAACCCGGCCGCGCTGGAGAAGCTGAGCGCGCAGTTCGGCGTGACCACCTCGGGCGCGCTGCCCGGCGCGCAGCAGGCGCCGGACCCCGCAGCCTACCAGACCGTGGCCAGCGCGGACGTGATCGTGCTGGCGGTGAAGCCGCAAAGCATGCGCGAGGTGGCCGAGCAGCTGCGTCCGCTGCTGCCGGCGGCGGGCGGCGAGGGCGGTGGTCCGCTGCTGCTGTCGATCGCGGCGGGCATACGCGCGGCCGACTTGTCGCGCTGGCTGGGCGGCGGGCGCGCCATTGTGCGCTGCATGCCGAACACGCCCGCGCTGATTGGCATGGGCGTGACCGGCCTGGCCGCATCGGCCGGCGTGAGCGCGGAACAGAAGGCGGCGGCGGACGCCATCATGAAAGCCGTCGGCGCCACCGTATGGCTGGACGATGAGGCCAAGATCGACGCGGTGACGGCGGTGTCCGGCAGCGGCCCGGCCTATGTGTTCTACTTTATCGAGGCCATGCAGAAGGCGGCCGAGGAGCTGGGGTTGAGCGCCGAGCAGGGCAAGGCGCTGGCGCTGGCCACCTTCACCGGTGCGGCGCAGCTGGCGGCGCAATCGGACGAGCCGGTGTCGCTGCTGCGCGAGCGCGTGACGTCCAAGGGCGGCACCACCTATGCCGCGCTGACCAGCATGGCCGCCGACGGCGTGGCAGAAGCGATCGGCCGCGCCATGGCGGCGGCGGCTGCGCGCGGCCGCGAAATGGGCGTGGAGTTCGGCGCGGCGGATTAGGCGCTGGCGGTTCTGGCGGCTCTGGCGGGTTACGCGCTTTGCGCTAACCCGCCCTACGCGCCCTACGCGCCCTACGCGTTAGCTGGCTGCCGACCTGCCTAGCGCTGCGTGGCGCCGATCAGCATGCCGGCCAGAATGCCGACCACCGCGCCGGCCGCCACGGCGCCCCAGGGGTGCTCGTGCACATAGTTGTCGGTGGCCTTGGCGGCCAGCTTGCCGCGCGCCAGCATGCTGCCTTCCAGCCTGAGCAGATCGGTCTTGGCGGTCTGCAGGGTTTCCTTGAAAGCCGTTTTCGCGTGTTCAACGTCGGCGGGCGCGTCCTTGACGGCTGTGCTCAGCCATTGCTCGGCGTCGGTGACCGCATCGCGCAGGTGGTTCAGCAGGCGTTCGCGGTCGGCGCTGGCGTCGCTGCGCAAGGTGCTGGCTGGGGTGGTGGTCTGGTCCATGGAAAACCTCTCTGCTTGGGTGGATAAGCCGGGCGGCCGGCTCAGCGCAGCGCGTAATCCAGCGCCACGCCTGCAAACACTGCCGCCCCCAGCCAGTTATTGTGCCGGAACGCGGCCAGGCAGGGCGCACGTTCGCGTCCGCGTATCAGGGTGTAGTGGTAGACGGCGAGTCCGGCCGCCACCGCCAGCCCCAGGTGGAAGGGCCAGCCCAGGCCGAACTGGAGGCCCGCCGCCGCCAGCATGCCCAGGTGAACCGCGTAGCACAGCATGATGATGGCCACGTCGTGGCTGCCGAAAGTGATGGCCGAGGTCTTGATGCCGATTTTCAGGTCATCGTCGCGGTCCACCATGGCGTATTCGGTGTCGTAGGCCAGGGTCCAGAAGACATTGGCCGCCAGCAGCCACCACGCCACCGCCGGCACCGTGCCCTGCACCGCCGCGAAGGACATCGGAATGCCGAAGCCGAAGGCGATGCCCAGGTAGGCCTGCGGAATGGCGAAGAAACGCTTGAAATACGGATACGTGGCGGCGATGATCACGGCGGCCACGCTGAGCTGCTTGGTCAGCGCGTTGAGCGGCAGGATTAGCAGGAAAGCCAGTATGGTCAGCAAGCCAGCCAGGGCCAGCGCTTCCTTGCCGCTGATGCGCCCGCTGGTGATGGGGCGTTCGGCGGTGCGCTTGACGTGGCGGTCGAAATCCTGGTCGGCGTAGTCGTTGACGGCGCAGCCGGCCGAGCGCATCAGCAAGGTACCCAGCGAGAAGATGAACAGCAGGCGCCAGTCCGGCACGCCGCCGCTGGCCAGCCACAGCGCGCTCAGCGTGGGCCACAGCAGCAGCACCGTGCCGATGGGTTTGTCGAGGCGCACCAGGCGGAAATAGAGCTGCAGCTTGTTCATCGCGTTCAGGACCGGAAGACGGGAAAACCGCGATTATAGACCCTAGCCCGGCCTCTATGCCGCAGGCTCGTCCTGGCACAGCGGCGTGATGCCCGGCAGCGCGCACTGGGCCACGGCGGTGCAGATGGCGTCGATGGCGGCCTTGCGCGTGAAACTCTTGCGCCACACCATGACCACGCGGCGCGAAGGCTCGGGCTGGTCGAAGGGGCGGAACTGCAGCATGCCGTCCTTGGCCGCCATGTCCGGCACCGAGGCGCGCGGCAGCACGGTCAGGCCGATGCCGCTGGCCACCATGTGGCGTATGGTCTCCAGCGAGGAACCCTCGAAGGTGCGCTGCATGCCGTTGCCGGGCGAGGCGTAGCGCGCCATCTCCGGGCACACTTCCAGCACCTGGTCGCGGAAGCAATGGCCATTGCCCAGCAGGAGCATGGTTTCGGTTTTCAAATCCTCGGCCGGGATGCTGTTGCGCGCGGCCCACGGATGCTGGCGCGGCATGGCCACCACGAAGGGCTCGTCGTACAGCGCCTGCAGCGCCATGCCGTGCTCGGGCAGCGGCAGCGCCATGATGGCCGCGTCCAGCTCGCCCTGGCGCAGCATCTCGAGCAGCTTGACGGTGAAGTTTTCCTGCAGGATGAGCGGCATCTGCGGCACATTGTCTATCATGGCCTTGACCAGCGGCGGCAGCAGGTAGGGGCCGATGGTGTAGATCACGCCCAGGCGCAGCGGGCCGGCCAGCGGGTCCTTGTTCTGCTTGGCGAGTTCCTTGATGGCGGCGGTCTGCTCCAGCACGCGCTCGGCCTGGGCCACGATTTGCGCGCCCAGCGGGGTGACGGAGATTTCGGCGCCGCCGCGTTCAAACAGCACGACACCGAGCTCGTCTTCAAGCTTTTTGATGGCAACCGAGAGCGTGGGCTGGGCGACGTAACAGGCTTCGGCGGCGTGGCCGAAGTGTTTCGCTCGCGCAACAGCAACGATGTATTTCAGTTCGGTCAGTGTCATAAATGTATTTGAACACAGGCAATGGCTGGGCGCAATGCCGGAATCGGGACGTTTGTCCAGCGCAAGAAAATACATTGTAGCGTATGGGGATGGCTATAATTGCCCGACCACCCCATCGCGAGGCAAGCATGTCATCCACATTTGGCCATGAAGAAGCGCAGGCCTACATCCACAAGCTGCTCAAGGTGATGCACCAGACTGGCGGCTCGGACCTGTTCATCTCCGCCGACTTCCCGCCCAGCATCAAGTCGCAGGGCGCGATGAAACCGCTCAGCCAGCAGCGCCTGACCGGCGAAGTCACGCGCGCGCTGGCCATGGCCATCATGAACGACAAGCAGCGCGCCGAATTCGCCGCCGAGATGGAATGCAATTTTGCCATCTCGCTGCCGGACGTGTGCCGCTTCCGCGTCAACGTGCTGATGCAGCAGCAGAACGTGGCCATGGTGATACGCACCATCGCCTCCGAGATTCCGAATTTTGAAAAGCTGGACCTGCCCGAGGTGCTGAAGGAGGTCATCATGACCAAGCGCGGGCTGGTGCTGGTGGTGGGCGGCACGGGCTCGGGCAAGTCGACCACGCTGGCGGCGATGATAGACTACCGCAACAGCAATTCGGCCGGCCACATCATCACGGTGGAAGACCCGGTGGAGTACGTGCACAAGAACAAGGGCTGCCTGGTGACGCACCGCGAAGTGGGCGTGGACACGCATTCCTGGCACAACGCGCTGAAGAACACGCTGCGCCAGGCGCCGGACGTGATTTTGATCGGCGAGATCCGCGACACCGAGACCATGGAACACGCCATCGCCTTCGCCGAGACCGGCCATTTGTGCCTGGGCACGCTGCACGCCAACAACGCCAACCAGACCATGGACCGCATCATCAACTTCTTCCCGGAGGAGCGGCGCAACCAGCTGCTGATGGACTTGTCGTCGAATCTGAAGGCCATCGTGTCGCAGCGGCTGGTGCGCACCGAGGACGGCAAGGGGCGCAAGGCGGCCATTGAAATACTGCTCAACACGCCGACGATTGCCGAGATGATCTTCAAGGGCAACTTCCACGCCATCAAGGAAATCATGGCCAAGTCGCGCGAGCTGGGCATGTGCACCTTCGACCAGGCCCTGTACGAGCTCTATAATAAGGGCTACATTGCCTACGAAGAAGCGCTGCGCAACGCCGACTCGGCCAACGGCCTGCGGCTGCAGATCAAGCTGCGCGGCGACCGCAAGGAGCCGGGCGAGGGCGGCGGCAGCCGGCCGGTTGGCGAGCTGAGCATGCAAATCGACGCGGAAGAAGAAGACGCCGAGCCCGGCCATTAACCTACGGACCCTATGCCCCAATTCGAAGAAAAAATCTGCAGCCGCGCCGAGCTGAGCGCGCGCGTGGCGGCCCTGCCCAAGCCGGTGGTGCTCACCAACGGCGTGTTCGACATCCTGCACCGCGGCCACGTCACCTATCTGGCGCAGGCGCGCGCGCTGGGCGGCTCGCTGGTGGTGGCGGCCAATACCGACGCGTCGGTGAAGCGGCTGGGCAAGGGCGACGACCGCCCGCTGAACGCCTGCGGCGACCGGATGGCGGTGCTGGCCGCGCTGGAATCGGTCAGCCTGGTGGTGCCGTTCGACGAAGACACGGCGCTGGAGGTGGTGCAGGAAGCGCGGCCCGAAATCTACGCCAAGGGCGGCGACTACGACATGGCGGCCATCCCGGAAGGCAAGGCCGTGATTGCCTACGGCGGCCAGGCGGTGGCGATCGACTTCGAGCACGACCGCTCCACCACCAAGCTGCTGGCCAAGGTGCGCACCTTCGGCGGCTGACCACCCCCCAAGCAACCTGAGCCGCACCCACCCCCATTCGGGGTCAGACCCCGGGGCGGTTAATGCGGCTCAGGCCGCTTGTAGGATAGCAGGGAAAGCTATAGGAGTTTCCCTAGGCGGCGTAACAACCTCATCAGACTGCGGGGAGAGATGCGCAAGTGCTGGGCAATGGCGCGTATTGAATAGGCGGACGACAGATAGGCTCGCAATGCGGCTTCATCCGGGCTGGAGAATCGGGCAAAGAAGGCGTCGATGGGCGGCGTGGCGGTGGCCTGGGATGGGACTGCGGGTGCGCTGGGCTTGGCGCCTTTGCGGCGATGGCGCAAGGGATCGGGCAACCCTATTCCCTGTTCGACGAATTCGGTGTAGGCCTCGACATGCCGCTCGCGCGTGCCGTTGCCGAACTGGCTCAGTATCCAGTCGCCGTCCAGCCATGCCGGCAGGGGAACGTAGCCGAGCAGGGCCTGGTGGCTGCTCCATTTCCACGACGCCGCCGCCGACACCAGCTGCGCCCGCACCGGGTTGAGCACAACGTAGCGGGCCAGTTCCAGCAAGTACGCCTGGCGCTCGATCATTTCGGCGTTGTATCGGCATTGCGAAACATGGCCGAGATGCTTGTGCTTGCGGTTGAAATATTGGCAGTACTTGCCGTTCAGATAGCGGATTCCGGCCGCAATATTGCCCAGTGGTGTTTCCACCACCAAATGGTAATGATTCGGCATCTGGCAATAAGCGTGGATGACCAGCGTATAGCGCGCCGCCGCTTCGGCCAGCACGTCCAGCCAGACGCTGTAGTCAAATGCATCGACAAAGATGGGCATGCGGCGAACGCCGCGCGAAGTGACATGATAGATGGCGCCGCACGCCTGGGGCCGGAGTGGTCTGCTCATAGCAGCAATGTATGCTCCATCACCCAGCGATGCCTTGCGCTGCCGCAAGTTTGCGTCAATCAAGCTGAGCCGCATTTCCGCCAATTCGGGGTCTGACCCCGAAATGGGGGAAATGCGGCTCAGGCTGCCTGGGATTTAGGCGCCGCCGGCGTAGCCGTGCTGGCGCCAGGCTTCGAAGACGACCACGGCGACCGTGTTGGAGAGGTTGAGGCTGCGGTTGTCGGGGCGCATGGGGAGGCGGATGCGCTGGCTTTCGGGGAAGCGGTTGCGCAGCGCCGGGTCGAGGCCGCGCGTTTCGGAACCGAACACGAAGTAGTCGCCCGGCTGGAAGCGGCATTGCGCGAACGGCGACGAGCCGTGCGTGGTCATGGCGTACATGCGCGCAGGCTCGGGCTGCTCGCTGGCCAGGAAGTCATCCCAGCTTTTGTGCACCTGCATGTTGGCGTATTCGTGGTAGTCGAGCCCGGCCCGCTTCATTTTGCTGTCGTCCAGCGGGAAGCCGAGCGGTTCGATCAGGTGCAGCTGCACGCCGGTGTTGGCGCACAGCCGTATCACGTTGCCCGTGTTGGGCGGGATTTCGGGGCTGACTAGTACGACGTGGAACACTGCATTTCTCCTGTTACGTATGTATTGCTTTAACTTTAATGCGGCGGCGTGCGCGCAAACACCAGGCAGGTGATGCGCGCCGCGCCGTGCCGCTTGAGCGCGGCGGCCAGTTCGTCCAGTGTCTGGCCGCTGGTCATGACGTCATCGACGATGCCGATGTGGCGCCCTTCAACCAGCGCGCGGTCCGGCACCGCGAAGGCGTGCGCGATGTTGGCGCGCCGCTCGGACGGCTGCACCAGGCTTTGCGCCAACGTGTCGCGCGCCCGCTCGGCCAGCCGCGGCTGCACGGTGACGTCCAGCCGCCGCCCCAGCGCGCGGGCGATTTCCAGCGCCTGGTTGTAGCCGCGCGCGGCCAGCCGCTGCGGACCCAGTGGCACCGGGCACAGCACGGCGGGACGGATAAAGCCGGGCTGGCCCAGCGCGGCTTCGGCCAGCACCCGGCCGAACAGCGCGGCCAGCGCCAGGTGGCCGCCGAATTTGAGCTGCAGCACCAGCTGGTCCTGCGGCATGGCGTAGTCGGCGCCGGCCACCGTGGCGTCGAACGCGGGCGGATGCGACAGGCAGCGGCCGCACACCGCATCGCCGGCCCCACCGGCGCCCGGCAGCGGGTTGGCGCACACGCGGCAGCGCGCCCGCATGGCGCCGAATATCTGTGCATGGCAGGGCTGGCAGGTTTGCGTGCCGATGGCCGCGATTCCTCCGCACAGCACGCAGGCGCCCGGCAGCAGGGCGTGCCCGGCGCGCGCCAGCAGGGCGGGCAGCCATGACAGGGCGCCCGGCCGCGTGGCGGCGGGCCTGGATTGGGCGTTCGGCATCGCACTTTGCCTTAACCATGTAAACTGCGCCCATTATCTCACCCATCCGGTCATTACCATGCAAGTTCCCGCCAAGCCGCCTAAATTGAGCGCGCCCATCGATATCGAGCGCGTGCGCGCGCTGTTTTCCCGCCCGGAGCGCGTTGCGCCGTCCGATTTCCTGCGCCGCGAGGTTTCCTCGCGCATGCAGGACCGCCTGCAGCTGGTGAAGATCGTGCCGCAGCGGGTGCTCGATGCGGGCTGCGGCGAGGGGGCGGATCTACCCATGTTGCAAAAAATGTATGCCGCCGCCCAGATCCTGGGCGTGGATGCGTCCGAGGCCATGGCGCGCGCGGCCAGCGCCGCCACCGGCCCGGCGCCGCGCGGCGGCCTGAATCAGCTGATCAGCAGGCTGCTGCCGTCGAAGACCGGGGTGGACCTGGCCTGCGCCGATTTCGCCGAGCTGCCGCTGGCGCTGCACAGCATGGACCTGGTCTGGTCCAACCTGGCGCTGCACTGGCATCCGCAGCCGGACCGCGTGTTCGCCGAGTGGCGCCGCGTGCTGCGGGTGGAGGGCTTGCTGATGTTTTCCTGCTTCGGGCCGGATACCTTTTCCGAGCTGCGCACCGCCTTCGCCGACGTGGATCTGTTCCCGCACGCGCTGCCTTTCGTGGACATGCACGATTTCGGCGACCAGCTGGTGGAGGCGGGCTTTTCCACCCCGGTGCTGGACATGGAGAAGATCACCGTCACCTATGACACGCCCGAGGCCTTGCTGGCCGACGCCCGCGCCTGGGGCGGCAATCCGCTGGCTACGCGCCGCCGTGGCCTGCTGGGCCGCGCCGGCCATGCGGCCCTGCTGGCGGCCCTGGAGCGCCAGCGCCGCCCGGACGGCAAGCTGGGGCTGACCTTCGAGGTGTTGTACGGCCACGCGTTCCGCCCCGCGCCGCGCACCACCAGCCAGGGCGAGTCGATTATCCGCTTCGACCTGCCGCGCAAGCCCTCTAAATAGGCCGCTCTGGCCATAATACGGCTGCGCATATGTGGCAAATAAGGTCCAAGCACGCCGCTTTGGGCTTGCGTAACAGATAATTTCCTTGATGCCCCTAGGGGTGTTGACTATAATCCTTGACTAATTTTGCCATCATTTCGTCTTGTATAAGTATTACGGGTCGGGGGGTTTTAGGTGTTGTAGCGTACGGCGGCTATTCAGAACATCGGACGGCTGCCTTTAAAAATATTAATTATTTCTTGGGTGGTTGGGGAAAACATGAAACATGCAAAGCGATTTCAATCGTTGATGCTCGCGCTGTCGATGACAGCCGCCGCAGTCCCGTCCTGGGCGGCGGAGACGGCTGCAGCGGCTACTGAATACTCGAAGGCCACCGGCGGTACCGGCGGCCCCCTGGTCAACCAGCTGAACCTGCAGGCGCCCGCTACCGCCATCGCGGCGGACATCTACAGCCTGCACAACCTGATGATGATCATCTGCCTGGTGATCTTCGTCGCCGTGTTCGGCGTGATGTTCTACTCCATCCTCAAGCACCGCAAATCGCTGGGCCACAAATCGGCCTCCTTCCACGAGTCCACCGCGGTTGAAATCGCCTGGACCATCGTGCCTTTCCTGATCGTGATCGGCATGGCGCTGCCCGCCACCAAGACCGTGGTGGCCATGAAGGACACCTCCAACGCCGACATCACCATCAAGGCCACCGGCATGCAGTGGAAATGGGGCTATGACTACCTGAAGGGCGAGGGCGAGGGCATCACCTTCATCTCCAACCTGTCCACCCCGCGCTCGCAAGTGGGCTCGCCGGGCGTGGCGCCGACCGAAAAGCGCGGCGACACCTATCTGATGGAAGTCGACAACGAAGTGGTGGTGCCGGTCAATAAGAAGATCCGCATCGTCACCACCGCCAACGACGTGATCCACGCCTGGACCATCCCCGCCTTCGGCGTGAAGCAGGACGCCATCCCCGGCTTCGTGCGCGACACCTGGTTCAAGGCGCAGCACACCGGCGTCTATCGCGGCACCTGCGTGGAACTGTGCGGCAAGGACCATGCGTTCATGCCTATCGTGGTGCGCGTGGTCACCGCCGAGGAGTACACCGCCTGGGCCGACAAGAAGAAAAAGGAACTGGCCGCGCTGGCCGACGATCCAACCAAGACCTGGACCATCGATGAGCTGAAAACCAAGGGCGAGAAAGTGTACTCGGCCAACTGCGCGGTGTGCCACCAGGCTACCGGCAAGGGCGTACCGGGCGCGTTCGCCGCGCTGGACGGCTCGGCCGTCGTGAACGGCGAGAAGGCGGCGCAGATCCACGTGCTGCTGAACGGTCAGAAGTCGGGCAAGTTCCCTGCCGAAATGCCGGCATGGAAGCAGCTGTCGGACACCGACATTGCGGCTGTCATCACCTACACCCGCAACAGCTGGTCGAACAAGCCGGCCGAAAACATCGTTCAACCGGCCGAAGTCCTGGCTGCACGCAAGTAATTAGGAGCTGCACATTATGAGCACGACTGTCGATCACGCACACGCGCATGACCATGGCCACGACCACGGCCATGACCACGCCCACGACCACCCCACCGGTTTCCGCCGCTGGCTGTTCGCCACCAACCACAAGGATATCGGCACGCTGTACCTGTGGTTCTCCTTCACCATGCTGCTGTCCGGCGGCGTGCTGGCGCTGATGATACGCACCGAGCTGTTCCAGCCCGGCCTGCAGTTCTTCCAGCCTGAGTTCTTCAACCAGCTCACCACCATGCACGGCCTGGTGATGGTGTTCGGCGCCATCATGCCGGCCTTCGTGGGCTACGCCAACTGGATGATCCCGCTGCAGATCGGCGCATCCGACATGGCCTTTGCGCGCATGAACAACTTCTCGTTCTGGCTGCTGCCGCCTGCGGCGCTGCTGCTGGCCGGTTCCTTCTTCGTGCCGGGCGGCGCCACCGCCGCCGGCTGGACGCTGTACGCGCCGCTGTCGACCCAGATGGGACCCGGCATGGACATGGGCATTTTCGCCATGCACATCATGGGCGCGTCCTCGATCATGGGCTCGATCAACATCATCGTCACCATCCTGAACATGCGCGCTCCCGGCATGACCCTGATGAAGATGCCGATGTTCTGCTGGACCTGGCTGATCACCGCCTACCTGCTGATCGCCGTGATGCCGGTGCTGGCAGGCGCCATCACCATGACGCTGACCGACCGCCACTTCGGCACCTCGTTCTTCAACGCCGCCGGCGGCGGCGACCCGGTCATGTACCAGCACATCTTCTGGTTCTTCGGCCACCCCGAGGTGTACATCATGATTCTGCCGGCTTTCGGCATCGTCTCGCAGATCATCCCGGCCTTCGCCCGCAAGACCCTGTTCGGCTACCATTCGATGGTGTACGCCACCGCGTCCATCGCCATCCTGTCCTTCATCGTCTGGGCGCACCACATGTTCACCACCGGCATGCCGGTGACCTCGCAGCTGTTCTTCATGTACGCCACCATGCTGATCGCGGTGCCGACCGGCGTGAAAGTGTTCAACTGGATCGCCACCATGTGGAAGGGTTCGATGACCTTTGAAACCCCGATGCTGTTCGCCGTGGGCTTCATCTTCGTGTTCACCATCGGCGGCTTCACCGGCCTGATCCTGGCCGTGACCCCGATCGACATCCAGCTGCAGGACACCTACTATGTGGTGGCGCACTTCCACTACGTGCTGGTGGCGGGCTCGCTGTTCGCGCTGTTCGCCGGCTTCTACTACTGGGGTCCGAAGTGGACCGGCCATATGTACAACGAGACCATGGGCAAGACCCACTTCTGGCTGTCGCTGGTCACGTTCAACATCACCTTCTTCCCGATGCACTTCCTGGGCCTGGCCGGCATGCCGCGCCGCTATGCGGACTACGCCGCGCAGTTCACCGACTTCAACGCGATTGCCACCATCGGCGCCTTTGGTTTCGGCCTGAGCCAGGTGTTCTTCCTGTTCTTCGTGGTGCTGCCGACCATCCGCGGCGGCAAGCCCGCTGGCGACAAGCCATGGGACGGCGCTGAAGGCCTGGAGTGGACCGTGCCGTCGCCGGCGCCGTTCCACACCTTCGAAACGCCGCCGCAGGTGAAATAATCATGGCCGATCCTCGCGGCAACAAGAAGCAGAGCAATCTGAGGCTGGCGCTGATACTGGGCTCGATCGCCCTGGTGTTCTTCGTGTCCGTGTTCGTCAAGCGCAGCTGGCTGGGCTGAGATGAGCATGGGCAGCGTCAAGGCCGAGAACCTGCGCATGCTGCGCAAGCTGATCGTCATCGCGGTGATGATGTTCGGCTTCGGCTACCTGCTGATCCCGGTGTACAAGCATATTTGCGAAGTACTCGGGATTAATATGCTCACGCAGAAGGACGGCACGGTGGCGCTGGACCCGAAGAACACGCAAGTGGACAACAGCCGCCTGGTGACGGTGGAGCTGGACAGCAATGCGCATGGCCCGTGGCGTTTCCGCGCCACGCAGCGCAGCATCCAGGTCCATCCGGGCGAGCTGGCCACAGTGGTGTACGAAGTGGTCAACACGCAGCCGCGCACGGTGAACGCGCAAGCGATACCGAGCTATGCGCCCAACAGCGTGACGCCGTACTTCAAGAAAGTGGAGTGCTTCTGCTTCAAGCAGCAGACCATGAAGGCGAACGAGGCGCGGCAGATGCCGGTGGTGTTCTTTATCGACCCGGCGCTGCCGAAGGACGTGAAGACCATCACGCTGTCGTACACCTTCTTCGAGATTGCAGGGCTGGCCTCCAATTAAGGGGTGGCAAAGATGGAAGAGAAGAAGCAAACAGCTTCTTTCATGTATTCGATGAAAGCGGTGATCTGGTCGTTTTTCGGCCTGCGCAGGAAGAAAGATTTTGACCAGGACGGGGCCAGGCTGAATCCCTTCCACGTCATCATCGCGGCCTTGATAGGCGTCGCGCTGTTCATCGGCTTGCTGATAACAATAGTGAAGTTCGTAGTTTCACAGTAATTTTAGGAGATGAAGATGAGTTCACATAACGCGGCACCGTACTACTTCGTGCCTGGTCCTTCGCGCTGGCCTATGCTGGCCGGCATTTCCCTGCTCATCACCATGATAGGCGCGTCGGCCTGGGTCAACGACGCCTCCTGGGGTTCCACCGTCAACATCGTCGGCATCCTGTGCACGCTGACGGTGCTGTACTTCTGGTTCGGCGACGCCATCAAGGAATCCGAGGGCGGCTTGTACAGCAAGCGCATCGACCATTCCTACCGCTGGTCCATGGGCTGGTTCATCTTCTCGGAGGTGATGTTCTTCGG
Source organism: Pseudoduganella aquatica (assembly GCF_009857595.1). Classification (GTDB taxonomy): domain Bacteria; phylum Pseudomonadota; class Gammaproteobacteria; order Burkholderiales; family Burkholderiaceae_D; genus Rugamonas; species Rugamonas aquatica_A. The sequence continues at coordinate 78,886 of NZ_WWCU01000006.1, read as the reverse complement.
CGCCTTCTTCGGCGCGCTGTTCTACGCCCGCGCCATCACCCTGCCTTGGCTGGGTGACCTGGACCATAAATTCATCTGGCCGGACTTCGCCGCGCAGTGGGGCAATACCCCGGCCGGCGTGGTGGAGTCGTTCACCGCCATGGGTCCGTTCCCCATCCCGACCATCAACACCGCGCTGCTGCTGCTGTCCGGCCTGACCCTGACCATCGCCCACCACGCGCTGATCGCGGGCAAGCGCGGCAAGACCGTGGGCTGGCTGGCCGCCACCGTGGCGCTGGGCGCCGTGTTCATGTGCTTCCAGGTGTACGAGTACATGCACGCGTACAGCGAACTGAATCTGAAGCTGACCTCGGGCATCTACGGTTCCACCTTCTTCCTGCTGACCGGCTTCCACGGCTTCCACGTGACCATGGGCGCCATCATGCTGGCGGTGGTGATGTTCCGCGTCATGAAGGGCCACTTCACGCCTGAGCACCACTTCGGCTTCGAAGGCGCGGCCTGGTACTGGCACTTCGTGGACGTGGTGTGGCTGGGCCTGTACATCGTCGTCTACTGGTTGTAAGCGCTATAATCTGCGGCGACCCTGTTCGCCGCAATGAAAAAAAGCCGTGCGCAGGTGCATCCCGCGCGCGGCTTTTTTCTTGGCGGCGTGGCGGGTTACGCGCTTTGCGCTAACCCGCCCTACGTTCCGGCAGCGAGACCGTAGGGCGGGTTAGGCGCAGCCGTAACCCGCCAACGCTAGCGGATGCCGGTAGGCTGGATGTAGCCCAGTTTGTTGGCCACCAGGATAATGATGAACAGCGCGATCGAGAAGCCCACGCGCATGGCCAGCGAGCGCACCATGCGCTGGTCGTTCTTGCCCTTTTGGCGCATCATGTAGTACAAGGCCGAACCGAGGCTGGCTAGGATCAGAATGAAGGCAATCGCAACAAGGATTTTCATGGAATTGGCAGCGCCGCAGGTCGGAATAGAGGCACCATTGTAATGGCCTTCCGCTTCAAATGGGTGCCCTTTGCGGCCACCGTGCTGGTGGTGGCGCTGGGCGTTTCGCTGGGCCAGTGGCAGGGCCGCCGCGCGGCCGAGGCCAGCGCCGCCGACGCGCGCCTGCAGGCGGGCCAGGCCGGCGCGCCGCTGATGCTGGGCGCCGCCGCCGTGCCGGAGGCCGAGGCGGCCGGAATGGAATACCGCCGCGTGCGCGTGACCGGCCGGTTTGTGGCCGGCTGGCCGCTCTACCTGGACAACCGCCCGTCCGCCAAAGGCGTGGGCTTCTACCTGCTGATGCCCTTCCGTATCGCCGGCTCGGACCAGCACGTGCTGGTGGCGCGCGGCTGGCTGCCGCGCAATATGGCGGTGCGCGAGCAGCTGCCGCCCTACGGCACGCCGGCCGGGGAGGTGACGCTGGAGGGCGTGGCGCGCCTGCATCCCGGCCATGTGATGCAGCTGGGGACGGCGCCCGCGCTCAAGCCCGGCGCCATCGTGCAGAACGCCACGGCGGCCGGGGTGGCCGAAGCCAGCGGCTTGCGCATGCAGCCTTTTATCATCGAACAAACCGCGCCCGCCGGTGCGGAGGACAGCGGCCTGTCGCATGACTGGCCGGCGCCCGCTTCGCGCGTGGACAAGCATCGCGGCTATGCCTTCCAGTGGTACGCCCTGGCAGCCATGGCCGCTCTCTTTTTCGTCGTAACAGGATATAGACGTGGAAAACAAAACTGAACCGGGCCAGCCGCAGCGCAGCCGCGGACGCTGGAAGCTGATGGCGGTGCTGGCCGTGTGCGCGGCGCCGCTGATTGCGTCCTACATCACCTACTACTTCATCAAGCCCGAAGGCCGCACCAATTACGGCGCGCTGATCGACCCGCGCCAGTATCCCATACCGGCCATGGCCAGCGCCACGCTGGACGGCAAGCCTGCCGGGCTGGATGCCTACAAGGGCAAGTGGATCATGCTGAAGGTGGGCGGCTCGGACTGCCAGCAGGCCTGCCAGGACCAGCTGTTCGCCATGCGCCAGCTGCGCACCATGCAGGGCAAGGAGATGGAGCGCATCGAGCGCGTGTGGCTGATCACCGACGACCAGCCGCTGGAGACCATACTGCTGCGCGTGAACGACGGCACCCGCATGCTGCGCGCACCGGCCGAGGCGGTGACCAAATGGCTGCCGGTGGAGCAGGGCGGCCAGGCCGCCGAGCATATCTACCTGATCGACCCGCTGGGCAATTTGATGATGCGCTTCCCGAAACAGCCCGACCCGAGCAAGGTGAAGAAGGACATCGCCAAGCTGCTCAAGGCTTCGGCCATCGGCTGAGGGGACCTTATGCATCACACCACGCTGGCCCAGATGGCCGTCACAGGACTGCTGGTGGCGCTGCTGCCGCTGTCCATGGTCTGGGTGTCGTCGGACGAGAACAAATACCGCAAGCTGGTCTGGATCAGCGTGTTCCTGACCTTCGACCTGATCGTGTTCGGCGCCTTCACGCGCCTGACCGACTCGGGTCTGGGCTGCCCGGACTGGCCGGGCTGCTACGGCCTGGCCAATCCCTTCCTGGCGCATGCCGACATCGCCGCCGCCGAGGCCTTGCAGCCCAGCGGCCCGGTCACGCTGTTCAAGGCCTGGGTGGAGATGATCCACCGCTACCTGGCCATGGGCATCGGCGTGCTGATCGTGGCCATGATGGCGGTGGCGCTGATCCAGTCGCGCAAGGCGGGCAAGCTGGCTGCGCAGGCCGGCGCCGATATCGCCGCCGCCGTCGCCGCAGCCGGCATGCGCCGCGCCTACGCGCCGGCCTTGCCGGTGGTGCTGTTCTTCTTTGTCTGCCTGCAGGGCGCGTTCGGCGCGTGGACCGTCACGCTCAAGCTGCAGCCGGTGATCGTCACCATCCACCTGCTGCTGGGCATGGGGCTGTTGTCCATGCTGGTGTGGTTCGGCTGCCGCCAGGACACGGTGCACCAGTCGCTGCTGCCCGCCGCCGAACAGCAGCAGCGGCGCCAGCGCCGCTACCTGGCGTCGGCCCCGCTGCCGGTGCTGCGCACCCTACGCTGGCTGGCGCTGGCCTCCGGCCTGGCGCTGCTGATCCAGCTGGCGCTGGGCGGGTGGGTGAGCACTAACTACGCCACGCTGGCCTGCACCGAATTCCCGCTGTGCGCGGGCAAGGTGGTGCCCGAGATGGACTTCGAGCACGGCTTCCACCTGTGGCGCGAACTGGGCAAGACGGCCGCCGGCCACTACATGCCTTTCTCCGCGCTGACCGCCATCCACTGGGTGCACCGCAACTTCGCCTTCGTGGTCGTGCTGCTGGCCGGCTACACGGCCTGGCGCGCGTGGAATATGGCCGGAATGGCAAGGCTGGCGCGCGGCATCGCCGCCGTGCTGGCGCTGCAGACGGCCAGCGGCCTGGCCACCATTTATTTCAGCTTCCCCCTGGCGATCGCCGTGCTGCATAACGCCGGAGCGGCGCTGCTGGTGCTTTTGCTGACCATGTTAAACTATCGGGCTAAGCACCAACACGACACGGCCCAGCAAGGCGCTGCGCCAGCCAGACACCACCAATGACGACCCAGACCGCCCTACATAAACAGACCAACCGCATTGCCCAGTACTGGGCGCTGACCAAGCCGCGCGTAACGCAGCTGGCGGTGTTCTGCGCCGTCATCGGCATGTTCCTCGCCACCGACGAGCTGCCCAGCTGGCGCGTGGTGGTGGCCGCCACCTTCGGCATCTGGCTGCTGGCCGGCGCCGCCTTCGCCGTCAACTGCCTGGCCGAGCGCGAGATCGACGCGCGCATGGCGCGCACCGCGCGCCGGCCCATGGCGCAGGGCGAGATCACGGTGGCGCAGACCGCCGTGTTCTCCACCGTGATCGGTGGCCTGGGCATGTGGATACTGTACGCGCTGGTCAACCCGCTGACCATGTGGCTGACCTTCGTCACCTTCGTTGGCTACGCCGTCATCTACACCATGATCTTGAAGCCGGCCACGCCGCAGAACATCGTCATCGGCGGCCTGTCCGGCGCCATGCCGCCCGCGCTGGGCTGGGCCGCCGTGGCCAACGACGTGCCGATGCAGGCGTGGCTGCTGGTCATGATCATCTTCATCTGGACCCCGCCGCACTTCTGGGCGCTGGCCATGTACCGCCGCGACGACTACGCCAAGTCCGGCCTGCCCATGCTGCCCGTCACGCACGGCATGACCTTCACCGGCTTCCACGTCTGGCTGTACTCCATCGCCCTGGCCGCCACCACCTTGCTGCCCTTCGCAGTCAAGATGAGCGGCCTGATTTACCTGGTCAGCGCGGTGGCGTTGAACGTGGTGTTCCTGTGGCATAGCTGGCGCGTGCACCGCCATTACACTGACCTGGTGGCGCGCAAGGCGTTCACCTGGTCCATCATCTATCTGTCCCTGCTGTTCGCCGCGCTGCTGGTGGACCATTACGTGAAGATTTGAGCATGAAAAAAATCCTGGCAGTACTGTGCATGGCGCTCGCATTGGGCGCCTGCCAGAAGCAGGCCCCCGGTTCCGGCCTGGCCTTCAAGAACACCGACCTGACCGGCCTGAGCTACGCCCAGGGCTTCTCGCTGAACGACCACACCGGCAAGCCGGTCACGCTGGAGAGCTACAAGGGCAAGGCGGTGGTGATCTTCTTCGGCTACACCCAATGCCCGGACGTGTGCCCGACCACCATGGCCGAGATGGCCGGCGTCATGAAGGAACTCGGTCCGCTGGCCGACCAGGTGCAGGTGCTGTTCATCACCCTGGACCCGGCGCGCGACACCAAGGAGCTGCTGGCCCAGTACGCGCCCACTTTTGATCCGCGCTTCATTGGCCTGTACGGCACGCCCGAGCAGACCGCGCAGGTGGCCAAGGAGTTCAAGGTCATCTACAACAAGGTGGAAGGCAAAACGCCGGACAGCTACACCATCGACCACACGGCGGGCAGCTATGTATTCGACAAGAACGGCAAGATCCGCCTGTTCCTGCGCCATGGCCAAGGCCCCGCGCCCATTGCGCACGACCTGAAACTGCTGCTTTCCTGATAAGCTAGCCCCCGATACAACATTTGGGGGCACGATGGAAAAACGTTTTCAACCTTACACCCGCCTGGCTGCGATCATCTTCCTGGTGATCGGCTGCCTGGCGGTGCTGCGTCCCTTCCTGGCTGCGATCCTGTTCGCCGCCGCCATCGCCATCTCCAGCTGGCCCCTGTACCAGATGCTGCTGACGCGCTGCCGCCAGCGCCATACGCTGTCGGCCGCCGTCATGACGCTGACGCTGATACTCATCATTATCCTCCCGCTGGCCGTGGTCACCTGGAACATCGCCGACAGTGCGCGTGAAGTATATGAACACCTGCGCGTGGCGATAGACGAAGGCACCGTAACGCCGCCGTCCTGGCTGCGCGACATCCCCATGGTGGGCGAGGCGGCGGACGCCTATGTGCGCAAGATTATCGGCAGCCGCGAGGAGCTGGTGGCGCTGGCCAAGCGCTATATGGAGCCGGCGCGCCACTTCCTGCTGGGCAGCGGCGTGGTGCTGGGCAGCGGCGTGGCGCAGGTGAGCCTGGCCGCCTTCGTTTGCTTCTTCCTGTACCGCGACGGCGCCGCCATCCTGGGCGCGCTGCGCGTGGGCATGGACAAGATCATGGGCGAGCACGCGCCCGAGGTAGCGGACACCGTCAGCCGCACCGTGCGCGGCGTGATGTACGGCCTGCTCGGCACCGCGCTGGCGCAGGCGGCGGTGGCCTGCATCGGCTTCCTGATCGCCGGCGTGCCTGCGGTGGCGCTGTTGTCGGTGGCCACCTTCCTGTTTTCGCTGGTGCCGGTCGGCCCGCCGCTGATCTGGGGCGGCGCCGTGGTCTGGCTGTTCAACCAGGGCAGCACCGGCTGGGCCGTGTTCATGCTGGTGTGGGGCGTATTCGTCATCAGCGGCGTGGACAACGTGGTCAAGCCCATGATCATCAGCCGCGGCTCCAGCCTGCCGTTCCTGCTGGTGCTGCTGGGCGTGATGGGCGGCGTGCTGGCCTTCGGCTTCGTGGGCCTGTTCATCGGTCCGACGCTGCTGGCGGTGGCGCTGGGGCTGCTGCGCAACTGGACCGGCAAGGCGCTCTGAGGCGCGGCTGGATCCGCAGTCCGACAGACTGTTAAATCACGTTTTATACTGGCGCTGTTTTGGAGACAGGGAGGCGGTATGAAAGGCGTGGTATTCACTGAATTCATGGAGCTGGTCGAGGCCCGCATGGGGCTCGATATGCTGGACCGCATCATCATCGAAGCCAATCTGCCCAACGACGGCGCCTACACCTCGGTCGGCACCTACGACCACGCGGAGCTGGTGCGGCTGGTGGTGGCGCTGTCCAATGCCAGCGGCCTGGCCATTCCGGCGCTGATCCACCTGTTCGGCCAGCACCTGTTCCAGCGCTTCTCGGTCGGCTACCCGGCGCTGTTCGCCGACGCCAGCAACACCTACGACTTCCTGAGCCGCATCGACGACGTGATCCACGTCGAAGTGCGCAAGCTCTATCCGGACGCCGAGCTGCCCAAGCTGCCCTGCGAGCGTCCGGCGCCGGGCGAACTGGTGCTCATGTACAGCTCCCCGCGCGGCTTTGCCGACCTGGCGGCGGGCCTGATCGACGGCTGCATTGCCCACTTCAAGGAAACCATCAGCGTCACCCGCACCGATCTGCCGATGGAGGGCAATCTGCACCGCACCCTCTTCCACCTGGTGTCCGCGCCGGCCGCAGGGGCGTGATGCAGCCGCCGGACGCACCCGTCAGCACGGTCGCCTCGCGCAGCCTGCTGCGCGAACGCGCCGCGCGCAAGGAGGCGGAATCGCTGCTGGAGCAGAAAAGCCGCGAGCTGTACGACATCAACCAGAACCTGCGCCAGCTCAATAGCCATATCGAAGAAAGCGAAGCGCGCTACCGCTCGCTGGTGGAGCTGATACCGGACGCCATCTGGATCCACACCGGCGGCAAGATCGTCTTCCTGAACCCGGCCGCGCAGCGCCTGTTCGGCGCCGCCTCGGCCGGCAGCCTGCTCGGCACGGACGCCGACGCGCGCGTGCCCGCCGAGTTCCATGCGCAGCTGGCAGAAGGCACGTATAACGACATCTCGCTGGCCCAGCAGCAGCCGCGCAGCGCCTTGCAGCTGCTGAGGCTGGATGGCGCGCTGGTGGACGTGGAGTACTTCGGCTGCCGCCTGTGGTTCAACAACGCCGACTCGGTGATGAGCGTGGCGCACGACGTGACCGAACGCCGCCAGCAGGAGAAGGCCATCGAGCACCAGGCCACACACGACCAGCTGACCGGCCTGCCCAACCGCGCGCTGTTCCTGGACCGCCTGGCGCACGCCATCCGCCGCGCAGAGCGGCGCAAGGAGCGCCTGGCCGTGGTGTTCCTGGACCTGGACAAGTTCAAGCAGGTCAACGACACGCTGGGCCACGCCGTGGGCGACGAGCTGCTGCGCGTGGTGGCCTCCACCTTGCGCCACAGCGTGCGCGACTTCGACACCGTGGCCCGCCTGGGCGGCGACGAGTTCGTGCTGCTGCTCGACAGTCCGCTGGGCGAGACCACGCCGGGCATGATCGCCGAGCGTATCGGCGAGCACCTGGCGCGGCCGGTGCTGCTGGCCGGGCAGGAACACGTCATCACCGGCAGCATGGGCCTGAGCCTGTACCCGAACGACGGCGACCAGGCCGAGAACCTGCTGCGCCAGGCCGACATCGCCATGTACCGCGCCAAGCAGGCCGGCCGCAACGGCTTCCAGTTCTTCACCCAGGAAATGCAGCAGCGCCTGGACGCGCGCGTGACGCTGGAGCAGGGCCTGATGCGCGCCCTGCAGCGCGACGAATTCGTGCTGCACTACCAGCCGCAGGTGGACCTGGCCAGCGGCAAGGTGATCGGCCTGGAAGCGCTGCTGCGCTGGCAGTCGCCCGAGCTGGGCCTGGTGCCGCCGATGCAGTTCATTCCGGTGGCAGAGGAAAGCAATCTGATCACAGCCATCGGCGGCTGGGTGCTGGACAAGGCCTGCGCCACGCTGCGCGCCTGGCTGGACGCCGGCGTGCCGGTGGTGCCGGTGGCGGTGAACGTGGCCGCCAGCCAGTTCGCGCACCAGAACATGGAAACCATGCTGCGCGAGGTGCTGGCGCGCTACAGCCTGGAGCCGGGCCTGATCGAATTCGAGCTGACCGAGAGCCTGTCCATGGTGGATCCGGAAGCGTCGATCGCGCTGATGCACCGCCTGAAGGCGATCGGCATCACCATGTCCATCGACGACTTCGGCACCGGCTATTCCAACCTGAGTTATCTGAAGCGCTTCCCGGTCGACAAGCTGAAGATAGACCAGTCCTTCACGCGCGGCATGGCCAGCGATCCGGAGGACCGCTCCATCGTGACGGCGGTGATACGGCTGGCGCACAGCCTGGGCTTGCGCGCCATCGCCGAGGGCGTGGAGACGGAGGGCCAGATGCAGCTGCTGGCGCGCCACGGCTGCGACGAAATCCAGGGCTATTATTTCAGCCGTCCGCTGGCCGAGCCGGGCATCGTGGCCATGCTGCGCAGCGGCGCCATGCTGGAGGTGCCGCTGACCGGGCAGCGCAAGCCGGAGCTGCGCCGCACGGTGCTGCTGGTGGACCATGAGCCGCGCACGCAGGCGCATTTCCGCCGCCTGCTCGACAGCACGCCCTACGAGCTGCTGTCGGCGCTGAAAATGGAGGATGCCTACGAGGTGCTGGCCAGCCGCGAGGTGGGGGTGGTGCTGTCGGGACGGGGGCCGGAAGGGCGCAGCGGGGTGGACTTCTTCGAGCGCATCAAGCGCCTGTATCCGGCGGCGGTGCGGGTGCTGCTGACGCGCGAGGCGGAGGGCGGCGACAGCGCCGCCGGACTGGCGGACGCCATCAATCTGGGCGCGGTCTACAAATTCATCGCCGCGCCGGACGACGACGCCCACGTGCTCGAGACCCTGGCCAGCGCCTTCGAGCAGTACGAGCGCCAGGCCGGGGCGGCTTCCTAGAACCGTGTGATCAGTCCTGGTCGTCGGACTCGCTGTGGCGGGCCTGGCGCGGGATCACCTTCACCAGCAGGATGCGCGGGCCGTTCATCTTCTTGACGACGATGTCGAAGCCGTTGAACTCCACGCGCTGGCCCTGTTTCGGAATGTCGCCCAGTTTCAGCATCACCATGCCGCCCACGGACTCGATGTCCTCCAGGCCCATCTCCTCGTTCTCGATGTCCAGGCCCAGTGCGCGCTCCAGCGACACGATGGGCAGGCTGGCCTTGCCGACCAGGGCGCCGTCCGGCTGCTTGAGCCAGTCGTTCTCGTTGAGGCGGAACTCGTCGTGGATCTCGCCCACCATGGCGCCCAGCAGATTGTCCAGCGTGAGGAAGCCCACCGGGCGCTTGCCTTTTTCGCCGATCAGCGCGAAGTGCGGCGCACCGTCCTTGAAGCGGCGGAACAGCTCCAGCGCAGGGGTGCGCGCCGAGTAGGTCTCGACCGGGCGCAGGAAGGGGGCCATCGACGTGATCTGCTTGCCGGACTGCTCGGCGAAGAACAGGTCTTTCAGGTGCACCATACCGAGCACGGTCTCGCCGTCCTCGTCGTAATACGGGTAGCGGCTGAAGCGGTTGCGCACCACGGTTTGCAGATTGTCGTCCATGGACTTGGCCGCGTGCAGCGCGATCACTTCGTGGATGGGACGCATCAGGTCCGACACCGACAGCTGGCTGAAGTCCAGCGAGTGGGCCAGGATGTTGCGCTCGTCCTTGTTGAATTTTTCGCCGGGCTGGCTGGTGCGCAGGATCAGCTTCAGTTCATCGGTGGAATAGTGCGAGTCGCCGTGGCCGCCGGAACCGGCCAGGCCGGCCAGGCGCAGCACCATATTGGCGCTGGCGTTGAGCACCCAGATGGCCGGGTACATGGCCCAGTAGAAGGCGTACAGCGGAATGGCGCTCCACAGTCCCACCGCTTCTGGCAGGCGGATGGCCAGCGATTTCGGCGCCAGTTCGCCCACCACGATGTGCAGGAAGGAGATGGTGACGAAGGCGAAGACAAAGGAAATGCCGTGGATCAGCTGCGGGGAGGTGACGCCGAAGGCGCCGAACACAGGTTCCAGCAGCGAGGCGAAAGCCGGTTCGCCGACCCAGCCCAGGCCCAGCGATGCGAGGGTGATACCCAGCTGGCAGGCCGACAAATACGCATCGAGTTCACCGTGGACCTTGGCCAGGATGCGGCCGCGCAGGCCCTGCGTTTTGGCGATGGCGCGCACGCGGGTGCGGCGCAAAGTGACGATGCCGAATTCGGCGGCAACAAAGAATCCGTTCAGCGCGACCAGGAAAAGCGCCAACAGAACCAGCAATAGATTAGCCATATAAATCGCTTGCGCGACCGTAGTTGAAACCTACATCTTATCCGACCCGGGCGATCCGGGCGCAAAATTGCCCGGCGCCGGGGTGGCTGGGAGGTGGGATGGCGCGGCCGGACGGTCAGATATCGCTGCTGAACGCGCCCGTGTGCAGCGCCTCCAGGATGGCCTCCACCGCCGGGTGCTTGATCTTGCGTTCGTTGGAAATGGCGTAGAACTGCTCCTTCAGTTCGGGCGCGTCGCCCACGTGCACGGCGCCGAACTGCTCCTGGATATCGTGCGCCAGCACCGAGGGCGCGAAGAACAGGCCCATGCCGTTGCGGCCGAAAGTGTTGAGCATGGCGTTGTCCTCGAATTCCCCCACCACGTCCGGCCGCGCGCCGTGCTGCACGAACCAGGCGTCGATGCGGCCGCGCAGCGCGTTGTTGCGGGTGGGGAGCAGCAGCGGCGCGCCGTTCAGGCTGTGCGGGAAGCCTCGCCGGTACTTGACCGCCAGCTTGCGCGCGCCGAACAGCTGCATGCCGCTTTCCAGCAGCAGGTGGCTGAACACGCGCAGGCTGGGCGTGGCGCGCACGGCGCGGTCGGTCAGCACCACGTCCAGCTTGTTCAGCGCCAGATCGGCCAGCAGGGAATCGAATTCGTTCTCCATGCAGATCAGCTTGACCTTGCGGCTCAGGTGCTGGGTGGTCTCCAGCAGGCGGTAAGCCACCAGCTTGGGCAGCGAGTCCGAGATGCCCACCGCCAGCCGCACGCGGCCCGCGTCCACGTCCGTCAGCGCCTGCTGCAGCTGGTCTTCCAGCTGGAAGATCTGGTCCGCATAGTCGAGCGCCACGCGGCCGGCCTCGGTGGGCACCAGGCGCCGGCCCTGCTGCGTGAGCAAGGCCGTGCCGAGCTGCTGGTCGAGCTGCGCCAGCTGGGTGCTGACGGTCTGCACCGCCAGGCCGAGGCGCTCGGCGGCGCGCGTGACGCTGCCTTCCTTGGCCACGTTCCAGAAGAAAAATAGATGCCGGAAGTTAATGCCTGCGGTTTTCATGGTTCTGCTTTTCCGAAGTAATCCTTCGATTATCTTCTATTTTTTAATGCAAGGGAATTCTCTACACTCCATGACATTCATCAATAAGAAAGGAAATACAGATGAAACACTTCAGAGTGTCATTCATAGTCTCCTTCATCTGCCTGGCAATCGCCGGCTGGTGGGGCTACACCCATACGGGCTGGGGCGGCGCGCTCACGGCACTGGGCATCGCCACCATCCTGGCGGTGATGGAAGTATCGCTGTCCTTCGACAACGCGGTGGTGAACGCCTCCGTGCTGAAGACCTGGGACGCGTTCTGGAAAAAGCTGTTCCTGGGCGTGGGCATCATCATCGCCGTGTTCGGCATGCGCTTGCTGTTCCCGCTGGTGATCGTGGCGGTGGCCGCCGACATCAGCATGGCCGAGGTGTGGACGCTGGCGCTGAACGACCCGAAAGCGTATTCCACCCACCTGACCAACCACCATGCTGAAGTGGCGGCATTCGGCGGCGCCTTCCTGCTGCTGGTGTTCCTGAACTTCCTGCTGGACAAGGACAAGGAAACCCACTGGCTGGGCAACGTGGAGAAGAAACTGGGCTCGCTGGGCAAGATGTCCTCGGTGTCCGTCATGGTGACCATAGGCGCGCTGCTGGCATGCCTGGGCATGGTGGAGGAAGGCCAGAAGCTGATCGTGCTGATCGCCGGCCTGTGGGGCGTGCTGATCTACGTGGCGGTTGACGGCTTGAGCAGCCTGCTCGAATCGGAAGAAGAGGGCAGCAATGTGGGCGACATGGTCAAGCGCGGCGGTATCGGCGGCTTCCTGTACCTGGAAGTGCTGGATGCATCGTTCAGCTTCGACGGCGTGATCGGCGCGTTCGCCATCACCAACGACGTGGTCATCATCATGCTGGGCCTGGCCATCGGCGCGATGTTCGTGCGCTCCATGACCATCTTCCTGGTCGAGAAGGGCACGCTGGACGAGTTCGTCTACCTGGAGCACGGCGCGCACTACGCCATCGGCATCCTGGCGGTGATCATGCTGGCGAGTATCAAGTTCCACATTCCCGAGATCTTCACGGGTCTGATCGGTGTGGCTTTCATCGGCGCCTCCATCTGGTCGTCGGTACGCCACCGCAAACAGCAGGAAGCGCTCGGCGTCACCGCCTGAGCGATGTAAAGAAAACGCGGCGCGCCCATAGAACACCGGCCCGCCGCGCATGCAGCAAGGTGTTCAACTACTTTTAGGAGTCACAAATCATGGCAATCAGTCTGCAAAAAGGCGGTAACGTTAATCTGAGCAAAGAAGCTCCGGGCCTGTCCAAGATGATCGTAGGCTTGGGCTGGGATATCCGCAACACGGACGGCGCGGCGTTCGACATCGACAGCTCCGCCTTCCTGCTGAAGGTCGACGGCAAGGTGCGCGCCGACAATGACTTCATCTTCTACAACAACCTGAAGTCGAGCGACGGCTCGGTGGCCCACTCGGGCGACAACCGCACCGGCGCGGGCGACGGCGACGACGAAACCGTCACTGTCGACCTGTCGAAAGTGCCGGCCGAAGTGGACCGCATCGCCGTCTGCGTCACCATCCACGAAGCCGACGCCCGCCGCCAGAACTTCGGCCAGGTGCAGAAGGCCTTCGTGCGCTGCGTGAACGCGGCCGGCAACACCGAGATCGCCCGCTTCGACCTGTCCGAAGACGGCTCCACCGAGACCTCGCTGGTGTTCGGCGAGATCTACCGCAACGGCGGCGATTGGAAGTTCCGCGCCGTAGGCCAGGGCTACAAAGGCGGCCTGGGCGCGCTGGCTTCGTCCTTCGGCGTCGCGGTGTAAGCATGCCGGTCTTCACCGTTACAGGGGATGTCGATCCCTTCCTGCACGTCTCGCTGCGGCAGGGCGAAAAGATCTACTGCGAGTCCGGCGCCATGGTGATGATGGAATCGGCGCTGGAGCTGAAGGGCAAGATCACAGGCGGTATCGGCAGCGCCATCATGCGCACCTTTGCCAACGGTGAATCGTTCTTCCAGCAGCACATCGAAGCGGTGCGCGGCAACGGCGATTGCCTGCTGTCGCCAACGCTGCCCGGCGCGATGCAGGTGGTGGACGTCGGTCCGCGCCAGTACATGATCAGCGACGGCGCCTTCGTGGCGGCCACCTCCGGCGTGGAGCTGAAGGTGCGCACGCAAAGCCTGGGCAATGCGCTGTTTGCGCAGAGCGGCGGCTTCTTCATCACGGAGACGCAGGGCAGCGGCCAGCTGGCGGTATCGGGCTTCGGTTCGATCTCGCAGCTGGAAGTGGAGCCGGGCAAGGACGTGACGATCGATAACTCGCACGTGGTGTGCTGGGACAGTTCGCTGCGCTACGAGATGTCGGTGGCGACCTCGCAAAGCGGCGGTTTCCTGAGCAATCTGGTGAACAGCCAGACCAGCGGCGAGGGCATGGTCCTGCGCTTCTCGGGCCAGGGCAAGATTTTGGTGTGTTCGCGCAGCCGCCAGGGCTTCCTGGGCTGGGTGCGCGGTACCGGACAATAAAACTAGGAGTTAGCTATGTCAGTCAATTTGGAAAAAGGCCAGAAGATCTCTCTGGACAAGGAAGCCGGCAGCGCGTTGTCGCGCGTGGTGATGGGCCTGGGCTGGGACGCTGTCAAGAGCAAGGGCTTCTTCGGCTTCGGCGGCGGCAGCGCGGAAGTGGACCTGGACGCCTCGTGCATCCTGTTCGACACCGACAACCGCCCGCTGGACGTGGTCTGGTTCCGCCAGCTGAAGAGCAAGGACGGCAGCATCTCGCACAGCGGCGACAACCGCACCGGCGCCGGCGACGGCGACGACGAGCAGGTCAACGTCTCGCTGGGCAGCGTGCCGGCCAATGTGAAAAGCATCGTCTTCACGGTGAACAGCTTCACCGGCCAGAACTTCTCGCAAGTGCAGAACGCCTACTGCCGCCTGCTCAACGCGGCCGACGGCAAGGAAGTGGCGCGCTTCAACTTGTCGGTGCAGGGCAGCCACTCGGCGCAGATCATGGCCAAGCTGTACCGCCACAACGGCGAATGGAAGATGCACGCCATCGGCGAAAACGGCACCGGCCGCACCTTCGACGACCTGATGCCGCAGATCGCGCAGCACCTGTAAGAGCAAGTGTAGTACCGGGCGCCCCGAGGGCCGGTCCGAAGGGCGCCCACCCCGACCTTTTGCTTCCCGGTGCGTGTTCCCCATGTCACGCGCCTTTTCGCGGCAGCCTGTTCCAGGCTGCCGTTTTTTTATTACCGGATGGAATGAATGCAGGCGCAGGCGGCGTCGCAAGGAGGGACGGGAAGGGTTGTCATACAACTGCTATAATCAAAGTTCTATTTGACACCTGCCAGCCATGAACGACATCGCCGCCGCCAACGCCCTCCAGCCGCCGAAGAAGCGCCACCGCAATCTTGCGCAGGGCGTGGTGGAGAGCATTACGGCCAGCATCACCGGCGGCCAGCTCAAGCCGGGCGACAAGCTGCCCACCGAATCGGTCATCATGGAGATGCACGGCGTGAGCCGCACCGTGGTGCGCGAGGCGATTTCCCATCTGCAGGCGGCAGGCCTGGTGCAGACCAAGCACGGCATCGGCACCTTCGTGCTGGAGCCGCCGTCGGCGCCGCTGCGCATCTCGGCCGACACGGTGCGCACCATCGGCGACGTGCTGGCCATCCTGGAGCTGCGCATCAGCCTGGAAACCGAAGCGGCCTGCCTGGCCGCCAGCCGCCGCAGCCCGGCGCAGCTGGCCGCCATGGGCGAGGCGCTGCAGCGCATCCTCGACGTCGGCTCGGTCGAGGCCGACGTGCAGTTCCACCTGCTGATCGCGCAGGCCACCGGCAACCGCTATTTCGTCGACATCCTGACCGACCTGGGCACCCACATCATTCCCCGCGCGCGCGTCAATTCGGCGCAGCTGGCGCATGACGACCCGGCCCATTACCTGGAAGGCGTGAACCGCGAGCACGAGAATATTTTCCGCGCCATCGAGCGCCAGGATCCGGATGCGGCGGGCGCCGCCATGCGCACGCATTTGAGCAACAGCCGCGAGCGCCTGCGCCGCGCCCAGCAGGAAGTGACGCCTGCCAATGTTTCCTAAACAATAAGAGACCAAAAAGCCACGCAAAAGGCTTGCCCCGTTTTGATTATAGTTGTACGATGTCATACAACAAGACGGCGCCTTGCCGCTTTTTAGTCCCCAACTGGAGAAGAAGACATGCATCCTAATGACCTTAAAACCATCCTCTCGTCCGGCCTGCTGTCCTTCCCGGTCACCGACTTTGACGCGCAGGGCAACTTCCGCGCCGACACCTACGCCAAGCGCCTGGAATGGCTGGCCCCTTACGGCGCCAGCGCGCTGTTCGCCGCCGGCGGCACCGGCGAATTCTTCTCGCTGACCAACGGCGAATACACCGACGTCATCAAGACTGCGGTCGACACCTGCAAAGGCAAAGTGCCTATCCTGGCCGGCGCCGGCGGTTCCACCCGCGCCGCCATCGGTTTCGCGCAGGAAGCCGAGCGCCTGGGCGCGCAAGGCGTGCTGCTGCTGCCGCACTACCTGACCGAAGCCAGCCAGGACGGCCTGATCCGCCACGTGGAAGAAGTGTGCGCTTCGGTGGACTTCGGCGTTGTGGTCTACAATCGCAACGTGTGCCGCCTGACCGCCGACTCGCTGGAGATCCTGGCTGACCGCTGCCCTAACCTGATCGGTTTCAAGGACGGCCTGGGCGATATCGAACTGATGGTGCAAATCTGGCGCCGCATGGGCGACCGCTTCAGCTACCTGGGCGGCCTGCCGACCGCGGAAGTGTACGCCGCCGCCTACAAGGCGCTGGGTACGCCGGTGTACTCGTCGGCCGTGTTCAACTTCATGCCGAAACTGGCCATGGACTTCTACCACGCTGTCGCCAACGACGACCACGCTGCGCAGAACAAGATGCTGGACGAATTCTTCCTGCCATACCTGGAGATCCGCAACCGCAAGGCCGGCTACTCCGTCAGTATCGTCAAAGCGGGCGCCAAACTGGCCGGCTACGACGCAGGCCCGGTACGCGCTCCGCTGACCGACCTGACCGAAGAAGAAGTCGCCATGCTGGAAAAACTGATGCGCGCACAGGGCGCGCAATAATCCTAAGGAGTAGTGATGCAAGTATCCGGTGAAATGATTATCGGCCGTAACGTAGTCCGCGGCCAGGAAGGCACGATCAAGGCGATCGATCCTTCGCGCAACGAGCAAATCGAACCGGCCTTCGGGCTGGGTGGCGAAGCGCAGCTGCAGCAAGCCTGCGCGCTGGCCGAACAGGCGTTCGACCGTTATCGTGAAACCGGATTGGAGCAACGCGCCCGCTTCCTGGAAACCATCGCCGACCGCATCATGGACCTCGGTCCAGCGCTGATCGAGCGCGCGATGCAGGAAACGGGTCTGCCGCAAGCCCGCCTGGAAGGCGAGCGTGGCCGCACCTGCAACCAGCTGCGCCTGTTCGCCAAGGTCGTCCGCGACGGCCGCTTCCTGTCCGCCACGCTGGACTCGAAGCTGCCGGACCGCACCCCGCCGCGCTCGGACATCCGTCTGCGCAAGATCGGCCTGGGCCCTGTCGCCGTGTTCGGCGCCAGCAACTTCCCGCTGGCCTTCTCGGTGGCCGGCGGCGACACCGCGTCCGCACTGGCGGCCGGCTGCCCAGTCGTCGTCAAGGCGCACTCGGCACACCTGGGCACCTCCGAACTGGTGGCCCGCGCTGTGCAGAAAGCCGCAATTGAATGCGACATGCCGGAAGGCGTGTTCTCGATGCTGATCGGCTCCGGCGTCACGGTCGGCCAGAACCTGGTTGCGCACCCGGCCATCAAGGCCGTGGGCTTCACCGGTTCCCGCGCCGGCGGCACCGCGCTGATGCGCACCGCCGCAGCGCGCCACGAGCCGATTCCCGTGTATGCTGAAATGAGCAGCATCAACCCGGTGTTCCTGCTGCAAGGCGCACTGGAAAACAGCAAGCTGCCGCAAGCCTTCGTCGATTCGCTGACGCTGGGCGCCGGCCAGTTCTGCACCAACCCAGGCCTGCTGATCGGCGTGGACGGCCCGCTGCTGCAAACCTTCACCGAAGGCGTCGCCGCCGCGCTGGCCGCCAAGGCCCAGCAGACCATGCTGACCCCGGGCATCCACCAGGCCTACTCGTCGGGCGTGGCCAAGCTGGCCGCGATCCCAGGCGTGAAGCTGGTCGGCCAGGGCCAGACCGGCGCCCTGCCATGCGGCGCGCAAGCCGCGCTGTACGAAGTGGCCGCCGAAACCTTCCTGTCGAATCCGGACCTGGAAGGCGAAATCTTCGGACCGGCATCGCTGCTGATCCGCTGCCGCAATGAAGACGAAGTGGTGCGCGTGGCCGAACACCTGGAAGGCCAGCTGACCGCCGCCGTGCACGCCACCGCAGCCGACCTGGCCTTCGCCAAGCGCCTGCTGCCTACGCTGGAGCGCAAGGCCGGCCGCGTGCTGTTCAACGGCTTCGGCACCGGCGTGGAAGTCTCGCACGCCATGGTGCACGGCGGCCCGTTCCCGTCCACCTCGGACAGCCGCAGCACCTCGGTTGGCGCCTCCGCCATCGACCGCTTCCTGCGTCCGGTGAGCTACCAGGACGTGCCGGCGGAACTGCTGGCCGCCGCGCTGGCCGACGGCAACCCGCTGGCCATCCCGCGCGTGGAAGACGGCGACCTGGTATGGAACGCGTAAGCGATATTTCATGCAAGGTCGGTGAAAGCCCGGTCTGGGACGCGCACAGCGCGGCCTGGTACTGGGTGGACATTGTGTCGAAGCGGGTCTGGCGCCTGGACGGGCGCAGTGGCGCGGCGCGCTACTGGAGCACGTCCGAAATGGTGGCTTGCGTGGCCCCCAAGGCCAGCGGCGGGCTGATCGCAGGCATGGAAACAGGCTTGTTCAGCCTGGAGCTGGGCGAGGGCGAGTCGGCCGGGGAAACCCGGCTCGCGCGTCCCGCCTCGCTGGGTGAGGGCATGCGCTTCAACGACGGCCGCACCGACCGCCAGGGGCGTTTCTGGAGCGGCACCATGTTCATGGACATGTCGGCCGCGCGCGCCATCGGCGAGCTGTATAGCTACAGCGCGGAGCAGGGCTTGTCGGCGCCTGTGGTGTCGGGCCTGGTCACGCAGAACGGCCTGGCCTGGTCGCCGGACGGACGCACGATGTATTTGTCCGACTCCCACCCGAGCAGCCGCCTGGTCTGGGCTTTCGACTACGACACCGCCACGGGCGAGCCGTCGAACCGGCGCGTGTTTGCCGACCTGAACCAGCACGTAGGCCGTCCCGACGGCGCAGCGGTGGACGCCGAAGGCGGCTACTGGACCTGCGCCAACGACGCCGGCTGCCTGCTGCGTTTCACGCCGGACGGCAAGTTCGACCGCCGTGTCGACGTCCCGTTCGCCAAGCCCTCCATGTGCGCCTTTGGCGGCGCCGACATGGAGACGCTGCTGGTCACCTCCATCCCCTCCGGCAAGCCGGAAGACGCGGAGTGGGGCGGCGCGGTGATACTGCTGCGGCCCGGCGTCAAGGGCGTCGTCGAGACCCCGTTCCAAGACTAAGCAAAAAGCGTCGATCGGCGCTTTTTTTTCGCCCCAAGCAAACTGAGCCGCATCCCACCAACCCCGGGGTCAGACCCCGAATTCGGTGGAATGCGGCTCAGCTCGTTTGTAGGAAAACGGGAGGATTTAGCAGACTGAGCCGCATTTTTTCCTTCGTTGGGGTCTGACCCCGAAGTAGAAGAAATGCGGCTCAGGCTGCTTGTAGGAGAAGCGGAGGGTTAGGCGGAGAGTTCCGAGTTGTGGACGGTGCCGCCTATGGTGACGTTTTTCAGCTTGAGGCCTTTGACGTTGTAGAGGAACCAGGGCGATTCGGTGCTGGCCGGGGTGCCGAAGTCGCTGTCGCTGATGGTGACGTTGGTCACCGGCACCACCGTCGGCATCGGCGCGCTGCCGTTGTAGTCGGAGGCGACCGGCCCCAGTATTACCACGGCCTGGTAGCACGAGGCCTGCTTGCCGCCCTTGGCCGCGACGTTGCCCACCTTGACGTTCGAGATGTGGATGTTGTCCACCACCGGTGGACGGGTGCGTACCGTGTCGGCAATGGGCGCGTAGTCGCAGTCGAAGGTCACCACCGCGCCCGCCGCCGTGGCCACCGTGCGCGACTGGATCGGCGATCCCGGCAGCGAGGCGTAGAACGAGGGGCTGGTCTGCACGCCGTTCGGAATGCTGATGTTGCGCACGTAGAAGTTGCGCAGGTAGCCGCCGCGGTTCAGATTGGTCTTCAGCCGGATCGCCGTGTTGAGCGGGTTGGTCTTCCAGTGCACGTTCTCGAACACCAGGTTCTGCGCGTAGACGTTCTGGATGCCGCCCGCCATCTCGCTGCCCAGCGTGACCGCGCCGTGCCCGCTGTGCATGATGCAGTCCTGGATCACGATGTTCTGCGAGGGGCCGAATTGCGTGTCCTGGTTCTTGCCGGCCTTGATGGCGATGCAGTCGTCGCCGGCGTCGAAGGTGCAGCCTTCAATCAGCACGTGGTCGCACGCTTCCGGGTCGAAGCCGTCGCTGTTCGGGCCGTGGCTGACGGCGTGCACTTTGCGGATGACGATGTTGCGGCAGTGGACCGGGTGGTGCTGCCAGAACGGCGTGTGCTGCACCTGGTAGCCCTGCAGCAGCACATTGGTGCAGCTGACGATGTGCACCATGGACGGACGCAGGTAGTGGCCCAGGCCGAACACGCGCCGCGCCAGCGGCACGCCCGCTTCGGACAGCGCCGGCAGGTACTGCTCGTCGGCGCGCCACTTGCCGCCCGCGCCCTGGATCTGCAGCCGTTCTTCTTCCGTCAGATTGGGCGCCACTTCGGCCAGCGAGGCCGGGTTGGCGGGGTTTTCGATATTGCCGGCCAGTTTGCCCGGGCCGAAGTTGGGCACCGAGTTTTCCGCCACCGAGTTCATGGTGCGGGTCTTGCCTTTCCAGGTCCACCAGCAGTCGCCGTTGCTGTTGAAGGGCACGCCGCCCTGGCCGTCGATGATGCTGGTCCAGTCTTCGCCGGTGAGGGCGATGTTGTCCTGGCCGTAGGCGTAGATCGGCGACGAGAAGTTCAGGCAGTCGTTGCTCTGCCAGCGCGTGATCGACAGCTTGCCGTTCTTGCCGCAGTCGAAATCGCCGTATTTGGCGTAGTCGGCCGGCTGGTTGCTGAAGTAGATGTGGGCGCCGGCTTTCAGGTGCACGTTCACGTTCGACAGCAGCACGATGGGGCCGGCGCAGTACCAGTTCCCGGCCGGGATGACCACGCGCCCGCCGCCGGCCTTGCTGCAGGCGGCGATGGCGGCGGCGAAGGCGGCGTAGCAGTCTTTCGAGCCGGGCGCGGGGGTGTTCAGCTCGTCCTGTTCCTCGAACGATTTCCAGGCTTTGACCTTGACCAGCTTGCAGGTGGCGGCGCCGTATTTGGTGACGTCGAAGTCCTGCTTGCGGAACACCGGCGGCTTGGACAGGCGCTTGACGATTTCCGCCGCGCGCTCCCACGGGTCCACCGCCGTGGCGGCGCCGGCCAGTGCGGGCAGGCCGCCGGCCAGCGCGGCGCTGGTGGCGGAGGCGGCTTTCATCAGGCTGCGTCGCTGTTGGTTGATTTGCTTGCTCATGCGGTCTCCGTTGCTGTGCTTATTGCTCATAGGTGTTGTTGTATTCGGCCAGGTAGCTGTCCGCCGGTGCGGGCTGCGTGGTGTAGCCGAGGTCCTTTGCCGGGTCGAAGCCGGCCGCTTTCAGATTGGCCCAGTAGTCGTCCGAGTTGAACTGCGCGGGGCGGTAGGACAGCGTGCCGCTGCGGTTCCAGTCGGACCACGGCGTGTTGCGGTTGATGTGGGCGCCGATGCGGGAATTGAGCACCGCCATTTTGCCCACCGTTTCCAGCACCGTGGGCGTGATGGTGCCGGCCGGGGACTGGAACTGGCTGGTTTGCCCCATCACGCAGGAGTAGCCGGCCAGGGGGATCTTGCCGTAGGGCGTGCAGCGCGAGTTGTGGAACCATTGGCGCGCCAGATAGAACTTGCCCGCCAGCGCGAACGGCGAGCCGTCGTGCGTGAAGCGGCAGTGGTCGAACACCAGGCCGTAGCGGGTTTTGTGGTTGGTGTTGGGCGCGCCCACGTAGGAGGTGCTGCGGTCGCCCAGGGATTTGATTTCGGTCTGATGGAAGTAGGCCGTGCTGTCGCCGAAGATGAAGTCGACGTCGCCTTCGATATAGGATTTGTTGAAGAAGCTGCGCACGGTCACGCGCGTGTCGGCGGCGCGCAGGAACAGCGTGTCCTGGAAGCCGATCAGGCGGATGTTCTCGAACTGCACTTTGTCCGCGCCTTCCACCTGCAGCGCCACGGCCTGGTGGTGCACCACGTTTTTCTGCGGGTTGATGTCGGTCTTGCCGCAGGGGCGTTCGCCGCATTCTTCGCGGGCGTTGCCGGTGTCCTTGTTGTAGCCGTTTTCTATGGTCAGGTTGCGGGCCTGGAAGCCGTTGTTCTGCACCCACACGGTCATGGAGCCGAAGGTGCCGACATTGCCGTTGCCTGCTGCGGCGCGCTCTTTCACGATGGCGTGCATGGCTTGCACGGACGGCGCCGCGGTGGCGAATTGGGCGCCGTATTGGGCGGTGTAGCTGGCGCCTGTGGTGGCGGCGTCCAGCTTGGCGGTGATTTTCGTGGCGGCGGCGTCCGCGCCGTCCCCGTACAGCGTGATCGGGGCGGCGCCGGCGGGCACGTAGACCAGTTCCTTGTACACGCCGGGCTTGATCAGGATGTAGACGCGTTCGGCCTTGCCTGCGCCGGCGGCGCGGCTGACGGCCGCTTGCACGGTGCTGAAGGTCTTGACGCCGTCGGCCTTGGCGCCGGCGTCCACGATGTAGGTGGGCGTGAAGGCGGCGCCTTTGGCCAGCGGGTCGGCCAGCGGGTCCCACGGGTCGATGCGTTCATTGCCGGACGGGCCGGCGTATTTCAGTACTTCGCTATAGCTGTACTGCGCTGCCTGCGCGGCGCTCAGCTGCGGGCGCGCGGTGCCGGTGCTGGCCGTGGCGCGCGCGGCGGTGCTGCTGTCTGCGGCCGCAGGCGTGGCTGGCTGGGCCTGGCTCTGACCGACACTCGGCTGGGCGAACAGCACGGCCAGCGGAGTGGCGATAAGCGCGGCCAGGCGCGCTGCGCGGGCCGTCATTGCTGGCCCTCGGCGCGGAATTGGCCGGCTACGGCGGGAATCACGGCTTTCATCTCGGCTTCGACCATGCGGGCGAAATAGGCTGCGCCCTTGGCGCCGACGTGGGTGCGGTCGAAGGCGGTTTTGGCGGCGCCTTGCGGCTCGGTCGCCGCCGCTGTGCTTGCGCCGCTTGCCGTTGCTGGCACGGAGCCCGGCAGCACGGCCGGCGCCAGGTAGTCGGCTGGACGCGGCACCACGGCAAGCGTGTCGGCTTCGTCCTGGCCCATGGCTTGCACGGCGGCGTGGCTTTTCGCGTTCAGCTCCAGCAGCGGCGCGCCTTCCTGCGCCGCTACCTTGCGGATGGCGTCGGCCCACGGCAGCAGGTTGTTTTCCAGTGCGCCGTTCTTGAAGGTGCGGCGCGTGAGCGGCGTCACCAGCACGGGCACGCCGCCCAGTGCTTTCACTTCCCGCGCGTAGCGCGCCATATTGGCGGGGAATTCGGTGGCCAGATCGGTCGAGCGTCCGGGCTTGCCCGGCTGGTCGTTGTGGCCGAACTGTATCAATACATAGGTGGCGCGATAGGCGGCCGAGCCGCGCAGCAGGCCTTGCACTTCGTCCCAGCGGCCTTCGGCGCGGAAGCTGCCGGAACTGCGGCCGCCCTTGGCCAGGTTGATGCAGGTGTCGCTGCGGCTGATGCGGGCGCACAGCGCGTCGCCGTAGCCGCTGTTGCTGGCCATGGTGGAGTCGCCCACCAGGATGAAGCGTACAGGCTTGTTCTCGGCCGCCATCGCAGCTGGCGCCGCCGCCACGAGGGCGGCGGTGCTCAGCGCCAGGGCCGCAGCGGCCCTGGCAAAGTGGCGACGGGAACCAGTGTTGAAGTTACTGGTCATCGTCTGCTCCTGTTTTCTGACGTGGACGGTCAGAAGTTGTAAGTACCGCGAAGATTGAACGAACGGCCGATAGGGCTGGCCGCGCTGCTCAGATAACCGTTGGCGTAGCCGCTGTGATTCGTCACCGGTGGGTTGGTGTCGAACAGGTTGGTGATGCCGGCGGTGATCTGGATGTTCTTGAAGCCTTTGTACGACGTGGTCAGGTTCCACACTTTATACGACTCGATGTCGCGCCAGTACTGCTGCGCCACCAGATTCTGGTCTTCGTAGCTCGAGTTGTAGTTCTGCGTCATCTGCGCCGACCAGTCGCCCTTGGCCCAGCCCAGTTTCAGCGTGTGCTTCCAGCGGTAGGTAATGATGGGCAGGCTGCTGGTGGTGCCGTTGCTGGCCAGGCCGAAGCGGCCCACGTTGGACACGAACTCGCTGTCCTTCTCCAGCTGGTTGTCGAACTGGGTCAGGTAGGTGCCGTCCAGCTGCACCTTGAAGTTGCCGTAGTCGCTGCGCGGGAAGTCGTAGCTGGCCGAGACGTCGATGCCGCCTGCCTTCTGGCCGCCCAGGTTCATCGTCACGTTCTTGATGTAGTTGATGGTGCGGTCGGGATTGCGCACGATCAGCGACTGGTACTTGGCCGGGTCGGTGAAGTAGACCTGTTCCGGCAGGTTGGCCAGCATGTCCTTCATGCGGATGTTCCAGTAGTCGAACGACAGCGTGAGCGACTTGATGGGTTCCACCACCACGCCCAGCGTGTAGCCGCGCGATTTTTCCGGACGCAGGTCGGCGTTCGAGCCTACTTGCTTGGGCAGCGCCACGTTGCACACTTCCGAGGCCACGAAGCCCGGCAGCGCGGTGCCGGTGCCGGCCACGCCTGGTTTGCCGCCTGGGCACAGCAGCGGGTCGTCCCACTTGGCGGAGGTCTTGCCGGTGGCGCCGGGCAGGCGGTAGCCGTAGGCGTCGAACAGGGTCGGCGCGCGGAAGCCGGTGTTGGCCGAGCCGCGGAACATGATCTGTTTCGACGGTTCGTAGCGGAAGCTGGCCTTGGGGTTGATGGTGTTGCCGAAGTCGCTGAAATAGTCGTCGCGCACGGCCAGGTTCAGGTTCAGCTGCTTGGTCAGCGGCACGTCCAGTTCGGCGAACGCCGCGTACACATTGCGCGCGCCTTCGCCGTGCGACGAGGTCGAGTTCAGGTAGGTGACCGAATTCTGCACCGCCAGCTTGTCGTCGCGCGTGGTGTCGCGGTGGATGTCGGCGCCGAGCGCCAGGGCCATCGAGCCGCCCGCCAGTTCCATCAGGCTGCGGCTGGCGTTGACGTCGACACCGGTGAAGGTGGAGCGCGAGTCGCGGTTTTTCTGGCCGTCCACCGAGATCGATTTCAGGTAGTCGCGGCCGGCCTGGTCCTGCAGGCCGAAGGGATTCAGCGCGCCCGATTTCAGGCCGTCCAGCAGGCCCTGGCCGGTGAAGAAGCCGTTGTCGTAGTAGTTCTCGCGGTCGCTCACGCCGATCACCAGGCCGGTGCGCACGTCCCACTCGCCGAAGCGGTTTTCGTCTGCCACAGCGATACGCTGGTTGACCTGCTTGTCCTTCTGCACGGCCACGCCGTAGTCGGCCACGGCCCAGGTCACGGTCAGCGGCTCGCCTTTCAGGCCGGCCACCGCAGGCACGCCGCCGCTGGCGCCCGGATACCATTTGCTGGTGGACGGCAGGGTGGCGTTGACGCCGTTGACGGCCACCGCGTTGGTCGGGTTGCGTGCCGCCAGGATGAATTCCTGGCCGCGCATGTAGTCGATGCTCAGCGTGTGGTCTTCGTTGAAGCGCTTGGTGCCGCGCGCGTAGAAGGTGAGCTGTTCGTTCTCGTGCAGCGCGGTGCCGTATTCCTGGTTGTTCAGGATGCAGGTGTTCTTGCCGCCGATGATGGAGTAGGGCGCCACGCAGCCGGATGCGAAGTAGGGGTTCTGCGCGGTCTTGTTGGTGGCGGTGGTGAAGTTGGCCGGCATGGCGTTGCCGCCGCTGCCCAGCGTGGGCGCGCGGCCGATGCTGGTCAGCAGTTCGGTCGAGCTCAGCTCGGCGCGGTCCTTCTGCGCCAGGCGGCTGCGGCGGTGCATGTCCACGCTGGCGTACACGTTCCAGCCGTCCTTGGCCAGGCTGCCCTTGCCCACGGTCAGGGTCAGGCGCTGTTCGTCGCCGCCGCCGCTTTTCTCAGGCTGGATGTATTGCGCGGTGGCGGAGGCGCCTTCGAAGTCGCGCTTGGTGATGAAGTTGACCACGCCGCCAATGGCGTCCGAGCCGTAGATGGAGGAGGCGCCGTCGCGCAGGATCTCCACGCGCGACAGGGCGCTCATGGGGATCACGTCCAGGTTGGCGTAGCCGTCGGCGATCGCTTCGTTGGCCAGGCGGCGGCCGTTCAGCAGCACCAGGGTGCGGTTCACGCCCAGGCCGCGCAGGTTGATGTTGGTGCCCGAGCCTGCGTTGGACGGCGCCAGCGAGGCCGATTGCGGCAGCGCCATCATCACGTCGGCCAGCGTGGTCATGCCGCGCTCTGCGAATTCTTCCGCCTTGATGGTCGATACCGGCAGGGCCGCTTCGGTGGCCAGGCGTTTGATGCTGGAACCGGTGACTTCCACGCGTTGCATTTCCTGTGCGGTGGCGCTGTTCATCAGCGTCAGCACCGCCAGGGTGATGGACGAAAGCAGCAAGCGCGGCTGCACTTTGTCGTATGTGTTCATGAAGCTTGTCTCCTGATGATTCAATTGAGTGTTCGGCGCGCATGGCTGCGTGCCGTGGGTGGAGCACCTCGCGTGCTCCGTGCCGCTGAGAGGAGGGCTGCGCGGTGAGGCGCGGCCTAGCTCGCAGGCGGTTGATAATGGGTTCTTGCCGGGCGCTGTCCTCTGCGGGACAGGCGCGTGCCGGACTGCGTTGGCCTTGCTGCGCTTATCCCCTCGAGAAGGTGCGGGTCACGCGTTCGAGGTGGGAGCGCATGGCTTTCCTGGCGCCGGCCGGATCGCCGGCGGCGATCGCTTCCAGGATGCGGCGGTGGTCCTTCAGCGTTTCCTGGCGCAGTTCCTCGGTCTGGAAATGTTCTTTCAGCTTGTGCCACAGGCGCCCGCGCTGGTTCCACAGGTAGTCCAGGCCGCCCACCAGCGCGCTGTTGCCGGTGGCGCGCGCGATGGCCAGGTGGAAAGCGCGGTCGGCCTGTTCGTTGCTGGCCTTGTTGGCGTGGCTCGCTTCCATCTGCTCCACCGCTTTCAGGATGGCGTCCACGTCGCCGGGCGTGGCCACGCGCGCGGCGATGGCGGCGATCTCCGCTTCGATCAGGCGGCGCGCGTGCAGTACTTCAAAGGGGCCGGGGCCGGCTTCGGGCAGCGCCACGTCGGCCTCGGGCAGCGCGCTGACATACACGCCGGAGCCGCCGCGCACTTCGATCACGCCGCCCAGTTCGAGCGCGATCAGCGCTTCGCGCAGCGAGGCGCGGCTCACGCTGAGTTTGGTGGCCAGGTCGCGCTCCGACGGCAGGCGCTCGCCGGCGGCAATGCCTTCGGCGGCGATCAATTGCTGGATGCGGTCCGCCACCACACGGTACAGGCGCGGCTCGTGGCTGGCGGCTTCCGGGGTCGAGCTGGATTTTTTAGGGATCAAGGCAGGTTCCGCTGTGTTCGTTTGGTCAGGCCATTCTAAGGTGGTCTGACCAAATAATCAATCTGGACTAGCCAAATTTTTTTTTCTCTGCCATACTGAATCGCATAGCACGCAACACAGCACGTAATAAAGCAAGTAACCAACAAGGACGTAAAACAATGACGACCGAGCCGAGCGCGAACAGCCCGCGCTACATCCTCATGCATGAGAACGACAACGTAGCCATCGTTGTCAATGACGGCGGCCTGCCCGCCGGGGCGGTGTTCCCGAACGGCCTCGTGCTGCGCGAAGCTGTGCCGCAAGGGCACAAGGTCGCCTTGCGCGCCTTCGCCAAGGGCGATCCCGTGATCCGCTACAACGTAACTATCGGTTTCGCCGCGCTGGACATCGAAGCGGGCAGCTGGATCGCCGAGGCGCAGGTTGAGATGCCGGCCGCGCGCGAGCTGACCGGCCTGCCTATCGCCACCGTGAAGCCGCCGCCGCAGGAGCCGCTGGAGGGCTACACCTTCGAGGGCTACCGCAATCCGGACGGCAGCGTGGGCACCCGCAACATCCTGGCCATCACCACCACCGTGCAGTGCGTGGCGGGCGTGGTGGAGCACGCGGTGCAGCGCATCAAGGCCGAGCTGCTGCCGAAATACCCGAATGTGGACGACGTGGTGGGCCTGGAGCACACCTACGGCTGCGGCGTGGCGATCGACGCCCCCGGCGCCAATATTCCCATCCGCACCGTGCGCAACATCAGCCTGAACCCGAACTTCGGCGGCCAGGCCATGGTCGTCAGCCTGGGCTGCGAGAAGCTGCAGCCGGCGCGCCTGTTCCCGAAAGGCTCGATTCCCATCCAGAACAGCGGCGGCGCCGATCCGGCCCACGTCTGCCTGCAGGACCAGGGCCACGTCGGCTTCCAGTCGATGATCGCCTCCATTATGAAGACCGCCGAAGTGAACCTGCAGGCGCTGGACAAGCGCCGCCGCGAAACCGTGCCCGCTTCCGAGCTGGTGGTGGGCGTGCAGTGCGGCGGCAGCGACGCATTCTCGGGCGTGACCGCCAACCCGGCCGTCGGTTTTGCCACCGACCTGCTGGTGCGCGCCGGCGGCACCGTGATGTTCTCCGAAGTGACCGAAGTGCGCGACGGCATCGACCAGCTGACCTCGCGCGCCGTGAACGAGGAAGTGGCGGCCGCCATGATCCGCGAGATGGAATGGTACGACCAGTACCTGAAGCGGGGCGGCGTGGACCGTAGCGCAAATACCACGCCGGGCAACAAGAAGGGCGGCCTGTCCAATATTGTTGAAAAAGCCATGGGCTCCATCGTCAAGAGCGGCAGCTCGCCGATCTCGGGCGTGCTTTCGCCGGGCGAGAAGCTGACCCAGAAAGGCCTGATCTACGCGGCCACCCCGGCCAGCGACTTCATCTGCGGCACGCTGCAAGTGGCGGCCGGCATGAATCTGCACATTTTCACCACCGGCCGGGGCACGCCTTACGGCCTGGCCGAAGTGCCGGTGATCAAGGTCGCCACCCGCAACGAGCTGGCCGCGCGCTGGCACGACCTGATGGACGTGAACGCCGGCCGCATCGCCAGCGGCGAAGCGAGCATCGCGGACGTGGGCTGGGAAATGTTCCGCCTGATGCTGGACGTGGCCAGCGGCCGCAAGACCTGGGCTGAACAATGGAAGCTGCACAACGCGCTCGTGCTGTTCAATCCGGCCCCGGTGACTTGATTTACTAGTATCATACGACATCGTACAACTGGACTGAGTGGACTTTACATGAGCAAACCATTTAAACGCATCCTGCTGACCGGCGCAGCAGGTGGACTGGGCAAGATTCTGCGCGACCGCATCAAGCCGTGGGCGGACGTGGTGCGCCTGAGCGACATCGGCGACATGGGCGAGGCGCGCGAAGGCGAGGAAATCGTGCGCTGCGACCTGTCCGACAAGCCTGCCGTGCTGAAGCTGCTCGAAGGCGTGGACGCGGTGCTGCATTTCGGCGGCATCTCCACCGAGAGCAATTTCGAAGCCATCATGGCGGCCAACATCCAGGGCACGTACAACCTGTACGAAGGCGCGCACAAGGCAGGCACCCGCCGCATCATTTTCGCCAGCTCCAACCACGCCATCGGCTTCCACAAGGTGACCGAGGTGCTGGACGCGGACAGCCCGACCCGCCCGGACAGCATGTACGGCATCAGCAAGGTGTTCGGCGAACAGCTGGCGCGCTACTACTTCGACCGCACCGGCATTGAAACCGTATGCCTGCGCATCGGTTCGTCCTTCCCGGAACCGAAGAACCCGCGCATGATGCGCACCTGGCTGAGCTACGACGACCTGGTGGAAGCGCTGCGCTGCTCGCTGATGGCGCCGCGCGTCGGCCACGCCATCCTGTACGGCCAGTCGAACAACGAAGCCGTGTGGTGGGACAACAGCAAGGCTGCCTTCATCGGCTTCAAGCCCAAGGACAGCTCGGAGCAGTTCAAGCACCTGTTCCCGGACACCGGCGTGTATCCGGACAAGGACGACGCAGCCACCACCTACCAGGGCGGCGGCTTCGTCAACGACGGCCCGCAGTACATCTAACTCCGCACTACAGCGCCACCTGCACGCCGACCACCATGGCGTTGTAGGTGGCGTGCACCAGCATCGGGGCCAGCAGCGACTTGCTGCGGTCATAGGCCCAGGCAGTACACACCCCCAGCACGAACACCGGCGCCATTGATACGGCCGGATGCACGATGGCGAACAGCGCCGCGCTGGCCGCCGCAGCGGGCAGGGCGCCGCCCAGGCGCCGCAGGCCGCCGAAGATCAAGCCCCTGAAAATAAACTCCTCGAACAGCGGTGCGGCCAGTACCGTCAGCAGCAGCACCAGGTGCAGGCCGTGCGGCCGCTGCCTCGGCCACCACGGCGTGTCGCGCAGCAGCCACATATACAAGGCGCCGAAGGCGCATGTGGCCAGCGCGGCGGGCAGCGCATGCACCGTACCCGCCCATGCGCCGGACTGGCGGCCGAAGATCACCGGGATGCCGGCGGTCTTGTGGCGCCAGTACAGGTAGCGCACCAGCGCGTACACCGTGCCGCCCGCGATGGCGAAGGCGAATGTGGCGGTGGACAGCCTGCCGGGCGCGCCGCCCATCAGCATGGCCACGAGGTGCTGCAGCACGAAGAACAGCATGGCGGCGATCAGGCCGTCCGACAAGGCGACACGGGCCGGCGGCGCGGCGCCGGGGTCCAGCAGGAAGGGCAGCGTGTCCTGCGCTTTTTGCCACAGCGCGAGCGCAAGCGCGGCGGTCAGGATGATGATGGCCAGCGCCTGCAGCCAGTCGCCGGCATACAGGGCGTAGGTGTAGAGGCCGCACAGCAGCATGTAGAGATAGGCGTACGTGGGCCGCACGCGGGCCTGGGTTTCCTGCGCTTGCGGGTCGCTGGCGAACACGCCCAGCGAGACGGCGATCAGGGCGTAGATGGGGATCCCGGCCAGCACGATGGCGATGTAGCCCAGCAGGGGCCAGTTGAAGTCGGGCGTGTAAGCCAGGCCGATGGCGAAGACCAGCAGCGGATACAGCATGGCCAGCGAGCCCCACAGCTGGGCCTTTTCCTTCAGCAGCGCGCTGATGGGGCGCGGGAAGGTGTACAGCATCCACAGCGCGTTGCCCTCGGTGTTGAGGGACTGGAAGGCGGACAGCAGCAGCACGTAGCTGCCGATGCCGAAGGCGATGGCGGCCATCATCTGCTGATTCTGGCCCAGCAGCGTGATGCTGGAGAAGCGGCCGCTGACCAGCAGCTGGCTGACGATCAGCACCACGGGGATCAGCAGGCTCTGGACCAGGAAGTTGCGGTCGCGCCCGAGCAGCATCAGCTCGCGCCGCTGCAGCACGGTGCCGATGCGCCAGCGCTGCGGGCCGACCGCCGCCGCTGCGCTCTTGCCGCGCCTGGCCGCCTCGCGCGCACCGCTGGCGACCACGCCGCCGCGCAACTGGTGGCGCAGCACCGCCATGCCGGCCAGCAGCAGCGCGGCCACTTGCGCGCACAGCAGCGCGGCGGCTTGCAGCGCTGCCGTTGTGGTGGCGGCGGTCAGCGCCTGCACCGCCAGGCCGGGCGGCGTCCACAAGGTCCATGCCGGAAAGCTGCGCGCCCAATCCAGCGTGAAGGAATTGTTGGACCACGTCGAATAAGAGATCCCCACATACATCAACGGCATGCTGAGCACTGACGCCAGCGCCTGCAGGTTGCGCAATTGCGACGCGGGCAGCGACAGCCGCAATCCGGTATCGGCCAGGGTGCGCATCAGCGCCGCCAGCATCAGCAGCGCGAACGCGGCGGCGGCGCCCAGCAGAGGCGCCCACCCGCCATGATTGCCATACCAGGCCAGCACCATGCACAGCGGCCAGAGCGCCAGGATGCCGGTGGGATTGGCGATGCTGCGCTCCAGCACCCGGGCCCACAGCAGCGTGCCGCGTTCGACGGGCAGCGTGACCAGCCACTCCAGGTCCCAGTCCGCCTGCGCCATCTCCTTGCTGGCCAGGGGCAGCAGAAAACTCACCAGCCACATGAGCAGCAGCATCAGCGTGGCGGCGGCAGCCAGCGCGGGACTGAAGTGATTGGCGTGCAGATGGGCGCTGGCCATTTCGTGCATGCGTTCGGCCGAGTGCGTGGCGGCCAGCTTCACGCAGCGCTGCGTGCTGTCGAACTTGCAGTGCAGATTGAGCACGGAGGTGCGCATCATGGTGGTAAAGGCGAACAGCATGGCCGCACCGACGATAAGGCCCAGCAGCCAGCGGCTGCTTTTCTTGCCGCGCGAGGCGGCGCGGCTCTTGCCCTCGGCGTTGCGCTTGCCACCGCTGAACTGGACGGCGGCCGTCATGTTCAATAAGCGCAGCAGGCGCAGGCGCGCCAACAGCCAGATGGCGCCGGCGAACGAACGCCCGTTCATGCGCGCTCGCCGGCTTCGTCGGTGATCTTGAGGAAGACTTCTTCCAGCGAGCCGTCGGCGCAGGCCGCGCTGCGCAGCTCGTCGACCGTGCCGCTGGCCACCAGCGCGCCGCGATGGATAATGCCCACCCGGCTGCACATGCGCTCGGCCATATCCAGCAAGTGGGTCGACACAAAGATGGTGGTGCCTTGCGCCGCGGCCGCCGTCAGGCGCTCCTGCACGTCGCGCGCGGCGCGCGGGTCCAGGCCGTTGATCGGTTCGTCGAGCACCAGCACTTTCGGATCGTGCACCAGCGCGCAGGCCAGGCCGAGCTTCTTCTTCATGCCCAGCGAGTAGTTCACCGCGAACTCCTCGGTCACGTCCTCCAGCGCCAGTTCGCGCAGCAGGCGGTGCGCGCGCGCCGCCGCCTCCGAGCGCGAGTAGCCGTGCATTTCGGCCACGAACTGCAGGATTTCGCGGCCGCGCAGATAGTCGTAAAAAATCGGCGTGTCGGGCAAGTAGCCCACGTGGCGCTTGACCTCGGCCGCGTCGGCGTGGCAATCGAGGCCGTTCACCAGCACCCGTCCCGCGCTGGGCACCAGGATGCCCATCAGCATGCGGATGGTGGTGGTCTTGCCGGCGCCGTTCGGCCCCAGGAAGCCGAACACCTCGCCGCGCGGCACCGTCAGCGACAGCGGCTTGACGGCGTCAAAGCCGCCGTAGGATTTCGACAGTCCCTGGAACGCTATCATTGTCCGCCTAGCGCCATGCCGAAGCGTTCGGTGCGCGGCATCCAGTTGCCGACGATGTCGGCCGACACCAGCACGCGCACGGCGCGGCCGATCAGCATCTCGCGCGGCACCAGGCCGATGTAGCGCGAGTCCATGCTGTTGTTGCGGTTATCGCCCAGCATCAGGTAGCTGCCGGCGGGGATGGTGAGCGGGGCGAAATCGCGCCGGCTGCTCGTCACTTGGGGCAGCAGCTGGATGCGGCGTTCGCTGCCGCCGGATTTCTCGGTCAGCTGCAGCGCCTGCAGCTTGCCCACGTGCTCGATCGCCTCGACGGCATCGGCCGGCATGCTGTAGCCGGCCGGCTGGCCGTTGATGATGAGCTGGTCCTTCTGCATGGCGACGGTGTCGCCGGGCAGGGCGATCACGCGCTTGATCAGGCGGGTCTTGTCCAGCGGCGAGGAGAAGGTGACGATGTCGCCGCGCTGCGGCTCGCCCAAGTGCGCCACCACCACGTCGGTCAGCGGCACTTTCAGGTCGAAGGCGAGGCGGTTCACGAACACCACGTCGCCCTCCAGCAGATTGGGATGCATGGACGCGGAAGGGATGGGGTTCCAGTCCGCCACGGCGGTGCGGAACAGGCCAAACAGCATCAGGAAGGCGATGAAGCCCTTGTTCGCGCGCAGCCAGCTTTTCATCTTGGTTCTCCGGAGTGGTTAAGTTGACATCGCATCATCCGATGCGATTCTTAAACCATGCTTAGTGCCCCAGCTTTTGCACTTGCGCGCTGCCCACGCCGTGGCGCCAGCCTTCGCTGACCGCCGTCACCGTGCCGTCGGCATTGAACAGCAGCGCGTTGGCCGCGCCGATTTCCTCCTGCGCGGGGCTCCAGCGCTGGCCGTATTTCTCCAGCGCCTTGGCGGCGTCGCTGGCGGCGTAGCCGGGCTCGATATTGGTGGCGGTATTGTTGCGTTCGGACAGGCGCGGCGCGTCCACCGCCTGGCTCATGCTCATGCCCAGGTCGATGTGGTTGACGATGGTTTGCAGCACCGTGGTGATGATGGTGGAGCCGCCCGGGCTGCCGACCGAAAACGCCGGCTTGCCGTTCTTGAAGGCCAGCGTGGGCGACATGCTGCTGCGCGGACGCTTGCCCGCTTCCGGCACGTTGGGATGCGGGCCGCTGAAATCGAAGTCCGTCATTTCGTTGTTGAGCAGGAAACCGTAGCCGGGCACGGTGATGCCGCTGCCGCCCCAGGATTCAATGGTGAAGGTGTAGGAGACGATGTTGCCGTCCTTGTCCGACACGGTCAGGTGGGTGGTGTGCGCGCCCTCGGCCAGCAGCTTGGACTGGGCCGGGCGCAGCGGCACGCTCTGGTCGTTCTGGAAGGGATAGGGATCGCCCGCGTCCGCGTGCGCGGCGGCGCGCATCGGGTTGATCAGCTCGCGGCGGCGCGCGGCGTAGTCCTTGCTCATCAGGCCCTGCACCGGCGCTTCCAGGTATTCGGGATCGGCCAGGTAGGCGTTGCGGTCGGCGAAGGCCAGGCGGCTCGCTTCCAGGTACAGATGCTCGACCTTGTCGCGCGGCATGGACTTGAGGTCGTAGCCTTCCAGGATGTTGAGTGCCTCGGCCACCGCCACGCCGCCGCTGCTGGGCAATGGCATGCCGTAGATATCGTAGCCGCGGTAGGTGGAGCGCAGCGGCTGGCGGATGCGCGCCTCGTAGTTGGCCAGGTCGGCCATGGTCATGGCGCCGGCGCGCACCTTGCCGCCGGGGTTGTTGACCGTATCGACGATGGCGCGCGCCATCTTGCCTTCATAGAACACCTTGATGCCGCCCGCCGCCAGTTCGCGGTAAGCCTTGGCCAGGTCCGGGTTGCGCAGCAGGCTGCCTTCCGGCAGCGCCTTGCCGTCCTTCAGGTACAGCTTGGCCGTGGCCGGGAACAGCTGGAACTTGGCCTCGTTGGACGCCACCAGGCGCGAGAAATTGGCGTTCACCTTGAAGCCGTCCGCCGCTACTTTAATGGCCGGCTGCAGCACCTTCTTCAGCGGCATGGAGCCGTAGCGCTCCAGCGCCTCGTGCCAGCCGCGCACCGTGCCCGGCACGCCCACCGACATGCCGCTGGCCACGGTCTGCTCGAAGTCCAGCTCCTTGCCGTCCTGCTGGAAGATGGTGGGCTTGAAATTGGCCGGCGCCATTTCGCGGTGGTCGATGGTGATCACGCGCTTGTCCTTGGCCAGGTAAATCATCATGAAACCGCCGCCGCCTATGCCGCAGCTGAAGGGATCGGTCACGCCCAGCGTGGCCGCCGCCGCCACGGCCGCATCGACCGCGTTGCCGCCCTGGTTCAGGATGGTCATGGCCGACTGCGTGGCCTGCACGCTGATGGTGGCGGCCGCGCCGCCGGTGCCGGTGGCCACCGGGCTCTTGGCCCAGGCAGCCGGCGCGGCGGAGAAGGTGATGATGATGGAGGAAACCAGCAGGGAGGGAAGGGCGCGGCGATGTGGCGAAGTCATGGGCTCTCTTATCGGGCAAAGCGCGCCGGCGTGGCGCGGTGGCTAAGGAATTTCCACCCGCAAGCTTACCCGATAAGTTGGCGCAGGAGCATTTAACGCAGGCGGGTCCGGCGGATCCAGCCCTTGCAGCGTGAAGCGCAAGCCCTGCTGCGTGGCGCTATTGCTGGCGTTCGGCATTTTTTCCGACAGCACGAAGTTGCTGCTGTTGCCGTTGCTGGTTAGCACAAAGCTGTAGCTGATATAGCCCTCCCACACGCACACCGCGCCGGTTTTGCAGCGGCTGTCGTTGATGCGTTCCAGCTTCAACGTGGCAGCCGGCGTCAGCGCCACGGTCTGGCCGGCGGTCAGTGTATAGGTGGCGCTCTTGCGCGGCGGCGTGGGCGCAGGCGTTGGCGAGCCTCCGCCATTCTGCGCCACCACGCTGCAAGCGCCGACGATGCCAAAACCGGCAAAGCAAGCCAGCAGGCTGATGATTCTGAGCTGCATATTTATTCTCCGTTATAGAGGGAAATATTAGCTAAAACACATCCAGTGCGGCGCACGCTTGCTGTAAAGCAAAAAGGGGTCAGGGTTAATTAAATTGTTTCCAATTTAATTAACCCTGCCCCCTTCTTTGCGCTTTGCGCTGCTGCAGCGTTACATGTAGGCGGCGAGCGCGCCTTTCATTTTTTTCAGCGCGGCCGCTTCGATCTGGCGGATGCGCTCGGCGGAGACGCCGAACTCGGCGGCCAGCGTGTGCAGCGTGGCGCCGGAGCCGTCGTCATTGGCCAGCCAGCGGGCTTCGACGATGCGGCGCGAACGGGCGTCCAGCTTGCCCAGCGCGGTTTCCAGGCCTTCGGAGTGAAGGCGCGTGACTTGCTCGGCTTCCAGCACACGGGTCGGCTCGCTCTGCTCGGAGGACAGATAGGCGATGGGCGCGAACTTGTCGTCTTCGTCGTCGGTCGGCGATTCGAGGGCGATGTCGCGGCCGCTCAAACGCGTTTCCATTTCGATCACTTCTTCGCGCTTCACGTCCAGCAGCTTGGCCAGGTTGTCGATCTGGGCCGGCGACATGGCGTCCAGGCCGGTCTTGTGGCTGCGCAGGTTGAAGAACAGCTTGCGCTGGGCCTTGGTGGTGGCCACTTTGACCAGGCGCCAGTTCTTCAGGATGTATTCGTGGATTTCGGCCTTGATCCAGTGCATGGCATACGACACCAGGCGCACGCCCTGGTCGGCGTCGAAGCGCTTGACGGCTTTCATCAGGCCGATATTGCCTTCCTGGATCAGGTCGGCGTGCGGCAGGCCGTAGCCCAGATAGCCGCGCGCGATCGACACCACCAGGCGCAGGTGCGACAGCACCAGCTCCTGCGCGGCGCCCAGGTCGTTGTTTTCTTTGAGGTTGCGGCCGAGACGCTTTTCGTCTTCAGGCGTGAGCATAGGCAGGCGGTTGACCGCAGAAATGTAGGCGTCCAGGTTGCCCAGGTTGCCAGTGAATCCCAGTCCCAATGCCAGTGCATTTTTATTGCTTGGTACCAATGCGGCAGGTGCGGTCATCATAGTCATTTTTGTTTCCTCGCTCGTCGAACATGGAATGTTTCGGATTCTTGCATCTTGCGTGACACTTCTTAAACTCAGCTTAATGTTGCTTGTGTGCATGAGTTCAGACATCAGTTGGACATATATTAGCACTCTCGATCGGAGAGTGCCAATCGCCAGTTGCTATGCCCCTGATAGCGGTAATGCTATGGGCTGATTCTATTCGATGGCTTTTGGCAAACGCACGGCAAACTGCACGGTGTTTGCGTATCGTCAATTAATACAGGGTAGTGGGGGGCGGGGGCGGGGACTGTGCGGGAACGCACGCCGGCTGTCAGTTCAGCCGGGCCAGATGGCGCTGCACCGACAGCACGGCGCCGGCCAGTCCCAGCGCTGCCGATACGGCCAGCAGGCCGGCCATGGGCAGCGGTTCGAGCGGTGCGAGCTGGAATTCGGAGGCGTACAGGCGGGCGAACTCGGCAATAGCCTTGTTCAGCGGCTGCAGCGCCAGCGCCACCGCGCCCAGCGCCGCGCCGCCCGCGCACAGGCCCAGCAGCGCGCCGGTGTAGTAAAAGGGGCGGTGGATAAAGGTGTCGGTCGCGCCGATCAACTTGGACACCAGGATCTCCTCGCGCTGGGTCAGCACCTGCAGCCGTATGGTGTTAAACACAACCGCCACCACCACCGTGCCCAAGGTGGCGGCCAGCAGCAGCAGGGCCAGCTTGAGCACGCCGATCAGCGCGGCCAGGCGCTTGACCCAGGCCGAGTCGATCTGCACCGTGTCCACGCCGGGCAGGGTGCGCATCTGCTCGGCCAGGGTGTCCACGTCCAGGCCGGCGGCGGCGCTGCGGAAGGCGTCCAGCTTGATGATGTAGCTGTCGGGCAGCGGGTTTTCGCCCAGCGTGGCCAGCACGTCGGACAGGCCGCTCTTGCCTTTCAGCTGGTCCAGCGCTTTTTCGCGCGGCACGAAGATGATTTTGGCGTCCTTCATCAGCTCGCGCAGCGGCGTGGCCAGGGCGGCGGACTGCTCGCGCGCCACGTCCTGCTTCATGAACAGGCTGATTTCGGGATCGACCGACATTTGTTCGGACAGCGGCCGCACATTGTCCAGCAGAGTCAGGCCCATGAAGGGCAGCGCCAGGGCGATGGCCACCACCAGGATGTTGAACAGGAAACTGCCGGGCGCCTTGCGCAGGTGCACCAGGGCGGCGCCCAGCGCGAAGCCGTGTTGACGGAACCAGCTGATCATGCGGCCACCTCCGCTTGCGGCGCGTCGCTGTTGTTTTGCAGCTGGCCTTGTTTCAGGTGGATCACGCGCGCCGCGCCGGCCAGCACGTGGTCGTCGTGGGTGGAGATCAAACAGGTCACGCCCACCGAGTGGAAGGCGCGCAGGGCGTCGAGCACGCGGTCGGCGCTGGCGCGGTCCAGGTTGGCGGTGGGCTCGTCGGCCAGGATGATTTGCGGGCGGTTGACGATGGCGCGCGCGATCGACACGCGCTGCTGCTCGCCGCCGGACAGGGCCAGCGGCGCGGCGTTGGCGCGCTCGCCCAGGCCCACTTTGTCGAGCGCGGCGCGGGCGCGCTGCTCGGCCTGCGCGCGCGGCTGGCCGGTGACCATCAGCGGCATCATCACATTGGCCAGGATGGAGCGGTCGGCCAGCAGGCGCTGCTCCTGGAAGATCAGGCCCAGGTTGCGGCGCAAAAAGGGCACGCCGGCCGCCTTGAGCTTGCCGATGTCCTGGCCGTTGACGATGACGCGTCCCGAACTGGGGCGCTCCATGGCGGCGATCATCTTCAGCAGGGTGGACTTGCCGGCTCCGGACGGGCCGGCCAGAAACACCAGCTCGCCCTTGTTGACCGTGAACGACACGTCGCGCAGCGCGGTGGCGTCGGCCGAGTATTGTTTGCTAACGTGCTGGAATTCGATCATGGGCGTGGGCTGTCCTTTTCGTTTAGCCCAGCAGGGCTTCGACAAATTCCGTGGCGTTGAAGGGCTGCAAGTCCTCGATGCGCTCGCCGATGCCGATGAAGTACACCGGCACCGGGCGCACCCGGGCGATGGCGGCAATGACGCCGCCCTTGGCCGTGCCGTCCAGCTTGGTAATGATGAGGCCGGACAGTTGCAGCGCGTCGTCGAAGGCCTTCACTTGCGCCAGCGCGTTCTGGCCGGTGTTGCCGTCGATAACCAGCAGGGTCTCGTGCGGCGCGCCTTCCAGGCCTTTGCCCAGCACGCGCTTGACCTTTTTCAGCTCTTCCATCAGGTGCAGCTGGGTCGGCAGGCGGCCGGCCGTGTCTATCATGACGATGTCGATGCCCTTGGCCTTGGCCGACTGCACCGCGTCGTAGGACACGGCGGCCGGGTCGCCGGACTCCTGCGAAATGACGGTGACGTTGTTGCGCTGGCCCCAGACCATCAGCTGCTCGCGCGCTGCGGCGCGGAAGGTGTCGCCGGCGGCCAGCAGCACGGACTGGCCGTGGCTCTGCATGTGCTTGGCCAGCTTGCCGATGGTGGTGGTCTTGCCGGCGCCGTTGACGCCGGAAATCATCATTACCAGAGGCTGGTGGCGGCCCAGCTCGAACGGCTTTTGCAGCGGCGCCAGCAGCTCTATCATCAGGGTTTTCAGGGCGGCCTTGACGGCGGCCGCGTCCAGCAGCTTGTCTTCCTTGACCTTGCGCTTGAGGGCGTCGAGCAGGAACTGGGTGGCGTCGATGCCGGCGTCGGCCATCAGCAGCGCCGCTTCCAGCTCGTCGTACAGCTCGTCGTCGATCTTGGCGCCGACGAACAGCACGGACAGGTTGGCGGAGGTTTTCGACAGGCCGGCCTTGAGGCGGGCCATCCAGTTGGGCTTGTCTTGTTCCGCGCCGGAGGTGCTGGGCGCGGCCAGCGGCATGTCCGGCGTCGGTGCGGCGGCGGGCGCAATGGCGGGGGCGGCTGCCGGGGGCAGGGTGGAGGCAGTCTCAGGCTGGACAGGTTTTTTCTTGAAGAAGCTGAACATTGGTGTGCGGTAGAGGGCTTCAAGCGAAGGTCCGGCGGCGCCGGACGGGGAAATACTGCCAGTATTCTACCAGAGCGCCGGCCGCCAGCCGCAGCGCGGCCGGGCGATCAGCCCAGCGGCATGGCCTGGGTGCGCACCCGCACGCGCCAGTCGGCGATGCCGCCGCCGATTTCGTGCAGCTGGAACACGCGCACAAAGGCGGGCGGGCGCTTGCGCAGCGCCGAGCAGTTGCCGCCGGCCCAGATTTCCACCGTCTCCGGCAGGCGCGCGCGCAGCTCTTTCAGGCCGTCCAGCGCCTGGCGCGGATTCATGGACGCCGACAGCGACAGCGCCACGATGTCCACGCCCAGGCTGCGGGCGGCGTCGGCCAGGTCCGGCACCGGGGTCTGCAGGCCGAGTGAAATGCCGTGCGCGCCTTCGGCGGCGAACAGCGCCTCGGCCATCAGCAGGCCCAGGCCGTGGCGCTCCTGTGGCAGCGTGGTGAGCAGGATGCGCGGGCGCGGCGCCGAGCTGTTGTTGGCGTTGCCCTGCGGCACGGAGAAGATGGCGCTGCGCATCACCATCTGCAGCGATTCGGCGAACAGGTGTTCTTCAAACACGGCGAAGCGGCCCGAGGCCCAGGCGTCGCCCACCATGGCCGTCAGCGGGGTGACCAGGTCGATGACGAAGCTCTTCAGGCCCATCACCAGCAGCGCCTGCGACAGCTTGCGGCGCAGCGCGTCCATCTGGTGCGATTTGCACAAGTCCAGATAGATCTGCATTTCCGGGTGGTGGGCGCGGCTGCTGCGCGCCTTGTTGCCTTCGGCGGCTTTTTCGGCCAGCGCCTGCAGTTCTTCGGGGCTGTACTGGATCACCTTGCCGGGGCGGAAGCCCAGGTCGATCAGCCTTTTCACCAGGCGCAGCTTGACCACCTGCTCGGTCGGGTAGACGCGCTCGCCAAACGGATCGCGCAGCGGCTGTGGGAAGTCGTAGCGCCGTTCCCAGACGCGCAACGTCTCTTTGGCCACGCCGGTGTCGCGCTCAACGTCGCTGATGGTGCTGGGAACTGTCAAAAAGGAAGTCTCAGTGTTCATTGTGCCTATGCGGCCACTGGTTCGGGGTGGCCGCGCTTTCTGTGCGGGCGGATGCTTAACCGCTTGCGAACTGCATTCTACAATCGTTTCGTTAGAGAAAGTGTCCAGTACGGACGTGCGCTTTTCCGGCAAACCGCCTGATAGCCAAGCTTGTCCACGACACAGGCGGACAAGCAGGAACTCAGGGCGCGATTCCGTGCCTAGACGAGCTTTTGTATTGGACAATAAAGTCTTTATTTTTGTAAAAAAAAGATTGGCGAGTGTTGTATATGCAGGCGGATGGGAAGGCGGAGGGAGGCGAACTCGTTAATATAACGATAGGCTTTTTGGCGGGGCAGTCAAGGCCTGTGTGAGGCGGGGAGACCGCCGGCGCGGCGCCGACTATTCTATTGTGGAAATTACTTATAACTAACAAGTCCATGCAGGACGGCGCTGATTACTGTATAAATGATGCTGTTTGGTTCAGCTTGCAAGTAACGCCACCGGGCGCACTGGACGATTCATAACACTTGCTGGATTAGCAAACGGCCAGTATAGTGCCGCCTCCAGAGCGTATCGCTCTGTGACGAAGCCGGCGACAGCAAGCGGCAGCCTATATTAGTGACGCGTTTCTTATCCGAATACGCAGCGTGGCAATCGGGGATTGCTGTCACAACATAAATAAAGTGTGGCGCCTGAACATCAGGTGCAGACAAGCACAAGAATTGAGCCGTAGTTCCAGCTTTACCATTTTTGCAACACAAACTGAAGGAAACTCGTAATGAAAAAAACTCTGATCTCCATCGCAGTTCTGGGCGCAATGAGCAGTGCTGCTTTTGCCCAATCGAACGTCACCATCTACGGTATCGTTGATGCCGGCCTGGTCTCCGAGCGTGGCGGCAAAGCAGGTAACGTAACGAAGGTAAGCAGTGGTGTTGCCAACACTTCCCGTATCGGCTTCCGCGGTACCGAAGATCTGGGTGGCGGCCTGTCCGCAGTGTTCCTGCTGGAATCGGGCTTCGCAGCCGACACCGGCGTGGGCGACGCATCCGGCCTGTTCCAGCGTCAATCCTACGTTGGCCTGGTTTCGAAAGAAGCCGGTTCGCTGACCCTGGGCCGCCAGTACACCCCAATGTACAACGCCCTGGTGCAAGTTGCCGACCCGTTCCAGGCTGGCCTGGCTGGTTCCGCCAAGAACCTGTTCTCCGCTTCGGGCGCCAGCGTGCGTATCTCGAACTCGGTCAACTACAAGACCCCAACCTACAACGGTTTCAACGTTGAAGCGCAATACGGCGTGGGCGAACAGTCGAAAGCCGACGCTGGCCGTCAACTGGGCATCTCCCTGGCGTACACCAACGGTCCGCTGAACGCCCGTCTGGCTTACAACAACCGCAACAACGACGTTGCCGCAGCTGGCGCGCCAGTGGTGAACAACGAATACGCGCACAACACCCTGTTCGCCGCCAACTACGACTTCAACGTTGTAAAAGGCTACTTCGCGTACAGCAGCGACAAAGGCCCAAGCTCGTCGCCTATCCCTAACCCAACCGCCTTCACCGCAACCGCCGTGGCCGCGTCGAAAGACAGCGACACCATGCTGATCGGCGCAACCGCTCCTATCGGCGGCGCAGGCACCCTGATCGCTTCGTACATCCACAAGGATGACAACGAAGTGGCCAACCGCGACGCCAACCAGCTGGCAGTAGGCTACTCCTACGCCCTGTCGAAGCGTACCAGCACCTATGTTGCTTACGCCAAGATCAAGAACAAGCGCGGCGCCAGCTACACCGTTGGTAACAACGCTGAAGCCGGTTCGGGCGACAAAGCATTCAACGTGGGCATCAAGCACACCTTCTAATTCCGTGTAAGCGGAGTTACATGCTGAGAACGGCGGCCTGCGGGCCGCCGTTTTTTTATTCCAGTGCTAGAATTGCTGCCATGAAAATTGCCCATCAACTCGCGTGTTTCTCCCTGCTGGCGGCCAGTGCCGCGATCGCCGCGCCCAAGGCGCAGCAAGGCTTTCCCCGCTACGGCATGGCCGTGTATTCGGACTTGTGCGTGCATGCTGAAACAGGCGAGTTCGGCGGCCAGCGCATCAGCCTGCAGCGCTTTGCCGAAGTGGACACGGTGATCTATGAATTCACCGCCGGCGGCCTGAGCTGGCCGCTGGTGGCGCACGACGTCAACCTCGACCCGCGCGGCAAGCAGATGTATTTCAGCGTGCAGGTGGACGAGGAGGAGCGCACCATTAGCGGCAAGTTCGCCGACAATGGCGACACGCTGGTGCTCGATGGCGGCTATTGCGGCCAGCCGGACGTGCCGTCGCGTTTAAAGAAGGTGAAGGATTTCGGGCGCGCGGCGCCGGCATGCAAGCCGTGCCCCGCGCCCAAGCCGGCCCCGCTGGAGCCGGAAGAAGAGACGCCCGCCACGCCCAAGATGCCGCACGAGGCCCCCGTCAAGCAGGCCGCGCCGCAGCCCCAGCAGGCGTAGGGCGGGTAGGGCGGGTTAGCGGAACGCGTAACCCGCCGCAGCGCGCGCCGCCGCAGAGCCGGTTTAAGCCGTTTTAGCGGACAACGCCGCTTCCGCGTTCTTGCGTATGGTCTCCAGCGTGGCGCCCGGCGTAATCAGGTTGCCGTCGTAGCGCAGCT
Source organism: Pseudoduganella aquatica (assembly GCF_009857595.1). Lineage (GTDB taxonomy): Bacteria > Pseudomonadota > Gammaproteobacteria > Burkholderiales > Burkholderiaceae_D > Rugamonas > Rugamonas aquatica_A. Next base: position 35,451 of record NZ_WWCU01000006.1, on the reverse strand, counting down.
CGATCACCGCCGGCAAGCTCTTGCCGCGCGTATGGTCCAGCGCGCGCTGCAGCGCGGGCGCGAACTGCGCCGTTTCCGTCACCACCTCGCCATGCGCGCCATAGGCCTGCGCCAGCGCCGCGAAGTCCGGATTGTGCAGCTCCGTGCCCGACACGCGGCCCGGATAGTTCTTCTCCTGGTGCATGCGTATGGTGCCGAACATGCTGTTATTGAACACGATAATGATGACACCTGCGCGGTACTGCACCGCCGTGGCCAGCTCCTGGCCGTTCATCATGTATTCGCCGTCGCCGGCAAAGGTGATCACGGTGCGCGACGGATCGATAATCTTGGCCGCCACGCCGGCCGGCACGCTGTAGCCCATGGCGCCGCTGGTGGGCGCCAGCTGGGTGCGCATGCCGCCGTAGCGATGGAAGCGGTGCGCCCAAGTGGCGTAGTTGCCGGCGCCGTTGGTGATGATGGTATCGGCCGGGGTCAGCGCGTCCATGTCCTGCACCAGCTGCCACAGGTTCAGCGGCGCCTTGCCGTCCTGGAAAATGGGAGGCTGCTGCTGGAAGGCCGCGTACTCGGCGCGCGCCTCGGCCACGCTGCCCTGCCATGCGGCCGGGTCCACCGGCGCCATCTCCGCCAGCATGGCCGCCACTTGCGGCATGCCGCTGGCGATCATCAGTTCAGCCTGGTAGACGCTGCCCAGTTCCTCCGGGCTGGCGTGGATATGCACCAGGCGCTGCCGCGGCACCGGCGAGGACAGCAGCTCGTAGCCGCTGGTGGTCATCTCGCCCAGGCGCGGGCCGATGGCGATCAGCACGTCCGCATTCTTCACGCGCGCGGCCAGCTTGGGGTTGATGCCTATGCCCACGTCGCCCGCGTAGTGGGGATGGTTGTTGTCGAGCAGATCCTGGAAGCGGAAGGTGCAGGCCACCGGCAGCGCGTTGGTCTCGGCGAAGCGCTGCACATCGGCGCAGGCCTGCGCGTTCCAGCCGCCGCCGCCCAGCAGCACCAGCGGGCGCTTGGCGCCGGCCAGCATGGCGCGCAGTTGGGCCATTTGCGGCTGCGACGGCGCGCCCTGGGTCGGCTGGTAGCGGCCGGTATCGGCCACGGCGGCCAGATTGGTCAGCATATCTTCCGGCAAGGCCAGCACCACGGGGCCGGGGCGGCCGCTGGTGGCCACCTGGAAGGCGCGCGCCATGTATTCGGGGATGCGGTCGGCGCGGTCGATTTGCGCGACCCATTTCGCCATCTGGCCGTACATGCGGCGGTAGTCGATTTCCTGGAAGGCCTCGCGGTCCATGAAGTCGCTGCCCACCTGGCCGATGAACAAAATCATCGGCGTGGAGTCCTGGAAGGCCGTGTGCACGCCGATGGAGGCGTTGGTCGCGCCCGGGCCGCGCGTGACGAAGCAGATGCCGGGCTGGCCGGTCATCTTGCCGTAGGCCTCGGCCATGAATGCCGCGCCGCCCTCCTGGCGGTTGATGATGAAGCGGATGCCGGACTCGTGCAGTGCGTCGAGCACGTCGAGATAGCTTTCGCCGGGCACGCCGAAGGCGGTGTCCACGCCGTGGATCTTCAGGGCGTCCACCAATATCTGGCCACCGGTGCGGGAGGGATGCGTCATGGTCTGACCTTTATGCGGGAAAGTGATGCGGCATTCTACGGCCAGCCACCGCCTGCGGCTTTTGAAATGGCGACATCAAATTTCCAAAAAGGGGTCAGGGTTGATTTTCCGGGTTGATATTCTCATACGGGAAAATCAACCCTGACCCCTTTTTGGCGGGTGGGGGCGGCGTGTTACAATACGCCCCGAAGCAAGCCAGACAGCCGCTGGCCGATGCAGCAATGCAAAGGCGGGAGGAAGGTCCGGACTCCATAGAGCGGGGTGACGGTTAACGGCCGTCCGTCGAAAGCCGCAAGGTATAAGGCGAGGAATAGGGCCACAGAGACGAGCGTATTAAGTTACGGTGAAACGCGGTAACCTCCACCTGGTGCAATTTCAAATAGGCACGCGATGATGCTGCTCGCGGAGCGTGCGGGTAGAAAGCTTGAGCGCTGGAGTAATCCAGCGCCTAGAGGAATGGCTGTCATAGCGCGGACCCGCAAGGGCGAGCGCCGTAACAAAATCCGGCCTACCGGCTTGCTTCAACTAACAATCTGCAGTGCTAGGGGACTAGCCGATGAAGAAATACATCCTGGCCCTTGACCAGGGCACCACCAGTTCGCGCGCCATCCTGTTCGACCAGCAGGGGCAAATCCACGGCAGCGCGGCGCTGGAATTCCCGCAGCATTATCCCCAGCCCGGCTGGGTCGAGCACGATCCCAACGAAATCTGGAACAGCCAGCTCACCGTGGCCCGCAAGGTGCTGCACGACCACCATGTCGATGCGCAGCAGGTGCTGGCCATCGGCATCGCCAACCAGCGCGAGACCACCGTGGTGTGGGACCGCAAGACCGGCGAGCCGATCGCGCCCGCCATCGTCTGGCAGGACCGCCGCACCGCCGACATCTGCGACCAGCTGCGCGCCGCCGGCAAGGCCAGGCTGATCGCCGAGTGCACCGGCCTGGAGCTGGACGCCTATTTTTCCGCCACCAAGATCAAATGGCTGCTGGACCACGTTCCCGGCGCGCGCGAGCGGGCGCGCCACGGCGCGCTGGCCTTCGGCACCATCGACACCTGGCTGGCGTGGAAGCTGTGCGGCGTGCACGTCACCGACGTCAGCAACGCCGCCCGCACCATGCTGTTCAATATCCACCTGATGCGCTGGGACGCCGACCTGCTGGCGCTGTTCGACGTTCCCGAGCAGATGCTGCCGCAGGTGGTGTCCTCCAGCGAGGAGGTTGGCGTGACGCGCGCGGCCCTGTTCGGCGGCGAGATCCCGGTGGCCGGCATAGCGGGCGACCAGCAGGCCGCCACCTTCGGCCAGGCCTGCCACGCGCCGGGCATGGTCAAGAACACTTACGGCACCGGCTGCTTCATGCTGATGCATGCGGGGCAGCACGCCGCCGTGTCGCACAACCGCCTGCTCTCCACCGTGGGCTGGCGCGTGGACGGGCGCACCGACTACCTGCTCGAAGGCAGCGTCTTCATGGGCGGCGCCACCGTGCAATGGCTGCGCGACGGCCTGGGGATCATCAAGCAATCGAGCGACGTCGAGGCGCTGGCCGGCAGCGTGCCCGACAGCGGCGGCGTGCTGCTGGTGCCGGCCTTCACCGGCCTGGGCGCGCCGCACTGGGACCCTTACGCGCGCGGCACGCTGGCCGGCATGACGCGCGGCACCACCGCCGCGCACATCGCCCGCGCGGCGGTCGAATCGATCGCCTACCAGAGCGCCGAGCTGCTGGCCGCCATGCAGAAGGACGTGGCCGCCTCGCACCGCGCCATCCCCGTGACCGAAGTGCGGGCCGACGGCGGCGCCGCCCGCAACGACCTGCTGATGCAGTTCCAGGCCGACCTGCTGGGCGTGCCGGTGCTGCGGCCCAAGGTCACGGAAACCACCGCGCTGGGCGCCGCCTACCTGGCCGGGCTGGCGGTCGGCTTCTGGGAATCGAAGGAAGAAATCGCCGCGCAATGGCAGTGCGAGCGCCGTTTCGAGCCCGCCATGGGCGCCGATCAGCGCGCCGCGCTGCTGGACCGCTGGTCCCGCGCCGTCGAGCGCGCCAAGGGCTGGGAGGCTCCGTTCTGATGGCGAAACAGCTGCTGATCGAAGGCCGCGTGCAAGGCGTCGGCTACCGCGCCTCCTTCGCGGACGAGGCGCAGTCCCTGGGCCTCTCCGGCTGGGTACGCAACCGCCGCGACGGCTCCGTCGAGGCCGCCGTCGATGGCGATGCGCAGGCAGTCGAGGCCATCATCCAGTGGTCCAAACGCGGCCCGCCCGCCGCCCGCGTGCACCAGGTCGCCGTGACCGATTTGGAAGCCCCGCCATCCCCCGGCCGCGAGTTCAAGATTCTGCCGACGCAATAAGCCCCCCAGCTTAGGCTTGGGCGCCAAGCGAACATTTACAAGGATTAATACGCGCTCGCGCGGTGCCGGGTGCGCGCGGCGCACGAGTCCAACGGCCCGACCTATGCCAGCGAAATCCTGACAACGGCGGAATTGCTCGAGCGCGTGCGCGCCTGAAGCGCCACGCCTGCCGCTGCTGCCCCTATGCGCCCAGCAGCGGCAGGAAGTTCTTGCTGAGCGGGACGGTGGCGGCCGCCAGCAGGGTTTGCAGGGTGATCAGCGCCGCCATCAGGCGGGCGTCGCCGCCCAGTTGCCGGGCCATGATGTAGGCGTTGGGCGCGGTGGGCAGGGCGCAAAAGAAGACCGCTGCCAGCGCCACCGGCCCGCCTATGCCGAACAGCAGGCACACTTTGGCCGCCACCAGCGGCATCAGCAGCAGTTTCAGCGCCGAGGTCCAGCCCAGCGCCACGGGCCGCAAGCCTTGCAGCGAAAACACCAGGCCGCTGCCCACGCAGACCAGGCCCAGGCACAGCGCCGCCTTGCCGAGGATGTCGAGCGTGTTCATCAAGGCCAGCGGCAGGGCCACGCCGGACAAACTCACCAGCATGCCGCTCAGCGTGGACAGGATGATGGGATTGCGCGCCAGCGTCTGCGCCACCTTGGCGTAGTCGGTCTTGCTGCCGCTCCACCACGACAGCGCGACGATAGACAGCATATTCACCACCGGCAGGCATAGCGCGAGCGCCAGCATCACCAGCGCGGCGGTCTTGGCGTCGAAGAACAGCGAGGACACGGCCAGCCCGAAATAGGTGTTGGGCCGCATGGCGCCCTGCAGCACGGAGGAGCGACTGGCGTCCGGCAAGCCGCGCGCGAAGGGCATGGCCACAAGCGCGACCGCGATGATGATAAAGGTCGGCAGCAGGGTGGCCAGCGCCAGTTCGCCCACCTGGCCGCCGCCGAAGCTCAGGCGGGCCGTGCCGGCGAACAGCAGGGCGGGGAAGGCGATGTTGTAGGAGAACTTTTCCACCGAGGGGAAAAAGGCCTCGGGCAGCCATTCGTAATGGCGGATGGCCACGCCCAGCAGGATGATGAGGAAAACGGGAAGGATGGAAGCAAGCATGCAGAAGCATACACCGGCGGCGGTCAGGGCGTGGCGGCGCCGGTTTGTTCTGTCGGTTGCTGCATTGCAGCAATTTGGAATTCTGGATTTCACGAATTTGCCAACTGTGGAATATACGTAGTTTGCCAATTGTGAAATATTACGATGTTGCATCGCAACATAAGCAGGAAATTTTGCCATGCAGTAACATGTTTCCTTCTGGAAAAAAATGTTATGTAAAAGGTATGATATGAATTGGTTGAAAAGACTCAAGTTGTCCACCAAGCTGGGCCTGGCGTTCGCCGCCGTGTTGGCGCTGACGGTGGGCGTAGGCGTGTTTTCCATCCTCAAGCTGGCCCAGGTCAACGCCACGGCCGGCGAGCTGTCTTCGCGCTGGATGCCCAGCATGCGCGCGGTGCAGGACATCAAGTCCCAGATCGCCCGCGTGCGCACCCGCGAGTTCCAGTACATTATTTCGACCGAGCAGGCCGACATGGACAAGTACGACAAGGTGATCGCGGCCGACCTGGTGGAGCTGGGCAAGATGCAGGCGGCCTATGTCGAACTGCTGGCCACGCCGGAGGAGAAGGCGCTGTATGCCGGCTTCGTCGCCATGTGGGAACGCTACATGGCCGAGGATGTGAAGATACGCGCCGCCGCCCGCGCCAATGACGACGCCGCCGCCAAGGCCTTGATACGGGGCGAGTCGAACAAGCTGATCGTGGCGCTGCGCGCCCAGGTCGACAAGCTGGTGGACCTGTACGGCGAAGGCGGCGTGGACGCCGCCCGCCACGGCGCCGACGTCTATGCCTCGGCGCGCGTATGGATTATTTCGCTGCTGGCCGCGAGTGTGGCCCTGGGCGCGCTGGGCGCCGCCCTGATCACCCGCTGGCTGACGCGCCGCCTGGGCGGCGAGCCGGAGTACGCGGCCGAGATCGCCGGCCGCATCGCCGCCGGCGAACTGTCGGTCGAGGTGCATACCGCGCCCGGCGACGGCGGCAGCCTGCTGCTGGCCATGGGCAGCATGCGCGAAAGCCTGGCCAATATCGTCGGCCAGGTGCGCGTGGCCACCGACACCATCGCCAGCGCCTCGGACCAGATCGTGGCCGGCAACCTGGACCTGTCGGCCCGCACCGAGCAGCAAGCCAGTTCGCTGGAGGAGACCGCCGCCGCGATGGAGGAGCTGACCACGGCCGTGAAGCACAATTCGGCCAGCGCGCGCCAGGCCAACCAGCTGGCGTTGGACGCGTCCGGCATCGCTGAAAAAGGCGGCGCCGTGGTGGGGCAGGTGGTGGAGACCATGGGCAGCATCAATGCCTCGGCCCGCAAGATCGTGGACATTATCGGCGTTATCGACGGGATTGCCTTCCAGACCAATATCCTGGCCCTGAACGCGGCCGTGGAAGCGGCCCGCGCGGGCGAGCAGGGCCGTGGCTTTGCCGTGGTGGCGACGGAAGTACGCAGCCTGGCGCAGCGCTCGGCTGCTGCCGCCAAGGAGATCAAGACCCTGATCGGCGACTCGGTGAACCAGGTGGAGGCGGGAAGCATGCTGGTCAGCCAGGCCGGCGAAACCATGAATGAGGTGGTGCAGAGCGTGCGCCGGGTGACGGCCATCATGGGCGAAATCACCGTGGCCGGGCAGCAGCAGAGCGCCGGCATCGAGCAGGTGAACCGCGCCATCGCCGAGATGGATGCAGTTACCCAGCAGAACGCGGCGCTGGTCGAGGAGGCGACTGCCGCCTCGCAAAGCATGCGTACCCAGGCGGGCGGCCTGGATGCCCTGGTCAGCATCTTCACGCTGGAAAGCGCCGGTTCCGCGCGCTCCGTCGCGCCGCGCCGTTCCGCCATCGCTGTGCCGGTCCAGGCGCCGGCGCTGCGGCGCGCCGCCTGAGGCCGGGCGTCCTCCGCTGCTGTAATGCACCCCTCTCCGGGGTGCAAACAGGCGCGCCTTGGGCGTGCCTTTGCGTATAATATCGACAGGTCCAGCCCGCACCGCCGGGCTTAAAATTGTCTATACAAGTTATCGCAATGGCAGTCAGAAGGAAAAGTTCAGCACTGGTTTGATCCCAAGATTCTTCGTCCTGCCTGATCGCGCGCAAAGCGCGGCAGAGTGCCAAATCCCACAGAAAATCACCCTCCTGTCCGCCCTTGCCAAGCTTGCTTGGCGCCGCCCGCTGCTGTTGTCGAATTGCTACGGCTCTGTTGTCTACTGGCAACCTTATGGTTATTTTTCAATTTTTTCTTGACATCTTTTTCACCCTGAGACTAGACCCAAGCAGCGGAACATTGATGAGATAGCACTTTCAGTATCGGATGTAAGTCTCTAATTTCACGACACATTTTTACTTGAGCTTGCATCAAGGAACGACGCTAAGTCCTTAATTTCATTAATAAAATCCATGTTTTTCCAATTGGAAAGCGCTTGACCACTATCTTTCCATCCTCTAAAGTGGGCAACTGTGTGAAAAAGTGTAGTTTTGTGGGATTTTCCGCCCTCTTTTTCAGCCCCACTACTTAAAAGGTAATACGTGTTTCAAGGCGCTTCCGCGATCACTCTCGATGCGAAAGGCAGGATGTCCATCCCGGCCAAGCATCGCGACGCACTGGCTATCCAGTGCGAAGGACGCCTCACGCTTACCAAGCACCCGGACGGCTGCCTGCTGATGTACCCGCGCCACGTGTGGGAAGCCAAGCGCGACCAGATCGCCGCTTGGCCGATGTCGGCCCGCGGCTGGCAGCGCATTCTGCTGGGCAACGCCAGCGACGTGGAAATGGACTCGGCCGGCCGCATCCTGGTGGCGCCCGAGCTGCGCGACGCCGTCGGCCTGGGCCGCGAGGTCGTGCTGTCCGGCATGCTGACCCATTTCGAGATCTGGGATCCGGCCCGCCGTGCCGAAAACGAGCAGCAAACCATCGACGTCGGCATGCCCGACGCGCTTTCCGATTTTTCTTTCTAAGGCCCGCCCAAAATGACTTCAGTTGCGGTGCCAGAATTCCAGCATCGTACGGTGCTGCTAGACGAGGCGGTGGACGCGCTCCAGCTTGAGGGCGAGCGCGCCAACGGCCTCTATATAGACGGCACTTTCGGCCGTGGCGGCCACAGCCGCCTGATCCTGTCGCGCCTGGGCGCGCAAGGCCGCCTGCTGGCCTTCGACAAGGACCTGCAGGCCATCGCCACCGCCGAACAAATCACCGATCCCCGTTTCCAGATCGTGCACGACAGTTTCGCCACCATGGCCGAAGCGCTGCAAGAGCGCGCCATGCCCAAGGTGGACGGCGTGCTGTTGGACCTGGGCATCTCTTCGCCGCAGGTGGACGACGCCGCCCGTGGCTTCAGTTTCCGCAACGATGGTCCGCTCGACATGCGCATGGATACCACCCGTGGCCAGTCGGCCGCGGAATGGCTGGCTACCGAAACAGTAGAGACACTGGAAAAGGTGATAAAAGAATATGGGGAAGAACGGTTTGCTTTTCAGATTGCAAAGGCGATTGTTGCTCGCCGGGCAGTCGAGCCAATTTCAACCACACGACAGCTTGCCGGTATCGTGGCAGGGGCGGTCAAGACCCGTGAAAAGGGCAAGGACCCGGCCACCCGGACTTTTCAGGCTATCCGGATTCACATCAATAAGGAGCTTGAGGATCTCGAAGCCGGACTGACCCACGCCTACGACTGCGTGGCGCCGGGCGGCATCCTGGCCATCATCAGCTTCCATTCGCTGGAAGACCGCATGGTCAAGCGCTTCTTCGCGTCCAAGGCCAATGTGCCGCAGCCGGACCGCCGCCTGCCCATCCGCGCGGCGGACCTGCCGCAGCCGGAGCTCAAGCTGCTGGGCAAGATCAAGCCATCCGACGCTGAGGTGGAAGCCAACCCGCGCGCCCGCTCGGCGGTGATGCGCGTGGCGCGCCGCCTGCCGTATGACGACAAGGCGGCTGCGTGAGTTTCAAGATCAACCTCGTCCTGGCGGCCTTCCTGGTCGGCTGCGCGCTCTCGCTGGTGAACGCGCAGTACCAGGCGCGCCACCTGTTTATCGACCTGGAGCGCGCGCAAGCGAAGGCGCGCCAGCTCGATATCGACTGGGCGCAGCTGCAGCTGGACCAGTCCAAGCTGGGCAAGCACGCCCGTATCGAGGAAATCGCCCGCCGCGACCTGAACATGACGCAGCTCACGCCGAACCGCACGCAATACCTGACGCAAGGGGACAAGTAATGCGGGCAGGCGGCGGAGCAAACAGCGCACGCGTGGCACGCTCGAAAGGCATGCCATTCACGAAGAACCCGATGCTGGCGGTCAGCCTGCCGCCGTGGCGTTCGCGCGTGGTGCTGTTCGTGCTGTTCGCCGCTTTCGCCGCGCTGGCAGTGCGCGCCCTGTGGCTGCAAGGCGTGTCGACCCAGTTCCTGCAAAAGCAGGGCGAGGCGCGCTACGCCTTCACGCTGGAGCTGCCCGCCACGCGCGGCAAGATCACCGACCGCAACGGCCAGGTGCTGGCGTCGTCGGTGCCGGTGAAAGCCATCTGGGCGATACCGGACGACGTGCTGGCCGCGCCGCCCGAGAAAATCCGCGCGCTGGCCGCCCTGCTTGAAATGAACGAGGCGGACCTGCGCAAGAAGCTCGATTCCGACCGCGACCTGGTCTACCTGAAACGCCAGGTGGAGATGGACGTGGCGGCCAAGATCGCCGAACTGAAAATCGAAGGCATCGAAGCGCGCAAGGAATACAAGCGCTTCTACCCGCAAGGCGAAGTGATGACCCACGTGGTGGGCTTCACCAACGTGGAGGACGTGGGCCAGGAGAGCATGGAGCTGGCGCAGCAGAAGACGCTGCAGGGCGCCACCGGCAGCCGCCGCGTGATCAAGGACCGCCTGGGCCACATCGTCGAGGACGTCGGTTCCATCCACGAGCCGCACGACGGCAAGGATTTGACGCTGTCGGTGGACAGCAAGATCCAGTACATCGCCTACACCCAGCTCAAGGGCGCGGTGGAGAAGTTCAAGGCCAAGGCCGGCGGCGCGGTGGTGCTGGACGTGCACACCGGCGAAGTGCTGGCGCTGGCCAACTACCCGAGCTACGACCCGAACGACCGCCGCTCGCTGACCGGCGCGCAGCTGCGCAACCGCGTCATGACCGACACCTTCGAGCCCGGCTCCACGCTCAAACCCATCACCGTGGCGCTGGCGCTGGACAGCGGCCGCGTGAACCCGAATTCCTATATCGACACCGGCGCCGGCAAGTACACCATCCTGGACCGCACCATCAGCGACACCAAGGGCCACGGCGTGATCAACGTGCAGCAGATTATCGAAATGTCGTCCAATATCGGCACCTCGAAAATCGCGCTCAGCATGCCCTCGCAGGAGATGTGGGAGATGTTCACCAAGGTAGGCTTCGGCCAGCAGCCGAAGTGGGGCTTCCCCGGCGCGGTGGCCGGCCGCGTGCGTCCTTACAAATCGTGGCGCCCCATCGAGCAGGCCACCATGAGCTACGGTAACGGCATTTCGGTGTCGCTGATCCAGCTGGCACGTTCCTACATGATGTTTGCGCGTAACGGCGACACCATACCGCTGTCCTTCCAGAAGGTGACGGAGCCGCCGGTGGGGCAGCAGATCATCAAGCCCAAGACCGCGGAACAGATGCGCGCCATGCTGGAGACCGTTGTGTCCGGCAAGGACGGCACCGCCAAGCAGGCGCAGATTCCAGGCTACCGCGCAGGCGGCAAAACCGGCACCGCCTACAAGGTGGAAAACGGCCGCTACGCCATGCCGCGCAAATACATCGGCTCCTTCGTCGGCATGGTGCCGATGTCGAATCCGCGCTTCATCATCGCTGTCATGATCGACGAACCTACGCAGGGCGGCCACTACGGCGGCCAGGTCGCGGCGCCTACGTTTGCCGCCGTTGCGGCCAATGCGCTGCGTTCGCTGAACGTTCCGCCGGATTCGTCCGTCACTGAAATTGTCATCCCTGCCGACGGCGGGGCGGACGTAATGTAAGAGCGCCCATGACACCTAACGAAATCAGCAACTGGATCAAACAGACGGTGCCCAACGGGCAATTGGTCTCCGATTCGCGCCGCGTCAAACCGGGCGATGTGTTCTTCGCCTATCCCGGCGACGGCAAGGACGGGCGCGGCTACATCGCCGCCGCCATCGAGCAGGGCGCCGCCGGCATTGTCTACGAAGAGCAGGGCGCGCAAGCCTATCCCTGGGACGACGCCGCGTGGAATGTGCCGCACCTCGCCGTCAAGGACCTGAAGCGCCGCTCCGGCCCCATCGCGCAGGCCTTCTATAATTATCCGGACGCCAGCATGTACACCGTGGCCGTCACCGGCACCAACGGCAAGACCTCGTGCGCCGTGTGGCTGGGCCAGGCGCTGAGCCGCCTGGGCGACCTTACCGCCGTCATCGGCACGCTGGGCGTGGGAATGTCGCGCGCGCGCGGTGAAGTGGAGTTCGACCCCACCGGCTACACCACGCCGGACGCCGTGCTGCTGGCGCAGAAACTGGCCGAAACGCGCGACCTGGGCGCCACCGCGCTGGCGATCGAAGTCACCTCCATCGGCCTGGACCTGGGCCGCACCGACGGCATGCACTTCGACGTGGCGCTGTTCACCAACCTCACGCGCGACCACCTGGACCACCACGGCACCATGGAAGCCTACGAGGCGGCCAAGACCAAGCTGTTCGACAGCCCCGGCCTGCAAGCCTCGGTGGTGAACCTGGACGACGCCATGGGCCGCCGCCTGGCGGACCGCATCACCGCGCGCAAGGACCGCGTGGTCGGCTACACGCTGCGCGACGCGGCCGAGCTGCCGGACCTGCCCGGCGTGGACATGCTGCGCGCCAGCCAGCTGCGCACCCGCAGCGCCGGCACCGAATTCCACCTCGACACGCCGCAAGGCAGCACCTTGGTGAAGACCCACCTGGTGGGCCAGTTCAACATCAGCAACGCGCTGGCGGTGCTGGGCGCCTTGCTGGTCAAGGGCGCCACCCTGCGCGCCGCCGTGGAAGCCATCGAAGGCCTGACCTCGGCGCCGGGCCGCATGCAGCAGATTGGCGGCAACGAGGCGCCCATGGTGGTGGTGGACTATGCCCACACGCCGGACGCGCTGGAGAAGACGCTGGAAACGCTGCGCGTCGTGGCGCAGGAGCGCGGCGGCCAGCTGTGGTGCGTGTTCGGCTGCGGCGGCGACCGCGACCCGGGCAAGCGCCCGCAGATGGGCCGCGTGGCGCAGATCGCCGAGCACGTGGTGGTCACCAGCGACAATCCGCGCAGCGAAGATCCGCACGCCATCATTGAACAGATTATCGCGGGCATGGACGCCAGCCACCCGACCTCCGTATTCCAGACTGTGGACGACCGCGCCGCCGCCATCCTGTCGGCCATCAAGCACGCCGCCAAGCCGGACGTGATCCTGCTGGCCGGGAAGGGCCATGAGGCCTACCAGGAAATCAAGGGCCGCAAGATCCCGTTCTCGGACGCGGACCATGCCCAGCTGGCGCTGTCGGCCCGCCTCACCATGATGAGGACCAATTGATGCACGCAACACTGGCCCAGCTGCTGGCGGCGATTCCCGGCGCGACGTTTGCGCCGGGCGCTTCCGCAGCCACGCCCGACGCTGTCGCATTCGACGGCGTTTCCACCGACAGCCGCAGCACGCCTGCCGGCTCGCTGTTCGTCGCCCTGCGCGGCGAGAACTTCGACGCCCACGATTTCCTGCTGGACGGCCCCAACGCCGTGGCGGGCAAGGGCGTTGCCGCCGTCGTGGCCGAACGCCTGCCGCAGGGCTGGACCCTGCCGGCCCTGCTGGTGCCGGACACGCTGGCCGCGCTGGGCCGCATCGCCAACTACTGGCGCAAGCAGTACGCGCTGCCCGTCATCGGCGTTACCGGCAGCAACGGCAAGACCACGGTCAAGGAAATGATCGCCTCCATCCTGGCGGCGGCGCACGGCGAGGACGGCCGCCTGGCCACGCGCGGCAACCTGAATAACGAAATCGGCGTGCCGCTCACGCTGTTCCGCCTGGACGCGGCGCACCAGTCGGCCGTGATTGAACTGGGCATGAACCACCCCGGCGAGATCGGCCGCCTGAGCGCCATCGCCGAGCCCACCATCGCCCTGGTGAACAACGCCCAGCGCGAGCACCAGGAATTCATGCACACGGTGGAAGCGGTGGCGCGCGAAAACGGCGCCGTGCTGGCCGCGCTGCCTGCGGACGGCGTGGCCGTTTTCCCGCAGCACGACGAATTCACGCCGGTCTGGCGCGAGCTGGCCGCCGGCCGCAGCACGCTGACCTTCGGCCTGACCAAGGAAGCCAATGTCTCGTGCACCTTCCGCGCGGGCGACTTCGGCAACCAGATGTTTATCACCGTGCGCGAGAGCGAAGGCGATCCGCTGCAGTTCTTTGTCGCGCTGCAGGCGGCGGGCGAGCACAACGTGCTGAACGCGCTGGCCGCCGTGGCCTGCACTTACGCCGCCGGCGTCAGCGCCGAGCATATCAAGCTGGGCTTGGACACTTTTGCGCCTGTCAGCGGCCGCCTGCAGAAAAAGGCCGCGCTGAACGGCGCCGTCGTCATCGATGACAGCTACAACGCAAACCCTGACTCCGTGCGCGCCGCCATCGACGTGCTGGCCAAAGCCCCCGCGCCGCGCGTGCTGGTGCTGGGGGACATGGGCGAAGTGGGCGCGCAGGGCCGGGAATTCCACGAGGAGATCGCCGCCTACGCCGCCAGCAAGAACCTGGAACACGTCCTCGTTACCGGAGAGCTGGCGCAGCATATGCGCGGCGCCGGCGTAACCAGGCATTTTGAAGAATTCGACGCGCTGCTCGCTGCCGTGGACGCAGCAGCAACGCCGGATGCAACCGTATTGATCAAGGGCTCCCGCTTCATGAAAATGGAACGGGTCGTGCAGCATTTGATTGGATCGCAACAAGCTAACAAAGGAACTCACTAATCATGCTGCTCTGGCTCGCACAAATGTTCCAGGACGACTTCGGTCCCCTGCGGGTATTCAACTTCATCACCGCGCGCGCGGTGTTCGCCACCATCACGGCGCTGATCATCGGCCTGTGGGCCGGCCCGTCCGTGATCCGCAAGCTGACCGCCATGAAGTACGGCCAGGCCGTGCGCACCGACGGTCCGCAAACCCATTTGAAAAAACACGGCACGCCCACCATGGGCGGCGTGCTGCTGCTGATCGCCATCGGCGTGTCCACGCTGCTGTGGTGCGACTGGTCGAACCGTCTGATCTGGCCGGTGATCGTGGTCACCATCGGCTTCGGCGCGGTGGGCTGGGTGGACGACTACCGCAAGGTGGTGCGCCAGGATCCGGAAGGCATGCGCTCCGGCGAAAAATATTTCTGGCAGTCGCTGGTGGGCATAGGCGCCGCGCTGTACCTGGCGTTCTCGGTGTCCGCACCCACGCCGGCCAAGGTGTTCGAGCTGTTCTTCGCCTGGGTGCAGTCCGGCTTCTCCATGGACCTGCCGCCCAAGGCCGATCTGATCGTGCCGTTCTTTAAAACCATCAGCTATCCGCTGGGCGTGTGGGGCTTTATCGCGCTGACCTACTGCGTCATCGTCGGCACCAGCAACGCCGTGAACTTCACCGACGGCCTGGACGGCCTGGCCATCATGCCGACCGTGATGGTGGGCTCGGCGCTCGGCCTGTTCGCCTACCTGACCGGCAGCACCGTGTACGCCAAATACCTGTTCATTCCGCACATTCCCGGCGCCGGTGAGCTCATCATCTTCTGCGGCGCCATGGCGGGGGCCGGCCTGGCCTTCCTCTGGTATAACACGCACCCCGCGCAAGTGTTCATGGGCGACGTGGGCGCGCTGGCGCTGGGCGGCGCGCTCGGCACCATCGCCGTCATCGTGCGCCAGGAAATCGTGCTGTTCATCATGGGCGGCATCTTCGTGGCTGAAACCGTGTCCGTGATTATCCAGGTGGGCTGGTTCAAATACACCAAGAAGCGCTACGGCACCGGCCGCCGCGTCTTCCTCATGGCGCCGCTGCACCACCACTTTGAACAAAAGGGCTGGAAAGAGACCCAGGTCGTCGTCCGCTTCTGGATTGTGACGATGATGCTGGTACTGGTTGGCCTGTCCACCTTGAAACTGCGCTGATGAGCTACGACGGCAAACGGGTGTTGGTACTCGGGCTGGGCGAATCCGGCCTGGCGATGGCGCTATGGCTGGCCCGCGGCGGCGCGCGCGTGCGCGTGGCCGACACGCGCGCCGAGAGCGCCGTGGCCGACCGCCTGGCCGCCCTGAAGGCCGCCGTGCCGGACGCCGAATTCATCGGCGGCCGCCTGGACATCGCGCTGCTGTACGACACCGACTTCGTCGCCATCAGTCCCGGCCTCGCCCCGCAAGGCGACGTGGCCGACCTGATGCGCGCCGCAGCCGCCGTGAACATTCCAGTTTGGGGCGAGATCGAACTGTTCGCCCAGGCGCTGGCGTCGCTGAAGGAAGAACGCGGCTACGCGCCGAAAGTCATCGCCATCACCGGCACCAACGGCAAGACCACCGTCACCAGCCTGACCGGCCAGCTGTGCCAGCGCGCAGGCTTCAGCGTGCGCGTGGCGGGCAATATCAGCCCGGCCGCGCTGGACGTGCTGCGTGAAGTGATCGAGGCCGATGCGCTGCCGCAGGTTTGGGTGCTCGAGCTGTCCAGCTTCCAGCTGCACACCACCTTCAGCCTGCAGGCGGACGCCGCCACCGTATTGAACGTGACCCAAGACCACCTGGACTGGCACGGCTCGATGGACGCCTACGCCGCCGACAAGGCCCGCATCTTCGGCGCCGGCACCGTGCGCGTGCTGAACCGCGATGACGCCACCGTGATGCGCATGGCCAATCCGGTCGGCGAGAACGTCAGCTTCGGCACCGGCGAACCGGCGGAAGCGGGCAGCTTCGGCCTGCACAACGAGCGCGGCATCCACTGGCTGGCAACCGCCGTGCCGGACGAGGACGCGGAGCCGCCGAAAAAGCGCAAGAAGAACGATCCGGCCCCGGAACCTGTGGCCACCACCGTCAAGAACCTGATGCCGTCGGACGCGCTGCAGATCCGTGGCCTGCACAATGCCTCCAACGCGCTGGCCGCGCTGGCGCTGTGCCGCGCCATCGGCCTGCCGTTCGCGCCGCTGCTGCACGGCCTGCGCGAATATCGCGGCGAGCCGCACCGCGTCGAGCTGGTGGCCGCCATCGACGGCGTGGAATACTACGACGACAGCAAGGGCACCAACGTGGGCGCCACCGTGGCCGCGCTGAACGGCCTGGGCAAGAGCTTCACCGGCGCCGGCCAGCGTTTGCTGCTGATCGCCGGCGGCGACGGCAAGGGCCAGGCGTTCGATCCGCTGGCCGAACCCGTGTCGCGCTACGTGCGCGCGGTGATGCTGATCGGCCGCGATGCGCCGGCGCTGCGCGCCGCGCTGGAGCAAGGCGGCGTGGTGGAAGCCGGCATCGACCTGGCCGACTGCGGCACCGACCTGCCGTCCGCCGTGCGCCTGGCCGCCAAGCTGGCCAAGCCTGGCGACGCCGTGCTGCTGTCGCCGGCCTGCGCCAGCCTGGACATGTTCAAGAACTACGCGCACCGCGCGCAGGTCTTCATCGACACCGTGCGCGACATCGCGCTCGACGCCGGGCAGGAGATCTGATCCATGGCCTTCCAGCTGCCATTCCGCTTCTCCTCTTCCTCCACGGGTTCCACGGCCATCGACAGCCGCGCGCGCCCGTCGAAGATGATGGAGTACGACCAGCTGCTGGTGTGGGTGGTGCTGATCCTCATGCTGCTGGGGATGGTGATGGTGTATTCGGCCTCGATCTCGCTGCCGGACTCGCCCAAGTACGCTGCCTACAAGAACAACTACTTCCTGGTGCGCCAGGCCAGTTTTATCGGCATCTCGGTGCTGGTGGGGCTGATGACCTTCCGCATTCCCGTCGCCGTGTGGCAGCGCACCGCGCCCTATCTGTTCATCGGCACGCTGGTGCTGCTGATGGCGGTGCTGATACCGGGCCTGGGCGTGGTGGTGAACGGCGGGCGCCGCTGGCTGTCGCTGAAGGTGTTCAACTTCCAGCCGTCCGAGCTGATGAAGGTGGTGATCGTGCTGTACGCGGCCGACTACACCGTGCGCAAGCAGGAATACATGCACAAGCTGACCAAGGGCTTTATGCCGATGGCGCTGGCGGTGAGCTTCGTCGGCCTGCTGCTGCTGCTCGAACCCGACCTGGGCGCTTTTGGCGTGATCGTCTGCATCGCCATGGGCATCCTGTTCCTGGGCGGTATCAACGCCATCTGGTTCGGCGGCATAGGCGCCATGCTGGTGACGATATTCGTGGCCATCATCGCGCTGTCGAAATTCCGGCGCGACCGTTTCTTCGCCTATCTGAATCCCTGGGAAGAGGACAATGCGCTGAACAAGGCTTACCAGCTGACGCACTCGCTGATCGCTTTCGGGCGCGGCGAGATTTTTGGCGTTGGCCTGGGCGGCAGCCTGGAAAAGCTGCACTACCTGCCGGAAGCGCACACCGACTTCCTGCTGGCCGTGATCGGCGAGGAGCTGGGCCTGGCCGGCGTGCTGTGCGTCGTGGCCATGTTCTACTGGGTGGTCAAGCGCGCCTTCGACATCGGCCGCCAGGCCATCGCCATCGACCAGACCTTTGCCGGCCTCGCGGCCAAGGGCATCGGCATCTGGATCGGCGTGCAGACCTTCATCAATATGGGCGTGAACCTTGGCCTGCTGCCTACCAAGGGCCTGACCCTGCCGCTGATGAGCTACGGCGGCACCGGCATTATGATTAACTGCGTCGGACTCGCGATCCTGCTTCGGATCGACTACGAGAACCGGGTCCTGATGCGCGGCGGCAGAATATGAAACGACTGATGATCATGGCAGCCGGCACCGGCGGCCACATTTTCCCCGGCCTGGCGATTGCGCAGGCCATGCGCGCGCGCGGCTGGGAAGTGAGCTGGCTGGGTACGAGCCACGGCATGGAGCAGGAGCTGGTGCCCAAGCACGGCATCGCGATCGACACCATCAACTTCTCCGGCATGCGCGGCAAGGGCATCAAGCACAGCCTTGGCGGCGCGCTGAAGATGCTGGCCGCCTTCGCCGACTGCTTCCGCTTCCTGGGCCAGCGCAAGCCGGACGCGGTGCTGGGCATGGGCGGCTACGTCACCGTGCCGGGCGGCCTGATGGCGCGCCTGCGCGGCGTGCCCATGGTGCTGGTGAACGCGGACGCGGCGCTACTGCTGTCGAATAAAACGCTGGCGCCTTTTGCCGGGCGCGTGTGCTTCGGCTTCCCGGCCGATTTCGGCGCGGCGGCCAGCAAGGCCGTCGTCACCGGCAATCCGGTGCGCCAGGAGATCCTGGACATGGCCGCGCCCGAAGCGCGCTTCGAGGGCCGCAGCGGCGCCTTGCGCGTGCTGGTGGTGGGTGGCAGCCTGGGCGCCAAAGCGCTGAACGACAACCTGCCCGCCGCGCTGGCGCTGATCCCCGAGGCGCAGCGCCCGGTGGTGACGCACCAGTCGGGCAAAAAGAATATCGACGCGCTGCGCGCAGGCTACGCCGAAGCGGGCGTGCAGGCCAGGGTGGTCGACTTTATCGAGGACATGGCGCAAGCCTACGCCGAGGCGGACCTGGTGATTTGCCGCGCAGGCGCCATCACCGTGTCCGAACTGACGGCGGCCGGCGTGGCGAGCGTGCTGGTGCCGCTGGTGGCGTCCACCACCAGCCACCAGCGCGACAACGCGCAGTGGATGGCCAAGCAGAACGCCTCCATCCATATGCCGCAGACGGAAATGAACCCGCGCAGCCTGGCAACCCTGCTGGAGACGCTCACGCGCGGCGCCTGCCAGACCATGGCCGTGGCGGCCCGCAAGGCGGGCAAGCGCGACGCGAACAACGCGATCGCACAAGTACTGGAAGAACTAACATGAAGCACAAAGTCAAAAACATACATTTCGTCGGCATCGGCGGCAGCGGCATGAGCGGCATAGCCGAAGTGCTGCTCACGCTGGGCTACAACGTATCGGGCTCGGACCTGGGCGCCAACGCCGTCACGCAGCGCCTGATCGACATGGGCGCCACCGTGCACCAGGGCCACGCAGAAACCCATATAGGCAACGCCGACGCGGTGGTCACGTCCACCGCCGTCAAGGCCGACAATCCGGAAGTGGTGGCGGCGCGCGCGCGCAAGATCCCCATCGTCCCGCGCGCGGTGATGCTAGGCGAGCTGATGCGCCTGAAGCGCGGCATCGCCATCGCCGGCACGCACGGCAAGACCACCACCACCAGCCTGGTGGCCTCGGTGCTGGCGCAGGGCGGCCTGGACCCGACCTTTGTGATCGGCGGCCGCCTGACCGCAGCCGGCGCCAACGCCAAGCTGGGCACCGGCGACTATCTGGTGGCCGAGGCCGACGAGTCGGACGCGTCCTTCCTGAACCTGACGCCGATGATAGAAGTCATCACCAATATCGACGCCGACCATATGGAAACGTATGAGCACGACTTCGAAAAACTGAAGCAGGCCTTCGTCCACTTCACGCACCGCCTGCCGTTCTACGGCCGCGCCATGCTGTGCATCGACGACGTGCATGTGCGCAGCATCATCCCGCACGTGACCAAGCCGATCACCACCTACGGCTTCAGCGAGGACGCCGAAGTGCGCGCCGTGAACGCGCGCGCCGTAGGCGTGCAGATGCATTTCACCGTGCTGCAGGAAGGCTATCCGGACCTGGACGTGGTGCTCAACCAGCCCGGCATGCACAACGTGCTGAACGCCTGCTCGGCGGTCGCCATCGCGCGCGAAATCGGCATCGAGGACAGCGCCACCCAGGCCGGCCTGGCCGGCTTCGCGGGCGTGGGCCGCCGCTTCACGCGCTACGGCGAGACCGCCATCCAGGGCGACCAGGCCAAGGGCGCCTTCGCGCTGGTGGACGATTTCGGCCACCACCCGGTGGAAACGGAAGTCACGCTGGCCGCCGCGCGCGCCGCCTATCCGGGCCGCCGCCTGGTGCTGGCGTTCCAGCCGCACCGCTACAGCCGCACGCGCGACCTGTTCGAGGACTTCGCCCGCGTGCTCTCCAGCGTGGACGTGCTGGTGCTGGCCGACGTGTACGCTGCCGGCGAGCAGCCCATCGTGGCGGCCGACGGCCGCTCGCTGGCGCACGCCATCCGCGCGCGCGGCAAGGTCGAGCCGGTGTTCGTGGAGAACATCGCCGACATGCCGGAAACCATCATGAACGTGGTGCGCGACGGCGACGTCGTGCTCACCATGGGCGCAGGCTCGATCAGCGGCGTCCCTGCAAAACTGTCTACTTACACGAAGGCCTAAGAAGTGAACGCGACTCAATTCCTCTCCGCGCAAGAAGCGCAAGCTTTCGGCAAAGTTGGCGTGCTGTTCGGCGGCCGTTCGGCCGAGCGCGATGTGTCCATCATGTCCGGTTCCGGCGTGCTGGCCGCGCTGCAAAGCCAGGGCATAGACGCCCACGCCTTCGACCCGGGCCAGCGTTCGCTGGCCGAGCTGGCCGCTGAGAACTTCGACCGCGTGTTCATCGCGCTGCACGGCCGCTTCGGCGAAGACGGCAGCCTGCAAGGCGCGCTGGAACTGCTGGGTATTCCTTACACCGGCAGCGGCGTGATGGCCAGCTCGGTGGGCATGGACAAGATCACCACCAAGATCCTGT
This sequence comes from Pseudoduganella aquatica, assembly GCF_009857595.1. Classification (GTDB taxonomy): domain Bacteria; phylum Pseudomonadota; class Gammaproteobacteria; order Burkholderiales; family Burkholderiaceae_D; genus Rugamonas; species Rugamonas aquatica_A. Next base: position 14,733 of record NZ_WWCU01000006.1, on the reverse strand, counting down.
GGCTGGCCGAACACCTGCCCACGCCGAAGTACGCCGTGCTCAACGCGAACTCGGACCTGGACAAAGTGGCGGCCAGCCTGGGCCTGCCGCTGATCGTCAAACCGCCTCACGAAGGCTCGACCATCGGCATCACCAAGGTGGAGCAGGCGGCCGATTTCAAGGCGGCCTACGACATCGCCGCAGCGCTGGACGACTCGGTGCTGGCCGAGGAATTCGTCACCGGCCGCGAATTTACCGTCGCAGTCCTGGGCACCGGTGTCAACGCGCGCGCGCTGCCCATCGTTGAGATCGTCGCGCCGCAGGGCAATTACGACTACCAGAACAAGTACTTCACCGACGACACGCAGTATTTCTGCCCCGCCGTGCTGGACGCGGCGCTGACCGCCGAAATGCAGCGCATCGCCGTGCAGGCCTACCGCTCGCTGGGCTGCGAGGGCTGGGGCCGGGTCGACGTGCTGCTGCGCGTGGCCGACAACAAGCCCTTCCTGCTGGAAGTGAACACCTCGCCGGGCATGACCAGCCACTCGCTGGTGCCGATGGCGGCGCGCGCGGAAGGCATCAGCTATGAGCAGCTGTGCGTGGAGATACTGCGCTCGGCACGACTGAAGATGAAGGGGTAGGCAGCATGTGGCAAGACGCGAGAGCCTTGAACGCAACCGCCAGCGGCATTTTTGCCGCGGTGGTGCTGGCTTGCGCGGCTTCCGGCGTGTGGTGGGTGTCGCAGCGGCCGATGTTCAACCTGCGCGCGATCCGCGTGGAGACCATGGACCGGGCGGACCTGCGCCATGTGAACCACCTGACGCTGCAAGCGGGAACCTCGGGCCGCATCCGGGGCAACTTCTTCACCACCAACCTGGACTCGGTGCGGCAGGCTTTCGAATCCGTGCCTTGGGTGCGCCGCGCCACGGTGCGCCGCGAATGGCCGGACCAGCTGGTGGTGGCGCTGGAGGAGCACGAGGCGCTGGGCACCTGGGGCGAGGACGGCCGCCTGCTCTCGACCAAGGGCGACGTGTTCACCGCCAACCTGGCCGAGGCGGAGGAAGACCATGAGCTGCCCGCCTTCTCCGGACCGGAAGGCAGCGAGAAGGAAGTGCTGTCGCGCTTCGGCGAACTGAAAGCGTGGTTCGCGCCGGCGCAGCTGGAGCCGCAGGCGCTGGACTTGTCGGGCCGCTACGCGTGGACCGTGAAGCTGGACAACGGCATGAGCGTGGAGCTGGGCCGCGAGCAGACCAGGTCCACGCTGAAGGAAAGGGTGGACCGGCTGGTGGGCATCTGGCCGCAGCTGGCGAACCGGGTGCAGAACATAGAGACGATAGACATGCGGTACCAGAACGGATTGGCGCTCAGCGCAGCGGGACTGAAGATTCCGCCGGAAGGCAAGAAACCGAAATAAGCATGGCTAAGCACAGACACTTTAAAGCATATAAAGCAGGCAAATGAAATGACAAAAGACGCGAAAAACCTGATCGTCGGCCTCGACATCGGCACCTCGAAAGTGGTGGCCGTGGTGGCCGAGGTGATGGGCGATGGACGCCATGAAGTGATCGGGCTGGGCCAGCACGAATCGAAGGGCTTGAAGAAGGGCGTGGTGGTTAACATCGAAGCGACCGTCGAGTCCATCCAGCGCGCGCTGGAGGAAGCCGAGCTGATGGCCGACTGCAAGATCCGCAACGTGTACGCCGGCATCGCGGGCAGCCATATCCGCTCCTTCAATTCGAGCGGCATGGTGGCCATCAAGGACAAGGAAGTGACGGCCACCGACGTGGCGCGCGTCATCGAAACGGCCAAGGCGGTTAATATCCCGACCGACCAGCAATTGCTGCACACGGTGCCGCAGGAATTCATCGTCGACAGCCAGGAAGACGTGCGCGAGCCTATCGGCATGAGCGGCATCCGCCTGGAAGTGAAAGTACACATCGTCACCGGCGCGGTGAGCGCGGTGCAGAACATCGTCAAGTGCGTGCGCCGCTGCGGGCTGGAAGTATCGGACCTGATACTGCAGCCCATGGCCTCGGCCGACGCGGTGCTCACGCCGGACGAGAAGGAACTGGGCGTGGTGCTGATCGACATCGGCGGCGGCACCACCGACGTGGCGGTGTTCTCGGACGGCGCCATCCGCCACACGGCGGTGATCCCCATCGCCGGCGACCAGATCACCAACGACATCGCGATGGCGCTGCGCACGCCGACCTCGGAAGCGGAAGAGATCAAGATCCGCTACGGCGTGGCCAAGCAGGTGCTGGCCGATCCGGGCGAGCACCTGGAAGTGCCGGGACTGGGCGACCGCGGCCCGCGCAACCTGTCGCGCCAGGCGCTGGCGGCCGTGATCGAGCCGCGCGTGGAAGAGCTGTTCGCCATGGTGCACCAGGTGGTGCGCGAATCGGGCTACGAGGGCGTGCTGTCGTCGGGCATCGTGCTCACCGGCGGCACCTCCATCATGCCGGGCATGGTGGAAATGGCGGAAGACATTTTCCTGAAACCGGCGCGCATGGGCACGCCGGACTATCGCGGCCAGCTCGCCGACGTGGTGCGCAGCCCGCGCTACGCCACCGTGCTTGGCCTGCTGCTGGAAGCGAAAAAGCAGTACCTGCGCGGCCATATCGTTACGCGCCAGGATGGGTCGGTGAAAGCGGTATGGCAGCGCATGAAGGAATGGTTCCTCGGTAATTTCTGAAGTATGTGGTTTTAGTGTTGCATTGGTTTTGACGGTTTTTGAACTTAATATAATTTTTAATTGAAACCGCAGTTTTCAATCCCCAGCTCTCCTAACGATATGAGGACTGGCGATTGAAAACGGCATTCTGATAGGAGCACATCATGGAGTTTGATATGGTCGATAACGCAGCTTTGGGCACCGTCATCAAGGTCGTCGGCGTCGGCGGAGCAGGTGGCAATGCAGTTCAGCACATGATCAACAAGGGCATGAGCGGCGTGGAATTCATCGCCGCCAACACCGACGCGCAAGCGCTGTCGGCCTCGAAGGCCGGCAACATCATCCAGATCGGCGAGACCGGCCTGGGCGCGGGCATGAAACCGGAAGTGGGCCGCAAGCTGGCCGAAGAATCGCGCGCGCGCATTGAAGACGCGCTGCGCGGCGCGCACATGGTGTTCATCGCCGCCGGCATGGGCGGCGGCACCGGCACCGGCGCCGCGCCTATCGTGGCCGAAGTGGCCAAGGCCATGGGCGCGCTGACCGTGGCCGTGGTGTCCAAGCCGTTCTCGCACGAAGGCCAGAAGTGCATGGACATCGCCGACGAAGGCCTGGAGCAGCTGGCCGCCAACGTCGACTCGCTGATCGTGATCCTGAACGAGAAGCTGGAAGAGATCTATGAAGACGAATCGCTGATCGAGTGGCTGCAGCACGCCGACGATGTGCTCAACAACGCCGTCGCCGGTATTGCCGAGATCATCAACGTGCCTGGCCATATCAACGTCGACTTCAACGACGTGAAGACCATCATGGGCGAGCAGGGCAAAGCCATGATGGGCACCGCCACCGCCTCCGGCGTGGACCGCGCGCGCATCGCCGCCGAGCAGGCCGTGGCTTCGCCGCTGCTGGACGGCGTGGACCTGTCCGGCGCGCGCGGCGTGCTGGTCAACGTGACCGCCTCGCGCGGCCTGAAAGGTAAAGAGATCAAGGAAGTCATGGCCGCCGTGCGCGCCTTCGCCGCGCCGGACGCGTCGATCGCACAGGGCATCGCCTACGACGACGAGATGGGCGACGCGATCCGCGTGACCGTGGTGGCCACCGGCCTGGGCAAAGCCAAGAAGCATGTGCAGCTGGTCCAGCAGCCTATGCTGCGCACCGGCACCCACAATGCGCCGCAGGCAGCGCTGGGCGGCGGCGCCGTGACCTCGTCGGTGACGATGGGCGGCGTGGGCGGCGGCATCTCGGGCGGCGGCGCGCAAGCCTTCGACGGCATGAAGGCGCCTGCGGTATGGCGCCGCGAATCGGCTTCCGAGCAGGTGAACGCGCTGCAGAAGTCGGGCATGGAAACCTACGACATCCCGGCCTTCCTGCGCAAGCAAGCCGACTAAGCGCGCAGCCGACGCATTCCTCCAACCTCTGGCATACTTCGAGTTCTTGCCAGAGGCAAGCCGCGCCTGGCGCGGCTTTTTCACAACCATACAAAAGGAGTCACCATGACCATCAAGATCGGCGACAAACTGCCGGAAGGCACCCTGTCCGAATTCATCGAAACCGAAACCGAAGGCTGCTCGCTGGGTCCGAACACCTTCAAGGTGGAAGACCTGGTCAAGGGCAAGAAGATCGCCATCTTCGGCCTGCCGGGCGCCTACACCCCAACCTGCTCGGCGCAGCACGTGCCGGGCTATGTGAAGCACGCGGCCGAGCTGAAAGCCAAGGGCGTGGACGAGATCTGGTGCATCAGCGTGAACGACGCCTTCGTCATGGGCGCCTGGGGCCGCGACCAGAAAGCCACCGGCACCGTGCGCATGATGGCCGACGGCAACGCCGCCTACTCCAAGGCGCTGGGCCTGGACGCCGACTTCAGCAAGTTCGGCATGGGCACCCGCTCGCAGCGCTACTCGCTGCTGGTGGAAGACGGCGTGGTCACCCAGCTCAACATCGAGCAGGGCGGCAAGTTCGAAGTCTCGAACGCGGAAACCCTGCTGGGCCAGCTGTAATCCCGGCTCTCCCGCAGCAAAGCACAACGGCGCCGATGGCGCCGTTTTTGTTTTCTTGGCTGGTGAAATATCAAGGTATGATCGTGGCGTGCTTGCATAATTTGAGCACGGAGGCTGCCATGCAATTTCTGACCCTGGAACAACTACAGCAGGACCACGCCGCAGGACGGGTGGATTCGATAACTTTGCAGGCGGATGGCGCCGGGTTCGAAGTGCAGATCGTCGCAGGGGGCGGCTTGCACCGGCTGGCGAGGCGCTTCACAGAGCCAGGGGAAGCGTTGCAGCTATTGCGGGACGCCGGGATTAGCGATGTTCACATCGCTGGTAATGATGCCGCCAGCCATGCCATTCGGAAAGCTCTGTCTGGGCTCGAGGACGGCAGCAATACCATCTATGCCCCGGATGATTGGGAACTGCTCAGGACAAACAAAAGGATGCAACGAGACGCGCCATGAAGCGCGTTCTGCGTAGCCGCAGCTACCAGGAGGATCTGGATGATATCGAACGCTATATCGCCAGGAGCAATCCGCGCGCAGCTGTTGATTTGTGGCTGCGTATCGACGAACAGGTCGACAAGTTAGCTGATCCAAATTTCCCTCGGCGTCCCGGCCGGGTAGCCGGCACCTTCGAGCTGGTGGCGCACAAAAATTACATTGTTGTCTTTTACGAGGACGTATCCTCGGTTTATGCCTTGAACGTCATCCATGCGCGCAAACGCTACCCTTGAACGGAATGGATCAGGTGGCGCTGTGCGCGTCGCTTTTGGCGGGCTTGCGGCTGCGGCGCTTGGGCGCGAGCATGACGCCGGTGCAGGACGGCGCGCCGCAGTAGCAGGCGAAGGCGCGCTTGACGGCGGGCGTGTGGCGCGCCTCGTAGATCAGCGCGTAGTTGTAGTTCAGTTCCTCGCCGGCGTCGATGTGGTGCAGCGAGTAGATGAAGACCTTGCCGTCTTCCTCGTAGGCTTCGCAGTTGGGTTCGCAGGCGTGGTTGATCCAGCGCGCGTCGTTGCCGCCGCTGCCGCCGTCGATCAGGCTGCCGTCCTCCAGGCTGAAGAAGAAGGTGTGGTTGATGGGGCCGCCCCCCGCTTCCGCCCGCCGCGCCGACTCGTCGCTGCTGATGCGCTCGCCGGTGTATTCGATAATGCGCGTGCCCGGCGGAATGTCCTCGCGCGCGAACACGCCGCGCCCGTGGATGGGGGATTCTTTGACGATGTAGAGCGGGAGGTCGGTAGGGGTAGGCATGGCGGTAATATTACCGCAGCTTGCGGGCTGCGTGCCACATCTCCCGCAAGCGTTTCTCCGCCGTCTATCAATCCGCTGCCGGGAAATCCAGCGCCGTGTCGTTCACGCGGTTCACCAGGTTGGTGAAGGTGATGCTGGCGATGGCGAGCAGGGTGTCGACGATTTGGGCGTCGCTGTAGCCGGCCGCCTTCACGGCGGCCACGGCTTCGGCCGGCACCGTGCCGCTGCTGCGCGCCAGGGTGTGGGCAAAGGCGGCCAGCGCGTCGGCGCGGTCGTCGCCGGAGGCGCCGCCTTTGCGCACGGCCAGGATGGCGGGGCGGCTCAGGCCGGCTTTCGCGCCCATCAGCGTGTGCGCGGCCAGGCAGTAGTCACAGCCCGCGTCTTCGCTGATGGCCAGCTTGATGATCTCGATTTCCTTGACGCTCAGGCTGGATTTTTTCAGCGCGCCGTCCAGGTTGAGGGCGGCTTCCAGGGCGACCGGGCTGTTGCTGCCAACCGCCACGTAGGCGTTCGGCACCATGCCGATGGCGCCTTTGATGGCGGTGAACAGCTGGGCGGCGTGGCCGGTGGCTTCGGTGGTGGCGATGGTGTGCAGACGGCTCATGATATTTCCTCTCAGTGTGGGACCGACTGGGTTTGTGTGTCGGCATGGAAAGAAGTTTAGGCCGCTTGGGTGAATCTTTTAATGCCTGAAATGCGCTAAAATTTGCTTAATCGTCTCAATCGGAGAGTCCCATGGGAGCTTTAAGCCGCTTGCTGTCGCTGTATCCGGTGCAGACCGCGCTGGACATCCGCTGCCATTTCGGCGCGCCCTGGGTGCTGGACCAGCCGGCCGAGCCGGCCGGAGTGGCGCCGTATCACCTGGTGGTGAGCGGCGGCGGCTGGCTGGAGGTGGGCGCGCAGCGCGGCATCGCGGTGCAGGCGGGCGACATCCTGCTGTTCCCGCACGGGTCGCCGCACAAGCTGCACACCGGCGATCCTGCCGCGCAGCCGCCGGTGCCGCGCGCGTTCGAGAGCGGGCAGGTGGTGCGCGTGTACGAGAACGGCGGCCAGGGGGAGGCCACCGACATCCTGTGCGGGCGGCTGGAGTTCGGCGCTGGCGGCCCTCATCCGCTGCTCGCCGCGCTGCCCGAGCTGATCCACGTGCGCACGGCGGGGCGCGACGACTTCGCCGGCCTGCAGTCGCTGATGGCGATGCTGCGGGTGGAGACCGAGACCGTCCGTCCAGGCGCGCGGGCCGTGGTGTCGCAGCTGGCGTCGGCCTTGTTCGCGCTGCTGATGCGGGCCTGGCTGGAGCAGGCCTCGGCCATGCCGGGCCTGTTTGCGCTGCTGGCCGAGCAGCGGCTGCAGGCGGCGCTGCTGGCCATGCTGGCCGAGCCGGAAAAGCCGTGGACGCTGGAAGAACTGGCCGGCCTGTGCCACATGTCGCGCGCCACGTTCGCGCGGCTGTTCCAGAAGGCTGCCGGCAGCACGCCGGCGGCGGTGCTGACGCAGACGCGCATGGCCAGGGCGGCGGCCCTGCTGGCGCAAGGGCGGCTGCCGGCCGGGCAGATAGCCGAGCAGGTGGGCTACCAGTCCGAGGCCGCGTTCAACCGCGTGTTCAAGCGCAGCTACGGCGTCGGCCCCGGCGCTTACCGGCGCGGCGCGGCGGCGCCGCTTACAGCCAGCCGTCGTCGTCCAGCACCATCTTCTTGAAGTAGTCGACATTGGCGCGGGTGGCGAACAGGGCGGAGGGGATGAAGCACAGCAGTGCCGACGCCATCACACTGTGCAGGCCGAGCGCGCCGAACAGCAGGCGCGCGGCGCACACCAGCAGCGCCGCCAGCGCCGTCAGCACCAGCGCCTTGCGCGCCATGCCCTTGGCCACGTAGTAGAACGGCCCGAACAGGAAAGCCCAGGGATTGAACAGCACCTGCGCCCGTTCGGCCAGGCTCAGCTCGATTGATTGCGGCAGGTCCACGCCGCCGCCTTTCTGCAGGGCCGCGAAGATGGCTTTCCAGCCGTCGGGCAGGCCGGGCAGGGCCAGCGCCGAAGCCGCGACGTCGGCGCCGCAGTTGAAACAGAAGTCTGCGGTGGACGAGGCTTGGGATCCGCATTGCTGGCAGAACGGCATTTATTTCCTTGGTGGGGAGGATGCCTGCCATGATACCGCCGCGCCAGCCCGCAAAAACACGTGCTTTGTCACACTGCCCGGGCGCGGCGCGGAATAAAGTCGCTGCGCGGCGGACGCGGTGCGTAAACGCAACACTCGCGCACTTGCTATAATCGGGCGCCCCTCACGACGCCACGCGCAAGGAGCTCCTCTGACCCCGCAAGCCGAAAACCTGCGCAGCATCTACGCCATGCTGATCGCTGTCGCCATGTTCGCGCTGATGGACACGGCCATGAAACTGCTGTCCGCCCACTATCCCGCCATGCAGGTGACGGCGCTGCGCTCGCTGTCGTCGCTGCCACTGGTGTGCGCCTATATGGCCTACCGCGGCAAGTTCGGCGGCATTTTGCGGGTGCGCTGGCCGCTGCAGCTGCTGCGCGGCGTGCTCGGCATCGGCATGCTCACCATGTTCGCCTACGCGCTGAAAAGCCTGCCGCTGGCCGACACGTATTCGATCTTCTTTATCGCGCCGGCGCTGATCACGGCGCTGTCGGTGTTCATCCTGAAGGAAAAGGTGGACGCCATGCAGTGGGCCGCCATCGTGGTCGGGCTGGGCGGGGTGTTGGTGGTGCTGCGGCCGGACGGCGCCAGCTTTATTTCGCTGGCCGGGCTGGCGGTGCTGGGCTCGGCGGCGTGCTACGCGGTGTCGGCCATCGCCAGCCGCATATTGAGCCGCAGCGACGCCAGCGAGCACATCATGTTCTGGCTGCTGGTGATGATGGGGACCGGTTCGGTGGCCATGTGCTGGCAGGGCTGGGTGGCGATACGGCCGCAGGACTGGCTGATTATCGCCGGGCTGGCGCTGAGCGGTTTTTTCGGCCAGCTGGCCATCACCATCGCCTTCAGCATGGGCAAGGCCTCGATCGTGGCGCCGTTCGAATACTCGGCGCTGGCCTGGGGCGTGGCGATCGACTGGCTGCTGTGGAACACGCTGCCGGACGGCTACACCCTGCTGGGCGCGGCCATCATCATCGGCAGCGGCATCTACCTGGTGCGGCGCGAAGCGGTGCACGCCGAAGCCGAGCACCCCTAGCAGCCTGAGCCGCATTTACTCCACTTCGGGGTCTGACCCCAAATTGCGCGAAATGCGGCTCAGCTCGCCTGGCCGGGGCGGGGCAGCGGCATCTCCGATATAATTTGCGGATGCTAAAACAACGCACCATCAAAGAAAAAGTCTGCACCACCGGCGTGGGCCTGCACTCGGGCACCAAGGTGGTGCTGACGCTGCGTCCGGCCGCGCCCGGCGTGGGCGTCGTGTTCCGCCGCGTGGACCAGGAGCCGCCGGTGGAGTTCCCGGCCTCGGCCATGGGCGTGACCGATACCCGCATGGCCACCGTGCTGAGCAAGGGCGACGTGCGCATCTCCACCGTCGAGCACCTGATGTCGGCTTGCGCCGGCCTGGGCATCGACAATCTGTACGTGGACGTGAGCGCCGAGGAAATCCCCATCATGGACGGCTCGGCCTCGTCCTTCGTCTACCTGCTGCAGCAGGCCGGCGTGCAGGAGCAGGACGCGGCCAAGAAATTCATCCGCGTGCTCAAACCGGTGGAAGTGCGAGAAGGCAAACCGGGCAACGAGAAGTGGGCCCGCCTGGTGCCGCACGACGGCTTCAAGCTGGACTTCTTCATTGAATTCAACCACCCGGCGGTGGACGGCACGGCGCAGCGCGCCAGCATCGATTTCGGCGACGTCACCTATGTGCAGGCGATTGCCCGCGCGCGCACCTTCGGCTTTATGCAGGACGTGGAGATGCTGCGCGGCATAGGCCTGGCGCGCGGCGGCTCGCTGGAGAACGCCATCGTGATGGACGAGTACCGCATCCTGAACGCGGACGGCCTGCGCTATGACGACGAGTTCGTGCGCCACAAGATCCTGGACGCGATCGGCGATTTGTACCTGGTCGGCCACCCGCTGGTGGCGGGCTACGAGGCGCACAAATCGGGCCACGCGCTGAACAACCAGCTGCTGCGCGCGCTGCTGGCCGATCCGTCGTCGTATGAAGTGGTGACTTACGACACGGTGGAGTCGGCGCCGGATTCCTATGTGCGCCAGATGACGCACGAGTGGGACCTGAATCAGTAATCGGGCCGGTCGCGGCGGCGCTGCACCAGTAGCTGCAGCGCTTCGATCAGGTGGCCGTTCTGCTTGCTCTGCTCGAGCGACTTGCTCAATTCCTCGAAGGCGGTGACGGCAGCGGGCGGCAGGCTCAGCGTGCGCATCTGCGGCTTGATGTCGGCCGCCTTCATCATCTGCACCCGCAGGCGGATGTTGTTAATCTGCCACCCGCGCTGCTGCAGCGTATCTTGTAATTTCGGCAGCTGCTGTTTGAGCTTGGCCGCCACGGCCGAGCTGGGGGTGGACAGCAGCAGATGGCCGTCCTCGAACGCCAGGATTTCGCAATGGCTGAACATGCTGGGCAGGGTGGCGGCGCAATCCTTCTGCAGCGCGGCCATGCGCTCGATGGCCGGCAGCAGGGCCGCCATCTTGTCATTTCTTTTCAGAAAGTCCGTCGCCACCTTGGGCGAGCGGCCTTGATTGAGGGAATTGAATAAGCGCATGGCCCGAAACATACCACAGCCCGCCGCCCGCCCCAAGCGAGCTGAGCCGCATTCGCCCTCCTTCGGGGTCTGACCCCGGATTGGGGTGAGTGCGGCTCAGCTCGCTTGTAGGAATGGGCTGAAAGTGGCGGGAAAATCCGAGTTTGTTACCATACTGGCTATTGTTATACGGGGCAATAACCCAACCTTGGCCGGACGGCATGATAAAATCATCGGTCTTTTGCCCTTGGCAAGCTGAGCACCCTACACCCTAGCTTTTTTTAACGGCGTTAACCAATGTCCTTACTGACCCAGATTTTCGGCAGCCGCAACCAGCGTCTGCTCAAGCAATATCAAAAAACGGTACGCGAAATCAATGCGCTCGAGCCGGCCATGGAGAAGCTGTCGGATGCCGAGCTGCAGGCGAAAACCCCGGCCTTCAAGGAACGCATCGCCGGCGGCGAGGCGCTGGACGCCATCCTGCCGGAGGCCTTCGCGGTCTGCCGCGAGGCGTCCAAGCGCGTCTTCAAGATGCGCCACTTCGATGTCCAGCTGATCGGCGGCATGGTGCTGCATTACGGTAAGATCGCCGAAATGGGCACCGGCGAGGGCAAGACCCTGACCGCGACCCTGCCGGCCTATCTGAACGCGCTGTCGGGCAAGGGCGTCCATATCGTCACCGTCAATGACTACCTGGCCCAGCGCGATGCCGAAACCATGGGCAAGCTGTACAACTGGCTCGGCCTGTCCACCGGCATCAACCTGTCGCAGATGGAGCACGCCGCCAAGCAGTCCGCCTACGCGGCCGACATCACCTACGGCACCAACAACGAATTCGGCTTCGATTACCTGCGCGACAATATGGTCTTCGAGGCACGCGACCGCGTACAGCGCGCGCTGAACTTCGGCATCGTCGACGAGGTGGACTCCATCCTGATCGACGAGGCCCGCACGCCGCTGATCATCTCCGGCCAGGCCGAAAACCACACCGATCTGTATTACAAGATCAATGAAGTGCCGAAGATGCTGACCCGCCAGGTTGGCGAGGAAACCCCGGACGGCAAGGGCAGCGTTGAAGTGCCCGGCGATTACACCAAGGACGAGAAGGCGCACTCGGTGCTGCTGACCGAAGCCGGCCACGAGAAGGCAGAGGCCATCCTGGTGCAAATGGGCCTGCTGCCGGAAGGCGCCTCGCTCTACGATTCGGCCAACATCACGCTGGTGCACCATCTGTACGCGGCCCTGCGCGCGCACGCGCTGTACTTCAAGGACCAGCACTACGTGGTGCAGAACAATGAAGTGGTGATCGTCGATGAATTCACCGGCCGCCTGATGACGGGCCGCCGCTGGTCCGACGGCTTGCACCAGGCGGTGGAAGCCAAGGAAGGCGTGAAGATCCAGAACGAGAACCAGACCCTGGCCTCGATCACCTTCCAGAACTACTTCCGCATGTACGCCAAGCTGGCCGGCATGACCGGTACGGCCGATACCGAAGCCTACGAATTCCAGGAGATCTACGGCCTGGAAACCGTGGTGATCCCGCCTAACCGCCCGTCGGCGCGCAAGGACAAGCAGGATCAGGTCTACAAGACCAACCAGGAAAAGTACAACGCCATGCTGCTGGAAATCCGCGAGTGCTACGACCGCGGCCAGCCGGTGCTGGTGGGTACCACCTCGATCGAGAACTCGGAGCTGCTGTCGGGCATCCTGACCAAGGGCGGCCTGCCGCACAACGTCCTGAACGCCAAGCAGCACGCCCGCGAAGCGGAGATCATCTCCCAGGCCGGCAGCCCGAAAGCCATCACCATCGCCACCAATATGGCGGGCCGAGGCACCGACATCGTCCTGGGCGGCAATGTGGAAAGCCAGATCAAGTTCATCGAAGCGAATCCGGAACTGAGCGACGCCGACAAGGCCGCCCAAGCCCAGGCGCTGCGCGCGGGCTGGCAGGCGCTGCACGAGCAGGTGGTCGCTGCCGGCGGCCTGCACATCGTCGGCACCGAGCGCCACGAGTCGCGCCGCGTCGACAACCAGCTGCGCGGCCGCGCGGCGCGCCAGGGCGATCCCGGCATGTCGCGCTTCTTCCTGTCGCTGGACGATCCTTTGCTGCGCATCTTCGCGGGCGACCGCGTGCGCGCCGTGATGGACCGCCTGAAAATGCCGGAAGGCGAACCGATCGAGGCGGGCATCGTGTCCCGTTCCATCGAGTCGGCGCAGCGCAAGGTCGAGGCGCGCAACTTCGATATCCGCAAACAGCTGCTGGAGTATGACGACGTCGCCAATGACCAGCGCAAGGTGATTTACCAGCAGCGTAACGAGCTGCTGGAAGCGACCGATATCTCGGAGATGATCCAGTCGCTGCGCCATGGCATGTTCACCGACATCGTGCGCGAGTTCGTGCCGGAGGAATCGGTCGAGGAGCAGTGGAATATCCGCGGCCTGGAAGCGGCCCTGGCCACCGAGTGGCAGGTGCAGGTGGATCTGCAGGCCGCCCTGGCGGCCGACGCCAGCCTGACCGACGACGAAGTGCTGGAGAAGGTGCTGGCTGCGGCCGACGCCGTGTACCAGGCCAAGATCGACATCGTGGGCAAGGACGCCTTTGGCGGCTTCGAGCGCAATGTCATGCTGCAAAGCGTGGACAGCCACTGGCGCGAGCATCTGGCGGCGCTGGACCACCTGCGCCAGGGTATCCATCTGCGCGGCTATGCGCAGAAGAATCCGAAGCAGGAGTACAAGCGCGAGGCCTTCGAGCTGTTCGGCCAGATGCTGGACATGATCAAGAACGAGGTGGTGCGCCATGTGATGACGGTGCGCATCCAGTCGCGCGAGGAAATCGACGCGGCCGAAGCGGCCATGCAGGCCACCCACCTGGAAAATGTGCATTACCAGCACGCGGACTTCAATCCGAATGCGGCGCCTGAGGAGTTGCTGGCGCCAACCGCGGCGCCCGCGTCGGCGGACGACGGCGGCCTGCGCGTGGGCCGCAACGACCCTTGCCCTTGCGGCAGCGGCAAGAAGTTCAAGGCTTGCCACGGCAAGCTGGCTTGATGCGGGCCGGGCGGCGCGCAGCAGCAGGCTGCGCGGCCCGTGGCGGCAGCTAGTCTCCATCCCCGCCTTATGGCGGGTTTTTTTTTGCGCGCTGCCGGCGCCTCAGCCTGCCGCTTGGGCGGCTTCGGCCTGCTGCTGCGCACCGGCGCGGCGGCGGTACGGGCGGTGCGGATAGCTGCTGTCGCACGCCAGCAGCAGGCGCTGCGTGGCGAATGGCATGCCGAAGGCTTCGTGCAGGCGCAGCATCACTTCGGCGCTGACGCGCTGGCGGCCGTTGCGCATCTTGCTCATCAGCGGCGGACCGATGCCGGCGGCGCGGCACAGCGCGGCGTCGTTCTTCAAATGCTGCTCCTTGATCAGCGTGTCGAACAGGTGGGCGGCGCCGCCGCCGCAGGGGCCGGTGGTGGTCATGTGGGTCTCCTCTCTGGTTGGCGATAAATGGGGGCGGCGGCGGCGGGGCGCGGCCGCTGGGCGCAGGGCAGGTCGAGCGCCACGCACCAGCGGCGCCAGGCCAGGCCGGCGCGCTCGGTAAGCGCGAGCAAGGCCGGCACGTTCAGTTCCAGCAGGGCGCCGGTGGCGGCCAGCTCCGGCAGCAGTTCGGCGCGCTGCTCCGGCTCCGCAGCGCACACCTGGGCCACCTGCTGCGCCAGGTGCAGCTGCCTGGCCAAGGCGCGCGCCGGGGCGGTAGCGCATTGTTCGGGCGCGTCCAGATGTTGGACGGCTTCGGCCAGGGACGGCGCCACGTTCCAGTGGCGCAGCATGGCCGCGCCCAGTTTCAGGTGGTTGTAGCAGTAGCGCGCCTCCTCCATGGCCAGCAGGACGTCGGGCTGCCAGCGCGCCGCCTCTGCTTCGCGCAGCAGCTTGGCGTAGGAGCGCGGACGCGAGCTGGCCAGCCCGAGCTGCCCGCAGCCGGCCAGCAGTCCCGCGCTGAACAGGGCGGCCCCGGCCATTGCGCCGCCCAGCTGCTGCGCGGCGCAGGCCAGCGCCAGTGCGCGCGACCAGTATTGCGGGTAGGCGAAGGCGCCGCAGGGGCCGCGCCGGTGGGCGCCGAGCAGGCCCAGGGCCAGCGTCATCTGCTGCACCACGGCCGGGCCCAGCGCGGCCAAGG
>NZ_WWCU01000069.1 GCF_009857595.1 Pseudoduganella aquatica | reverse complement strand
CCCCTGCGGCGCCGCGTCCGGCGCCGGCCGAGCGCGCAGCGCCGGTTGAACGCGCGCCAGCGCCCAAGCGCGCCGCCGCGCCCGAGCCGGAACTGGCCCCGAAGGACGACGACAGCGAACCGGCCTTTGGCGACGAAGCGCCGAAGAAGAAAAAGAAGGACAAGCACAAGGTCACGCTGCCGATGAGCGCCTTCCGCATCGAAGTGGGTAGCAAGCACGCAGCCACGCCGTCCAACATCGTCGGCGCCATTGCCAACGAAGCGGGCATCGAGGCGAAGTACATCGGCCGCATCGAGATATTCGACGACCACAGCGTGCTGGAACTGCCGGACGGCATGCCGGACGACGTCTTCCAGCACCTGGGCAAAGTGTGGGTGGGCGGCCAGCAGCTGCGCATCAGCCACGCCGACGCCATGCCGCCGGAATCGGGCAAGCACACGCCGCCCAAGCCCGCCGCCGCGAAACCCGGCGCACCGAAAAAGGTGCCGGGCACGGACAAGCCGCTGCGCAAGCCGGGCAAGTTCAACAAGTTCAAATAAACACCAAAGGGCCGCAAGGCCCTTTTTCTTTGGGCAACCCCCGGCGCATCCTCGCGGTGCACGTTGCCGGTGCAGCGGCGTGCTGCGTTGCACCAGAAGGACGCTGCGCGGCCGCAGCGGAATGCGGCACGCCCCGCAAGCACTGTTTTTTGCCATCTGGCCTGGAATTTGCTTCTAAGGTTGTATTTTCCTGTCCAGCGAGGGTGACGTGATATCCCGAAATGACCTTCTTGAGTATGCAGGACCGGATCGCAAAACGATCCGCGTGCTGTGGATAGATGCGGCGCACACCGCCGCCTATGTTTATAACGTGAAAGCGCACAGCGCCGAGGCGGAGCTGGCGCGCGTGGCGGTGCTGCAGGCCGACCTGGCGTCCGGCCGCGCGCGGCTGCTGCCGGACGATCCGTATATGGTGGTGGTCAACCAGGACCTGCTGCCGCCGAAGCACCTGGAGCTGCGCGCCCGCGCCTGGGAAATCGTGCGCGAACTGACCGCCATGGAGCCCGCCATCTACGAGCCGCGCCGGCGCGGCCAGCTGGTGGCGGACTATACGCAGCGGCATGGCGTATCGCATCCTACCATCTACCGCTATCTGCGCCGCTACTGGCAGCGCGGCCAGACGCCGAATGCGCTGCTGCCCGACTACGCCAATTCCGGAGGACGCGGCAAGACGCGCGCGGCTTCGGAAGGCATCAAGCGCGGCCGCCCGCGCAAGGAAGGCGCCGCGCCCGGCGTGAACGTGGACGAGCAGATGCGCGCGGTGTTCCGCGTGGCCGTTGCGCGCCACGCCGCCACGCATCCGCCGCTGTCGCGCCGCGCCATTTTCGACCAGATGCTGCGCGACTTCTTCTGCGAGCGCAGCGTCGCTCCCGGCACGCAGCGCGTGCAGCGCGGCGAGGCGCTGCAGGCGCTGCCGACCTTCGGCCAGTTCAGCTACTGGCTGGAGCAGGACCAGCTGATGGCGGCGCAGCGCATCGCGCCCGCGCTGCCCGGCGATAGCGATATTGCCCATCCGGGCCGCCCCGGCGCGGCCTTCCGCGTCGAGGCCATGCAGGCCGAGGTGCAGTTGGTGTCGCGCGCCGACCGCAGCCAGGTCACCGGCAAACCCTGGCTGTACGCGGTGACGGACATCTTCAGCGGCGTGGTGGCAGGCGTGTATGTGAGCATGGAGCAGCCCAGCTGGCGCCACGCGCTGATGGCGCTGGCCAACAGCGCCGCCGACAAGCGCCGCTACTGCCTGCGCCACGGCCTCGATATCCCGTCCGGCGCGTGGCCGTCGCGCCACCTGCCGGAGCTGCTGTTCGCCGACGCCGCGCTGCTGGGCGATGCGGACGACGGCGCCTTGCTGAACAACTTCAATGTGCGCTGCCTGGTCGCGCCGCAGGAAGGGCCGTCGCCGTGGAGCGCGGAGCTGGGCAAGCGCTTTGCGCTGCGCACGCACGCGGCGGCCATCGCCGCAGCCAGTACCGCCGCATCGGCAGCCGCTCCCGCAGCCGATGCCGCCGCCCCGTGCGGCCGGCTGGATGCGGTGCTGGACCTGGAGCAGTTCACGCGCATCGTCATCAGCGGCGTGCTGGCTTACAACCACGCGGCGCAGGAGGACGACCGCACGCCGCAGCAGCTGTGGGACTGGGGCGTGGCGCAGCGCGGAACGGCCTTGCGCCAGTATGCCGAGGAGCTGGTGCATTGCAGCCTGCTGCCGGTGCAGGACGCGGTGGTCACGGCCGAAGGCATCTGCCTGCACGGCACCTATTACAGCTGCGCGCGCGCCGTGGAGGGGCGCTGGTTCGAGCGCGCCGCCCAGCGCGGCCAGTGGCATGTGAAGGTGGCGTGCGACACGTCCAGCCTGGACACCATCTACCTGCTTGACCCGCAGGCGCCCATGCATTTCCACGCCTGCCATATCGCCGAACGCAGCGTGGCGCACCGCCGTCTGTCGTCGGCGGAAGTGCTGCGGCTGCGCGCCGGCGAGGCGCCGGTGCGCCAGCACGTGCCGCCGCCGGGCCAGTACGCCAGTTTCGAACGCATGGTGGCCGCACTGGCGGGTTAGCGAGCTGCCGACGAGCAGCGGGTGACAAGCGGAATAGGGCGCGGTATGCTGCGCCTTGCCCCGCTTTTATGGACCACCCATGCTGACCACACTACGCAAGACGCTCTGCGCCGCCGCCATTGCCGGCGCCGCCGGCGGCAGCGCGCACGCCGCCGCACCGATGACGCTGCAGGACTACCTGGCCCTGGACGGCCCCGCGCCGCAGCAGCACATCGCCTACGGCAGCGCGCCGTCGCAATTCGCAGAACTGTACAAGCCCGCCGGGCCGGGGCCCTTCCCGGTGGTGATACTCATCCACGGCGGCTGCTGGACCGTCCATTTCGGCGGCATCAAGCAGATGCGCAACGTGGCCGGCGCGCTGATTAAAAACGGCATCGCCGTGTGGAACGTGGAATACCGCCGCGTGGACGAGGAGGGCGGCGGCTATCCCGGCATGTACCAGGACGTGGCCACGGCGGTGGACCGCTTGAAGCAGGAAGCCGCCGCGCACCAGCTGGACCTGACGCGCGTGGTGGCCATGGGCCATTCGGCGGGCGGGCATCTGGCGCAATGGGCCGCGTCGCGCCACAAGCTGCCGCAGTCCAGCCCCGTCTACCGCGCCGCGCCGCTGCCGATTCCGCAGGTGATCAGCCTGGGCGGCCTGGCCGACCTGCGCAACGAGGAAGCCCTGATCAAGAGCAGCTGCGAGCGCGACATGGTGCAGCTGGCGGGCGTGCCCAGCGCGGCGCGGCCGGACGTGTTTTCGGACACCTCGCCCGCCGAGCTGCTGCCGGCCGGCGTACGCACCGTGCTGGTGACGGGGGAGCTGGATACCGTGTCGCCGGTGCGCGTGGCGCAGGATTATGCGCGCCGCGCAAGCGCAGCGGGCGACGCCGCCGAGGTGGTGGTGCTGCCCAACGCCAGCCACTATGACGAAGTGGCCGCCAGTTCGCCCGCCTGGAAGCTGGTGTACGCCGAGATCCGCAAGGCGCTGGGGCTGCCTTGACGCTTGCACGGCGAGTGGCCTGCGGCGGTGGTATTGCGTAGGGCGGGTTAGCGCGGAGCGCGTAACCCGCCAATATGCCGCGTCAGTTAATACTCGTTGTACTTGCGCATATCCCCGCGCACCTTCTCGGCGGGGTATTTTGCGCGGTTCAATTCCATCTTCTCCAGCACCGCGCTGCGCAGGTCCACGCCGGTCTTGTCGGCCAGCTGTATCAGGTACAGCATGACGTCCGCCAGCTCGTGCCGGATGCCGACGCGTTTGCGCTCGTCGAGTTCGTGCGCGGCGCCGGTGGGCAGCCACTGGAAATGCTCGGCCAGCTCGGCCGCCTCCACCGTCAGCGCCATCGCCAGGTTTTTCGGCGTGTGGAACTGGCCCCAGTCGCGCTCGGCCGCGAAGGCGCGCGCCAGGTCGCGCAGTTCGATCAGGCTGTCTTGTTCCATCACGCCACCTGCTTGCGCATGAAGACGCTGAGCGGGTCGTCGCGGTAGTCGCCATACGGACCGCAGCGCTGGTAACCCAGCTGCTCGTACAGCGCAATCGCTTCCGGCTGCGCCGGCCCGGTCTCCAGCGCGTACACGCTGCTGCCGCGCTGCGCCGCCGCCCGTTCCAATGTGGTGAGCATGCGCCGCGCCAGGCCCTGGCCGCGCGCCTCCGGCCGCACATACATGCGTTTCACTTCGGCGAATTCCGGCGTCACCACCATGGCGCCGCAGCCTACCGCTGCGCCTTCCGCGTCGCGCGCCACTGCGAACAGCACATTGGGCTGCTTCAGCGAGGCCAGGTCCAGCGCGTACACGCTCTCCGGCGGATACAAGGTCAACTGGTAGGCGTCCAGGTCGGCGATCAGGGCGATGACTTCGGGCTGGTCCGGCGTTTCGAAAGCGATATTCATGGGCGTGATGGAGGCGAAAAACGGGTGTGCCTGCATTGTAGCGCAAGCCCGGCGAGGGGCATGCAGGGGCGCTATGCACGCCGCGCCGGCGCGAGAAAAATACTATCCCGCCGCCGTGAAAGCTGGCTATATTGAATCATAGTGGGGCGACAAAGCCCCCCTCCAAGCGAAGGAGAGCATCATGAAAAAACTTCTGCTGGCGCCGCTGCTGTTCATGGTTTGCATCGCCGCCATGGGCCAAACGGCGCAGGACCCCCAAATGGTCGATTCGGTGCGCGTGCCCGCCACCGGCCTGTCCATCGTCGTGCCGGAACACAGGCTGGGCATGTATGCGGTGGACTTCGGCGCCTACAAGGGCGCGTATGACCTGAGCAACGGCGGCCTGCTGCAACTGACCTCGCAAGGCCGGCGCATGTACGCCCAGCTCGACAACGGCGAACGCACTGAAATCGTCGGCACCGGGATGCAAAGCTTTGTCGCGCTCGACCGCAGCCTGCAGATGAGCTTTGAACGCAAGCCGGACGGCGACATGGGCGGCGAACTGCTGATCGCCCGCACCCCGCGCGTGGCCGGCGAGCCGGTGCAGTACCTGCTGGTGTCGCTGCGCTAGGCGGCGCCCTCAGGCAGCTCCGATCGTGTAGCAAGCCACGGGCGAGTCCGCCGCCCGTGGTGTCTCCCTTTCCGCCGGCTTCGTCCTCCCTGGCGCGGCCGGCGGGCCTCTTTTATCCCCGAATCTTGGTATGATGTCCGACTGCGCCAGCCACAAGCTGGCCTTTTTTATAACGATGTCGGAGATAAACCGAATGAAATTACGTCTGCTGGTATTGGCGGCCGCGCTGGCCGCGTCCGGTGTTCAGCACGCACAGGCCGCACCGCGCGGCTTTACCGTGGAAGACCTGGTGAAAATGGAACGCGTCGGCAGCCCGCTGCTGTCGCCGGACGCGTCGAAAGTGGTGTACACGGTGCGCGCCACGAATATGGACAAGAACCGCGGCAACACCCAGCTGTGGATGCTGGACCTGCGCGCGGCCAAGCCGGCGCCGGTGCGCCTGACCCAGGCCGACGCCAGCAGCACGGACCCCGAATGGTCGCCCTCCGGCGATGCCGTCTACTTCCTGTCCGCGCGCAGCGGCAGCAACCAGGTCTGGCGCCTGCCGCTGGCCGGCGGCGAAGCGGCGCGCGTGACCGACCTGCCGGTGGACGTGGAGAACTTCCGCCTGTCGCCGCAAGGCGACCGCCTGGCCATGAGCCTGGCCGTGTTCCGCGACTGCGCGGACCTGGCCTGCAGCAAGGCGCGCATGGATGCGCAAGCCAAGAACAAGGCCACCGGCAAGGTCTACGACCGCCTGTTCGTGCGCCACTGGGACACCTGGAACGACGGCCGCAACAACGTGCTGTACACCGCGCCCATCGACAGCAGCGGCAAGGTCAGCGCCGCGCCGGTGAGCCTGAGCGGCGGCATTGACGGCGACGTGCCGTCGAAACCGTTCGGCGACCGCGACGAATACCAGTTCAGCCCGGACGGCAAGACCGTGGTGTTCTCGGCCCGCGTGGCCGGCAAGACCGAAGCCTGGTCCACCAACTTCGACCTGTTCAGCGTGCCCGCCGCCGGCGGCGAGCCGCGCAACCTGACCGCCGACAATCCGGCCTGGGACACCCGCGCCCAGTTCTCGCCGGACGGCAAAACCCTGGCCTACACCGCCATGAAGCGCCCGACCTTCGAGGCCGACCGCTTCCACCTGGTGCTGATGGACGTCGCCACCGGCAAGAAGCGCGCGCTGACCGACGCCTGGGACCGTTCCGTGGCCGACTACCGCTGGGCGCCGGACGGCAAGACCCTGCTGGCCACCGCAGACGACGTGGGCCAGCACCGCCTGTTCAGCATCGACGCCGCCAGCGGCAAGGCCAGCGCCGTCTCCGGCCCGGGCTATGTGTCCGCCTTCAGCGTCGCGCGCGACACCGTGGTGATGGCGCAAGCCTCGCTGGCCTCCGGCGCGCAGCTGTACAAATTCAAGCTGGGTACTAGCGCCGCCAAGCCTGAACAGCTGACCAGCGTCAACCAGGCCGCGCTGGCCGACGTGCGCTTCGGCGAGTACGAGCAGTTCTCCTTCAAGGGCGCCAACGGCGAGACCGTGTACGGCCACGTGATGAAGCCCTGGAACGCGCAGCCGGGCCAGAAGTACCCGATCGCCTTCCTGGTGCACGGCGGTCCGCAGGGCAGCTTCGGCAACTCGTGGAGCTACCGCTGGAACCCGCAGGTGTACGCCGGCGCCGGCTACGCCACCGTGTTCATCGACTTCCACGGCTCCACCGGCTACGGCCAGGCCTTCACCGACTCCATCAGCGGCGACTGGGGCGGCAAGCCGCTGGAAGACCTGAAGAAGGGCATGGACGCTGCCGTGGCCAAGTTCCCATGGCTGGACCGCGAGCGCAGCTGCGCGCTGGGCGCGTCCTACGGCGGCTACATGATGAACTGGATCGAGGGTAACTGGGCCGACGGCTTCAAGTGCATCGTCAACCACGACGGCGTGTTCGACATCCGCGGCATGGCTTACTCGACCGAGGAAATCTGGTTCACCGAGTGGGAATACGGCGGCCCGTACTACAAGGCGGCCGAGTCGCACGAGAAGTTCAACCCGGTGCACCACGTTGCCAAGTGGAAGACGCCGATGCTGGTGGTGCAGGGCGACCTGGACTTCCGCATCCCTACCGCGCAAGCGCTGGGCACCTTCACCGCGCTGCAGCGCCAGGGCATAGACAGCAAGCTGCTGGTGTTCCCGGACGAGAACCACTGGGTGCTGAAGCCGGCCAACTCCGTGCTGTGGCACCATACGGTGCTGGACTGGCTGAACAAGTACACCAAGCAGTAATGCCCTGAAAAGTTAACTTGTATGAGTTTGAAAGCCCGTCATGCATTGCCATGACGGGCTTTTTTTACTATGCAGGCGCACTATTTCTGCGATAGCGTGAGTACGATTTGATTATGCTTGTTCAGAGACGCGCGAATCTTGTAGTTGACGCCCTTATGAGAGATGTCCCAGGCGATGTTGTCGGTGCGGACCATGATCGTCCCGTTTTCCGGCGTTTGAATGTTCACATTGGTAAGCGATGGGTCCTCTGAACTGGATGTGCTTCTGATGACGATGGTAAATCCTGGGAAGAATGTCAAAGATCCGCCGCTGGCAATGACGGCTACGGGAAGTTTTGCGGATGGTGGGGATACGCTTTTTCCCTTACCTGGACGCGCTTCCGACTTCATTGAAATGATTTTTTCTGCATGCGCTGCGCATACCTTGGTTGCGCCTTCGAAGTATCGTGCGCCCAAAGCAAGAATGGCTCGGCTCTCTGTTTCCCGGGCGGCCTGAAGTTCGACTTTGCCGGATGCGACTCTATTCCCGGCGGCTATGCTCCCACCTCCCTTGTTGTTGGCTCCATTTGACTGATCGAGATAAGCAACCAACTGCTGCTTGTTACCGCCAGTGGCATCAATGCAGGTAATCAGGTCCACCATTGAATTGGATGTGCAAGCGCCTCGGTACAGTTGACTACCTGCCTCGCAGTCGAGCGCGAACGACGTGCTGGAGAAGGCCATAAGTGTGCATAGTACGATACTGCGAAACATGCTGCGCTCCCGTTGAATTATTATACAAGGCTGGGAGCTGGACGATAAATGTGCCGGCTCCCAGCCTTGGTCTATATCAGTCGGCGATGGCGACTGGTGCGTCCGAAGCCTTGGCCGGCGGGTTCTTCACGCCCACGGCGGTGAACACTTTCGGCACCTTGGTGGCCAGCGAGGACGCCAGTTCCAGCTGCGTCTTCAGGCTGCCTGCGGTGTCTTTCACGGTGCCCAGCTTGCCCAGGTTGGCCGGGTTGCCGCTCAGGCCGCTGATCACGCTTTGCGACTGGCCGATCAGTTCCTTGTCCTTCAGTGCGGCCAGCATGAAGTTGTAGGCGGCGCCGGCCAGTTTCTGCTTCTGCTTGGCGTCCATCTTCTTCGCGTCTTCATTGGCGATCTTGTCGAAGTCCTTGGTGTTGAGCAGGGCGGTCTGCGACTGGATGATGGCCTGTTCGGAAACGGCCTTCTCCTTGGAGTCGGTCTTTTCGCTGGCCACTTTCTTCAGCGCGTCGATCTGCGCCAGCTCTTCCTTCGATGCCAGCGATGCCACCAGCTGGTCCAGCGAGCCGCGCATCAGCAGTTCGGCGGTCATGGCGTTTTTCAGGAAGCCGTCCACGTCCACCGAGGCGGATGGCGCCGATTTGCTGGCGCCCGGCAGCGACAGGCCGCCCAGCTGGGCGTGTGCCGCCATGCTGGTGCCCAGGATCAGTGCGGCGGCTGCGGCTTGTACTTTCATGCGTGCTTTCATGTAGCTCTTTCTTAGTTGGTGGTGGTGGGGAAAACTAGTTTGGCGGCGATGCTGCCCAGCAGCTGCTGCGCCTCGTCGATCAGGTCGGAGCGGATCAAGGCGTTGACGGCGTCCGCGCCGGTCGATTTCTCGTAGCCGCTGGTTTTGAATTTCGATTCCAGTCCGACGCGCGCGCCGACCACGCCGCCTTCGCGGATGCGCATGGTGTAGCGCGCGGTGACGTTCTTCTGGCACTGCTCGCCGCATTCCTCGCCGGCCAGGTCGATCCGCTGCACCGGCTGCACGCAGGAGGGCACGGCGGGGATGGTCCATTTGATGGCCGAGCGGAAGCCGGTCGCGCCGTTGACGGTGTCGTCGGCGATGGCCTTGATCTCGGGCGCGTAGTAATTGCCCGGCATGGCCTTGGCCAGCGCCATCGACGCCAGGTTCTCGAATTCCGGCGTGCGCAGCGCGCCCAGGGTTTCCGAGTCGGCGCACAGGCTGAAGGCGGCGGCCGACTTCGGCGTCACACCCAGCTGCAGGGTTTCGAACACGTCGCCGGCGGCCGGCGCGGCCTTGTCCTTGCCGAGCGGGATCACGGTGGCGACCAGCGTTTCATTGCCGATGCGCCGGGCCGCCACCGCTTCGGACAGCGGGAACAGCAGCTTGACGCTCTTGCCGTTGAGTTTGAATTCCGTCGGCCGCAGCAGATAGCCCGCCGCCTGCTGGGGGTAGACCTTGGCCGGCGTCGGCAGGAAGATGCCGTCGGCACTGACGCGCGCCACAGCCGTGGCGTCCGGCTTGGCCTCGGCCAGCTTGCCCATCTGCTGCGCCAGGTTGAGCAGCACGTTCTTGATGGCGATTTCGCGCCGCGCCGCCGGGTCCAGGTCGAAGCCGTTGTTCACTTCGATCTTCTGGCGTTCATGGCCGGCGGAGGTGAACAGCACGCGGCCGCTGGTGTCGATGATTTCGGCGTAGGCATTGGCTTCGAAGCTGCGCACCGTGCGGAAGCCCAGGTTGGTGCGGGCTTCGTACAGGATGGGATCGGCCACGCGCAAACGTATCAGCAGGTCCGGCGTGTCGCGCTGGGCGGTGCTGGCCGTCGCCAGCGACGCCTGCTGGGCGATGGACTTGAGCAGCGCGGCGAAATTGCGGTTGACCTGCACCATGGTCAGCGGCGCCTGCTGGCCCAGCTCCTCGGAGAACAGCTGCGCCACGTATTCCTGGCTGAAGCCGGGCGCCACCTGGTCCACCACCACGGTGGCGCGCGGGCGCAGGCGGCCGTCGATCTTGCCGACCACGTATTTGCGGAAGCTGGCCCCCGGCTGCACGCCGTCGGCCAGGACCGGCTGGGCCACGGCGTAGTCGGCGCCGGCGTACACCACGCGGATCAGGTTGGACTGCTCGTCCTCCAGGCTGTCCCCGGACTGGAAGCCCTGCTGGTAGCCGCCGGCCAGCAGCAGCATGCCGTTGTGCAGCGCGGTCACCTTCGCCTCCAGCGCGCGCGGCTGGAAGCCGGCGTTGGCCTGCTTGCACAGCTGCTCGATCAGCGCGTTCAGCGACGCCGCGTACAGCTTGTCCGCCTCGGCGCGCAGCGCGGCTTCGCCCAGCGCCTTGCCCGACACCAGCGACAGCGCCGCATTGGTGCTGGTGGCGGTGAACAGGATCTCGCCGGTCAGCACGTTGGTGAAGTAGATGCTGCCGGTGACCGGGGTGCGGATCTCCACGTTGCCGTCCGGCTTGCGCGCGGTGTAGGTCGCCATGCGCGTCAGGTGGAAGGACACGGCGAAGGTGTGCGCGCCGGTCTTTTGCGTCAGCTCGCCGGTACGGCCGTTGAAGGCCGTGTCCAGCGCGTCCTTCACCTGCTGCGACACCTTGGGCATGTCGAGCGACTGCATGAAGCGCTGGTCGATGGCCTTGCTTTCGCCGCTGTCCCAGAACACGCCGCGCACCGGATACACCTTGGCTTCGGCGGCGGCCAGCGCGACGGGCGAGGCCATGGCCAGCAGCAGTGCCGGCAGCGCAAGGAGGGAATGTTTGAGCATGGCCGTTCCTTACTTCTTCTTGGCGGGCGCCTTGGCCGGCGCGCCGCACTTGTCCAGGCACAGCGTCACGAGTTCGCCTTCCACGGTGCCGTCCAGGTTCTTGCCGGAGAACGCTGGCTGGCTGGACACGGCGCCGTAGACCTGTTCCATGGCGTCGCCTTTGCCCTTCAGCGTCAGCGTGACTTTCACGCCGTCCGGACCGTCTTCCTTCTTCTCGACGGCCGAGGCGCCGTCGATGTCGCGCAACGCCTTGGCGAACGCCATGCGCACCGGCAGCGCCAGGTTACTGCCCTTGAATTCCACCGTGTACTGGCGGCCGCGCGCGGCGCGGTCGGCCCAGTATCCCAGCGCGCTGGAGGCGAAGCTGGGCGCCATCAGGCGCGCCGCCTTCTGCGCGGCCAGCGCCGCGCAGCCTTCGATATTCGGGCCGCTGGCCTGCGCGCTTTCGGCCATGGAGGCGATCATCTCGCCGCCGGCGGTGGCGAAGGCCTTCACTTCGGCGTTGGCGACGCAGCCCATCTCACCGGTGGCGTTGTTGCGCTCGCCGGCGATCACGGTGGCCGAACCGACCATCAGGAAGTCGGCATTGGCCTTGGTGCGCGCGAACTCGCTGAACTTGGCCATCTCCGCCGTGTTGCCCAGCAAAGTCAGGTTGATGGCCTTGTCGCCGAAGAATTTGCTTTTCGCATTCATCGAATCGAGCAGCCGCAGGTCGTAGTCGCGCAGCTTGCCGGCGAACTCGTTGAGGAACAAGGGGCGGTTGGTCGGCTTGGACGTGTCCTGGTACTTCACCAGGTGCTTGTAGCTGGCTGTTTCATGACTGGAGGCGGCCACGTTGCGCGCATCGACCGAGGCGCGCTGCGACTTCGAGGCCGACGCGGCGCTGTAGTTCTCCTTGGCCGAGACGGCGGCGGCCGACGAGCGGCTGCCCTGCAGGCTGGACTGCTCGCTGGCATTCAGGCTGTCGCCGCCGGAACGCAGGCCGGCCGCGCTTTGCGAGCTGGCGTTGATCTTGGCCGACGAGGCGCTGGACGCGTTCAGGCTGCCGGAATAGGCGGCCGCCGAGTTGTTGGAGGAGCTGGCGGAGGAGGCCTTGATCGACTTGTCGCGGAAGGCGGAGCCAGCGTCGTACTTCAATTCCACCAGTTCTTCCAGCGGCATGTTGAGGTCGCGCGTGCTGGTCATGAACTCGTCCACCAGCATCAGGATGCTGAAGGAGCGGTCGCTCAGCTTGTCCAGGTCGGTGCCGCGGATGGCGTTCTTGATCTGCTTGCGGTCCACCGACACTTGCACACGGGTGACGAATTCGCCGCCCACCGATTCTTCCGAGGTGACGCGGACGTCGCGCATCTGCTTGGCCACTTCGGTCACGATGGGGGCGAAGCGCTCGTCACTCGCGTCCAGCGCGGTGGCGTCCTTGATGGCCTTGAGCACGGCGTCGCGCACGGCGTCCTGCTTGGCGGCGCCGCGGATCGCGGACGCATTGCCGGCGCCCAGCGGCGCGCGGCCTTCGCCGATCACGGCGTCGTCGGCACGTGCGGCACCGGCCAGGGCCAGCGCACCCAGCGCCACGCAGATGGTTTTTTTCAACAGATTCGGCATAGCTTTTTCCCCAATTGCGTTATTCATTAGTTTGTTTTCGGCATTTCCACGACGACGTCGCCGGCGCGGATAACGGTCTTGCCGGCCGTTTCGGTAATGCCCACCGCGTCGGAAGCGGCGGCCGGCGTTTCCGCCGTACCGGCCTGGACGCGGCGCGGGAACGCGCTGTCCATTAATTCCGCGTAGGCGGACATATTGCGCAGTGATTGCAAATTGTCGTTGGCGGCAATTGCCTGCTCGTCCTTGTAGCCTTTTTTGATGGCCGATTCGAGCGCGGCCAGGGCCGCGTTTTTATTGCCCAATTGCGCCTGCGCCTGGGCCAGCAAGTAAAACGCCTCATAGTCGTCCGGCGCTTTGGCGCTGAGTTTCTCGGCCTGGCTGGCGGCCGCGCCGAAGTTTTTCTGCGCCAGGCTTTGCGCGGCGTGCTGGCGCATGGCGTCCGTGCTGGCGAAGGGGCCGGAATCACAGGCTGCGAGCATGGCGGTAGCTGCCAGCAGGCTGGCAAAAACGTACTTTTTCATAGTGCTTAGCGGGAGATGGTGAAGGAATAGGAGCGGCTGTGCGGATCCTGGCACAAGCCCTGCAAGGCCTGTCCTGCATAGCCGGTGGTGCTGTCGTTGCGCACTTCGGCATAGCATTTCAGACGCGTTTGGAACACGTCCAGGTCGCCGGTAATGGCGTAGCTGCGTTGGCAATAGGCGTCGCTGGAATTGCGGCAAGCCTCAGCCTGCAAATACAGGCGCTGGCTGCCGCCGGTTTCACCCGGCAATTCGAAATAGGAGCCCTCGGCAATAAAGCGGGCCGGCAGATTGGCGCGCTTGCCGCTGCTATTGGAAATCAATTCTACGGAGCGGTAGGCGCTCAAATCCGGTGCCGGCTCCAATCGCTGGGAGGCGCAGGCGGACAGTAAAAGTGGCAGTGACAATACGGCAGCGGTATTTAGGCGCATGAAACTAATATTTCCAATTAGCAATTCGGATATATTATCTGAATCTTAATTGATGTTGTCGGAAATATTTGTTTCTAATGGTAAAAATATTTTGCCGTTTAACCTGAGAATTAACGTTTTGGTGATAATTGGATAGCTTTCAAGAGGCAATCTTCTGCTAGGGAAGCGCTGATCTATTCGCTTTCCTGGCAAGGCCAGCGTGCCGAATGGTCCACTGGCGAGCCGTTCAAGCCCATTTTTCGTCCGATTTCACGCGATGCTTCACGTCTTTCTGTAATCAGG
>NZ_WWCU01000068.1 GCF_009857595.1 Pseudoduganella aquatica | reverse complement strand
TGATGACCATAGCAAATCGGTCCCACCCCTTCCCATCCCGAACAGGACCGTGAAACGATTTTGCGCCGATGATAGTGCTGCAACCAGTGTGAAAGTAGGTTATCGTCAGGCTAGTTATAAAGAAAAACCCCGTCAGGTGATCCTGGCGGGGTTTTTCGCATTTGGAAGTAAAATACCGCATGCGCCTGCTCATCATCGAAGACAATCCCGACATTGTCGCCAACCTTTACGAATTCTTTGAGCCCAAGGGCTATGTGCTGGACTCCGCCGTCAACGGTTACGCCGGGCTGGGCCTGGCCTCGCAGAACCGCTACGACGCGGTGGTGCTGGACGTGATGCTGCCGGGCTTGAATGGTGTGGAGCTGTGCCAGAAGCTGCGCGGCGAACTGAACGACCCCACGCCCGTGCTGATGCTGACCGCGCGCGACACCCTGGCCGACAAGGTGGTCGGCTTCGATGCCGGCGCCGATGATTACCTGGTCAAGCCCTTCTCCCTGGTGGAGCTGGACGTGCGCCTGAAGGCGCTGGTGCGGCGCGCCAAGGGCAGCCATGCGGCGGCGCCCGTGCTGCGCGTGGGCGACCTGACTTTCGATACCAGCACCTATACCGCCACGCGCGCTGGCCGCCCGCTGGTGCTGACCAAGACCGGCTACGTGCTGCTGCGCTGCCTGATGCGCGAAGCGCCGCGCCTGGTGCCGCGCGAAACGCTGGAGCAGGAAGTCTGGGGCGAGGACCGGCCCGACAGCGACGCGCTGCGCACCCATTTGCACGCGCTGCGCCAAGCGCTGGACAAACCCTATCCCTTCGCCATGCTGCGCACCGTGCCCGGCATAGGCTACAAACTGGTCAGCCACGATGAAACCGTTTAATTCCCTGCGGCGGCGCATCGTCGTTGCCTACACCACCTACGCCTTCGGCTTCGTGCTGTTTTTTGCGCTGATCGCCGCGTTCGCGGTGGAGGGCATAGAGGAGCACCTGGTCGATAACCGCCTGCGCCAGGTGGCGGCCTGGGCCGCGCCGCGCGCGGCAGGCATGCTGCCGGTGGAAATGCCGGCCGGACTGAGCTTCCACCGCGGCGCGGATATTCCAACGTCGCTGCGCGGCCTGCCGCCCGGCGTGCAGGAAAAAACCGTGGACGGCGTGGGCCTGCATATCCTGGCCGGGCACGACGCCCTGGGCGAGTACGTGGCGGTCGATCATGAAAGCGACTACGAAAAAGTGGAGCTGGCGGTGTATTCCCTGTTCGCCATCGGCTTCCTGGGTTTCCTGCTGTTCTCCTATTTCCTGGGCGGCTACGTGGCGCGCCGCCTGGTCACGCCGATTATGGATATGGCTGAGGCGGTGAGTTCCGACCAGCCCAATGTGTCGCTGGAAGGGCGCCGCGACGAGCTGGGCATACTGGCGCGCGCCTACGCCGCCCATACCGCGCAGCTGCGCGACGTGCTGGAGCGTGAGCGCTTCTTCACCGGTGACGTGAGCCACGAATTGCGCAGTCCGCTCACCGTCATCATGGGCGCAGCGGAAGTGCTGATGGCGCAAGGGAAGGGCAGCGCCGGCTACGCGCCGGCGGCGCGCATCTACCGCGCGGCGCAGGAAGCCGCCGAGTGCGTGACGGTGCTGCTGCTGCTGGCGCGCGCGCCGCAGCTCGACGCGCTGGCCCTGGTCGATGTCGGCCAGGTGGCGCGCGGCGAGACGGAACGCCACCAGCACCTGGTGGCGGCTCGGCCGGTGCGGCTGGAGTTTGCCGGCGGCGAGGACTTTACGGTGCGTGCGCCGCGCGAGCTGTGCATGAGCGCGATAGGCAACCTGGTGCGCAACGCCTGCCAGTACACCGACAGCGGCACGGTGACGGTGCGCATGGGACGCAACAGCGTCAGCGTGGAAGACACGGGGCCGGGCTTGCCCGCCGCTGTGCGCGCCGCGCTGGAAGGGCAGGCGCACGGCGCGGTGCTCGGTTCAGGCGCGGGCGGTTCGTCCGGCACAGGGCTGGGGCTGGCCCTGGTGCGCCGCATTTGCAGTTATCTGGGCGCCAGCCTGGCGCTGGAGGATCGTCCCGGCGGCGGCAGCATCTTTATCATCCGCTTCACTCCCGCAGGCTCAAATTAAGGCGATTTAACGGTTTCCTAACGCGCGGTTGACGCGGCCTTGACCGGCCGCTGGCTATAGTGGCAGCGTGCTATTGCCAATCTGCCTGGAAACCGAGTGACTGTTAAATTTGCCCCGCGCCTGAGTGCGCCCGTATTCACGCTGGCCGCGTCCTTTTTCCTGGTGGCCGCCTATAACTACAGTTTCTGGCAACGCTTCCTGCTGGCCACCGGCGGCTTCAGCGTCGCCAATCTGCCGCTGTTGGCGGCCACCTTCCTGCTGCTGGTACTGGTGTTCAATGCCTGCCTGAGCCTGGTCAATTTCCGCTTGGTCATCAAGCCGGTAGTCATTGCGCTGCTGCTGGCCACGTCGGCCGCCACCTACTTCATGAACCAGTACGGCACGCAGATCGACAAGGCCATGATACAGAACGTGGTGGAGACCGATGTGCGCGAAGCGGGCGAGCTGTTCAGCCTGAAAATGCTGCTGACCATAGGCCTGCTGGGCGTGCTGCCCGCCGTGCTGGTGGCGCGTACCAAGCTGACCTTCGCGCCGCGCGGACGCCACCTGCTCACCAGCGCCGGCATCGTGACCGGCTCGCTGCTGCTGGCAGCCGGCATCCTGATGCTGTTCTTCAAGACCTATGCGCCGGCCATACGCGAACACCGCGAACTGCGCTTCCTGCTCACGCCGACCAACTACATCCAGGCCACCAACGGCTACCTGAAGCAGAAGTGGGCCAAGCCACAGGTGGTGGCGCCGCTGGGCCGCGACGCGGCCAAGGGCGTGACCTGGGCCGGCCAGGCGCGCCGCACCGTCACCGTGCTGGTGGTGGGCGAGACCGCGCGCGCCATGAATTTCTCGCTCAACCGATATGGGCGCAATACCAACCCGCAGCTGTCGCAGCAGGCCGGCCTGATTAACTTCAACAATGTGTCCTCCTGCGGCACGGCCACCGCCGTTTCCGTGCCCTGCGTGTTCTCCGCGCTGGGCCGCGAGAACTATTCCGACACCAAGGCGCAGGGCCAGGAAGGCCTGCTCGACGTGCTCAAGCACGCCGGCTTCGATGTGCTGTGGCGCGACAATAACTCCGGCTGCAAGGGCACTTGCGCGCGGGTGGAGTACGAGGACTGGTCGGAGCCGGTGGCGGGCGATCCGCTGTGCAATAGCGAAGAATGCTACGACGAGAAGCTGCTGGAGCGCTTGCCCGAACTGATACGCAAGCCGGGCAAGGACCTGGTCATCGTGCTGCACCAGAAGGGCAGCCATGGTCCGGCCTATGCCAAGCGCTACCCGGCCAGCTTCGGCAAGTTTGGCCCGGTGTGCAATACCAATGAACTGGAGAAATGCACCCAGGAGCAGATTACCGCCGCCTACGACAACACCATCCTGTACACCGACTACTTCCTGGACAAGCTGATCAAGCTGCTGCAGCAGAGCAACGCGGTGGACGGCGTCGATACCGGCATGGTGTATTTCTCAGACCACGGCGAATCGCTGGGCGAGAAGAATATGTATCTGCACGGCGCGCCCTACATTATTTCGCCGCCTGAGCAGCGCCGCATTCCGATGATGATGTGGTTCTCCGACGCCTACGCGGACCGCTTCAAGATCGACCGCCGCTGCCTGGCCGCCCGCGCCAGCCAGCCCTTCTCGCACGACAATGTGTTCCACTCCGTGCTGGGCATGCTGGACGTGAGCACGGCCGTCTACAACCCCGCGCTTGACATGTTCAACGCCTGCACCCATGGATAAGACCCTCGTCGGCTGGCACGTACTGCGGCGCGCAGCCTGGCTGCTGGCCGCATCGGCGGCGCTGATACTGCTGATCGGCATGGGCGACATCGACCTGTGGCTGGCCGACCTGATGTTCGACTTCCATGTGCACGAATTCCCCTGGCAGCACGTCTGGCTGACCGAGGCCTTTGGCCACGGCACGCTGAAAACCCTGCTGACCGTGCTGGGCGCGCTGCCGCTGGCGGCCTGCGCCTGGGATCTGTGGCGCCTGGCGCGCCGCCGCCGGGCGCTGCCGGACTGGTGGCGCCTGCGCGTGCGGCTGATGTCGCTGTGCGTGATCCTGATCCCGCTCATCACTTCCCTGCTGAAACGCGCCAGCCGCTCGCATTGCCCCTGGGACCTGGAGCGCTACGGCGGCTACCAGCCGTATTACAGGCTGCTCGAGCACATACCGGGCTGGCTGGAGGCGGGCCATTGCCTGCCGGGCGGGCATGCGTCCAGCGCTTTGTGGCTGGTGGGGCTGGCCGTGTTCTGGCTGCCGCACAATCCGCGCAAGGCGGCCGACGTGGCGCTGTCCGCGCTGGCCTTCGGCGCTGCCGTGGGCTGGATGCAACAGATGCGCGGCGCCCACTTCCTCACCCATACGCTGTGGTCGATGTGGGTAGCATGCGCGGTGCTGGCCGCCTTGCTGGCCGCGAACAAAGCCCTGCGCGCGGCACGGCGCGGCGCAGCCGAGACAGAAAATACCGCCTCCGGCCAGGCCCCCGCATAAGTGCTGGGCAAGCCGGGGAGTTGAGTTGTATTATTCATCATTGCATCTTTTCCCATAGGATGCGCTGGTGAATGTCACTCTACGAAAAAGGTATCCCATGTCAGCTGAAGCAAAAAAATTTCGCCTCGTAACCCGCAGCGACTTTGACGGCCTGGTGTGCGCTGTGCTCTTGAAACACCTGGACATGATCGACGATATCCTGTTTGTCCACCCCAAGGACATGCAGGACGGCAAAATTGCGATCAGTGACAAGGACATCACGACCAATCTGCCCTATGTGGCCGGGGCCCATCTGGCTTTCGACCACCACCTGTCCGAAACCATCCGCAACACCGGCGAACGCAGCAACCACATCATCCACCCGGACGCGCCGTCTGCCGCGCGCGTGGTGTATGACTACTACGGCGGCCTGAAAGCCTTCCCGGCCTCGTGGGAGGGCATGATGGCGGCGGTGGACAAGGGCGATTCGGCCCAGTTCAACCGCGAGGAAGTGCTCAATCCGGAAGGCTGGGACCTGCTCAATTTCCTGATGGACGCCCGCACCGGCCTGGGCCGCTTCCGCGAA
The DNA here is from genome assembly GCF_009857595.1 of Pseudoduganella aquatica. Classification (GTDB taxonomy): domain Bacteria; phylum Pseudomonadota; class Gammaproteobacteria; order Burkholderiales; family Burkholderiaceae_D; genus Rugamonas; species Rugamonas aquatica_A. The sequence goes on along the minus strand of NZ_WWCU01000068.1, from coordinate 9,106 downwards.
TTCCGCATCTCGAACTACAACCTGATGATGGACCTGATCGACTATTGCAAAAACCATACGATCGAACAGATCATGGAATTGCCGGACGTGAAGGAACGCAAGGACCTGTACTTCGAGCACAGCGAAAAGTGCAAGGACCAGATCAAGCGCTGCTCCACCATCCATAAAAACCTGGTGGTGCTGGACCTGCGCAACGAGGAAACCATCTACGCGGGCAACCGCTTCATCATCTACGCCATGTATCCGGAGACCAATATCTCCATCCATGTGCTGTGGGGCCTGAAGAACCAGAACACGGTATTTGCCACCGGCAAGTCGATCCTGAACCGCACGTCCAAGACCAATATCGGCGCGCTGATGCTGGAATACGGCGGCGGCGGGCATGAGAACGCCGGCACCTGCCAGGTGGACAATGAACGTTCGGAAGATGTGCTGGGCGCGCTGATTGCGCGTATTACGCACGAAGGCTAGTTCTAAAGGGCTGGGGTCAGACCTCACGGGTCTGACCCCAGGTGCGGAAAAGGCGCCTGGGGCGCCTTTTTTTATGCTTCTTTTTCCGGCAGGGCCACTTCGTTGCCCGTGCTGAACTGGTAATCCTTGAAGACGTGCTCGGCGGTGAGCAGCTGGTAGCTGCCGTCTTCCTTCTTGTGCGTGGTGTCCTTCAGGCGGTAGGTGTAGTGGCCGCAGGTCCAGCAGTTGAAGTTGCGCATGTGGGTGCACAAGCAGGTCTTGTCCATCACCGAAATGCCCTTGTCGCTGCCGCCGTTGACGTTGACTTCGCGGTTGTAGGCATTGATGTAGGAGCAGTTGCCGGTGGCGTCCAGCAGGTAGCCGTAGGACTCGCAGCCGGGACGGATGCCGGCGCCGATGGCGGGCGTGTTCTTCAGCATGCGCATCGGGTAGCCGGTCGGCGACACGCCATTGACGATGATGTCTTCCTCACTGGCCTTGTAGTACTCCTGCTTGACCTTGTCCGGCAGGCCGCATTCCTTGGTCACCGTGAAGCGCGTGGCCACCTGTACGCCGGCCGCGCCCGCTTCCAGGAAGGACACGGCGTCGCCGCCGGTGAACACGCCGCCCGCCGCGATGACGGGGATGGCCAGGTTCTCGCCCTTCAGGTACTCCAGCACCTCGGCCACGATGGTGTGCAGGTCATAGTTTTTCCAGTCGTCCATGCCGAAGCCCAGGTGGCCGCCGGCCAGCGGGCCTTCCACGATCACGTAGTCGGGTGCGCGGTCCAGCTTGGCGTTCTTGCGCAGGAAGATCTGCAGCGCGCGCACCGAGGACACGATGATGCCCAGCTTGGCCTCGCGGAAGCGCGGATTGTCCGCCATCAGCGCGAAGGAGCCGAAGTGCAGGCCGGCCGACAGGGTGATGCCGTCGATGCCCGCGTCCAGCGCCGCGTTCAGGCGGGTGCGCAGGGTTTCCTTCGGGCCGTTCATGGTCAGCTTTTCCATGCAGTTCACGAAGATCAGGCCGGGGCCTTTCTTCGCCGCCATGGTGGCGCCGATGTGGCGGCGCTGCGCGTCGGCCAGGCGTTCGAGGTCGAACTGCACCACGGCCTTGTCCATATTGAAGATGTTGTACTTGTAGAGCTTGGTCTTGTCCTTGACGAAGGTGGTGTCGAACTTGCGGTCCGACACGTCTTCCACCATGGCGTCCGAAATATGGCCGATGCCGCCCAGGCGCGCCGCCTCCAGCGCCAGCTCGGACGTGGAAATGTCCACCCCCATGCCGCCTATCATGATGGGTACGTATTCCTTGTCGCCGAAGCGCAGGCGGAAGTCGTCTACTCGTTTCATCTGCAGTCCTTAACTACGTGGCGCCGCAGGGCCGGAGCAGCCCGCGGCAGGGTGCGGCATGCGCACCGGATCGGTATTGATGGCTGGTCCGCTTAGTCGCGGAAGTTGTTGAATTCCAGCGGGGTGTCTTTGACTTCCTTGCGCAGCATGGCCATGGCGGCTTGCAGGTCGTCGCGCTTGGCGCCGGTGACGCGCACGGACTCGCCCTGGATGCTGGCTTGCACCTTCATCTTGCTGTCCTTGATAATGCGGGTGATTTTCTTGGCCGCTTCGGTTTCCAGGCCGTTCTTGATCTTGATGACCTGCTTGACCTTGTCGCCGCCGATTTTCTCGATCTTGCCTTCGTCCAGGAAGCGCACGTCCACGTTGCGCTTGCCCAGCTTGTTGATCAGCACGTCCTTGACCTGGGTCAGCTGGAAGTCCGAATCGGCGTAGGCGGTCAGTTCGGCCTCCTTTTGTTCGACATTGGCGCTGCTGCCCTTGAAGTCGAAACGGGTGGTGATTTCTTTCTTTGCCTGATCGACGGCGTTGCGCACTTCGATCATATCGGCTTCGGAGACTACATCAAACGACGGCATGTTACTTTCCTTTAGTTAGTGCGGTGGGCGCGTGCTGCGGCGCCTCGTAAAAAGATGTGCCATTTTAACGGACAACGGACCGAACGCTCGGTCGTTTTTGACGCGATTTTCCCACTTTCACACTATAATCCCCCAAAATACTTACACGCCTATGCACTCGAACCTAGCCCTCAGCCACGACTACTCCCTCCGTTCGCTTAACACTTTCGGCATAGACGCCAAGGCGGCGAACTATTTGCGGGTGGCGTCGGCGCAGCAGCTGCAGGCCGCGCTGGCCGACCCGGCGCTGGCCGCGCTGCCGCGCCTGGTGCTCGGCGGCGGCAGCAATCTGCTGCTGACGGGCGACTTTCCCGGCCTGGTGCTGCATATCGCCATCCAGGGCCGCAAGGTACTTGAGGGCACGGCCACGCACCACCATGTGCGCGCGGCGGCCGGCGAGAACTGGCACCAGTTCGTGCAGTGGACCCTGTCGCACGGGCTGGACGGGCTGGAAAACCTGTCGCTGATCCCCGGCACGGTGGGCGCCGCGCCCATCCAGAACATCGGCGCTTACGGCGCCGAAACCAAGGATTTTTTCCACAGCCTGACCGCCTACGATCCGGCCAGCGGCGCGCTGCTGGAAATGAGCGCGGCCCACTGCCGCTTCGGCTACCGCGACAGCGTGTTCAAGCAGGAGGCGCAGCGCGGGCTGATTATCGTGGACGTGACCTTCGCGCTGCCGCGCGCCTGGCAGGCCAATCTGCGCTACGCCGAGCTGGCGCAGGCGCTGGCGGAGCAGGGCGTGGACGCGCCCAGCGCGCAGCAGGTGGCCGACGCGGTGATCGCCGTGCGGCGCCGCAAGCTGCCGGACCCGGCCGATATCGGCAATGCGGGCAGTTTTTTCAAGAATCCGGTGGTCAGCGGCGCGCAGTGCGAACGGCTGCTGGAGCAGTTTCCGGCGCTGGTGCACCACCGCCAGGCCGACGGCAGCGAAAAGCTGGCGGCCGGCTGGCTGATCGACCAGTGCGGCTGGAAGGGCCGCAGCCTGGGCGCGGCGGGCGTGTATGAGAAGCAGGCGCTGGTGCTGGTGAACCGGGGCGGCGCCAGCGGCGCCGACGTGCAGCGCCTGGCGCAGGCGATACAGGCGGACGTGGAGGCGCGCTTCGGCGTGCGCCTGGAGCCGGAGCCGGTGTTTGTCTGAGCTTTGGCGGGTTACGCTGCGCTAACCCGCCCTACGATGACGCCGATATTCCGGGATTGGTGAGATTGCGTAGGGCGGGTTAGGCGCGCAGCGCCGTAACCCGCCGAACTTCACGCCGACACGACGCGGTTGCGCCCGGCTTTCTTGGCGGCGTAGAGCGCCTGGTCGGCGCTTTCGATCAGCCGCTCGATGCTGGAGTGCGGCGAGGGCACCACGCTGGCCACGCCGATCGACATGGTCACCACGCCGAACGGCGCCGCTTGCGGATTCTCGATGGCCAGCTTTTCCAGGTGCTGCACGCAGGAGTTGGCCAGCTTGAGCGCCCCTTCCAGCATGGTGTCCGGCAGGACGATGGCGAATTCCTCGCCGCCGTAGCGCGCCGCCAAGTCGGCCGGGCGCTTCAAATGCTCGGTCAGCACGGCGGCCGTCTTCTTCAGGCACAGGTCGCCGCTCAGGTGGCCGAAGGTGTCGTTGTAGATCTTGAAGAAGTCCACGTCGCACAGTAGCAGCGACAGCGGCTGGCGCTCGCGCTGGCCGCGCTGCCATTCCACCGCCATGTATTCGTCGAAGCGGCGCCGGTTGGCGATGCCGGTCAGGCCGTCCAGCGCGGCCAGCTTTTGCAGCTCGATATTGGCGTCGGCCAGGTTCTTCTGGCTCTCGCGCAGGAAGCGGAAGGCCTGGTCGCGCTGCAGGCGGCTGATGTGCGCGTTCGAGTGGTAGCGCACGCGCGCCAGCAGCTCCAGCTTGTCCGGCAGCTTGACCATGTAGTCGTTGGCGCCCACGGCAAAGCTGTGGGCTTTCAGTTTCGGGTCGTCCTTGGCCGACAGCACGATCACCGGCACGTTGCGCACCAGTTCGTCCTCGCGGTAGGCCTGGATCAGCGCAAAGCCGTCCACCGACGGCATCACCAGGTCTTGCAGGATCACGGTGGGCTGCAGCTGGCCGGCGGTCTGCTGCGCCAGCGTGGCGTCGGTCACGTAGTGGAATTCGATGTCCTGCTGGTCGCTCAGCATGCGGCGCACCGCCTCGACGATAATCAGCTGGTCATCCACCAGCAGCACGCGCACCTTGAAGACGGTGAGGGCCGGTTCCAGTTCGGCTGGGACGGAAAAGCTTTCGGACATTGACGCTCTCTTGGTTGCTAGCCCCGGCTGCCGGTGGTGCTGCGCAGCATGGGGCCTATTTTATCTAACGGCAGTATCAACTGTGCCGCATCCAGCTCGGCCGCCGCGCGCGGCATGCCGTACACCGCGCTGCTGGCCTGGTCCTGCGCGATGGTGGTGTGGCCCGCGCGGCGCATTTCCAGCAGGCCTTCGGCGCCGTCGCGGCCCATGCCGGTCAGCAGCACACCCACCGCGTCGCCGCGCCAATGCTGCGCCACGCAGCGGAAAAACACGTCGACCGAAGGCCGGTAGGCATAGTCCTTCGGTGTGGCATCGTACCCCAAGCGGTAGTCTTTATCCAGCACCAGGTGATCGTTGCTCTTGGCGATAAGGACGGTGCCGGGCGCCAGCTCGTCGCCGTGCTCGATGGCGCGCACCGGCATCTCCAGCTGTTCGCCCAGCCACTTGGCGAAGTGCTCGGCGAAGTTTTCGTCGATGTGCTGCACCACCACGATGGCGCAGCCGGGCGGCGGCAGCCAGCCGGCCAGGATCTTGGACACGGCCAGCGGTCCGCCGGTGGATGCGCCTATCGCCACCAGCTTGGTGGTTTTCGCTTCCCGGCGTTCGGGCGCGCTGGCGCTGCGCGGCAGCATGGCCTGGCTGCCGCCGCTGTGGCGTATCAGCTTGTCCATGGTCTTGATCTTGGCCAGCAGTTCCACCGCGCCGTCGGCTTTCCCCTGCAGCATGGGGGTGGCGGTCACGTCGAGCGCGCCGGCGCCCAGCGCGCGGAACACCTGGTTGACGTTGTCCTGCGGGCGCCCGGTCACCACCAGGATGGCGCAGGGGCTTTGCTCCATGATCTGGCGGGTGGCTTCCACGCCGTCCAGTTCCGGCATGTTCAGGTCCATCAGCACCAGGTCGGGCCGGTTCTCGGCGCACATGCGCACCGCCTCGCTGCCGGTGCGGGCGATCCACAGCACCTGGTGCTCGCTGGTGCTGGCCACCACGCGGCGCAGCGCTTCGGCCGCCATGGCGACGTCGTTGGCTATGGCGATTTTCATTTGTGCGCATCCCCTATCAGGTCGGCCACCGCGTCCAGCAGGGTCTCGTCGTGGAAGCTGCCCTTGGTCAGATAGTAGTCCGCTCCGGCGGCCATGCCGCGCGCCCGGTCTTCCGGCCGGTCCTTGTAGGAGACGATCATGACGGGCAGCTTGTGCAGGTGCAGGTCTTTCTTGATCAGGTTGACCAGCTCGATGCCGTCCATGCGCGGCATGTCGACGTCGGTGATGACCAGGTCGTATTCGCCGCTGCGCACCACGTTCCAGCCGTCGATGCCGTCGATGGCGATGTCCACGTCGAAGCCGCGTCCGACCAGCAGCTTGCGCTCCATTTCGCGCACGGTGAGCGAGTCGTCCACCACCAGGATGCGCTTCATGCGGCGCTTCTCGCCGCCGGCGCCGCGCGCCAGCTGGTGCAGGCCGCCCTCGTGCAGCAGCTTGTCGATGGACAGCAGCAGGTCGGGCACGTCCAGTATCAGCACCGGTTCACCGTCGTCGAGCAGGGCGGCGGCGGAAATGTCGCGCATCTTGCCGAAGATGGGGTCGATGGCCTGCACCGCCAGGCTTTGCTCGCCGCGTATCGCGTCCACCACCATGGCGTAGCGGCGCGCGCCGCTGCCGATCAGCACCACGGGCAGCTCGGCGCCGGTGGCGCTGCTGTCGCCCAGCTCCAGCACCTGTGCCGCCGACACCAGTCCCAGGTGCTCGCCGCCGTGCTCGAAGAACTGCTTGTTTTCCAGCGTGTGGATGTCGGCCTGCGCCACCTTGATCACGCGCTCGACCTTGACGATGGGGACGGCGTAGGCCTCGCCCTTGATGTCGACCACCAGCGCGCGCACGATGGATTGCGTCAGCGGCAGCGTGATATAGCTGCGGAAGCCCACGCCCTGTTCGGACTCCAGCCGCACGGTGCCGTTCTGCTGGCGCATGACGTCGTGCACGATGTCCAGGCCCACGCCGCGCCCGGAAATCTCGGTGGTGTTTTCCTTCAGGCTGAAGGCGGGCAGGAACAGGAATTCAAGCAGCTCGGCCTGCGACATGGCGGCGGCCATGGCGGCGCTGGCCATCTTGCGCTCGACCACGGTGCGGCGGATTTTTTCCAGGTCCACGCCGCGCCCGTCGTCGCTGATCTCGATGCTGAGCATTCCTGCGCGGTGGCGTGCTTCGAGCACGATGGAGCCGCAGGCCGGTTTGCCCAGCGCCAAGCGCTCGGCGGGCGGTTCCATGCCGTGGTCGATGGCGTTGCGCAGCATGTGGTTGAGCGGGCTTTCGATCTTGGCCAGGATGTCGCGGTCGACCAGCGTGTCTTCGCCGTCGATGCGCAGCTGGACGTCCTTGCCCAGGCTGCGCGCCAGGTCGCGCACCATGCGCGGGAAGTGCTGCACGCCATCGCGGAAGGGGCGCATGCGCAGCGCCAGCACTTCGTCCACCATGTTTTGCGACACCGTGAGCAGGCGGCGCTCCCAGTTTTCGAAGTCGGTGATCTGCTCTAGCACGAACTGCTTGAGCGGCTGGGCCTTTTGCAGGGCCAGCAGGGATTTCTCTTTCAGGCTGGCGTCGGCTGTGCCGGACACCGCTTCGTGCAGCTGTTCGATCACCGTAAACAGGCTGGCCTGGTTGCGCTTGAAACGCTGCATGGCCTGCAGGAAGGGATGCATCTGGTGCGCGTTGATGCGCGATTCGCTGGCCAGCGACAGCAGGCGGTCGAAGTTCTGGGCGGACTTCATCGGCGCCATGCCGCGCGCGCCGGGCACGGCGACGGCTTCCTCCGGCTCGGCTAGCAGCGCGGCCACGTCGGCCGGCGTCGGAATGGCGGGCGCGGGGACTGCGGCGGCGGCAGGCTGGGACTGCGGCGGTGGCGGCGGTGGCGGGCTGTAGCTGTCCAGCGGCTCCGACAGGAAGGCGATGGTGCCGATGCTGTCCATGGTCTGCTGGATCAGCGTCCCGTTGGCGGCCAGCCAGGGCGTCACGCCGTTGTCGTCCAGGCGCGAGACCTGCAGTATCAGGTCCACGCCGGCCAGCAGCACGTCCACGCGGTTGGGCGTGAGTTTCAGCTTGCCGTTCTGGGCGGCGACGAAGGCGTCCTCCATGCCGTGGGCCAGCTGCACCACCACGTCCAGGCCGACAATGGCGGCCGCGCCCTTGATCGAGTGCGCCGCGCGCATCATCGCTTCCACCGCGCCGGCGTCGCCGCCGTGGCGTTCCATGGCCAGCAGGCCGTCGGTCAGGATCACGGTCTGCGCGTCCGCCTCCATGCGGAACAGCTCCTGCATGGAGAACTGGCTCAGATCGCCGTTATGGTCTTGGCTCATCGCAGTGTCCTCGCCAGCTGGTAGCCGAGCAGGCCGGCGTCAAGGCAGCCGATCTGCATGCCGTCGTGGCTGACCACGCCGGTCAGGTAGCGCGACAGCCCTTTGTTGATGGTGGCGGCGGGCGCCTGCACGCTGGCCGCCGCGTAGCGCAGCAGGCCGTGCAGGTCCGCCACGGGCAGCGCATAAGGCTGGCCTTCCCACTGCACCAGCAGCAGCCGGGCGAAGGTGTGGCGGCCGGTGCGGACCTCGATTTCCGCCTCGTCGATGTCGAGCAGCGCGCCCAGCGCAATGCAGGGATAGAGCTTGCCGCCCACATTGACCACGCCGGCCAGACCGCGCGCATTGCGGTGCGGCAGGCGGTGCGGCTTGGCTTGCGGCGCCACCGACAGGAAGGCGGAGGTGGGCAGCGACAGCCATTCGCGGCCGATGCGGAACACCAGGCAGGAGCTGTCGAGCTGCGCGCTGTCGTCCGCCGGCTTGCGGAAATGGGCGGCCCATTCCTCCTTGTAGGCGGCGTCCACAGGGCGCTGCAGGTTGCGCTGGGCGGCGCCGGCGTAGACGTCGCAGTTGCGGCAGTGGACGAATTGCTGCAGCTTCTCGCAGCTATGGTCGCCGGAGACGCCAATGCGGTTCCAGCAGTCGTGGATACCCTGGATGGTTGGTGCGGCGGTGGTGGTCATGGTTCAGCTCTCGCGGTGCCGGCGTTTTGCTGGCGCTGGTAGATGCGGGCCGCGCGCGCCTTGAGCGTGGCGGCGCCGCTGCTATTGCCGGACTGCTCGGCCAGCAGGGCCAGGTGGCATAAGGCGTCGTAATGGTCGGGCCGCAGGTAGATGCAGCGGCGCCAGTGTTCTTCCGCTTGCGCGGCCTGCCCGGCGTGCTCGCTGAGCATGCCGAGGATGAAGTAGGCTTCGGCGGTTTCGGGCGCGCGCGCCAGCACGGCGTGGCAGGCTGCGGCGGCGTCCTTGTTTTCGCCGCGGTCGGCCAGCTTGCGCGCCTGCGCCAGCAGCTCGGCCGGGGAGGGCGCGCCGGCGGCGGCCTTGCCTGGTGTGCTGGCTGGCGTTCCGGCCGGCGCG
>NZ_WWCU01000067.1 GCF_009857595.1 Pseudoduganella aquatica | reverse complement strand
GGGTGGAGCACTGGTCGTCGCGCATGGTCATGACGACAGCGCGCTCCTGGGTTGTCAAATGTTTGTAGATTCTCGCCATGGCGGCACCTTACAGCAAAAGGTGTTGCACTTGGTCTTTGAGAACACCCAGCGCACTCATGCGATTGAGCACACCCACGCGAATACGCAAGTCGAGCGCCTGCGCAGTGGCTACAGCACAGCGCTATGTCGCAGCGCCCTCTCGCAGTGGGATCGCTGTGAGAGAGCGGCAATGGCTACGTGACAGGCTTCGGGCCGTACGCGCCGTCGCCGCTAACGATATTGATCCGCACGTCGGCCGGGATCTGGCCGAGCAGCGCAGGCAGAACTTCTAAAAAGTATCCATGCGAGATAGGGCTAGGAATCGATTCCGCCCCGGGCATCATTACCGCACAGCTCACCACAGCATTCCCACTCAGAATCCGCTTGTCGCACAGACAGAGTGGTTTTTGTTATCTGGATTGACATCTCTGCAATTAATCCATAAAGTACTCTGCACTACAGAGTATTTTATGGACATCATGGACCAGCAACTGGCTCAGGCGATGCTCGCGGAAGTCGAGCAGACACAACAACGTAGCGGACGCTTTCTCGGCTATTGGCGGCAGGGGCGTATCATCCAGATTTGGGGCTTGGTATGGATGGCCGCCCATCTGGCCACATTCTTCCTGCCTGCCCGCAGCGGCAGCATCTGGCTGGTGTGCGATGCCGTGGGCTTCGCTGCCACCATATGGCTGCGCCTGCGCAGCCGGGACGCCGCCAGCAGCAAGCACACTGATCGCCGCCTGCTGTGTGCGGCACTCATTCTGCTGTTGTTCGGCATGCTCGCCTCCCTGCTGATCGGACCGCACGGCCGCGCCATCGAGGTGCTGTGGACCTGCATGGCGATGACCGGCTACATGCTGTACGGCCTGTGGGCGGGACTGCGCTGGACCGTGCTCGGCGCTGCCGTCATGGCGGCCAGCCTTGCCGCCTACTTCTGTCTCGGGCCGTGGTACGACCTGGCGATGGCAGCGGCTGCCGGCGGTGGACTGCTGCTGGGCGGCACCTGGATCCGCAACGCACGCTGAGCAGGCCATCATGAGCAAGCTGGACGAAGTCATCCACCAAACCACCCGCCTGCGCATCATGACCGCCTTGCTCGCGCTGAAAAAAGACGAGTGGGTGGAATTTGTGCGCCTGAAATCCATGATCAACGCCAGCGACGGCAATCTCGGCTCGCACCTGGAAACGCTGTCGCGCGCAGCGTATCTGGAAATCGACAAGCAGATCGTCGGCAAGAAGCCTTTGACACGCATCCGCTCCACCCCGGCCGGGCGCGCAGCCTACCGCCACTACATTACCCAGCTGCGCTCCCTGCTGGATCTCTGACCCCACCTACTCCAAGAGGACAAACCATGCACCTGACTCTGACCGGATGGCTGCACACACTGGCCTGCAGCTACGCCCTGATCATCGGCGGCGCCATGCTGTGGCGGGCCAAAGGCGGCGCCGTACATCGGCGCGACGGCATGCGCTATATCTATGCCATGCTGCTGGCTAACCTGACCGCGCTGGGCGTCTACCAGCTGGGCGGCTTCAACGTCTTTCACATCCTGGCGCTGTGTACCTTGCTCAGTCTGGCGGTAGCCTTTGCCTCGGCCCGCTGGCGCAAGCCGGGGCGCTACTGGCTGCGCATCCACCTGAGCGCCATGCTGTTCAGCTATTACCAGCTCGTCGGAGGCCTGATCAACGAAGCGTTTGTGCGCATCCCGGCATTGCATGGCCAGAAGGCGATGGCCGGCCTTGCGCAAGGCGTGGCGATGATGGTGTTCCTGATGGTACTGTCGTATTTCTGGGGCAAGACCGCCCGCAGCAGCGCGGCGGCGATCGCGCTGGCGGCGCTGGCAAGCTCGGCGCAAGCCGGCACGCTGACGCTGGACCTCAAAGGCGTGCAGGCCGGCCAGGGTAACCTGGTGATTGCGCTCTACAACAGCAGCGAGGACTTCCTGAAAAAGCCGCTGCGCAAGCTGACCGTGCCGGCCGCCAACGCGGCCATGCGGGTCGACCTGACCGATGTGCCTGCAGGCGACTACGCCGTATCGCTGTTCCAGGACATCAACAGCGACGGCAAGCTCGACACCAGGATGTTCGGCATTCCCACCGAGCCCACCGGCACCAGCAACAACGCCAAAGGCAGCTTCGGCCCGCCGAAATACGAGGCCGCCCGCTTTACCGTCTCCGCCGACGGCAAGGCCATCCCCATCGAACTGCACAAGTAAGGCCTGCTGTTGTTTGCCATGCGCGGCCGTCCCTCGCCCATTGGACAATAAGGCGCGGATGCCGCTATAGTCGGTCATCCGATTTCCTTGGGTGTTCCGTGCTCCGCTTATTGACCGCCAGCCTGTGCCTGATCGCCTGCAACGCTTCCGCGCTGACGGTGCGGCTGTGCACCTTCGACCGTCCGTTCGCGCCCTACACCATGCCCGACGGCAGCGGACAGGCACAGGAGCTGCTGCGCCGGGCCGCCAAGGGCGGCGACATCAAGATAGAGAACACCTTCGCGCCGCGCGCGCGCTGCCTGGCGCAGCTGGAGCATGGCGAGACGGATGCGCTGATCGCCGCCTATGCGCCGGAGCGGGTGGGCTACGGCGTGATTCCCATGCAGGGCGCGCAGCCGGACGACTCGTATGCGCTGGCCATCACGCGCTTCATGGTGTACCGCCGCAGCGGCAGCGCCGTGCAGTGGAACGGCAAGCAGTTCAAGGGACTGGGGCCGCAGCCGGTGGGCGTGCAGGCGGGCTTTATCCACGGGCCGCTGCTGCGCAAGCTCGGCGTGGCGGTGGACGACGGCGCCAAGAGCGCCGACCAGAACCTCAGCAAGCTGGCCTTCGACCGGCTCTCGGCCGCCATCGCGCAGGAGGCGGAAGCGGGGTTTTACATCAGCCAGGCCTACAAAGGCCGGATCGAGGCGCTGCCCACGCCCTTCCATCTCACGCCGCTGTTCCTGATGGTGAACCGCAGCTTCTACAACCGCAACCGCGCAGCCATCGACGCCTACTGGCAGGCCATCCGCACAACGCGGCAAACCCCTGAGTACCAAACGTATTTGCGGCAGTGGCGCTAGCGCGCAGCCCTCGGCAATAATGTGACTTATTTCCATGCGGAAATGTGATACTGTATGTAGCTATCCTTTTTTGCAACAGAGATTATTCACCAGCCAACTGCCATGGACACTAGCTCGCTGCTGCAATTGTTCTCTCCGCCGTCCGATCCGGCCCTGCTCACGTATGGACAGTACGACCCCGCGCTGGTGGCGCTGTCCGTGCTGGTGGCGGTGTTTTCCTCGTGGATGGGGCTGCAGCTGGCCGGCCAGGCGCGCGGCGGCGGCAACCGCATGCTGCGCACCGTGGCGCTGCTGGCCGGCAGCCTCGCGCTGGGTTGCGGCGTGTGGTCCATGCACTTTATCGGCATGCTGGCGTTCAGCCTGTGCACCAGCGTCAGCTACGACCCCTCGCTCACCATCCTGTCCCTGCTGCCCAGCCTGGGCGCGTCCTGCGTGGCGCTGGCCCTGGTGCGCCGCCGCCGGATGACCGGCGCCACGCTAGCCTGCGGCGGCCTGCTGGTGGGCCTGGGCATCGCCGCCATGCACTACTCTGGCATGGCGGCCATGGAGTCCACGCTGGTGCTGCGCTACGATCCGCTGATGTCGGCCGTGTCCATCCTGGTGGCGGTGGCGCTGGGCACGGCGGCGCTGTGGGTGCGCTTCGGCCTGCGCGGCGCCACGCGCCTGAGAAGCGGCGGCCGCCTGGCGCTGAGCGGGCTGTTCATGGGCTGCGCCATCGCCGGCATGCACTACACCGGCATGGCGGCGGCGCGCTTCGTCGGCGTGCCGCCGCCCGGCTCGGCCGCCGGTCCCGGCAGCGGCTTCCTGGCGCTGGCCATCTCCATCATCACGGTGGCTTTCACGGTGTTCGTCGCGGGCGCCTACGGCCTGCTGCGCTACCGCGAACTGTACCGCACCCTGCGCCGCAGCGAGAGCTCGATGCGGGCGCTGCTGACCACCACGGTGGATGGCGTCATCACCGTCAACGGCGACGGCGTGATCCAGGAATTCAACGCCTCGGCCGAGCGCATCTTCGGCTGGCGGCGCAGCGAAATCATCGGCCTGAACGTGGCGGTGCTGGTGGCCGATCCCGTGCGCTCGGAACAGGACGGCCTGCTCTACCATCTGCGCCAGCGCAACGCGGTGGAGGCGCGCGCTGCGCACGCGGGCACCGAACTGGTGGGCGTGCGCAAGGACGGCAGCCTGGTGCCCATCCGGCGCGCGCTGGGCCACACCAGCACCGGCGGCGAGGACGTGTTCGTGCTCTTTATTACCGACATCTCGGAACGCCGCGCCATGATGCAGGCGCTGGGCGAAAGCGAGCAGCAATTCCGCTCGCTGATCGGGCATATCCCCGGCATCTCCTTCCGCTGCCTGGCGGGCGGCGAGCATCCGCTGGTGTTCCTGAGCGACGGCGTGGAGCTGGTGGCGGGCTATCCGGCAAGCGACTTCACCGGCCCCGGCGCCTGCCGCACGCTGACCAGCCTGATCGTCCCGGCCGACCGCCAGAGCGTGCTGGACGCGCTCGAACACACCATCGCCCACGAACAGCCCTACCTGATCGAATACGCCCTGCAGCACGCCGACGGCGGCCTGCGCTGGATCTGGGAGCACGGCGCCGTGGTGCGCGACGCGCAAGGCCAGGTGCGCTGGATAGACGGCGTGATGCTGGACATTACCGAGCGGCGCCAGATGGAGCAGGAGCTGCGGCGCGCCAAGGACAACGCGGAGCAGGCGGCCGCCGCGCGCGCCAGCTTCGTGGCCAATATGAGCCACGAGATCCGCACGCCGATGAATTCCATCCTCGGCTTCACCGACGTGCTGCTCGACAGCGACCTGCCGCCCGAGCAGCGCCGCCACCTGAACACGGTGCGCAACGCGGGCCGCTCGCTGCTGCGCCTGCTCAACGAAATCCTGGACACGGCCAAGCTGGACAAAGGCGCGGTGGAGCTGGAGCAGGCCGACTACGACTTCCTGGCGCTGGTCGACGAGCTGACCTCCAGCTGCGGCGCCAGCGCGCGCGCGAAGGGGCTGGCGATGGAGGTCAGCTACGCGCAGCAGCTGCCGGCGCGCCTGCACGGCGACGAGCTGCGCATGCGGCAGATCCTCACCAATTTGCTGGACAACGCCATCAAGTTCACGGCCCACGGCTCGGTGGCGCTGCAGGCGGCGCTGCGCGAGGGCCAGCTGCACTTGGCGGTGCGCGACACCGGCATCGGCATTGCGCCGGACCGGCTGGAGGCCATTTTCGATCCCTTCACGCAGGCCGACCCGTCGATGACGCGGCGCTACGGCGGCACCGGCCTGGGCACCACCATCAGCAAGCAGCTGGTGGAACTGATGGGCGGGAAAATCTGGGCCGAGAGCACGCAGGGCGAGGGAACGGTGTTCCACGTGCTGCTGCCGCTGCGGCCCGCGCTGGAGCAGGCGTCGCAGGAGGAACAGCAGCCGGGCGCGCTGCCGCTGCCGCCGCTGAGAATACTGGCGGCGGACGACGTGGCGCAGAACCTGGAACTGCTGCGCCTGATGCTGGAAAAGCGCGGCCACAGCGTGGCCACCGCGGCAGACGGGGCGGCCGCCGCGCAACTGGCGGACAGCGAGGATTTCGACGTGATACTGATGGACGTGCAGATGCCGGTCATGGACGGCCTGGCCGCCACCCGCGCCATCCGCGTGCGGGAGGCGCAGGCAGGACGGCGGCGCGTGCCCATCATCGCCATGACGGCCAGCGTGCTGGAAGCGCACCGCCAGGCCAGTTCGGCGGCGGGCATGGACGGTTTCGCATCCAAGCCGGTGGACTGGCCGCAGCTTTCGCGCGAGCTGGCGCGCGTGCTGGCGCTGTCTCCGGCGCCGGCCAGCGCGCCGGCCGAATTGTACGAAGCGCGCGCAGCCCTGGGCCTGCATGTGCTGAACCGGGCCGCAGGCTTGCGGCGCTGGGACGGCAGCGAAGCGGCCTACCAGGCGGCGCTGGCCCATTTCATCGCCGAGCACAGCAACGACGCGCACCAGTTCGACGCCCTGTGCGCCAGCGGGGACTATCCCGCCATCCAGGCCCTGGCCCACCGCGCGCGCGGCGTGGCCGCCAACCTGGGGCTGGAGCAGCTGGCGCAGGCGCTGGCCGATATGGAGGAACAGGTCGAGCGCGTCGGCCACAGCGAGACGCCAGCCCCCGTGCTGGAACCTGTGCTCGCCAGCGTGGCGCTGCATCTGGCGGCGGCCCTGAAGGCGGTCCGCTCGCAGCTGAAGCAGCAGGGAAAACACGAGCAGCATGCGGCGGCGGATCCGGCCGCATTGGCCGCGATGGCGCTCGACATCGAGGCGGCGCGCAGCGATGCGCAACGGCTGCTGCAATCGCTGCGGCGCGGCGCGCTGGACGACGCGGCGCTGGCCAGCCTGTCGCAGCGCGTGCAGGCCCACGTTCCGCCCGCCACGCTGGACCAGCTGCACCAGGCCGTGGCGAATTTTGACTTCTCGCTGGCGCAGGATAAACTGGATGCCGTCATGGCCGATGCGCTTCCCCCAAAACCAGAAAGCACGCAATGAACCAAGCCCTTTCGCTGCCGCTGATCCTGGCGGTGGATGATGAAGCCAGCAACCTGCAACTGCTGCGCCACATCCTGCAAGACCATTACCGCCTGCTGTTCGCCAAGGACGCGGCGCGCGCCCTGGAGCTGGCGCGCCAGGAAACGCCCAACCTGATCCTGATGGACGTCATGATGCCCGGCATGACAGGCTACGAAGCCTGCCGCATCCTGAAAGCCGATCCGGCCACCGCCGCCATCCCCGTCATCTTCGCCACTGCCCTGAACGATCCGGACGACGAAGTCACCGGCTTCGAGGCCGGCGCGGTCGACTACATCACCAAGCCGCTCAGCCCTCCCATCGTGCGCGCGCGGGTACGCACGCATCTGTCGCTGGTGCGGGTGGACGAGCTGAAGGAAACGCGCTTGCAGATCGTGCAGCGCCTGGGCCTCGCGGCCGAATACAAGGACAACGAGACCGGCCTGCACGTGATCCGCATGAGCCACTACGCGCGCGTGCTGGGGCTGGCGGCTGGCCTGAGCGCCACCGCCGCCGAGGACCTGCTGCACGCGGCGCCCATGCACGACGTGGGCAAGATCGGCATACCGGACCGCATTTTGCAGAAGCCGGGCGCGCTGGACAAGGAAGAATGGGCCGTCATGCAGTCGCACGCCACCATAGGCGCGGACATCATCGGCGAGCACGCGCACGGCATGCTGGCACTGGCGCGCAATATCGCGCTCACCCACCATGAGAAGTGGGACGGCAGCGGCTATCCGCGCGGGCTGGCGGGGCTGGATATTCCGCTGGAGGGGCGCATCGTGGCCATTGCAGACGTGTTCGACGCGCTGACCTCGGCGCGCCCTTACAAGGCGCCATGGCCGGTGGAGGAAGCGGTGCAGTACCTGCGCCAGCAGCGCGGCCAGCATTTCGATCCGGAGCTGGTGGACCTGTTCCTGGCGCGCCTGCCGGAGATTGTGGAGATCAAGGAGCGCTGGGCGGAGGCCTGAGGCGGCTCCGGCGGGTTACGGCTTCGCCTAACCCGCCCTACGGTGCTACGGTGCTTCGTAGGGCGGGTTAGCGCGCAGCGCGTAACCCGCCAGCCGCCAGCTCGCGGTACAGCGCCAGATAGCTGTGCGCCATCGTCTCCGCGGTGAACAATTCCTCATAGCGCTCGGCCGCGCGGCGTCCCATGGCGGCGGCCAGTTCCGGCTGCTCCCACAAGGTCCGCATGGCCGCGCCGAAGGCTTGCGGGTCGCTGGGCGGCACCACCAGGCCCGTCACCTGGTCCACATTGATATAGGTCGTGCCGGTGCCGATCTCGCTCGAAATCATGGGCTTGCCGTACATGGCGCCTTCCAGCAGCGAGATGCCGAACGCCTCCGAGCGCAGATGCGAGGGGAAGGCCATGGCGTAGCACAGCTCCAGCAGCGCCACCTTGTCTTCCTCCTCCAGCGCACCCACAAACATCACATGCGTCAGCCCCAGGCGTTCGGCATGCGCCTTGAGCTCCTGCTCCAGCGGTCCGGCGCCGACGATCACCACCGGATAGTCGGTCCCCGCCAGCGCGTCGAGCAGGATGTGCAGGCCCTTGTAGTAGCGCAGCATGCCGATGAACAGGAAGAAGCGTTCACCGCAGCGCGCGCGCCATTTGTCCAGCACCGCCTGCGGCGGCTTGGGATAAATGCTCCGGTCCAGGCCGTAGGTAATGGTGCGGGTCTTGTTCTTGTAGCGGCCCAGCACCGGCGACGAGGCCAGGTAGTTGGGCGAGGTGGCCACGATGGCGTCCACGCTTTTCAGGAAGCGCTGCTTGAGCGGCGTGTACACGCGCAGCAGGGTTTTCTGGCGCACGATGTCCGAGTGGTAGGTCACCACGCTGGGCTTGTCGATGCCGGCCATGAAGTGCGCCAGGTCCATGAACGGCCACGGGAAATGGTAGTGGATCACGTCCGCGCTGCGGGCCAGGTGCTTGAGCTTGCGGATGGCCGCGAACGACATGGCGTTGGAGGCGATCTCGAAGTTGAGCGGCACGCGGTGCACCGTGTGGCCTTCGATCTCCATCTGCGACGGGCCGCCGTTGCGGGTCAGCGTCAGCACTTCGTTGTGCACGCCCAGGCGCGTGGTGCCCACGCACATCTGGCGTATCACCTGCTCGATGCCGCCCCACGAATCGGGGTAATAGGTCTTGTAGAAATGAAGGACGCGCATAAGCTCAGGATAAAAGGGTGTGGTACACGGCGGCCGTCTTGCGGGCGGTTTCGGCCCAAGTCAGCTCGACGGCGCGCACGCGGCCGGCGGCCGCGCAGCGCGCGCGCAGCGCCTCGTCGCGCGCCAGTTCCAGCATGGCGGCGCTGATTTCCGGCACCGACAGCGGATCGACTTCCAGCGCCGCGCCGCGCGTCACTTCGGGCAGCGAACTGGTATTGGAGGCGACCACCGGCACGCCGGAGGCAAAGGCCTCCACCACCGGTATGCCGAAGCCCTCGTACAGCGATGGGAACACGAACACGCCCGCGCCGGCGTACACGTGGCGCAGCTGCTCTTCGTGGGTCAGGCGGTCCAGCCAGACGACGTTTTCGCCGTTCTGCACCGCCGCTTTCATTTGCGCCTGCTGCTCCTCGCTGCGCCAGCCCGGCGCGCCCACCACCACCAGTTGGCGCTTGGCGCGCACCACCGGCGGCAGGGCCAGGTAGGCCGCCAGCACGCGGCCCAGGTTCTTGCGCGGCTGCAGCGTGCCGACAAACAGGAAGTAGCCGGGTTTCAGGCCATACTGCGCCTGGGTGACGGCCACCGCTTCCGGCTCCGGCGCGTCCAGCCAGCGTTCGTCGACGCCGTTATGCACCACGCTGATGCGGCGCGGATCGATGCCGAAGCATTGTTCCAGCTCGCGCACGGCGAAGTGCGACACGGCGATTACGTGGTCGGCCTTGCGCGCGGCCTTGCGCTGCAGCCAGTTCTTCAGGCCGCGCAAGCGCGGGCTGCACCATTCGGGATGCGACAGCGGCAGCGCGTCGTGCAGCGTGGCCACCACCATGCAGTCCATGCGCACGGTGCGGTAGTCGGTGGAGTGGAACAGGTCCACGCTGGGCATGTGCTCGCGCACGGCGCCCGGCGTGCACAGGTCGCGCAGCGTGGTGACGGGGAAGGAATGCGACAGCGGCACGCCCACGCTGAGGGCAGCGGCGCCCTGGCCGAACGGCGCAAAGGACATGGGCTGCACAGAGCAGCCGGCGTGCGGCAGCTGGCGCAGCAGCGCCTGGCTATACACGCCGATGCCGTCGAGGCGTCCGCCGGTCAGGACCGGTTCAACAGTAGTGGTGGAAAGGCCAATGCGCAAGACACTCAAGCCTCGTACATCCAGCGCAGCGTTTGCTCCAGCGGCACCGGCACGATTTGCCCGACCACGGAGGCCAGGCGGGTGTTGTCGCCCACCAGGCGCACCACTTCATTGGCGCGCACGAAGGCGGGGTTCACATGCACGTTGATCTGGTAGCCGGCGATGCGGCCCATCATGTCCAGCGCTTCGCCCAGCGAGTAGCCGGTGCTGGAACAGATGTTGAAAGTTTGTCCGGCCGGGGCCAGCGCCAGCAATTGGCGGTAGGCGGCGGCGACCATGCGCACGTCCGAGAAGTCGCGCCACACGTGCAGGTTGCCCAGCTCGATGTCGGCGGCCTTGCGGCGGAAATGCGCAACGATTTTCGGCAGCAGGAAGTTCTCGTGCTGGCCCACGCCCGTGTAGTTGAACGGACGCGTAATGATGATAGGCAGCTTGTCCATCCACAGCCGCGCCATGTATTCCATGGACAGCTTGGAGACGGCGTAGTCATTGGCCGGAGCCGGCGCCGTGTCCTCGCCCAGCATGGGCAGGTCGGCGTTGCCGTAGATATTGGCGCTCGATGCCACCAATACCGCGGACGGTTTCTTCGCCAGCGCGGCCAGGGCTTCCAGCAGATTGCGGGTGCCCACCACGTTGACGCGGTAAATCTGTTCGATGTCGGCATGCGCCACGAAGGCGATGGCCGCCAGGTGCACCACCACGTCCGGCTGCACCGCCTGCACCATGGCCGCCACGGCGGCGCGGTCGGTCAGGTCCACCGGCAGCATGTCCTCGGACACGTCCGCATGGCCCGGCACCGTGGTGCCGATCACGCGGTAGCCGGCGGCGCGCAGCTCGGCCGCCACATAGCGGCCGGTGAAGCCGGCCAGCCCCGTGACGAGCGCGCGCTTGCCGGCGCCCTCGGTGGCCGGGGACAGCAGCGGCAGCGTCGCGTGCGGTGGGTGCAGCGGCGCGTTCATCAGAACGAGAAGCCGATCTCGTTGCGGCGCAGGTCGGCGTCCACCATCAGCTGGCACAGCTCTTCCAGCGTGGTTTTCGGCGCCCAGCCCAGTTCCTTGGTGGC
Source organism: Pseudoduganella aquatica (assembly GCF_009857595.1). Taxonomy (GTDB): domain Bacteria; phylum Pseudomonadota; class Gammaproteobacteria; order Burkholderiales; family Burkholderiaceae_D; genus Rugamonas; species Rugamonas aquatica_A. The sequence goes on along the minus strand of NZ_WWCU01000067.1, from coordinate 4,503 downwards.
TTTGGCAGGGTTGCCGATCAGCAGTTCCACTTCGGCCGGACGGTAGAACTTCGGATTGACGCGCACCAGCACTTTGCCGGTCTTGGCGTCGTGGCCGGTTTCGTTCTCCGCTTCGCCCTTCCATTCGATGGCGATGCCGGCGGCCTTGAAGGCCATGGTGACGAAGTCGCGCACGGTTTCGGTGCGGTTGGTGGCCAGCACGTAGGTGCCTGGTTCGTCAGCCTGCAGAATGCGCCACATGCCTTCCACGTATTCCTTGGCAAAGCCCCAGTCGCGCTTGGCGTCCATATTGCCCAGTTCCAGCACGTCCAGCTTGCCCAGCTTGATCTTGGCGACCGAGTCGGTGATCTTGCGGGTGACGAACTCGCGGCCGCGCAGCGGCGACTCGTGGTTGAACAGGATGCCCGAGGAGCCGAAGATGCCGTAGGACTCGCGGTAGTTCACGGTCATCCAGTGGGCGTACAGCTTGGCCACGCCGTAAGGGCTGCGCGGGTAGAACGGGGTGTCTTCCACCTGCGGAATGGCTTGCACCTTGCCGAACATTTCCGAGGTCGAGGCCTGGTAGAAGCGGATCTTCGGATTGACGATGCGGATCGCTTCGAGCAGGTTGACCGGACCGACGCCGGTGATTTCGGCGGTGGTGATCGGCTGTTCGAAGGACACGCCGACAAAGCTCTGCGCCGCCAGGTTGTACACCTCGTCGAATTCGCCTTGCTGGATCAGGCGGATGCTCGAGCTCAGGTCGGTCAGGTCGTATTCGACCAGTTTCAGGTTGGGGTGATTCTGGATGCCCAGTTCTTCAATGCGCCAGAAATTGACGGAGCTGGTGCGGCGATAGGTGCCGGTGACAACATACCCCTTGCCCAGCAGCAGTTCCGCCAGATAGGCGCCATCCTGGCCGGTAATGCCCGTAACGAGCGCTTTTTTAGTCTTTTGCATGATATTCACGTTTTCCAACGAAACTTTGACAGCCGGGTATTGTAACAGAGACATGAGGCCCGCCCGATTTGCACCGGACGGGCCTTACAGAACTTACATCTTGTTACACGGCAACTTTCGGAGGCTGGCCTCGCGTCAAGCTTTACGTTGCGCCACCGCGTCCACCACGCACAGCGCCGTCATGTTGACGATGCGGCGCACGGTGGCCGACGGGGTGAGGATGTGCACCGGCGCGGCGCAGCCCAGCAGGATGGGGCCGACCGCGATGCCATTGCCGGCCGCCGTTTTCAGCAGGTTGTAGGCGATGTTGGCCGAGTCGATGTTCGGCATCACCAGCAGGTTGGCGTCCGCCGTCAGGAAGGAATCCGGCATGATTTTCTGGCGCAGCTTGGAGTCCAGCGCGGTATCGCCGTGCATTTCGCCGTCCACTTCCAGTTCCGGCGCCTGTTCCTTGACGATGGCCAGCGCGGCGCGCATCTTCTGCGCCGAGGCGCTGTTGGACGAGCCGAAGTTGGAGTGCGACAGCAGCGCGGCGCGCGGCTGCAGGCCGAAGCGCTTCATTTCCTCGGCGGCCATCATGGTGATGGCGGCCAGCTGGTTGGCGTCCGGGTTCTCGTTGACGTGGGTGTCCACGATGACCAGCTGGCGCTCAGGCAGCACCAGCACGTTCATGGCGGCGTACACGCAGGCGCCGGCGCGGCGGCCCAGCACCTGGTCGATATACTTCAGGTGCAGGTCGGTGGTGCCGAAGGTGCCGCAGATCATGCCGTCGGCGTCGCCCTTCTTGATCATCATGGCGCCGATCAGCGAGTGGCGGCGGCGCATTTCCAGCTTGGCGTATTCCTGCGTCACGCCGTTGCGCTTGGCCAGGTCGTAGTAGGCGGTCCAGTATTCGCGGTAGCGCTCGTCGAAGTCCGGATTGATGACGTCGTAGTCTATGCCCTGGCGCAGGCGCAGGCCGAATTTGGTGATGCGGGTTTCCAGCACGGCCGGACGGCCCACCAGGATGGGGCGCGCCAGGCGCTCGTCCACCACCACCTGCACGGCGCGCAGCACGCGCTCTTCTTCGCCTTCGGCGTAGACGATGCGTTTCAGCTCGGCCGGGGTCTGCTTGGCCACCGCGAACAGCGGCTTCATGAAGGTGCCGGAGCGGTACACGAACTGCTGCAGGCTGTCGGCGTAGGCTTCCAGGTCCTTGATCGGACGGGTGGCCACGCCGGAGTCGAAGGCCGCCTTGGCCACGGCCGGGGCGATCTTGGTCAGCAGGCGCGGGTCGAACGGCATCGGGATCAGGTATTCCGGGCCGAAGGACAGGTTGTTCACGCCATAGGTGGTGGCCACGATGTCGGACTGCTCGGCGTGCGCCAGCTCGGCGATCGCGTGCACCACGGCGATTTCCATTTCACGGGTAATCGTGGTGGCGCCGCAGTCGAGCGCGCCGCGGAAGATGTAGGGGAAGCACAGCACGTTGTTGACCTGGTTCGGATAGTCCGAACGGCCGGTGCAGATGATGGCGTCGCCGCGCACCGCCTTCACGTCTTCCGGCAGGATTTCCGGATTCGGGTTGGCCAGCGCCAGGATCAGCGGGTTCGGGGCCATCTGCTTGACCATGTCCTGCTTCAGCACGCCGCCGGCGGACACGCCCAGGAAGATGTCGGCGTCCGGTATCACTTCGGCCAGGGTGCGGGCCGTGGTGTCGCGCGCGAAGCGTTCCTTGTCCGGGTCCATCAGCTCGGTGCGGCCCTTGTAGACCACGCCGGCCAGGTCGGTGACGAAGATGTTTTCCAGCGGGAAGCCTAGATCGACGATCAGGTCCAGGCAGGCCAGCGCGGCCGCGCCGGCGCCGGACACCACCAGTTTGCATTCCTTGATGTTCTTGCCCACCAGCTGGATGCCGTTCAGCAGGGCCGCGCCCACGATGATGGCGGTGCCGTGCTGGTCGTCATGGAAGACCGGAATCTTCATGCGCTCGCGCAGCTGGCGCTCGATGGTGAAGCACTCGGGCGCCTTGATGTCTTCCAGGTTGACGCCGCCGAAGGTCGGCTCCAGGGAGGCGATGATGTCGCACAGCTTGTCCGGATCGGATTCGTTGATCTCGATGTCGAACACGTCGATGCCGGCGAATTTCTTGAACAGCACGCCCTTGCCTTCCATCACAGGCTTGGCCGCCAGCGGGCCGATATTGCCCAGGCCCAGCACGGCGGTGCCGTTGGTGATGACGGCGACCAGGTTGCCGCGCGCGGTGTACTTGTAGGAGTTGGCTGGGTCGGCGACGATTTCTTCGCACGGAGCGGCCACGCCCGGGGAGTAGGCCAGCGCCAGGTCGCGCTGATTGGTCAACTGCTTGGTGGGGGTAACACTGATTTTGCCGGGTTTCGGGCACTCGTGGTATTCGAGCGCGGCCAGGCGCAGTTGTTGTCTCAATTCCTCTTTTTTATCAGATGACGAATCCATGCTGTACAGCCTTCCTGTTTGTCTATCGGGAAAGCTTCCGATTCTATCAGACCAATTCTTTCAGTTAGCTAGGTATTTTCACGAATAGGACAGAATAACTATCGGATTTTTCAAAATTATCAATTTTTTCTATGGCCCTTGCACCTTTCAGATTGCAACTGTTGCGCATACTTTCTCTGAAAGCAATTCGTTGAAAAAACATGGACTTAGGCCTTTAGTTCTCCTAGACAATGTAACTTCCGCGTAATAGACTGGGTTGATTGTCATCCTGGAAAGAAAGGTACACGATGGACACCCAATTCTGGCACCACTGTTTCCGACTCTCCAGCATCGTCTTCCCGGCGGCCACGCTGCTGCTGTTTTTTGCCGAGCCAGGCACGGCGCAATCGGCCCTGCTGGCAGCCGTGGCCGTGGCGTCCACCGGCGTGTGGGGCTACAGCTTCAGCCGCCACAAGCGCCAGATGGCGCACGAAGACGAAATGACCGAGGGCGGCAACGCCTGAAGCCGGAGGCGCGGCACGCTAGTACAATGGCGGCATGCTCTCCGAATTCGACCTCATCGCAGAATACTTCAACCGCCCCCGTCCCGTCCGCGCCACGCTGGGCATAGGCGACGACTGCGCCTTGCTCACGCCCGGCGCCGGCATGCAGACCGCCATTTCCTCCGACATGCTGGTGGAAGGCCGCCACTTCTTCGCCGGGGCCGATCCGCGCCGGCTGGGCCATAAGAGCCTGGCGGTCAACCTGTCCGACCTGGCGGCCATGGGCGCGCGTCCGGTGGGCTTTACCCTGGCGCTGGCGCTGCCGTCGGCCGAGCGGGCCTGGCTGGCGGAGTTTTCCGCCGGCCTGTTCGCACTGGCCGATGCGCACGGCTGCGAACTGATAGGCGGCGACACCACCAAGGGGCCGCTCAACATCTGCATCACCATCTTCGGCGAACTGGCGCCCGGCGAAGCGCTGCGGCGCGACGCGGCGCAGCCCGGCGACGACATCTGGATCTCCGGCACGCTGGGCGACGCGCGCCTGGCGCTGGCGGCCTGCCTGCGCGAGCCGGGCGCGGGCGAGGAGCTGGCGCGCGGGGAGGATTTCGCGGCGGCGGCGGCGCGCCTG
>NZ_WWCU01000066.1 GCF_009857595.1 Pseudoduganella aquatica | reverse complement strand
AATAAGAGCAACTGCTGCGAAATCTACATCACGGTCTTGGCGACCAAGGGCGGGTACGGCATCCAGTTGCTCTGCCCCGACGTTCCGTTTTCGGGGCAGATGGAATAATACAAGGGCGGGTTAGGCGCAGCCGTAACCCGCCATGGCGTGCGTCACGAGAACAGCGTTTCCTGCACCACCACCTGATTGCGGCCGCCGTCCTTGGCGCGGTACAGGGCGGCGTCGGCGGAGGCGATCAGGCCGTGGTCGTCCTGGCCCGGCAGCAGGCTGGCCACGCCCAGGGACGCGGTGATGTGCGGCAGCGGCAAGCGCATGTCGCGGAACACCACGGCCTGCCGTATCCGCTCGCACAGGCGCTCGGCCACCACCACCGCCACCTTGACATTGGTGTCCGGCAGCAGCACCATCATTTCCTCGCCGCCATAGCGCACCGCGCAGTCGGAGGGACGCAGGGCGCCGCTCAGCACTTGCGCGGCCGCGCGCAAGGCCTGGTCGCCGGCCAGGTGGCCATGGCTGTCGTTGAAGTTCTTGAAGTGGTCCAGGTCTATCATGATGAGCGACAGCGGCTTGCCGCCGCCGTGCGCGCTGGCCACCATTTCCGGCAGCAAGTCATTCAGCCAGGCGCGGTTGTACAGCCCGGTCAGGCCGTCTATCATCGACATCTGGCGGTAAAACTCGCCCAGCTTCTGGCGCCGGCGCAGCTGCGCGTTGGCCGCGCGGATGCGGAAGGACAGCAGGCGCAGCAGGTTGCGCGCCACGCCGTTCGACTCGTCGATCAACCGCCATACGATTTCCGCTTCCACCACCAGCAGCTCGCTGGTCTCGAGCGCCGTCATCAGCGACAGATTGGCTTCCTCGTCCAGCACCGACTGTTCGCCCACGCTTTCGCCCGGCAGCACCTTGCTCACGGTGCCGTCGGCCATGCCGGTGCGGGTGTCGGCGGTGACGGACAGCGCGCCGCTCAGCACGATGTACAAGCGCGCGCGGCTGGTGTCGCTCACGGATTCGCCCTGCTGCAGCTGCACCACGGGGCAATGCGCCAGCGAGCGCGCGGCCAGCGCGGCGTCCGAATCGCGGAACAGCTGCAAGTCGTCGATGCGGTAGGCTGACGCGGCAAAGGTGGTGATCTGCTTCAAGATAGAGTCCGGTGAAAAAATATTGGATACTGTGAAGCAAATCATAGCGCAACGGCGTGTCCGCCAACACTGCGCGTCGGCCTTGTGTTTCAATACTGCGACGAACCACCCGCCACCCTGAAAAATGCTCTTTACCGACGCCCTGGGACAGACTCATCCCGCCGACCCCAACGCCCGCATCGTGTCCCTGGTGCCGTCCATCACCGAGCTGCTGTGCGACCTGGGACTGGCATGGCAACTGGTGGGCCGTACTGGATTTTGCATCCATCCGACCGAGACCGTGCGCGCGATTGCCAAGGTGGGCGGCACCAAGGACGTGAATCTGAACAAGATCCGCGCGCTGGCGCCCACCCACGTCATCGTCAATATCGACGAGAACGAGAAGCCCACGGCCGACGCGCTGGCCGAGTTCGTGCCGCACGTGGTGGTGACGCATCCGCTGGCGCCGCGCGACAACCTGGCGCTGGCGCGGCTGATGGGCGGCATTTTCTGCGCGCAGGACCAGGCCGAGGCATGGTGCGCCGCGTTCGAGGCCGAGTACGCCGCCCTGCAGGACATGCGCCAGGCCAGCCCCATGCCGCCGCAAACCGTGCTGTACTGCATCTGGCAGGATCCGTGGATGAGCATCTCCAGCGACACTTATATCGCGCGCATGCTGGCCGAGATAGGCTGGAGCGTGCCGCAGCTGGGCAGCGAGCGCTATCCGCGTTTCGACTGGACGCCGGAACTGCTGGCGCAAATAGACCAGGTGCTGCTGTCGTCCGAGCCCTACCGCTTCACGGAGGAACACGTGGACGCGCTGGAGCGCCAGATCGGCAAGCCGGTGCAGCTGGTGGATGGGGAGATGATGTCGTGGTACGGCAGCCGCGCGCTGGAAGGACTGGGCTACCTGCGCCGGCTGGCTGGCGGCTGAACCCGGGCGCCGGGCCCGGGCTGCCGCTGCCGGCCGGCGTCCTATGGCGGGGGATTATTCGCTGGTTTCTTCGTCGGCTGCTTCGGCGGCGGCGAGCGAGCTTTGCGACAGCGGCACGTGGCGCTTGTCATTCAGGCGGCCCAGGGCGCTGTCGATGGCGCGCTTGAGTTTATCGGCGGCGCCGCTGATGGCCTGGTGCAGCGTGGCGGCGTGGTCGCTGACGGCGATGGGCTGGTAGCCGGTAACGCGCGCTTCCATCAGGCAACGATTGTCGCCGTCCGCTGATTTCTGGCTGTTGTTGTCGCTCAGGTGGACTTCGACGCGGGTGATGTGTTCGGCAAAGCGGCCGATGGCTGCGGTGACGACGGTTTGTACATGGTCATCCAGGGAAGCATGACGTTCGATGGTTTTATCGGTGTTGACATTGATCTGCATAGACTGCTCCCGTTTGTTCATCAAAGCATGCCCGGTAAGGGGTACGCAAGGCCATCTTACTCCTTTTGGCGGGGTCTGCCAGCCGATTGCCGCCCGGCACAACTTTATTTTTAATTGTTCAATAGCCCCGCTGCAATATTGACCGACAGCCCCAATATGAAGAGGTTGAAGAAGAAGCTCAGCACCGACTGGCCCAGCACCAGCTTGCGCAGGCCCGCGCTGCGGACGCTGACGTCCGAGGTCTGCGCGGCCACCGCGATGGTGAAGGAGAAGTACAGGAAGTCCCAGTAGTCGGGTTCGTGCTGCGGGCCGGGAAACTCCAGCGGGCGCGCGTTGGGCGTGGTCTGGTAGTACAGATGGGCGTAGTGGAAGCAGAACAGGGTGCCGACCAGGAACCAGGAGCCGATCAGTGTCAGCCCCACCAGCGCATATTCGAGCACATGGTCGCGCAGCTGCTGGCCGTGCAGCTCCGCCAGCTCGGAGCCTATGGCCATCAGGCTCACCAGCGCCGCCACGCACAGCACGGCCAGTATCATGGGGCCGCGCTCGTCCTCGGCGGCGGCCACGCGCTTGACCTTGCGGTGGTCGGCCCGCATCATCATCCAGCCCATGGTGACCAGGTAGGCCCACACGGCCACATCCCAGCAGGCCAGGATGCGCGTGACCAGGCGCCAGCTATCGGGCAGCAGCGGGCCGCTCAGCGCGCCGAGGACGATGGCCACGGCGAGGTGGGGGCGGCGGTGTATCAGGTCCGGAAATATTCTCATCCGGACATCATATCAAGCCGCCTTGGCTTGCGCCTCGCGTTCGTCGTGCGGGAAACGGTCCATGCGCGACAGCACCGGGAACAGCACGCTCCACAGGCCGGTGACGGCCAGCGTGGCAGCGCCGCCGAACACCACCGCGCGGGTCAGGCCCAGCCAGCCGGCCGTCACGCCGGACTCGAATTCACCCAGCTCGTTGGAGGCGCCGATGAAAACCGAGTTGACCGCGCTCACGCGGCCGCGGATCTCGTCCGGCGTTTCGTACTGCACCAGCAGGTGGCGCACGTAGACGCTGATCATGTCGCCCGCGCCCATCAGCAGCAGGGCCAGCAGCGCCAGCGCGAAGCTGGTGGTCGAGCCCAGCAGCACGGTGCAGGCGCCGAACAGCGCCACGCCGCCGAACATCCACAGGCCCACGCGGCGCGTGATGGGGAAGAAGGCCAGCGCCACCGAGCACAGCGCGGCGCCGGCGCCGGGCGCGGTGCGCAGCAGGCCCAGGCCGCTCGGGCCGACATGCAGCACGTCGGCCGCCAGCGCCGGCAGCAGGGCGGTGGCGCCGCCGAACAGCACCGCGAACAGGTCCAGCGACATCGCCCCCAGCACCACCGGGCGCGACAGCACAAAGCGCAGGCCTTCCAGCACGCTGTGCCAGCTGGCCGGCTCCTTGCTCACAGCCTGGGGCGCGGCCTTGGTCAGGCACATCAGCCCCACCGCCACCACCAACAGCGCGGACGCGGCCAGGAACACCGTGGTGGGGCCGTAGAAGTACAGCAGGCCGCCCAGCGTGGGGCCGAGGATGACGGCGATATGGAAGGTGGACGAGCTGAGCGCGACGGCCTTGCTGAAGTCCTCGGCCGGCACCATGTTCACCAGCACGGCCTGGGTAGCCGGCATCATGAAGGCGCGCGCGCAGCCGAACAGCGTGAGGATGAGGAACACCGGCCAGACAATGCCCAGCCCGGTCAGGGTGAAGCCCAGCAGCAGCAAACCGCACAGCAGCTGCGCGCCCAGGCAGAAGGCGATGATGTTGCGGCGGTTGTAGCGGTCGGCCACGTGGCCGGCGGGCAGGATCAGCAGCAGGAAGGGCGCGAACTGCGCCAGGCCGATCAGGCCCAGGTCGTACAGATTGCCGGTCAGCGCATACACATGCCAGCCGATGGCCACATGCTGCATCTGCACGGCCAGCGTGCCGAGCACGCGCGCGGCCAGGTAGAAAGCGAAATTGCGGTGTCGGAGGACGGAGAAGCCGTTGGCGGAAGAGCGGGACATAGGGACAATCAGGACAATGACGGGCTGGCGTAGCCCATCATTGTGCCTGATGTCAGACAACTGCGCTTGCCGGCGGCCCGGCCCGCCGCGTCAGAAGGCGGCCAGGTCGGCTTCGGTGGTGAAGGCGTCGGCGTAGAACTCTTCTTCCGGCAGCGCGCACTTGGCCACGAAGTCGGCCTTGGCGGTTTCCACCATGATGGGCGCGCCGCAGGAATAGACCTGGTAGCCGGACATGTCGGGCAGGTCGGCCATCACGGCCTGGTGCACGAAGCCGGTGCGGCCGCTCCAGTTGTCCTCCGCCTCGGCGTTCGACACCACCGGCACGTAGTTAAAGTTAGGCAGCTTGGCGGCCCACTCGCGGCACAGCGCGTCCATATACAGGTCTTGCGGGCGGCGGCCGCCCCAGTACAAGGTCATGGCGCGCTTGGAGCCGGTTTGCACCAGGTGCTCGACGATGGCCTTGATCGGCGCGAAGCCGGTGCCCGAGGCCAGCAGCACCATGGGCTTGTCGCTGTCCTCGCGCACGAAGAAGGTGCCCAGCGGGCCTTCGAAGCGCAGGATGTCGCGCTCTTTCATGGTGGAGAACACCTGGTCGGTGAACAGGCCGCCCGGCATGTGGCGGATGTGCAGGGTGATGGGGCCGTTGTCCGGCGCGGTGGCCATGCTGTAGCTGCGGCGCTTGCCGTCGCGCAGCAGGAACTCGATATACTGGCCGGCGCGGTACTGCAGCGTTTCATTGGCCGGCAGCTGCAGCGAGATCACCACCACGTCCGGCGCCACTTTTTCTATGGTGGACACGCGCGACGGCATTTTCTTGACCGGATAGTCGCCGCTGCCCGCCACTTCGCGCGCTTCGATCACCAGGTCGGCGTGCGGCGTGGCGCAGCAGAACAGCGACATGCCTGCCGCTTCCTCTTCCGGCGTGAGCGCGCGCGCCTGGTGCGCCTTGTGCGTCACGCTGCCGGAGATGACCTTGCCCTTGCACGAGCTGCATGCGCCGTTCTTGCAGCCATACGGCAGCCCCACGCCGGCGCGCATGGCCGCCGCCAGGACGGTTTCGTCCTCGTCGCAGGAGAATTGGTGGCCGCTGGGCTGAACAGTAATCTGGAAAGTCATACAATCCTTAAATGAAAATCTCAAACGCTAAAAAAATTGCCCGGCCGCGCCTGCTGGTGCTGGGCTGCGGCGACGTAGGCCTGCGCCTGCTGCCCTTGCTGCGCGCGCGGTTCCGTATCTTCGCCGTCACCAGCCAGCCGTCGCGGCGCGCCGAGCTGCGCGCCGCCGGCGCCGTGCCGCTGGTGGCCGACCTGGATAAGCCGGCCAGCCTGCGCCGCCTGAAAGGGCTGGCGGACTACGTGGTGCACCTGGCGCCGCCGCCCGCCGAGGGCCTGCGCGACAGCCGCAGCCGCAATGTGACCGCCATTTTACCCGAGGCCGGACGCGTGGTTTACATTAGCACCACCGGTGTTTACGGCGATTGCGGCGGCGCCTGGTTCGACGAAAGCCGTCCGGTGGCGCCGCACAATGCGCGCGCCAGGCGCCGGGTGGACGCGGAGCAGGTGCTGCGGCGCTGGGCGCTGCGCACCGGCGCCACGCTGTCCATCCTGCGCGTGCCCGGCATCTACGCGGCGGACCGGCTGCCGCTCAAGCGCCTGGACCTGGGCACGCCCGCGCTGCTCGAGCAGGACGACGTGTACACCAACCACATCCACGCGGACGATCTGGCGCGCATCATTGCGCGCGCACTGTTCCGGGGCGCGCCGAACCGGGTCTACCACGCGGTGGACGACAGCGACATGAAAATGGCGGCCTATTTCGACGCCGTGGCGGACGCCTTCCGCCTGCCGCGCCCGCCGCGCCTGCCGCGCGCCGAACTGGCGGCGGTGGTCACGCCGGCCTTGCTGTCGTTTATGTCCGAGTCGCGCCGCATGCGCAATACGCGCCTGAAAAGCGAGCTGGGCGTTCGTTTGCGCTATGAACGGGTTGTGGACTGCTTACAACAGCTGGCGCCAACTGAAAGGCAGGTGTAAGCAAAAAGGCAGATAATAAATCGATAAGAGTTTGGCAGGAGACGCCATGCAGCCCGTCCCGCACCCCAGCAAAGAACAAGTCCGCGCGTATATGATGCAGCGCAGCCAGGCCCAGCGGCCACCGCCGGCGCCGGACGAAATCCGCAGGCAGCTGGGGTGGTGTTGGCAATACGGCAATGGTATCGATGGCGGCGCCGGCCTCACCCTCTGTCCGGTTTTCCCTTCCCCGCAGTTCACCTTTGTGCTCCCAGGAAATATCGCCCAGCTCAGCGCCTTGCTGACCGTGGAGTGGCTGTTTCTGGCCGCCGGTTACAGGGTTGCTCATTGACTATGTCTTGCCCGGAAAGCACGTTTAACATTTCCTAGCACAGTAAGTAGGGAAAGATTCTCTCTAATTCTCACTTTTTTCGTGCTGGATTGGCCTTTGGGCAATAAAAGCGTGTATCATACGGCCTAGATGCTATAAAACATAGCAAGTGACCTATGTAGGCTAGTGTCCATCCCGTACTTTTCCGGTAAATATTTTGTCAATGTGTCGTTTTTTTTCCAAGAAGACGACCCGAACCTGAACGAATCCGATGACGTCTCTTAAAGAAATTACTGCTTCGGCAACTTACAACCCGAACCGGGTCCTCGACGCAATTATTGAAAAATTGCAGCTCAAGAACGATGCGGCGCTGTCGCGCGCCCTGGAAGTGGCCCCGCCGGTAATCAGCAAAATCCGCCACAACACGCTGCCTATCGGCGCCACCATCCTGATCCGCATGCATGAAATCAGCGATTTCAGCATCCGTGAACTGCGCGAGATGATGGCTGCCTGATAAGCCGCACGTAAAAATGCAATGGCCCCCGCCTGGCAACAGGCGGGGGCCATTTTCATTGCTGCGCCGGAATTACGCTGCCGGCGTGATGCGCGGACGCACGGAGTACATGTCGCCGGCCGCTGCGGCTGGCTGGGCCGGCTTCTGCACTGCGCCGGAGTAGGCTACCGTGGCGCCGGAATAGGCGACGGTCGCGCCCGAGTAGGCGGTCTTGGCCTGCTGGGTGGTGGCGCCCGAATAGGCCACGGTGGCGCCGGAGTAAGCGGTCTTGGCTTGCTGGGTCGTTGCACCCGAGTAGGCCACTGTCGCGCCCGAGTAGGCGGTCTTCGCTTGCTGGGCGGTAGCGCCGGAATAGGCTACCGCGGTGGCGCCGGAGTAGGCGGTTTTGGCTTCCTGGGCCGTCGCGCCCGAGTAGGCCACTGCCGTCGCGCCCGAGTAGGCCGTTTCGGCGCGCAGGTAGTCTTCGCCGAAGGTGGCTTCGTACAGTTCCTTCATGCGCTCGCCCACGCGGTGGTGCGCTGCCTCGTCGTCTTCGCCGCGCAGGCCGATGTAGGGGAAGTGATGCAGGAAGTAGCCGAACACGGCCTGGCAGTCCGTCGCGTATTTCATCGTGTCCAGGATGTGGTAGTGCCAGAAGGTGTCCACGTCCATCAGCGGCGCAGTCTGTTCCTGCGGGAAAGTCTTCATCAGGTACAGGAAGCGGCGGTATTCGAATTCGACGGCGTTGGCTTTTTGCAGCGACCAGCCCTCGCCGGATTCTTCATGCATCAGTTTGACCTTGATCGGTTCCAGATCGAGGTCGGCAATGGCTTGGAAGCGTTCAGCAGAAATCATGAGTGACATCCTTTACTGAGAGACGAGTGGATTGGGGGCACGCGGTGAGTCGGGCCGAAGCGGCCGGTGCAGGATCGTTCGGAGCTGGGAACGAGTGTTGATGTAGATCAACGAATCCTAGTATAGGCAAGCTGTTGCTGAATGCAAGTGATGTTTTTCAATCGTGCGCGGGGGCTGTGCTGCCCCCGCGACACTATCAATCCGCTAGTTAATCAGGCGCTCGCAGGCAGGCGCGGACGTTCCGTGTAGAACCCGGCGGTGGCGGCCGCGCCGGAAAAGGCCGTATTTGCCGCCACGCCGGAGAAGGCTGCCTTGGTGGCGACGCCCGAAAACGCGGCCTTGGCGGCCACGCCCGAGAAGGCCATCTTGGCGGCCACACCCGAGAACGCCGTTTTGGCGGCGGCGCCGGAGAAGGCGGCCTGGGTGGCCACGCCTGAAAACGCCGCCTGGTTGGCCGCGCCGCGCACATAGGCCTCGCCGAAGGTGGCTTCGTACAGTTCCTTCATGCGCTCGCCGACGCGGTGGTGGGCTTCCATGTCGTCTTCGCCGCGCAGGCCGATATACGGGAAGTGGTGCAGGAAGTAGCCGAACACCGCCTCGCAGTCGGCCGCGTACTTCATCGTGTCGAGGATGTGGTAGTGCCAGAAGGTGTCGACGTCGACCAGCGGGGCCGTTTGTTCCTGCGGGAATTTTTTCATCAGGATCAGGAAGCGCCGGTATTCGAATTCGATGGCGTTGGCACGTTCCAGCGTCCAGCCTTCGCCGGATTCCTCGTGCATCAGTTTGACCTTGATCGGTTCCAGATCCAGTGCCGCGATAGCCTTGAGGTCGTCGTTCGCATTCATGTGCTCGTTCCTTTCAACGTGATGGATGGGGTGCTACAGGAACGATTTTTGACCAGTTGCCCTAGCCCATTCTTGATAAATCGCAAGCTATCGTCAGTAAATTCCTAATCGCAACAGAACTGTCCTAGACGCAGCCTAGACGGTCCCGAGGCGGTGCGGGTAGGCGGGCGGGAGAGTGGGGACGGGGACGGTAATGAGGATGGTGGTGCCGGCGTTGGGACTGCCGCCTATGGTGCAGCTGCCGCCGAGGATGCTCACGCGCTCCTCGATGCCGACCAGGCCGAAGGAGCCGAATTTGTTGCGGCTGCGGTCGTGCAGCCCTACGCCGTTGTCGCTGATGCTCATGCTGAGCAAGCCGTCCTGGCGGCGCAGTTCCACCCGTACCATGCTGGCGTTGGCGTGCTGCAGGATGTTGCTGAGTGACTCTTGCAAAATGCGGAAATAGGCAATGGCGCACTTGTCGTCGATGCCCTGGTCGATGTCGGCACTGTGTTCGATCAGCTCGCACACGATGCCGCTGCGCTGTCGGAACTGCTCGATCTGCCACTCGACGGCGGCGCTCAGGCCCAGGTCCAGCACATTGGGCCGCAGGTCGTTGATGATCTGGCGCACGCTCTTGATGGTGTGGTCGATCTGCGCCAGCGTGCAGCGCGCGCGCTCGTGCAGGCGCGAATGGCGGTGGCTGGTGCGGGTGGTCAGCACGTCCGCCTCGATGCGCAGCGCCAGCAGGTTCTGGCCCAGGTCGTCGTGGATCTCGCGCGCGATGCGCTTGCGCTCCTCCTCCTTGATCTGCTCGGCGTGCGCGGCCAGGCGGCGCAGCTTGTGGTGCGATAGCTGCAGCTTGGCCTGACTTTCGCGCAGCTCGCGCGTCATGTCCTTGGCCATGCGGATGGCGCGCAGGCGCGACGAGGACAGCGTGTGGAACAGCGCGTACATCAGCATGGTGCCGGCGAAACCGGTCAGCAGCGCCAGCCACGGCAGCAGGGCGTCCACCCGCGAGTACAGCGAACTCATGGGCGCGGTGAAGGTGGCCTGCCATTGGCGGCCGTTGAAGTCGATCGGCAGCACGCAGGTGATCATGCGCTCGTTGCCGGCCCCGCCCGGGCTGGCGTCGGCGCTGTCGTACAGCAGCGTGGCGGCGGTGGGGCTGCCTTCGCTCACGTCGCGCAGCGTCAGGCGCGCGTTGCGCACGGGAATTTCCGCCAGCGCCTCGGACACCAGCCGGTTCACGCTGAAGCCTATGCCCACCGAACCGAGGTAGGCGGCGCGCCGCTCCGGCACCGTGTTGATCGGCAGGTCGGGGCGGTACACCGGAAGCCGCATGGCCAGCGCCTGGCGGTTGGGCAGGCGGTCGAAGCCGATGGGCAGGCCCGACGCGCTCAGCATGCCGGTATCGCGCGACTGCGCCAGCGACTCGGCCACGACGGGCCGCGCCGCGATGTCGACGCCGAACTTGGCTTCCAGGCCGGCAATGGGCTCGATCAGCGACAGGATGGCCGCGTCGGCCTGGCTGTCGCCGGGCTTCAGCACCAGCTCCGGGTAGCCGTCCAGGCCGGGGCGGGCGCTGCGGCGCACATGCTGCTCGAAAGCGGCGCGCTGGCCGGCCGGCACGTGCTGGGCGAAATTGATGCTGACGATGGCGGGGAAATTGTGGGCCAGGTCCAGGCCTTGCACATAGCGGTGGAAATTCTCGCGCGTGATGGAGTCGACCGCCTGGAAGTAGCTGGCCGTGCCGCGCAGCACGTCGGTATAGGCTTTGATGGCGGTGGCAATATTGAACTGGCTGCTGCGCGCCTGCGTGCGGAAGCGCGCGCTTGCTTCGGCTTGCAGCGAATTGGACGTGAAGCCATGCAGCGCCGCGCCCACACCCAGCGACAGCAGCAGGCCTGTCCACCACAAAGGTTGCCTGGGTGAGAACAGTTTTTTTCGTGCGATGAAGGCGCCCATGTTCCCAATGTTGCTTTGTAAAAAGTTAATTTAATATATAGATTGCCAATTGATTCCGTCAAGTTTCTTTTCCGGCGATTAGGGGGGTCTGTTGCGCTACGCACAAAAAAACCGCCCGAAGGCGGTTTAATCTAAACAGGTATGCAGTTGGTATCTATTTTGCAGACCAGCTGTCTTTCAGCGTCACAATGCGGTTGAACACCGGTTTGCCGGGCTGGCTATCGACCCTGTCCGCGACAAAGTAGCCGTGGCGCTCGAACTGGAAGCGCTGGTCGGCGGCGGTGCCGCGCATGCCCGGCTCCAGGTAGGCGGTGACGGTTTCCAGCGCGTTCGGGTTCAGCGCGGCCAGGAAGTCCTTGCCGCCGGCGTCCGGCTGCGGGTCGGTGAACAGGCGGTCGTACAGGCGCACTTCGGCTTCCAGCGCGGTGGCGGCGGACACCCAATGGATGTTGCCCTTGACCTTGTAGGTGTCCGAACCCGGGGTGCCGGATTTGCTGTCCTCGAAGTATTTCACGCGCACGGCGGTCACTTTGCCGTTCTCGTCCTTGTCATAGCCGGTGCACTCGGTCACGAAGCCGTGGCGCAGGCGCACGCGCGAGCCGGGCTGGTCGCCGACCGGCGGGTAGTAGCGGAAGTAGCCCTTGCTCGGCGCTTCCATGAAGTCTTCCTCTTCGATCCACAGCTCGCGCGTGAACGGGAAGGTGCGCAGGCCCATTTCCGGGTGGTGCGGGTGGACAGGCGAGGTGCACTCTTCGCTCTGGCCTTCAGGATAGTTCTCGACGATAAGCTTGAGCGGGCGCAGCACGGCGGTGGCGCGCGGCGCTTTCGGGTCCAGGTCTTCGCGCAGGCAGCCTTCCAGCGTGCTCATGTCGATCCATCCGTCCGACTTGGTCACGCCGATGCGCTCGCAGAACAGCTGGATGGCTTCCGGCGTGTAGCCGCGGCGGCGCAGGCCGACGATGGTGGGCATGCGCGGGTCGTCCCAGCCGGTCACCACTTTTTCGTCCACCAACTGGCGCAGCTTGCGCTTGGAGGTGATCACGTAGGTCAGGTTCAGGCGCGAGAATTCGTACTGTTTCGGCACCGGCATCTTGAAGAAGCCGCCGGCCGACAGGGTTTCCAGCAGCCAGTCGTAGAAGGGACGGTGGTCCTGGAACTCCAGCGTGCAGACCGAGTGCGTGATGTTTTCCAGCGCGTCCGAAATCGGGTGCGTGTAGTCGTACATCGGGTAGATGCACCAGGCGTCGCCGGTGCGCACGTGGTGCTCGTGCCGGATCCGGTAAATTGCCGGATCGCGCATATTCATGTTCGGCGAGGACATCGCGTCTTCGCTGATCTTGGCGCGCAGGATGTGCTCGCCGTTCGCGTATTTGCCGGCCTTCATGTCGCGGAACATCTGCAGCGACTCGGCGCGCGGACGGTCGCGGAAGGGCGAATTCTTGCCCGGCGTGCTGAAGTTGCCGCGGTTGGCCGCCATGTCGTCGGCGCTCTGGCTGTCCACGTAGGCGTAGCCCTGCTCGATCAGGTACTCGGCCATGATGTAGAGCTGGTCGAAATAGTCGGACGCGTGGTGCAGATGGTGCTCCACGCCGGACGGGCCTTGCCAGTCCCAGCTGAAACCGAGCCACTGCACGCTATCCTTGATGGTGTCGACGTATTCCTGTTCTTCTTTCTCAGGATTGGTGTCGTCGAAGCGCAGGTGGCAGCGGCCGTTGTAGTCGCGCGCCAGGCCGAAGTTCAGGCAGATCGACTTGGCGTGGCCCACGTGCAGGTAGCCGTTCGGCTCCGGCGGGAAGCGGGTGATCACGCTGGGCATGCCTTCGCGCGCGTGCGCGCCGGAAGCGAGGTCGGACTCGATGATGGCGCGCAGAAAATTGGACGGCAGCGCCGGTGCGGCAGGGGCGGTATTTTTTTTGTCGTTGCTCATGTAAGCGGCAGGGAAAAGGGGACAGATCCCAGGCATTTTACCGTAGACGAGCGGCGTGGCGGGACGGCGAACGCTTTTCTATAGGATAATTCGTCTTTACAGCTTGGCATACAACCCTTACGGAGTTTCCCAAATGGAAAATTTATACAACGTGCTGGGTGTGGCGCCTAATGCCTCTGACGAGGAAATCAAGAAGGTTTACCGGTCGCTGGCCATGCGCTACCACCCGGACCGCAACGCCGCCCCCGGTGCGGAAGTGCGCTTCAAGGCCATCACCAAGGCCTACGAGATCCTGTCGGACCCGGTCAAACGCGAAGAATACAACCAGAGCGTCAACCACCGCATCATTATCGACCCGGAAGCCGAAGCCTACCAGCTGTGGCGTTCCGTGTTCGGCCTGCACGGCGTGACCCTGCCCGCAGAGTAATTGGAAAAGAGTAAACAATGAGAAAAGTACACCACGAATTCGCCTACCAGTCGCGCGAACTGGAAGGCCAGATCGAAGGCATCCTGGGCGACCCGCCGGACCGCAAGAACTACAAAATGATGGTCGATGCGCTGATGTCGGAATACGCCAGCGGCGGCGGCATCGAAGACGTGAACATGATGGCTTTTGCGCTGGTGGATGTGATCAAGTTCGCCAATCCCAAGGCGGTGCTGGCCGAAGCCCAGGAATACGACGACGGCGACCCGGCGCGCGTGTTCGCGCTGGCCGAGTGCCCGGAAGGCGAGCCGGCGAAGATGCTGGCCGCCATCGAGCGGAATTTCCCGGAAATCGGCCGCCAGGCCATTATCACGGCCTGCCTGCACAAGCATCCGCGCCTGTGGGACGAGGAAGATACTTCGCTCGACCAGCTGGCCGCCAACGATGACGGCGACGACGAGGACGGCTACGATGAAGCCGGCGAAGCGACCGACGATTTCGCGCAGATGTTCGACCAGGAAGGAGACCGCTAATGTCCGATGCAAATCTTCCCGCCCTGAGCAAGCAAGTAACCGAGCTGGTGCTGGCCGGCTCGCTGGGCCATGCCGAGCAGGCCTTCGCCGAAGCGGCCGACCAGTTCGGCGACTACGCGGTGGCCGAAGTGCTGAGCAGCATCCCGCCGCAAGTGACCGCGCTGCACCTGGCCGGCTTTGACGGCGGCAAGATGTCGCTGGCCACGCTGCTGGTGCCGCCCAAGGCCTGGGCCGACAGCCTGGCCTTCTTCGCCGCCACCTTCCCGGACGACCTGATCGAGGACGACCCGGAGCGCCTGGCCGAGCAGCTGTTCGCCCACATCCACGGCGTGGTGTTCTCCACCGAGGACGAGGCGCGCCGCCAGGAACTGCTGCAAGCCGCGTCGGCCACCGACCACGGCTGCACCGCCTTCGCCGTGCTGTTCTCGATGGCGCCGAAAGAGATCCTGGAAGTGGCCGGCGAGATCATCTCGAAAGGGCCTTATGTGAGCGGCCTGACCTCGGCCGACAACGACATCGTGCCGCTGGCCGTGGCGCTGGCGCAAGCCAGCGAAGACGGCTGGGACCGCGCGCTGTTCGAGCTGTTCCCCGATTTCCGCCACAGCGCCGACCTGGCCGACGCCGAGTTCAGCGACGACCCGGACGAGGAGCCGAAGTTCCTGCAGCGCAGCACCAAGGAACTGCTGTACCGCCTGCGCAAGCAAGTGCCGAGCACCCGCAGCGCGCCGAAGGCGGCCAGCACCCGCCGCTCCATGGGCACGGGGATCTTCTCCTGATGCTGCCGGCTTTAGTCAAGGAAAGCCTGCCGCGCCTGGTGGGCGCCATCAAGCTGCTGCCGGGCGATACGCGCCCGGACGCGGCCGTGATCCTGGCCGACGAGCTGACCGGCATCACCGCCATGGTGGCCGAGAAGTTCACCAACGACCGCACCGCCGACGGCATCGCGCGCGCGCTGCAGCTGGCGGTGGGCGGCGTGTCGCTGGGGCTGGAGCTGGTGCCGGGCGTGGACAGCGACGAAGCGGCGCTGGACTTCCTGGTCGACAACGGCGCCGAGGCGGCCTTCCAGGCCGGTTTCCGCCACGTCAAGGAACTGGCCGCCATGCCGGAGGACTCGCTGGTGGGCGAATACGACCAGGACCCGGTCTACACGCAGCGCCGCCTGCGCGACCTGTTCGTGGACCTGTGCCTGGCCGACCCGAACCAGAACTGGAACGGCCATGAGCGCTACCATGTGCTGCTCAAGCAGCGCAAGGAAGTGCAGGCCATCGTGCGCCTGGCGGGCTGGCTGCGCCGCCACCACGACGGCGGCCCGGTGACCGACACCGACCTGAACGCCGAGGGCGTGATCGCGCTGGCCATCATCTTCGCGGTGGAGGGCGGCGGACGCATCGTGGCGCGCACCGGGCAGAAGGAGTTCGAGCGCTTCGTGAAAGCGGTGCGCAAGGCCAAGCCGGACTTCGAGGCGGGCTGGGCCGCGCTGGTGGCCAAGGTGCCGGTGCAGCACCACCCGGTGCTGCTGGACCGCATCTCCGTGTACCGCAACAGCTGCACGGTGCTGCAGCACATCCCCGGCCGCACGGCCATGAAGACCCTGTTCGCCGAACTGGAAAACTACGCCGGTTCCGAGCTGGAAGCCGACTACGGCTGAGTTCGCTGCGGCCTGGCGACGGCGGGGCTGACCGTGCCCCGCCGGTCTTCGCGCGGGCAGTTGGTGATGGTGTATTTGTAGGTTTTCTCCAGGCTGGGGTCCGGTATCGAGATGCAGACCGTGCCGCTGCTGGTTGTCATTTTGTAGACCCGCACGCGGTCGGACGGCGTGGAGATCTCCTGTATCGTGGCCGGATCGTGCCATTTGCGCGCCACCGCCTTGCTGAAGGCCTCGTCGATTTTCGCCTGCAGCGCGCCGCCGCCGTCCGCCAGCGGGGCCGCCTTGCCGCCGCGCAGGTCGCGGTCCACCGATCCCGCCCCATACCCTGATTTGAACACGAGCTGCGCCGCGCCGGCGGAGGCGGGCGGGGCGCCGGGCGCGAATATTCCACGTTGTGCGCGGTGAACGGCGGAGTCTTGTCAAACAGGTTCAAGATGCCCACCGTGATGGTGGTGTTCTTGTAGCCGGTGTA
>NZ_WWCU01000065.1 GCF_009857595.1 Pseudoduganella aquatica | reverse complement strand
CTCGAGATTATTATCATGCATGAAAGCGGTGGGTAAAGTTCAGTTTTGTTGGTCGCACAACAAGTCTAACTTTTCTTCACCGCTTTCTCATTTCTACTATGCCCTCAACAGCAATCCGTGAAGAGCCAAAAAAAAGCCCGTGCAGTCACGGGCTTTCGGAGGCTTACATCATTCCCACTCGACGCTCAACCGCTGTCCCAACCTATTGATCCAAAAAGACTTTTTCGAAATCTAGCTCTGCAATACCATCGCCGGTGCCAGCGGGGAGTTACGGCTCGATTGAGGCCGCGTACATGGATTCAATCACATCATCTTACACCCTGTGGGCGACGATGCAAAGCCGTGCAGATTTCGAACCGGCTTCGGTAACATGCGATGACGGTCTCGGCAGACTCTTCGAAACAGTGATGTCAGGCGCTGGCTGAACGGCTTTGCAGGCCGTTCGAAGGTCAATGAAATCAATGGCTTGGCATTTTTCCTACTTTCTCACCTACCGAGTCGATATTCTTGGCATTTTCTGCCAAAAGATCAATTAAAATTAGCTACACATTTCATTAAGTCTCGGATCCAAATCAGACATTCCAAAGACTTGCATTTCATAACATGGCCGTTTCCTCATGTGCACTGTCCCTACAGATTGAAAATCTGCCGGGCTAATGTCGTTCGAGTGGACGAACCGGGCGTTTCCTTTGAGAAAATCCCAGCTTATTCAGGCCCAACTTTCACTATTATGCAGATAATGGTGAAAAACATTGGCCGTCAGCCAGCCGCGCCCCCCATCACCCAACCATAAACTTTTAGGTCTAGTTCTTCGATTCCTAATAAGTGGTGTAGAACTTTCTTAGAGCCGACCCGCCGCAACTTCAATTCTACAGTCCGAAGGTCTGAAGTAGACATGTAAGAAAGCCAGCCTTTGTAATAGGCAACTAGCTGGCCCTCGAGCATACTCAGGTCGCCTGATTCAGGCGCTAGGAAATACTTATGCCCTACTGCGTTGCGAAGCACCACTACTGATAACTCAGAGCCCATGTAGCATTTCTCGCACACAAAAATCTCCCAAGGGAGAGTTCCGTATTTTTCATAAAACGCCTCTTCACCAGCTGCTCCATTCCATTTCTGGATGAAATCGTACTCATCCTGACTACGCAAGTCCGCATGCGTAAGAGCGATTGGGGCGTAAGCACCATCGACTTCGGCGAACTCAGTATGAATACACGGATGCTTCGGCCAAGGAGGTCCAAGCTCATCAAAAAAAACTCTGCTGCCGTGAACGTTCTGGTAGAAAAATACGGGAGCACGGCAAACCGGACACTCAGCATTCGGAGTGACTAAGCGCGCAGTTATGCCGACGTGAGCACGTGCCTGCTTCAGCAGATTCTCATTGAGATAGGAATCGGAATCACGGCTCCAATGATCTCTTTCAACCAGGTGCTCGTCAACCCAATGAATGTTCCCATTTACACTACTCCGCCAAAATCCGCTCCGTCGAAAAACCGTCATGACATCCCTCTCAATTCGACACCCCGACGCTGAAGAACGAGGTTAGGTTTACCAGTAGCATCACCGACAAATGACTAACGCTCTAGCGCAGCCATACAGAACGGGTTGCATATTAGGACCAAGCTTCGCCAAACGCTTCCGCCTGCTTCGATACCATTTCCACTGCCTGCCCCTGCTGGTCCGGCGGATATTTGTATTTTCTCAGAATACGCTTCACCATCAAGTGTACTTTACGAAAATAAGGCCGAGCACAAGGTACATGTATTCGGCAGCGTCTATCTTGGCGCGCAGCTTGTCAGCAGTGGCCAAAAGTATTTTTTTGATATCGTCGAGCATCAGGAAGTTTGGCTATTTAGCAAAAACATATTATGACCGTAGTCGAGTTCCATGTGGGAATATGGTCCGATGTCTATCGAAGCGAAGCGCAAGAAAGAACACCCCTCCCAGACGTCAGCGCCGGAGATTGGTCAATTTTCGGTCGGCGCCAACACATGGCCCAGCCGACCATCTTGCGTGCGTACAGGTCGAGTACGACAGCAAGATACAGGCAGCGGAACCGGTGCGAATGTAAGTAATGTCCGAACGTACGCCATGTTGGGAGCGGGCGGACGCCTGAACCGGCCCGGGATTTTGAGAGGCCCCCTGGTTTGAGTCAGGCCGAGACGGCTTGACCCGAAAGTTGACGATAGTAATTCATTTCAGCTTCAGCCGGCGGGATGTGGCCGATTGGCTCCAGCAGTCGGTGATGATTGAACCAAGATACCCATTCCAGCGTAGCCAATTCGACGGCTTCGCGTGTCTTCCAGGGAGCGCGGCGGTGGATCAGCTCTGCTTTGTAAAGCCCGTTAATGGTCCCAGCCAGAGCGTTGTCGTAGCTGTCTCCTTTGCTGCCGACGGACGGTTCAATTCCGGCTTCGGACAGGCGTTCGCTATAGCGGATCGATACATATTGCGACCCGCGATCACTATGGTGAATCAAGGCATCATCACGTTCCGGCTGGCGGGCGAACAGGGCCTGCTCGAGCGCATCGAGCACGAAGTCAGTACGCATCGAACTGCTGACGCGCCAGCCGACGATGCGGCGCGCAAAGACGTCGATGATGAAGGCAACGTAGACGAAGCCTTGCCAGGTCGACACGTACGTAAAATCGGACACCCACAGCTGGTTAGGGTGATCAGCGCGGAACTGGCGATTCACCCGGTCCAGCGGGCATGGCGCTGCCGTATCGCTCACCGTGGTGCGCACAACCTTGCCGCGAATTACTCCGCGCAGCCCGTCGCGCCGCATCAGGCGCTCCACGGTGCAGCGCGCCACTTTGAACCGCTCACGCAGCAGCTGGCGCCAGACCTTTTCGGCTCCGTAGACTCGGAAGTTAGTTTCCCAAACACGGCGAATGTGGGCACTCATAAAGTCGTCGCGATGGGAGCGGGCGCAGCGCAGAGCCGGATTGCGTTGCAGGGCGGCGTGGCGCCAGTAACTCGAATGAGCAAGCTGCAATTGCCTGCACAGCCGCTCGGCCCCGTATGCACCTCGGTGCTGATCGATGAAGGCCATCAAGGCTTGAAGCGGCGGTCGAGTTCCGCCTGGGCGAAAAAAGCACTGGCCAAGCGTAAGATTTCATTCGTCTTGCGCATTTCCTTCACCTCGCGCTCCAAAGCACGGATTCGTTCTTGCTCTGCAGAGCTTGGCCCGCCACGCAACCCGGCATCGCTTTCGCGTTACCGGACCCAGCGCCGTAGCGTTTCAGGTGTGCAGCCGATCTTGTTGGCGATGGACGTGATGGCGGCCCACTGCGAGTCGTGCTGGCTGGCCGACTCCTCGACCATACGCACAGCGCGCTCCATCACCTCTGGGGAATATCGTGTCGATTTCTTGTTCATGGCTCCATTCTCTCAAAGATTGGAGCCTCCCAGATTTCCGGGCCGGTTCAGAATCGACAATTTTCCATTAGATAACTATCAATTTGACAACCTCAAGCATTTTATGTCAAAAAATCTACGGCAAAGCGGGCTGTCCCAATTCTTGAAGAAAAGCATTATGTTTGTCCCGTGCGGATTTTATATCTTCCTCTATTCTCACAAGTTCAGTATTAACTACTGATAACTTGATTTCCGTGTCCGTGATGGTCGTGCTGATGTAGCGAGAGATATTGAGGTTGTATCCTTCCTCGGCAATTCGCTCCATCGAAACCCGCTTGGAATAGCGCTCCTCCTCGTTTCGGGATCGGTAGGTGTCGATGATCTTGGCAATGTGCTCATCCGTGAGGCGGTTCTGGCGTTTACCTTTCTCGAAGTTTTCCGGGCCGCTAGCGTTTATGAAAAGCACGTTGTCAGGCTTCTTACACTTCTTGAGCACAAGGATACAGACCGGGATGCCCGTGGAGTAAAATAGATTGGCGGGCAGGCCGATGACGGTGTCGATGTGACCGTCATTGATCAGTTTGGTGCGAATGCGCTCCTCCGCACCGCCTCGGAAGAGCACACCGTGGGGCAAAATGATGGCCATCACTCCTTCGTCTTTCAGGAAGTGGAAGCCGTGCAGGAGAAAGGCAAAATCGGCGGCGGACTTAGGGGCGAGGCCGTGGTTTTTAAAACGCACATCGTCGCCCATCGCGTCGGTGGGGTCCCACCGGTAGCTGAAGGGCGGATTGGCAACGATAGCGTCGAAGTAGGGCTTCTTGGCGGGGTTGAGTTCGCGCAGGAGGTCCCACTCGTTGGTCAAGGTGTCGCCGTGGTAAATCTCGAACTCCGTATCCTTCACCCCATGCAGCAACATATTCATGCGGGCGAGGTTATAGGTGGTAATGTTCTTTTCCTGCCCATAAATCTTGCCGATACCATTCGCTCCCATACGCTTTCGCACATTGAGGAGAAGGGAGCCAGAGCCGCAGGCGAAGTCAAGAACCTTCTCCAGTCGCAGCTTCTTGCCGGTGGCGGGTTCCTGGCTATCAAGCGTCACGATAGCAGAGAGAATGTCGGAAATCTGTTGCGGAGTGTAGAACTCGCCCGCCTTCTTGCCGGAACCGGCGGCGAACTGGCCAATCAGGTATTCGTAAGCATCGCCAAGAGCATCAATGTCGGTGGAGAATTCGGCCAAGCCCTCCGCGAGCTTTTGGAGGATGATACAAAGTTTTCCATTGCGGTCGGCATAGGTCTTCCCCAGCTTATGGGAGGCCAGATCAATTTCGGAGAACAGCCCTTGGAAGGTGCTTTGAAAGGAGTCATTCTCAATGTATTTGAAGCCGGCTTGCAGGATGTTGAGCAACTCCCCGTCCTGCCGTCGGGCCATGTTGGCGACGCTGGTCCAGAGGTATTCTGGCTTGATGACGTAATGTACCTTGCGCCGCATCTGCTTTTCAAATTCGACGACATCGTCAGGATTGTTCGCATACCAGAGGGCGAGAGGCACGCGGCGGTCATCGACTTCTAGCGTTGGGTAGTCCGTGCCCAATTCACGTTGGACCGCCGCCTCATAGTTGTCCGAGAGGTAGCGCAGGAATAGGAACGACAGCATGTAGTCACGGAAATCATCCGCATCCATCGCGCCCCGTAGTTGGTCGGCGATGTTCCAGAGGGTTTTGCCCAGTTGGGTTTGGTTTTGTTCGGTCATGGGGTAGGTGCAAGAGTCGGTGCGGAAGCCGCTACAGCTTGTGGTTTCTTCAAAATTTCCGGCAGGGCGAATTGGAATTCAGTTACGAAATCTTTGAGAATGCGTCGAAAGAGGTCTTTGGTGTCGTCGCCCATCTCGGTAGGTTCTTGGACCGCAAATTTTCCGTGGCTGAGCAGGTTGAGGGCGCGATTGTACAGCGCAGTATCATCCTCGTTGTTGAGAGCTTTAAGGCAGAAAGAAATATCTGAGTGACCAAAGAATGAGGCCGTCTTCTCCATTATGCTCCGCAGAGCATTGAAGTGGAACGTGAAGAGCCTCCCGGCGTTCGGCTCTGCGGCGTACTGTAGTTCAGCGAGAGTCGCGACGTGGTGGAAAAACGGAGTGTCCTCGGTGGCGCGAAGGGTATACACATTGTCACCATTTGGACGGTGAAGGAAGTAGCGCTTGTGAGTCACTTTGGGTTCTCCCTCTTTTGACCTGCCAATCTCATTACACATCACGTTGAAAAATAGGGCATGGTGGGATGAGAAGATGACTTTGATTGGGGCAGGCACACCGCTACTGTCCTTCCGACTGGCAGCGCGGCGCAGGAGTACGGCGAGGTCGCAGGCGACAGCGATGGCATTGTTGTCGTCAAGGGAGGAAACAGGGTCGTCGATGTAGAGAAATTTCACCCATTGGTAGGACTCCTGCCCGTCGAGCATACGCTCGCAGATGGCCATGAAGAGGCACCAGACGAAGATGTTTTGCTCACCCCGTGATATCTTAATGTTCTCCGCGTCGACTTTACGAAAGGTGATTTTCCATGCTTCGTAGTCAATATCGAACTCAAACTCGGCGTAACGACTGAGGTAGCCAGCGATGGTTTGGTCAAGAGCAAGCTCGTCAAGAGCCTTGAAGAACTTCGAGTTCTTATTTAGCCGGAGATGACGGTTACTGTCGCCTTCCAAATCGTTTTCCCAAGTGAATAGATCCTCAGTGAACGCGTTGAAGTAGAGAGTGTCGGCATTGCCCTCGGGGTTCTTCTTGGTCTTACGCTTGCCTGCATCCTTGAACTCCATGGAGAGCCTGGTCTTGCCGGTGCGGTTGTAAGCATAGAGAAGCAGAATAGTTGCTGGTTTATTAACTACTTTCTTTTCGGATTGGGTCTCGCGCTGGTTGAGATCATCGCGAAGACGGTTCACCAGGGTTCCTAAGCTTTGGTACATGCGGATGCCGCTCATGCATCAACCTCCGCCTGAGATGGAAAAAGCCGCTGCATCAGACCCTTCTTGTGGGTCTTAAAGGCGTCGAGTTTTTGGGTATGCGCGGTTATGAGGTCGTCAAGGCTGGTGAGGCAGTCGGCGATGCGTTGTTGTTCGGACCGACACGGAATCACCAGCTCATACGCCAGGAGTGAATCTCTGTTAACCTTTGGAATTTTGCTTCGGTCAGAATGCTTTATAGCATATTCAAGAAACCCCTCCGACCGAAGAAGATAAGCGAGGTATTGCCGATTCAATTTTTGATTAGAGGGCCGGAGCGGATAAATGTCGGCGCTACAAATTCCCTCGAAATCGGGGATAGCCACTTTGTTCAGCGCAGGACGAATCTTCGAGTAGAGAACATCTCGTCCATCGAAAAAATACTTTCCGCTAATAAGCCCAAGCTCTCGTGCTGTCTTCACGCCTTGCAGATCCCCTGTATGAGATTCAATATTTTCGCCGCCGATATGTGGCATGTCACAGTAAGGTGGCTTCGTCGGGTCAACTAGGCCGGATGCCACTTCCACAATTTCACCAAGGGTCTTTTCCTCCCACTCCACCGCATCTTGAAATTCGGGGAAACGGAAACGGGGTTGGGTTTCACCTTCAAGAGGGAAAAGCTGCTGCATCAGCCCTTTTTTATGGGTCTTGAGCGCGTCCAGCTTCCTGGATTGGGCCGCGATCAGCTCGTCCACGGAGCTCAGGCAATCGGCGATTTTTTGTTGTTCTTGGAGCGACGTTTCTCCCTGCGGAAGTGGCACCGGCAAAGCGAGCAAATCGTCCTCGTCTACGCTTAGCGAACCGTGGGCGCGGGCACCCACCTGGATGAATTTCCGCAACCACTGACCGTGCAGGTTTCCGATGAGCAGGTAATTCAGATATAGGGGTGCTGGCGAATCGCCCTTGATTCGAAAACAAGTGAAGATACTATTCGGCACAGCGGCAAGTTCGTCACCGGAATACAACGCAATGAACCCTTCGGGATACTCCTTGGTGGCGCTCTTGTTATAGGCGAAGTCATTCTTTTTTAGCAAGAGGTAGTTCTTGTATGAGCTTCCAGCGATGACCCGCCCAAATTTCTCCATCTGGCTTACCAAGCCAACGCCGGAGGTAATGCTCATGGGGATGCAGGTGTTATCACCAACTTTCTCGGTGCTAATTGCAGCCACCGTGCCTAGTGTTTGTGTTTTCCACGCTCCAGCATCCCGGAACTCCGGAAAGCGCAGCTTGGGGACCAGTGCGGGTCGGCGGTCTATTTTCATGTTGATCGCTTGCGCTTTATTGTTCATACGCGCTGAGTCCCGAGATGTCGCGACCTTGGGCACGTTTGTGCAGGAAGGGAGTGAGGTCGTCCATGAGAGCAAGTTCTTTTTGAGTGCGGGCTTTCCAGCCCAGGTTTAACGGGGCCATGAGGTTGCCCAACTGTTCACCATCGAAAATCATGCGTAGGATGATGTCGTCCACGAAGGCTTGCAGAGCGGCGGTTTCTAGGCCGTGGCGTTGGGCAAGCTCTGCGAGTTCCTGGGACTGCTTCTCGGTTTTGAAGCGCTGGTAGCCCTCGCGGATGGTCCCTTCGCTGAGGGCCTCGCCCGCTTGCAGGGTGGCGATGTACGCACCGATGTCTTCCCGTTCATCCAGGAACTTGGCGTCAGACTGGATCAGGCCGACGAGCTGCTCGCGGCTCATCTTCTGTTTCCCCGGTGTCTGCTCGGTGAAGCGGGCGATGAGGCCCATGATGTAATCGTAATCGATGACGGCGGAGGCGAAGAGGACGAACTCGAAATCCAACTGGTCCACGTCCGGGCTGGGTTTGTGGGTTGCTTTGCCCTGCTGGACCTTGAGGCGCTGGGCGGTTTCCAAATACGCGCCACGGAAGCCGAGCAAACTTTCCTTTGGCAGAATTTGCTCTATGGTGGCAGCGTTGTCGTCGGAGAGGTCAGTGTACTGATCGAGCTGGGTCTTGAGCCGCTGCACTTCCTTGAAGTGGTTGATGAAGCCGGCGCGGGCATCGTCGCCCTTAAGGTTGGGCACGGCCTCCGGCGCGCAGCTTAGGCCCTGGGATTTCATGAATGCGTCCAGTTCCTGCACCGCGACTTGCAGTTTTTCGATGACCACGGGGGCTTTGTCCACGAGCCAGATTTCCCGCTCTTTAGGCCCTGCATTTTCTCCAGAGAAGAGAGCGATGGCGGCATCCACGGCATCTTGCTGCTGGCGGAAGTCGAGGATGTTGCCGTAGGGCTTGGAGCCGTTGAGCACGCGGTTGGTGCGGGAGAACGCCTGGATCAAGCCATGATGCTTGAGGTTCTTGTCTACATAGAGCGTGTTCAGGTATTTGGAATCGAAGCCGGTGAGGAGCATGTCCACCACGATGGTGACGTCGATTTTCTGCGCATGGGGGTAGTCAGCGTTGGGCCATTGCTGGTCCTTGATGCGCTTTTGCACATCCTGATAATAAAGATCGAACTCGTTGACAGTGTGATTGGAGCCGAAGCGCGCGTTGTAGTCGGCAAGAATGGCCTTGAGGGCGGCTTTTTTCTTCTCGGGCTCGACGGCGTTGTCCTCCTTTTCCTGCGGCAGGTCTTCCTGAATCTGCTTTACATCGGCATCGCCCTCGGCAGGCGGCGAGAAGACACAGGCGATATTCAGCGGCTGGAAATCGGGGTCGGCGGCCTGTTTCTCGTCCTGGAGAGTCTTGAAAAGGGCGTGGTATTCGATGGCGTCATTGATGGAGGCGGTTGCGAGCAGGGCATTGAAGCGGCGTCCGCCAGTGGCGGTATTGTGCTTGGCCAGAATGGCGTCAACAATGGCGCGTTTGGCGAGGCTTTCGCCGGGCTTGGGCGCACCTTTCCCCTCGGGCTTGAAGTAGTCCACATGGAAGCGCAAGACGTTCGCGTCCTCAATGGCGTGGGTGATAGTATAGGCGTGTAGCTGCTTTTGGAAAAGGTCCACCGTGGTCTTGAATTGCCCCACCTCCCCCTCAAACTGCTTGGCGGTCGAGTTCACCTCAAAGATGGGGGTGCCGGTGAAGCCGAAGAGCTGGGCCTGTGGGAAGAATTCCTTGATGGCCTTGTGGTTCTCGCCGAACTGTGAGCGGTGGCACTCGTCGAAGATGAAGACGATGCGTTTGTCGCGAAGCGGCTCCAACTGCTCTTTGTAAGTTGATCTGCCATCCTTTTTTTGCTGCTTGTTGCGCTTGCTGTTTTCATCCAGCGCGAGGCCGAGCTTCTGAATAGTTGTGACGATGACCTTATCGGCATAGTCGTCAGAGAGGAGACGGCGGACGAGGGTTCCTGTATTGGTGTTTTCCTCCACGCAGCCTTCTTGGAATTTGTTGAACTCCTCGCGCGTCTGCCGGTCCAGATCCTTGCGGTCCACGACGAAGAGGCATTTTTCGATGTCGGGGTTGTCCTTTAGCAGCGTGGACGCCTTGAAGGAAGTAAGCGTTTTGCCACTGCCAGTGGTGTGCCAGATGTAGCCATTGCCACAGTTCTGGTGGATACAGTCCACGATGGCTTTGACCGCATAGATCTGATAAGGACGCATCATCATCAGTTTTTGCTCGCTGGCGATGAGCACCATGTAGCGACTAATCATCTGGCCCAGGGTGCATTTTACGAGGAAGCTGTCGGCGAAATCGTCTAGGTGGGCGATCTTCTTATTGTCTTCGCTAGCGAACTGATAAATGGGGAGGAAGCGCTCGTCAGCGTTAAAGGCGAAGTGGCGAGCGTTGTTGTTGGCGAAATAGTAAGTGCTGCCGCGATTGCTCACGATGAAGAGCTGGAGAAAGCAGAGGAGCGTCCGGCTATAACCATTGCCAGGATCGTTCTTGTAATCGACGATCTGTTCCATCGCCCGGCGCGGATTGATGCCCAGGGTTTTCAGTTCGACCTGTACAACCGGCACGCCGTTGATAAGGATGATGACGTCGTAGCGATGGTGGCTGTTGTCAGAGTTCATCCGCAACTGGTTGATAACCTCGAAGGTGTTTTTGCACCAGTCCTTGATATTAACCAAGGTGTAATTGAGCGGCGTGCCATCGTCACGGGTGAAGCTGTTGCGTTCGCGTAGCGTGCGGGCGGCAGTGAACACATCCGGGGAAATAATTCCGTCAAGGAGGCGCTTGAACTCGCCCTCTGTAAGGTTGACACGGTTGAGGGCTTCAAAGTTCTCGCGGAAGTTTCGCTCTAGCGACGCCCGGTCAGTGATGTCCGGGCGATAAGAGTACTTAAGCTCCACTAGTTTTTTGATGAAGCTTTGTTCAATTTTTTGTTCAGTCATTTCAGTCATTGATAGCGCTCTGAATCTTGTATGGAAATCACAGACTAGGGACCGTGGTGGCCAACAGCTGCGCCCCTAGGATTGTACTGCATCGCTCCCCATCGGACCGGTTGAACGAGAAAAATACCCAGCCTCAATATAAGAAAAACCTCTGTTAGCAGAAGGATCGAAACCAAACCAGGTAGAAAAGTGAAGCCGGACAACCCGGAAGTCGGTGACAGACAAAGGTCAAAGCAAGCTGGGAATTTTCCTCTTAGCGACTGGTCGGATATAGCGCGCCAGCGTCACGTCCGATTTGTGGCTAGTCTGTTCACGTATCTAATACGGCTGTAAGCAAATTGTCGCGGCTTCCGAGCAGTAGCCGGCCCTCAGGCTATGTCCCGCGACCATCTTTGCAGCCTCATCGCCCGCCATCATACGTACAGATGAGCCGCCGCTAAAATCCTCGCTCCTCCCAGATTCGCGCGCGCTCGATTTCCTCATTGAGCACGGCTATGTAGTCGGACAGCCAATCCTGGACTTTAGGATCGTTGGCCTCCGCCAGCCATTTGCGCGCAGCATCCCGATCTCTTCCATAACGATCGCTTGCGTTGCCGCTCCAAGCCCCCGTTCGAAAATGAGCCCGCATAGTGGCGCCGACATGCGGGAAGGCCCCGTAGCGTCGGACAAACTCTCGGGTGAG
The DNA here is from genome assembly GCF_009857595.1 of Pseudoduganella aquatica. Classification (GTDB taxonomy): domain Bacteria; phylum Pseudomonadota; class Gammaproteobacteria; order Burkholderiales; family Burkholderiaceae_D; genus Rugamonas; species Rugamonas aquatica_A. The sequence goes on along the minus strand of NZ_WWCU01000065.1, from coordinate 4,822 downwards.
GTCTCCGGCCGCGCCGGCCTCCAGCGTTTTCGGCAACCCCTCCGCAATGCTTATGGCCCTTTCAGCGGGCTCCTCATCCACCCACTCAAAAATGTCCTCGGCTTTGAAGTGGAGAATTGCTTGCTTGAGCGGCTCCCCATAGTGCCCAACATCTCCTAGCCACATGCGGAAGACAAAGCCATGTTCGCCCAGCATCGCAGCCCCCACGCGCTTCCACGTTTCGCTAGGGTGGTCCTCGCAGATCTGGCCCGCTACCTTCGTGAGGCTCCCGCGATAGCCAAGCCCGTGAAACGCGCTCGCGCCCGCGAGAATAGCCTCAAATAATTCGAGATCGCGGCCGGGGAACTGAGCCCGGAACCGCTTCGCGAGCTTCCCCCAATAATGGTCGGGCATGGTGCCCGACGTCTTGCCCGACAAGGCGCCTATGGACAAGACTGAAAACGCCACATCCTCGTCATCCGCATTGGTCTCCTCGCCTTTGCAAAGGCCGCGATTGGCCATTTCTATCGAGACCTCATAAAACTTTTCGTAACGAAGCTCCAAGATCTGGCGAATGGCCTGTCTTGCTCGTTGTGCTCCAAGTGCATCGTTTGCAGGGTCATACGCCACGGACATCAGGCCCGCATTGTCTACCACACCGTCGCGATGAAGCGCGAGCAGCCGTTCGAAAATCCTATCTGACACGCCAGACCAGGCGACGCCCAACGCGACCCATCGCTGGGGAGCGCGCAACAACGCGTCCGCCAAGACTTCCCACCGAGCCAGGTCGGATGAAAAGACGCCGCGCAAATATCCGCTTAGAAAACAGGGAACCCCGTCCTCTCCAAACGCCGCCACATGAGACAACATCGCTTGGTCGAACCGAGCGTCCTTTGCCCCGCTTGCCACATCTTGGCCAAATTGAGCGACACGATACGCTCCGCTCTTGAACAGAGCGGGCAGAGACTTCGCGAGCAAATCCGAATCGCCAACCGCCTGCGGGGCCAGCGCTTGACGGATCGACTGGGCTGTTTTCGACGGATCGGCCCCATCGTCTTCGCCGTCGTCATCATCCCAGACCGTGCTGAGAACGTAGCGACGAAGTCGCTCCTCAAATGTGGCTCCATTCATCTCTGAACGCAGGCCAATCAGCTCATCGCGGACTGCGTCAGGCAGGGCTTCCGGTGAATACCGAAGAAGCGGGATCAAGAAACTAAGCGTCGCTTCGAAATTATGATCGGTCGCGCTCAATATTCGTAGGGCCGCGACGCATTCCTCATGCAGCACATTCGAGCGGAGCATATTATCGATGGCGCTGAGTATCGTCGCGTCTACCGCCCTTATCCACGCGCCGTCGCCGATCGCTCTTTTTTGCAGCAACTCCGACAACAGGGACCGCCAAGGTCCGATAAGCTCGTCCCACAATTCGGCCTGCCAAAATTCGATCCGCGCGCGCGAGCCTTGGAACTCCACGCCGACAATTCTGGTGTGCCCTCGTGTCTTGAAGGCTTTTTCCGCCGCCGCAAGCCCCAGGCTCCGGTCGAATGCCGTATCCGCGTTCAACAACTCCCTTATCATCGCGACGCGATCGACAAAGGCGGCTTGGGTCGCCGCGCCTATCGGCACGAATAGCTCGGCGAAGATGCCGCGAGCGTTGTTCGAGTTCGTCGATTCGCCTCCAAAGGACAGCCTTCCAAGTATCTTGGCCGCATAGCGGAAACAATTCTTCCAGACCGCAATGCGTGAGATCGCGAAAGCCAAATCCTGTCGTCCCTGCTCCAGCGACGACAGGTAGTCGTCGGGCCAGTCCAGTATGCCGCGCAACAAAGTCAACGCCGCTTCTGGATCCGCCTCCGCAAGAACGCCGACAAACTTCACGCCCACTTCGCCGGCCAAGAACTCGCGCTTCGCGAATAACCCTTTCTGCGGATGCAAAAGCTTCCTGACAACGTCCATTGCGGATGGCACATCATGCGCATGCGAGAACGGCCTCATGAACCATCCATAGAGGCTATCCGGCATCTCCGCGAGCATGGATTCGACATCCGCTCCAACGCCATAGTTCTCCCACCATCCCCGCCACAAGTAGACGCGAAGCGCCTTGGGCACGAGGCGGAGCGTGCGATCTCCTTGCACGATCCGGCGCTTCAAGTAGTAACCAACAATCTCATTGAACTTGGCTCGTGTGATGGACGGGTCAGCCTTTTCGACCAGGCCGGCGATGTAATCGGCTTCCTTCTCCACTGGATAGCGAAAGCCAAACTTCTCAAACAGTGCCAAATGGCGCAGGACCAGCCTCGCCTTGCCTCCGTCGGTCTCCTCGCCATAGCCTGAGATGAAACGGTCCCAGATCGGGACTGTGCCCGGCGTTCGAAGAACGTCCTCCGGGTGGTCTCGCAAATTTTCGCCCAGCGCGTGCGCCACCCTGGCCGAACCTTCGCACCACGCAGCCCAATTTATCAGGCCATCCCGCTCGCCGATATACGATCGCAAGATCTGCTCGATCTGAGGTGTCTCCAGCGGAGGCGCGGAGAACGTCGACATGCCGGCGCCGCCGCAATCGCCTGGGCCGTGGTCGATCGTGATCAGCTTCACGGCGGCCCGATTTTTCAGGCCGCGCCAAATCTGCGCCCGGTCCTTGTCGTCGCACTCATCTATCACGAGAATCAAGGAATACTCGCGGCCCGGCTTGAGCAGCTCGGTGAACAGGAGGCTGTTTTGGAAATCGCTGGCTTGCCGGACAAACATCGTGTTCGCCACGAGATCTGGCGCTCGCTGGATCGCCTCCAACACAAGCCTGCTCTTGCCAATGCCTGGCTCGCCAATCACGCGGACATGCTGCAAGCCCGGCTCGTCCAACGCGTCGAGCAAGGACGCGATAAAGCTGTCCTGGCTGGCGCCCAACTCCAACTGCGGCGTCATGTCCGCGCTGGTCGCCCATGCGGCGGTCGTTTGAAATGGAAGCATGCCCAGACCATTGGCGTCCAGGCATAGGGATGGGTGCAAGGACAGCGCGCCGACAATCTGGCCGGCACCAAGGCAACAGACTCGGGCATTATCAAAACCGCATTTGTCGAAGAACTGGCGCAGCCATTTTTCCGCCTCCGCTACGCGCTGAGAAGTGAGGTCATGTCCCAACGCGATCAAGCAATACATCGCGCCTCGCTCTAGACAGCGTCGCGTTTCGGCTCCAAGAGCTTCCAAGCTCGGCGGCTTCTCGCCGAACAGCTCTTTTCGGATTTCGGCTTCCTGCCAAGGCTTGAATGATTCTCCGGTCTTCACTTGGTAGTGGCTCTCGCCAGGGATCAACACCGAATCATGGGATTGGCCATCTCCCGCGACGCTCGCGTCGATCCCTCCGTCGGCCACGGTAATCGCATCCGAGATGACGATGCTATGGCGGGGGATCTTCAGCCGCCAGGCCTCGGCCCAAAGCAAGGCTCGCGCGAGACGGATGCCCTCCGCTGGTTGCAAAGCCAAGATGGACTCGACCTTCACTTCCGTCATGGATTTCGTCATCTCAGAACTCATGAAACTCCTTCTGGCAGCCCCTCGTGAAGGAGCAGTGCTTGTAGCGTCGGAAAAGAACAAGGCGCAGAACGCCAACGTGCGGACATCGCCGTAGTTTGGCAACTGATCCATATGTTTTCTAAAAAAAGTAGGCGGCCCGCATTTTTTGCCCGTCGTCACCAATATAAACTACTATTGATTGCAAAAAAACATCAAGCCTGTTCACCGAAAGTGCCCATGCAGATCCGGCAGCTCAAAATCAAGAACTTTCGCGGCATCTCCTCCAGATGGCTTTGGATCTCCCGCACGCTCAGTCCGCGCGCGTAGAGCGAGATGATTTTGTCGTCGAAGCCGGCCCAGCGCGTTTGGTTCTTGGCGACGATCTGCGGCTCGAACGTCCCCTGACGGTCGCGAGGAATGTCCAGCGGCAGCGCGCCGAAATCGCCCTTGAGGGTCTTGGCGCTATGGCCGTTGCGGTGTTGGTGGTGCCGTTGGTCACCTCGCCGCCCTTGTCGTAGCCCAGGTGACCGGTCATCTCGACCTCTAAGGCGCGCTCCACCAGCATCTTGGCGAGCTGCTTGGGCAGGCCGTTTTCAGGAAACCGGCTGGCGCGTGGAGGAGGCCCGGTTGATCGCCCCCTTCGCCAGTGTCAACGCCCCGGCCTTGCGCGCGCAACTCGACGCGCATGACTTGAAGATGCTGGCCAGCGCCAGCGCCCTGGCATCGTTGTCCGGCAATCGGCGAGAAGCAATGTGGGTTGCGGCGGTCAGCGCGCCGTCCAAGGGGCTGCTGAGCGAAGCGATCATTGAGGAACCAACCTTGGCCCTTGCCGCCATCGGACGCGGAGGAAGTGCTGGCCGATTACCGGCACCTCGGCCTGACGTTGGGCCGGCAACCTCTGACCTTCATGCGCAAACGCCTGCATGCTATGCGCCTCATGACGGCCCAGGTCCTGACCCACTACGACAACGGGCGCCTCGCTCGCGGCTGCGGCATCGTCATCGTGCGCCAGCGGCCGGAAACGGCTAAGGGCACGGTATTCATCACGCTGGAGGACGAAATCGGCAACGTCAACGTCATCGTATGGCCGGGGCTGGTGGAGGAACAACGGCGCGAGGTGATGGGCACCGCGCTGCTGGGTATGCACGGGCAGTGGCAAACGGCCAATAGCGTCCGCCATTTAGTGGCCAAGCGACTGGTGGACCTCTAAGGAAGCGCTGATCTATTCGCTTTCCTGGCAAGGCCAGCGCGCCGAATGGTCCACTGGCGAGCCGTTCAAGCCCATTTTTCGTCCGATTTCACGCGATGCTTCACATCTTTCTGTAATCAGGAC
>NZ_WWCU01000064.1 GCF_009857595.1 Pseudoduganella aquatica | reverse complement strand
GCAGGTGCAGGCGCGGCGGCGGCAGGACTTGCGCCGGCCGGCGTTGCTGCCGGGCTGGCCGCCGACGCGGCGGCGCCGGGCGTGGTGTCTGCCGGAGGCAGGGACACCAGCGGCACATTGGGCGAAATCAGCGGCGCGGTATCGGCGCCCGGCTTGGCCACGGTTTCCAGCGGCGCCACGGCGGGCGCGCTGGCGGCGGGCACTTCTTCCTTGGCGCTGTGCAGCAGGTTGGGAATCATGCCGGCCTGGTAGGCGCCGGCAACGGCCACCACCACGGCCACCACGGCCGCGCCTATCACCCAGCCCGCAGGCTTGGACGAGCGCTGCGTGAGCGACGGGAAGCGCGACTCCGAGAACGTGGCGGAAATTTTTTCGCGGCGCACGGGCGGCGCGGTTTCCTGGCTGGTCGCCGGGTTCACTTCTATCATCGCCACCAGCGGCGAAGCATCCAGCTTCAGCACTTTGGCGTAAGCGCGCACAAAGCCGCGCGTGACGGCCATATTGGGCAGGGCCGCGTAGTCGCCCGCTTCCAGCGCCACCACCTGGCGCGGCGCCAGCTTCAGCTGATCGGCAATCTGGTCCACGGTCAATCCCAGCGCTTCGCGCTGGGCCTTCAGCTGCGCACCGGGCGTGCCGCTCTGCTTCTCAGGCTGTTCCGCCCACTCTGAATTCATAGGTATACCTGTCTCACTCATCAAACGCCCCACGTTGATAGGCAGCATATTCCGGCGAGCCGGTATGGTGGCGGCGCAATTGCGTCACCCAAGCCGATTCCGCGCCCGTGTCGCCGAGTTTATGCTGCACCCTGATTGCAAGCCACAGCACGTCAGCCGACAAGCTGTCCATTTTGGCTAGCTTGCCCAGCCGGGTAATGAAAAAACCGGCGCGCACGTAGTCGCGCCGCTCGTAGTAGATCCGCGCCAGGTTGGCGTTGGTCGCCGGCACGTCCGGCGCAATCTTCAATGCCGGCAGCAGATACTTCTCTGCCGTGCTGTTATCTTTCAGCTTCAGCGCGCAATTGCCCGCGTTATTGTAGGCATCCGCCGGCGACTGGTAATTGCGCACAGCCAGCGCGGCGTCGAAATACTTGAACGATTCGGCTACGCGGCCGTGACGGCACAGGAAGGAACCATAATTGTTGTTCACTTCCGGATTGTCCGGCGCCATTTTCAGGGCGCGCACGAAGTTGTCCTCGGCCAGCTCGCGCTCATCCATCGCCATATAGATCAGGGCGCGCATGGCGTAGGCGTCCACCTTCTCGGGCTCGGCCGCCAGGGCCTTCTTGATTTCGTCCAGCGCCACCGCATACTGGCCCTGCTGGTAGTAGCCTATGGCCAGCTGCATGCGGATCTCGGCGCGCTTTTGCGCCGCCGTCTGGTCCGATGCGGTGGCCAGCTCGGCCTTGCCGCTCTGCCCCGGCGCAGGCGCCGAGGTCGACGCGCAGCCGCACAGCAGCCCGGCCAGGCCGAGGGCGGCGAGGCGCAGCAGGCAGCGGTGGGCTAGTACGGTCATCAGGAACGGATCTCCACGATCTTGCCGAAGTCGGCGCCGAATTTCTTCTGGTATTCGGCCATTTTACCCATGCGCTCCTGCACGCGGGTACGGTCTTGCACTTCGCCGGCCAGCTGGCCGCAGGCGGCGTCGATATCGTCGCCGCGCGTTTTGCGGATGGTGGTGACGATGCCGGCGTCCATCAGGATCTGGGCGAACTGCTTGATACGCTCGTTTTTCGAGCGGAACAGGCCCGATTCCGGGAAGGGGTTGAACGGAATCAGGTTGAATTTGCAGTTGACGCCGAACTCGCGGTGCTTGACCAGGGCCACCAGCTCGCGCGCGTTGTCGTCGCTGTCGTTGAAGCCGTCCAGCATGCAATATTCAAAAGTGATGAAGTCGCGCGGGGCGAATTCCAGGTAGCGCTTGCACGCGGCCATCAACTCGGCCAGCGGGTATTTCTTGTTCAGCGGCACCAGGCCGTCGCGCAGCGGGTCGTTCGAGGCGTGCAGGGACACGGCCAGCGCCACCGGCACCACCTGGGACAGCTTGTCCATCATCGGCACGACGCCGGAGGTGGACAGGGTCACGCGGCGGCGCGACAGGCCGTAGGCGTTGTCGTCCAGCATGAGTTTCAGCGCGGTGGCGGTCGGGTCGAAGTTCAGCAGCGGCTCGCCCATGCCCATCATCACCACGTTGGTGATCTGGCGCTCGCCTTTCGGGCCGGGCTCGATGCCCTTGGTGCGGCGCAGTTCGAATTCGGCCATCCACAGCTGGCCGATGATTTCGCCCACGGTCAGGTTGCGCGAGAAGCCCTGCTTGCCGGTGGAGCAGAAGCGGCAGTTCACGGCGCAGCCGGCCTGGGTGGAGATGCACAGCGTGCCGCGGTTTTCTTCCGGAATGAACACGGTTTCGACGGCGTTGCCGTTGCCGACGTCGACCAGCCATTTGCGGGTGCCGTCGGTGGAGGTATGGTCGCTGATGATGGCCGGCGCCGTGATGTGGGCGCGGGTTTTCAGCTTGTCGCGCAGCGACTTGGCCAGGTCGGTCATCGAATCGAAGTCCGACGCGCCGAACTGGTGGATCCAGCGCTGCAGCTGCTTGGCACGGAACGGCTTCTCACCCAACTCCGCACAGTAGGCGATCAGTTGTTCCGGATCGAAATCCAGAAGGTTGGTCAGAGGGGCGGCGTTCACGGGCGTATTCATTTCAGGGTTCAAAACAGTTCTAAAAAACACCGTTTCCACCCGCCGGGGCGGGGTGGAAACGGGGTATTGCGAAAATTACTTACCGAAGAAGTAAGCGATTTCAACGGCGGCGGCTTCGACAGCGTCGGAACCGTGGACAGCGTTGGCGTCGATCGAATCGGCGAAGTCGGCGCGGATGGTGCCTTTTTCTGCCTTCTTAGGATCGGTTGCGCCCATCAGTTCGCGGTTTTTCAGGACTGCGTTCTCGCCTTCCAGTGCCTGGATCATGACAGGACCGGAGACCATGAAGTCAACCAGATCCTTGAAGAAGCCGCGCTCTTTGTGCGCAGCGTAGAAACCTTCAGCCTCTTCACGCGACAGCTGCTTCATTTGCGCAGCAACGATCTTCAGGCCAGCGCCTTCGAAACGGCTGTAGATTTGGCCGATAACGTTTTTTGCAACTGCGTCTGGTTTGATGATCGACAGGGTGCGTTCGATTGCCATTTGAAAAACTCCAATAAAAAGAAAGGTTTAAAACAAAATTGATGACTCAATCAACCTTCGATTTTACCATAGAACCCCATACCCCGACCCATATTCACTGCCAGGCCCGATTTTAAGCCCCCTCTAAGCCGGTTTTTGCGCCTTTTGGGCCGAGCGTGCTATGCTTTTAGCAAGCGGTGCTCCGCACCTATCCTTTGGAGGCAATTCATGATCAACCTGCAGAAAACCTACGACCTGTCCGGCAGCAGCGCAAACAGCATGGCGGTACGCCACAACGTACTGCGCAACACCTACTGGCTGCTGGCCCTGTCGATGATCCCGACCGTGCTGGGCGCCTTCGCCGGCGTGCTGATGCACGTTCCCGTGCCGCGCGGCTTTATCGGCTTTATCGTCTTCATGGCGATCGCCTACGGCTTTATCTGGGGCATCGAAAAGAACAAGAACAGCGGACTGGGCGTGGGCCTGCTGCTGGGCTTCACCTTCTTCATGGGCCTGATGCTGACGCCGCTGCTGACGCGCACCCTGGGCTTTTCCAACGGCGGTTCGCTGATCATGCTGGCCTTCGGCGGCACGGCGGCCGTGTTTGCCACGCTGGCCAGCATCGCCACCGTGTCCAAGCGCGACTTCTCGGCCATGGGCAAGTGGCTGTTCGCGGGCGTGATCGTGATGATCGTCGCCAGCCTGGCCAACATCTACTTCCAGATGCCTGCCCTGCACATTGCGATCTCGGTGATGGTGATCGGTATTTTCTCGGCCTACATCCTGTATGACGTGCAGCAGATCGTGAACGGCGGTGAAACCAACTACGTCAGCGCCACCCTGGCCCTGTACCTGGACGTGTACAACATCTTCACCAGCCTGCTGAGCCTGCTCGGCCTGGCCGGCGGCGAGCGCGACTAAGCGCTAGCCCCCTCCCCCTCAAAAAGCCGGCCTCGCGCCGGCTTTTTTCATGCCGCCGCACGGCATGCAATGGCGGGTTACGCGCGGCTGCGCCGCGCTAACCCGCCCTACGCCCCCCTTCCCAACCTCGGCCGCCCTCCGACATGGTAGGGCGGGTTAGCAGCGCAGCTGCGTAACCCGCCAGCGCCGCCGCAACAGCAATTATGGTTCGCGGACCGCGCCGCGCACGCTAAAGCGGGTGGTGGCGACCGGGCTGCCGGCCGCATCGAGCAGGGCCAGGGTGTGCGGGCCGGGCGCGGGCCGCCAGGCGTAGCTGGCGGAAGCGGGGCCGAGGGTGGCGCCGTCCAGCTCCCAGCGCAGGCCCTGCCCTGCCTGGGCCTGGAAGAACACGCGCTGGCTGGCGTCGGGGATGTCCGGGTCGATGGCGATGATGCTGGCGTCGGCCGGGTACAGGATGCGCGGGGCGCGGCGGGCGTCTTGCAGCAGCGCCACTTCGGCGCTCTCCGTGCCGGCAATGAACCATTCGGCGCGCGGCGGCTCGAATGCGGGCTGCCAGGCCACGTCGCGCCGCAGCACGCCGGGCGGCACGGCCGGCGCGCGGCTGGGGACATGCTGGTGCAGATAGTCCATCACGTCGCGCCAGACCGGCGCAGCGCCGGTGACGCCGGACACGTCCCACATCGAGCCGCCGTCGAAATTGCCGACCCAGACGCCCACGGTGTAGCGCTCGCTGTAGCCCACGCACCAGTTGTCGCGCATGTCCTTGCTGGTGCCGGTCTTGACCGCCGCCCAGAAGGTGGTGGCCAGCTCGTTCTTTAGTCCAAAGGTGACGCTGCGCGCGGCGCGGTCCGACAGGATGTCGCCGACGATGAAGGCGGCGCGCGCATCCAGCACGCGGTGCTTGCGCTCCGGCGCGCGCGGCAGCAGGCTGGCCGTGCCCTGCATGCCGCCGCTGGCCAGGGTGCGGTAGGCGTTGGACAGCTCCAGCAGGCTGACGTCGGCCGAGCCCAGCGCCAGCGAATAGCCGTAGTAGTCGGCCGCTTCGGTCAGGCTGTCCAGGCCCAGGCTGCGCAGGCGCTCGTGGAAGCGGTCCAGGCCCACCATCATCAGGGTGCGCACGGCTGGCACGTTGAGCGAACCGGCCAGGCTGGTGCGGGCACTGACGTAGCCTTTGAATTCCTTGTCGTAGTTCTGCGGGATGTAGAGGCCGGACGAGGTTGAGATGTCGACCGCCGTATCGTCCAGCAGCGAGGCGGCGGTAAGCTGCTTGCGTTCCAGCGCCAGCCCGTACAGGAAGGGCTTCAAGGTGGAGCCGGCCTGGCGCAGCGCGGCCACGCCATCGACCTCGCTGCCGCCTGCGTTGCCGACGTAGGCCAGGATGTCGCCGCTGGCGTTGTCCAGCACCACCAGCGCGCCGTCTTTCACGTTGCGCTCGCGCAGGGACATGATCTGCTGGCGCAAGGCCGCTTGCGCAAAGCGCTGCAGGCCCGCGTCCAGCGTGCTGCGCACCTGCTGGGACGGCGCGGTCAACAGCTTCTGCGCCACTTGCGGCGCGGGCGCCAGCACCGCCATGGCGGCCGAGCGCGCGAAGGCGCCGGCCGCGGTGCTCTCAATGGCGGAGCATGCCGTATGGGCGTTCAATTCCTTGGCTAGCGCGCAGGCGCGCCGCGCAACCAGCCTGGGCGCAGCAGACGGTGCGCGCAGCAGGCTGGCCAGGATGGCCGATTCGGCCAGGTTCAGGCCGGACGGCGCTTTGCCGAACAGGCCCCGCGCCGCCGCGCCTATGCCCTGCAGCTCCCCCCGGAAGGTGACGAGGTTCAGATAGGCTTCCATGATCTGCGGCTTGGTCCAGGCCTGGTCCAGTTCCTGCGCGGCGCGGGCCTGGTCCCATTTCTGCTTCCAGCTGCGGCCTGCGGCTGCGGACTGCAGGGCCGGGTCCAGCTGCGCGGCCAATTGCATGGTGATGGTGGAGGCGCCGCGCGGACGGCGGCGGAACAGGTTGTCCCAGGCGGCCTTGCCCAGCGCTTCCAGATCGACGCCGCCGTGCTGCATGAAGCGCTGGTCTTCGGCTTGCATGACGGCCGCGCCCACGGCGGGAGAAACGTCGTCCAGCTTCACCCACGGCAGGCGCCGCGCGGCAAGGTCCACGCGCAGCGACTGGATCGCCACGCCGTTGCGGTCCAGCAGGGTTGAATCGGAGGCGCGGTAGGCGGCTTGCACCTCGGCCAGCGTGGGGACGGCGCGGCACGGAGCGCAGGCCAGCAACAGCAGCAAGGCGGACGCGCCAAGCCGGCTGCGGCGGGCGCGCATCGCGATCATTTCACGCTCACGGCGGCGTTGGGAAACTCGGCGAAGGCTTCCGGGCTGTACATGGCTTCGACGCGCGTGGGCGGCAGCTGGAACTGGCCGGCGTTATTCAGGCGCACCGTGTACTCGACGCTCCATTTGCCTTTCGGGACGTACTCGTAGTACGAACGGAAGGCTTCAAAGGTGCGCTCCTGGAAAGCCGGCCACACCCAGCCCTTGCTCTTTTCGCCCGCCGTCATCAGCTGCGAGTCCTTGCCCAGCCCCGTGCCCAGCACGGAGGCACTGGCGGGAATCGGATCGTCGACCACCACCCAGGTCATGTCGGCCTGGGCTTCCAGGTCCAGGCGCACACGATAGACGTCGCCGCGCGTCCAGGCGCCCTTCACCGCCTGCTCAACCGGCGTGATGGTCTTGACGATCTTGTAGCCGGACGAAATCGGCGCCTTCAGCGGAATGGCGGCCAGGCTTTGCACCGTCACCCAGGGCTTGCCGCTGCCCGCGTGCTTGAGCGACAGCTCGGCAGAGCCGCGCGGCCAGGGCAGCAGCGCGCTGCCGCTGGCCGTGCTTGCGTCCAGGACCACGCTCTTGCTGGCGCCGCCGATCGCCGCCGTGCTGCTGCCCCGCACCGGCTCGCGCTCGAATTTGTCCGAGAATTTATCCAGCGCCAGCACGCCCCAGGCGTTGGCCACCGTGGTGTTCCAGCGCCCCTTGTGCTGGCGTCCCAGCGCGCCGCGCGCCAGGCGGCCCATGTCCGTTTTCCATGCCGGGTTGTCCGCCATGGCCAGTAGCAGGCGGTTGGCGTTCACGTCGCCCGACACCATCAGCCACCACCAGTTGTCATTGCGCTCGGTGGAGAAGCTCATGGTGGTGCCTTGCAGGTTGAGGCGCGCGCGCAGGATCTGCTGCGCCTGCGCCAGCCGCTTGTCGCGCTCGGGCAGCTTGGCCACGCGCTGGTGGATCAGATACCAGTCGATGACGGCCGAGGTGGGCCACAGGTTCGGCTCCGGGGTGAAGGATTCCAGCTCGGCGGCCGTCACCCGGTCCACGCGCGACAGCGCTTCCAGCGCAGCCACCTTGCGCACCGCCAGGTCCGCCGTGGCGAGCGGCGAACCGCGCGTGATGCGGCCTTGCACGAAGTTCAGCAAGGCGTCTTCCATGCGCGCTTTCAGTTCGGCGGGGATGGTGAAGCCGGCTTCCTGCACGGCCGACAGGACATAGGCGGTGAGCGAGTCGCTGCCCTGCTCCATCACCGGGAAGTATTTCAGCAGGCCGTCGCTGTCCAGGTAGGCGGGCAGCTGCGCGGCCAGCTTCTGCCAGCGCTCGCGGTCGCGCAGGGCGATGGCGCGCGAGGTGTTCTGCTCGAAGCAGGTGTAGGGATAGGCTTGCATGTAGTCGCGCACGCCGGGCAGTTCGCTGCCCAGGCGCGCGGCAAACAGCGTCTGCACGCCGCCGCGTCCCGGCAGCGCATCGGCCGGCATCTGCACCTGCATGGATTGCGGCTTGTCGAGCTGGAGCAGCGTGGCCTGCAGCGTGCGCACCTGCACGGCGGTCTTCACTGCCTGCTTCACGCGCAGGCGGTCCGAGGATGCGGCCTCCGCGCCCGCAACGCCGGCCGTTACGTCCCACGCCAGTTCGGTGGCGCCTGCGGGCGCCTGGTAGTCCCAGCCCACTTCCTGCGCCATGCCGGCGGCGATGGCCACGCTCTGGCGCGGCAGCGCCTTGCCGGACACTTGCGCGCCCAGCTCCACCGTCAGGTCGCGCCCGGTGGCGTTGCGCAGCGTGAAACCGGCGCGGAACTTGTCGCCTTCGCGCACCATGGCGGGCAGGCCGGAAAGCAGCATCACGTCCTGCGAGCTGCGGATTTCCGCGCGGCCGGTGCCGAACAAATCCGCGTTCGCGGTGGCGATGGCGACAATGCGGAACGCGGTCAACGAGTCGTTGACAGGCACCTGCACGCTGGCCTCGCCGTTGGCGTCGAGCTTGACGCGGCCTTTCCAGAACAGCAGCGTATCGAACAGCTCGCGTCCGCCGCCCTTGCCGCCGCCACCGCCGTGCGGCACCGCCTTGCGGCCGAAGTGGCGCTTGCCCACCACCTGCATCTGCGCCGTCGCGGTTTCCACTTGCAGGCCGCGCTGCTGCATCATCGTCTCCAGCAGATCCCAGCTGGCATTCGGCATCAGCTCCAGCAGGCCAACGTCCACCGCCGCCAGCGCCACCTCGGCGCCGGCCGGCGCGGGCGAGCCGTCGGCCCGCGTGACCTTGACCGAGACCTGCGCCCGCTCGCGCACCTTGTATAACTGGCGGTCGGTCTTCACCGCCACCTTCAGCTCGTGCGCGGCCCAGCCCACGCGCAGCTGCGCCAGTCCCATCTTGTAGGCGGGCTTGCCCAGGTCGACCAGCGCGGTGGGCTGCACGCCCGCCACGCGGCCGCGCACCACCAGCGCGGACACGAACATATTCGGCGCGTAGTTCGGCTTGACGGGAATGCTGAACACGGGCGAAGAGCCGGACAGCTCCCGCACATAGGTATCGAGTATGCCTTCGCGCTCCACCGTCACCAGCGCGGTCGCCGAACGGAAGGGCATGCGCAGCTGGAAGGTGGCAGTTTCGCCCGGCTCGTAGCGCTTGCGCTCGGGCAGCAGGTCGATGCGGTCGTCGTCGCTGGCCTTGAACCACCAGTTGTCGCCGTCCGCCACCCAGGTTTCGCGGTTGGTGACGGCCACGCGCTGTTCGCTGTCCTGCGTCTTCGCACGCAGGATCAGATTGCCGGACTCCGGCGCGGCCACCTGGCACACCAGCAGGCCGTGGGCGTCGGTGACGCCTGCGCAGGCTTTGCCGAGCGCCTTGATTTCGCTGTTGTTCTCGTAGGCGTAGAAGCCGCCTATCAAGCGCCGCCGGTGCGAATAGTTCAGGCGCTGGAAGAAGTCCACCTCCACCGGCGCCCCCGCGACGGGCTTGCCTTGCGTGTCCAGCACGGCCACCTGGAATTTGAGCGCGGCCTTGCTCAGCACCCAACTGTCCGGCTTGATGCCGATGACGACATTCGCAGGCCATAGCGGCACGCTGGTGGACGAGGACAGCGTTTCGCCGTTCGCGTCCTGGTAGGACATCTCCGCGAACAGCGACGCGGGCTGCTCCAGCCTGGGCAGCTTGTCCACCACCACGCGCGCGCCGCCCGCGCGGTCCAGCGTGAGGCTCTGCGTTTTCACCGGCGCATTCGCATCGCCCGCGCCTTCGCCTTCTCCCGGCATGCCTTCATATTCGCCCTCGTCCTCCTCGAGCGCCGCGCCTTCCTTGACCTTGCCCGGCTTGACATCGCCCATGGCGAAGGCGAAATCGTCGTAGTCCTCGAAGGAGACGTTGCGTCCCTGCTGCGTGGTGCGCAGCTTGACCTGCGCGCCTGCCGCGCCGCCGCCGGACAGATAGCTGAGCTGCACATCCAGCGCCAGCTGCTCCGCCTGCACCACCGGCGCGGACGGGCCTTGCAGCAGCGCCTTCATGGTCGGCACGCGGAACTGCTCGACGCGGAAGCTGCCGCCGGAGCGGCCTTCATACATCACGTCGTATGTGCCCTGCTTCGCGTCGGCCGGTATGGTCCATGCGCTCTCCGCCACGCCGCCGCTGCTCCATGCCAGCGGCAGTTCGTATTTCTGCTCGCTGCCCTGGTGCGTGATAATCACCTTGGCATCGCTGGCCTGCGGCGTGCCGTAGGCGAAGCCGCCGGCATTGCGGCGGCGCAGGAAGTGCTTCATGTGCACCGTTTCTCCGGCGCGCAGCAGGGTGCGGTCGAATACCGTGGCAGCGACTGTTTTGTCCGCGCCCAACTCTTCGGTAGGCACGTTGAAGCGCCAGCTTTCTATGCCCTCGGACCAGTTCGACAGCGTGAACGTCATGTCGCCGCCGCTGCGGGCGCTGACGAAATAGCCTTCGTTGTAGGGACAGCCCCCGTGCTGGATCTCCTCGCGTATGCTGGCCACGCCCATCGCGTCCGTGCGGCCTTGCCACAGCAGCTTGCCGGTGCAGGCGCGCACGGCCACTTGCGCATTGGGCACGGGCTGGCCCTTGTCCAGCGTGGTGACCCGCACCAGCGAGGACTCGGCGCCGTGCTTGAAGTGCGCCACCATATTCGTCACCAGCGCCGCCGCGCTCACATAAGCCTGGCCGGGTTTGCCCTGCAGCGCCAGCGCGAGCTTGGGACTGGCCAGCTCCACCACATAAAAGCCCGGCTTGCGCAGCGGGATGCCGATCACTTCAAACGCCTTGCCGCCGCCGGGCTTGGGCAGGGTGAAGCGTTCGGTCTTCGGCTGCGGTTTGCCTTTCGGTTCGGTGAACACGGATTCGTTCAGCTGCCACAGTTCGCCCGGCACCCAGCCCCGGTCGCGGGTCTTGCCGGTAAGGCGGCGCAGCCAGGCGATCACTTGCAGGTCCTGCTGCGGGTCCGGGCCGTCGAGCCGCAGCATGGCCCCCTCGGCGCCCTTGGCGCCATCGCCGCCGGCTTTCGCTTTGCGCGCGGCCAGGACCGGCTCCACGTTGCGCACCGTGACGGGCAGCAGCTTGTCGCCGCGCGCCTCGATAATGCCGAAGCGGGCGGGGAATTTCACCAGCGGCGGCATGTCGCCGGTCTGCACGGCCAGCGGGAAGCGAGCCTGGTTCAGCAGGCTGCGGCCCGCATCGTCCTTGAGCGCATCCGGCAGCACCAGGCGCAGCCTGGCTTGCTCGGGGAAAGGTCCGGGAATGTTCACGCCGTTGACGTACTCCGACTGGGCTTCCTCTTTGGAGAACTGCGGCTTCCAGCTCTTGCCGCCGGGGCCGGACAAGACGATGGCGCGCGCGTCCACCATGCGCACGGGCGCGCTGAAGTTTACGCGCACCGGCTGGAACGGAACGCAGCGGCCCTTGGCGGACGGACGTTCACACTGGAAGCTGGCGGTGAAGTCGGGGCGCGTCTTGAAGCTCAGCACCTGGTCGTGCTCATTGGCCAGACCGCCCGGCGTTGCGATGGCCGCGCTCCACACCAGCGTCACCTTGGCGTCCTGCGGCAGGCTGCGCTTGCACTGCACCACACTGACCGGCATCTGCCGCCGGCCGTCCTTGCGCGCATCGAGCACCTGCTGGCGTTCTTTGCCTTCGATCAGGCGCAGCGGGATTTTTTCGTTGATGCCTTCGGCGGTGCAGTAGGCGTGCTGCGCGATGTCCTCCGCGCGCACCGCCGCGTCAAGCGCGAGCACGAAGACCTGGTTTTCATCGATATAGCCGGCGCCGCTGCGCGGCATGGAAAGCAGCACGGAGGGGCCGCCGGTGTTGAAGCTGTAGCTGCGCTCACCGCCCAGCGCTTTGCCCGCCACGTCGTTCAGCGCGGGCTTGAGGGTGAAGCGGCACGCAACGCCGGCCGGCAGGTCGCGCTCGAAGTCGTAGACCCAGCTGCTGCCGTCGACCCAGCGGCCCTGCCCTGCCGGCGCCTTGGCGCCGCCGCAGTCGGCATCGAAGGGGTCGCTCAGGCGCAGGTCGCCGAGGGGGACCATTTGCGCACTGAAGCGCGCCGTCACCTGCCGCACGCCTTTCACCACGCCTTGCGGCGAAAACGCTTCCACCGCCGTCTGCGCCTGCGCGGCGAAGGACAGCAGGCACAGTAAGGCTAAAGTCGGCACGGCGCGCATATGGACTCCCAGGCTGGATGCAGCCGCCAGTGTTGCAAATCCACTAACGCATGTCAACCATGCCTGGAGCCCGGCCCGCCCGGGAACGGAGGCGGCTTAGGCTGCGGCGCCCAGCGGGTTGACGGCTTCTTCCGGCGCCACGGCGGCCGGGATGTCACGGCCGTCGGCCAGCTGGGTCACCAGCGCGTCGATATCCAGGTCGAACACGGCCATCGATTCCACGTGCGAGGTGTGCGGGAACATGTTCACCACGCCGGCCTTGTTCAGCACATAGCCGCACAGGTGCACCAGCACGCCGGAGTCGCGCGCCAGCGTGGATGGGCTGCACGACACGTAGACGATGCGCTTCGGCAGCAGCTCCGGGTGGGTCTTCTTCAGTTCCGCCAGCGCCAGCGACAGAGCCATGGCGCCGTCGCGCGGCGGGTCGATCAGCATGCGGTCGAATTTGCCGAGGGCGATCAGGTCGTCCTTGGTCACTTCGAACAGGTTGCGCGTCATGAAGCTGGTCTTTTCCGACACGCCGTTCACCACCGCGTTCGACAGCGCGCGCTCGGTCAGCGCGGTGCTGCCTTCGATACCCACCACTTCGCGCGCCTGGGTGGCCAGCGGCAGCGTGAAGTTGCCCAGGCCGCAGAACAGGTCGGCCACGCGGTCTTGCGGCTGCACTTCCAGCAGGCGCAGCGCCTTGGACACCAGCACGCGGTTGATGTGGTGGTTTACCTGCGTGAAGTCGACCGGCTTGAACGGCATGCGCACATTGAACTCGGGCAGCAGATAGTGCAGCTGCTTGTCGAGCGGGTAGAAGGGATAGGCGGTGTCCGGACCTTTGGGCTGCAGCCACCACTGGATGTTGTACTGGTCGGCGAAGGCTTTCACCTTGGTCTCGTCGTCGGCCGTCAGCGGCTCCATATTGCGCAGCACCAGCACGGTCAGGTCTTCGCCGATGGCCAGTTCGATCTGCGGCACCTTGTCGAAGATGCTCAGCGAGCCGACCAGGGCGCGCAGCGGCATCATCATGTCCGACACGTGCGGCGGCAGGATCTGGCAGCTCTGGATGTCGGCCACGTAGGACGATTTCTTTTCATGGAAGCCGACCAGCACCGTGTTCTTCTTGGCGACGAAGCGCACCGACAGGCGCGCGCGGTAGCGGTAGCCCCAGGTCGGGCCGTACATCGGGCGCATCACGTTGCCGGCTTTGACCTTGGACAGGTGCCAGAGGTTGTCCTCCAGCGTGCGCTGCTTGATGGCCACCTGCGCGCTCGGCTCCAGGTGCTGCATGGAGCAGCCGCCGCAATAGTCGAAGTGCACGCACTTGGGCTTGATGCGCATGGCCGACTCCTTGCGGATCTCGACCAGGCTGGCCGCTTCCCAGTTCTTCTTTTTCTTGAACGTTGCGAAGGTGACGCGCTCGCCCGGCAGCGCGCCCTCCACGAAGACTACCTTGCCCGGCGTACCGTCTTCGTTTTCGATGTGGCCGACGCCGCGGGCGTCCATGTCGAGCGATTTGATGTCGATGATAGTGTCTTGCATAACGTTCAAGAGAATTGGGAGACTAAAGCAAGCCGCAGGGGCTTTCGGAAGGGCGATATGATAGCAGATGCGCGCCCGCAGGTCGCGGGCGGCGGCGGGGACCGGCCGGCGGTTTTACAACAGGGAGTCGCGCACCACGCCGCGCGCGGCCATGGCGCGCTTCAGCTTGACCAGCGCTTCCTGCTGGATCTGGCGCACCCGCTCGCGCGTGACGCCCATTTCCTCGGCCAGGGTTTCCAGCGTGGCCGGATCGTCGTTATCCAGCCCGAAGCGGCGCATGATGACGATGCGCTGCTTGTCCGGCAGCTTGGTCAGCCAGTCGCGCACCAGCACCGTCATTTCGTGGTGTTCGGCGCGCGCGTCCGGCGCGTCGTCGCTGTCGCCGGGCAGCATGTCCATCAGCGACGATTGCGGATCGTTGTCGAGCGGCGCGTCCAGCGAGGTGGCGTGCTCGGACAGGGCCAGGATGTCCTGCACCTCCTCCACCGGGCGCCCCACCAATTCGGCGATATCCTCGGCGGTGGCGTCCTTGCCGTTGTGGTGCTGCGCCTCCAGGTGGTATTTGCCGCGCAAGATCTGGTTCAGTTCGCGCACCATGTGCACCGGCAGGCGCACCGTGCGCGCCTGGTTCATGATGGCGCGCTCTATGCTCTGGCGTATCCACCAGGTGGCGTAGGTGGAGAAGCGGAAGCCGCGCTCGGGCTCGAACTTGTCGATGGCGCGCATCAGGCCGATGTTGCCCTCTTCGATCATGTCGAGCAGGACCACGCCGCGGTTGATGTAGTGCTTGGCGATGGAAACGACGAGCCGCAGATTGTGCTCGATCATGGTCTGGCGGGCGGAGAAGTCGCCCGCCTTGGCCAGCGTGGCGTAGTGCACCTCTTGCGGCGCGGTCAGCAGCGGGCGCGTGCCGATCTGATTCAGGTAGTGCTGGGTGGTGTCGGTGGACAGCTCGGCGGCCAGCACTTTTTTCAGCTCGTCGACGCTTTCCAGCACCGCGCCCACTTCCGGCGCCGCGCCGCTGGCGCCGCCCACATCGCCGTCTTCCGCATCGCCGTCGCCGGCTGCATCGTCGATTTGCTCGTCCGGAAAATCATCCGGCAGGGCATCGTCATCCAGGCGGTCGTGCGGCGAGTGTGTCATGGGTAGCTAGCGGTTAGGCAAGAACTTCGATGGATCGACCGGCTTGCCCTGCTGCCTGATTTCAAAGTGCAGCTTGACGGCGTCGGTATCTGAATCCCCCATTTCTGCAATCATCTGCCCCTTGCGCACGCTATCCCCTTCCTTCACCAGGATGGTCCGGTTATGCGCATAGGCCGACAGCAGACTATTACTGTGCTTCACAATAACGAGATTACCATATCCACGGATGCCGCTACCGGCATACATCACTTTTCCTGCACTTGCCGCCATCACCTGCTGGCCTGCCTTGCCGGCGATATCGAGTCCCTTGTTCTTGCCTTCGTCGAAGGTGGCGACCACGCGGCCCTCGGACGGCCAGGCCCAGCTCAGCTCGCGGTCCTCGGCGCTCAGCTGCAGGGCCGCTGCGGCCGGCGCGGCGGCTGCCGGCGCCGGGGCGGCGGCCTGCACCGGCTTGTCCACGCGCGCAGGCGCGGGCTTGCCGTTGCCGCTGTCGGTGTCGTCGGAACGCTGCAGTTCGGCCAGCGCGCCTTCGCTCCACGGCTTCTTCTCGCCGCGCGGGCCGGTCTTTTTCAGCACCGGCGCCTTGGTCTCGGTGCTGCCCGGCAGCGGCACGGCCAGCGTCTGCACGCCGCCCACCGATTCCGGCGGCTGCACGCGCAGCACCTGGTCCACCTTGATGTCGTTCGGGTTGGCCAGGTTGTTCCAGGCCACCAGGTCGCGGTAATTCTGGCCATGCTCGAGCGCGATGCGGATCAGCGTGTCGCCGCGCTTCACGGTGTACAGGCCGCGCTCGTCGCGCTCCTTTTGCGCATCCTCGCTGGGCGCGGGCGGCTTGGCGGACGGCGGGGTGGCCACCGGCGTGGTGCGGTCGACCACGGGCGCCTGGTTGGGCACGGTGCTACAGGCGCTCAGCACGCACAGGGAAATGCTCAGCAATAACAGGGAACTCTTATTCGTCATACTCATCTTCGTAGGTAAACTTCGGCGTGACCTTATACGGTCCCGGGGCGCAGAGGCACGAAATGGCAGTCCTCCAGCGTCTGGCTGGTCCATTCTGCCTTGCCGAGCCGCGTCACCAGCTCCAGGTGCTGCGCGCGCGCGCCCACCGGGGCGACCAGGCGGCCGCCAATGGCGAGCTGGTCGAGCAACGCCTGCGGCACTTCCAGGCCGGCGGCGGCCAGGATAATGCCGTCGAACGGGGCGGCCTGAGGCAGGCCAAGCATACCATCTCCGTAATGCAAGCGTAGATTCGCTAGCCGCAGCGGGCGCAAATTGGCCTTGGCCAGCTCGTGCAGCGGCTTGATGCGCTCGATGGAAAACACCTCCTGCGCCAGGCAGGACAGCACGGCGGCCTGGTAGCCGCAGCCGGTGCCGATCTCCAGCACGCGCTTGAGCTGGCCGCCGTTGCGCATCACCTCTATCATGCGCGCCACGATGTAGGGCTGCGAAATGGTCTGGTGATGGCCGATCGGCAGCGAGGCGTCGATATAGGCTTGCGAGGCCAGCGCCTCGTCCATGAACATATGGCGCGGCACCGCTTCCAGCGCGCCCAGCACCGCCGCGTCCTTCACGCCCTGCTTGGCCACGCGCGCCACCATGGCGCGCCGCACCGCGTCCGACACCAGCGGATTCTGGCGCGGCGCGGCGGCCGGGGCCGCCTGGGCGCGTTCCATCGCCAGGATATGCGAGCGCGAGGGCATGGCCACCGGCGCGCTGCCGGGCCGCA
>NZ_WWCU01000063.1 GCF_009857595.1 Pseudoduganella aquatica | reverse complement strand
CGCCACCCGCCGCCCCGCCCGCCTGCTCGGCCGGCAGCGCCAGCACCGTGCCGTGGTGCTGCATGGGCTCGTGGGCAGCGCCGGCCGGCGCGGCCAGGCTGGCCGGCGTGGCTGCGCTGCCGCCCGCCTGCTCCTGGGTCAGCTCCAGAGGCAAGTCCTTCACCTCCACGGTCTGCCCCGGCGCCATCACGGTGATCCAGTTGCACAGGTTTTCCAGCTGGCGCACATTGCCCGGCAAGTCCAGGCTGCACAGGAAAGCCAGCGCGCTGTCGCTCATGCGCTTGGCTTCCACGCCCAGCTGCTTGGCGCTCTGCACCAGGAAGTGCCGCACCAAAATGGGGATATCCTCGCGCCGCTCCCTCAAACTGGGCAGGCGCAGGCGGATCACGTTCAGGCGGTGGTACAAGTCCTCGCGGAACAGGCCGTCGCGCACGCGCTGCTCCAGGTTCTGGTGCGTCGCGGTAATCACGCGCACATTGGCCTTCAGCGGCTGGTGCCCGCCCACGCGGTAGAAATGGCCGTCCGACAGCACGCGCAGCAAGCGGGTCTGCAAATCGAAAGGCATGTCGCCGATCTCGTCCAGGAACAGCGTGCCGTTCTCGGCCTGCTCGAAGCGGCCGCGCCGCGTGGTCTGGGCGCCGGTGAAGGCGCCGCGCTCGTGGCCGAACAGCTCGGACTCGAGCAGGTCTTTCGGAATGGCGGCGGTGTTGAGCGCGATAAAGGGCTGGGCCGCGCGCGGGCTGTGCTTGTGCAGCGCGCGCGCCACCAGCTCCTTGCCGGTGCCGGACTCGCCGGTGATAAGCACCGTCACGTTCGACTGCGACAGGCGGCCGATGGCGCGGAACACTTCCTGCATGGCCGGGGCCTGGCCGAGGATCTCGGGCGTCTCGGCCGGGCCGGACTCCACGCTCGTCTCACGCAGGCTCTCGTCCAGCGCGCGGCGGATCAGCTCGACGGCCTTGTCGATGTCGAAGGGCTTGGCCAGGTATTCGAAGGCGCCGCCCTGAAAGGCCGCCACCGCAGAGTCAAGGTCGGAGAAGGCAGTGATGATAATGACCGGCAGGCCGGGATGGCGCGACTTGACCAGCTGCAGCAGGTCCAGGCCGGAGTCGCCCGGCATGCGGATGTCGGACACCAGCACTTGCGGCGTCTCATGCTCCAGCGCGGCGATGGCGTCGCGCGCGTTGGCAAAACTCTTGGTGGCCAGGCTTTCCCTGGCCAAGGCTTTTTCCAGTACCCAGCGGATCGATTCGTCGTCGTCAACTATCCAGATTGGCTTCATGTGTTCTCAGTATCCCGCGGATGGATCAACAATCAAGGGACCCGGCCCCAATATCGCGCCGCGCCCGCTTATGGCAGGGGCAGCAAGATCCTGAAGTCCGTATATCCAGGCCGGCTCTCGCACTCGATCACGCCCATGTGCTGCTGCACAAAGGTCTGCGCCAAGGTCAGTCCCAAACCGCTGCCGCCCTCCCGGCCCGACACCAGCGGGTAGAAAATGCGGTCGCGGATCTGGGGTGCGATACCCGGTCCATTGTCGATGATATGCAAATCTAATGCCAGGTTGTAGCGCACCTTGGCCAGGGTCACCTGGCGCGCCACCCGCGTCTTCAAAACCAGCTCGGCGTCGCCCTGCTCAATGCGCTGCGACAGCGCCTGGGCGGCGTTGTGCGCGATGTTAAGTACGGTCTGGATCAGCTGCTCCTTGTCGCCACGGAACTCGGGGATGGAGGCGTCGTAGTCGCGCCGTATCGCCAGGCCGGAGGGGAACTCGGCCAGGATCAGGCTGCGCACGCGCTCGCATACTTCATGGATGTTGACGTCGCCCACGATGTGCGGGCGGCGGTGCGGCGCCAGCAGGCGGTCCACCAGCGTCTGCAGGCGGTCGGCCTCCTTGATGATGACCTGGGTGTACTCGCGCAGCTCGGCCAGGTGCAGCGGCGGCAGCTCCATCTCCAGCAGCTGCGCCGCGCCGCGTATGCCGCCCAGCGGATTCTTGATCTCGTGCGCCAGGTTGCGGATCAGCTCCTTGTTGACCTGGCTCTGGTCCAGGATGCGCTCCTCGCGGTCCAGCTTGAGCTGCTGCACGTTCTCGCGCAGCTCGATCAGGATGGCGCCCGGCGGCTCGTCCAGCGCCGACACGATGCTGTGCACCTGCAGCGGCTCCTTGCCGGCACGCTCCAGCGCCAGGTCCTGGCGCAGGTCGGAAAACTTGTGCGCGCGCGCCTGCGCGATGATATTGACCAGCTCGTCGGGATTGGAAAACAGCGCGGCGAACTTCTGGCCCGACAGCGCCTTGACCGAGCTTTCCAGCAGGTTCTCGGCGGCGGCGTTGACGTAGCTGATCATGCCCTCGGCGTCCAGCAGGATCACGGCCGAAGCCAGCAGCTCCAGCCCGGCCAGCGATTGCGGGCGCGCCAGCGCGGCCGCCGCGCGGGCGATATTGGTGACGATGCTCATGTGCCTCCCCTTGGGGGTGGTGCGGAAAAGGCCGGCGGAGAATCCGAACAGAATATCAGCGGATATTCTGGATCTCGCGCTTCAGCGCTTCCACGTTCTTCTCGGACCGGCTGATGCTGTCCTTCAGGCTGGCTACCCGTTCCTGGTATTTCGCATAATTGCGCTCGTCGCCGCGCCGCTCAGGCTCGCCGCCGTTGAACTCCTTGCGCAGCTCGCTCAGCTTGGCCAGCTCGCCGTTCAGCTCCTCCTGCAGGATCTGGCGGCGGTCGGCGTCGCGCGCCTTCTGCTCGCTGCTGTCCACGCGCGGGAAGTCGCCCGGCGTGGCGGCCGGAGGCGGCGCGCTGCGCGGCCTGGCGGCGTTCTCGGCGCGGCGCGCGGGGGCCGGGATCGCGCCCGGGATATCCAGCGGCTTGCAGTTGGCGTGCTTGCGGCTGTCGGTCAGCTCCTTGTGCCCGCTGGCGTCCACGCACAGGAAAATCTGTCCCTGGGCCGAGGCCAAACCAGAAGCGAACAACAATGCGATAGGTGCAAAATTCCAGGTAGTCATGCCCCGACTATACAACATCCGGTAAAAAAAACGCGAGGAGAGCAGCTGCTGTCCTCGCGTCTGGTTGCAGGCCGGCCGGAGCCGGCGCCGCGTCGCCTATTACAGCGAGTAGTACATGTCGAATTCAACCGGGTGCGTGGTCATGCGCATACGGGTGACTTCGGTCATCTTCAGTTCGATGTAGGCATCGATCATCGAATCGGTGAACACGCCGCCGCGGGTCAGGAACTCGCGGTCCTTGTTCAGGTGATCCAGGGCTTCTTCCAGCGAAGCGCAGACGGTTGGGATCAGCGCGTCTTCTTCCGGTGGCAGATGGTACAGATCTTTCGATGCTGCTTCGCCCGGATGGATCTTGTTCTGCACGCCGTCCAGGCCGGCCATCATCAGTGCCGCGAAGCACAGGTATGGGTTTGCCAGTGGATCTGGGAAGCGGGTTTCGATACGGCGGCCTTTAGGATTGGCCACGTGTGGAATACGGATCGAAGCCGAACGGTTGCGTGCCGAGTAAGCCAGTTTCACAGGCGCTTCGTAGCCTGGCACCAGGCGCTTGTACGAGTTGGTGCCTGGGTTGGTGATCGCGTTCAGCGCCTTGGCGTGCTTGATGATGCCGCCGATGTAGTACAGCGCGAAGTCGGACAGGCCTGCATAGCCGTCGCCGGCGAACAGGTTTTTGCCGTCTTTCCAGATCGACTGGTGCACGTGCATGCCGGAACCGTTGTCGCCAACGATAGGCTTAGGCATGAAGGTGGCGGTTTTACCGTAGCTGTGGGCCACGTTCCAGACCACGTATTTCAGGTTCTGGGTCCAGTCGGCGCGCTCAACCAGGGTCGAGAACTTGGTGCCGATTTCGTTCTGGCCGGCGCCGGCCACTTCGTGGTGGTGCACTTCAACCGGGATGCCCAGCGATTCCAGGATCAGGCACATTTCCGAACGCATGTCCTGGAAGGAGTCCACTGGTGGCACTGGGAAGTAGCCGCCCTTGACGGTAGGACGGTGGCCGCTGTTGCCGCCTTCGATGTCCTTGTCGGTCGACCAGGAAGCTTCGTCGGAGTCGATCTGCACCTTGGCGCCCGACATGTCGATTTTCCATTTGACGGAATCGAAGATGAAGAACTCCGGCTCAGGACCGAAGTAGGCGGTGTCGCCCAGGCCCGACGATTTCAGGTAGGCTTCAGCGCGCTTGGCGATGGAGCGCGGGTCGCGGTCGTAGCCCTTGCCGTCCGACGGTTCGATCACGTCGCACTGCATGAACAGGGTGGTCTCTTCCATGAACGGGTCAATGTTCGCAGTTGCCGGGTCAGGCAGCAGGATCATGTCGGATGCTTCGATGCCTTTCCAGCCGGCGATCGAGGAGCCATCGAAGGCGTGACCGGATTCGAATTTGTCGATATCGAAGTGCGATACAGGCACGGTGACGTGCTGTTCTTTGCCGCGGGTGTCAGCAAAGCGGAAATCAACGAATTTCACTTCGTTATCTTGTACCATTTTCAATACATCTGCGGCGGTCAGTGCCATGCGTCTCTCCTAGTGAAAAAGTGGGGCAGCCCACGCTGTTGCGTGCAGCTTGAAACTCGTCAATCCTTAAAGCAGGAAGCGTGCCAGAAGATTTCCCCTCTTGCACTACTTTTGCGCATGAGCTTATGTGCACAATGTTGGTGCATATCCAAAATTATGCACCTCAACGGTGCGAAATTTTGGCATTTTGGAAAAATGCATCGGCATGGTGCAAAAAAACTTCCATGGACGATCGGGCACTATAATAAACGCAATATTGACAGCAGAAGTGGGAAATGTGCCATGAACAGTATTGCCGATATCCTCGCCCGGGCGCGCAGCCGCGACGCCGCCCTGCCCTACGCGGGCGCCGTCACGCCCGCCGAAGCGCACGCGCTGCTGGGCGCGGACAGCGCAGTGAAACTGATCGATGTGCGCACCAATGCCGAGCGCGACTGGGTGGGCCGGGTGGCCATCCCGGAGTCCCAGCATGGTGCAGTCCAATGGAGCACCTATCCGGGCGGCGTGCCGAATCCGCACTTCCTGGAACAGTTGGGGGCGGTGGCGAAGAAAGACGACGTGCTGCTGTTCCTGTGCCGCTCCGGCGTGCGCTCGCGCCATGCCGCCAAGCTGGCGACCGAGCACGGCTACACCCAGTGCTACGACATCCTGGAAGGCTTCGAAGGGGATAAGGACGCGGAAGGCCACCGCAAGCAGGCAGGTGGCTGGTGCAAGGCCGGCCTGCCGTGGCTGGGCGCCTAGACGGCACCGGCGGGTTACGGCGCTGCGCGCCTAACCCGCCGTCAGGCCCGGGACTTACAGGCTGTAGTTCAGGCGCGCGTACACGAAGCGGCCCGAGCGGCCGAACGGCGAGTAGTTCGAATATGGCGCGTTACCCGTCGTGTTGAGCGCAGCCGGATAGGCGTCCGGATACTGGTCGAACAGGTTGTCCGCACCCACCGCCAGCGACAGCTTCTTGGTGATGGCGTAGCGCCCTTCCAGGTCCACCAGCGTCTTGGCGCTCATCCAGAAGTCCAGCGCGGCCGTGGTGCCCGGCGCCAGGATCTTGCCGTAGCGCGTGGCGCGCGCCGTCACGCCGAAGTCGCCGTAGGACCAGGTGCTGCTGCCGATGAACTTGGTCTTGGGCGTGCCGTCGGTGAAGGTGAGCACGTTGACGCGGTCGAACAGCACCGGCGCCGGCGACAGCGCGGCCAGCTGGGCCGTCACAGGCACCTTGGTCACGTCGGTCTTGGTGTAGTTGCCCGCCACCGTGAAGTCCAGCTTGCCGTAGCCGTTGGTCTGCACCGGCCAGCTGGTGACGATGTCGATGCCCTTGGTGGTGGTGTCCACGCCGTTGATGAAGAAGCGTCCGCCGCCCACGCCGATAAAGCCCTGCTTGGTCAGGAAGTCGCGCACATTGGCCGCCGTCAAATTCTCGGACAGCACGATGCGGTCCTTGATCTTGATGTGGAAGGCGTCCGCCGTCACGTTCACCGCGCCCAGGCGCAGCACAGAGCCGACCGAGAAGTTGACCGATTTTTCCGCGTCCAGCGGCTTGGCGCCCAGCGCGATGGCGGCCGGGTGGCTAGGCTTGAAGGTGGTGATCTCGAACGGCACGCCGTTGATGAAGTTGGTCGAGGTCGACGTGAAGAACTGCTGCTGGGGCGAGGGCGCGCGGAAGCCGTTCTGCACCGAGCCGCGCAGCGCGAACTCGGGCACGAAGTCGTAGCGGCCGGCCAGCTTGCCGGACACGCTGTTGCCGAAGTCGGAGAAGTGCTCGCCGCGGATGGCCACCGAGCCCAGGAACTGCTTGGTCAGGTTGGCTTCCAGGTCCACGTAGGCGCTGTAGGCCTTGCGGCTGTTGTCCGATTCGTCGGCCGGACGGAAGCCGGGGAAGACCTGCGCACCCGGAGGCGCCGGCGTGCCGTTGGCCAGCACCTGGCCGCCGTAGCGCCACGAATCGGCTTCGCCGGCGAACAGTTTATAACCTTCGCGCCGCACTTCCGCGCCCACCGCCAGGTTGACCGGCGTAGCCAGGCCTGCGTCGAACTGGCGCACGCCGGACAGGTTCAGCGTCAGCTGGTCGTACCAGAAGCCGCCCGCGTCGAACACGGTTTTGCTGGACGGGCCGATGGAGCGGTTCAGCGTGTTCTCGATGGTGTACTGCATCTTGTTCTTGCCGTAGCCGATGGACGCGTCCATATCCCACGCGCCGGCCTGCCAGGTCACGCCGCCGGTGGCGCTGTAGTCGTCCACGTCCGGCGCGATGATGGGCAGGAAGCCGTCCGGGTAGATGGAGATGATGTTCTGGTCCTGCAGGGCGCGGCGGAAGAAGCCGGCCGACTTGGCTTCGCGCTTCTGGTAGCTGGTCCAGCCGTACAGCTTGGCGCCGCCTTCCAGCGCATAGCCTGCGTTGGCGAAGATGGTGGACTGCTTCATCTCAGGCTCGCCGTACCAGGCGTTGAAGCGGTTGATGGTTTTCTCGCGCGGGTCGAAGGCGCCGTTCACCAGCGGGTATTGTTGGCGCACGTCGTAGCCGCTGCGCTCGGTGTGCTCCTGGTCCTTGTATTCGGCGGCGACGGTCAGGTAGCCGCTGTCGCCCAGCTCGAAGCCTTTCCAGCCGCTGACGGTGGCGGTGCCGCCGTCGTTGCGCTTGCGCGAGGTCTCCGTGCCCCAGGTGGCGCCGGTGGGCACCGCGCCGGCGATGAAGTCGTAGTCGGTGCGGCGCTGGCCGTAGGTGGCGGTGAATTCGCCGCCGGTCTTGTCGGTGCGCAGGCGCAGGTTGACCACGCCGGCAATCGCGTCCGAGCCGTATTGGGCGGAGGCGCCGTCGCGCAGCACTTCAATATTCTTGAGCATGGCCACCGGGATGGTGTTCATGTCCACCGAGGAGGAGCCGCGTCCGATGGTGCCGTTCAGGTTCACCAGCGAGGACGTGTGGCGTCGCTTGGAGTTCACCAGCACCAGCGTCTGGTCCG
This sequence comes from Pseudoduganella aquatica, assembly GCF_009857595.1. Classification (GTDB taxonomy): domain Bacteria; phylum Pseudomonadota; class Gammaproteobacteria; order Burkholderiales; family Burkholderiaceae_D; genus Rugamonas; species Rugamonas aquatica_A. The sequence goes on along the minus strand of NZ_WWCU01000063.1, from coordinate 10,919 downwards.
GGGCCAGGCCGCGCAGCGTGGCGGGGCGCACGGTATCGGTGCCGTCGGCCAGGCCGGGGCGCGGGAAATTCAGCGACGGCAGCGCCACCGACAGCGCCTGCGCGATTTCGGCCACGCCGGTGTTCTTGATGGTGTCGGCGCTGATGATGTCGACCGGCGAGGCGGTGTCGAGCGCGGTGCGGTTCGCCACGCGGGTGCCGGTGACGACCACGGTGGCCGAGTTGTCTGCTGCAGGAGTGGAGGAAGCTGGTGCGGATTGCGCGGCGGCGTGGCCGGAAGCGAACAGCGAAGCGATGGCGACTGCGAGTACTTGATTTCTCTGCATTGCAACTCCTAAGGTGGTTGAATTTTTTTGCTTTACTTAGTATCGCCTTGCCAAAAAAGTAAAGTCAAAACAATTGCAACCGCTCTGTCGCGCCACTGTAACAATTAAGTAATATTACGTATCGATCAGCCAGCCGGCGCGTCCTCCGCGTGCGCGCCCAGGATGCGCTGCCGCACCAGGTTGATATGGCTGCGCAGGCCGTACAAGTCGTCGGCGAAGGACAGCGGTATCGAAATCTGGTTCACCTTTTCCTCGATGTCGTTCAGGCGCTCGAGCTGCTCGGCGTGGACCTTGGCGCGCTGCTCCTGCGGCGCGGCGGCCAGCGCCTGCTCCACCGTGCGCAGCTGGCCGTACCAGCGGAACACGCGCGAGCGGATGCGCCACACGTACAGCGGCGGCACCACTTTCGACAGCGGCAGTATCAGCGCGCCCAGCGCCACCACCACCACCCACATGCGGTCGAAGAAATTGGCCAGCCAGAAGCTCATGTAGCGCTGCAGGAAAGGCGGGCCGTCCTTGTAGAACTTGGCCGCCTCGTGCGCCACCGGGATCTCGCTGTACTTGGGCGACGGGAACTGGCCCTGCTGCTGGAACCAGCCGGCGCCGCTGTGGATGGTGCTGGCGGCCTGCACCAGCAGGTCCACCAGCGCCGGATGCAAGTCGTCGCGCGCCACCAGCGTGGCGGTGGGCGCGATCAGGTGGTAGTCCTTGGCCGGCAGGTCGCGGCCCAGGTCCACGATCCCGCGCGGCAGCACCACGTGGGTCAGGAAAGGCAGGCGGCGCGTGTAGGCTTCGGCCTGGGTGAAGTCGAACAGCTTGATGCCGGGCGTGATCAGCAGCATCTGGATCAGCGGCGCGTCCGGCGCGGAGCTGAACACCAGGCCGTCGATGCGTTTTTCCAGCAGCTCCACGGTGGCGGGCGTGTTGGCCAGCGAGCTGACCTTGAGCTCGGACGGCTCCAGGCCATTGGCCTCGAGCACCTGCTTGAACAGGCGCGGCGCGCCGCTGCCCTCGGGGCCGAAATTGATGCGCAAGCCTTTCAGCTGCGTCAGGTCCTTGACCTTGACGTCCTCGCGCAGGAACAGCCAGAGCGGCTCGGTGAACAGGCTGCCCAGCGAGATCAGGCCTTTGCGCTCGGCCTCGTCCTGGCTGGTGGTGCCGCTTTGCAGGAAGGCGATGTCGGCCTCGCCGGCGGCCAGGCGCTGCAGGTTTTCGTAGGAGCCGGTGGACGGCTTGAGCACCACCTTGATGCCGTGCTTGCCCAGCAGGTCGGCGTATTTTTTGCCGAAGGCTTCGTAGGCGCCGTTTTCCTGGCCGGTGGAAAGCGTCACCACGCGCGGCGGCGCGGGGTCGACCAGCACATAGGCCAGCACGCAGGCGGCGGCGATGGCCAGGATGGTGGGACCGGCGGTGACGATCAGGTCCCGCACGGAAAAACGCGAGAACTTGAGGATCTTGGTCATGTGGTGGCGCATGGGTTTCATGGGGCTACACCATGCCAACAAATGAGCAAACATGCAAGGGGCGCGCGGTTTGGCGGGTTACGCTGCGCTAACCCGCCCTACGCATGCAAACGTAACGACTCGTAGGGCGGGTTAGGCGCGCAGCGCCGTAACCCGCCAACTCAGCCGCCGCAGGCGCGCAGCGGCGGCGTGGCGCCGCCGACAGCAGGCGCCAGCGAGGGCTTGGCGCCCGCTGCGCCAGTGTTGAGCGAAGCCGCCACCACGCCGGCCTTGGGCGCGGCGTTCGGTTCGATCAGCGGCATCAGGCTGGGCGCCAGCACCACCAGCAGCTGCACCGGCAGCGCGCTGGTGAAGTCGTAGTTCTTCGATTCCGGCCCGTGCACATAGGCCGTCATGCTGCCGAAGAAGCGCTCGCCGATATTGAACACAAAGGTGGCTGAGCGGTTCACGAAACGCGACTCGATCAGCCGTCCGCCGCCGCCGTACACGTCGAAGCGCTGATCGCCGGTGCCGGTCTTGCCGCCCACCGGGATAATGCTGCCGTCGCTTTTCACAAACGCGGCCTTGACGCGCTTGGCGGTGCCGTCCGACACCACTTCGCGGATCGCGTCCGCCGCGGCGCGCGCCACTTCCGGCGACAATATCTGTTCGTTGCTGGTGGGCTTGCCGCGCTTGAGCAGCGTTTCATACGGCGTGCCCGATGCGAAGTGCAGCGAAGTGATGCGCTGGCTGCTCTGGCGCACGCCGCCGTTGATGATAATGCCCATCATCTCGGCCAGCGCGGAAGGCCGGTCGGCCGAGGCGCCCAGCGTGGTGGCGTAGGACGGCACCAGCGACTCGAAGGGATAGCCCATCTTCTTCCATTGGCGGTGGATGGCCATGAAGCTCTCCATCTCCACCAGGCCGGCGATGCGCTTGTCCTGCGCGTGCTTGCGGTGGGTCTTGAACAGCCACTGGTAGACCTCCTGGCGTTCCTTCTCGCTGGCCGCCACGGCCTGCGCCATGGTGGCGTTTTCGTTGTTGCGCAGATAGGCCACCAGCCACAGCTCCAGCGGATGCACATTGGCCAGGTAGCCGCGGTCGGCCAGCGACCACTTGTCCATCGCGTACTGCTCGTACATCTTGGCGGCGCGGTCGTCCTGGATCTCGTTCTGCGACGGCAGGTTGTCGTTCAGGAAGGTGCTGAACTGCTCCACCGTGGCGTTCGGGTACAGGGTGCGGTGGATATTGGCCAGGCGTACCGGCGTGGGGCGGATGCTGGCCACCAGGATCTTGTCCAGCTCGGCCTTCGGCTTGCCGCGGTACTTGGAATAGAAGCGGTACAGGAATTCCTTGCCTTCCTTGTCGGCGAAGCGCGCCAGGTAGTCGGCGCGGCGCGGGTCATCGGCGTCGGCCAGCAGCGAGGCGGAGGAGCCGGGCGCCTGGAACATGTAGTACTTCACCACGTCGCGCATCAGGCGCACGAACACCAGGTTGGTGGAGCGGCGCAGCGCTTCGCGCACGGTCAGGATGCGGCTGTCGTCCTCTTTCGAGAAGTTGCCGAAGGTGTGCACGCCGCCGCCGGTGAAGAAGCCCTCGCCCGGATTGCCGGAGTATTTGCGCTCCATGGCGTCGGCCAGCATGTCGGTCAGGCCGCGCTTGTCCGACGGATGCTCGAGCAGGTAGGCCACGGCCCACTGGCTCAGGCGGTCCTGCGGCGCCAGCACCTGCTTGCGCAGCTGGTCCGGACTCATGTCCTTGTAGCGCTTGTGCAGCTGGTCCACGATGTCCAGATAGGTCACCAGCGTGCGCAGCTTGGCGGTGGAGCCCAGGTCCAGCTTGGCGCCCTCGTTGATGTCCAGCGGCTGGTCGAAATTGTCGGTCTGCAGGCGCAGGAAGTTGGTGCCCTCGCCTTTTTCCAGCAAGGTGAAGCTGTACACCACATTGGCCGGGTCGCCGTTGCCCAGCATGCCTTTGCCGGTCAGCCCCGCCGCCTTGGCCATCTCGGGATCGCGCAGGTCGCGCAGCACCTGCGTCACCTTGCGCTGCGCTTGCGCGTCCAGCGTGCTGACCACGTTCAGGTCCAGCCGGTCCAGGTTGTACATGCGGTTGTCGCCCAGCAGATTGGCCAGGTGGTTGCGCACCGAATTCGAGGCCTTGCGCTCGACGAAGGACATGTCGGGCGCCGCCGCCAGGCCGTTGCCGGCGGCCGGATGCAGGCGTTCCTTCAGCGCCGCGTCGCGCAGCGCGGGAGTAATGATGCCGGCCTGCGCCAGCACGCGCAGATGGCTGTTGGCCAGCGTTTCCAGGTCGGCGTCGCCGGCGCCCAGGTAGTAGCTGGGGCGGCGCTGCGCGATCAGCAGGCTGAGGGCCTCCTTGAAGGCCAGCGCGCTGCCCGGCTGGTCCATCTTGCCGCCCAGCAGGCGGTTGACCTCCTTGAAGTCGCGCCCGTACCAGACCCACATGCCGTCGCCGATGCCGTTTACTTCGCCGTAGCCGGGCTTGGCCGACAGCGGCACCGTGTTCAGGTAGTCCACCACGATCTGGCGCCGCACGCCGCTGGTGTCCGGGCCGTACTGGTAGGCGCGCAGCGTGGCCGAGATCATCTGCTGCAGCTTGTCCTTCATCGAGCCGGTGCGGCCTTCCGGCGAGTGGCGGTATTTTTCAATCTGCGTGGCCAGCGTGCTGCCGCCGGCGGCGCGGTGGCCGCCCGCCACGGCGCTGACCGACTTCTCCAGCACCGCCTTGCTCAGGCGGTCCCACTCCACGGCCGGATTGCGCTTCGGATAGGTGTTGTCGAGCAGCTCGCGGTTCTCGATGAACAGCAGGCTTTGCACCAGCGCGGTCGGGGTTTCCTTGAAGCCGGGGTAGATGCGCTCGGGATAGCTGGCGGTGAACAGCGGCTCGGCGCGGCAGTCCACGATATTCAGGCCGGTGCGGGTTTTCTCGCGGTAGGTGGCGAAGATGCCCATGTCGGCCAGCTCAACCATCTTGGGCGAGAAGCGCGCCTGCGCCGCCACTTCGTAGTCGCGCGCTTTCAGCTTGCCCAGGTAGTCCGGCAGGTTGGCGTAGCCCAGGCGCTCGTCGTAAGGGCTGTCGTGCGGATAGCGGATGGCTTTGCTCGGGCCGGGCTCGACCTTGTAGCTGATCTTGCCCGCCAGTTCGGAGAAGAACTTGGCCTGCATGGACGAGGTGCGCATTTCCTGCAGCATCCACCAGATTGCCAGCGACAGCAGCACCAGCAGCAACAGGATGAAGGCGTTGCGCGAGCGCTTGCTCTTGGGCTTGCCGGGCTCGGACGCTTCCGGTTCGGCCGCCTGCGCATGCAGCAGCACGGCGGTTTGCGGCTGCGGCACCACGCGCAGACGGTTGCGGCGCTGGATGCCGATGGCCGCCGCACCTGCACGCAATTTACGCACTGCGCGCGCAACGATAAGGGGCCTGCGGAAACGTCGGTTATTGCTAGGGTTGCTTGACATGATATTACTTAAACCGTGCTGTATCAGTGGTACCGCTCTTGCTATCCATTGCACCACATCGGACCCGCACGCACAGGCTACCACGCCGATTATTTGATCTGCGCCCAGTCTTTTTCGCAAAAAAACAACGTATACCGCTGAGCCGTCATATGACGTCCTACAGCCGCGCGTACTCCACCTTCAGGCTGTCCAGCTCCGCGCACATCTGCGCATAGGCTTCGGCAGCCTGGCCCGGCTCGCCTTTCACGCCCAACTCGATATGGCGGCGCGTGTTGGCGTCGCCCACGCTGGGCAGGCTGAACACCTTGATGCGCGGGTACTGCGCTTCCAGCGCCACCATCAGCGGCGTCAGCGCCGACTCGGCCGCCTCATACACCAGCACGCCGTGTTCGGCGCGCGGCTCGCGGTTGAACAGGTCGGCGTAATGCGTGTCGAGCACCCATTCGATCATGGGCCAGGCCATGACCGGAAAGCCCGGCACGAAGTAGTGCGTGCCCAGCGCAAAGCCGGCCACGTTGTTGTAGGGATTGGGGATCAGCGCGGCGCCTTCGGCGAATTCCGCCATCTTCAGGCGGTGCAGGTTTTCCGCCGAGTCCAGGTCCACCGCCTGGCCGGCCTCGCGGCCCATTTGCAGGATGCGCTGCTGGATGTTCTGCTTGCCCTGTTCATGCAGCACCAGCGGCAGGCCCAGCGCGTCGGCGGCGGCCTGGCGCGTGTGGTCGTCCGGCGTGGCGCCTATGCCGCCGCAGGAGAACACGATGTCGCCGCTGGCGAAGCTGCGCTTGAGCGCGGCCGTGATGCGCGCCGGATCGTCGCCAAGATACTCGGCCCAGCCCAGCTGCAAGCCACGCGCGGCCAGCAACTGCACCACTTTGGGGAAGTGCTGATCGACGCGCTTGCCCGACAGGATCTCGTCGCCGATGATGATAAGTCCGATAGCCATAGCCCTGCCCTATTCTGTTGTTGTGCATGCGCGCTGCTGCTGCAGCGCCTCCAGGCAATAATACTCAAACCACAGGCCGGTGAAGATAAAAATCAGCACGTACAGCCAGATCGAGGCGGCCGCCAGGAAGGGGAAGAACACCACGGCGATCGTGGCGCCGCCCACCCACACCATGCCGGGTATGGCGCCGGCCACGCCGGACACCACGCCGATCGACATCAGCTGCCAGCGGTGCGCGCGGCGCAGTTCGGCGCGTTCGTCCTCGCTGGCGTAGTCGGCCAGCGCGTCGTAGCTCATCACGCGCTGCGTCAGCCAGCCCCACAGCAGCACCTGCACCAGCAGCGCGGCCGGCGGGAACAGGTACAGCGGCAGCGCCAGGAACCACACCAGCACGAAGATGGCAAAGCCGCCCAGCGCGGCGGCCACGCTGCCGGCGATGCTGCCGCCGCGCTTTTTCTCCAGCAGCGGATAGTGGCGTCCGCCCACGTGGCGCACCACGAAAGGCATGGCCGCCACGCCGATGAAGATCAGCGCCGTCAAAATCATCAGCGGCAGCAGCGTGAGCATGGCGATCAGCGGCGGCACCACGGTCTTGAGCACGCCCAGGCCGATCGCGTTGAGCCAGCTGCCGCTGGCGTCGAACAGCCCGTGCTCGACAAAGGCCGCGTGCAGATAGTCCACCATGGGCTGCAGGCAGAAGTACAGCAGCACCGCCCACAGCGCCACCGACAGCAGGAAGGGCACGATGCTCAGCATGAGCATCTTGCCGTGCAGCTGGGACAGCAGCGCGCGCCCGTAGGCGTTCAGTACCGCCTTCATTGTTCAACCTTCATTCAGTGGGCTCCTTGCCGAAGTTGTGCACCATGCGTTTGAGGCCCAGCCACTGCTGCTGCCAGAAGCCACGCCCGTACTCGCGGCCCGGCGTCACGCTGCCGTCCGGCGCGGTGCGCGGCAGCTGGTCGCGGATGCCGGTCTGCACAAACTCGGGCGTGAAATTGGCGGTGCGGAACAGCATGTCCCAGACCGGGAACAGCACCGCGAAATTGCAGCCGCCCAGCGTGCCCTTGCCTTTCGACTCGTGGCCCACGCCGATGGCGTGGTGCATGCGGTGGAAGCGCGGCGACACCAGCAGGCGCTCGCCGATGGCGCCGAAATGGATGCGCACATTGGCGTGCTGCAGGCTTTGCACCATGCGCGACAGCGACACCAGCAGCACATACTGCGCCGGCGGCACCCCCACGCCTATCGCCACCAGGGCCATGACGATGTCGCGCAGGATGTCGTCCAGCACGTGGTTGCGGTCGTCGCTCCACAGATTCATATTCATCTGGCTGTGGTGCAGGCTGTGCAGGCCCCACCACCAGTTGAACTGGTGCGAGGCGCGGTGGTACCAGTAATCGACGAAGTCCAGCAGCAGCAGATACAGCACGAAGCTGCCCAGCGGTCCCATCCCGGGGAACAGGCTTTCCAGGTTGAAGGGATGGACGTTCTCCAGGCGCAGCAAGGCGTTCAGGTGGTCCAGCAGCGGATCCAGCGTGAAGAAAATGACCACCGTGAACAGGCCGAGGCGGTGCAGCGCGGTGTAGATGAAGTCGTTCCAGCGCGCGCGCGGGTCGGTGAATTTATGCACCGGTATCATCGCCTCCATGGGCCGCAGCACCAGGAACAGCAGCACCATCTCGGCCAGGCCGATCAGCAGCCACTCAGTGCCTTCAAAGGCTTCCTCGGTGATGTCGCCCAGGCCCGCATAGAACAGGAAAGGCTGGATCACGGTTTCGAACAACCAGCCCTGGGCCATGCCCAGCCAGTCGCTTAAGAGTTGCATCATGGTTTTACAGTACGCTTGAATTGAGAGGCATAGTCAGGGTGTTCGCGCAGCGTGGCGAAGCAATAGCCCTTTTGTTTCAGTCCCGCGATCAGCGGTTCCAGGTTGGCCGGCGCCCACGGGTCCTTGCGCGACCAGATGCCCATGTGGGCCATGAAGATGTCGCCGCCGCGCAGTTCGTTCAGGGATTTTTGCAGCAGGACCGCGTTCGGCCAGGCCGCGCTGGACAGCTCGTCGCCCGAAAAGCCGGCCTTGGCCCAGCCCACGTGCGCGTAGCCGCAGGACTGCGCCGCGGCCAGGCTGCGCGGCGAGACCTTGCCGCCGGGTGCGCGCCAGATCGGATCGAGATGGCTGCCGGTGAGCTGCCGGAAGCGGCTATCGACGCGCTTGATCTCCTCGCAGTACTGGGCCGGGCTCCAGCTTTGCGCCTTGCCGGCGCCGGCGCCGAACTGCGGCTTGACCTGCAGCTTGCCGTCCGCGCCGTCCTTGAGCCAATAGACATGGTCGAAAGTGTGGGAACCGAAGGCATGGCCCTCGGCCACGCGCGCCTTCCAGAACGGCGCCCAGGACGGGTCCAGCGAATAGTCGCCGCGCACCGTTTTCTCGTTGGCGAGGAAGAAGGTGGCTTTGATCTGGTGCCGGTTCAGGGTCTGCGCGATCAGCTCGGCCTGGGACTGGCTGCCGGTGTCGAAGGTGAGGTAGATGGTGCCCTGGCACGCGGCCGCCGCGCCGGCGGCCGTGAACAGGGAAGCGATGAGGGCGGCTGCGCCGCCCGGTAGCAGCAGGCCGCTCATGGCAGGATCAGACGCGCGGCGAGGAATTGGCGAAGAACACGCCATGCGGCGAGCGGCCGACCGGGATCAGCTTGACCACCTTGCGGGTCGCCAGGTCCACCACGGCGACTTTCTTGATCCAGCGCAGCGTCACCCACATGGTTTTCTTGTCGTCGGTGATCTCCATGCAGTCCGGGCCGCCCGGCACATTGATGGTGCCCACGTTTTCCAGCGTCTTCTGGTCGATGATGTTGATGGTGTTCGACACGCGGTTGGACACATAAGTCATGCGGCCGTCGCCCAGCGCGCGGAAGTTGTGCGTGCCGTTGCCGGCCTTGATCTTCTTGACCGTCTTCTGGGTGCGCCAGTCGATCACTTCCACGTAGTCGCTGCCCATGATGCCGACCAGCAGGTGCTTGTCGTCCGGCGTCATCGAAATGCCGGCTGGCAGCTTGCCTACCGGCAGCGTCCACTTGATCTGCTGGGTTTTCAGGTCGATGCAGCTGATCTGGTCGCTGCCCTGCTGGGTGATGAAAGCCATGGTGCTGGCCGCGTCGAACGCGATATGGCTGGGCAGCTTGGGCAGCGGCAGGCGCTTGGACAGCGTGAAATTCTTGCCGTCGAACTTGTAGATGTCGATGCGGTCCAGGCGCAGCGAGGTCACCACGAACCACTTCTGGTCCGGCGAGAAGCCGATCTGGTAAGGATCGAGGATGTCCTTGATGGTGCGCTGGGCCTGGCCCGTCTTGGGATCAAGAAACACCAGCTCATTGCCCACCGAGCTGGCCACGATCAGGGACTTGTTGTCCGGCGTGGCCATCAGGTGGTGCGGCTCTTTGCCGACTGGGAAGGTGGACAGGGTCTTGTAGCTGGCCTGGTCCAGCAGCTGGACGGTGGCGTCGCGCGAATTGAGCACGACTACCACGTTCGCTTGCGCCGAACTGAGGGCGGAAACCAGGCAGACACTGGAAAATACGATGCGGCGGAGACTGCGGAACATGACGTGAATCGCTTCTGAATAGCAAAACCCTATTCTAAGTGCAAACCGCATCGGGTGAGGCGTAAATGGCGACAATAATGCTGGGGAATAGCGCCGAAGCGCGGCACCGACTACAATTAATGGCTAAGCTAACCAACAAAAGGAACATTATGTCCACTATCACCACCCCATCCGGCCTGCAATACGACGACGTCACCGTAGGCGAAGGCGCCGAAGCCAAAGCCGGCCAGAACGTTACCGTGCACTACACCGGCTGGCTGCGCAACGACGACGGCAGCAAGGGCTCGAAATTCGATTCGAGCAAGGACCGCAACGACCCGTTCGAATTCGCCCTGGGCGCCGGCATGGTGATCCGCGGCTGGGACGAAGGCGTGCAAGGCATGAAAATCGGCGGCACCCGCGTGCTGACCATCCCGGCCGAGCTGGGCTACGGCTCGCGCGGCGCCGGCGGCGTGATCCCGCCGAACGCCACCCTGATCTTTGAAGTGGAACTGCTGGGCGTGTGACGCCGGCCCGGCGGGTTACGGCGTTCCGCCTAACCCGCCCTACGCCCATAAGCACCACCAATATTTTCGGATGCGTAGGGCGGGTTAGGCGCGCAGCGCCGTAACCCGCCGCTCAGCGCAGCCACGCATTCTGCATGGCGTCCCGCTCGGCCGCCGCGTCCAGCGTGGCGCCGTTGCTGCGCTGCTCCACCACGGCCTGCACCGCCGCCGGCAATTCGGCGCGGGCAGGCTTGTCCGCCGCCGCTGGATACTGCACCAGCACCGGCAGCTTCCATCCCGCCGCTCCCTTGCACGCCAGCCCCGCCAGTCCCTGCGCTCCCGCGCCGCCATTGGCCGTAAAGCTGCGGCAATAGCCGCCGTCCACCGCCACATAGCTGCCCACGATGCGCACCGTGCCGCCGTACACGCCGCCCGCGCCGGACGGCGCCTGGTCCAGCGCCAGCGCCAGCCTGCCCTGCGCCAGCAGCGCGCCGTCGCGCCAGGCCACGCTGGGCGGCGCCTGCGGGTCCGGCTGCCAGTCGGCCAGGCCGAACTTGCCCAGCCCCACGCCCAGCGCCAGCACCGCCGCCAGCGCGCCCCACTCCAGCCACGACCAGCGCCAGCCCTTGCGCACCTTGCGCGCGGCC
>NZ_WWCU01000062.1 GCF_009857595.1 Pseudoduganella aquatica | reverse complement strand
CAAAGCCTGATGACCATAGCAAATCGGTCCCACCCCTTCCCATCCCGAACAGGACCGTGAAACGATTTTGCGCCGATGATAGTGCTGCAACCAGTGTGAAAGTAGGTTATCGTCAGGCTAGTTATAAGAAAAACCCCGCTAAGTGATCTTGGCGGGGTTTTTTGCTTTTCCAGTCCGTTGCGTGTGGCAAGTTGGTAACCAACGGTTTTGAGTTGCGGCAACATTCGGTGTACCATGTTCGCTTTCCTCTCCGAGACTTCGATGATAGTGAAGACCGCCCCCAACACGCTCCGCCGTGCCGTAGGTAACGTCTGCGCCGGCGCTGGTCTGCTTGCCGCGCTGCTGGCAACGCCCGCCTTTGCCGACGAACTGGCCGACGTGACCAAGCTGCTGCGTGCTGGCAAGGCGAGCGAGGCGCTGGCCCGCACCAACGCCTTCCTGGCCAAGAACCCGGCCGATCCGCAGATGCGCTTTATGAAGGGCGTGCTGCTGACTGAGCAGAACAAGTCGGACGAGGCGATCGCCATCTTCACCAAGCTCACCGAGGACTACAAAGACCTGCCGGAACCGTACAACAACCTGGCCGTGCTGTATGCCGCCAGCGGCCAGTACGACAAGGCGCGCGTGGCGCTGGAGAAGGCGATCCGCACCAATCCAAGTTATATGACGGCCTATGAAAACCTGGGCGACGTCTACGGCAAGCTGGCCAGCCAGGCATATGACAAGGCGCTGGCACTGGGCAACGGCGCGCCGCCGGCCACCTCCAAACTCACGCTGCTGCGCACGTTCTCGAGCAGCACCGGCAGCAAGGTCAGCGTGAGCGTGCCGGACGCGCCGGCCGTCGCTGCGGCGCGCACTGCGCCGCCTGCGGTGGCCGCCGCCGCGGCGCCCGCGAGCAGCGTCAAGCTGGTATCGCAAATACCTGAACAGCCAAAAACTGCACCCCTGCAGCGCATTCCGTCGATGGCGGTGGCGCCGCAGACCGCACCGGCGGCCGCGAAGCCGGCGCCGGCTCCCGTAGCTGCACCATCGCCAGTGGCTGTCGCCGCAGTGCCGGCCAAGCCTGTCCCCGCTCCGGCTCCAGCCATTGCCGCACCGGCAAAAGCTCCGGCTCCGGCCCCTGTCGTTGCTGCCGCGCCGGCCAAGCCTGTACCTGCGCCTGTTGTAGCCGCCGCGCCTGCGAAACCTGCACCAGCGCCTGCTCCGGTGGCGGCTGCGACTGTGGCAGCTGCCGCAGCAGCCAAACCGGCCGCCGGCAACGCCGAACGCGACGAAGTGCTGAGCCGCGTGAATGGCTGGGCCAAGGCCTGGGCCACGCAGGATGTGAACGGCTATCTCGGTTACTATAGCAATGAGTTCACGCCGCCAAAAGGCGCATCGCGCAAGGCGTGGGCGGATGAACGCCGCGCGCGTATCGAAGGCAAGGGCCGCATCCGCGTTGAAGTCAACGCGCCGCAAGTGGTCATTACCGGCGACACCGCCAAGGTCACCTTCCGCCAGGTGTATGAGTCGGATCGCCTGTCGGCGAACAGCCGCAAGACCCTGGTCATGGTGAAGCACGGCGGAAAATGGCAGATCAAGCAGGAATCGTCGGGTAGCTGATGTCTTATTTTGAAGTCAGGTTGGGCCGGTTGGCGCGCGGATTGTTTTGCGCCGCTCTGATGTTGGCATCGGGTGGGAGCAGCGCCGCCCGAAAGCAGCAGGCCGCGCCTGCGGCCAAACCCGAACCCGAGCAGATGCTGGTCGAGATCTACAAGGACCTGGCTGAAAACCATCTGCGCGACGCGCAAGCCAAGGCCGATGCGCTGGTGGCGGCCTATCCCACCTTCCACCTCGGCCATCTGGTGCGCGGCGACCTGCTGCTGATGCACACGCGCCCGGTCGTCAACCTGGGCGTTGCCTCCAGCAAGGAAGCGGAAGCGCGCCTGCAGGACCTGCGCCGCGAAGCCGCTGCGCGTCTGCGCGCCGAAACCAAGCCCGCCGAACAGCTGCAGCCGCGCGCGCTGCTCCAGCTGCGCAAGGACCAGCGCCACGCGCTGATCGTGGACGCCAAGCGTTCCCGGGTCTATCTCTATGAAAACCGCAACGGCGAAATCCGCTACGTCAACGACTACTATTTCAGCCAGGGCAAGCTGGGCGTGAACAAGGTCAAGGAAGGCGATATGCGCACGCCGGTGGGGGTGTACTACATCTCGGGCCGCCTGTCCGGCGCCAAGCTGCCGGACTTCTACGGCAAGGGCGCGCTGCCGCTGGATTACCCGAATTCCTGGGACAGGCTGAACGGCCGCAGCGGTTCGGGCATCTGGATACACGGCGTGCCGCCGGAGACTTTCAGCCGCGCGCCGCTGTCGACCGACGGTTGCGTGGTGGTCAGCAACGACGACCTGCAAAAGCTGAGCCGCATTGTGGAGGTGGGCAAGACCCCCATCCTGATCGGCGACCAGGTGGAATTCGTCAAGCCCAGCGTGCGCGAAGACGACCGCAAGCTGGCCGACTCGCTGCTGGAAGCCTGGCGCCGCGACGCCGAACGCCGCGACAGCGACCAGCTGCGCACCCACTATTCGGCGCGCTTCAAGTCCATCAACGACGAGAACGCGGACGCCTGGATCACGCGCCAGCAATTCCTTCCCGGCGCCAAGCGCGTACATGTGGCTTTGCAGGACACCAGCCACTTCCGCCAGCCCAGCCACGAAGAAATCATCATCAGCACGTTTACGCAGCAGACCGCAGTCGGCAAATTCCACCACTCGGTGCGCCTGCGCCAGTACTGGGCGCGCGAAGGCGCGCAGTGGAAGATCGTTTCCGAATCCGTGCTGTAATCAGGCCGCGTTTTTCGCCAGCCCCTCGCCGTCGCTGCGGCGCAAAGTCCAGAACGTGAGCGAGGACAGCGCCGTCAGCACCGCCAGCGTAAAGAAGGCGTGATGCAGGGCGCTGGTCAGCGCCACCTTGTCCGTCTGCGGCAAGTCTCCCAGATACCAGCCCGCGATCAGCGATCCGCAGGCCAGGCCAAAACTCATCGACAACTGCTGCAGCGAACTGGCGATGGTGCTGGCCATGCTGCTGTCGGCGCCTTCGATGTCGGCATAGGCAATGCTGTTCATGCTGGAGAACTGCAGCGAATTGAAAAAGCCCAGGCACAGGCCGATGGCCACGATGGCGTACAGCGGCGTGCCCGGTCCCACGAATGTGTACATGGCGATGGTGCAGCCGATCAGCAGCGTGTTCACGATCAGCACATGGCGGTAGCCGAAGCGCGCCAGCACGCGCGTGGAAATAAACTTCATGCCCATGGCGGCGGCGGCGGACGGCATCATCAGCAAGCCCGATTGCCAGGCCGGCAGGCCCAGGCCAAGCTGGTACAGCAGCGGCAGCAGGAAAGGCAGGCCGCCTATGCCCAGGCGCGTGACGAAGCCGCCCAGCACCGACACGCGGAAGGTGCGCACGCGCAGCAGCGCCAGGCGCAGCAGGGGATAGGGCGCCTGGCTGGCGTGCCAGCCGTAGGCGGCCAGCAGGCTGCATGAAATAAGCAGCAGCACCGCCGCCGAGGTGGGGTCGATCTTGTGTTCGCCGAACACCTCCAGCAGCCATGACAGCAGCGCCACGCCGGTGCCGAACAGCACCAGGCCTATCAGGTCGAGGGGGCGCTGAACTTCCGCGCGGTAGTCGGGCAGATGGCGCCACGCCAGGTAGACGGCGGCCAGGCCCACCGGCACGTTGATGAAGAAGATTTCGCGCCACGACAGCCAGTGCACGATCAACCCGCCCACCGTGGGGCCGAGCAGGGGACCGATCAGTGCGGGGATGATGACGAAGTTCATGGCCGCCAGCAGCTCGGCCTTGGGGAAGGTGCGGATAATGGCAATGCGGCCGACCGGCATCATCATCGCCGCGCCCAGTCCTTGCAGCAGCCGCGCCGCCACCAGCATGGGCGAATTGACGGACAGGCCGCACAGCACCGAGGCGATGGTGAAGATGGTGATGGCGCTCATGAACACGCGCCGGGTGCCGTAGCGGTCCGCCATCCACCCGCTGATGGGTATGGCCACCGCCAAGCTGAGGATGTAGCTGGTGACCACCGCCTTGAGGCTGAGCGGCGTCACGTGCAGGCTGGCCGCCATGCTGGGAATGGCGGTGTTGACGATGGTGGAGTCGAGCTGCTCCATGAACAGCGTGGTCGCCACCACCCAGGGCAGATAGCGTTTGGTCGAGGAGTTGGCGGAACTGGTCATACGCCTGATTGTCACACAATCTGCTGTTGCGCGCCCCAGTTGTCCTCATACAGGATCTGCTGCACGGGCATGCGCTGGTCCCAGCGCTCCAGTTCCAGCATGGGGGCGCGGTAAAACTCCTCCACCCGGCCCACGCACAGCACGGCGATGGGCTGGCTGCCCTCCGGCATGCCGCACACTTCGCGCAGGCGCTGCGGGTCGAACAGCGACACCCAGCCCGCGCCTATGCCTTCGGCGCGCGCGGCCAGCCAGAAGTTCTGGATGGCGCAGGAGGCGGACGCCAGGTCCATCTCCGGCATGGTGCGGCGGCCGAACACAAAGCGCTCGCGCCGGTCGATCAGGCCCACCACCAGCACTTCCGCGCAGGCCAGGATGCCTTCCACCTTGAGCCGCATGAATTCCTCGGCGCGCTGGCCCAGCGCTTCGGCGGTGAGCTTGCGCTCGTCGTCCACCAGCTGGTGGATCTGCGCGCGCAGCGCGGGGGAGGCGATGCGGATGAAGCGCCACGGCTGCATCAGGCCTACGCTGGGGCCGTTGTGGGCCGCCGCGATAAAGCGCTCCAGCTGGCCCGCTTCCAGCGGCCCCGGTTTGAAATGGCGCACGTCGCGCCGCTCGCGGATGGCGCGGTAGACGCCGTCGATCTGCGCTTGCGGGAAGGCGTGCGGACTGGCGGACTGTATCTCCTCGTTCATTTGGCATCCTGCTTGGGCTGCTCTGCCAGCGCCACCAGGGCGTCCAGCAGCGGCCGGCTGGCGGCGGCGATGCGGTCCAGGCTTGCTTCGCGCAGCGCGGACGTGTCCACGCGGTGCTCGCTTTGCAGGCCGGCCCATTTCAGCAGGGCGGCGCAAGCCTGCGGCGCGTCGAACAGGCCGTGCAGATAGGTGCCGAGTATCTGGCCGTCCGGTGAGCACGCGCCTTCCGGCCGGCCGTCGATGCGGAAGGCGGGACGGGAGAGCGCAGGCCCGTCGGACACGCCCATGTGGATTTCGTAGCCGCTTACGGCGTCGTGCATCGCTTCTTGCGCGAAGGCGCAAGTGCCTGTTACTTGCACCAGGCGCTTGTCCGCCGTCAGGCTGGTATGCATGGCGAGCAGGCCCAGGCCAGGCGAGCGTCCGGGTGCGCCCTCGATGCCCAGCGCGTCGCTGACGTCTTGCCCCAGCATCTGGAAGCCGCCGCAAATGCCGATCACCTTGCCGCCGTAGCGCAAATGGCGTTCGATCACGGCCGGCCAGCCTTGCGCGCGCAGCCATTCCAGGTCGGCACGGGTGTTTTTGCTGCCGGGGATAATGATCAGGTCCGCCGGCGGTATCTCTTCGCCCTGGCGCACGAAGCGCAGGTCCACGTCCGGATGGGCGCGTAGCGCGTCGAAGTCCGTGTGGTTGCTCATGCGGGGCAGGCTGGGCACCACGATGCGGAAGGCGCCGCGCGAGGCTTGCACCGGCTGAACCGCATCCTCGGCGTCCAGGAACAGGCCATGCAGATAGGGCAGCACGGCCAGCACCGGCTTGCCGGTTTGCTGCTCCAGCCAGTCCAGGCCCGGCTCCAGCAATTTGATGTCACCCCGGAAGCGGTTGATGACGAAGCCTATAGTGCGGTCACGCTCGCTCTGCGACAGGCAGGACAGCGTGCCGACGATGTGGGCGAATACGCCGCCCCGGTCGATGTCGGCCACCAGCACCACGGGGCAGTCCACCGCTTCCGCAAAGCCCATGTTGGCAATGTCGCGGTCGCGCAGGTTGATCTCGGCCGGGCTGCCCGCGCCTTCCACCACCACCGCCTCGTACTGTTCCGACAGCCGCGCGTGCGATTCCAGCACAGCGCTCATGGCGATGGTTTTGTACTGGTGGTAGTCGCGCGCATTCATCTCCGCGCGCACCTTGCCGTGGATGACCACTTGCGCGCCGGTGTCGCTGGAGGGCTTGAGCAGCACCGGGTTCATATCGGTGTGCGGCGCCAGGCCGGCGGCGATGGCTTGCAGCGCCTGCGCGCGGCCGATCTCGCCGCCGTCCGCAGTGACGGCGCTGTTAAGCGCCATGTTCTGCGGCTTGAACGGCGCCACGCGCACGCCGTCCTGTTTCAGCAGGCGGCACAGGGCCGCCACCACGGTGCTTTTGCCGGCGTCCGAGGTGCAGCCCTGCACCATCAGGGTTTTGTAAGGGAAGACCATCAGAGGTTCATCCATCACTTCGGCCTGTGCTGGCGCGCCTGTTCCAGCTTTTCGCACAGCATGGCCGTGCCCTGGATCATGCGCGGACCCGAGCGGTTCAGCAGGTGGCCGTCGACGGTGAACAGGTTGTCGTTCTTCACCGCCAACAGGGTTTTGTAGGGGCGCCACAGGTTCACGCCGCCGTAGTTCTTTTCGGCGGTGGCAAATACTGCTTCCGGGTCTTCGCGCAGCACGCCTTCGATGTCGACCACCGGGGCGGTGATTTTCAGACCGGCGAAAATGTTCACGCCGCTGCATACGCGCATGGCGTCGGAAACGATATGGCTGCCGCTCAGGGTGTACAGCGGCTTGTCCCACACCTGGTAGAACACGCGCACGGGCGGGCGTTTCGCGTATTGCGCGGTGAGGGCACCGAGCTTGTCGCGCCATTCGGCGGCGACTTTCCCGGCCACGGCTTCGGTGCCGAGCAGTTTGCCCATGCGCTCGATATTGTCTGGAATGTCAGCCAGCTTTTTCGGTTCGCTGTGGAACAGCGGTATGCCGAGCTGTCGCAGGGTTTCGATCTGACGCTCGGAGCTGCCGTGCATCCAGATCACGATCAGGTCCGGCTTCAGCGACGCGATGCGTTCCATGTCCACCTGGCGGTTATCGCCGATGTTGGGGATCTTCTTGGCCGCCTCGGGGTAGTCGCTATAGGTGACGGTGCCGACGATCTTGTCGCCGCCTCCCGCCGCGAACAGCAGCTCGGTGACGTGCGGCGCCATTGCGATCACGCGTTGGGCGGGCTTTTGCAGGGTGACGGGCTTGCCGTCGTCGTCGTTGACGGTGATGGCGGCGAAAGCTGGAAGTGCGGTCAACGCGGCGGCGGACGCGAACGCCAGGCCGGCCAGTGTGCTCAGGAGTTTATTCATGGTTTTTCCTTGGTCCATAAGGTGAGTGCCAGTTCGAGGCGCTGCCAGCCTGCTTCGTCCGGCGGCAGGCCGAGGCGGATGCCGCGCGCTGCTTTGCTAAAGAGGCGCACCCAGATGCCTTGCCGCGCCATGTGTTCGTGAAAGTCTTCCGCGCGCGCTTCGGGCCACCACTGGAACAGCGCGCTGCCGCTGGAGCGGATGCCGTGCGCGGCCAGCAGGTTTTGCAAACGCTGGCCGCCGGCGCGCAGCTGCTCGCGCATGCGTTCCTGCCAGGCGCTGTCCTGCAAGGCGGCGAGGGCCACTTGCTGGGCGGGGCCGCTGACGGTCCAGGGGCCAAGCAGATTGGCCAGCGCGTCCAGCAGCGCAGGCTGGGCTGCCACAAAGCCGAGCCGCAGCCCGGCCAGGCCGAAGAATTTTCCGACCGAGCGCAGCACGATCAGGCCTTCCGGCGTGGCGGAGCTCGCGCCCTGGCTGGCGGCGCTGGCTTGCGCCCCGGTGTCGCCAAAGGCTTCGTCCACTATCAGCCAGCCGCCACGCGCGGAGAGCCGGGCGGCCCAGTCCAGCAGCTGCCCGCGCGGTACGGTGGCGCCGGTTGGGTTGTTCGGGTTGACGACCACCATCACGTCGCATTCGGCCACGGCGGCGTCCAGGGCATCGTATGGCACTTGCCGCAGCGTGTGGCCGTGCTGCGCCCAATGGTGGGCGTGCTCCGCGTAGGAGGGGGCCGTCACCACAACGCGAGAGGGAAGGCGCAGGCGGGGCAGGGCCTGGATTGCCGCTTGCGTGCCGGCCACGGGCAGCATTTGCGGCGCGCCGTAATAGGCTTGCGCCGCCAGCGCGAGCGCGGGATCCGGCTCGGGAAGGCGGTGCCACGCATTGTTGGCGATGGCTGGCGCTGGATACCACTCGGGATTGATGCCGGTGGAGAGGTCGAGCCAGTCGTCGCGTCCGTAGCGCTGAGCGGCCTCGCGCAGATTGCCGCCGTGTTCAAGCATGCTGGCCTCCTGCAAGAGAGATAGCCATGGCAATGGCTGCAGCCACGGCCAGCCAGAGCGCGGTGGTGCGCGCAACCAGTTGCCAGGCGCGCTGGATGTCCGCGCCTTGCGCTGCGGCGCCGCTGCCCAGCGGCGGACGCTGTTCCGTTTCGCCGTCATACACCGCCGCACCGCCGAGCGCGAGTCCAAGCGCGCCTGCACCGCTGGACATGACAGGGCCTGCGTTCGGGCTGCTCCATGCCGGCGCCTGCGTGCGCCAGCAGCGCCAGGCCAGGCGCTTGCCCGCCAGCGTAGGCGCCAGCAGCACATAGGACAGAGCGGTAAGGCGCGCAGGGATGTAGTTCAGCGCATCGTCTATGCGTGCGGCGGCACAGCCGAATTGCAGGAAGCGCGCATTGCGGTAGCCCCACATGGCGTCCAGCGTGTTCGCAAGGCGGAACAGCACCGCGCCGGGGCCGCCGGCGACAGCGAACCAGAACAGCGTGCCGAACACCGCGTCGTTGCCATTTTCGAGCAGCGATTCGGTGCTGGCCTTGGCCAGGTCGGCCGGCGTGGCGTTGGCCGTGTCGCGGCTGACGATGCGCGAGGTGAGGTGGCGCGCGGTTGGCAGGTCGCCTGCCGCAAGTGCTGCGGCGATAGGCAGATTGTGGTCGCGCAGGCTGCGCAGGCCTATGCAGAAGTACAGCATCAATGCGTGCAGCATCAGGGCGATGCCGCCGGCAGCGGGAATCCGGGTGGCGCCCCAGGCCAGCAGCGTGAGCGGCACCACCGCCAGCAGCCAGGCCAGCACGCCGCGCGGGAAGCGCAAGCCGCCCCGGTTCAGGCGGCGTTCAATGGTGTTCGCCAGTTTGCCGAAGCCGACCAGCGGATGCCAGCGCGGCGTTTCACCCAGCAGCAGGTCGAGCGCCACGCCCGCCGCGAGCAGCAGTGCGATGGCGGCGGCGCCCAGGCCCATCAGCATGGCGCGCCTTTCAGCACCAGCGGCAGCCCGGCGGCCACGAACACGGCGAGGCCGCATGCGGCGGCCACGGCCTGGTTCAGGCGTCCGGCTTCGTCGGTGAAGGCGCGCGAAACGGCGCCGTAGGGAACAATGCCCATGCCTACTTCGTTCGACACCAGCACGATGTCGCCCGCTGCCTGCTCCAGCACGGCCAGCAGCGCGGCGCGCTCGGTGTGGAAGCGCTCGGGCAGCGTTATCTGGCCCACGTCCGGATACTGCGTGCCGCCGTCGAACATCAGGTTGCTGAGCCACAGCGTCAGGCAGTCGACCAGCACCAGGCGGTGCGGCGCGCACCACTGCCGCAGTGCTGCGGCGAGGGCCAGCGGCTCTTCAACGGTGGTCCATATAGCAGGACGCTGGCGCTGGTGGTGGGCGATGCGGACCGCCATTTCGCCGTCCCCGGCGCGGGCCGTGGCGATATACACCACTTCCTTGCCGGAGCCGATGGCAAGCTGCTCCGCATACGCGCTCTTGCCGGAGCGCGCGCCTCCTAACACCAGCGTGCACGTCATGCTGCGCTCCGCGTGAACATGGCCGCCACTGCGGCTGGGTTGGACGGGAAGTAGGCGTGGAAGTAGGACGCCGTCAGCGAACCGAGTTGGTAGACGGCTTCGCCGTCCACGCCGGACGGATGCTTGACCGTGCGCGCGGCCGGCGGCAGCGGGGTTTCCATGGACGAGTAATGGAAGGTGTGGCCGCGCAGTACGCCGTGCGGCGTTGGCATGCCTTGCGAGCCCAGGCCGGCCAGGCGCGCCTGCATGGCGACGCGGCCCGGCAGCAGCGCCGCCATATTCCATACCGCGCCCGCCTTGTCGGCCAGCGTCTCGGCCAGCGCCATCATGCCGCCGCACTCCGCCACGATGGGCGTGCCGTCGCGGTGCGCGGCGCGTATCGATTCCTGCCAGCGTTGCGCATAGGCCAGCTTTTCCGCATGCAGCTCGGGATAGCCGCCGGGCAGGTAGACCGCGTCCGCGTCGGCAGGCACAGGTTCGTCCGCCAGCGGGGAGAAGAATTCCAGCGTGGCGCCCAGTTCTGCGAGGGTTTCCAGGTTGGCCGGATACAGGAACATGAAGGCGGCATCGCGCGCGATGGCTACCTTGCGGCCTGCCAGCGGGCGCGCGTCCGGCGCCGGCGCCTCGCTTGCGGCGAGCGCGTCGCCCAGTTCCAGGCGCGTGCTGCGCAGGTTGCTCCACGCCGCCTCGTCAAAACTGAGCTGGTCCGCCAGCTGGTCCAGCATCTCGTCGATGCCTTCCACTTCGGACGGCAGCACCAGGCCCAGATGGCGCTCCGGCAGCGAACGCGCCTGCTTGGGCAGCGTGGCGAACAGCGGAATGTCGCGCAGCGACGCCGCCACCATGGCCGCGTGGCCCGGGCTGGCGACGCGGTTGGCGATCACGCCCGCCATGTCCACCGGTCCGTAGTCGCGCAAGCCGTGCACCAGCGCGCCGGCGGTCTGCGCCATGGAGCCGGCGTCGATCACCGCCATTACCGGCACGCCGAATTCGCGCGCCAGGTCGGCCGATGACGGCGAGCCGTCGTACAAACCCATCACGCCTTCGATCAGGATCACGTCCGCCTCCAGAGCCGCCTGCGCCAGCTGCGCGCGGCACGCTTCGCGGCCCACGATCCACAAGTCCAGCGACTTTACGGGCGCGCCGCTCGCGCGCTCCAGCAGCATGGGGTCGATAAAGTCAGGCCCGCATTTGAACACGCGCACGGTGCGGCCCATTTTGGTCAGCTTGCGCGCCAGCGCCGCCGTGGCGGTGGTCTTGCCCTGGCCGGAGGCCACTGCGGCCACCAGCACCACGGCCGCGTTGATGTGGGACGACGTTACCATTCCGTGCCCGCCTGCGCGCCTATGCCCACCTTGAAGGCGTGCTTCACCACGTTCATCTCGGTCACGGTGTCCGCCACGTCGATCAGTTCCTGCGGCGCGCCGCGCCCGGTAATGACGACGTGCTGCATGGCCGGCCGCTCCAGCAGATCGGCGATGACGGTGTTCACGTCCAGGTAGCGGTACTTCAGTGCGATGTTCAGTTCATCCAGCACCACCAGGCCCACTGCGGGATCGGCCAGGAAGCGCTTGGCCTGCTCCCACGCCTGCTCCGCTTTTTCGATGTCGCGCTCGCGGTTCTGGGTTTCCCAGGTATAGCCCTCGCCCATGGAGTGGAAGCTCACTTCTTCCGGGAAGCGGCGCAGGAACATCTCCTCGCCGGTCTGCATCGCGCCCTTGATGAACTGGACCACGCCCACTTTCATGCCGTGGCCCATGGCGCGCACCGCCATGCCGAAGCCGGACGAGCTCTTGCCCTTGCCGTTGCCGGTGTTGACGATGACGATGCCGATCTGCTTGTCCGCCGCCGCGATCTTGGCGTCGATGATGGCCTTCTTGCGCTCCATGCGCACGCGGTGGCGTTCGTTCAGTGCGTCCAGGTCGTTGCTGGTGTTATCGGTGTTGCCGGTATTGTCGCTCATGCGATTGCTTCTTTCGGTATGAAGATGTGGCGCTGGCCGTGCCGGATCACGTCGATCGGGTGGCCCAGGTAGTCGCTCAGGATGTCCGGCTGCATCACGTCCGCCACCGGCCCGGCCAGCCAGCGGCCGTCGCCCATCAGCAGCAGGGCGTGGGTGGAGACGCTGTGCGCCAGCGTCAAGTCATGGCCGACCATCACCACGGTTTTATGTTGTTCGCGGCACAGCTGGGACAGCAGGCGCATCACGCTGACCTGGTGCGCCAGGTCCAGCGCGTTGGCCGGTTCGTCCAGCAGCAGCAGCGGCGTGTCCTGCGCCAGCATGGCGGCAATGGCCACGCGCTGGCGCTCGCCGCCGGACAGCGTGCGCACATTGCGCTCCGCCAGCTCCGCCACTTCCATGGCCGCCAGCGCGTCCATGGCCAGGCGGTGGTCACCGGTGTTTTCCCAATAGCGGTCGCCGTGGTAGGGGTGGCGCGCCGACAGCACGGTCTCAATCACGCTGTAGGCAAAAGCGTCGTTGCGCGACTGGGCCAGGAAGGCGCGCTCGCGCGCCAGTTCGGCCAGCGGCCAGTCCGGCAGGCTGCGGCCCTGGATGGACACGCCGCCTTCATCGGCCGGGATCAGCCCCGCCAGCGTGCGCAGCAGGGTGCTCTTGCCGGCGCCGTTGCGGCCGATCACGCTCCAGCATTCGCCGTCGCGCACCTGCCAGTCCAGCCGGTCGACCAGCATGCGCGCGCCGATGCGCAGCGTCAGTTGATGGGTGGCGATCATTTTTGCAGCCTGTGAAGTTGGTACAGGAAGACCGGTGTGCCGATCAGCGCGGTCACCACGCCCACCGGCAGCTGAAGCGGCGCGAACAGGGTGCGGGCCAGGGTGTCGGCCAGCACCAGGTAGCCGCCGCCGGTCAGCATCGCAGCCGGGATCAGCACGCGGTGGTCGGGGCCGAATGCGAAGCGGCAGGCGTGCGGCACGATCAGGCCCACAAAGCCCACGCTGCCCGCATTGGTGACGGCGCTGGCGGTCAGCAGGGCGGACACGAAGAAGAGTCCTTTGCGCAGCGCACCCACATTGACCCCCAGCGTTACGGCCGCCTCGGCGTGCAGCGCCATCACGTTGATGGCGCGCGCGCTGCGCAGTGCGAACAGGGTGCCGCCGGCCAGCACGATCCAGGGTATCCAGCGCATCGGCGCGCCTGCCAGGTCGCCGATCAGCCAGAACACCATGGTGCGCAAGCGGCTTTCGGGGGCGATCGACAGCATCAGCGTAATCAGCGCCGTGCAGGCCGCCGTCAGGATCACGCCGGTCAGCAGCAGCAGGGCGGTGCCGCCTTCGGCCGCCGCGCCGCTGCGCATGTCGCGCCGCGCCAGGAAGTACAGCATCATGGACACCGCCACGGCGCCGCCGAAGGCCGCCGCATCCACCACCCAGGCCGCGCACATGAACAGCATGGCCGCCAGCGCGCCCACCGCTGCACCGGACGAAATGCCCAGCACGTAGGGGTCGGCCAGCGGATTGCGCAGCAATGCCTGCATCATCACGCCCGCCAGGGACAGCGCCGCGCCGGTGACAAACGCCGTCAGCGCGCGGCTGCCGCGCAGGTCGAGCAGGGTGGCGGCCAGGCTGTTGGCCTGGCCGTTCCACAGCTGACCCAGCGCGCCCGGAATGTCGGACAGCGGAATGTGAACCGAGCCGGTCACGCCGGAAAACAGCAGGCTGGCGATGACGAACAGCAGCAGCCCGCCGGTGATGGCGGCTGCTCGCGTGCGCAGGTTGCGAGAGTGTGGATGCATGGGCCTTTTTCGTACCTTTATTTAATGCCGTAACGCAGAGCGGCAAAGAACTTGGCGCCTGGCGTGGCGTAGTTGCGCGCCACTTCGTAGTTTTTGTCGGTGACGTTGTTCCAGCGCGCCAGCACGGACCAGTCGCGCGTGAACTGCCAGGTGGCGTACAGGTTCAGCAGGCTGTAGCCGCCCAGGCGGCGGGCGTTGGCCGCGTCGTCGAAGCGGTTGCCGGACACTTGCAGCTCGGCGCCGGCGGCCACTGCACCGCTGGCGTATTCTACGCTGGCGTTGCCGTGTTTTTTCGCGCGGCGCGCCAGCGATTTGCCGGTGGTCTCGTCTTTCGGGTCCTGCCAGTCGGCGTTGCCTGCCACGGTGAACGCGCCCAGGCGGCGGCTTGCGCTCAGCGACACGCCTTCCAGCATGGCGTGGTTGACGTTGTAGGCGCAGCTGCCCTTGCGTGCCGGGTCCGGGCATGGCGTGGTGGTCACCAGCATGTCGGTCAGCTTGTTGCGGTAGATGCTGGCGCCGAACTCGGTCACGCCGTCGTCGTAATGCAGGCCCGCTTCGGCGTTGCGGCCTTGTTCCGGCTTGTTGTTCTCGTAGCCGAAGCCCGGGTAGTAAAGCTCATTGAAGGTCGGCGCGCGGAAGCTGGTGGCGTAGCTGGCGCTGGCGCGCAGCGCGTTGCTGAAGCGGTAGCCGTAGCCGGCCGAGCCGGTGGTCTTGGTGCCGTACTGCGAGCTGTCGTCCGCGCGCAGGCCGAAGGTGGCCAGGTGAGCGCCGCGCTTCAGGCTGTAGGCGCCGGCGTAGGAATCGGTCTTGCGGACCTTGCCCAGCGCAGGCGTGGTACCGGACACCACCTCTTCTTCGCGGTGGCCGAACAGCACTTGCAGGGTGTCTTCGCCGATGCGGATGTCATTCTGCCAGGTGGCGTCGGTCTGCTTGCTTTCGATGCGGCTGTAGGCGCTGGCCACGCCGGTGTCGGAGACCGAGGTGTCTTCTGCCTTGGCCACTTGCACGGTGCTGTGCCAGTTGGCTGCCAGCTGGTTCTTGCTGAACACGCCGATGTTGGACAGCTTGGTCTGGCTGCGCGTGTCGTAGCGGCTGGCGCCGCTGTCGAACTGGCCGTCGGTGCGGCTGTTCAGGAAAACCAGGCCCAGGTCATGGCCCTTGGCGACCTGGAAGCCGAACTGGCCGGAGGTGCTTACGCGGTCGTAGCCATCGTCGTCGGCGTTGTAGCTGGTGCTGCCAGGCTTGGTGGCGGAGAAGCCGTCCGATTTTTCCTTGCCGGCGCTGAGCGCGTAGCTGAAGCTGTTGTCTTCTGCGGTGGCGCCGAAGATGCTGGCGTCAAATTTGCGCGTCTTGTCGCTGCCGGCGCCGAGCGAGGCCGACACGGTCTGCGGGCCTGCGCCCTTTTTCGTGAAGATCTGTATGACGCCGCCTATGGCGTCGGCGCCATACAGGGAGCTCATGGGGCCGTAGACGATTTCAACGCGGTCGATCGCCTGCAGCGGAATGCCGGACCAGCTGGCCGTGCCGGACGACAGGGAGCCGATGCGCACGCCGTCCACCAGCACCACGGTCTGGTTGGCGTTGGCGCCGCGCAGGAACACGCTGGAATTGGTGCCGGGGCCGCCGTTGCGGGAGATCTCGATGCCGCGCTGGCGCTGCAGCAGGTCGGTGATGGAGCCGGCGCCGGAGCGCGCGATTTCTTCCGCGCCCAGGGTGACGATGTCGCTCAGCACGTCGCGCTGCAGCTGCGGCGAGCGGGTGGCGGTGACGATCACGCTGTCTGGGGTGATGGTCTGGGCGTGGGCAGGCGCGGCAACAGTCATCGAGGCGGCCATAGGAATAGCCAGCGCAAGCGACGTGGCGGCCGCATGCCGGATTACAGGAGAGCTCATATTATTTCTTTGTATAGTATGCAACCAGCCTACTTCCCCGTGGGCTGGATTGAACAGATGCGCGCAGCGCATCCACCTGCTTTGGCCGGTATCCGGGCTCGCAAGTTGAACTGTCTCACCTTCCCATGCAAAGCACAGTGGTCTTAAGGAGGCAGCTTGTCGCTGTGGGCGACACTTGTTTACCGTTGCGGGGGCAGCACACGTTGGCCGTTTTCCTTGTGGGGAGCGGCGTCGTGTTTCCCGTTTAACTGCGCGCATGGACATGCGCGCGGGCACCAAAACGCCGCCATTATATCGGCTTCAGGCGACAGCTTCCAAAATGACAGTTTCGCCGTAGGCGATTTTGTGCGGGGCGGCGGCCGCCCGCAGCGCGATTTCTTCGAGAGGGAGGCCGGTTTTCAGGCCCGCTTCAAGCGCCACCAGCACGCGGATGGTGCCGGCATGGCAGATGATGGCGGCTTGCTGGTGCTGGTCCTCGTGCTGGCGCTGGTCCAGCAGCTCCGCCCTGAACGCCGCCACGCGCGCCGCCACTTGCAGCACGTTTTCCCCGCCACCGGGACGGTAGTTCGCGAGGTCCGCCGCCCAGGCATCCACCTCGGCGCGCGGAATATCGTCCCAGCTGCGCAGCTCCCAGGCGCCGAAATCCATTTCGGCCAGGCGCGCGTCCAGCGTATGGGCGCCAAGGCGGCCTGCCAGCACAGCGCAGCGCTGCAAAGGACTGGCGTAGACAGGCGTCCCGGGAGGAATGCTGGCGCTGGCCAGCAGCGCGGTGTGCACGCGCACGATATCGTCCGGCGCTGCTGGCAGGTCGCTGCTGCCGTAGCAAACGCCCGGCGCCACCAGCGGTTGCGGATGGCGTACCAGGATCAGGCGCATCAAGCTTGCCATCCGCCGTGGCCCAGCCCGGCCAGCACGCAGAGATAGATCAGCACTTCGGCAAGTTGCTGCACCGCGCCCAGGCAGTCGCCCGTATAGCCGCCGATGCGGCGCTTGAATTTGCGGCCCAGCCAGACGGCGGCGGCCAGCGCCGCCAGCGTTGCCGCGCCTATGGAAAGCCAGGGCAGCCATCCCATCCAGCCGATGAGCGCCGCAGGCAGCGCGGCGCAGGCACACGCAATGCTGAATTCCGCACCGCTCATTTCCTGCGCCATGGGCTTGGCCTTGCCCTCGGCGCGCGCGTATTCCATGCGCCAGATCAGCGAGGTGGCGGCTAGCCGGGAAAGCGGATGCGCAAGGAACAGCGCGGCCACCGCCACGGCGGGCGGCAGCATGGCCAGCGCCGTGCACTTCACCGCCAGCAGGCAGATGGTGCCGATGGCGCCATAAGCGCCTATGCGCGAGTCCTTCATGATCTCAAGCACGCGCTCGGGCGTCATGCCGCCGCCAAAGCCGTCGCACATATCGGCAAAGCCGTCTTCATGGAAGGCGCCGGTGGCGTAGATGCCGGCCGCCGTCGCCAGCAGCACCGCCACCGGAGCGGGAAAGACCCAAGCCGCCGCCGCATACACCGCCGCAGCGATGGCCGCCACCACCAGCCCCACGAGCGGGAAGTAGCGCGACGCATGGTGCAGCCAGGATGGCTCAAAGCCCACCCAGCGCGGAATGGGCAGGCGCGTGAAGAACTGCAGCGCGATAAAGAACAGGCGGAGCTGATGCATGGCGGCGCGGATTTACTCTGACTTCTCGCTGACCTGAGCCGACTCAAAGGTCGCCATCTGGTTCACGAAATTCACCGCCGCATGCAGCAGCGGCAGGGCCAGCGCGCTGCCGGTGCCTTCGCCCAGGCGCAGGCCCAGGTTCAGCAGCGGACGCGCGCCCAGGTTCTCCAGCATCAGCTTATGGCCGCTTTCGTCGGAGCAGTGCGCGAACACGCAGTAGTCGAGAATCGCAGGCTGCAGGCGCGCCGCAACCAGCAGCGCGCTGGTGACGATAAAGCCGTCGATCAGCAGTACCTTGCGCAGCTCGGCCGCCTTCAGCATGGCGCCCGCCATCATGGCGATCTCGAATCCCCCAAACGCCGCCAGCGCTTCCAGCGGCGCGGTGGTGCCGGCATGTTTTTCGGCCGCCGCTTCGATAACGCGCTGCTTGTGCAGTACGCCGCCGGCGGACAAGCCCGTGCCCGCGCCCACGCATTGCGCCGCAGGGATGCCGGTCAGCCTGTGCATCAGCGCGGCGGCGGCAGTGGTGTTCCCTATGCCCATCTCCCCGAAGCCCAGCACATTGCCCGGCAGGCCCGCAGCGAGCGCTTTGCCGTGCTCCAGCGCGATGGCGCATTGCTCCGCCGTCATGGCCGGCTCCTGCGCAAAGTTGCGCGTGCCGTGCGCCACCTTGCGGTCGTGCAGGCCGCCGCGCGGGCCGAAGTCATGGTTCACGCCCGCGTCCACCACGTGCAGCGCGCAGCCCATCTGTTTTGCAAACACATTGATCGCCGC
This sequence comes from Pseudoduganella aquatica, assembly GCF_009857595.1. Lineage (GTDB taxonomy): Bacteria > Pseudomonadota > Gammaproteobacteria > Burkholderiales > Burkholderiaceae_D > Rugamonas > Rugamonas aquatica_A. The sequence goes on along the minus strand of NZ_WWCU01000062.1, from coordinate 551 downwards.
GCCCTCGGCCAGGAAGTTCTCCACCATCTGCCAGGTCACGTCCTGCGGATAGGCGGACACGCCTTCCGCCACCACGCCGTGATCGCCCGCGAAAACCAGGATGGCAGGTTCTACTATAGAGAGTGCCGTCGTGCCCTGGATCAGGCCGATTTGTTTGGCCAGCGTCTCCAGCACGCCCAGGCTGCCGAGCGGCTTGGTCTTGTTGTTGACAGCGCGCTCCAGCGCGGCGGACAGGTCGGGATTGGCGGTAGGGGAGATGGTCATATATTGCTGAGAGAAGGAAACGAGATGCGATGGTACAGCTTGGCCTTGCGGAACGCGAGTAGCTTTGCTATAGTTCTGTCCCCGCGCTGCTGAACATACGCAGCGTAGGAAAGTAGGAAAATGAGGGGTTGACGGTTTAAACGAAACGCCTCATAATCTTGCCTCTCTGCTGCTGAACAAAACGCTTCAGCAAGTAACGCAGAATTCTTTAAAAATTAACAGTCGATAAGTGTGGGCGTTTGATGATGATGCCGGAGGCGCAAGCCTCTTAGCTCAAATTATTAAAC
>NZ_WWCU01000061.1 GCF_009857595.1 Pseudoduganella aquatica | reverse complement strand
ACATCGTCGGCTTCTATAACTGCAAGCGCATCAATTCAGCACTGGGCAATCTGCCGCCCGCCGTCTATGAACGGAAAATGGCAGTGCATGAACCTATCGTAGTGTCCGAAATTACTTGACCACCGCAGTCCTCCTCGCAGGCGTTTGCGTCGCCCCTTTGATCGGCTGGCTGTTCCTCGGCGTCGTCGTGGTCTGCCTGCTCATCGACATCTTCGTCCATTCTGATCATCGCTTCACCGACTTTGTTTCGCTCACGGTGCTGTCGATCGCCTACGCCGCCGCCTACGCGCTGACATTCTGGATTGTCGGGATCTTCACCCGCGATGACGTCAAGATCGTCACGTGGGGATGCATTCTGAATTTCCCCACCACCTTCGCCTTCTTGCGGACAAGCGTCCGCCGTTTCGCATACAGCGCTCCGCAGAGCTAGCGAAGGGCCGGGGAGTGGCTGAGGGGCTTATGCGGCGGTGCGATCCCTCGGCCATCTGAGCCACGCTCGTCTTCGTCTAACGCTTGGCGACGGGCCGCCAGCCGCGCCCCGATGCCACCGAGTCCAGCTTTCGGAGCCGCTTCGGCCGTCCCGATTGTCAACGGAATGGCGATCGCCTCCGTGTTGGGTGCCGGCTGCGCCACCAAACCGCCACGCTCCCTTCGAAGGGCCCGGATCATTTCAGCGATGGCGTCCGCCGGGACTCGGTGATAGCAGCACTCGGCGATCAAGGCTTGCTCGGGTTCCGGCAGGCTTTCGATCTCAGCGCATCCCAGTATGGCTAGCGTCTTCTTCGCGATTTTCCACATCGTCATACAGTCCTCCCATCATAATTTTTCTCTGGCCGATGTCGCCGATCCTGGGTCGCGTCTTGGCGATGCCACTTCTCGGCCGCCCGCAACCCTGGATGCTCCGTCAGCGACTCACAGCCGTCGCCCATGCTCCAACTCCGCCAACCGCTCCCCCTCCCGGTCATAACCCTCCACCCATTCTTTATGCGCCGCCCCATGGACCCGTTTCGCCGCGAGCTCGAGCATGTAGGCTGACATCAACTCCGCGTCCTTTGCAGCGGAAAACAGGGCCATCGGGTTTTTCTCTAAAACCTTAATCCAGCTATTGAGGTAGCTTGCATGGTTGTCGATGTGGGCCCGGCTCATCGGCACGCCCGTCTCGGCAGCGAGGATCGCAGAGCAGATCTCGGCCCGGAGCTCCTCCAAGGCATAGGCCTCATCGCCCCAACGCTGATGCAACGCCTCGTATCGGTCCAGCCGTTTTGGGTGCATGGTCGAGTGCGCGCACTCATGAAGCAACGTCGCGTAGTAGTCGTAAAGCGAATGGAACGACGTTTTCGGCGGCATCTGAATCCGGTCTCCGGCCAGGTTGTAGTATGCGGACGCGCCGCCGCTCGCGAATCGAAGTCCGGTCTCGCTCAGCGCCACAGCGACCTCCTCGGCCTTCGCCACGCTCTCTTCGGTGGAAATGATCTCTCGGAGCGGAAGTGGCTGAATTCCTTCAATCTGCTCGGCGTTGAACACGACATACCGCCGCAGAGCTCGACCTATGCGCCCAGCTTCCGCGCCTGGCTCGACTTGGGCTTCAGCCTCACCTGGGCCCTTCGTGGCAAACTCGACCAGCTTCACGATGGGCGATCCTTTCTCGCCGCGCCGAACCTGCCAACCCGCCTTTCGTGCCTGCTCATACGTCATCCAGCGCGGGTCCTCGCGGCCTGACAAACTGAGCAGAACCCGATTCGTTCCTCGATACCCGGCGCTGGACACCGCGTTGATTGGCCGCATCGCCTGGGCGCTCCAGGGGCGTTGCCAAGGCGTGTTGTTCGCTTTCATGGCTTCGATCAGCGTTTGGGCCACTTCAATCTTCACGTCGATTCTTTGAGTCGTCTCTTTCTCCATGCTCCCTCCTTTCTTGTCTTGAATTTCCGCCTTCGCCCAACCTTTAAATTCCAGGTTCAGCCGACAGCGTTGTTGGCCCTCACGCCATTGCCGCTTCGGCACCGGCCGTCTCGTCGTCCGCGCTGGCGTCCTCCATCCAGGCGAAATCCTGGCTTTCCTCCTCATTGAGCCATACGAGATCGGAAGCAACGGCGCCGTTCCCCTGCCCTACCGGAATCGCGATGTCTGGCGCTGCATGCGAAAGGCCTAGATCCACCCAGGAGTCGCTCCCGCCCGCTCTAGGCGCCGTAGAGCCCGCCGCGCCCATCGAAGGCTCTGGCACGGCCTCAGGGGGCGCCACATCGACATCGAATGGATGCGCGCAGTCAGGGGGAGCCCCTTCGCCCAGCGCCCACCGGCTCGGGACATGCGCGTTTCGTTTGTCTTGAGATTTGAAGAAAGGCCAGAACAGCTCATACGCGTTGCCCTCCAAGGCGAGCGCCATGATCACGCCAGCCCTCTTCGAGTCGAGTCCCAACCTAGATCCGAGCTCGGAGGGTTTGTAGAGAGCTAGGTCTTCGCGCGCATAAGAAACAGATTGCGAGCCGTCCCGGCCGTAGCTGCGGGACTCGTTGCGGCGCTCGACCTCGCGCGATCCTAGGGCCTTGGCGAGCGCTTCTGCGGTGTCGCCCTGGCTCATCTGTCCAATGAGGATCGAGCCAGTCATTGAGACGAGGGAGCGGACCGCATCCTTGCCGTGGATTTCTTCGAGTTGCGAAAGGTCTTGGCAGGCCGCCACACAACGAATGCCGCGTGAGCGCCCAACAGAGAACAAAGGCAAAATGGGAATTTTCCCGCACTGAGGCAATTCATCAAGAACAATCCATACCTTGCGCTCGGGGTCGTCGTCCATCTCGACACTGTTCACCAGACCGCCGATGACGCTGAAAATGCCCTCGACATACCCTTTGGTGATCTCCGGGTAGCTGCCATTTCCTTGCAAAATAATTTGACGCTGTCCCTTTTTTGGCCTGGTCAGCCAGTCGATGAAGCTGATTCGGCGCTCTGGCGCCACGTCGCCCCAGGCGTCCGCCAGATCGAAGATTGCGGAACAAAATGCGGACAGGTTGATGAGCACGCCCTGCGTTGTCACCGAGGCCCGCTCCACGGCCCGCACGGCCTCTTGGTGATAGAAACGCATGATCGGAAGGAGCTGGGCCTGAGGCAAGGCGAGCGTTCGCGCGAGATCGCGCCATCCCCAGCCAGTTCCGCATTCCGCACGCAGCATCATGATCGAGCCAACCATCACTTGCCTGGCTGCGTTCGCCCACATCGGATCGCTGCCTTCCTTCACTAGCGCTGCAGCGAAGCGACGGGCCGCGCCAATGTTGCGAATGTCAGCCGCGATGTCCCAAGCCCACGTCCGGGCGTCCCAAGGCGCTAGCAAAATCGGCTTGCCAAACGCGCGGGTGAAGTCACCTTTCGGATCGTAGAGCAGCAAGCGCTCATCAGCCTTGATGATCCGAGATAGCAGCGGCTTGAGGCAGGTCGATTTGCCTGCTCCTGTGCCGGCAATCAGGAGAGCGTGCCGGGTCCAGAGATCTGACGAATAGGGAACCTCTGGCGCCAAAGGATGATCTGGCCGCGCGGACGCTCGCTTTGCGAGCCGCTTGTTGAGCTGCTTGACCGCTTCCGCGCCGCTGTAACGCTTCGAGCCACGCAAAAAGGTCAACCCGTCCCTGGGGCGCAGATAGCGCCAAGCCGCCCATGCCATTGGCGCCAGGCTGACCAAGCCGGCGGCAGCCAGGCGCCAAGCGATCGGCGCGAGCTGCCCTACACTGCGCAGATACTCCAGCCGCGCATGGTAGTTAGCGGTGGTCTCGACGAAGAGCTTCGGCGAGATCCAATTCGCGGCGCAGGCCGCCACATGCAACGCGTGATCTAGCAACGCCCCGTTTGGCGCGGGCGCTCCGAGCACCGGCCGCCAAAGAGCGACGAGAGCCAGGCCGAACGCGCCGGCGCCATAGACCGTCGCGGCCCGAGCGAATCCGATTGGGTCGATACGCTTCAACGATGGCGGCGCTCCGCCGCCCCACCGCGTTCTCTGTTCCTTGTCCATTGCGCTGCCCTCCACCGTGAAATCCCTACAGAGGCGGGCTAGGCGCAGGCTCCAGACGATTGAGCCGACGAAAGGCAAGCTGACGACCGTTCGTCTGTTTTTTGGTCCCTGTGCCACTCGAAGCGCGCCTTGAGCGGCAAGACCAGGGAGGAGCCATGCCCCATCAGATTCACAGCCAGACGACGCCATACAGCGCTTTGCATCAAGCGCTGGGACTGACCGATAGCGACATCCGCCGGGAGTTGGCGGCGCGCGGATTGGACCCCGACGCCGAAGCGCAGGCCTTGCGGCTGATGATCCGGCTCGGAGTCGCTCACACGCGGCGCGCTTTGTCGGCCCACCGCGATCTCGCGTCTGGATTGCTCGCCAGGCTGGCTGAAATGGCGCCGGCCGCCATGGCGGAGGCGGAGAGAGAAATAGAGCTGGAAGTGGAGCAAGGGTTGAGGATTTGACGGCGTGGTTTACGCGCGCTAACGTCAGTATACGAAACAACATTAGTAAACGAGGGAGCCCGCCGCCGCCAAGCCTTTCCCCATCTTCTAGCAACGCCTCGCATCAAATCCCGCCCCGTTTTTCCTTATCGGCCCGCCGCCGAGGGCCCCGCTTTGCCCGCGTTTTCGCGACCCAGACCAAACACCTAGGAGACGCAACCTCATGAGCTACGCATCGACCGCCATCGCCCAAGATCCCCGCCGAGCGCATCGCCCTACTTGCCTGCTGCTGACCAACGACGGCATCTATTGGCCGTTGGCTGACTACTTCCTGCAGCGCAATCTCAGCCTTTCCGCCGAGCGCGCCTACGCCAGGTCGATCTCCCGGCTCATGAACTGGACTTACGCGAAGCATCCCGACTTCCAAGCCGGGGGAGCCCGGGACGCCTCGCTTTTTAGCTCGTTCCTCAACGATCTCCTGTATGGCACGTTCCGCGAAAACGACGAGGATACTTCTGGCCTGCGTTGGGAAGCGCGCAGTCCCGATGTCGTCAAGCGCTCCGCCGGCCATATCGCCGAGTTCACCGACTGGCTCGCCTACGAAAGCCAGGGCCTCGCTGTCAATCCCAACGATCGCCCTGCCAGCGTGTTCGAGCGCATGGTCGCCGCCAAGGCGTTCCAACGGCGCAAGACAGCCTCGCTGTTGGCGCACACGAAGAGCGCGGAGGCGGCGCAGGGCCTGTCCTCCATGGCTCGACGGGTCAACTCGCCAGGCAAGCCCCACGCAATGCTCTCCGCGCCACCGGCCTTCCCGGCCGACAAGATCAACGAGCTGCTCTGGGTCGGCTTCCAAAACGAGCGCTTCAAGAACGATCCGCGCAAATGGAAGCGTTGGAATCTGCGCGACATCTTGATCACGCTCCTATGCCTTTACGGCGGAGCGCGGGTGAGCGAGCCGATGCACCTGTGGATCGACGACGTGGTCGAGAGCGACACCGATCCTCTTTCCTGCCGCGCGCTGATTCACGAGCCCGAGCATGGCAAAGCCATTTGGGAGCATCCGATCCTGGGCCGAACGGCCATGAGTCGCGCCGAGTATCTGCGCCAGCGTTGCGGCAAAGTCCCCCTCACTCGCGCTCGCGGCGCTCGGCGCTCGGGATGGAAAGGCGGCTTGCTCACGTGTCCCAAGCGCCGAGCCATGGAGATCATTTGGATCGACCCGGCCGCCGGGCGCTTGTTCAAAGAGCTCTGGGAAATCTACATCCAGAACGAGCGCCCCATGACGGACGCCGCGCCTTGGGCCTTCCTCACCAAAGCCGGCTTGCCCATGGGGCCCACCGCCTACGCGGATTCGCTGAGACGGGCAGTGGAGAAGATCGGCCTCCCCTCCGAAAAATACGCCGGCACGACGCCGCACGGCCTTAGGCACCGCTACGGGCAGTGGCTCAACGACAAAGGCGTGTCGGACAAGGCGGGCCAGATCTGCCTGCATCACGCGAATCCGATGAGCCAGCAGGTCTATCGCCAGGTCACGCTTGAGCAAGTCGCCAGCGAGATGGCCGCGACCTCGGCGCGCATCAACGCTCCGGCCTTGGCATTGGAGGCGCCATGAGCAAAAAGCCGCAGCCTGAGCTGGCTCTGCGCCACTGCCTCGTCGGTCCCGGCCTGGCGCTCGTCTCGCGCCACACCGGCCGCCAGATCATCGAGAACCTCAGCGCGACGCTGTTCTTGATTCCCGAGTCATGGACGCAAGAGGGCGGCAAGACCGCCCTCTCGTCTTGGGAAACCGCTTTCAGTCCGACCGCCCATCGCGAGGCTTTTCCGCCAGCCGCGCTAGAGCAGATCGAAGCGCTGGGCTCCGCGAAGAGCAAGAAAGCGTTCGCGGCCAGGTTGGACGCGTTGCTCCACGCGGTCTTCGTGGAAAAGCGCCATGGCGTCCCTTTGAAGTCGCGGGCCGGTTACATCGAGTTGCTGGCAAGCTTGTGGGCGCTCGATTGCCTAATCTGGCCGAGCGGGGAAAGCGTCGCCGGATGGTCCTTGCCGCAGCGGATCTCAAAATCCTGGGGAAAAGCTCAGCCCCTTGCCGAGCGCGCGCTCAATCACTGGATCGGAATACAGCCCGATCGCATCGTCTCCCAGAGCAAGATGTTTTTTCGGCTGATGCTAAGCCACTCCTGCGTTGAAAACACTTTGGATATCATTCCTCGCTATGACGCAAAACCGCTTGAAAAACGCCACAAGGAAAATCTTTCGCGAGCAACACGCATGATCGTCGCGTGGCAACGCGAGGACGCGCCGGCCATCCGCCACTTCGACTGCGCCGACTTCACTCGCGGAGGAAAACCAAAGCCAGGCTGCCGGTCCGATCCTGAATTTGGATGGGCCACCCTCGATGATTCCAGCTGGGAAGCTTGGCGAACATTAGCGGCCGAGCATTTGGCGGAACAGCGCCGCAGCCGACACCATGTCATAGGCACGCTCAACTCCTTTCTGGACTACGCGAAACGGCAAAGCATTCCGCGAGAGCCCGCCGCCTTTTTTCAAGCCGCTTATCGCGCTCCTGATCCAGGCCTCCGGTCGGATCGCAGAATCGACACGGTCCAAAACGCCAAACTGGAGATTTTCCTGACCTTCGCGATGTCGAAGTCATGCGCTCGCCGGGCGGACGATGGTTTCGCCTATGTCGATTCCAGCGCTCGCATTCCGTTTTCCATCCCCAAATCTGCCACGGTCGTGAAGCCCGTCGAGACCCATCGCCAACCCATGCCAGAGCGGCTCACTCGGCTTTGCGTCCAAATCCTGACGGAGAACGATTTCGCGTGGCCCAAGGCGTTCCAAAAGGGAACCGGCTCCTCCGATTGGTTCATTCACGCAGACCGGACGACCGGGGAAAAGACCAAGGTGTGGAGCCCTGTCCGCGCTTGCGTCGTGCTGGCGAAGCTCATGCTGCCCTCGCGCACCATCCAGATCCGCATGCTCGACTCCGGCGAGGCCGACTCCCAACGCTACGATCCCATCGCCCGCGCCTGGGCCGAAAACGCCGGTCCGCTCGCGTCCGCCAAGCGAGTCGAGAAAGGCGTGTTTCGCCATTACAAACGAGACGACGGGTCTAGCGGCGCCCTGCTCCACTTCAACACCAACAAGACCTCCGACATTGACGCGGACCCGCGCAAACGCGGCTACGTCATGCCCTGGGAGCATCAAGAGGCTTTGGAGCTCTTCGCGATGCTGCGCGATTGGCAGGAGCGACACAACCCTATCGCCACCCCCACGCGCTGGGCAGACGTCCCCGAACTTCGCAACAAGCATCGCGACACGCTTGTCGCCATGGGCTCAGCCTGCTTCCTTTTTCGCGATCCCATGGAGCTGGACAAAACGATTCCGATCAGCGATGCCAAGGTGATCAATCTTTGGCGCGCGCTGATGGAAGAAGCAGAGAAGCGGTTGGCCAAGCTCAATGAGCGATTGCCCAACGGAGATCCGATCAAGCTGGTTCTCAGCTACTGCAAGAAACGGCCGAGCCGATTGGCTTACGACCTGCATTCGCTTCGAGTCACCGTCATCACCGCGCTGTATCAAAATGGCGTGGACATTGGCGTCTTGATGAAAATTGCCGGCCACGCGACGGCCATCATGACCTTCTACTACGTGAAGGAATCCGTTGAGAAGATCTCCTTGGAGCTGGCGCAGGCCAACGCGCGAGGGCAACAGCCAGACGCCGCGTTGAATCAATGGGATCTCTTCCTGAAGGACCAAGCGCGCGCCGAGCCTCGTCCCATCGCGCTGGGCGGATCGACTTCTTCCGAAAAACAGATCGCGCGCGTCATTATGATGGACTACGGCTTTTGCCCTGTGGGAGCAACGCGTTGCTCCGACAGCGGCGGCCAGTCCAAGCAGGGCCGCGACTGCGCCCAGTGCGCTCACTTCGCGACCGGCCCCGCCTTCCTGCCTGGCTTGCAAGCGGAGTGCGACGAGCGGTTGGCGCGAGCGCTCGTCGCCTCTCAAGACTATCAAGCCACCCAGGCCAAGCGAGACCAGCTCAATTCAATCCGTGTCAAGGCGTTGCGAGAAGCCGCTCCGTTCTCGGAGCAACGCAAGCTGGACGCCGCAGACGCGGCGCTGGAGCGCTGCTCCGCCGTGGTCGATGACGCATCGCGAAGCCTTCGCGCCGTCGTCGGATTGGCCCGCCAGTGCGCGGCTCTGGCGCTGGCCCCCGAGGAGAATCGCCTTGCCTTGATCATGACGCCAACGGGCCTGCAATCCCTGAGGCGCCCATGCGTCGCCGCGCAGAAGGACGATCTTCTGATCGCCATAGGCCAAACGGCGTCGCTCTACGAAGCAGCGGAGGAACGGATCAATGAGGCCGCTCTGCGCCGAATGAGATTCTTGAACTCGGCGCTCGCCGAGCATGGGGATGGCCGCCGTTTCGGCTTCTTGGACGACCTCCGCGTCCAGGCCAGCGTCGCGTCGCAGGCCATGCGATTGGCGCTGCTCAGGGCCGGCAGCACAGGCCGCGCCTGTCTGAGCGAGACCGCGTTGCGCTTGATCGCCGCGCCAAGCTCTGCTCCCAAGCTCTTGCTTGAAGGCCCGCCGTCCAAGGCCGTCGCGGAGTCGCAATCATTGAATGCGGAGGACGCATGAGTGGATGGAGCAAGGGCGATATCGCCGCAGCGAAGGAGCTCTTGGAAAGCCACAAGAGCCAAGCTCGACAGGAACGACGACGAAAGAGCTTCGACTTGTTATGGCAGGCGCTCGAAGAGATGAGAAAGGCCGGCGCCGCCGAGTTCAAGCTCGCGGACGTCGGCCGCAAATCAGAGTCCCTGGGCGGCCCGAAGCCGCAAAGCTTGAGGAACCCGGCGGGGGCGGCCTTTCGAGAGGTGATTGGGCTCTACTCGGCCGCTTTCACAAAGCCGGCGCTCCACGCTGGAGGCGACCCGATCGGAAGGGCGCTGGCAACCGTGGCCAACGCCAGCGCTCGCAAGATTCTTGCGGATCGATTGCAGGAGCTGAAGGCGTTGGAGACTGAGCGAGATAGGCTGCGTATGGCGATCGCGGCGGCATCTCCGTCCCCGCTTTCAGTTCCCTTTGAAGCGATTCCTAGCGCTGCGCCAACGGGCAAGGCGTCTGAGTGGGGTGTCGAGGCCTTTCAATCCAACTTCAACCCCGCTCGTTTGGCGGAGCGCGGCCTCGCGATCGCGGCCGACGGCAGCATTCGAAACGAGCAAGGCGCCACAATATTCTCCTCGGATCTAATCGATGCGATGGACGAGCTGCTGCGGGCTAACGGTCGCCCGGCTCTGCGGGAAAAGCGCTGACGCGCTGCTGCTTCGGTGAATTTCCAGGGGCCCTCGGGCCCCTTCTTCATGCCCTAACCTAACGCGACGACAGGCTCACAAGAAACGTTATAGCGCCTTGAATGGGTATAGGCTCGTGGGTATATTTCGAGCTCGGAAGCCCTTGATTTTCCAGAATTGTTATAGTCTCGCCCCCTTACACCCGGCAGAGTAAGGGGTAAAAAACTATAACAATTCTAACTATTCGTTGTCCATCAAGCGGAAGGCTTTTGCATAGCAAACCAAACGGCGGCCGAATTTGACCGTTCCGCTTTGCGGTTATCCAAAATGATCAACTCGCCAGCCTATCTGTAAGGCCATCACGGCCACGCCATGCGGGTCGAACATGCTCTCCATTACAAAGATCAACTCAGCGTCGAACCAACCCCGGCAGGGACAGGGCGGAGCTGGCTACTTGCATTACTTGGGCGGCCCGTCAAACTCAACGCGGCAGCGCGGGGATTTTGACGACTATGCGCGAGGACGAGAGGCGCAGACTGGCCCCCTTCCCTTCTGGACATGCAAGGGCGCGGCTCTGCTTGGCCTTGATGGCGCAGCGGAGGCGGAGCAAGTGGAGCGCCTGGCGAAAGGCTTCCATCCCATCACGGGTTTGCCGCTTGTGAAAGGCGCAGGCGACCAGCATGTCATGGGGCTGGACATGACATTTTCAGCGCCCAAGGATGTCTCCGCGCTTTTTGCCGGGGCGAACGCAAGCACTCGAGAAGAGATCGCGCGTTGCGTTCAAGATGCCGCCAAGTCAGCCTTGGCTTACGCTGAGACGAACACAGTCACGCGTCACGGCCACGCTGGAAAAATCAAGCGCTTTGCCGAAGCCGCGATCGCAGCGGGCTATCAGCACTTCAGCAGCCGAGCCGGGGAACCCCAGCTCCACGTCCACGGATTTTTATTCAATCTGGGCAAACGCCAAGGTGCCGATGAATGGAGCGCATTGGAGCAACGCGGACAATTCGATCGCAAAAAAGCGACCGGCATTCTGTTTCGCGTCGAGCTTGCCAGCCGCCTCAAAGCTTTGGGATTCGCAGTCGAGCCTGCGGGGCCTTACTTTACGATCAAGGGAGTGACGCAGAGCCAACGCGACGCCCTCTCGACTCGCTCCAAACAGATTGCGGAGTATCTCCGGGAATGCGGCGCAGTCAGCGCGCATGGAGCGCTCGCGCGGGAAATCGCAGCTCTTAACACTCGGTCCGCCAAAGCGGAGCCTAGTTTGCCAGAATTGCTGTCGAACTTCGAACGCATGGCGGCCTGCATTGGCCTGACGCCCGCGACAGTCGCCGCCATGCGCTCTCCTGCCGCGCCGAGAACAGAGGCCGAGGAGCCTATCGAAGTTGACCATGATGCGATCTTAGCCGCGCTGATGGAGAGCCAATCGTGCGCCGCAGCGCACGAGGCGCTCGAGCTGATTTGCGAGCATGCCATGGGCCGACTCGACGCTGCCGAATGCCTAGCAGAGCTTGATCGTTTTATGCAAAGCGCTGAGGTCATCAAGTTAGGCGAGACAGAGCAGCTCGCCGAAATTTTCACATCCAAGGCGACACTGGATCTTGAAGCGCGGATATCCGCCGCCGTCGCCACTAGCGCGCAAGATCGCGCTCACCATCTTCCCAGTTCCGCTATCGACGCGAGCTTTGATCGATTGGAGGAGGAACTGCGAAAGCAGCTCGGTGTCGACGTCTCTCTCGGCCAACAACGCGCGGCCGCGCTCCATATCGCTTGCGAAACCGGAGCCTGCGCTTTGGTGGAGGGCTGGGCTGGAGCCGGCAAGACGACAATGCTGAAGGCCCTCGGCGAGACTTACATGGAAGCGGGATTCGAGGTGCTGGGCTGTTGCCAATCGGCCGCCGCGAGCCAGAACCTCGCGCGCGAGACCGGAATCAAGTCGCGCACAATCGCCAGCCTGCTCCACTCCCTCGGAAAGGGAAGGGCGAAGCTAACATCGAAGTCTATTCTTGTCCTTGATGAGGCGGGCATGGTGGGATCCCGCGAATTCGGTTTGCTGCAAGAAGCTGTCCGCGCCGCAGGCGGCAAGCTCGTGGCAGTGGGCGACCCGAAGCAGCTCCAGCCCATCGACGCGGGCGGCATCTTCCGAGCGCTCATCGAGCGCCACGGCAAAGCGGAGATCTCTAACATCCAGCGCCAGCGGACGGATTTCGAGCCGCTGCTCAATTGGCTAAGCGAACGCGGAAGCATCTCGAAGGCGCGGGCCCGCGCTTTGCACGGAGTCCCAGAGAGCGCTCGCCTCCAGGCCATCGAGGCTTTGTGCGTCGCTGACGCGAAGCTCGGCCGGGCGTTCGACCGCTGGCGGGCCCGATTCGATTTCGAGTGGCTGCGTGAGGCTGTGGAACTGTTCGCAACTGGCGAGGCCAAGGCGGCGCTACAAATGCTTGACGAGCGCGGCAAGCTCAAGCTGATATCAGGTCACACCGCGACCGTCGAAGCGCTGATCTCGGATTGGTCAGCGGACAAGACACCGATCGAGAGAAAGACCATGATTGCAGGAACACGGGCCGAGGTGGCGGAGCTCAACGGCAAGGCCCGAGCGCTGCTGATCGACAAGGGACTTGTGCGCGACACCGAGGGCCTGGAGATCGAGATCGTTCACCGAGACGAAACGACGGATATCAAACGCTTCGCGCCGCGCGACCGGATCGTCTTCACGAAGAACGACAAAACGCTAGGCGTCACCAACGGCTGCGCTGGCACCATTCGCGCGATTGAGCAAGCCGCTTTCACGCGACTGCTTCGGGTGGAGCTGGACGACGCCAACGAGCTGGGCGAAAGGATCGTCATGATCCCGCCATCTTTCGGCCACTTCGATCTGGGCTACTGCTTGACGAACCACAAGAGCCAGGGAAGGACATTCGACTCGGCCTACACGCTGGCGAATCCCTCGATGTGCGATCGCGAGTGGACCTATGTCGCCGCCAGCCGCTCTCGCTTTTCGACCACGCTCTATTCCAACCAGGGCGTCTTGCAGGCGGTGGATTTGGAAGGCCATCAAGAACAGCGCGAAAAGCCAACCGGACGTGAGGCCGCCATCGACGCGCTGGCCTTGCGCATGCGGCGCAGCCGCGCGAAAGGGACGACGCTGGACTACGAGGACGGGCCTGATATCAGGCGTGCGGCCCACGACGGGACTGCCTCGCTAGACGCGCTGGGAGACTCTCGGCGGAAATCGGCGCAAGGCGGCAACCGGCTGAGCGGCAAAGAAACGAAGTCGCAGGCAAGGCTGAGCGTTTCGGCCGCTGTCCGATTCCTATCCTCGCTCGCTCAACATAAATCGCGACAGGCCGGCGCGGAGCGGCATCGTTAGACCAGCGTCGGACCGAGCGCGCCCGCCGTTCGCACCTTGAACAATCCGTTATGGAGGACCAGCTCATGACTCAATCCGAATCCAACCGAAGCGCCTGGGAACGGCCGGCCGTCACCTTTCGGCTTTCGTCGCGCCGTCGCCAAGACTTGCTGGCTCTTGGCGGAGGAAGGGCTGCCGCCTCCCCGACCTCCGCATTGGACATAGCGATCGCTTTGGCGCTTCAGGCGGCGCGGGACGATGAGCGATCCGGCTTGACGCCAAACGAGGGAAACGGGGATAGAGCGAACGCGGCGCGAGTCGAAATCGCGGAACCGCTGGATGGAGGCGGCGAGCTTCGCCCGCTGGTCGCTTCACTGCGCGAGGACGCCGCGAGGACGCGGGGGATGCTGGCCGATGTCGCTTCGCAGGTTCGGGAACTGCGCGATGCGATCCTGTCCGCCGCCAGCCAGGCCGACGATGAAAACTCAGAAAGCGACGCCGCCCTCGCCGCGCCGGAACCGATGCGCTCTTGGCTCAATCGAGAGGCGCTCGCCCTTCCCCGCCCAGCCCTTTTGGTGAAAGCTCGGTGGATCGCCAGCCGCCGACTTTCCGCTAGCAACGTTCGGATTGAGCTTGGCGTGCAGCGCCAGGCGGCGGTCGTCGAAGGAGCCGCCGGCCCAGGAGCGAGCGCGACTATCAGCCTGGACATGCCCGTCTCCGGCGAGCGGCCTATTCGGCTGGACCGCCCAGAAGCGTTTTACTTGATGTGCCAGCGCGAAGCCAACGGCGCTTGGCGCATAGGCTTGCGTCTCGTCTCTGCCGACGGGAAGCTGGCGCCCGCATCGGCCGCGTTCACACTGTAGACTTCGCGCTGACAGGATTTGGCTCTCCGACGGTCATCGTCAAGTTGGCGCGGTAAGTTCTTAAGCGTGAGATTTCACGTATTTTCTTAGGGCGCGAGATGCTATCCTGATCCGCTCAAGAGCCTGGTCTGAGCGCTTACGCAAGCGGATGGCCAACAAAAAATCCGACAGCCCTCAAAGAAGGAGGATGTTTTGATCGAATCGCTTATCAAGAATCTAAACCAAGACATCGCGCTGCTTCAACTGCGTATCGAGCGGGACAAAGCGGCCGGCTTCTACGACATGGCGCGACTGCTGGAAGCGATGTCAATGCAGCTCTTCCAAGCGCTTGGCATTGCGGACCTCAAGAGCAAGAACCAGATCCAAGTGAACTTCCCGGCCATTGACTCCGCAGACGATCACAAGGACGGCGGAATTGCGTTGCAGGTCACTTCGGTGGCGGACGCCAAAAAAATCAAGAAGACAATCGAAACATTCGAGAAGAAAAATTCTGCCGGCCAGTCCTTGAAGGATGGCTATGCGACGCTCTACATTTTCGGTTTTTGCCGAGCCGCGAGCGCCACGAAAGTTCCGAGCTACTGCAAGGTGATCGATCCAAGCTTCTTCGTCAATAAGCTCATTGACTTCGATGACGAGGAGAAGGTCCAGCTGGTCCTCGACTCGGTCCGCCGCCACGTAGATTACTCCTCGCTCCACCCTTACAGCGATATTGAGTGCCTCAAGATTATACTGGGCTATGTGGGACGCAATGCCGTCAGACACTACATGTCCTGCGAAGGCAACGTCCACGACATGACGAAGGGGTTGAAAGAGATTTCTGAACTCATCGGGAAAGGTTCCGTCAACGGCAGACAGAAATCGAAGGCGCACCACGAATTCAGCGATCCTGAGATCGGCAAATTTCTGCTACACGCGCTGAACGAAATTGGCGGGATCACAGCCATCATTCACAAGGCGACTCGCGGAGATGGATTTGTCTACTTGAATCAACAGGAGATGCAGGCAATCGACGCGCGAAAACGCTCCATCACGGAAGCGGCTCAGCGCATAGCCGAGTCCTATGGCATTGACATGCCGCTTAGCATGCATGAATACGACTAGCGGCTCAGAAATGATCGGCACGCTGGAAGACATGGAGCGCTACACCCACTTCCAGCGTCAAGCTCAAACAGCCTAAACGCGATTCGGGGGGTGCTTGTTCTCGCCGGCTGCTTCGCCGCGTTGTCCAGTCTCATCCAAATGATAAGAAAGGAAGGCGATGCCCAGCAGAGCGACCGCTGTCAACATTCGTCCCTGTTCGACCGTTCGCGAGACTCCTTCCCCACCGCTCCAATAAACCGACGCGATCAATGCCGCCCCCGCGTGCGCCGACGCGGAAGAAACCTCGTCCCATAACTGCCGGGGGAACCTTTCCATGTTGGCCCGATTGATGGAACGGGCGTTTACGTTGAGCTCGATCAGCGAAAGAACGCTCATGGCGGCCAATGCGCAGAGGCTCAGAATCAGCACGACACGTCCATCGCCAAACGCGGCCAAGCTGACTAAATTCAGGCGCGTGGCCCCGCCGCCTTCTGACAAAAATCCGACCACCCATGAAGCCGACCAGTAAATCGCGACCGCGAACAGCCAGAGCGTGGCCACCGGGAACAGTCGGTTTACGCAAAACGGCTTCACCTTCCTATACATCTTGGTTTGCTTCACAGCGACTCCATCTCGATTGAACTTGCGTATGTCCCGGCGCTGATTCATTGCCCTATATAGGGAACCCATGAGCGAGGCGCCCGGGTTGAAAGCGGCTAGAGCTCCAGTCTGGAGCATAATGTTGATGCCAGTCAACAAAAGAGCTGGCGGTGACGCGCAACTGTATAATTTTTCGACGAAATAACAGCCATTCGCAATGGACGACACCGAATTTCAAATATACCTGCCGCCGGGCTTCCCTCTTGACGATCTGTTCGACATCAGCGAGCAGCTTGGGAAGGCGGACATTTGCGTGCCAGGCTACATACCGCCGGAGGTAGGACTTTACGATATCCGTGGACATTTTTACGAGAGCCGCAAAAACGGCGTTCAGACCATCCTTCTTCCTGACCGAAACATGGCGTCGCGCTTCGCCCAGCTAGCGGAAGGAAAGGTGATCCCAAACGAAGAGCAACGACGAGCGTCGGCCGCCCTGCTCGCCTTTGCGCAATGCTTGGACATTCAGATGGAGCCAGGGATTGCCTTTCATGAGCTCGCTCACAAGCAAGGCAACGACGTTTCCTTGACGGAGCTAGGCTGGTTCAGGGCAGCCGACCGCTCCCGCCCGCAGGATGTTATTGATGTCGCGGTTGGCCGCGAGGACGCGCTAAGCAGTCGCTATCATCCGCTTGAAGTCAAAAACGTAGACCTTGCCGCCCCGCTCCGGCGTTGGAACAGAAACTACGTCATGTGCCTCAAAATGTTGGAGCTGGAGCAGCGCATCGATAAGCCCCTGAATCGAGTGCTGAGCTTGCTGGAATGGATGCGAGACGAATTTATGTTTGGCGGCTCTGTCGCCTTGCTGGCGAGCGTATATTTCGCGCCGCGCTCTTCTCCAAAGGAGGGCGTATTCAAGGGGAAAAACTCGCCTCATCGAGATCGCGCCCTTGACGGCGCTCGCAACCAGGCATGGGATCTGACGCATCTCAGCGAGTTCGTTCGGCAGGCCAGCGAAAATGAATACACCAAGAAGCGCTATCTATTCGCCACGTTTGACCAGCACCTTAAGCTGATGGCCAAACTCCTCTTCGGTTTCACGAAGGACGCCGGGGGCGCTGACGCTCATTTGGCCGCATTGTCCAATTGGTGGCCGCCATCGGACGCGAGACGCATCATCGACGCCATCCTTGCGCATGTCGAACGCATCGAGTCGCCTGATTGGACCGCGAAGAAAGCGCCATTTCCCGATTTCATCAACCGCATGATCAAGCTGGGCGAGCAACGGATTCTGGACATAGCTCCGCGCTGAGGATGCCAGGTTGACGCATGCCTGCGAGCGCGACCAGTGTCCGGTGTCCGGTGTCCAGGCTAGATCACCTCATGCCAAGCCGCTTGGCCCCCTCGCAAAACGCCACCATCCTAGCGTGGTCCTTGGCGACCGAAAAGATCTCGATACCGACTCGCACGGCGGTTTCCGAAGCAAACGCGAGCAAACGCTCCAGCTCGTCCTCGGGATACATCGGCTCGATGGAGGTCTCCGTTAAGCGCCGACGGATATGCTCCGATCCTCCATGGATCAGGTCGTTGAAGCTTTTCCAGTTGGCGCTTTTGTTGTTGAGGATCCAAGCCGCGCCGCTCTCCTCGTCGTCCCCGATCACGGCGATGATCTCCCGAAACTCGGGGCCTTTTCCTCGCAGCATCTTTTGGAACTCAGCCTCGGTCGCCACTCTCGACAACCAGTAAGAGCGGACGTAGCCTTCGAACATCGGCCGGGCCAGCGCCAATGCGGGGCCTGCCATCCGGTTATTGAGCAGGATGACGATGCCGTCAACGAGCTCCGCCGTTTGTTGGAGCAGCGCCAGGCATGCTTTCTGTTTGTCGCTTTCATACTTCCATATGGCGCCGTTGCACTGTTCATGCAGCCAAAGGCTGACTTTGGTTGTGTGTTCGATTGCGGTGGCAAGGCTCATGGTTTCTCCCCTTGGAGTTTAGAAAACCAAAGCTTAATGCCGCTTTTCAAAAAACTTAGACCTATTTTCTCGCACACTCATCTGCGCGGGATTCTGCCGGCCAGCTAGCGCTGCCGTGGGCTCCATGGGACGTCAACGAAGCGGCCTCCTAGACTTGCTCACTATCCCTAATCGATCAAAAAATTGACGCACGCCAACGAATTGTCTAATATGCATTTATGTCCCTTGACCTCACTCTCCTAGGCTCAAAAATCGCCGCCCATCGCATGGAGCTCAGCGATTCGCTCGAAGATGTCGCTGCGGCCACCGGAGTTGATAGCAAAAGGATAGCCGAGATAGAGGCGGGCAAGGCCCTTCCCACGGGCGATGAAATCCTTATCCTAAGCGATCATTTTCGTTGCGACTACAAGATCTTTCTTAGCAACGATCCCACGCCCAATGCGCCGCCAACTCAAATTCTTTACCGTGCGAAGAATGACGACTTCAGCAAAGAGGACCGCCGCGCCATCCGCGACTTTCTCTATTTATGCGAGACCGAGTATGAATTAACCCAGGAATTGGGGCGCATAACGGCTCGATTTGCTTTCACTCCTAACGGTCTTCCCAAGGCGCAGGCCGAAAATGCCGCCCTCGCCGTTAGGGCACATCTTGGCTACCAAGATCGTGAAATCGCGCGGGATGTATACGGAGACTGCCGAAAGCTGGGCGTCCATGTTTTTCGGCGCCGGCTTGGGGACTCGAATATTTCGGGGCTCTTTATCGTCCATCCCACCGCTGGGAAATGCATTCTTGTGAACGCAAGCGAGGACGTTTATCGCCAGCGCTTTAGCGCGGCGCACGAACTTGCCCATGCTCTCTTTGACAGTGATGCTGTCGCCAGAGTTTCCTTGCGCTCGGAACGCCAGGACCCTCTTGAGCGCCGCGCAAACGAATTTGCTTCAGCCTATCTCATGCCGCCCGCACTGCTCCGCCAACTTCCCGACCCGGCCAACTGGAGCGATGACGATGTTAAACGCCGCGCTAACGATTTTAGGGTGAGCTGCGATGCGTTAGGGATCGCGCTTAATAAAGCCCGGCTCGTGAGTTACGCGCAGAGCAATCACATCAGGGGATTGCGCGTTTCGCACACCGACAAGGTGGATCCCGAGATTCCGCTTTCTCTAACCGACTCGCAACGACGCCGGAAATCGGCGCTACTGGAACAAGGCTTATCGGAACACTACGTGTCGCTTTGCTTCGACGCCCATCACGAAGGCCTTATCAGCGCAGGGCGTTTGGCGGAGGCCCTTGTGCCGTGGTCTAATTTGCCTGGACACCTCAATAGGTGGAAAATTCACCATCTGAGGAGTTAAAGCATGACAACAAGAAAACGCAAGACATTCGATCCGAGCCTGAAGCTGGAGGTGGTCAGAATGAT
>NZ_WWCU01000060.1 GCF_009857595.1 Pseudoduganella aquatica | reverse complement strand
CGTGCCCGGCGTCGGCCACCGGCGGCGCGCCCTCGGCGGCGGCGTGCGCGCCCGGCGGCGTGGTCTCGGTGTCAGCGCCGGCCGGCGCGTCCTGCGGATGCTCTATGCGGCTGGCCGCGCGTTCAATAATGCTCATCGGATTCCCCGTGAATCGGTCAGGTAGGTTTTATCAGCAAGGCGGCCATCACGCCGCCGTAGGCGGTGAACAGCACGGCCACGGCGGCGCTGAAGGCGTACAGGCGGCGCCGGCGGCGGATTTTTTGCTGGTCGGTCCAGTTCATGCTGATGGTGCCCAGGATAGGGAAACCGGTGGCGCTGCGCAGCGAAGCCTGGCTGACAAAGGTCGGGCGGATCTGGCTCATCAGCAGCGCCACGCCCAGGCCCAGCGCCAGCGAGGCGCCGAACACCACGGACATCAGGCGCGGCCGGTTCGGGCCGATAGGCGCGTTGGACGCGGTGGGCGGATCGATCACGCGGAAACTGAGCATGTCGGTGGCCGAGGTCAGGTCGCCGGACAGGCGGGCCGCTTCGCGGCGCTCCACCAGCTTGCCGTAGTTTTCCTTGTTGACCTGGTAGTCGCGGTTCAGCTGGGACAGCTGGGCCTCCACTTCCGGCGCCGCCGTGCTCTGGCTGCGCAAGCGCCCCAGGCGCATATTGTATTCATCCACGCGCGCCTTGAGCGAGGCCACGCGCGCCTCCTCCACCGACAGCGCCACGTTCATCTGCTGCATCATGGGGCTGTAGTTGATGCCGGGGTCGGCGCTGCGCACGCGCTTCTTGGCCTCCTCCTTCTTGCGCTGCTGCAGCTGCCCCAGCAGGCGCTTGTTGGACACGATGTCCGGATGCTCCTCGGTGAACTGCAGGCGCAGCGCGTCCAGGTTCTTCTCGACCGCCTGGATGCGGCCGTCCAGCTCGGGGTTGATGCTGTCATCCTGCTGCGGCGCGGCCTGGGTCAGCGGGGCCGGCTCCTCGCCGCCCATCTGGCGCTTGATGGCGTTGCGGGCCTGCTCGGCCTCGGCCAGCTCCAGGCGCGCCTGGCTCAGCTTGTCGGCCATGTCGGCCAGCGTGGTGCTGTAGTCGGCGCCCTGGCGCGGCAGCAAGCCCATGTTCTGGATCTTGAAGTCCTTCAGCGCGTTTTCGCCGGCGGCCAGCTTTTCCTCGTAGCTCTTGATCTGCTCCTCGATGAACTGCACCGCCTTGTCCGACTCCTGCTTCTTGCCGCCGAAGCTGCCCTCGACGAAGATGGTCAGCAGCGACTGCACGATCTGCTTGCCCAGCTTGGGATTCGGGTTGTTGTAGGAGATGGTGTAGATGTCGTCGCGCTCGGTGCCGGTGACCTTGATCTGCGCGGTCAGCTCGTCGACCAGCTTCTCGTGCTCTTGCACCGACTTGGTCTTGATGTCCAGGTCGACCATGCGCATGACGGTCTCGACGTTGGGCCGGCTGATCAGCGTGCGGCGCATGAACTGCACCTGCTGCTCGACGTTGGGCACGGTGGTCATGCCCGACAGCAAGGGCCGCAGTATGCTCTGGGTGTCGACATACACGCGCGCCGACGCCTGGTAATCGTCCGGCAGCTTGTACACCACTGCCCAGCCGACCACCGCTACCACCCAGGAAATGGCCACGGCGTACCAGCGGTACTTGCCGATGGCTTTTAGAAAGGTTAAGAGCAGTGCCTGTAATTCCGCCATATCGTCTATCTCGCCTATGAATTGGTGCGCGCTTTGAACTTGCTTAAAATGCATCAATCGCAACTATGATACATGAGTTTGCAAGCCATGTTACTACTAAATGGCGGCAGCTCCGCCCCTCTGATGCAGCCGTGGACAGCCCGTGTCGCGTATTTAACTCTGTGAAATAATTATTTCCAAAGATGCAAGCATAATTGTGACACATGCGCGTTGATATTTGTTGTGCGAAAGACAGCTAATTCCCGCAAAAATCTGCTATCGTTGTTGCGCCGAGACTACAAGCACCGCTATGCATTTCCGCCTGTCACTAATATTGCTTTTCAGCATGCTCTGCGGCGGTGCCGCCGCCGCCGACCTGCCCGCCGTGATTGCGGCCGTCAAGCCCTCGGTGGTGGGCATCGGCAGCTACCAGCGCCTGCGCAGCCCCTCCACCGTCTTCAACGGCACCGGGGTGGTGCTGGGCGACGGCCTGAGCGTGATCACCAACGCCCACGTGGTGCCCGACTTCGCCGACAGCGAGCAAACCCTGGGCGTGCTGGTGGCCGGCGAAGGCACGGCCTTCACCTTCCGCCCGGCCACCGTGGCGGCCATCGACAAGGAACACGACCTGGCCCACCTGCGCCTGAGCGGCGCGCCGCTGCCGGCGCTGCGCCTGGGCGACTCGGGCACGCTGCGCGAGGGGCGCGACCTGGCCTTCACCGGCTTCCCGCTGGGCATGGTGCTGGGCCTGCACCACGCCACCCACCGCGCCACGCTGGCCGCCGTCACGCCCATCATCCTGCCCTCGGCCAGCGCGCGCCAGTTGGACGCGCGCGCGGTGGCGGCGCTGCAGCGCCCGCCCTTCAACATCTTCCAGCTCGACGGCACCGCCTATCCGGGCAACAGCGGCAGCCCGGTGTACGACCCGGCCGACGGCGTCGTCTACGCCATCATCAATATGGTGTTTGTCAAGGGCCTGAAGGAAACCGCGATCACCGCCCCCAGCGGCATCACCTACGCGATTCCGGGGCGCTACGTGCAGGAATTGTTGCAAAGAAAAGTGCCAGAATAAAAATATTCCCCCGGCCCCGGCTCCCGCCTGCAGGGGCTGGTATACAATTGGGCATGCAAAAATGCTACATAAAATGCCATGCATATTGCCTAGAAGAATTTCACCCTAACAAGAGGACATGCACGTGAATACTCCCCTGATGAAATGGCTGGCCTGCGGCGCGCTGGCGCTGACCGCGCTGACCCTGGGCGGCTGCGCCACCAAGCAGGTGCTGCCGCAAGAGGCGGCGCCGGCCACCGACTACCTGATCGGCCCGGGCGACAACCTGAGCATCGTGGTGTGGCGTAATCCGGAAGTGTCCCAGGGCGTGCCGGTGCGGCCGGACGGCAAGATCACCACCCCGCTGGTGGAAGACCTGCAGGCCAGCGGCAAGACCTCGACCGAACTGGCGCGCGACATTGAAAAAGCGCTGTCCAAATTCATCCAGCAGCCGGTGGTGACGGTCATCGTGACCGGCTTTGTCGGCGTGTACAGCGAGCAGATCAAGGTGATCGGCCAGGCCGCGCGGCCGCAGGCGCTGCCCTACCGCCGCGACATGTCGCTGCTGGACGTGATGATCGCCGTCGGCGGCGTCACCGACTTCGCCGCCGGCAACCGCGCCATCCTGCTGCGCACCGTGGACGGCAAGCAGCAGAAGCTGACCGTGCGCCTGAACGACCTGATCAAGGACGGCGACATCTCGGCCAACCTGCCGATGCGCCCGGGCGATGTGCTGGTGGTGCCGGAGAGCTACTTCTAAACAATGTCGAGAATTCTTACAGTTTTTGCGCTAGACTAATCTAGTGAGCAAAAGATGCGCAGAAAGTTCCGCTAAGTCCTTGATTTTTATCAAGGCTCCTGCGCCCTGCACGGATGGGAACGAATATTGCTTCGTTTCCATTCATCACTAAAGATTACGGCCACCGGCCGAGCGCTAACCGAGGATACAGACGTGGCCAACCAAGACCAGCACGACGGGGACAACGGCACCCCGCAGCTGCCCCCCGCAGCTCCCAGCACGGCCGTCGATGGCGCCGCCAAGCCGGCCTTCGCCGGCGCCGCGCGCCGCCGCTTCGCCACCAAGGGCGCGGCGGCCGTCGGCGCCATCCTGACCGTCAAGAGCCAGCCCGGCATGGCGTGCAGCATCTGCCATTCGCCGTCCGGCTTCGCATCCGGCAACCTGAACAGCCATAACCCGCACGTGGTGGTGTGCCAGGGCCTATCGCCCGGCTACTGGAAGATGCATCAGAGCAGCTGGCACAGCAGCTGCATCAGCACCACCAAGTTCCACAGGAAGTTCAACTGCTCATCCACCAGCAGTTTCTACGGCAAGGAAATGCAGTTCCTGCTGGACCATCAGAGCTACGACCAGGACAACGTCGCCATGCATTGCATCGCGGCCTACCAGAACGCGCTCAAGGGCTACACCTCCTTCCTCAAGCCGGACCGCGTGCAGGCCATCTGGAACGAGTATTGGCGCACCGGCGGTTCCGGCCGCGGCTATTACACCCCCATGGCCGGCAAAAAATGGTATGGTCCGGAAATTACCGCCTATTTGCGCGGCACCATGGACTGACAGCGGCCGCATGCTGACAGAAGCCGTTTTGCCATGTGGCGCCTGAGGCCGGGCCAGCGGCTGCGCAGCCGCAGCTGGAACGGCGAGGACTTTGTGCTGTACAACAACCTGTCGGGCGATACCCATCTGCTCGACGCCGCCTCCATTGAAATTCTGAGCGTACTGCAGCGCGGCCCGGCCACCACGGCCGGGCTGGCTGCAGCCTTGCAGATAGCCGACGGCGTCCCCGCCGAGCCGGACCAGCTGGCCGAACTGGAGGAGCTGCTCGGCCAGTTGCGCGCCATGGCCCTGGTCGACACGCCGGCCGCCTCCGCATGCTGACCGCGCCGGAACCCACGGTGTCCTCGCTGGCGCCGGCCGAGCTGGCGCGGCGCCTGGCGCGCGGCGGCATCGTGCTGCAGACCGGCGCCTACACCACCCACCTCGAAAGCAGCGTGCCCAGCGTGGCGCAAGGACTGGCCCTGCTGTACGGCGGCTACGCGCTGCGCGGCGCGGACGCCTTTGCCGACTTCCACCTGCGCGTGGTGCAGCCGGCCGGCCTGCGGCGCTGGTGGCGGCCGCAAGTGATGCTGATGCACAACGGCGCCAGCATGTTCAAGCCGCTGCCGCTGGCGCAAGCCTTCCCCATGTTCGAATGGGGCTTGAACTGGTGCGTGTCGAGCCGCGCGCACGACTGCCTGATCGTCCACGCGGCGGTGCTGGAACGCCACGGCCGCGCGCTGATCCTGCCGGCCCCGCCCGGCTCGGGCAAGAGCACCCTGTGCGCGGCGCTGGCGCACCGCGGCTGGCGTTTGCTGTCGGACGAACTGGCGCTGATACAGCTGGCCGACGGCCGGCTGCAGCCGCTGCCGCGCCCCATCAGCCTGAAGAACGCCTCCATCCCGCTGATGCAGCGCTACCTGGCGGCGGATGGCGCCGTGTTCAGCCCGCCCGTGGCCGACACCGTCAAAGGCACGGTGGCGCATCTGCAGGCGCCGCCCGCCAGCGTGGCGCGCAGCGCCGAGACCGCCGCGCCGGGCTGGATCGTGTTCCCGCGCTACCAGGCCGGCGCCGCCACCGAGCTGGCGCCGCTGCCGAAAGCCGGCACCGTGCTGCGCGTGGCGGAAAACTCCTTCAACTACAGCCTGCTGGCCGAGCGCGGCTTCGACGCCCTGGCCGGCCTGGTGGACGCCGCGCACTGCCACAGCTTCGTGTACAGCCAGCTGGACGAGGCGGTCGCGCTGTTCGAGCGCCTGGCGCAGCAGCCATGAGCGGCGCCGCCCTGTCCGCCCCCGCCACCGCCTCGGCGCCGCCCGGCGTGCCGCTGGCCGTGCTGGCCTTCCGCCAGCCGGCGCTGCTGGCCGGCTTCAGCGAGGCCGAGTGGAATGTGCTGCTGCGCCAGTGCGCCAGCGCCAATCTGCAGCCGCGCCTGTACTACCTGCTGCGCGAACGCGGCGAACTCGAGCGCATACCGGCGCCGGCCCGGCGCCATCTCGACTGGTCGCGCACGGTGGCCGAGCGGCACAGCCAGGCGGTGCGCTGGGAAGTGGCGCAGATCCAGCAGGCGCTGGCCGGCCTGGACGCGCCGCTGATACTGCTCAAGGGCGCGGCCTATGCGCTGGCCGGGCTGCCGCCGGCCAGCGGCCGGCTGTTCTCGGACATCGACATCCTGGTGCCCAGGGAAAAACTGGACGACGCCGAGGCGGCGCTGATGCTGCACGGCTGGGCCAGCACCCACCTGGACGCCTACGACCAGCGCTACTACCGCGAGTGGATGCACGAGCTGCCGCCGATGGAGCACGTCAAGCGCCGCACCGCCATCGATGTGCACCACGCCATCCTGCCGCTGACGGCGCCGGTCCACCCCGACCCGGCCCAGCTGCGCGCGTCCGCGCGCGCCATTCCCGGCCAGCCCGGCCTGCATGTGCTGGCGCCGCCCGACCTGGTGCTGCACAGCGCCACGCATTTATTCTTCGACGGCGAACTGGAGCACGGCCTGCGCGACCTGGTGGACCTGGACGGCCTGCTGCGCCACTACGGCGGCCAGCCCGGCTTCTGGGACGCGCTGCGCGCGCACGCGGCGCGTTTGCAGCTGCAGCGTCCGCTGTTCTACGCGCTGCGCTACACGGCGCTGCTGCTGCACACGCCGCTGCCGCCGGAGGCCCACGCCGCCGCCGCAGAAGGCCGTCCAGGCGCGCCGCTGCTGCGGCTGATGGACGCGCTGTACCGCCGCGCCCTGCTGCCGGTCCACGCCAGCTGCGGCGACGCCTACACGCCGGCCGCCCGCTTTGCGCTCTACATCCGCGCCAACTGGCTGCGCATGCCGCCGCTGCTGCTGGCGCGCCACCTGTTCCACAAAGCTTTCCTCTCGCCCAAAGACAAAGATCAGGCCGAACAGCCCTGACTGCTCTACAATTAAGCATCGTCGGGCAGCACAAAGGTGCAGCATGCAGCGATCCATTTTCCGGCATATCAGGGCCGCGCGCGCAAGCGCGCTGGCGGCGCTGCTGTCGGCCCAGCTAGCGGCGCTGGCGGCCGAGCCGGCCGCCGAACTGCTGGCCGCCGCCGCGCGCCTCGAGCATGGCGAAGGCGTGCCGCGCGACCTGCCGCAGGCGCTGGCCCTGTATTGCCGCGCCGCCCGCCTGGGCGACGCGCAAGCGCAGTACGCGCTGGGCTGGATGCTGGCCAACGCACGCGGCGCGCCGCGCGACGACGGCGCGGCGTCCCAGCTGTTCGCGCTGGCCGCCGCGCAGGGCCACCCGCAGGCGCAGGCCATGCTGCACATGACCAATACCGCGCCCGGCACGCCGCTGCCCGCCTGCATGCTGCCGGACACGCCCCTGGTCGCCATGCCGCCCGAACCGCGCGTGCTCTACACCCAGGCCGCCAGCAAACAGATCGGCGCGCTGGTGGAGGCGCTGGCGCCGCAGTTCGACGTCGATCCCCGGCTGGCGATGGCCATTATCGCCATCGAGTCCGGTTTCAATGCGCGCGCCGTGTCGCCCAAGAACGCGCAAGGGCTGATGCAGCTGATACCGGAAACGGCCGAGCGCTTCCGCGTCAAGGACGCCTTCGATCCGGAACAGAACATCCGCGGCGGCCTGGCCTATCTGCGCTGGCTGCTGGCCTACTTCCGCGGCGACGTGCAGCTGGTGGCGGCGGCCTACAACGCCGGCGAGAAGGCGGTCGACCAGTACAAGGGCGTGCCGCCGTATGCGGAAACGCAGGAATACGTGAAGCGCCTGGCGCGCCTGTACAAGCACGCCGTCCATCCCTATCCGGCCGGCTCCGCCGCAAGCGGTGCGCTGCGCAAACCTTGAGACGAAAAAAAACCGCCTGGCTGGCGCCAGGCGGCTGATCGCTGAACTGCTGTATCAAGCCTGACGGCGGCGGCGCAGACCAGCCAGGCCGGCCAGGCCCAGGCCGAAGATGGCCAAGGTGCCAGGTTCTGGAATCTTGTTTGCGCGGATCGGATCGTTGATCAGGCCGGTGAAGCACACGCCGGTGGTGACCTCTACGTCGGTGCAAGTGCCGGAGCCCTGCGAGGCGCCGTTGGTGCTCAGCGTGAACTTGCCGTCGAAATCGTGGCCGAACAGGCCGTTGGTGTTCCACTGCGTGGCGCTGGTGCCGCCAGTCACATCGGCGAAGAAGGAGCCTTTACCGTCAGCTGGCAGGTTGGTGTTGGTCACTTGCTGGACCAGCGTGGCCTGGGTTTCGTCGGCGCTGGCGTCGCATACATACGGCTCCAAGCCGGTGCACGAGTTGGCCACGTTTACCAGCTGCTTGCCGGTGCCGAAGGTCACGGTCAGGTAAGCCGGGCCCAGGCTGCTCAGCAGCGAGTGCATGGCGTAGCCGGTGCGGCCGGAGGGGGCGGCGTCGAAGTTCGAATCCAGCGCGGCGATCGGGGTGTTGGTGCGGTAGATGTCCAGATGGATCTTGTTGTCGGCCACGCCGCCGCTGGCGCCGATATTGTAGATGTCGAAGTTCGAACCGTTCTGCACGATGTTTTGGTCGGCGATACCGTAGATCATATAGTACAGGTAGCTGCCGTCCGACAGGCCGGCCGACCAGCTCGCGCCGCCCGTGCCCTGGATCTGGGTAATCGCACCCAGGCCCCAGGTGCTTTCATTGGTGCCGGCTTGCGTGTTGGTTTCGGTGGTCAGACCAACCAGTTTGATGTTCAGGTTGCCGACCAGGGCATCCAGCGGCGTGGCGGATGCGCTGAACGCTGCCAGACCCAGGGAGGTTGCTGCCAGCAATTTTTTGAGTTTCATGTTCGATCTCCAGTATGTTGAGGGCGCTGTCAGTGTTAGCGTCACATCCCTATTAAGCAAGCGGTGTGCCAGGCGCGGGAAAATGGGGCGGATTACCCCGTTCCTCCTGCAACGGCTGGACATGCGGGCTTTGCTGACCGCCATAAACTTTGGCCATTTTTACCTAAGCTGTAAAGAATCTCGACAGCTTGTGTGACAATTGTTGCCGTGTGGTTAGTACGTGCGGCGCAAAGGCGGGGCTGGCACATTCCGGCGCTGTTTTGGGCTCCTCCGTGGGCGCGAACGGTCGATTTCCCGCAGCAAAGCGGTCCCGGTTGTAAAATATTCCGACAAGCGGCCTCCTGTGCAGCGGCGGCAGTTTGCGCTACTATAGTCTTGCCAATCTGGAATTAATTCAGCCGCACCGGCCGCCTGCGGGGGCCACCTTCTCCTCCACACTTGCTAAGGTTTTGCTATGACTACAGAATTCGACTATGACCGCTTCGTCATGCGCAATGATGGCTATATCAACAAGGCCACCCAGGCCAAGATCCGCAACACGCGGGTGGTGGTGGTCGGGGCAGGCCTGGGCAGCGCGCTGCCGGTGGCGGCCACGCGCATGGGCTTCCAGCACTTCGTGCTGGTGGATGGCGACACCGTGGACATGCACAACCTGAACCGCCAGTTCTTCGATTTCGAGGACATCGGGCGTCCCAAGGTGGAAGCGCTGAAGAAGCAGATTCTGCGCATCAACCCGACCGCCCAGGTGGAAACCATCCAGGCCAATCTGGACAAGGACAATGTGGCCGACTTGGTGGCCAAAGCAGACTTCATCTTCGACACCATCGACTTCCTCGACCTGGAAGCGATCCTGCACCTGCACGCCACCGCCAAGGCGATGGGCAAGCACATCTTCACCGCGCTATCCATCGGCCCGGGAGGCGGGGTGCTGTACTTCCCGCCGGACGCGCCGGAGTCGCTGGCCGACATCATCCAAAAGGACGTGGCGAGCGCCACGGCGGAGGGCGACGTCAGCTATTCCAACGTGTTCGGCAAGATCATGGGGCGCATCGGCGTGCACCTCGATGCGCAGGTGGTGGAGCAGGTCGCGCGCGCGCTGACCATCATGGAAGACGGCCGGCCCTGCCCTGCCTCGCAGATTTCGGTCGGCAGCTTCACGGTCGGCTCGATGGGCTTGTCCATGATGCACGACGTACTGGCCGGCCTGGAGGTGCCGACCGCGCCTTACATGGTGGTGCACAGCTTCCGCAACCACACCAGCAAAAAGATCAAGATCAGCGCCGACTAGTTCAGGACCTGGCGCGCGTGAGCGCGCGCGTCAGGCCGCGCGCCGGATTCTGCTGCCAGGACAGGCGCGGCAACAGCGCGTGCGGCCGCTCCTGCATCCAGGCCGACAGCGCCGGATTCTCGGCCGCCAGCTTGGCCTCCATGGCGTGCAGGTCCAGCACATAAGGCATCACCGCACCGTAGTAGTCCGCCTGCGGCCCGATCGCCTGGAAGCCGAAGCCCATCCGCGTCAGCGACTGTGCCAGCGCACGCTCCATGGCGGCAAACCAATACCGGATGCCGGCCTGGCGGCTGTGGCGGTACATCTCGCGGTACATGCCGAACAGCAGCATGGGCGACTCGCGGCGGCGCTCGCCATGCCGGCGCTCGGCCTCGGGCACCTGGGCCGGCAGGCCGGGAACGCCGGCCAGGCTGTCGGCGCGGCGGCGGCGATGCTCCTTGCGCACCACCAGGCGCGAAATTTCGCAGGACAGCGCCCGCGGCGGCAGCTCGACATGCTCGAACACGGCGCAGTGGCGCTCGAACGGATAGGGCTGCTCGGCCTGCGGCTGCACCAGGCGAACGGTCCCGATCAGCGTCTCGTCCATCGAATAGGCGGCGATATGCACGGCATTGGTCTCGTACTCGTCGACCTCCATGCCGCCAGCCTGCTCGGTGTGCGGCAGGAAGGCGCATTCGATGCAGTACACGTCGTAACGCAGCTTGAAAATATCGTGCGGCACCTTGCCATGCTGGTCGCCGCGGAAGGAGCGGAAAATATTGCGGTTGGCGCGGTCCACGGTTTCGAAATGGGCCTGGTATTCCTGGCAGGTGAGCACGCTGCGGTAACCGGGATTGTCAAATACGTGCGCCATACAGCCAATTCTCCTACGAGGTTTATTTCTTCCTGCTGCGCCCTATCATGAACGTGCCGACCATGGTTTTCACCACGACCCAGAACGGGATGGGTTCATCGTTGAACCATGCAGCCAGGAAACGGTTTTCTTGCTTTAATCGGTCGTTCAATTCGTACAGGTCGACCATATGGGGCGTGACCGGTCCATAGTAGTCCACCTGCGGCCCGATGGGGACGAAGCGGAACCCCATCTTTTCCAGGGAGCGCGCCAGCGAGCGCTCCATGGCGGCATACCAGTAACGGATGCCGTTCTTGCGGCTGTAGCGGTACATCTCGCGGTACAGCCCCAGCAGCAGCAACGGGCTGTTGGTGCGCTGCTCCTTGCCGCTGGGCGGCTTGATCATGGCCGGGCCGCCCTTTTGCTCCATAAAATCCTTCGACACGCCTTCCATCGAATCGCCGCGCCGGCGGCGGTGCGTCTTCTTCACCACCAGCCGCGACACCTCGCCGGCCTGCGCGCGCGCCGGCATGGTGAAGTCCTCGAACACCGTGCAGTGCGACTCGAAGGGATAGACCTGCCCATCCTTGGGCTGCACCAGGCGCACCGTGCCCACCATGGCCTGGTCCCGCGTGGCGTAGGCGGCGAAGTGGATGGAGCAGTCGTCGTACTCGTCGGTCTCCTTGCCTTCGTCAAACTCGGCCGCGTCCAGGTAATGGCACTCCAGGCAGTACACCTCGTAGCGCAGGCGATAAATCTCGGCCAGCACGGCCGAATCCATCATGCCCTTCATCACACTGGCGAAGTCGAAATATGGGATCAGAATGTCGCGTTTGCCGAAAAAACGCTCGAACAGATCGAACAGCATGTCGCGTTCCTTGTCTGTACATCAGTCGGGCGCCGGCACTGGCTCACGTCATGCAAGCCAGCACACAGGCGCAAAGATAACCTATTTCCGGTCAGCACGCACAGGCGAATTCAACCGTGCGCGGCTCCGCAAGCCGCTGTCCATGCGGCTTGGCGGCCGGAGCGTAGCCGGATCAGAGCTGTTTCAGCAGCGCGCGGGCGTCGTCCTGCTGCGGGAAAGAATTTCCCTTTGCCAACAACTGTTCCAGTTCCTTGCGCGCGCCGGCCTTGTCGCCCGACTTGCTCAGCGCGGCGGCATAATGGTAGCGGATCTCGCCGTTGCCTTCGGCCGCCGCGGCCGCCTTTTGCAGCAGCGGCAAGCCGCGCGCCACATCGCCCTGCTCCACCAGCACCCAGCCCAGCGTATCCATAATGGCCGGATGGTTGGGCACCAGCTTGGCGGCCTGCTCCGCCGATGCCAGTGCGCGCTTGTCCTTCAGCTGCAAATACGCTTGCGCCAGATTGTTGTGGGCCACCGCGTTTTTCGGGTTGGCTTTTAGAATAGCCTCGAATTGCTCAATTGCAATGGGGTATTGCTTGGCCGCCAGGCTGGACTCGGCCTGGTACATGGCCACCATCGGTTCGGCCGGGTTCTCCTTGCGCCACTGCGCCACGCGCTGCTCGGCTTCTTTTGCCTTGCCGCCGCGCCGCATCGCGTCCACCAGCTTGAGCAGCGCGCCGGGCGCCTTGGACAGCGCCAGCGCCTTCTCGTATGCCGGCACGGCCTGCGCCGGCTTGCCCTGCAGGCTCAGGATGTCGCCTTCCAGCAAATAGCCGGCCGGCATCTTGTCATGCTGCTTCTGCAACTGGCGCGCTTGCGCCAGCGCGGCGTCCGGCTTGCCCTGGCGTACAGACAACTCGGCCTGCAGCAGTTGCGCCTGGGCCAAGTCCGGTTGCAACTGCAAGGCTTTTTTCAGATCCTCGGCGGCGGCGGCCTCGTTTTTCAGCTGCAGATGCACTTCCGCCAGGTGCAGTTGCGCCAGGCCGGACTTGGGCAGCAGGCCGGCGATCTTGCTGTACGACTCCAGCGCGCCGCCGGGGTCCTTGGCGGCCAGCTGGCTTTGCGCCTGCAGTTCCAGCAGATCGGTGTTGGATGGCAACGCCACCAGCATCTTGCGGGCCAGTGCCAGCGC
Organism: Pseudoduganella aquatica; assembly: GCF_009857595.1. Taxonomy (GTDB): domain Bacteria; phylum Pseudomonadota; class Gammaproteobacteria; order Burkholderiales; family Burkholderiaceae_D; genus Rugamonas; species Rugamonas aquatica_A. The sequence goes on along the minus strand of NZ_WWCU01000060.1, from coordinate 8,291 downwards.
TTGCGGGGCCTTGCTGCTGCGCAAATATTGTATGCCCAAGCGCATGGCCGGCAGCACCGCGTCGGGCTGCTCGGCGTGCGCTTTTTCCAGCCAGGTCAGCGCCTCGTCGGGCTGCTCTCGCACCACCGCCAGGCCGGCCAGCGCGGTCATCGCGTCCACGCTCTTTTTGTCCTTCTCCAGGAAGGCCAGCAGGCGCGCGCGCGCGGCGTCCGTTTTTTTCTCGTACACGTCCAGCTGCACCAGGCTGGAGACGGCGGGGAAATAGGTGGCCTGCTGCGACAGCGCGCGTTCGAAGCTGGCGCGCGCGGCCGCGGCGTCGCCCTTGCCGAGCGCGGCCACGCCGGCCAGTTGCGACAGCTCCGGATTGGTCGGCTGGCTCTTGGCCAGCTGCGCCGCCGCCGCCAGCGCCTTGTCGAAGTTGCGCTGGCCGATTTCGGCGCGGATCAGCGCGATGCCGGACTGCAGCGACTTGCTGTCGAGCGCGGTGGCCGCCTCCAGGTCGCTCAGGCCCTGCGCCTTGTCGCCCTTGCCCAGCTTGCTCAGGCCGAGCGAGGTGCGCAGCGAGGCCGCTTTCGGCTCCAGCGCGGTGGCCTTCTCGAAGTATTCGGTGGCCTTGTTGAAGTCGCGCGCCTGCATGTAGGACTCGCCGGCCAGCGCCAGCAGCTGCACGTCGGCCGGTTCGCCGCCCTTGAGCGCGGGCGCCAGCACCGCCAGCGCGTCCGGCGTCTGGCCGCCGCGCAGCAGGCTGGTGGCCAGCATCTTGCGGGCGTACAGATTGTCCGGGTTTTTCTCCAGGTATTTGCGCAAATGCTGTCCGGCCTGCTGGGTCGAGCCCAGGTTCAGGTTGACCGCGCCGGCCAGCAGGATGCTGGGCATGTGCTCGGGCGCGGCGCGCAGCACTTTCTGCAGCGACTCCAGCGCGGCGGCGTTCTTGCCCTGGGTGAAGTCCAGCAAGGCCTGGGTGTAAGTCACCATCATGCTGCCCGGCGTGATCTTCTTGGCCGCCACCAGATCGGCCTGGGCCAGCTCATACTTGCCCGAGGCGATTTCCAGATAGGCTTTCTCGATATGGGCCGAACGGTGCGCCGGATTGGCCACCAGCACCTGGGCATAGGCTTCCAGCGCCTGCTCCGGCTTGCCCTGGGCGCGCAGCAGGTCGGCCTTGAACATCAGCGCGTCGGCGTCCTTGGGGCCGGCCGCCACGGCCTGGTCGGCATAGCTCATGGCGGCAGCGGCATTGCGCTCCAGGAAGGCCACGCGGCCCAGGCCCACCAGCGCGGCGGCATGCTGGGGCTGGGCTTGCAGCACGGAGGTGAACAAGGCCTTGGCCTCGTCGCGCTTGTTCAGCGCCAGCAGGGCGTCGGCGCGCGCGCACAGCAGCTCGGCGCCGCCGGCCTTGGCGGCGGCCTCGGTGTCGTCCAGCGCGTTCTGGAATTTGCCCTGCATCAACAGCGCGCGCGCCAGCACCGGCATGGTCTGCGCGTCCGGATACTTGAGCGAGATGGCCTTGCGGATTTCCTTGTCGGCCGCCAGCACGTCGCCGCCTTCGAGCGACAGCTTGGCCAACAAATAACGCGCCTCGGCGTCCTCCGGATTGGCCGCCAGCGCGTTCTTCAGTTGTATCATGGCGGCGGTGCTGTCGCCTTTTTGCTGGAACTGCTTGGCCTGCGCCACCAGGGTGGCCGCCGACTCCTCTTTCTTGCATCCGCCCAGCACCGCCAGCAACAGGACGCTGCTTGCCATTGCAACGCCCACCAAGCGCTTACTTCCTTTACCAGCCATCGCGAGGACTTCCTTATGATTGTGTCGACTTGAACGGGCCGCCTGCGCATGCGGCAGCGGCCCCCGTTACTACCCGATAATATACTAAGACGGTTCCATTTCGTTAACAAAATGCCGCGCAGAGCCCGGCGGCCGTCCAGCACCGAGATATCCTGCAACATTCCCTTTCAGGAGGTCGAAATGAAGCCAGCGCATACCATTCTTGTGGACAGCTACCGCGTGGCGGCCAGCCATACCGGCGCCGACAGCCTGGCCTACAAAGGCCTGCACATCCACGCCCTGCCCGGCCTGCACGAGTTCACGTTTTCCGTGCTGCAGCAACATTGCCGGGCCGGCGCCGCCGTGCTGGACCTGGCGGCCGGCAGCGGGGCCATGAGCATGCGCCTGCACGACGCCGGCTACCGCGTGGCCGCCACCGACTACGTCACGGAAAACTTCCGCCTGCACGGCCAGATCGACTTCTTCCAAAGCGACCTGAACGACGATTTTTCCCAGGGGCGCGAGGGCAGTTTCGACACCGTGTTCGCCTCGGAAATCATCGAGCACCTGGAAAACCCGCGCCATTTCGCGCGCCAGTGCCATGCGCTGCTCAAGCCGGGCGGCAGCGTCGTCCTGTCGACCCCGAATGTGGACTCCTCCGCCTCGGTCGCCAGCCTGCTGCGCGACGGCACCTTCCAGTGGTTCAACGACGCGCATTACCGGTCCGACGGCCACATCACGCCGCTGACCCAGTGGCAGCTGAAAAAATGCTGGCAGGAGGCCGGTTTCAGCATCGCCTGGCAGGGCTCCTACGGCGACCGCTACGGCATGGTGGCCGGCTCGCCGCGCATGCGCTGGCTGGCGCGCCTGCTCGATCGGCTGAGCGGATTGGACCCGGCGCTGCGCAACCAGATCTATGTGGCCGTGCTGCGCAAGCCGGACCAGGCCGGCGCGGCCGGCGCTTAGCGCTTCAGCAGCACGCCCACCGCCAGCAGCGGCGCGTACAGGAAGGACTGCGGGTCGATGCGCCACTGCCCGCGCAGCACCGCGCCGTCCAGCCGCTTGCGGTGCGACAGCCGGTGCAGCAGGTCGGCCACGAAACTGCGGCGCAGGCCGCGCACGTCGGCGCCGTTCTGGCGCAGCTGGGCGGGCGACAGGCTGAACAGGCGTGGCAGCGCCTTCTTGAACTTCATCTCGTAGTGCAGCCGTATCAGCGAATTCTCCGTGCCCCAGCCCGAGCCGGCGAAAATATTCACGCCCTCGCCGTAAGTGCATTCGCACAGCGCGGAAAACGCCACCCGGCCCGAGCGCTGCGCCAGCTCCAGCCAGAACAGGTAGTCCTCGCCGGCGTACACGAACTCTTCGCGGAAACGCAGCTCGGGGCCGGCCGCGTGGCGGTACACCACGGTCGAGGTGCCGACGATGTTGCCGGTCAGGATCTGGTTGAACATGTCGCCGCGGTAGCTGTGCAGGTAGGGGCTGGCGCCGATGGCGGGATGGTCGCCCACCTCGATGCGGCGCGCGCGCTTGAAGGCGGTGACGGTCTGGTTCAGCTGGTAATGGTCGGAGAAATAGAAGTCGTGGCCGGCCTCCAGCGCGGCGACCGCGTTGGCCACGTGGGCCGGTATCCACTCGTCGTCCGAATCGAGGAAGGCCACGTACTCGGTGCCGGGCGCCACCAGGCCCAGCGCGCGGTTGCGCGCCGCCGCCGGGCCGGCGTTGGGCTGCTCGACGATGCGCAGCGCGTGCGGCGCCGGGATGTCGATGCCGGCCAGCTCGCCGCGCGCCGGCACCGGCGAGCTGTCGTCGATCACGATGATGTCGAGCGCCACGCCGCCCTCCTGGGCCAGCGCCGAACGGATCGCCTTGGCCAGGATGCCGGGCCGCTTCTGGTAGTAGGGAATGACCACCGCCACTGTCTTGTTCATGCCGTCTCTCCTGTGCAGGTCAATGCGCGCGCTGGCGGAACCACTGCTCCAGCATCATCAGCACCCACACCATGGTGCCGTGGTAGCTGGCGTGCTCGGCCAGGTGCTGGCCCAGCAGCAGGTCGATGAAGTCGGCGCGCACGATGCCGCGCCGCTTCAGGTCGCTCAAGCTGTCGGCCGCCAGCGCCTGCAGCTGCGGCGTCTGCTGCAGCCACACGCCGAAGGGCAGGCCGAAGCCGTGCTTCTGCTTGGTGATGATCTCGTTGGGCAGGAAGTCGCGCAGCGCCTCCTTGAAGAAGTAGCGCAGCTGGGTGCCGTTCAGCTTCTGCTGCGGCGTCAGGCCGGCCGAGAAGGCCACCATCTGCTCGCTCAGGAAGGGAAACGCCACTTCCATGCCGGCCAGTTCGCAGGCCCGCATCACTTTCGGCAAGTCGTTGTCGGCCAGCGTCACTTTCAGGTCCAGCGCCAGCATGCGGTTGATCAGGCTGGGCGCGTCGCTCAGGCCGTAGGTGGCGCTCAGGCCGGCCAGCGGCTGGCCGGTGTCGGCGCCGGCCAGGAAATCGTCGGTGAAGACCTGGGCGGGGCCGTAGCGGCCCAGCAGGTTGTAGGTTTCCAGCCGCGCCGGCATGGGCACCGAGGCCTGCTCGATATAGCTGCGCGCCTTGCGCAGCAGCTGGACCCGGCCGCCGCCGGGGAAGTTGAACACGGCCGGCTCGAGCAGCGCCTTGCGCAGCAGCTCGGGCACGCGCTCGTACAGCGCAAACACCTGCTGCTTGGAATAGCGCTCGTTGCCGCCGAACAGTTCGTCGCCGCCGTCGCCGCCGAACATGCGCGCCACGCCGTCGGCGCGCGCCATCCTGGCGCAGTAGTAGGCCGGCACCGCCGAGGCGTTGCCGAAGGGCTGGTCGAAGGCCTGCGCCATGTGCGGAATGGCGTCGGCCACGTCGGCCGGCGTCACATAGTATTCATGGTGCTCGGTGCCGAAATGGCGCGAGGCGATGCGCGCGTATTCCATCTCGTCGTAGCCCTGGGCCTCGAAGCCGATCGAATACGTCTTGGCCGGTTTGCCGCCCACTTCGCACAGGATGCCGGCCAGGGTCGAGCTGTCGGTGCCGCCGGACAGGAAGGCGCCCACCGGCTGCGTGCCGCAGGCGTCGCGCACGCTGCTGCGCAGCACCTCGCGGAATTCGTCCTTCAGCTCGGCGAACGGGCGCTTGCCGTCTTCCTGGAACTGCATGCGCCAGTAGGTCTGCTGCTCGACGCGGCCCTGCCGGTAACGCAGATAAGTGCCCGGCAGCAGCCGCTGCTGGCCCTGGTAGACCGTGCCCGGCGCCGGCACCATGTGGAAGTACACATAGTTGTACAGGCCTTGCGGGTCCAGCCTGGCTGGCGTGAGCGGGTGGCGCACCAGGCTGTCGGCCGAGGAGCCGAACACCAGGGTTTCGCCGGCCAGCTGCCAGGCCAGCGGATGCGTGCCCATGCGGTCGATGGCCAGCAGCGCCTCGCCTGCGCGCTCGTCCACCACGGCCAGCGCGAAAGCGCCCACCAGGCCGTTGCACAGCGCCTCGGCGCCCTGCTTCCACAGGGACAGCAAGGCCGCGCCCATGCCCTCGGCCGCGGCCTGCTCGCGCCGCGCCGCGTCGCGCAGGCGCACATCGCCCCACAGCGCGATGGCCACGCCGTCGCGCTGCAGGCTGTGGGCGCAATCGACGCCCGCCGCCAGCGCCAGCGCGCTGGCGTTGCCCGCCATGGCCTGCACGGCGCTGCCGTCGAAGCGCGCCAGCGGCGCCGCCATGGCCTCGACCAGGGCGCGGTTTTCCGCCGCGCCGTGGCCATGCCCTATCCAACCGCAAATACCGCTCATACACCGCCTCCTGCTGGTTCATCACTGCCGACTAAGACTTCCACCGCGCCGGGATGGCTGAGGAAGGCGCCGGGGCTGGCCGTGAGGCCGTAGGCGCCCGACTGGAACACCACCGCCAGGTCGCCCGGGCCGGCTTGCGCCAGCTCCATCTGGTCGGCCAGCAGGTCCAGCGGCGTGCACAGCGGCCCCACCACGGACGCCGTCTCGCGTTCGCCACCGCGCACGCGGTTGCCGATCACGACGGGATAATTCTTGCGTATCACCTGGCCGAAGTTGCCCGAGGCCGACAGGTGGTGGTGCAGGCCGCCGTCCGTCACCAGGTAGACCTGGCCGCGCGAGACCTTGCGCTCGATCACCTTGCTGACGTAGACGCCGGCCTCGCCCACCAGGTAGCGGCCCAGCTCGATCACGATATGGGCTTCCGGCAGCGCGCGCTTGACGTCGGGCAGCAAGCGCTTCAGGTTCTCGCCCACGGCCGCCAGGTCCAGCCTGCCTTCGCCGGGGAAATACGGAATGCCGAAGCCGCCGCCGATATTGAGCATGCGCAGCGGACGCGGCGCGTGCGCGGCCAGGCGCAGCGCCAGCGCGAAGGTCTTTTCATGCGCTTCCTGGATCGCCTCGGCCTTCAGGTTCTGCGAGCCGCTGAAGATGTGGAAGCCGTGGAAGTCCAGCGCCAGCCGGCCCAGGCGCGCCAGCAGTTCCGGCACCTGTTCGGCGTCCACGCCGAACTGCTTGGGGCCGCCGCCCATCTTCATGCCGGACGATTTCAGCTCGAAGTCCGGGTTGACGCGCACCGCCACCTGCGGCCGCACGCCGAGCCGTTCGCCGATGGCGGCGATGCGCTCCATCTCGCCGGCCGACTCCATGTTCAGCACGATGCCGGCCGCCACCGCGCAGGCCAGGTCGGCGTCGCTCTTGCCGGGGCCGGCGAAGCTGATGTTGAGCGGCGCCATGGTGGTGTCCAGCGCCACCCGCAGCTCGCCGCCGGAGGCCACGTCGATGCCGTCCACCAGGCCGGCCATATGCTGCACCACGGCCGGCATGGGATTGGCCTTCATGGCGTAGTGCAGCTCGATTTCCGGCGGCAGGTGGCGGCGCAGCTCGGCCACGCGGGCCGTCATGGCGGCGCGGTCGTAGGCGTAGAACGGGGTCTGGCCGACGCGCGCGGCCAGCCGGGTCAGCGGCATGCCGCCTATCTGCAGGCAGTCGTCGACGACGGGAAATTGCACCAGGGGCGCATGCTGGGGGCGCACTGCGCTCATAGTGTGTTCTCCGTAAAACAGTGTTCGTATTGCTGGCTGAGCAGCTTGCGGTCTATCTTGCCGTTCGGATTGCGCGGCAGGCCGGCCTCGGCCATGATGATTTTCTGCGGCAGCATATAGGCCGGCAGGTGGGGCTTGCAGGCGGCCAGCAGTTCGGCCGCCGTCAGTTCCCGGCCGGGTTTGCACAGCGCCACCACCACGATGGCCTGGCCCAGCGCCGGATGCGCCACGCCCAGCGCGGCCGCCTCGGCCACCTGCTCGCGCGCGTAGACCACTTCCTCGACCTCGCTCGGGCTGACGCGGTAGCCGGAGGTCTTGATCATCTCGTCGTTGCGGCTGATAAAGTAGAGATAGCCCTCCTCGTCCCGGCGCACGGTGTCGCCCGACCACACGGCCATCTCGGCCAGCACGATGCCGGACTCGGCGCGGTAAGGCTTGAAGCGCTCTGCCGTCTTGGCCGGGTCGTTCCAGTAGCCCAGCGAGACCAGTGCGCCGCGGTGCACCAGCTCGCCCGGCTCGTGCGCGTCGCATTCCGTGCCGTCCGGGCGCAGCACCATCACTTCCGCGTTGGGAATGGCCTTGCCCATGGAATCGGGACGGCGCTCGAGCTGATCGGGCGGCAGATAGGTGGAGCGGAAAGCCTCGGTCAGGCCGTACATCAGGAAGGGGCGCGCGTTCGGCAGCGCCTTGCGCAGCGCGTCCAGCGTGGGGCGCTGCATGGCGCCGCCGGAATTGGTCAGATAGCGCAGGGTGCAGTCGGCCGGCCAGTCCAGGCCGGCGATCTGCAGCCACAGCGGCGGCACGGCGGCCAGGCCGGTGATGCGCTCGGCCAGCACGGCTTTCAGGATGTCGCGCGGCAGCAGGTGGTTGATCAGCACGGCGGTGGCGCCCACGCGGAAGGCAGTCGACAGCTGGCTCAGGCCGTAGTCGAAGGACAGCGGCAGCACGGCCAGCAGGCGGTCGGCCGCCGTGTTTTCCAGATAAGTGGAGACGCTGACGGCGCCGGCCACCATGTTGCGGTGCGATAAAACAACACCTTTGGGCTTGCCGGTGCTGCCCGAGGTGTACAGGATGGCGGCCACGTCGGTGTCGATGGCGCCGGACGGGGCCGCATGCGGCGCCGCGGCGCCGTCCCAGGCCAGCACCGCCACGCCCGGCACGTCGGGCAGCGCCTGCTCGCCGGGGTTGACCGCGAACACCACGCGCAGGTCCGGGCACTGCGCCAGGCTGGCCGCCAGCAGGCGCAGGCGGTCGGCCGAGGTGACCAGCACGCGCACATTGCAGTCGGCCATGATATAGGCCACCTGCTCCGGTTTCAGCAGCGGATTGACCGGCACGAACACGCCGCCGGCGGCCGCCGCGCCATACATGGCGGCCACATTCTCCACATTCTTTTCCATGTACACGGCGACGCGCTCGCCCCGCCCCAGGCCGGCCGCCAGCAGCGCGCCGGCCGCGCCGCGCACGGCCTGCGCC